>NZ_LMFG01000008.1:0-1189 GCF_001426725.1 Cellulomonas sp. Root137 | reverse complement strand
GACGTCTCATCCGACCCCGCCGCCACCTGGTCCGACGACGCCGACAGCTCCTCCGCCGCCGCCGCCACCGTCTCCGAGGTCTCCACCACACCGGCCAGCGCGGAGCGCACCGAGTCCTGCGCCTTGTTCAGCGCGTGCGCCATGCGGCCCAGCTCGTCGTCGGAGACCACGTCGGCACGGACCGTGAAGTTGCCGGCCGCCATCGCGTTGAGCGACTGCCGCACGCGCTGCACCGCGGCGAGCACGTTGCCGGCGATCGCGAAGCCGAGCACCAGGGTCACGACGAGGGCGACGGCCAGGCTGAGCATGAGGATCAGGGCGGCACGGTTCGCCTCGTCCGAGGACTCCTCCGCGAGGCCGTCGGTGTACGCCACGGTCCCGGTGACGATCCCGTCCAGGTCCGCCACGAAGGTGTCGACCAGCGGCTGGCTCACGGTCTCCAGCACCTCGGAGTACAGCGCCGTGTCGTCGCTCGTCGCGGCCGGCACCAGCTGCTCGTCGCGCACCTGGAGCCACGCCGCGTAGTCGGCGACGAACGCCTGCCAGTTGGTGTCGGCGGCCGCCTCGGAGGCGTTGTACGCGTCGATCGCGGCGGTCATCGCGGCGTCGTTGGCGTCCTGCTTGGCCAGCCACCCCTGCTCGTCGGCGGGGTCGTCCACGGCCGCGAGCTGCGCGACGATGAGTCGCGCCTGCGCCTGGCCCGTCTGGACCTCGACACGCGTGCCGACGATGTCCGACTGGATCATCGCGAGCGTCCGGGTGTCCGCCGCGGCATGGCGCAGAGCGGTGACGGCGTAGGCACCCGACCCGAGGGCCACGACGGCGAGCAGCAGGATCGCGGTGAGGATCTTGGTGCGCACGGAGCGGTTCCGGAACCACGCCCCCGAGCGACGCGGGGCCGGGGCGGTGCTCGACGGGTGGGTGGTGCTCATGGGGCTGGCTCCTCGGTGTGCGATCTGGCGTCGGCCCACCGATCGGCCGGATCCGCACGGAACTGAGCCCTCGCGCGACGACGCCCCGCCGCGGTGTGCGGCGGGGCGTCGGTCTGCCTGGGTCTATCCGGATTACCGGTCAGAAGGTGAAGGCGGACACGCGGGTGCGCAGGTCGGTGGACAGCCGGGCGAGCTCGCCCACGGCCTGACCCATCTGACCGAGCACCTCCGAGGACGACGCCGCCGAGGACGCGACC
>NZ_LMFG01000007.1:0-4136 GCF_001426725.1 Cellulomonas sp. Root137 | reverse complement strand
TCTGGCGCAGTGGCAGGTGCGCAAGCTGTCCCGGGCGACCACAGCGGTCACCCCCGCCGCGACCAAGAGTGCGCCCGACACCCTCGTTCTGCCGGGTCTGGCCGGTCACCTTGATCTGGTCCGGTGCGATGCGCTCGGTGCGAGCCTCGTGCTCGATCGGCACGCGGGCGTGATCTGTGGGGTGCTGAGGGTCACGGGTGCGGGATTCGTCCTGGACGACCCCGCAGCGCAGGAGCACAAGGTGGCCGGGTGGGGGCGGGTACTGGCGGGGCTGTGCCAGCAGCCGGCGATGGTGCGTGTCCAGCTGCTTGCCCGGACGGTCCCTGGTGGTCTGGCCCCTGCGCGTCGGTGGTGGCGCGATCACTGCGCCTCTCCCACGACCGAGCTGTCGATGGTCCTGGCCGGACTGCTCGACGGCGGGTTCGTCCAGCCGCATGCCCGCGACACCCTCCTGGCCGTGGCGCTGCGTGCGCCACGACGTCACCGAGCCGTCACCGTCGCCGACATCGCGATCNAGCGGGTTCGTCCAGCCGCATGCCCGCGACACCCTCCTGGCCGTGGCGCTGCGTGCGCCACGACGTCACCGAGCCGTCACCGTCGCCGACATCGCGATCGTGACGAAGCACCTTGAGGCCGTTGCGTCGTCGTTGGTCGGCGCGAACCTGACGCCGGCCGGGTGGCTCGACCGCGAGGACCTGGCTGCCGTGGTGCGTTCTGGATACGACCCTGCGACCGCCGCCCGTACCGAGGACGCGGCGGTGAACTTGGCCGGTCCCATGGGTGTCCACGAGTTGTGGTCGATGCTGCGCACGGACAGCTCGGTGCACGCCACGTATTGGGTGGTGGAGTGGCCGCGCAGCGAGGTCCACCCCACGTTCCTGCAGCCCCTGCTGCTCGGGGAGCCGATGCCCCGGACCGTGACCTTGATCGCCGAGCCACTGGCGACCGCCCGGGCGCTGCGAGAGATCCGACGCACCAAGGCCGAGCACATCGCCGACGCCGCTCAGCGCGCCCGCATCGGCCAGGTCGAGGCCGAGAGCACGCGAGCGGAGGTCGACGACCTCGAGCGTCGGGAGGCCGAGCTCGTGGCCGGTCACGGCGACCTGCGCTTCACCGGGCTGATCACCGTCTCCGCGACCAGCGAGTCCGAGCTTGAGCAGCGGTGCGCCGCCTTGGAGACAGCCGCCGCCCAGGCGATGTGCGAAGTGCGGAGGCTGTTCGGTCAGCAGGGCCAAGCGCACCTGGCCGCGGCACTGCCGTTGGCGCGGGGTGTGCTGTGAACGCGGCGCGCACTGCAACGTTCCGCCGGACGGCGGGGCGTTACCGCAGCGGCCCGCGACTGCGGTTGCCTGCCCACCGGGCCTCGTCGGCGACCTTGGCCGGTGCATATCCGTTCCTCGTGCCACCCTCGTGCGACATCGGCGTGCCCGTGGGGCAGGACGCGCTGACGGGCGGCCCGTTCGGCTTCGACCCATGGGCGCTGTACAGCGCAGGCGACCTGACGAACCCCAACCTGCTC
The DNA here is from genome assembly GCF_001426725.1 of Cellulomonas sp. Root137. Classification (NCBI taxonomy): domain Bacteria; kingdom Bacillati; phylum Actinomycetota; class Actinomycetes; order Micrococcales; family Cellulomonadaceae; genus Cellulomonas; species Cellulomonas sp. Root137. Next base: position 2,617 of record NZ_LMFG01000007.1, on the reverse strand, counting down.
CTGGCGGGTGTGATCGGGCAGGGCAAGTCGGCGCTTGCCAAGTCCCTGGCGATGCGGTCCATCACGGCCGGACGGTCCGTCTACGTGCCGGGCGACCCGAAGGGCGAATGGGCGCCGGTCGCTGCGGCGGTGGGTGGCACGGTGGTGCGCCTCGGCCCCGGGCTGCTGGCCCGGCTCAACCCGCTGGACGCCCAGGACGGCCCGGAGCCGCACGGGCCACGGGTCCGCCTGCTCGCGGCCGTCGCCGCCCTCACGGTCCATCGTGAGCTCGGCGCCGCTGAGCAAGGTGCCCTGGACGCCGCCCTCGCCACGGCCGAACGCCGCCGCAGCACACCGACGATCGGCGACGTCCTGTCGGCGCTGGCCTCTCCTGACGCTTCGTCCGCGCGCTGCGACGGCGTCCGCGTCGAGGATCGGTCGGCGGACGGGCGAGATCTCGCCCATGGTCTGCGGCGCCTCGTGCGCGGCGACCTCGCGGGGCTCTTCGACGAGCCCTCGACCGAACGGCTCGACCCGCACGCTCCGATGGTCGTACTCGACCTGTCGCGCCTCGGCTCCGACGAGGACGCGCTGGCCTTGGCGATGACGTGCGCGTCGGCGTGGCTGGAGGGGGCGTTGCTGGCGTCGAACGCGAAGCGGTGGGTCATCTACGACGAAGCCTGGCGGGTCCTTCGACACGTCGCGCTGGTGCGCCGGATGCAGTCGCAGTGGAAGCTGTCACGCGCCCACGGCATCGCCAACCTCATGGTGCTGCACCGCCTGTCCGACCTGGACGCCATCGGCCAGCACGGCTCAGAGGCCCGCTCTCTGGCGCAGGGACTGCTGGCGGACTGCTCCACCCGCGTCATCTACCGCCAAGAGTCCGACCAGCTCTCCGGCACCGCAGGCGCCCTCGGCCTGACCCGACCGGAACGGGACCTGCTCCCGGTCCTGCCACGCGGGACGGGCCTGTGGAAGATGCCGCACCGCACCCACGTCGTGCACCACGTCCTGCACCCCGCCGAGGTCGATGTCGTCGACACCGACTCCGCCATGCGCGACCACACCGAACACGAGGACCGGTGATCACCATGAACGACGACGACATCACCCGACTCGCCGAGCAAACCACCCTCGGCTCTGTCCTGCTGCAGCCCGCGGCCCTGGACGAGATCCAGCGGTGGCTGCGCGCCGGCGACTTCGCCGACACCTGGCACTCCGAGGTCTTCACCTCCATGCTCGAGCGGCGCGCCGCCCACGAACCGATCGACCCCCAACGGATGGCCGACGCACTCACCGGACGGCTCGGCACCCGCCGGGCCAACCTGCCCCGACTCGCGGACCTGCTGCACGTCACACCGCCGCACCCCCACGCCGTCACCTACGCGCGCATGGTCTTGGACGGCGGGCTGCGTCGAGAGATCGCCGGCACCGGCGTGCTCCTACGCGCAGCCGCCGTCCGGTGCGCATCGGACCGCATGTCACGCCCGATCTACGCGACCTGCAACGTCGTGGACGCCGCGATGGACTGCGCCGAGGCCCGCTGGGCGAAGGCCACCGGGCAGGCTCACGACGAGGTCGTCGTCCCCCTCGCCCTGCGCGCCGTGATGCGCAACACCGAAGCGCGCATGGGCGCCGACAAGTACCTGAGCGCCCACCCCGGCCGCGACGCCGGCTCCGAACGCCGCAACGCCATCGCTCTGATCGGCGCGCTGATCGCCCAGCCCGAGCATGTCGCAGAGGTCGCCCAATGGCTGGCGCCTGCACGCATCACCGATCCCGGTTGGCGCGCCGTCTACGGCACCCTGATCGACCTCGCCGAGCTCGGTCAGCACGTCGACATCGTCACCGTCGCCTGGGCCACCCGCGCGCACACCCACCACGAACCGGCGCTGCCCGGACTGTCCGAGCTGCGTGCCGCCGTGGACGACGGTTGGTCCAAGCAACTCAGGCCAGCGATCCAAGCCGTCGCCGGCGACCAAGTGCGCCACCTGGCCGACGCCGGCGCCGCGCAGCTCCTCGCCGGCGCCACAAATCCCGGGGTGCTCATTACCGACCTGGTCGACACCGGGCACCTCCTGACCACTGCCCTGCGCCGCACGGCCGCGGCCCTGCCGATCGAGCCGGCACACTCCCCCGCGGCGACCCCCGCGGTGCGCACCCAACAGATCGAGTCGGTCTCGCGATGAGGCCCACCCAGCAAGTGCCGCGCCCGGGATCAGCGGGCGGGTCCGACATGACCACCTGGGCGATGACCCTCGGTGCCGCTGTCCTGGTCCTGTCCGCAGTCCTGTGGTCCGGAGCGGCACTGGCCTGCCTCCTGACCGGACGCACGCCCCCCACGGCCGGACTCCTGACCGCGCTGAGCGCGATCGCTCACCCGACCGACCCGGCATCGGTGTGGCCGCACCCATCGGCGTTGCCCGGGCCCGTGGCGTACTGGACCGGCACCGCCCTGGCCACCGCCGTCTGGGTCGGCGTGACGTGGGGAACCTGGCGCGCGTGGCAACGCGTGGCCACGAACGACCGCGGGCACGCCAGTGCATTGCGCAATCTCCCGGGGATGGCCGCGCCGAGTGACGTGCACGCCGCCGCGGGCCAGCGAAGCCTGCGCACCCGCGCTCCGGTCGTGCGCCCG
>NZ_LMFG01000006.1:0-7098 GCF_001426725.1 Cellulomonas sp. Root137 | reverse complement strand
GTCCGAAAGCCCGGCGACGCCGCCTGCCGATTCCGTCGCGGCTACCCCGGGCCCGGTCGGGCCCGAGCCGGTGAACGCGGAGGCGCCGACCACGAACGCCACGACGATCACGATCTTGGAGAACACCAAGGCCGCCACGATCTCCAGCCAGCGACGCGTCCACACCCGGGTCTGATCCCACGTCGACCCAGCGAACGCGATCGGAGCAAACACAGCGACGAGAACCAGCGCGGCCTTGCGGAACAGCAGGACGCCCCACAACAGGACGAAGCCGAGCATCAGGGCCAGACCGAGGAGGATCTGCAGCGCAGGGGAGATGGACGCGAGGGCGTAGAAGTCGAAGAACTGAGAGGCCGCCTCCGTCACGGTCAGCCCTGCTGAGGAAGCNACCGAGGAGGATCTGCAGCGCAGGGGAGATGGACGCGAGGGCGTAGAAGTCGAAGAACTGAGAGGCCGCCTCCGTCACGGTCAGCCCTGCTGAGGAAGCGATGTACTCGCAGATCCCGTCGACAGCGGTCAGCGCGAACTGGGTGACGCCAAGGGCCAGCGCGGCGCCGAGCATCGCCTTGGCGACGCCAACGACAGCCCGGACCAGCCCGCCAGCCTCGTGGCGCAGGACCGACGTCAGCACCTGGACCACGAACAGCCCNGGCGCCGAGCATCGCCTTGGCGACGCCAACGACAGCCCGGACCAGCCCGCCAGCCTCGTGGCGCAGGACCGACGTCAGCACCTGGACCACGAACAGCCCCACGACGACCGGCAGGGCGATGGCAGCGATGACGGCAACGTTCGAGCGGAACCAGCCGACGCTCAGGTCGATGGAGGTGCTCGAGTTCAGCGCGGCTAGCGCGAGCTGGCTGATCTGCTCCGCGCCCCCGACGAACGCCCCCCCGAGCCCGCCGAGCACGTAGTCGGATGCGGCGCCTTGCGCGGAATCGCAGATGGCCGCCGCAGGCCCGATGCAGGCGTCCAGTGCCGAGACCGGCATCTCAGATCATCCCGCCCAGACCGGAGAAGAACGCCACGATCGCATTCGCCCCGCCGATCAGCAGGGCACCGCCGGCCGCGATCAGCACACCGGTCTTCCCACCCGAGGCGGCCCCGTAGTTGCCCTGCTGGCGGGCCACCGCCCACACGATCACCGAGATCACCAGGCCCGCGACGCAGGCCACCAGCCCCCAGGTCAGCAATGCCCCGACCACCCGCTTAACGACTGCCAGGCCAGGCAGACCGTCCTCGTTCGGGCTGATGCCCGGATCGGCAGCGATGACCCTGCTGACGATGATCGACGCGTGTCCCATAACGCACCCCGCGATTCCACGGGCACCGACCGGTCGTCAGCACCGCCTGGTCTTAGGTGCGCCAGAACATGCGCAACCCGCGAGATCGCGTCGGGGCGTTGCGCAGCGCCATCGCTGGCAGATCGCGGGAGGCGGACACTTCCTGCCAATCGAGGATCGCCGCCCTAGGCCGCGGCCACCGCCTAGATCGTGTCCATCCGTGGTCTTCGGCGGCGATACCGAGCGACTCGCCTCGACTCCACCGGTGTCGGGCACGAGACACATGGGCGAGACGCGGGTAAACCCGCACGCCCCTGGGCGTCGACTGGTCGAGGGTACGCGCGAGCGCGCGCGACGATCTCGCTGTGCCCCACCCGCTATGTTCTGCACGTGCTGACCATCGGCGTTAGGGAGCGGCCTCGGGCTCTGTTCGAAGGGCTGCCTGATGATGTCGCCGCGGCGTTGCGCCCGATGTTCGGCTCCGTGAGGGTGATCGAGAGCACCGAGCGGGTCGACGAGTCCGAGTTCGACATCCTCGTTACCGGCACCGCGGTCCACCGTAGCGCGCACCTTCACGTCCTAGCATTCGGGGCAGACTCGGTTGGAAGAATCGTCATTCCTATCCAGAGTCCCGCGGCTCCCAAGGTACTCCCGAGCTCGAATCGTCCGGTATCCGAACGCCCGACAATGCATGCGCCCTGGGTAGCACAGGTCGCCGATGTCGTCAGCGAGGAACTCGCAATTCCGGAGGGCGTCGCTGGAACGGTCCGCGACTTGATCCAGGACACGCTGATTCCCTGGGTAGTTGAGCAGCATCCGCGACCACGGTGGCGAGCATTTCGTGATTTCCACTCGACCACGCGCTCGGAGATGTCACTGACGGGCGTGCGCATTCTCTTGGCAACGGGAGACTTGCAGCGGACGTTGGCTTTCATGGCTCATCGCGCCGACAACACTGCGCGGCCACTGGGCATCCTGCTGGCGCTTCCGGTACTGCCCTCCCGCGTCGAAGAGTGGGGCCGGTGGTTTCTGGAGGAAGTGCGGGCGGTGTCCCCGCACCTCTTCCCGCGTAGCGTCTCGTGGCAAGCCGATTCGACCTGGACGCCCGACGATCTGCGCGCAGCCCTCGACAGTCTCGAAGAGCTGACCGCACGGCGTCAGCGCATCCAGGCCGAGTTGGAGGCGGACGAGCTCAGAGCCCGCGGAGCCGTTGGCACTGCGACAAGAGCCGCTGAACAGGGCATTTGGAAGCTGGTTACAGCGCAGGGTGAGGACTTGGTGACCGCGGTTGTTGACGCCTTCCAATTCCTGGGCTTTGACATCCAGGACAGCGATGCGCTGGTCAAGCCGGGCTCCCCACGCATGGAGGACCTGCAGGTCCGCCAACCAAGCGCCCCCGAATGGGTAGCTCTCTGCGAGGTTAAGGGCTATACCAAGGGCGCCTCACCGAAGGGTGTCATCCAGCTGACGACCCGACCCGTTCAGGCGTTCGTCGCTGCCAACCAGCGCTCCCCCTCCGCGCTGTGGTTCGTCGCGAACCAGTGGCTCGAGGAGCCACCGGACCGCCGACCGAGCCTGCTCGGTGGCGACCCGGTGGTGGACCTCATAGCGGGCTGGGGCGGCGCAGTGATCGACACGGTCGACCTGCTCCGGGCGCTCGTTAACATCCAGGCTGGCCGCGCCACCGCAGACGAGGTGGCCCTTTCTCTACTTGACGCGCGCGGCCGATGGTCATGGCCCGGCAGCGTCCCCGACGCACCTGTCGTCACGCGTCGGCCGTGACCTCCGAGACCGCCCCAGCCACGCAGCTTGCCCGTGACCAGCAACACGCGCGCGGCCGTCTCAGCGACCGTAAGCGCTGGTCGTGGGTCCTGCTGATGCCGCGGACCAAACGTTGCGCTGAATCGCCCCGGCCACGTGCCAAGTGTCGCGCCGACTACCCGCACCGCGCCACTGGAGTTCGTTTGGCTGCTCGCGTCCGTGAACGATGGCGCCTTTGCGGTGCAGCACAAGCCAATGCAAGGGAACGGTAAGCGCTCCGGGTCACGTGTCCCGTTGTGTGCTGACCTTTCAACGCCTTGCGAACTTCCGCGACGAACCGCTTGCCGGCCTCGGCCAGCAGTTCATCGGGTCGTTTCACACCCTCGGGGAGCTTCTTGGGGCTGGGGTCGTACGAGACGAGGTAAAAGGGCTCGAGCCAGGCCCTCCGTGCGTCCCGGAGCGCGTCGTCGGCGAAGAACTCCAACGTCGCCAGCGCCACTTCCGCTTCGGGTTCGTCACGGGGGACCCAGTCCCCGGTCGGTCCGGGGTCGTCGCCGTACCCGTACCCGTGCTCCTCGGCGCACTGGAGGTGCCATGTGTTCAGCCGGCGCATCGAGGAGGCGAATGCGCTGGCGGCGCGGACCAGATCTGGGTACCGGGTCTGGAGAGTTTGGGCGTCGATCTGCAGCCGGGTCCAGGCCAGCTCCGCCCTCGAGCTGAACCACCACAGGGCCACCGCCACAAGCCCGGACAGGACCGCACCGACAGCGACACCCCGGAGCTCCTCCGACATGGCGGGGATCCTCCCGCACCAGGTCGGTCCATGGCTAGGCGGCGTTCTTCCACTTGGTGCGCGTCGCGATCTGGATGACGGCGATCTCGGTGAGGATCGCGGCCGGCGTCGTTGTGCAGTCGCTAGCGCGGTGGGAGCGCAGCCAATGGAGAGGTGGCCATCTCGCGCAGACACCAGGCAGTTGGTGCCTGACGAACGGACCAGCGCGAGGGCATGGGAACTCAGAACGCCATGCTGCTTGTGTGCCGCAACTCCTGCACCGTGGCATGAAGTTCCTCCGACACCTCCAGACGCGACGGGCGCGGGTTCGCCCCGTCCGCATAAAGGGCGCGAGCCTTCGGGACGGAAGTAGTCGGCAGACCAGCCAGTGACGCGCGGATCCGTCCAACTTCCAGCGGACTCAGGACGACGTTCGGGAGGGTCGCTTCGTGTAGCTCGAGGATCCTATTGACGTCACTCAGGTCAGCGCGTGCGCGCCGAGCATCTTCACGCTGCGCGCGGTCCATCGCTAACTCGCGCTGCGCAGCATCCGCGCGGAGCTCGGCGCGGCGCGCGTCCCGCCGCGCGTGGCGCAGTCCCATGACGGCGACCAGGGCGACCGCGCCGTTGACCACCACACTCGCCCACTCAGCAGCCGTCCCCGCGTCCACGACGCACACGGTAGCGGTGCGATCGCCCCCCGTCGCCTTTCTGTCAGCCCATGTGTCTCGAGACCTCTCGAGAGCAACGGCTGATGCGACGTTGACCTCGGGTATGGAGGTAGTGACACGGAAGCGTTCACCCCGAGTCGTTAGGAAGTGTCGCCAGCCGGAGTGACCCTCCTCAGGGTGCCGGCAATGTCCTGCCCATCCCCCAGGTCGACCACCTGGGCACTACGCCCGACGGCGCGGCGCGAGGGCGCGAGTTGGGTGCGCGCCCGAGCTTGCAAGCCGGTTGATCTCCTAGGTGGTCGCCGGCCGAGCAGCGTCGGGGGAGTCCTCCTTGCGGGGGCGTTGCTCGGTCCTAGCGAGCCCACACAGCGCGCAGGCTTGGGGCGTGCCGGTCACGTGCACATCCACGCCAACTCGGCGCGAAGCGTCGACCAAGCTCTGCACCTCTCCGCTGCTGGCCGGAGGAGACACCTCGCTGATGCGGTTTGAGTGCGCTCTCCGTCATTGGGAGTCAACGCGCCGAAGGCGCGCTCTCGACGTGAAGTAGCTACGTACGCGGGCACTCGCCCATGCGCTCACAGGTCCGCATCTGGGTCGAGTTCGGCAAGCCGAGCCTCGAACCTCGCGCGGAGGCGGCTGGATTCGTCGTGGTCTCCGCGGGCGTCCGCGGCGTCGATGGCGTCTCGTTGCAGGAGGGTCGAGAGGGGTTCGGCCAGTAGGCCGTGCGTGGCGACCTGGATCGCCTCGGCGTATCGCCCGGCCTCGTGGTGGATGCGGGCGAGGAGGTGGGCGGTATCTGCGATGGCGCTGACCATCACCTGGATGTCGTTCTCGGCCCATCCGTAGTGCGAGTCGTTGATCCCGAGGAACGGGCGGCCGCGTACGAGCTCCATCGCGGCGGTGAGGTTCTCCAGTCGTTCGTCGTCGGTTGAGAGACCCGCGGCAGTCAGTTCTTGGAAGATGGCCCAGTCCGTCAGGACGTCGTCGGTCACCCGCAGGGGTTCACCGCGGCGGATGGTCGGCAACGCGTCGTCGCCGACGAGTTGGCGCGTCCGGTAGACGAAGGTGTTGCGGGTTCCGGAGATATCGCGTTTCCCGGGCCAGAAGACTTCGTCGAGCTCGTGTCCCGTCGCGGTGCGGCGTAGTGCCAGGTATACGAGCAGCTCGGTGGCGCGTGGCGGTGGTGTCGACTCTGGTTTGGCGAGTCCGTCGATCTGGATGGGGCCCAGGACGTCGACGCGGATCCGTCCTTCGAGTCGCTGGCTGGTCCTCGCCCGGGTTCTGGACGCCACACGCATGGCCTGGGCCGTCGCCCGGGCGTCGGGCGAGTACGTGCTTCGGCCTTCCGGCGGCTGGGATATCCCGAGGTCGGCCACGACCGGAGGCTGCGCGGTCAGGAGCAGAGACGTCACGTGCTCGAGGTCGGCTGCGCTGAGGCGCTGTGCGTGCAGCGTGATGCCTATGGGGTCGAGGACGGCTGTGCTGTCGGAGTGGACGGTGAGCGTCCAGCCTGCGGCGGGTGTGCGTGTGATCAGGGCGGACCCGGTCCATGGCTGGCTCGTCAGCAGCGGGCTCGATGCCTGTTCGAGGTAGATGACGGGAAGCCAGGTGTCTTCGAGGATCCGGTCGGAGCGAGCTTCGAGGGTGTCGGCGAGGCCGCTGTCGTCCAGGGCGGCCGCGATGGCCTCGGCGCGGGCTCGTCGTGTTCGGGTGTGGTCGGGCGTGCTGTGCATGCGTGCGGGTTCGAACGCGGCGGCCAGGTCGGCGAAGGACTCGTCGGTGACCAGGGCGATGCGCCCGGTCAGGTCGCTGGTGATGATCTCGACGGCGAGTGCGCGCAGGACGTCGTCTGCGGCCTGGTCGTCGCCGACAATGTTCAGGGTTCCTGCGGCTTCGAGGTTGAGGAGCACCGTTGCGTCCTCGGTGTGACCGAGGGGGACGAGTGCGGGGTAGGGCTCGGATCGGTGAGCGTCCTCGATCAGCAGATCGCTGGCGATGTCACTGGTCGACGCGGCCCACCGGCTGCCGGCGGCGCTGAACGGTGGGATGGGCTCGGTGTCGTCGCCTTGTAGGTGGAGCGTCAGGTAGTGCTCGTCGAGGCTGATCGCGGCAATCCGAGGCAGGTCGCGCTCGGCGGTGTAGCAGCGGCTGTCGATGTTCTGCAGTGCCACTTTGAGCTGGGCCAGGGTGACCGGAGTGCTCGCGCGGCGAAGCGCCTGCTCGACGGTTGCCTGCTCGCTGTCGGTCTGGGGCATCGGGATGGATTCGCCGACGCGTCGGGCGCGGTGCTGCAGGTGGCGTCGGCGGCTGAGTTCGCCGACGACGCCCGCGGCGGCCAGCGCCGTCAGGCCAACAAACAGAGGTGCCCGGCTGCCGGTGTCGGTTGCGTCATCGCCCCGGCGTGCGGCGGTCTCCTGGACGGCCTCAGGCGCTGCGGTTGCTGTGGCGCTCGCCGTGGGCGACGCGACCTTCGCGGCGGGCTCGGTAGGTGGCTCAGCGCCCGGCATGTGGCGCTCCGGTTCCGGCGTGGTGGGCACCCCGGACGGGACGGTCCCCGGCGGCGCGACGGCGGGGCTCGAGGTGTCGTCGACCGGGAGGTCGAGTCGCCAACCG
>NZ_LMFG01000005.1:0-202681 GCF_001426725.1 Cellulomonas sp. Root137 | reverse complement strand
CCGGTCCCATTCCGAACCCGGAAGCTAAGCCCTTCAGCGCCGATGGTACTGCACTCGCCAGGGTGTGGGAGAGTAGGACGCCGCCGGACATCATTCAGAAAGAGCCATCCCTTCGGGGGTGGCTCTTTCTGTTTCCCGGACAGTTGGGTGCGGGGTCTCGGGCTGTCCCCGGAGTGCGTCGATGCAGGTCAGAGGAGTGCCTCGACTGTGTCGGCGAGCGCCTCGACCGACAGCCGGCCGTCGAGGACCAGCGTGGCTCCGCGCCGCAACAATGGTTCGACGGTGGTGACGTATTCAGTGATCTGCGCGCGTTCGGCTGCATTTCTTCCGTAGGGGTTGGTCGTCCGCGTGGCGACGCGGGCGAGCAGGACGTCGAGCGGTGCAGTGAGCAGGACGACGTGCTCGAAGCGGTCGTAGAAGCGGCCCTGGTTCTCGACGGTGCCGGAGATCACGACGTCGCGGTGTGCGGCGAGCAGCTGCGCCATCCGCGGTTCGTCCCACGTGCCGTCGGGCAGCTGCCAACCGTCGTGGTCGGTGTCCACGGTCCGGTGTCCCCGCGTGCCCAGTGCCGCGAGCAGGGTGGACTTCCCCGCGCCGGACATGCCCGTCACCAGTACTCGCGACATGAGCCCGACCGTAGACGAGAAGGAGCCCGCACCGACTGGTGCGGGCTCCTGTGTTCTCGAGGCAGGGTCGAGGTCAGCCGGCCTCGAAGACGACGACGCCCAGCGGGGGGACGCGGATCGAGGCGGAGTAGGGCCGACCGTAGTGCGGCTCGGGCAGGGCCTCGATCTCGCCCAGGTTGCCGACACCGGATCCGCCGTAGGCCTCGGAGTCGGAGTTGAAGATCTCGCGCCACCGGCCACCGCGGGGCAGTGCCAGGCGGTACCCCTCGTGCGGGATGCCGGCGAAGTTGATCACCACGGCGACCGGCGGGGAGTCGTACCCCTTGCGCAGGTAGGCGAGGGTGTTGCGGAACGCGTCGTCGGAGTCGATCCACTCGAAGCCGTCGGGCGTGTGGTCGAGCTGCCAGAGCGCCGGCGTCTCCTTGTAGACCCGGTTGAGGTCGGCGACGGAGCGCAGGACGCCCTGGTGGGCGGGGTCGTCGAGCGCGTGCCAGTCGAGGGAGCGCGACTCGGCCCACTCGGTCTGCTGTGCGAACTCGGAGCCCATGAAGAGCAGCTGCTTGCCGGGGTGGGTCCACTGATAGCCGAGCAGCAGGCGGACGCCGGCGAGCTTCTGCCAGTGGTCGCCGGGCATCCGCTCGTACAGGGAGCCCTTGCCGTGCACGACCTCGTCGTGGCTGATGGGGAGCACGAAGCGCTCGGAGTAGGCGTAGACCATCGAGAAGGTGATCTCGTTGTGGTGGTAGCGCCGGTGGACGGGTTCCTCGGCCAGGTAGCGGAGGGTGTCGTTCATCCAGCCCATGTTCCACTTCAGGCCGAACCCGAGGCCGTTGCCGTCGGTGGGTGCGGTGACGCCGGGCCACGCGGTCGACTCCTCGGCGATCATCATGATCCCCGGGGTGCGCCGGTAGGCGGTGGCGTTGGCCTCCTGGAGGAACGAGATGGCGTCGAGGTTCTCGCGGCCGCCGTACTGGTTGGGCCGCCACTGCCCGGGCTTGCGGGAGTAGTCGAGGTAGAGCATCGAGGCGACGGCGTCGACCCGCAGGCCGTCGACGTGGAACTCCTCGAGCCAGTAGGTGGCGTTGGCGACGAGGAAGTTGCGCACCTCGGAACGGCCGAAGTTGAAGACGTACGTGCCCCAGTCGGGGTGCTCGCCCAGCAGCGGGTCCGGGTGCTCGTACAGCGGGGTGCCGTCGAACTGCGCGAGCGACCACTCGTCCTTGGGGAAGTGCGCGGGGACCCAGTCGACGATGACCCCGACCCCCGCGCGGTGCAGGGTGTCGACGAGGTAGCGGAAGTCGTCGGGGTGGCCGAACCGGGAGGTCGGCGCGAAGTACGACGAGACCTGGTAGCCCCAGGAGCCACCGAAGGGGTGCTCGGCGACGGGCAGGAGCTCCACGTGCGTGAAGCCGAGGGAGACGACGTGCTCGGTCAGCTGCACGGCCAGGTCGCGGTACGACAGCCCGACGCGCCACGAGCCGAGGTGGACCTCGTAGACGCTCATGGGCGCGGTGTGCGGGTCGCGGGAGCTGCGGGCGGTCAGCCACTCGGAGTCGGACCACTCGTAGTGGGACTCGATGACGACCGAGGCGGTCGCGGGCGGGATCTCCGTGCCCTGCGCCAGCGGGTCGGCCTTCTGGCGCCAGGACCCGTCGTTGCCGAGGACCTCGAACTTGTACCGCGCACCGGCGCCGACCCCGGGGGCGAAGACCTCCCAGACGCCGCTGTCGCCGAGCGAGCGCATGGCGTGCGACGCGCCCTGCCAGTAGTTGAAGTCACCGACCACGCGGACGGCGCGGGCGTTCGGGGCCCAGACGGCGAAGGACGTGCCCGTCACGTCCCCGAGCTCGCCCGGGTAGCTGCGCGTGTTGGCCCCGAGGACGGTCCACAGCTGCTCGTGCCGGCCCTCGCGCACCAGGTGACGGTCCAGCTCCTGCACCGTCGGCAGGAAGCGGTAGGGGTCGTCGACGACGGAGGCGTGCCCGTCGTAGGTGACCTCGAGCCGGTAGTCCGGGACGTCCGCGCCGGGGAGCACCGCCACCCAGATGCCGTCCTGCTCGTGCCGAGCGGCGACGCGTGACGTCGACGTCGTGACGACGACCGACTCGGCCAGCGGGCGCAGGGTGCGGATGGTGACGCCGCCCCCGCCGACGTGCGGGCCGAGGACGTCGTGCGGTGAGTAGTAGGCCCCATGGGCGACGGTACGAAGGGTGTCGACGTCGACGGGGACCGGGGACGGTGCGGCCGGGCTCATGCCCCTACCCAACCACCCGCGGGGTGCGAGCGCAGGACGGTCCTCCGGGTGACCTGCGTCTCAGGCGTCGTCGCGAGGCGCTGTGGTCGTCGTGCCGCGTGCCACGAGCCGCGGAAGTGGGGCCGTGTACGAGCGGACGGTGCCGGAGGCGAGCAGGTTGAGGACGCAGTCGGCCACCTGGACGCCCATCGCGTGCACGTCGAGGCTCATGGCCGACAGGGCGGGGTGGGAGAGCCGGCAGAGGGCCGAGTCGTCCCAGGCGAGCAGGGAGAGCCGTTCGGGCACGGCGATGTCCATCTCGTGCGCGACGCCGAGGCCCGCGACGGCCATGACGTCGTTGTCGTAGATGATCGCGGACGGCGGGGTGCCGCGGCCGAGCAGGACGCGGGTGGCCCGGGTGCCGGACTCCTCGCCGTAGTCGCCCTCGACGACCACGCCGTGCGCCCCGAGGCGGGCGCACTCGCCCATGAACGCGTCGGTGCGGGCCTGGGTGTGGGCGAGGTGGCGCGGGCCGCTGACCCGGGCCAGGCGCCGGTGGCCGAGACCGACGAGGTGGGTGACCGCGGTCCGCATCGCCTGGGCGTTGTCGATCCACACGTTGGCGAACGGCAGGTCGGGACGCGGTCCGCCGACGACGACGGTGGGGATGCCGAGCTCCTGCAGGACGTCGAGCCGGGCGTCCTCGAGCGCCACGTTGACCACGACGACGCCGTCGACCAGCTTGCCCTCGCCCCAGCGTCGGTAGGTGCGGATCTCGGCGTCGTGGTCGGGCACGACGTGCAGGAGCAGCGACCGGCCCTCGACCGCGAGGGACTCCTCGATGCCACCGATGAGCTCCATGAAGAAGGGCTCGAAGCCGAGCATCCGGGCGGGTCGAGCCAGGACCAGGCCCACCGCGTCGAGACCATTCGCCATGGTCGCGAGCGTACCTGCGGTGGGCGTCCGGTCAGGCCGGCGACTGGGTGAGGTCACGTGCACCGAGCCGGGGCACCACCACGTCGTTCGCCGACCGGAGCACCGGTGCCCGGGTGAGGTCGGCCGAGTCGAACGCGCCGCGGGTGCGGACGTGGAACGACGCGGTGGTCCCGGCGGGGATGTCGACGAGGGCGGTGTCGACGATCGCGTCGGGGTCGACGCGATCGACGAGCAGCGTGACGTCCCGGGCGAACGAGGTCGCCGTGACGTCCACGCGGTAGCCGTCCTGCACCGGCGTCACCGACGCGCGCAGCGGGGCCGGGTCCAGGTCCAGGTCGACGTCCTCGACCCACGTGTGGACCGTCTGCAGCGTGCCGAGCCGCACGACGAGCACCTCCTGCGCCGGGTCGTCGGGCGTCGCGACCGTGGTCGGCAGGGCGAAGTGCCCGACGGACCACGCCCCGACGGCCAGCGTGAGGTCCTCCTCCGCGAGCACCGTGCCGTCGAGCCGCTGGCGGGAGAGCCGGACGGTGCCCTGCCAGATGACGGGGGTCTCGTTGACCACCGCGAGGACCTCGCGACCGTCGCGGGGCTGCACGGTGAGCAGGCGGGTGGCGTACGCCGTGCGCAGGGCGTACCAGAGGGGCTTGCGGCGCTCGTCGCCGTCGATCGCCGACCACGAGGTCACCGGCCAGCAGTCGTTGAGCTGCCAGACGATCGCGCCCGCCGTGCGGGGCCACCAGGAGCGGTAGTGCTCGACGGCGAACTGCACGGCACGCGCCTGGTTGAGCTGGGCGGCCCAGTGCCAGTCGGCGAAGTCGTCGGGCACGCCCAGGTGCGGCTCCATGCCGCGGTCGAGCTTGCCGTTGCCGTCCTCGGCCTTCTGGTGCAGGAGGAACGCGGGGTCGTCCTTGGTGAGCGGGCCGCCGTCGACCGCATGCACCGCGCGGGTGAGGGTGGCCCAGGTGGGCGGTCCCTGGAACCCGAACTCCGAGCAGAAGCGCGGGACCTCGTCGCCGTAGACGCGGTAGTCGACGCGGTTCCACACCTCCCACTGGTGGTGGGTGCCGTGGTCGGGGTCGTTGGGGTGCACCTCGGTCAGGGCCGAGCCGGGGGAGTAGGGGCTGCCGTCCGCGTAGGGCCGCGTCGGGTCGAGCTCGGCGACGACGCCCTTGAGCAGCTCGGTGGCGTACCGGAAGCCCCAGGTGCGGCCCTGCAGCTCCTCCTGCCAGCCCCAGTCCAGGAAGCCCCACAGGTTCTCGTTGCCCCCGTTCCAGAGCACCAGGGACGGGTGCGGGGTGAGGCGGGCGACGTGCTCGCGCGCCTCGGCCTCGAGCTCGTCCCAGAGCGGCTGCTCCTCCGGGTAGGCCGCGCAGGCGAGCAGGAAGTCCTGCCAGACGAGCAGCCCGCGCTCGTCGCAGAGCTCGTAGAAGTCCTCCGACTCGTAGATCCCGCCGCCCCAGATGCGCACGAGGTTGAGGTTGGCGTCGACGGCCTGGTCGAGCCGGTGGGCGAGGCGTTCGCGCGTGATCCGGGTGAGCAGGTGGTCGTCCGGGATCCAGTTGGCGCCCTTGACGAAGATCGGGCGGCCGTTGATCCGGAACGTGAAGGCGGTGCCGTCCTCGTCGGCGCTGGTGTCCAGCTCGACCGTGCGGAACCCGATGCGCCGGCTCCACGTGTCCAGCGGCTCCTCGGCGTCGGGCTTCGCCAGCGCGACGACGAGCTCCGCCAGCGGCTGGGCACCGTGACCGACGGGCCACCACAGGGGCGCGTGCGGCACCTCGAGGCTCACGACGGCGGTGGTCTGGTCGCCCGGCACGGTGACGGTCACGTCCGCGCCGGAGACGTGAGCGCGAACGGTGAGCGGTCCGTCGCCTCCGGGCAGGCCGGAGCGCTCCACGTCGACGTGCACCTCGACGTGGCCCGTGCCCGTCGCGTCCACCGTGACGAGCGGGCGGACTGCGGCCAGGCGTGCCACCGTCCAGCGCTCGACGCGGACGGGTCGCCACAGCCCGGCGGTCTGCAGGTCCGGTCCCCAGTCCCAGCCGAACGAGCACGCCATCTTGCGGACCATGTTGAACGGCTGCTCGTACGCCAGCGGGCGCGGGCCGAGCCGCGCGGCCTCGGCCTCCGCGTGCACGAGGGCGGAGCCGAGCAGCACGCGCAGGCGCTGCGCGGTGGGCCGCAGGAGGCCGCGCAGGTCGAACCGGTAGGAGCGGTGCTGGTTGGCCGTGCGACCGAGCTCGTGGTCGTCGAACGTCAGCGCGGCGACCGTGTCGATGCCGTCGAACACCAGGTCGACGCGCTCGTCGGCGGCCGCGGGGGCGAGATCGAGGTCGCGCTCGTACGCCCAGTCCGTGCGGCGCATCCAGGCGAGGTCCTCCTCGTGGCGGTCCAGGTACGGGTCGGGGATGAGCCCCGCCTCGAGCAGCGCCGTGTGGCTGGTGCCGGGGACGCGCGCGCGCACGCGGCGTCCGACGAGCTCCGCCGGGACGGGGCCGGCGACGGCGGTCAGCGTCCAGCCGTCGTACAGGTCCTGGGTGTGCATGGTCGAGCTCCTGGGGTCCGGGGGTCCGGCGCGTGTCCGCCGCATCCTCGCGACGCACGTCGTCGGCACCCTCAGGAGGGGCCGATCGTCTGGCAAGTACCCTGGAGTCATTCTTAGACAACTGAATAAAGTAAGTCAATGACGCGCGCACGTAGCGTGGAGCCCGACCCTCGCACCGACCTGGAGACACGCTCGTGACCGACGACACCGCGCGCCCTTTGCCCGCCGACCTGATCCACCTGCGCGCCTCCGGCGTGAGCGTGGTGGTGGACCTGACCGGCGGCACGCTGCCGCGCGTCCTGCACTGGGGGAGCGACCTCGGCGACCTCGACGCGGCCGGCCTCGACTCGGCGCGCAGCGCCTGGCGGCCGGTTCCGCACGGCTTCCCCGTCGACGGCGAGGTGGAGATCGCGGTGCTGCCGCAGGAGTCGGCCGGCTTCCTCGGCACGCCCGGCCTCGTCGGGAGCCGGGCGGGGCAGGACTTCTCGACGCAGTTCGCGGTCCGCACCCACGACGTCGCGACGACGGACGACGGGACGCAGCGACTCACCGTGCACGCGGTCGACGACGCGGCCCGGCTGGCGCTCACGCTCGTGCTCGAGCTGACCGCGCAGGGCCTGGCCCGGCAGCAGGCGGTGCTGACCAACGAGGCGGACGACGTCTACGGGCTCGACGGGCTCCTCCTGACGCTCCCCGTGCCCGCCGTGGCGACCGAGCTGCTCGACTTCTCCGGGCGGTGGGCACGCGAGCGCAGCCCGCAGCGGACCGCCTTCACGCACGGGACCCGGCTGCGCGAGAACCGCCGCGGGCGCACCGGGTACGACTCCGCGTTCGTGCTGGTGGCCGGCACCCCCGGCTTCGCGAACCGCACCGGTGAGGTCTGGGGCCTGCACACGGCGTGGTCCGGCAACCACCGGTCGTTGGCCGAGCGCAGCCACTACCACTCGGGCCTGCTCGGCGGCGGTGAGCTGCTCGGATCCGGCGAGATCCGGCTGGGCCGCGGGGAGTCGTACAGCAGCCCGTGGGTGTACGGGTCGTGGGGGGTCGGGCTCGACGCGCTCGCCGAACGGTTCCACGCCTGGATGCGGGCGCGCCCGCAGCACCCGGCCACGCCCCGGCCGGTCACGCTCAACACGTGGGAGGCCGTCTACTTCCAGCACGACCTCGGCCGGCTGACCGCGCTCGCGGACGCCGCGGCCGCTGTCGGTGCCGAGCGGTTCGTGCTCGACGACGGCTGGTTCGGTGACCGTCGCGACGACACCCGCGCTCTGGGGGACTGGTACGTGTCCGCGGACGTGTGGCCCGACGGGCTGCACCCCCTGGTCCAGCACGTCACCGGGCTCGGCCTGCAGTTCGGCCTGTGGGTGGAGCCGGAGATGGTGAACGCCGACTCCGACCTCGCCCGCGCGCACCCCGACTGGATGCTGCAGGTGCCCTCGCGGCTGCCCCGGGAGGCGAGGCACCAGCAGGTGCTCGACCTGGCCGTCCCCGAGGCCTACGCGTACATCCTCGAGCGCCTGGACGCCCTGCTCACCGAGTACCCCATCGGCTACCTGAAGTGGGACCACAACCGGGACCTGGTCGACGCCGGCCACCGGGGAGCCCCCGGCGTCCACGGCCAGACGCTCGCGGTCTACCGGCTGCTCGACGAGCTGCGGGCGCTGCACCCCGGCGTCGAGATCGAGTCCTGCTCGTCCGGCGGCGCGCGGGTGGACCTCGAGATCCTGCAGCGGACCGACCGGGTGTGGGCCAGCGACTGCATCGACGCCCTCGAGCGCCAGCAGATCCAGCGCTGGACCAACCTGCTGATCCCGCTCGAGCTCATCGGCGCGCACATCGGGTCCGGCCACGCCCACAGCACCGGACGCCGGCACGAGCTGCCGTTCCGGGCGGCGACCGCGCTGTTCGGGCACCTGGGGATCGAGTGGGACCTGCAGGAGGCCGACGACGCGGAGCGGGCCGACCTCGCCGCGTGGATCGGGCTCTACAAGGAGGTCCGGCCGCTGCTGCACACCGGGACGGCCGTGCACGCGGACGTCGTCGACCCGGGGCTCGCGGTGCACGGCGTCGTGGCGCAGGACCGCGCGGACGCGCTGTTCGCGATCGCGATGACCGGCCGGTCGACGAACACCGCCCTCGCGCGCGTCACGCTCCCCGGCCTCGACCCCGACGCCCTCTACGACGTGCGCCCGCAGGCGCCGGGCGACGCGGTCGACCACGCGCCCGCGTGGTGGACCGCGCAGGGCGTGCGGCTGCCGGGCCGCCTGCTGTCGGACGTGGGCCTCGAGGCGCCGCTGCAGCTGCCGGAGCACGTCGCTCTGGTGCGGGCCACGCGGGTGTGAGACGGGGATGGGGCAGCCGGACCGGCTGCCCCATCCGTCACTTCGTCGCGCCCGAGGTGAACCCGTTGTAGATGTACCGCTGCAGGAACAGGAAGAGCACGAGGATCGGGATGATCGTGATGACCACGCCCGCCGAGATGACCTCCCACTGCGAGCCGTACGGGCCCTTGAAGTCGAACAGCGTGGTGGAGATCGGCCGCAGCTCCTTCGAGGGCAGGTAGAGGAACGGCAGGTAGAACTCGTTGTAGATCCCGATGCCCTTGATGATGACGACCGTCGCGATGGCCGGCTTCAGGTTGGGCAGGATGATCTGGAAGAAGATCCGCAGGTGCCCGGCGCCCTCGATCATCGCCGCCTCGTCCAGCGACTTCGGGATCGCCCGGATGAACTGCAGGAAGATGTAGATCGAGATGATGTCGGTGCCCATGAACAGCAGGATCAGCGCGAAGCGGGAGTCGTAGAGACCCAGCCCGTTGATGATCTGGAAGGTCGCCACCTGCGTCGTGACGCCCGGGACGAGCGTCGCGAGCAGGAACAGCCCGAGCACCGCGGAGCGTCCGGCGAAGCGGAACCGGTCGAGCGCGTAGGCGGTGGCCGCACCGATCAGGATCGTGCCGACGATCGCGGCGGCGAAGATGAAGACGGTGTTGCCGAAGGCCGCGAGCATGTTGCCGCGGGTGAACGCCGTGACGTAGTTCTCGACGTTGCCCCAGCTGGCCGGCGGGGTCATCGGTCCCGTCGCGAGGAACTCCTGACCGGTCTTGAACGACCCGAACAGGATGAGGCCGAGGGGCAGCAGCATGGCGATCGAGGCGAGGACGAGCGACACGTACTTCGCGGTGCTGGTGGCTGCGCGGATCATGTGAGGTCCACCTCCTCGTCGGGGATCACTCTGCGCTGGATCCAGGTCACGATCAGCACGATGAGCAGGAGCACGACGGCCATGGCCGAGGCCAGGCCGACCAGGTTGCGGTTGAACGCCATCCAGACCGTCCGGATGACGAACGTCTCCGTGCCGTTGGCGCCACCCGTCATGACGAACGGGACCTCGAACACCGAGAGCGAGCCCGAGATCGCGAGGATCAGCGACAGGCCGATGATCGGGCGGATCGACGGCAGGATGATGTACCGGAACTGGTGCCAGCGGTTGGCGCCGTCGAGGTCCGACGCCTCGTAGATCTCGGAGTTGATCGACTGGATCGCGCCGAGGAACATCACGAAGTTGAGACCCATGTAGCGCCACACGGACACCCCGGCGAGGGAGAAGTTCGCGACGTCGGGGTCGCCGGTCCACTGCTGGATCAGGCTCTCGAGCCCCGCCGTCATGAGGACCGTGTCGAGTCCACCACCCGGCTTGAGGAAGTTGAGGAAGATCAGGCCGATCGCGACGCCGTTGATCAGGTACGGGAAGAACAGGATGCCCTTCCACAGGTTCTTGAACCTGATCTTGAACGACAGGATCGTCGCGAAGTACAGGGCGAGAGCCATCTGCACGAACGAGGCCACGAAGTAGTAGAGCGAGACGTAGAAGACGCGGACGTTGTCCGGGTCGGTGAACACCTCGACGTAGTTGTCGAAGCCCACGATGTTCTTGGTCTTGTCGAGTCCGTCCCAGTCCGTGGCCGAGTACCAGAACATGTTGATGACGGGGACGAACGTCAGGAGAAGCAGGAGCCCGACAGGGATCAGCAGGAAGTAGTACGGCGTCAGCCGGCGATACCACGCGGTGCCGCGGCCCGCACCGCCCCGGGGCTTCCGGGGGGTGCGGGCCGCGTCGGACTTCTGCGCGGCCGCCGTCGTCGGGTCGGACAGACCCGAAGGAGCGGTCGTCATGGGAGCAGCCTCAGCTTGCCGACGCCCGACCCTCGGCCCACTGGGCGTTGAGGTCGTCGAAGATCTGCTGCTTGGTGCGGGCGCCGGAGCGGGCGTCGTCGATGTTCTTCTGGCGGAACTTCGGGTCCGTCGTGACGATGCCGGACGCGGTGTCGATGTCCGCGAACAGGGACTCCTTGCCCTCGGGCGCCGCGTTCAGCGTGATGAGCTCGACCTCCTCGACGAAGCCTTCGAGGGCCGCCGGGACGGCTCCGTCGATCATCGGGGACAGGCCGGCCTGCGACTCCGAGAACCCGGAATCCTTGTTGAACCAGTCGATCCACGCGCGCGCGGTCGCCTTGTTCTTCGAGTTCACGTTGATGCCGAGGTTGTAGTCACCGCCGGCGACGGAGTGGAACTTGCCGTCCACCTGGACCGGCGTGGGTGCGTAGGCGATGTCGTCGCCGCTCGCGCCGGCAGCCTCCGCGGCGGCCGCCATCTGCGGGATGGCCCACGAGCCGAGGACCATCGTCGCGACCTCGCCGGTGCCGAGCAGTCGCTTCGACTCCTCCCAGTTGGTCGTCGTCGGGTCGGCCTCCGTCAGGCCCTGGGCGACGGCGTCGTACACCAGGCCGTCGACCACGCCGTAGTCGCTGTCCTCGGTCCACGGGGTGTCCGACTCGACGATCTTGTTCTTCCAGTCGGGGTCGGCCGAGACCGCGCCGAGCCACCCGTCCCACTGCGAGAGCGGCCAGCCGTCCTTGTAGTTGGTGTAGAGCGGTGCGATCTCGACGCCGTTGTCCTTGATGGCCTGGAGAGCCTCGAGGAACGCCTCGGGGGTGTCGGGGAACTCGGTGACCCCGGCCGCCTCCCACACGCGCTTGTTGTAGACGTAGCCCTGGACGTTGCCCACCACGGGGATGCCGTACGACTTGCCCTCGAAGGACTTGTCGTTGATCCAGCGGTACTCCTTGCCCAGCTCCTCCTGGTCGCCCAGCGGCTCGAAGAAGTCGCCGAGCTGGTCGGGCGTGACCGAGCCGGGGATGGCGAGCACGTCGCCGTAGTTCTCCGTGTTCATGCGCGTCTTGACCTCCCCCTCGTAGTCGGTGAGGCCCTCGACCTTGACCTCGGTGACCTCGGGGTACGCGGCCTTGAACTCCTCGACATACGTGTCGAAGGTGCCGTCCTCCACGAGGTCGGTACGCCACGTGAGGACGGTGATCGCGCCCGAGGGGGTGCCGTCGTCGTTGCCCTCGTCGTCGCCGCTCCCGCCGCCGGAGCAGGCGGCCGTGAGGGCGAGGATCGAGGTGGCAGCCGCCATCGCCATGAGGCGTGTGCGTCGCTTCTGAGGGAACATCGTTGATCCTCTCGTCGTGCCGGCACCTCCGCGTGCCGACCGGGGTCTGATGAGGCAGAGCGGCCCGGGGGTCGAGCCGCTGTGCTCCGTGTGGCATTCTTAGGCAAGTGAACAAAGTAAGTCAACGGGCGTGTCGTGGGCATGGCCGTCCGTTCCCGGATCGTTATGGTGTGCGACGAGGGGGACACCCCACGGAGGAGGACGGGTGAGCGGCTCCCAGCCGGGTCTCGGCGCCGCGCACGCGAGCAGTCGGTCGGCGATCCTCGACCTCATCCGGGCCGCCGGCACGATCAGCCGCGTCGAGCTGACGCGCGCGACCGGGCTGACCGCGGCCACCATCTCCACCGTCGTCCGCCGGCTCATCGACGACGGCCTCGTGCTCGAGGTCGGCCGCGCCGAGTCCACCGGTGGCAAGCCCCGCATGCTCCTGCAGCTGGACCCGTCGGCGCGCTACGCCATCGGCGTCCACCTGGACCACGCCGGCATCACCTACGTCATCGCCAACCTCGGCGGCGCGATCGTCGCCCGCTGGCGCCGGCCGGGCGCAGGCTCGGACGACCCGCGCGAGGTGGTCGCCCGCATCGCCGCGGAGATCCGCACGACCGTCACGCGCGTCGGCGTCGACCCGGCACGCATCCTGGGGCTCGGCGTCGTCTCGCCCGGACCCATCTCCGCGTCGACCGGCATGACCCTCACCCCTCCGGTGATGCAGCGCTGGACCGAGTTCCCCCTGGGCGCCGCGCTCGAGGAGGCCATCGGCCTGCCCGTCTTGCTGGACAACGACGCCACCGCCGCGGCGATCGGCGAGTACTGGTCGGGCGGCATCTCGACCGGGTCGGCGTTCGCCGCGCTCTACATGGGCACCGGGATCGGCGCGGGGATCCTCGTCGACGGCACGGTGTACCGGGGCTCCAGCTCGAACGCCGGGGAGATCGGGCACATCTGCGTCGACCTCGACGGCCCGGAGTGCTGGTGCGGCAACCGCGGGTGCGTCGAGGCGCTGGCCGGCCCGGCCGCTGTGGTGGCCGCCGCCCGGGACGCGGGCCTCGAGCTCGCCGGCCGGAACGTCGCTGAGAACTTCGGCTCCCTCGCGCGTGCCGCGAGCCGCGGTGAGGTCCTCCCCATGGAGCTCCTGCAGCGGTCGGCGCGCTACCTCGGGGTCGCCGCGCAGACGCTCGCCAACGTCCTCGACCTCGAGCTCGTCATCCTCACCGGACCCGCGTTCGCGCTGGCCGGGTCGCTGTACCTGCCCGAGATCGAGCGTCGGCTGGGGCAGTCGTTCTTCGCCCGCGGCAGCCACCCGGTGCGGGTGGTGATCTCCTCGAACGCCCCCGAGGCCGCGGCCGTCGGAGCCGCTGCGCTGGTGCTGCAGAGCGAGCTGGCACCGCGGCAGGTGGGCGTCCGGATGCCGCTGGAGCTGCCGCTCGAGGTCACCGCGGGCTGATCAGCCTGCCAGCCGCTCCAGCCCGGCGATCGGGATGGGCAGCCACGACGGGCGGTTGCGGGACTCGTACACGGCCTCGTAGAGCGTCTTGTCCAGCTCCAGCGCGCGCAGGAGCGTCTGGTCCCCGCCGCCGTACCCGCGGAGCAGCCCGGCGCGGGAGTCGGCCGTCCAGCCCGCGGCGTCGCCGCCCGTGAGCCCGCCGACGGCGGCGGCGTAGTCGATCGAGCGCAGCAGCCCGGCGACGTCCCGCAGGGCGAGGTCGGGACGCGTGCGCTGGGCGAGGGGGGCGAGGGGCTCACCCTCGAAGTCCATGATGAACCACGCGTCGTGCGACCGGAGCACCTGCCCGAGGTGCAGGTCCCCGTGGACGCGCTGGCGCGGAGGTGCCGACGCGAGCGCGCGGACCTCGGCGACGACGGCCGAGACACCGTCGGCGAAGCGTGCCAGCACCGGCACGGCGGACAGTGCCCAGGAGTACCGGGCGGCCACCGCGCGGGCGACCTCCTCGGGGCCCTGGTCGGTGTCCTCGACGCCGTAGGCCGTCACGAGGGCGTCGTGCATGGTGGCGGTGATCGCGCCCAACTCGGAGGCCAGCGCGGCGAACGACTCGTTCCGGCCGGCATAGGCGCAGGCCAGCTCGAAGCCGTCCTCGGCCGCGTCGACGAACGCGGCGAGCACGCCGAGGTAGCCGGTCACCGGCTCGCCGTCGTGACCGGGCCACTCGGCCTGCAGCCACGCCAGAGGCGCGGGGACGTGCTCCCAGCCGACGTCGACCAGGTGGCGCGGGACGTCGACGTCGGGGTTCTCGCCCGGCGCGACCGCGCGCAGCACCTTGAGGATGCCCGGCCGGGCGCCCGGCAGGATCACCGAGGTGTTGGACTGCTCGCCGGAGACGACCCTGGCCGCGGACACGTCGACGTCGGCCCCCGGGCCGTCCGCGGCGGCGAGCCACGCGCGCAGGAACGCCGGGTGGTGGGCGCCGTCGAGGACGCTGCGGCCGTCCAGCGTGCCGAGCGCGTCCGGGGTCGGCTCGTCGGTGAGGACCAGCGGCACCTGCAGGACCGCGTCGATGGATCCCGCCCGGACGCGGACCAGCAGCACGGTCACGTCGGGGGCGAACGGGAGGGACGCCACCGCCGACAGCTCCGCCGCCTGCCCCTTGGCCGGGAACCAGCGGCGCGTGGGCAGCCAGTCGCGCAGCACGTCCAGCAGGCGCGCGTCGTCGGGGGAGGTCCGGGCGGTCAGGCTCACGGGGCGGTCAGCTCCAGCCAGTAGAAGTCGCGCGACCCGAGCGTGAACGACGCGGTGCCGTCGGGCCGGATCGAGGCGAACGGTGCCCCGCCGAACACGTCGTGCACCGACCAGCCGGCGCGGTCCTTCAGGGTCACCGTGGCCGCGCGCGCGGTCGACGCCATGTTGGCCACGACGAGGATCGTCTCGTCGGCGGTCCGCCGGCAGAACGCCAGCACGGAGTCGTTGTCGCAGGCCAGCACCTCGAAGTCGCCGGCCCCGAGCGCCGGGTGCTGACGCCGGACGGTGAGCATGCCGTGCACCCAGTGCAGCAGGGACGTCGGCTGCGCCAGCTGGGCCTCGACGTTGGTGTGGCTGAAGTGGTGCACCAGCGACTGGACCAGCGGGAGGTAGAGCTTGCCCGGGTCGGCGGTGGAGAACCCGGCGTTGCGGTCCGGCGTCCACTGCATCGGCGTGCGGACGGAGTCGCGGTCGGGCAGCCAGATGTTGTCGCCCATGCCGATCTCGTCGCCGTAGTACAGGCAGGGGCTGCCGGGCAGCGAGAGCAGCAGGGCGTGCGCGAGCTCGATCTCCTTGCGGGAGTTGTCCAGCAGCGGGGCCAGCCGGCGGCGGATCCCGACGTTGGCGCGCATCCGCGAGTCGGGCGCGAACCAGCCGTACATCGACGCGCGCTCCTCGGTGGAGACCATCTCGAGCGTGAGCTCGTCGTGGTTGCGCAGGAAGGTGCTCCACTGGGCGCCGTTGTTCGGGATGGGCGGGGTGTCGGCCAGGATGTCGATGATCTGCGTCGCCCGCTGGTCGCGGATCGAGTAGTAGATCCGGGGCATCACCGGGAAGTGGAAGCACATGTGGCACTCCGGCTCCTCCTCGGTGCCGAAGTAGTGCACGACGTCCTCGGGCCACTGGTTGGCCTCGGCCAGCATGATCCGGCCCGGGAACTCCTCGTCGATCATCCTGCGGACCTTGCGCAGGAACGCGTGGGTCTCGGGGAGGTTCTCGCAGTTGGTGCCCTCGGCCTCGAACAGGTACGGCACCGCGTCCAGGCGGAACCCGTCGACGCCGAGGCCCAGCCAGTACCGCCCGACGTCCATCATCGCCTCGACCACGCGCGGGTTCTCGAAGTTCAGGTCGGGCTGGTGGCCGAAGAACCGGTGCCAGAAGAACTGCCGCCGCACGGGGTCGAAGGTCCAGTTGGACGTCTCGGTGTCGACGAAGATGATGCGGGCGTCCGGGTACTTGGTGTTGTCGTCGCTCCACACGTAGAAGTCGCCGTAGGGACCCTCGGGGTCGGACCGGGACGCCTGGAACCACGGGTGCTGGTCGCTGGTGTGGTTCATCACGAGGTCGACGACGATCCGCATGCCGCGCGCGTGCACCTGCTCGATGAGCTCGGTGAAGTCGGCCATCGTGCCGTACTGCCCGGCGATCGCGGTGTAGTCGGCCACGTCGTAGCCACCGTCGCGCAGGGGGCTCGGGTAGAACGGCGGCAGCCACAGGCAGTCGATGCCGAGCCACTGCAGGTAGTCCAGCCGGTCGATGAGGCCGCGCAGGTCGCCGCTGCCCTGGCCGGACGAGTCGGAGAACGTGCGGAGCATGACCTCGTAGAACACCGCGGTCCGGTACCACTCGCGGTCCTCCGTGAGCCCGCCGGGGGACTCGACGGGGTGCGGCATCGCGGGCAGCCGGTGACCGGGCAGCACGATCTGCGCGGTGGTGGGCGCGGGCTCGCGGGCGTGCCGGCCGGTGGGGGGCGTCTCGGTCACGGCGCCACCAGGTTCACCACGTGGGCGGCCCGGATCATCGGGTCGAGCCGGACGAACACCGACGGGCCCCAGTCGTACGTCTCGTCCGACAGGACGTCGTGCGCGACCACCGGCCGGTTCGGGTCGAGGCCGTACGCGTGCAGGTCGAGCTGCACGGAGCCCTCGCGCGCGTTCCAGGGGTCGAGGTTGACGATGACGACGATGGTGTCGGCCCGGCCGGTCGGGGAGTGCTCGGCGTCCAGGTGCTTGGCGAACGCGACGAGCGCGTCGTCGGACGTCGGGAGCACCGTCAGGTTCCGCAGCTGCTGCAGGGCGGGGTGCGTGTGCCGCAGCTCGTTGAGGCGGCCCAGCAGCAGGTTGATGCCGATGGCGTCGGCCTTGGACCAGTCGCGCGGCTTGAACTCGTACTTCTCGTTGTCGATCTGCTCGTCGACCCCGGGACGCGGCACGTCCTCCACCAGCTCGTAGCCGGAGTAGATGCCCCACGTCGGGGCGCCCAGCGCGGCGAGCACGGCCCGGACCGCGAACCCGCGCACACCCGTGGCCTGCAGGTACGGCGGCAGGATGTCGTGCGTGGTCGGCCAGAAGCTGGGCCGCATCCACGCGCCCTGCTCGCCCGAGACCTCCGCGAGGTACTCGTCGATCTCGTCCTTGGTGTTCCGCCAGGTGAAGTACGTGTACGACTGGTGGAACCCGATCTTGGCCAGCGTCTGCATCATCGCCGGCCGCGTGAACGCCTCGGACAGGAAGATGACGTCGGGGTGGTCGGCCCGCACGGAACGCAGGATCCGCTCCCAGAAGTCGAGCGGCTTGGTGTGCGGGTTGTCGACGCGGAACAGGGTCACCCCGTGGTCGATCCACACCTGCAGGACCCGGCGGATCTCGGTGTAGATGCCCTCGGGGTCGTTGTCGAAGTTCAGCGGGTAGATGTCCTGGTACTTCTTCGGCGGGTTCTCCGCGTACGCGATCGTCCCGTCGGCCCGCGTGGTGAACCACTCCGGGTGCGAGGTCACCCACGGGTGGTCGGGCGAGCACTGCAGCGCGATGTCCAGGGCCACCTCCATCCCGTGGCCCCGGGCGGCGGCGACGAAGGCGTCGAAGTCGTCGAAGGTGCCCAGCGACGGCTCGATGGCGTCGTGCCCGCCGGSGGGSGAGCCGATGGCGTACGGCGAGCCGGGGTCGCCCAGGTCGGCGAACAGCGAGTTGTTGGGGCCCTTGCGGTACTTCTCACCGATGGGGTGCACGGGGGTCAGGTAGACGACGTCGAAGCCCATGCCGGCGATGCGGGGCAGGTCGAGGGCGGCGGTGCGCAGCGTGCCGGAGTGCCACTTGCCGATCTCGGGGTCGTACTTCGCGCCCTGCGAGCGGGGGAAGAGCTCGTACCAGGACCCGGCGAGAGCGAGCGGACGGTCCACCACCAGGGGGTACTGGGCGGACCGCGTCACGGACTCCCGCAACGGGTGCGCGGCCAGCGCCGCGTGCACCTGCGCCGACAGGCCGGCGGAGAGCCGGTCGCGCGGGGTGTCGCGGATGTCGCGCAGCCCGATGACCGCGTCGGTGAGCACGCGGGCGGCCGTGCGGGGCATCGCGTCCTTGCCGGTGCGGGCCGCGGCGCGCTCGAGCAGCAGGGCGCCCTCGGCGAGCATGAGCTCGACGTCCACGCCGGCCTCGACCTTGATGGTGGCGTCGTGCACCCAGGTGCCGTACGGGTCCGACCAGCCCTCGACGCGGAACGTCCAGTCCCCGGTGCTCGTCGGGACGAGGCGGGCCTCGAAGCGGTCCAGACCGGGCGCGATGTCGACCATGCGGGCGCTCGCGCGGTCCACGCCGGTCGGGTCGGTGAGCACCGCGGTGGCCGCCACGGCGTCGTGCCCCTCGCGGAACACCGTGGCCCGGACGGGGACGGCTTCACCGACGACGGCCTTCGCCGGGAACCGTCCGGCTTCCGCGACCGGGGAGACATCGACGACGGGGATACGGCCGACAGAGGTGCCCAGGGGCACGGGGCTGATCGTCACGCTCCCGAACCTATCCGTTGGTCCAGGTAGCGGGCATCCGGAGCGCCGGTCAGGCGCCCAGCGCGCGGCCCACCGTCCGACCCGTGAACAGGCAGCCGCCGAGGAACGTCCCCTCGAGCGCGCGGTGTCCGTGCACGCCTCCGCCGCCGAACCCCGCGGCCTCGCCCACCGCCCACAGACCGGGCAGGACCTCGCCGTCGGGGCGCAGGACGCGGCCCTCGAGGTCGGTGTGCAGGCCGCCCAGGGTCTTGCGGGTGAGCACCGAGAGCCGCACGGCGAGCAGCGGCCCGTGCTGGGGATCGAGCAGCCGGTGCGGCTTGGCCACGCGGATGAGCTTGTCGACGACGTACCGCCGGGCCATCGCGGTGGCCACCACCTGGGAGTCCTTGCC
Source organism: Cellulomonas sp. Root137 (assembly GCF_001426725.1). Taxonomy (NCBI): domain Bacteria; kingdom Bacillati; phylum Actinomycetota; class Actinomycetes; order Micrococcales; family Cellulomonadaceae; genus Cellulomonas; species Cellulomonas sp. Root137. Next base: position 183,960 of record NZ_LMFG01000005.1, on the reverse strand, counting down.
GAGGCCGGTCTCCACCTGCCGGTCGCGCGCCACGATCGTCCGCTCCAGCGCGTCGGCGTCGATCCGGTCGGTGCCCGACAGCGCGTTCATCTTGGCGGCCAGCTCCGCGGGTGTGTCCGCCCAGAGGAACTCGTCGGACTTCTCGGCGAACGCCTCGACCGGCCCGACCGCACCCGGCTTCACGCGCTCCAGCAGCAGCGACACGTCCTTGCCGGTGAGGTCCGGGTTCTGCTCCGAGCCGGACAGCGCGAACTCCTGGCCCAGGATCGTCTTGTCCAGCACGAACCAGGAGTGGTCGTCGCCGCGCTCGGTGACGTGCCGCAGCGCGCCGAGCGAGTCGAAGCCGGGGAACAGCGGGGCGGGCAGGCGGTGCCCGTCGGCGTCGAGCCACAGGCTGCTCGGCCCGGCGAGGATCCGGATGCCGTGCTGCGACCAGACCGGCGAGTGGTTGGTGATGCCCTCGGGGTAGTGCCACATGCGGTCCTCGTGCACGACGGCGGCGCCGGACGCCCTCGCGGCGGCGATGCCGGAGCCGTCCACGTGGTCGGGCACCCCGGCGAGCATCCGCGCGGGCAGGCGACCCGCCGAGGCCGGCCAGGTCGAGCGGACCAGGTCGTGGTTGGCGCCGATGCCGCCGGTGGCGACGACGACGGCGGCCGCGGAGATCTCGAACGGTGCGACGACCTCGCGGGAGCTGGGCACGGCGCGCGCGACCGGGTCGGCGACGAGCACGTCACCCCGCACGCCGGTGACCCGCCCGTCCGTGGTCACCAGGTCGGTCACCCGGTGCCGGAACCGCACGTCCACCAGGCCGTCGCGGCGGGCGTCGAGCAGGGCACGGACGAACGGCTCGAGGACGCCCGGCCCGGTGCCCCACGTGATGTGGAACCGCGGCACCGAGTTCCCGTGCCCGTCGGCCAGGTACCCGCCCCGCTCGGTCCACTGCACCAGCGGGAACCAGCGGACGCCCTTGGCGTGCAGCCACGACCGCAGGTCACCCGCGGCGAAGTCGACGAAGCCCTCGGCCCAGGCGCGGCCCCACCGGTCGGAGCCGTCGTCCGCGAAGTCGGCGGACCCCAGCCAGTCGGCGAGCGCCAGCTCCGCGGAGTCCTTGACGCCGAGGCGCCGCTGCTCGGGGGAGTCGACGAGGAACAGGCCACCGAACGACCAGAACGCCTGCCCGCCCAGGCTCGCGGCAGGCTCCGCGTCCAGGAGCGTGACCCGGCGTCCGGCGGCGACCAGCTCGGCGGTGGCGACGAGACCGGCCAGGCCCGCGCCGACGACCACGACATCGGAGTGCGTCATGGTGGGCAACTCTACGATCCGTCTCGTGACCTATGTGCTGAGCGACGACGTCGACCGCATCGACCGGGACGCGGTCTGGCGGCTGCTGTCGACCGAGGCCTACTGGGGGCGGTGGCGCAGCCGCTCCGACGTGGAGCGCCAGATCGACGGCGCGTGGCGGGTGGTCGGCGTCTACGTCGGGTCGACCGGGGAGCTCGTCGGGTTCGCCCGCGCGGTGTCCGACGCCGTCGCCTTCGCCTACCTGGCGGACGTCATCGTCGACCCCGCCCACCGGGGAGCGGGCCTCGGCCGCCGGATCGTCGCCACCATGATCGACGAGTGACCGGGCGCCGACTTCCGCTGGACCCTGTTCACCGGCGACGCCCACGGCCTGTACCGGGAGTACGGGTTCGCGGAGCCGGACGAGACCGCGATGGTCCGCCCGGGCCGTCAGGGCTGAACGAGCACGTACACCCGCAGGCTCAGCGCCTCGACGACCGTGGCCTCCCCGGGCTCGGCGTGCAGGCTGCCCTCGATCGCCGCCGCGCGCTCCTCCGCGGGGTTCTCCCAGACGGAGTCCCACGCCAGGCGCCACCGACCGCCGTGGTCGTCGGCCAGGATCAGGTGCACGGCGTCGAGCGAACCGTTGATGACCAGGAGCACCGTGTCCCGCTCGGGCAGCGGCGCGGTGCGCACCATCTGGAGCGTGCGGACGGACGGGTCGTGCCAGCGGTCGTGGTCGAACGGCAGACCGAACGAGTCGAACCAGGCGAGGTCCGGGCGCTGGCCGGGCACCGCGGGACGGCCCGAGTAGAACTGCTCGGTGCGCAGCGCGGGGTGCTCGCGGCGCAGGAGGAGCAGCCAGCGCGCGGTGGCCAGCATGTCCTTGCGCCACGGGGTCAGGTTCCAGTGCACCCAGGACATCTCGTTGTCCTGGCAGTAGGCGTTGTTGTTGCCCTGCTGCGTGCGCCCCATCTCGTCGCCCGCCGTGATCATGGGCGTGCCGGCCGCCAGCACGAGCGTGGCGAACAGGTTGCGGATCGAGCGCCGGCGCAGGGGCACGATGTCGACCGCGGGGGAGTCCGGCCCCACGTGCCCCTCGATCCCGTGGTTCCAGGACCGGTTGTCGTCGCTGCCGTCCCGGTTCTGCTCGCCGTTGGCCGCGTTGTGCTTGTGGTCGTAGGCCACCAGGTCGGCGAGCGTGAAGCCGTCGTGCGCGGTGACGTAGTTGACGGACGCGCCCGGCCCGCGCACCAGCGGCGGGTCGCTGTGGCCGAACAGGTCCACCGAGCCCGACAGCCGGGTGGCCAGGTCGCGGACGCGGTGGCCTGGCAGACCGTGCGCGGCGCGGCCGGGGTCGGCCAGCCAGAAGGACCGGGCGGCGTTGCGGAACCGGTCGTTCCACTCCGCGAACGGGACCGGGAACTGCCCGGTGCGCCACCCGCCGGGGCCGACGTCCCACGGCTCCGCGACGAGCTTGAGGCCGTGCAGCGACGGCTCGGTGGCCATCGCGACCAGCGCGGCATGGTCGGGCGAGAAGCCGGACGGGTCGCGGCCGAGCGTCACCGCCAGGTCGAACCGGAACCCGTCGACGCCCACCACGTCCGCCCAGTACCGCAGCGAGTCCATCGTCATGCGGACCACCTCGGCCCGCCGGAAGTCGAGCGAGTTCCCCGTGCCGGTGACGTCGGCGAGCGCGGCCGGCGCCCCGCCGTCGTGCGCGTAGTAGGTCGCGTTGTCGAGCCCGCGCCACGACAGGTGCTGGCCGGGCAGACCGCCCTCGCACGTGTGGTTGTAGACGACGTCGAGCAGCACCTCGAGGCCGGACTCGTGCAGGGCGTGCACGGCGTCGCGCAGCTCGGCGAGCACGGCGGCCGGGCCGGCAGCCTGCGCGGCGGCCGTCGCGAACGCCGCGTGCGGGGCGAAGAAGCCCAGCGTGCTGTAGCCCCAGTAGTTGGTCAGGCCCTTCTCGACGAGGTGCGGCTCGGAGGAGAACGCGTGCACCGGGAGCAGCTCGACCGCGGTGACGCCCAGGCCGAGCAGGTGGTCGACGACCGCGGGGTGCGCCAGGCCCGCGTAGGTGCCGCGCAGCTCCTCGGGCAGCCGGTCGTCCAGCATGGTCAGGCCCCGGACGTGGGCCTCGTAGACGACCGTGTGCGACCACGGGGTCCACGGCCGGTTGGTGGTGGGGTCCGGGCCGGGCAGCTCCCGGGTGTCGACGACCACCGAGTACGGCACGTGGCCGACCGAGTCGCGCGGGTCCGCGGGACCGTACGGGTCGCCCGCGAGGTCGGGGCCGACCACGTGGCCGTAGGTCTGCGGCGTGTGCGCGACCTCGCCGTCGAGACCGCGGGCGTACGGGTCGACGAGCAGCTTGGCCGGGTTGTAGCGCAGGCCGGCCGCCGGCTCCCAGGGGCCGTGGGCGCGGAAGCCGTATCGCTGGCCGGCGCGGACGCCGGGGACGGAGGCGCTGAACACGCCGTGCAGCGGCTCGCCGAGGGGGAGGCGTCGCTCCGTCGGCCCGTCGAACAGGCACAGCTCGACACTCGTGGCGTGGGCCGCGTAGACGGCGACGTCGACGCCCGTGTCGGTCACGTGCACACCGAGGCGGGGCGCTCGGCGGCGCGGGGAGGGCGGGGTCACCCGCACATTGTGCGGGACACAACCCCACACGTGTCGGGTGTCTCCGCCCCTGGACCGGTGTCGGCCGCGCCCGGGACGGGCGGTAACGTTCCGCGGGTGAGGATCGTCGTCTGCGTGAAGCATGTCCCTGACATCCAGTCCGAGCGGGCCCTGGGCCCCGACGGTCGCGTGGTCCGCGACGGCGGGGACGGCACGATCAACGAGCTGGACGAGAACGCCGTCGAGGCGGCGCTGGCGCTGGTCGAGGCGAGCGAGGGATCGGTCGTCGCCCTGACCGTGGGTCCCGACGACGCCGCCGACGCGGTCCGCCGCGGCCTGCAGCTGGGTGCCGACGAGGCGGTCCACGTGGTCGACGACGCGATCGCCGGGTCCGACGTCATCGGCACCGCCCGCGTGCTCGCCGCTGCGATCCGGCACCTGGACGCCCAGGAGCACGTCGACCTGGTGATCACCGGCATGGCCGGCCTGGACGGGCTGACCTCGCTCCTGCCGACCGCGCTCGCCGAGCTGCTCGACCTTCCCGCCCTCCCGCTCGCCGCCGAGCTCACCGTCGAGGGCGGCACCGTGCGGGTCCGTCGCAACCTCGACCACGCGTCCGAGGTGCTCGAGGCCACCCTGCCGGCGCTCGTCTCCGTGACGGACCAGGCCAACGAGCCGCGCTACCCCAACTTCAAGGGCATCATGGCGGCCCGCAAGAAGCCGATCACCACCCTGACCCTGGCGGACCTGGAGGTCGACGTCTCCCGCGTCGGCGCCCTGGGTGCCCGCACCGAGGTGCTCGAGGCCGCCGCCCGCCCGCCCCGCGACAACCGCGTGCTGGTGCAGGACACGGGCGACGCCGGGGTCCGGCTCGCCGCGTACCTCGTCGACAACCAGCTCGTCTGACGTCCCGAACCGAAGGATCACTGCCGTGACCGCACCCGTGCTCGTGCTCGTCGACCACACCGAGGCCGGAGCCGTCCGCGCCCCCGTGCGCGAGCTGCTCACGCTCGCCAGCCGGCTGGCCGGCGACGCCGGCGTGCACGCCGCCTGGGCCGTCGACGGCGTCGAGCCGTCCGCCGAGGTCGTCGCCGAGCTCGGCGCGCTCGGTGCCACGCACGTCCACCGGGTCGTCGCCGACGCGGACCTGCACCTGTCGGGCGTGCTGGCCGAGGCGCTGGCCTCGCTGCTCGACGCGACCGGTGCCGGCCTGCTCCTGGTCGTCTCGTCGTTCGAGAACAAGGAGGCCGCCGCGCGGCTCGCGGTGAGCACCGGGGCGGGTGTCGTCACCGACGCCGACGGCCTCGCGCTCGTCGACGGCCGGTACGTGGCGTCCAAGACGGTGTTCGCCGGCACCTGGACCACCACGTGCGCGGTCACCGCGCCGCTGGCGATCGTCGCCCTCAAGCCCAACTCGGTGCAGCCGGCCGCGGTCGACGGTGCGGCCGCGCCGCAGATCGGCGAGCACGTGGTCGCGGTCAGCGACAAGGCGCGCCGGGTGACGCTGGTCGAGCGCACCGAGCGGCCTGCGAGCGGGCGGCCCGACCTCGGCAGCGCGAGCATCGTCGTCGCCGGTGGTCGCGGCACCGAGGGCGACTTCTCGGTGGTCGAGGAGCTGGCCGACGTGCTCGGCGGTGCGGTCGGCGCCACGCGCGTCGCCACGGACGAGGGCTGGATCGGGCACGACGCGCAGATCGGCCAGACCGGCGTCACCATCGCACCGCGGGTCTACATCGGGGTCGGCGTCTCCGGCGCCGTGCACCACCGCGGCGGCATGCAGGCGTCCGGCACCATCGTCGCGATCAACTCCGACCCCGATGCCCCGATCTTCGAGATCGCGGACTTCGGCGTGGTCGGCGACCTGTTCACGGTCGTTCCCCAGGCCGCCGCGGAGATCCGGCGCCTCAAGGGCTGATCCCCGCGCAGTACCGTGCGCTCATGTCTCGTCGCGCGCAGATGCTGGCGGTCGAGCTCGTCGAGCACGACGAGCTCGAGGACGCGCCGTCGGCACGCGCGACCGTCCGGTGGCGCCCGTCGTGGCGGTGGGTCGCGCTCCCCGTGGCGCTGGTCCTGGCGCTGGTCGGCATGCAGGCGGTCACCGACGCCCAGGAACGTGCGCTCCTCGCGGAGCTGGCCACCGTGCCCGGCGTCGTCCGCCCCGTCGACGAGGACGTGCGAGAGCTCTGGGCGCTCGAGGACGGGACCGAGCCGGTGCTCTGGTCCGGGATCGAGTCGGCCGGCGCGATGGTCGGTCTGGAGCGCGCACGCGACGGCTCCCAGGCGCTGGTCGCGCTCGACCGGCTGACCGGTGACCGCCGGTGGACCACCCCCCTGGCCCCGGCGCGTCCCGTCGACCCGGGCGACGGCGGCGGGAGCGGCGTGGGTGGCTGTGTGACTGTCCCGGAGGTGTCCGGTCGCGCCCTGTGCCTGGTCAGCGACACGTACCTGGAGTACGGGGAGCTGTCCGTCCAGGTGGTCACGGGGACGCTCAGCCGGGTCGTCCTGCTGGACACCGACGACGGAGCCGTCCTCGCCGATCATCCCGCGCCGGGTGCCGTCGCGTTCACGGCCCGGCCGGGCCTCGCGGTGGTCGGGGTCCCGGTGGAGGGCGGCGGGCTGGTGGTGACCGCGTCCGACCTGGACAGCGGGCAGCAGCGGTGGCAGACGACGCTCCCGGCCGCACCCCACGACGAGGAGGACGACCTGTACGTCGACGGCCGGACGTCCGTGCTCGGCACGGCGGACGGGGTGGCCGTCGTCCAGTCCCCGGGCCGGATGACCCTGCTGGACGGCGAGGGGGCCGTGGTCCGTTCCGGCATCGACGCCCGCGCCGGGTACGAGGTCGACCCGGTCACCCGTGCCGTCGCGGCGATGTCGTTCGCGCCCGACGGTCTCCTGCGCACGACGTTCCTGAGCCGCGGGCCGGACGTCATGCTGACCGGCAGCCGGGTGCTCCTGTCGGCCGACGACGGCAGCGTGCCGGGCCTGGTCCTGATGTCCGACACGACGGTGCGCGCGTACGACCGCGGCCGCTCGACCCCGCGCTGGTCGATCCGGAACGCGACCACGGCGAACGCGCTCGTGCTGCGCGGGCGGGTCTACCTGAGCACGGAGGCAGGCCTGCTCGCGGTCGACGCGCGCACGGGCGAGGAGCTCTGGCGCGTGTCCGCGCCGGCGGGCCGGAGCATCGGCGCCCTCGTCACCGACGGCCGTCACCTGCTCAGTGCGCAGCAACGGCCCGACGCGACGGGCAAGGTGACCCAGGACGACTGGCCCCAGGTCGACGAGCTCGTCGCGTACCGGCTCACCGACGGTGGCGAGGACTGGCGCACCGAGCTGCCCGACGGCCTGTTCGGCATCTGGTCGACGGGGTCGTCGCTCGTCGGCTCGGGCGACGCCGGCGCGATCGTGCTCGGCTGACTGCTCCGACCGGGTGACCGCGACGAAGCGCCGGACAGGGGGCTGTCCGCTCCGCTAGCGTCTCGGTCGGTCCTGGCCCTGGCGCGCCGGGAGGGGCGCCCGAGGAGAGACCGTGATCCGCTACCTGCCGTACGTGATCGAGCTGGCGCTGCTCGTCTACTGCCTGATCGACTGCATCCAGACCGACGTCCCACGGAACCTGTCCAAGACCACCTGGGTGTTCGTCATCATCCTGGTGCCGATCGTCGGTGGGATCGCGTGGCTCGTCGCGGGCCGGCCCGAGTACCGGGCGTCACGGAACGTGCCCTGGCCGTCGACGCAGACGGCCGGGTTCCCCGAGTACGAGCGGCCCCGACGGACGTCCCCGGACGACGATCCCGAGTTCCTGGCCGGCATGCGGGCGTCCGACGACGAGCACGAGAAGATGCTCAAGGACTGGGAGGCGCAGCTGCGCGACCGGGAGCAGAAGCTGAGGTCGGACGAGCCCCCGACAGCCTGATCAGGACAGCTCGCGCAGCCAGCGGACGGTCGCGACGCCCTGCGCGGCCTGGAACCGGCGCAGGTTCGGGATGCCGAGCGGTGCGGGCTGCCGCGAGCTCCACGCGAAGTAGCCCGAGAGCCCCGCCAGGCCCGCGCGCAGGTCGTCGTCGTGCACGCCGTCCGAGACCGCGTGGTTGCGGAAGTTGGTGGCCGGGTCCCCGCCGCCCTGGAGCGCGACGCTCGGGAGCATGAACGCGAGGTCGAGCCAGGGCGCGCCGACGCTGGCGTGCGGCCAGTCGATCAGCCACACCCGGTGGTTGTGGTCCGGGTCGATCATCACGTTGTCCGCGCGCAGGTCGCCGTGCACCAGCGCGTCGCCGGCGCACACCCGCAGCGAGTCCTGCTCCCAGCGGATCAGCTCCTCGACGTGCTCCAGGGCCCACCGCCCGACGTCGCCCGCCAGCTCGGCGTAGCTGGTCAGGGTCTCGAGGTCCAGCGAGTGCAGCTTGCGCCACCCCGTGAAGTCGTCGGCCAGCTGGTCGTCCGTGCGCGGCAGCGAGTGACCGGGCAGCGGCTCGGCGTCTGCGAGCGCTCCCAGGGCGTCCGCGACCGCCTGCAGGTCGGCGGGCTTCCACGGCAGCTCGGGGGAGCGACCGTGCACCACCTCGAAGCCGAGGATGACCCAGTCGTCGTCGTCGGACGACCACAGCAGACGCGGCGCGGGCACCTGCGGGGGCAGGGCGTGCGAGACGCGGATCTCGTTGCGGGCGAGGTCGGGGGACAGCGGGTTCTGCTCGGCGGAGACAGCCTTGACGAAGACTCCGCGGCCGTCGGCGAGCTCCAGCACCGCGGCGAACCCCGGGCTGAACCCGCTGGTCGCGCTGATCTCCGCGGTCACCTGGGAGCCGGCCAGCTCGGCGATCCGTGCCCGCACGTGGCGGGGGAGATCACGCCAGTCCAGCCGCTGGCCGCTGAAGGCGAGCGGGAGGGCAATGACGTCGTCGGCACTCACGCGGCACATCCTGCCAGTTCGCGCGCGGCACCCGGTGGGTGATCCCACCAGGTGTGCGGTCGGGGCCCGGGCCGTTCCGTTCGTAGACTGGAGCCGATGAGCGTGTATCTCGATCATGCGGCGACCACGCCCATGATCCCGGAGGCCGCGCGGGTGCTCGCCGAGCAGCTCGCGCGCACCGGCAACCCCTCCTCCCTGCACGCGTCCGGCCGCGCGGCCCGCCGGGTGGTCGAGGAGTCCCGCGAGCGCCTCGCTGCCGCGCTCGGCGCCCGCCCCAGCGAGGTCGTGTGGACCTCGGGCGGCACGGAGGCGGACAACCTCGCGGTCAAGGGGCTGTTCTGGGCCCGCCGGACGCAAGACCCGCGTCGTCGTCGCCTGCTCGTGTCCGCCGTGGAGCACCACGCGGTGCTGGATCCGGCGTTCTGGATGGCCGAGCACGCGGGGGCCGAGCTGGTCCTGCTGCCGGTCGACGCGGACGGCGTCCTCGACGTCGATGCGCTGCGCGAGGAGCTGGAGCAGCACGGCGAGCAGGCCGCGCTGATCTCCGTGATGTGGGCGAACAACGAGGTGGGCGCGCTGCAGCCGCTCGACGACGTGGTCTCGCTCGCGCGCCGGTTCGGGGTGCCGGTGCACGCCGACGCGGTGCAGGCGGTCGGGCAGGTGCCCGTCGACTTCGGCGCCTCCGGGCTCGACGCCATGACGGTCACCGGGCACAAGGTGGGCGGTCCGGGCGGTGCCGGTGCGTTGCTGGCGCGGCGGGGGCTCGACCTGACGCCCGTGCTGCACGGGGGCGGTCAGGAGCGCGGGGTGCGGTCGGGCACGCTCGACGCGGCGCTGCTGGCGTCCTTCGGCCTCGCGGTGGAGCGCTCGGTCGCGGGTCGGGCGTCGTTCGCCGAGCGGGTGGGAGCGCTCCGCGACGCCCTCGTCACCGGCGTCGAGCAGCTCGTGCCGGACGCGGTCCTGCGGGGTCCGGGGGACACGTCCCGGCGACTGCCGGCGAACGCGCACTTCACCTTCCCGGGCTGCGAGGGCGACTCCCTGCTCTACCTGCTGGACTCCGCCGGGATCGAGGCGTCGACCGGCTCCGCCTGCCAGGCCGGGGTGCCGCGGCCGAGCCACGTGCTGCTGGCGATGGGGGTCGACGAGCTCGCGGCCCGCGGAGCGCTGCGGTTCAGCCTCGGGCACACGTCCACCGCCGACGACGTCGAGGCCCTGCTCGCGGTGCTGCCCGGCGTCGTGGACCGTGCCCGCGCGGCCGGGCTCGCCACCGTCGGGGCGGGCTCCTGATGCGCGTCCTCGCGGCACTCTCCGGAGGGGTGGACTCGGCCGTCGCCGCCGCACGTGCGGTCGACGCCGGGCACGACGTGGTCGGCGTGCACATGGCGCTGTCCCGCACCCGCGACCAGTTCCGCACCGGCTCGCGAGGATGCTGCTCGATCGAGGACGCCGGCGACGCCCGCCGGGCCGCGGACGTGCTGGGCATCCCGTACTACGTGTGGGACCTGTCGGAGCGGTTCGAGGAGACGGTCGTCGCCGACTTCGTCGCCGAGTACGAAGCCGGCCGCACCCCCAACCCGTGCGTGCGCTGCAACGAGCACATCAAGTTCGCCACGCTGCTGGACAAGGCCGTCGCCCTCGGGTTCGACGCCGTCTGCACCGGCCACTACGCGCGCATCGAGACCCGCACCGACGGCACCCGGGAGCTGCACCGCGCGCGGGACCTGGCCAAGGACCAGTCCTACGTGCTCGCCGTGATGGGCCCGGAGCGGCTGGCGCGCTCGATGTTCCCGCTGGGCGACGTCGCCTCCAAGGAGGAGACGCGCGCCGAGGCCGCCGCCCGCGGGCTGTCCGTGTCCTCCAAGCCGGACTCCTACGACATCTGCTTCGTCGCCGACGGCGACACCCAGGGCTTCCTGCGCTCGCGGCTCGGGTCGCAGCCGGGGGAGATCGTCGACGCCTCCGGGACCGTGCTCGGCGCCCACGACGGCGCGTACGCGTACACCGTGGGCCAGCGCCGGGGGCTGTCGATCGGCCGGCCCGCCGCCGACGGGAAGCCGCGGTACGTGCTCTCGGTCGAGCCGGTGAACAACCGGGTGGTCGTCGGGTCTGCCGACGATCTCGCGGTGCGCTCGGTCGAGGCGGACCGCGCGGTGTGGTTCGACGGCACCGACCAGTCCTTCGACTGCTCCGTGCAGGTCCGCGCGCACGGGACGCCGGTGCCCGCGCGGGCCACCCGCCGGGACGGCACCGTCGAGATCGCCCTCGACGAGACCGGTGCGCTGCGCGGGGTCGCCCCCGGGCAGTCGGCCGTCCTGTACGACGGCACCCGCGTGCTCGGACAGGCCACCGTGACCGCAGCACAGCGCGCCACCGCCGGCGTCGCGCGGTGAGCGGGGGACGACCGGGCGTCACGGGCACAGGGCCGTGGACCGGCCTCGACGTGCTCGAGGCGCAGACGGTGGTGGTCGGTGACCTCGTCGACACCCCGTCCGAGGTGGTCGGCCTCCCGTTCACGGTGACGCTCGCCGAGCGAGGGCCGTGGAGCGACCGGGTGGGTCGGGCCGCCGCGCTCCTCGCCGAGCTGCCCGCCGAGCTGGGACCGCACGGCTGGAAGCTGGCCGACCGGCCCAGCCGGGACCTCGCCCGGGCTCAGGCGTACGTGCGCGAGGACGTCGACGCGCTCGCGGTCGCCGGGCACGGGTGGACCGGCCCGCTCGTCGTCCCCGTGCTGGGGCCGATGACCCTCGCCGCCTCCCTGTACCTCGCCCGCGGCGACCGCGTGGTCTCCGACGTGGGCGCCGTCCGCGAGCTCACCGCGTCGCTGGCCGCGGGGATCGCCGAGCACCTCGCGGCGATCCGCCGCTCGATTCCCGGCGCCGAACCCACCGTGCTCCTGCACGAGCCTCTCCTGGCCCAGGTGATGGCGGGCGTGCTGCCGTCGTTCTCCGGCTACTCCGCGCTGCGCTCGGTCCCCGGCCCGGTAGCGGCGGAGCGCATCGGCGCGGTGGCGCGCGCCCTGGACGGCGTGCGCGTGATCGTGCACGGCGGCACGGCATGGACGTCGCTCGGGGCGATCCGGGCCGCCGAGGTGGACGGGTTCGGCCTGGCGGTCACCGCACTGGACGAGCGGAGCTGGGAGAAGGTCGCCGAGGTGGTCGAGGGCGGGCTCGCGTTCTGGCCCGAGCTGCCCCCGCAGGCGTCCTCGCAGTGCGCCGGTCCGGACGTGACCGGTCAGGCCGATACGCTCACCCGGCCGTGGCGGTCCGTGGGACTGGCGATGGCGGGGCTGCGCGACGTCGTGCTGCTGGCCGGCGACATCACCGGCAGGGGCAGCCCGGACGACGCGCGGGCCGTGCTGGCCGGTCTGGTGCGCGCCGCCCGGATCGTGGCCGAACGAGCGGAGGACTGAGCGTGGCTGCAGCACAGCCGAGCGTGGCGCGGGCACTCGCGCTGCTGGTGGCGTCGGGGGCGGCGATCGTCGGCATGGTCCTGCTGGCCGTCTGCTACACCGGCATCGGCGTGTCCACCCTGACCTCGCAGAACGACGACATGGACCCGTGCGTGGCGGCCTACTCGGCCGGCACGGACTCCGCGTCCGTGCGGTACACGGCCGTCCCGCCGCGGGCCATCTGCACGTGGGACGTCGCCGGGGAGCCGACCGAGGTCGTCGTGGCGTCGGCGTCGACCGCGCTCTTCGCGGTCGGGGCGGTGCTCGCGGTCGGTGGCGTGCTGACCAGCGTGGGCCTGCTGGTCGCGCCGCGACTCCGCAGGTAGGTCGCCGCGCGTGTGGGCGGCACGCGACATGATGTGACGGTGAGCAACGAGATCGACGACCCCGCCGCCACGCGTGAGATCCCCGCCGAGGCCCGGCACCGGTGGGCCGAGCTGGCCGGCCTGATCGAGGCGGACCAGTTCGCGTACTACATCCGCGACGCCCCGGTGTCGTCGGACAAGGAGTACGACGAGCGGCTGCGCGAGCTGATGGCCCTCGAGGACGAGCACCCCGGGCTGCGCACCCCGGACTCCCCGACGCAGCGGGTGGGCGGCACGTTCTCCACCGAGTTCGCGTCCGTCGAGCACGTGGAGCGGATGCTCTCGCTGGACAACGCGTTCTCCGACGAGGACATCTCCACCTGGGCCGGCCGGCTGCACCGGGACCTCGAGTCGGACGCCGCGCTGCACTACCTGTGCGAGCTGAAGATCGACGGGCTGGCCATCGCGCTCCTGTACGAGAAGGGGCGGCTGGTCCGGGCCGCGACGCGGGGCGACGGGCGCACCGGCGAGGACGTGACGCTCAACGTCCGCACCATCTCGACCATCCCGGACGTGCTCGGCGGGGACCCTGCGACCCACCCCGACCGCATCGAGATCCGCGGCGAGGTGTTCCTGCCGGTCGCGGCGTTCACCGAGCTCAACGCGTCCCAGGTGGAGGCGGGCAAGAGCCCGTTCGCCAACCCGCGCAACGCGGCCGCCGGCTCCCTGCGGCAGAAGGACCCGCGCGTCACGGCGTCCCGGGACCTGCGGATGTACGCGCACGGCATCGGCGCCCTGGTCTGGGGTGCCGGGCGGGGGACCGGGATCGAGCGGCAGTCACAGGTGTACGACCTGCTGGCGTCCTGGGGCGTCCCGGTGTCCGGGCACACCCGGATCGTCGAGGGCCTGGACGGCGTGCGGGAGATGATCGCCTACTACGGCGAGCACCGGCACGACGTGGAGCACGAGATCGACGGCATCGTCATGAAGGTCGACGAGATCGCGCTGCAGCGCCGGCTCGGGTCCACCAGCCGGGCGCCGCGGTGGGCGATCGCGTACAAGTACCCGCCCGAGGAGGTGAACACCAAGCTCCTCGACATCCGCGTCAACGTCGGCCGCACCGGTCGAGTGACGCCGTACGGGGTGATGGAGCCGGTGTTCGTGTCGGGGTCCACCGTCGAGATGGCCACGCTGCACAACGCCAGCGAGGTGGCGCGCAAGGGCGTGCTCATCGGCGACACCGTGGTGCTGCGCAAGGCCGGGGACGTCATCCCGGAGATCGTCGGCCCGGTGGTCGACCTGCGCGACGGCACGGAGGTCGCGTTCGTCATGCCCACCGAGTGCCCGTCCTGCGGCACTCCGCTGGCGCCGGCCAAGGAGGGCGACGTCGACATCCGCTGCCCCAACCAGCGGTCCTGCCCGTCGCAGCTGCGCGAGCGGCTGTTCCACGTGGCGTCGCGCGGGGCGTTCGACATCGAGGCGCTCGGCTGGGAAGCGGCGAACGCGCTGCTCACCGCGGGGGTGGTGACCGACGAGGGCGACCTGTTCGCGCTCGACGCGGACGCGCTGCGCAAGGTGCCCCTGTTCACCCTGTCCACCAGCTCGAAGGTCGGCGGGGTGGTCCGCGAGGCGGGGGACCTCAACGCGACGGGGACGGCGCTGCTGGGCAACCTGGAGAAGGCCAAGCAGGCGGCGCTCTGGCGCGTGATCGTGGCCCTGTCGATCCGGCACGTGGGGCCGACGGCGGCGCGCGCGCTCGCGCAGCACTTCGCGTCCGTCCCCGCGATCGCCACGGCCACCGAGGAGGAGATCGGCGCCGCCGAGGGCGTCGGTCCGACGATCGCGTCCGCGGTGGTCGCCTGGTTCGAGCAGCCCGGCGAGGACGAGAAGTGGCACGCGGCGATCGTCGAGAAGTGGGCGGCGGCGGGCGTGCGGATGCAGGAGGAGCGCGACGAGTCCGCGCCGCGCACGCTCGAAGGGCTGACGGTCGTGGTCACCGGCGGGCTGGAGCGGTTCAGCCGCGATGGTGCCAAGGAGGCGATCCTGGCCCGCGGCGGCAAGTCGGCGGGGAGCGTGTCGAAGAAGACGGACTACGTGGTGGTCGGGGAGAACGCGGGGTCCAAGGAGGCCAAGGCGCGCGAGCTCGGGCTGCGGATCCTCGACGAGGCCGGCTTCGAGCGGCTGCTGGCGGAGGGGCCCTCGGGCGTGGGAGACGCTCCGGCCGCACCCGCGGAGGCGTGACGTGGCCGGCGGCGCGGTCGTCCGGGTGGCGGTCGGTCCGCAGGTGGCCGACGCGGGGGCGCTGACCGCCGAGGCGTACCTGGCCGACCGGCTGGTGGACGCGACCGACTCCTACGCGGACGAGCTGCGGGACGCCGAGCGCCGGGCGCGAGAGGCGACCCTGCTGGTCGCGCTGCTGCCCAGGGACGACGGCGAGCCGGTGGTCGTCGGCACCGTGACCCTCGCGCCGTACGGGACGTCGTACGCCGAGATCGCGGAGCCCGGGGAGCTGGAGATCCGCATGCTGGCTGTGGCCCCCGAGGCGCGGAGGCGGGGGATCGCGGAGCTCCTGGTCGCGGCGGCCCTCCGGGAGGCGGTCGCAGGCGGGGCTCGGCGCCTGGTGCTCTCGACGCTCGACTCGATGGAGGCCGCGCAGCGGCTGTACAAGCGGCTCGGCTTCGTGGCGGTGCCGGAGCGTGACTGGGGACACGTCGAGGTCCACCTGCGCGTGCACACGTGGACCCCGCCGGACGCACCCGGTGCCCTGGTCGAGTCCGCGACCTGGCCGCCCGCACGCGTGGTCGACGTCGACGGCTGGCGCGTGGGCCTCTCCGGCGGCCTGACACGGCGGGCCAACAGCGTGCTGCCGCTCGGGGCGCCGGCCGACGTCACCGCGACGCTCGACCGGGTCGAGGAGCTCTACGCGCAGGAGGGTCAACCCTCGATCGTGCGAGTCTGCCGGGCGTCGCCACGCGGCCTGGACGACCTGCTCGCGCTCCGCGACTACGAGGTGATGTCCCGGACCGACGTGCTGGTGCGGGAGCTCGACGGGATCGAGACGCCGCACGGCACCGTGCGCACCGGGGCCGGACCGGTGCGCATCGCGGTCGCCGACCGACCGGACGACGAGTGGCTCACGGCCTGGTCCGGCTCCAAGGCCCGCCTGCACGCCACCGGTGCCGCGGCGGAGGCCGACGAGACGAGCCTCCGGCTGGCTCGCGCGGTGCTCGGCGGTGCGCCGGCGATCTACCTGACGGCGACGGACCCCACCGGACTGGCCGGCGTGATCCGTGCCGCGTTCGCCGAGGAGTGGGTCGCGCTCTCGTGCCTGGTCGTCGCTCCACGAGCTCGGCGGAACGGGCTGGGCCGAGCACTGACCCTGCGCGCGCTGGACGAGGCCGCCCAGCGGGGTGCCCGGAGGGCGTTCCTGCAGGTCGAGGCCGAGAACTCCGCCGCGGGGTCGCTCTACTCGAGCCTCGGGTTCCAGCCGGCGGAGCGGTACGTCTACCGCGAGCTGCGGGGATCGGCCTGATCGACCGACGGCCCGTCAGCGGCGCACCGTCGCGCGCCAGACGGCTCGTGCGTCCTGGTCGGCGGGCAGCCCCGCCTGAGCGGCTGCTGCCTCCGCGAGCATCCGCAGGCGCGCGAGATCGACCGTCGACGTGACCGTCGCGACGACCCGTTCGTCGGGTGTCGCCGCCAGCTCGACGACGTGGCCGTCGATCGTGATCACGTCCGTGTACTCGCCGTCCGAGACGTCGGGCCACTCGACCCATGCCGCGAGGTGGTCGACGTCCTCGTGCGCCGAGACGTCGCCCGACAGGTCTCGCAGGAACGTCCCGACCCGGCGCAGGCCGTCCGTGGCACGCAGGCCGTAGGGCGCGTGGTGCGCGGCGGAGCGCCACATGCCCGGCCAGGGCAGGCCGCGGCGCACGGTGACGACGGTGCCGTCGTCGAGCAGGACCCTGAGGTGCTGACCCGATCGGCCGGCCTCGGAGGCCCGCCCGGCGAAGACGGCCGTGGCCAGCACGGAGAGCCACTCCATCGGAGCGCTGAGCCCGGCGAACTCCCCGGTGGTGGCACCCACCGTGACGAGGAGCGAGAGGTCGGCGCGATCGTCGACGGCCACCTCCAACGGCGCAGCCCCGCGCGCCCGCGGCGTCACGACCGTGAACCAGGTGTGCGCGGGCTCGGACCAGCTCAGCGCGACGTCGGCGACGTCGGACCCGAAGGGTGCCAGCGCTGCGACGAGGGTGTCGCGCACCGCGAGGTCGTGCTCGTCCGGCTCCGGCGTCACCGACGCGAACCTACGACTCTCGGCTGGCCCAGAGCAGGCCGCGCTCGATCATCGTCCGCACCGCGGGCACCTCGAGGTCCGCCAGCTGGTGCCCGGGAGCGCAGACGAACACGCGGCCGGCACCCCAGCGGCGGGTCCAGACGGCGGGCGACGTCACGGGTGCGTGCCAGGGGTCGTCGGGTCCCGGGGTGATCGTCGTGGTCGCCAGCACCTCGTTCAGCGGGTCGGTGAGCAGCCAGTACTGCTCGGACCGCAGCGTGAAGTCGTGCACGCCCGCGACGATCGGGTGGTCGCCGGTCACGTTGATCGTGTGCTCGACCAGCGTGCCGCCGGGATGCGCCGCGAACTGGCCACCCACCAGCTGCAGGTAGTCGGTGGCGATCCGGAACGAGTCGATGATCCCGCCGTGCCAGCCCGCGAAACCCGTGCCCGCAGCGACGGCGGTGCGCAGGCCGCGGAGCTCGTCGGCCAGGATGTCGCCCATGGTCCAGCACTGCACCACCAGGTCGGTCGCCGCCATGAGCTCGGCGTCCGCGTACGCCTCGAGCGATCCCTCCACGACGACGTCGAAGTCGTGCTCCCGCAGGAACGGCACGAACAGCTCGGCGGCCTCCTCGGGCGCGTGCCCGTCCCATCCGCCCCGGACGACGAGGGCTCGACGTTGATCGGTCACGACGGAGTCTCCTAGCTGATCAGGGCGTCGATGGCGGCGGCGGACAGCACGTGCTCGGAGGCCATGGCGGAGGCGCCGAGCACTCCGGCGCGGCCCTTGGTGCGGGACGCGACGATGCGCAGGTGCTGGGTGGCCAGGGGCAGCGAGCGACGGTAGACGACCTCGCGGATGCCGGCCAGCAGGTGCTCACCGGCCTCGGCCACGACGCCGCCGATGACGATGACCGACGGGTTGAGCATGCTCACGCACGCGGCGAGCACCTCGCCGATGTGCCGACCGGCCTCGCGCACCTCGCGGCTGGCGTCCAGGTCGCCGGCGCGCACGAGCGCGACGACGTCGGCGCTCGTCGTCGCGTTCTTCAGGGCGTTCGCGATCGCCGGGCCGCTGGCGACCGCCTCGAGGCAGCCGGTGTTGCCGCACCGGCAGGGCAGGTTCAGGCCGCCGGGAACCGCGATGTGCCCGAGGTCGCCGGCTGCGCCCTGGGCGCCACGGCGGATCTGCCCGTCGGAGATGATCCCGGCGCCGATGCCCGTCGCGACCTTGACGAACAGGAGGTGGTCGACGTCCGGCCACTGCGACGTGTGCTCACCGAGCGCCATCACGTTCACGTCGTTGTCCACGAGCACGGGGACGCGCAGCTTGCGGGACAGGAGCGTGGGGACGTCCGCGTCGTCCCACCCGGGCATGATCGGCGGGTTGATGGGCCGGCCGGTCGAGTGCTCGACCGGGCCGGGGAGCCCGACGCCGACGCTGACCAGGTCACTGACCGGCCGGCGTGCGGTGGCCAGCAGGTCGAGGCCGACCTCGACGACACGGTCGAGCACCGGAGCCGGACCTTCGGCGATCGAGATGGGCTCGTGGTGCTCGGCCAGCACGGTGCCGACCAGGTCGGTCAGGGCGAGCCGGGAGTGGGTGGCGCCGAGGTCGACCGCCAGGACCACCCGGGCCGCCGGGTTGAACGCGAAGGTGGCGGGCGGACGGCCGCCGGTGGAGCTGGCCTCGCCCGCGGGCGCGACGAACCCGGAGGACAGCAGGAGGTCGACGCGGGCGGCGATCGTGGAACGCGCTTGCCCGGTGAGCGTGGCCAGGTCGGAGCGGGTGCGCGGCTGGCGGTCACGGAGGAGCTGGAACATCTCCCCGGCGCCCGTCGGCCGAGGAGCGAACTTGAGGAGCTCGTCCATGCGCACAGTGAACCATTCCGCCTTACGTAGGTCACGTTCACGTAACCATGACACAACAGTGGCGACTTTTGCTTGACCGACGGCAGAAGTGGTTCTACGTTCCTGCCCATGGTCAACGAGGACCCGCCGCTGTTGCAGATGCGCGGCATCGTGAAGCAGTTCCCGGGAGCCCGGGCGCTGGACGGCGTAGACCTGGAGATCCGGGCGGGCGAGGTCCACTGCCTGCTGGGCCAGAACGGCGCGGGCAAGTCCACGCTCATCAAGGTGCTCGCCGGCGCCCACCAGCCGACCGAGGGCGAGATCCTGCTCGACGGTCAGCCGGTCACCATCGCGCACCCCGTGGCCGGCCTCAAGCTGGGCATCGCGACGATGTACCAGGAGCTCGACGTCGTCGACGGCCTCTCGGTCGCGGAGAACATCTACCTCGGCCACGAGCTGGCCACCGCGGGGTTCTCGCAGCGCCGCGCGGCGACCGCCAGCACGCGGGCGCTGCTGGCCCGGCTCGGGCACGCCGACATCTCGCCCCACCGCGAGGTCGGCCGGCTGTCGGCCGCGGGCAAGCAGATCGTCAGCATGGCGCGCGCCCTGTCGCACGACGCCCGGGTGATCGTCATGGACGAGCCGTCGGCCGTGCTGGACGCCGAGGAGGTCACCAACCTCTTCCGCGTGGTCCGGGAGCTCACCGCGTCCGGCGTGGCTGTCGTCTACATCTCGCACCGCCTCGACGAGATCCGCCAGATCGGCGACCGCATCACGGTGCTCAAGGACGGCCGGACCGTCGCGACCGGCCTCCCGGCCGCGCAGACGCCGACCGCCGAGCTCATCAAGCTCATGACCGGCCGCACCGTCGAGTACGCCATCCCGCCGCGTGACACGGTGGCGGAGGACGCCCCCACGGTGCTGCGGGTCGAGGGTCTCTCGCTGCGCGGGGCGTTCAGCGACGTGTCGTTCCAGGTCCGCGCCGGCGAGGTGATCGGGCTCGCCGGGCTCGTCGGGTCGGGACGCACCGAGATCCTGGAGACCGTCTTCGGCGCGCGCAAGGCGACGACCGGCACCGTGCACGTGGGGGAGGACCAGCTGCGCGCCGGCTCCGTGAGCGACGCGGTGGGGGCCGGCATCGGGCTCTGCCCCGAGGAGCGCAAGAGCCAGGGTCTGATCCTCGACGAGCCGGTGTACCGGAACATCACGCTCTCCACGTTCTCGCGCAACGCCACCGCGTCGTTCCTCGACGAGGGCGCCGAGCGGCGCGTCGCGCGCGAGCAGATCGACGCCCTCGACGTCCGTCCGTCGGACCCCGACCGCAGCGCGCGCACGCTCTCGGGCGGGAACCAGCAGAAGGTCCTGCTCGCGCGCTGGCTCGTGCACGGCTGCCGGGTGCTGCTCCTCGACGAGCCCACCCGCGGCGTCGACGTCGGGGCGCGGGCCGAGATCTACGGCCTGATCGCCGACCTTGCCGCGCAGGGCGCCGCCGTGGTGGTCGTCTCCAGCGACATTCCGGAGGTGATCGGCCTGTCCGACCGCGTCCTGGTGATCTCCGAAGGGCGGGTGGTCCACGAGGGACCCGCGTCCCGCATCGACGAGCACCGCGTGCTCGACCTCGTCATGGAAGGAAGTGCCGCGTGAGCGAGCATGACGTGACAGCCCCTGCCGCCGACGAGTCCTCGCGGGTCGAGCAGGTGGCCAAGGCCGGGGAGAGGTCCCGTCGGGGACTCCTCGGCGGAGCCACCGGGCGCAACCTCGGCCTGGTCATCGCCCTCGTGGCGATCTGCGCCTTCGGCGTCATCACTGCCGGCGAGCGGTTCGCCAGCATCGACAACCTCCTGACGATCCTGCGGCTCGCGTCGGTGCTGGGCGTGATCAGCATCGGCATGACGTTCGTCATCACGGGTGGCGGCATCGACCTGTCCGTCGGCTCCGTCATCGGGCTGGCGTCGGTGTGGGCCTCCACGCTGGCCACGCAGACCATGGCCGAGGACGTCCACTGGACGATCATGGTGCTCTGCGCGCTCGGCGTCGGCATCGGCGCAGGACTGATCAACGGCGTGCTCATCGCGTACGGGAAGGTGGTCGCGTTCATCGCGACGCTGGCCATGCTCGTGTCCGCCCGCGGCCTGGCGGAGATCATCGCCAGGCGGCAGACCCAGATCGTCAAGGTCGACCCGTTCCTCGACTTCTTCCGGTCGTCGCCCCTCGGCGTGCCGATGCTGGTGTGGATCTTCGTGCTGGTGTCCGTCGCCGGCTGGATCCTGCTCAACCGCACCACGTTCGGTCGCCGGACCATCGCGGTCGGCGGCAACCCGGAGGCCGCACGGCTGGCCGGCATCAAGGTCAAGCGCCACACGATGTACCTGTACGCCCTGTGCGGTCTCACGGCCGGCATCGGCGGCGTGATGATGCTCGGCCGCACCACGGCCGGCAGCTCCACCAACGGCCAGCTCTACGAGCTCGACGCCATCGCCGCCGTGGTCGTCGGCGGCACCCTGCTCATCGGCGGCCGCGGCACCATCGTCGGCACCTTTCTGGGCGTCCTGATCTTCACGACGCTCAGCAACGTGTTCACGCAGAACAACCTGTCCATCTCGGCGCAGGCCATCGCCAAGGGCGTGATCATCGTCGTCGCCGTGCTGCTCCAGCAGCGCATCGCCGAGCGCTCCCGCGCCGGAACCTGACCCCACCAGCTCTGCCCCTGCACACCCGTTGTTCGATCAAGGAGGATCGTCATGTCCGTAGCACTGCGCCGCAGGTGGCTCGCCGCCGCCGGCACCGCGGCAGCCCTCGCACTCGTCGTCGGCTGCACGTCCAACACCCCCGAGGCCGAGGACACCGGCGCCGCGCAGGCGCCGGCGGCCGCAGCCACCGGCAACGACGAGCCCGGCGACAAGGTCGTCATCGGCTTCTCCGCCCCGGCGGCCGACCACGGCTGGATGGGCTCGATCACCAAGTCGGCCGTCGCCGAGGCAGCCAAGTACCCCGACGTCGAGCTGGTGCAGGCCGAGGCCACCAACGACGTGAACCTGCAGATCAGCCAGATCGAGCAGTTCATCAACGACGGCGTGGACGCGATCGTCCTGCTGCCGTTCGACGGTGCCGCACTCACCGAGGTCGCCATCAAGGCGATGCAGGCCGGCATCGTCGTCGTCAACGTCGACCGCGAGTTCGAGGACTCCGACGCGGCGCGCACGACGATCCTCGGCGACAACTACGGCATGGGCGTCAGCGCCGGCGCCTACATCTGCGGCGAGCTGGGCGGCAACGCCGACGCCAAGGTCGCGGAGATCGCCGGCATCGACTCGCTGCCCCTGACGCAGGACCGCAGCCGTGGCTTCTCCGACGCGCTGTCCGCGTGCGGGCTCGAGGTGAGCAACCGCGTCGCGGCCGACTTCACCGTCCAGGGCGGCGAGGCCGCGGCGGCCAACCTGCTGCAGGCGGCGCCGCAGCTCGACGCCATCTGGAACCACGACGACGACCAGGGCGTCGGCGTCCTGGCGGCCATCGAGAACGCGGGCCGCGACGAGTTCTTCATGGTCGGAGGTGCCGGCTCCAAGAACGTCATGGAGGCCATCCAGGCCGACGACTCGGTGCTCAAGGCCACGGTCATCTACCCGTCCACGCAGGCCGCGGACGGCATCAAGCTGGCCCGGCTGCTGGTGCAGGGCAAGTCGATGAGCGACCTGGTCGAGGTCGAGGTGCCGCGCACGATCCAGCTGTACGCCCCCGTGGTGACCAAGGACAACGTCGAGCAGTACCTGCCGACCGCGTTCGAGTCCTGAGCCAACCTGACCCGTCCGGGCGGGCCGTTCCGCAGCGGCCCGCCCGGACTCCACAGGACTCGAGGAGGAGTCGTGACAGAAGCAGTCCCGCGCCTGGGCATCGGCATGGTCGGGTACGCGTTCATGGGCGTCGCGCACTCGCAGGCGTGGCGCAACGCCCCCCGGTTCTTCGACCTGCCGCTGCACCCGGACATGGCGGCGGTCGCCGGTCGTGACGCCGCCGCGGTGAGCGCCGCCGCCGCGAAGCTGGGGTGGTCCAGCACGGAGACCGACTGGAAGGCGCTCGTCTCCCGGGACGACATCGACCTCGTCGACATCTGCACGCCGGGCGACACCCACGCCGAGATCGCGATCGCCGCGCTCGAGGCGGGCAAGCACGTGCTGTGCGAGAAGCCGCTGGCCAACTCGGTCGAGGAGGCCGAGGCGATGGTCCGGGCCGCCGAGCGCGCCCCGGGGCTGGCGATGGTCGGCTTCACGTACCGTCGCGTCCCCGCCATCCAGCTGGCCCGCACGCTGGTGGCGGACGGCCGCATCGGCACGGTCCGGCACGTGCGGGCGCAGTACCTGCAGGACTGGATCGCGGACCCGCAGGCGCCGCTGTCGTGGCGGCTGGACAAGCAGAAGGCGGGCTCGGGGGCGCTCGGGGACATCGGCGCGCACATCGTCGACCTGGCGCAGTTCGTCACGGGCGAGTCGGTCACGGGCGTCTCGGCGGTGCTGGAGACGTTCGTCAAGGAGCGCCCGGTCGCCTCGGCGCACTCCGGCCTGCACGGCACTGCCGGCAGCGAGACCGGACCGGTCACGGTGGACGACGCGGCGATCTTCCTCGGCCGGATGTCCGGCGGGGGACTGGCCACCTTCGAGGCCACCCGGTTCGCGTGGGGCCGCAAGAACGCGATCCGGCTCGAGATCAACGGCTCCGCGGGCTCGCTCGCGTTCGACTTCGAGGACATGAACGTCCTGCACTTCTTCGACGCGTCGCAGCCCGCTGCGGAGGCCGGGTTCCGGCGGATCGTCGTCACCGAGCCCGAGCACGCCTACGTGGCAGCCTGGTGGCCTGCGGGTCATGGCCTCGGGTACGAGCACGCGTTCACGCACCAGGCGGTCGACCTGATCACCGCGATCGCGTCGCGCACGCAGCCGGAGCCGAGCTTCGCCGACGGGCTGGCCGTGCAGCGTGTGCTCGACGCCGTCGAACGGTCGGCCGCCGACGACAGCAGGTGGACCTCTGTGACCAAGGAGAGCTGACGATGGCACGACCGATCACCCTGTTCACCGGCCAGTGGGCGGACCTGCCGTTCGAGGAGGTCGCGCGGCTGGCGTCCGGGTGGGGCTACGACGGCCTGGAGATCGCCTGCTGGGGCGACCATCTGGACCCGTGGCGCTGGGACGACGAGGAGTACGTCGCCGGCAAGCTCGCGCTGCTGGAGAGGTACGGCCTGAAGGTCTACGCGATCTCCAACCACCTCAAGGGTCAGGCGGTCTGCGACGACCCCATCGACCAGCGGCACCGTGACATCCTGCCCGACGTCGTGTGGGGCGACGGCGACCCCGAGGGCGTCCGGCAGCGTGCGGCCGAGGAGATGGAGCACACCGCCCGGATCGCCGCGAAGCTGGGCGTGAAGACGGTCGTGGGCTTCACCGGGTCGAGCATCTGGAAGTACGTCGCGATGTTCCCGCCGGTCTCGCAGGAGGCGGTCGACGCGGGCTACCAGGACTTCGCGGACCGGTGGAACCCGATCCTCGACGTGTTCGACGAGGTGGGTGTGCGGTTCGCGCACGAGGTGCACCCGAGCGAGATCGCGTACGACTACTGGACGACCGTGCGGACCCTGGAGGCCATCGGGCACCGCGAGGCGTTCGGCCTCAACTGGGACCCGAGCCACTTCATCTGGCAGCAGCTGGACCCGGTCGACTTCATCCTCGAGTTCCGTGACCGGATCTACCACGTCGACTGCAAGGACGTGAAGCTCCGGCTCGGCAACGGCCGCAACGGCCGGCTGGGCTCGCACCTGGCGTGGGCCGACCTGCGCCGCGGGTGGGACTTCGTGTCCACCGGCCGCGGCGACGTGCCCTGGGAGGCGTCGTTCCGGGCGCTCAACTCCATCGGGTACGACGGGCCGATCTCCGTGGAGTGGGAGGACGCGGGGATGGACCGGCTGCTCGGCGCGCCCGAGGCGCTGGAGTTCGTGAAGCGCAACGCGTTCGACCCGCCGGCCGCCTCGTTCGACGCGGCGTTCAGCACCCGGTAGGTCTCAGCCCCGATCGTGGAGCGTGATGTGGTACCCGTCCGGGTCCGCGAAGGTGAACGTGCGACCGAAGGGCCCGTCGACCGGGGCGGACGCGATCGGCACCCCCGCCGCGACGAGTGAGTCGTGGATCTCCTGCGCGTCGGGCGCGTGCAGCCAGAGGGCCGCGCCGAGCCCGGGCTGCCCGGTCGCGTCGAGGTCGACGCCCGGTGCGACGTCGCGCACGGCGAACGCGATCGGGTGCGTGTCGAACACCACCGCGTGCGGCGGGCTGAACCCGGCGCGGACGACGCCGAGGAACCGCTCGTAGAACGCGGCGGACCGCTCGAGGTCGCGCACCTGCAGGGAGACGAAGTCGGGGCCGGTGACGGGCATGGGATCTCCTGAGATCGAGTCGAGTGTCAGCTAACTGACATCGCCACGGTATGTCAGACTCCTGACATGGGTCAAGGCGTGGAGCTCGAGACGTCGATCGGCTACCTGGTCAAGGAGGCGTCGAGCGTCCTGCACTCGGCGATGGACGCGGTGCTGCGTCCGCTGGAGCTGACGATCACGCAGTACTCGTGCCTGGAGCTGCTCGCGCAGCGGCCCGGGCTGTCCAGCAGCGACCTCGCTCGTGGCGCGTTCGTGTCCCGGCAGTCGATGAACGTCCTCCTGCAGCAGATGACGCGGGACGGGCTGGTCTCGCGTGCCGAGCAGGCGCCGGTGGGCCGGGTCCTGCCGACCCGCATCACGGCGCTGGGGCGCGAGCGGCTGGCGAGCGCGAGCGCCGCGGTCGCCGCAGTGGAGTCCCGGATGATCGGGGCGCTGCCCGCGGGGGACCGTGCCGAGCTGCGACGGCTGCTGCGGGAGTGCGTGGCGGCGCTCGCCGACGGGTGACCGTCAGGACACGGGCGCACCCGCGGCGGATACTGGATCGATGATCTCCGTCGCGCGCGCCCAGCAGCTCCACGAGGCCGGGCTGAGCTGGCACCCCCGCCCCGGGGACCGGTTCGCCGTCCGGACGCTCGAGGACCAGGTGTTCACCATCTCGGACATGGTGGTGGAGCCGCACGAGTACCCGACCGGCACCGTCCTGGGCTTCAACGGGACCACCGAGTGGGCGCTCGACTCGGTCGCGCAGGAGGACGCCCTGTGGCTGCCGCGCGAGGACCAGCTGCGCGAGCTGCTGGGCGGCACGTTCCGCAGCCTGGCGCGGTCCACCGACGGGCAGTACGGGGTGCTCATCGAGCACTCGGGGCGGCCGGAGCGGCTCTTCACCGCGGACACGGCCGCGGACGCCTACGCGCAGGCGCTGCTCGCGCTGGTGGCCGCCGCGATCGAGCGGGTCTAGCCAGTCAGTCGTCGTAGCGGCGGACGGGGTCCTCGACCGGCACGTAGGTTCCGGTGTCGCCGGACACCGACCACCCGGGGCCGTCGTCGCGCGCGGACGTCCGGGGCGGGATGCGGATCGGCTGGGTGTCGCCCGGGCGGTGCTCGTGGACGGCCGGCCAGGCGGGCCGACCCTCAGGTACAGGTCTCCGCACGGCGACGGACGGCGGCCTCACGTTCGGCGACTGGGTGGGCGTGAAGATGATCGCGCACAGCTCGCGGTAGGTGGCGTCGGGGTCGGCCACCCACGCGATGCGGCCCAGCGCCTGGTCCTGCCCGGCGGACTCCAGCAGGAACTCGCCGTAGCCGAGGAGGCGGCCGGGGATCGACCGGGAGTACCGCATGTCGGTGACCTTGACCAGCGGCATCATCGAGACCTTGTGCGTGATGAGCCCGTAGAGCATGAGCATCCGCTTGTCGGTGGCGACGAGCCACTCGTTGCGCCAGTCGAGCACCCGCCAGCCGAGCCGCGCGAGCAGGGCGAACCACAGCAGCCACAGCCACGCCGACCGGTCGCCGGCGACCGTGCCGGCCACGTCGACGAGCCACGCCACGAGCACGAAACCGACGAGCGTGGTGAGCGTGGGCTCCAGGAGCTTGGCCCAGTGGGACCGGCGCGTCAGGACGACGCGCTCGCCGGGCAGCACGTACTTGCGCAGCGTCCGGTGCCCCGCCAGGGTCTGCTCGACGGTGTCCATGTCACTCGGTCAGGTTGGAGAAGAACTGACCGAAGCTGGAGAAGGCGCTGACGATGATGTCCCAGAGGGCACGGACGAGGTCGGCGGCGCGGTCCGGGCTGGTGACGATGGCGTACACGAGGAAGATCGCGATGATCCAGAAGAGTGCGGTCTTGAGCTTCGGTGGCATGGCGGCCTCGCAGGGGCGTCGTCGGGGGCGCGTGGCCCTGTCGGGGGAGCACGGTCGGGAGCAGGCGGCGGATCAGGACCCGCGGGGCAGGGGCCGGCCACGCACCACCAGTCTCGGCAAATCGTACTTACCGGGCGGCGTCGATCGGGGAGCACACACCGGGGAAAGTGAACGCCTGTCCGACTACCTGCCGTTCTGCTCGTAGGCGGCGCGCAGGAGGGGGAGGAGCTCACCGACCTGGGAGACGTCGGTGACGGCGACCCGGTGCGTCGCCGAGCCGGGCGATCTCGCGGGGACGAGGCGGGGGTCGTCCGGCGGGTCGACGAACCGCAGGCCGACGTCGACGCGCGTGGCCGTGGTCGCGGCGACGGCGGCGAACTGGCGGGCGCGGACGAAGGGCACGTAGGTCGACCGGCCCTCGCGGCGCACGTCGTCGCCCAGTGCGAGCAGCGCGCGCTCGAGGGCGTCGTAGATCGGCCGCAGCCCGGCCGTGCGGCCCGTGTACTGCAGCTCCACGTAGCCGTCCACGTCCGGCCGCTCCCACCCCGCCCGCTCCGCGACCTCGAACGCGATCGTCCACCGGGTGTTCTGCGGGACGCCGTGCACGTCCTTGAGCCAGCGCCGCACCGCGTTCTGGTCGAGCGGGTCGACGCCGCTGGTGTCGTGCACCAGGGTCGCCCACTGGTCGAGGGTCCGACCGGTGCGGTCGGCCATGCTCGCCGTGACCGCCGCTCGCATGTCGTCGGGACTCGTCGCCATGCTGCCCAGCGTAGGGAGCCGGTCCCCAACGTCTAGACTCCGAGCCATGTCCACCCTCTCTCGCGACGAGGTCGCGCGCGTGGCGGGCCTGGCTCGGATCGACCTCACACCGGCAGAGCTCGACCGCCTCGCGGGCGAGCTCGACGTCATCGTCGAGTCGGTCGCCCGCGTGAGCGAGATCGCCACGCCCGACGTGCCGGCCACCAGCCACCCCCTGCCGCTGACCAACGTGTTCCGCCCCGACGTCCTCGTGGAGCCGGTCGACCGCGACCTGGTGCTCGCGGCCGCGCCCGAGCACATCGACGGCAAGTTCGCGGTCCCGCAGATCCTGGGGGAGGACGCGTGAGCGACCTGACACGCATCTCCGCGGCGGCCCTGGCCGAGAAGCTCACGGCGAAGGAGGTGTCCAGCGTCGAGGCGACGCAGGCGCACCTCGACCGGATCGCCGACGTGGACGGCGTGATCCATGCGTTCCTGCAGGTCAGTGGGGATGCCGCACTCGCCACGGCCGCCGACGTCGACGCGCGCCGCGCCGCCGGGGAGTCGCTGCACGCGCTCGCCGGCGTGCCGATCGCGGTCAAGGACGTCGTCGTCACCAAGGGCCTGGAGACGACCGCCGGCTCGCGGATCCTCGAGGGCTGGATCCCGCCGTACGACGCCACGCTCGTCGAGCGGATCAAGGCCGCCGGGCTGCCGATCCTGGGCAAGACCAATATGGACGAGTTCGCCATGGGGTCGTCCACGGAGCACTCCGCGTACGGCAACACCCACAACCCGTGGGACCTCGACCGGATCCCCGGCGGCTCCGGTGGCGGGTCCGCCGCGGCGGTCGCCGCGTACGAGGCGCCGCTCGCGATCGGCACGGACACCGGCGGCTCGATCCGCCAGCCCGCGGCCGTCACCGGCACGGTCGGCGTCAAGCCCACGTACGGCGGGGTGTCCCGCTACGGGCTCATCGCGCTGGCGTCGTCGCTGGACCAGGCCGGTCCCGTCACGCGCACCGTGCTCGACTCGGCGCTGCTGCACGAGCTCATCGGCGGCCACGACCCCCGCGACTCCACGTCGATCGACGAGCCGCTGCCCGCGCTCGTCGCTGCCGCCCAGCAGGGCGCGAAGGCCGACCTGACCGGCGTGCGCGTCGGTGTCATCCGCGAGCTGCAGGGCGAGGGCTACCAGCCCGGCGTGCTCGCACGGTTCGAGGAGTCGCTCGAGCTGCTGCGCGGCGCGGGTGCGCAGATCGTCGAGGTCTCCTGCCCGCACTTCACCTACGCGCTCGCGGCCTACTACCTGATCCTGCCGGCGGAGGCGTCCAGCAACCTCGCCAAGTTCGACGGCATGCGGTTCGGCCTGCGCGTCGTGCCCGAGGACAACCCCACCGCCGAGCGCGTCATGTCCGCCACCCGCGGCCAGGGTTTCGGCGACGAGGTCAAGCGCCGGATCATCCTGGGCACCTACGCCCTGTCGGCGGGCTACTACGACGCCTACTACGGGTCGGCGCAGAAGGTCCGCACGCTCATCCAGCGCGACTTCACCGCCGCGTTCGAGGCGGCCGACGTGCTGGTCTCCCCGACGGCGCCGACCACCGCGTTCAAGCTGGGCGAGAAGCTGGACGACCCGCTGGCGATGTACCTCAACGACGTCGCGACGATCCCGGCCAACCTGGCGGGCGTGCCGGGCCTGTCGCTGCCCAGCGGGCTGTCCGACGACGGCCTGCCGGTCGGGTTCCAGGTGCTGGCCCCGGCCAAGGCCGACGACCGGCTGTACCGGGTGGGCGCGGCGCTCGAGGCCCTGCTGGAGAACGAGTGGGGCGGGCCGCTGCTGCTCAAGGCTCCCGAGCTGGAGGTGGCCCGATGAGCACGCTGGTCGACTACGACGACGCGGTGGCCCGCTACGACACGGTCATCGGCATCGAGGTGCACGTCGAGCTGGGCACCGTGACCAAGATGTTCGACGGTGCCCCCGCCGGGTTCGGCGAGGAGCCGAACACCTCGGTCACTCCCGTCTCGCTCGGTCTGCCCGGGTCGCTGCCGGTGGTCAACGGCAAGGCCGTCGAGTACGCGATCCGCATCGGCCTCGCGCTGAACTGCTCGATCGCGGAGACGTGCCGGTTCGCCCGGAAGAACTACTTCTACCCGGACGTGCCCAAGAACTTCCAGACGTCGCAGTACGACGAGCCCATCGCCTACGAGGGCTGGGTCGACGTGGAGCTCGACGACGGGAGCATCTTCCGCGTCGAGATCGAGCGCGCGCACATGGAGGAGGACGCCGGCAAGAACACGCACATCGGCGGCTCCGACGGGCGCATCCACGGCGCCGAGTACTCGCTGGTCGACTACAACCGCGCGGGCATCCCGCTGGTGGAGATCGTCACCAAGCCGATCACCGGTGCCGGCGCCCGGGCGCCCGAGGTGGCCCGCGCGTACGTGCAGACCCTGCGGGACCTGTTCCGTGCGCTGGAGGTCTCCGAGGCACGGATGGAGCGCGGCAACGTGCGCGCGGACGTCAACGTCTCGATCCGCCCGACGCCGGACTCGCCCCTGGGCACCCGCACCGAGACCAAGAACGTCAACTCGTTCCGGTCGGTGGAGCGGGCCGTGCGGTACGAGGTCAGCCGGCAGGCGGGCGTGCTCGACGACGGCATCGCGATCATCCAGGAGACGCGCCACTGGCACGAGGACACCGGCACCACCGCGTCCGGCCGCGTGAAGTCGGACGCGGAGGACTACCGGTACTTCCCGGAGCCGGACCTGGTCCCGATCGCCCCCGACCGCGCGTGGGTCGAGGAGATCCGCGCCGGCCTGCCCGAGCTGCCTGCGGCCCGCCGCCGACGGCTGCAGGGGGAGTGGGGGTACGCCGACGCCGAGATGCGTGACGTCGTCAACGCCGGCGCCGTGGAGCTCATCGAGACCACGATCGCCGCGGGTGCCAGCCCGGCCGCCGCGCGCAAGTGGTGGATGGGCGAGCTGGCCCGCACGGCCAAGCAGCAGGAGATCGAGCTGGCCGAGCTGCCGGTGACCCCGACGCAGGTCGGGCAGCTGCAGAAGCTGGTCGACGACGGCCGGATCAACGACAAGCTGGCCCGTCAGGTGCTCGAGGGCGTGCTCGCCGGCGAGGGTGACCCGGAGACGGTGCTCGTCGCGCGCGGCCTCGAGGTCGTGTCCGACGACGGCCCCCTGCTCGAGGCCATCGACGCCGCGCTGGCCGCCCAGCCGGACATCGCGGAGAAGATCCGGTCCGGCAACCTCGGCCCGGTCGGTGCCATCATCGGCGCGGTCATGAAGGCGACCCGCGGGCAGGCCGACGCCGGCCGCGTGCGCGAGCTGCTGCTGGAGCGGATCGGTTCCCCCGCCGGACGGCGGGGCGCGGTCCGGTGCCGGTGATCCGCCGGTAACGTCCCCGCCATACCCGGGCCGTAGCGTTCGCCGCGGCGACAGGAGGCAGCGATGGAGAAGCCCACGCTCCAGGGCGAGATGATCGTGCTCCGACCGATCCGGGCGGACGACGCGGACGCCGTGTGGGAGTCGGTGAGCGACCCGGACGGGCGGCGGCTGACCGGCACCACGGCCGTGTTCACCCGTCCGGAGATCGATGTGTGGTGTGCGTCGGTGGGTTCCGCCGAGGGCCGGATCGACCTCGCGGTCACCGTGAACGGGTCCGACGAGTACCTCGGCGAGATCGTGCTCAACGACATCGACGACGTCGTGCTCTCCGCCAACCTCCGGCTGGCCATGCGTCCGGGCTACCGCGGCCGCGGGTACGGCACGGAGGCGATCCAGCTCATGCTCGGGCTCGCGTTCGACGGCCTCGGGCTGCACCGGGTGGAGCTGGACGTGCTGAGCATCAACGCGCGCGCCAAGTCCCTGTACGAGAACCTCGGGTTCCGCATCGAGGGGCGCAAGCGCGACGCGTACCGCGACGGCGAGGGCTGGTGCGACGGGATCGTCATGGCGCTGCTCGAGGACGAGTTCCGCGCGAGCCAGATCCCCTCGTAGGCGCCTACCGCGGCAGGTACTTCTCGACGCTGGTCAGGTACGCCTCCGCGTCGAAGTCCGGCACCATCGCCGACTGCACCACGAAGCCCTGCACCGCGGCGATCAGCAGCGGCACCTGCTCGGCGGCGAGGGCGTCGGCGTCGTCGGGCGGGGTGCCGTGGGTGCGCTGGTGCCACAGGGACGTGTACCGGGCCAGGGCGTCCCGCAGCCGCACGATGACGTCGAAGGCGAGCGTGCGCACCGCCGGGTCGGTGACCCCTTCGCCCCAGAGCTGCAGCATGATCGCGGGGTTGCCGATCGCGTCGAGCATGCCGCGGACGAGCACGCGGGGGATGGTGGGCGGCGCCGGCAAGGGGTCGCGTTCCGCCAGCCGCTCGACGTCGAGGATGCGGTTGCCGACGACGCGGGAGGCCACGTCGACGATGATCGCGTCCTTGCTCGCGTAGTGCCCGTAGATCGCGCCGGCCGACAGCCCGGACTCCGCGATGATCTCCGCCATCGACGTGGCCTGGAACCCCTTGCGCCGGAACGCCCGAAGCGCTGCCTCGGCGATCTCGTCGCGGCGGGCGACGCGGTACTCCTCGGTGACCTTGGGCACGCCGCAGCATAAAAACGAATGATCGTTCTTGACAACTGCGACACGCGGGGACGACGATCGTCTAGAAGAACGAACGTTCGGTTTAGACGAGAGGATCGTGTCATGCACGCGCAGCCCCACACCCCGTGGCGTCGCCTCCTCGGACTGGGGGTCGGCCTCGCCGCCGCCCTCACCGTGCTGGTGCTCGCCTTCCTGTGGCCGGCGGTCACCTCCGAGCCGCACGACCTGCCGGTCGCCGTCGCCGGGCCGTCCGCCGCGGTCGGGCCGTTCACCCGGGCGCTCGAGGAGCGTGCGCCCGGCGTGTTCGACGTCGTCGCCGCGCAGGACCGCAGCGCCGCGGTCGACCTCGTCCAGACGCGCGACGTGTACGGCGCAGTCGTGCTCGGCGCGCAGCCGGAGATCCTCACCGCGTCGGGCGGGAGCCCGCTCGTCGCGCAGCAGCTCGCCGCCCTGGCCCCCGCCCTGCAGGCGCAGGTGGGTGCGCCGGTCCCCGTGACCGACCTGGTACCTCTGCTGGAGGGGGACCCCCGCGGCGCCATCCTCGGCGCGGTCACGTTCCCGCTGGTGATCGGCGGGATGATCGGCGGGATCGCGATCTCGCTCACGGTCGTCGGCGTGTGGCGCCGGGTGACCGCGGTCGTCGGGTACTCGGTGCTCGGCGGGCTCGCGGTCGCGGGCGTCCTGCAGGGCTGGTTCGGTGCGCTGGCCGGCTCGTACGCGGTGAACGCAGGCATCGTCGGGCTCGCGATCCTGGCGATCGCCGGGGTGATCGTCGGGTGCGTGTCGGTGGTCGGCCGCGCCGGGGTCGCGATCGGTCCGGTGCTCTTCCTGCTCGTCGCCAACCCGATCGCGTCCGCCGCCCAGCCGTGGCAGATGCTGCCGGCCCCGTGGGGTGCGATCGGCCAGTGGATGCCCCCGGGTGCCGCCGCCGCGTTGCTGCGCGACGAGTCGTACTTCCCGGCGGCCGACACCACGCAGCTGTGGGTGGCGCTCGCCTCGTGGGCGCTCCTGGGCCTGCTTCTGGGGACGCTCGGCCACTTCCGCGACGCCGGTGCCGCGACCCGTGCGGCGGTCGAGGAGGCCACCCCGGAGCTCGCCAGCGTCTAGCCGTCGCGACCGCGGTGGAAGTCGTCGAGGGCGACCTTGCGCTCCGCCGCGTGGTCCACGATCGGGTCCGGGTAGTCCTCGGGCGCCTCGAGCCCCAGCTTCCACGGCTGGTGCACGGCGCGCCCGGGGATCCCGCGCAGCTCCGGCACCCACTCGCGGACGTAGGCGCCGTCGGGGTCGAACCGCTCGCCCTGCGTCACCGGGTTGAACACCCGGAAGTAGGGCGCGGCGTCCCGGCCGGTGCCGGCGACCCACTGCCAGTTGAGCTGGTTCTGCGGCACGTCGCCGTCCACGAGCCAGTCCATGAAGTGCTGGGCACCCCGCTGCCAGCGCACGTGCAGGTCCTTGACCAGGAACGACGCCACGACCATGCGGACCCGGTTGTGCATCCAGCCGAGCGCGCGGAGCTGGCGCATACCGGCGTCGACGAACGGGTACCCGGTCCGGCCCTCCGCCCACGCGGCGAACGAGGCGTCCCCGTCGTCCCACGAGTCCTCCGGCACCACGGTCCGCAGCGACCGCTGCGTCGCACCGGGGTGGTGCCACAGGACATCCGCGTGGAACTCGCGCCAGGCCAGCTCGGACCGGAACGTGGCCGTGTCGAACGGCGCCTGCGCCAGGTCGGCGAGGAGCGTCCGCGGGTGCAGCTCCCCGTACTTGAGCGGGATGGAGAGCATCGACGTGCCGTCGAGGTCCGGCCGGTTGCGCAGGGTGCCGTACTCCTCCAGGCCGTCCCGCAGGTACTCCGACCAGCGCGCGAGGGCGGCACGCTCCCCGGCCGGACGCAGGCGCACGTCCGTCGCCGGGTCCGCGGGGACGCCGTCGGACGGGACGTCGGCCCACGGGACCCGCTGCGGTCGTCGCGCCGGGGCGGACCAGCCGTGGTCCAGCCACGCGCCGCGGAACGGGGTGAACACCTGGAACGGGGTGCCCGCCTGCGTGGTCAGTCGACCGGGCGCGACCGCGTACGGGGACCCGGTGCGGACGAGCGGCACGTCCAGCGCCCGCTCCACGGCCTCGTCGCGACGCCGGCCGTACGGCTCGGTCGCTGCCGTGACGTTCACGCTCGGCGCACCGACCTCCCGGGCGATCGCGGGGAGCACGACCGAGGCGGTGCCGTGCCGGACGACCAGCCGTCCGTCGAGCGCCTCGTCCAGAGCCCGGAGGCTGCGGGCGAGGTAGGCCAGCCGCGGTGCGCCCGCGGAGCGCCACAGGGCCGGATCGACGACGAAGAGCGGGACGACCTCGTCGTCGGCGGCGCGCGCCTCCTCGACGGCGGCGAGCAGCGCGGGGTTGTCCGCGAGCCGCAGGTCGCGGCGGAACCAGTGGATCGAGGGCACCCGGTGACGGTAGCCGGGGGACCGCCGCGCCGCCGCCCGAGCACCCGGGGGTGGTGGCTCACCGGGTGCGAGGCCACGATGGGCCCATGAGCGACGCGAACGCGGGGGGCTCGGCGCCGGCTCGCAAGGCGGACACGCTGCCCGGTGACCGGGCCTTCTTCGGTCAGCCGATGGGCCTGTTCACCCTCTTCGGCACCGAGCTGTGGGAGCGGTTCAGCTACTACGGGATGCGCGCCATCCTGCTGTTCTACCTGACCGACACCGTCGCCAACGGCGGCCTCGGGATCGAGCAGACGTCGGGCGAGGCGCTCGTCGCCATCTACGGGTCGTCGGTCTACCTGCTGTCGGTGCTGGGTGGCTGGCTGGCCGACCGCGTGATCGGGGCGCGGCGATCGGTGCTCTACGGCGGCATCGTCATCGCCGCCGGCCACGTGGCGCTCACGGTCCCGTCGGCCGGCTTCTCCTATCTCGGCATCGTCCTGGTCGCGCTGGGAACCGGCCTGCTGAAGCCCAACGTCTCGAGCATGGTGGGCGAGCTGTACGACCGGGAGGACCCGCGTCGCGACTCGGGCTTCTCGATCTTCTACATGGGCATCAACATCGGCTCGCTCGCGGCGCCGTTCCTGGTCGGTGCGGCCCGGGCCGTCGGCGGGTACCACTGGGGCTTCGCCGTCGCGGCGATCGGCATGGCGATCGCGCTCGTGTTCTTCGTGCTCGGACGCAAGTACCTGGGCGGCGCAGGCGACGTCCCGCCGAACCCGCTGACGCCGCAGGACCGTCCGGGCGTGGTCCGTCTGTTCGCCGCGGTGCTGGTGGGGATCGCGCTCGCGGTCGTGATCGCGTGGCTGGTCCAGGGCGGGTTCGGCCTGCCGACGTTCATCGACGCGATCTCCTACCTCGCGTTCGCAGCACCGGTCGCGACGTTCATCGTCATGTTCCGGTCGCCCAAGGTGAACGACCACGAGCGGACCCGCCTGCGCGCCTACATCCCGCTGTTCGTCGCGGCCATGATCTTCTGGATGATCTTCGAGCAGGCGGCGAGCACGTTGGCGTCGTACGCGCAGGACAACACCGAGCTGTCGATCTTCGGCAGGGCGGTGTCGCCGGAGCTGTTCCAGTCCATCAACCCGGCCGCGATCATCCTGCTGGCGCCGGTGTTCGCGTGGCTGTGGATCAAGCTCGACGACCGCCCGCCGACCGCGGTGAAGTTCGCGCTCGGGCTGACGTTCGCGGCGCTGAGCTTCGTGTTCCTGGCGGGTGCCTCGTGGTTGGCGGACGGTGGCAAGACCGCCGCGTGGGTGCTCGTGGTGGTCTACGTCATCCAGACGATCGGTGAGCTGTGCCTGTCCCCGGTGGGCCTGGCCGCGACCACCCTGCTGGCCCCGAAGGCGTTCCGCGGGCAGGCGATGGCGCTGTGGTTCCTCGCTCCGTCGGCGGGCAACGCGATCGCCGCGCAGGTCATCCAGTCCACGCCGGACGCCAGCCCGGCGGCGTACTTCGGCACCATCGGGCTCATCGCGCTCGTGTTCGCCGGCGCGATGTTCGCGCTCGCCCCGTGGGTCACCCGGCACATCCGGGCCGGGGCGGACTCGGCCGAGGAGGCGGCGCTGCAGCACTGACCGCGGCGCGTGTGGGCGTCCGGTGGCAGGGTGGACGGATGGCTGACACCACCCTCCTGCGCCACTCCGACGTCACGGCCGCGGTCGACTCCCGGCACTGGCGCGTGCTCCTGCAGTCGCTGCGTGCGACGTTCGCGACCCCCGACTTCAGTACCGCCGCGGCGTTCGTCGCGCGGATCGCCACGGCCGCCGATGCGGCGAACCACCACCCCGACGTGGTGCTGCGCTGGGGGCAGGTCACCGTGACCACCACCAGCCACGACGCCGGCGGGCTGACCCAGCGCGACGTCGACCTCGCCGCGACCGTGAGCGCGCTGGCCGACGAGCTCGGGGTGACCGGAGACGTCCCGCGCAGCGAGATGCTCGAGATCGCCGTCGACGCGCTCGACATCCCGGCCGTGCGGCCGTTCTGGGCGGCCGTGATGGGGTACGACCTGACCGCCGCGGAGGATCTGGTGGACCCGGCGGGGATCGGGCCGTCGATCTGGTTCCAGCAGATGGACTCGCCCCGGCCGCAGCGCAACAGGATCCACTTCGACGTGATCGTCGCGCACGACCAGGCGGAGGCACGCGTGGCCGCGGCGGTGGCTGCGGGCGGGCACCTGGTCAGCGACGAGCGGGCGCCCGCGTTCTGGGTGCTGGCCGACGCCGAGGGCAACGAGGTGTGCGTGTGCACGTGGCAGGCGCGCGGCAGGAGCTGAGCGCGGGGGAGCCGAAGGCCCCGGATCGGAGTGGAGGTTGATCCGGGGCCCTCGGCGGTCAGGGGTGGAGAGGCGTCAGCGGCCCGTCACCTCCTGTGAGGGCTGGGCGAGACGGTCGCGGTGGTCGTGGTGGCCGTGCCCTCGCTGTTGGCGAACACGGCCCGGTACTCGGTCGCCCGAGTCGCCACCTTCACCGTGAGCGAGGTGCTGTGCGCACCCCGGACCCAGGTCCAGTGCCCGCTGACGGAGCGCTGCTGCCAGCGCACGGTCGGCTCGGGGTACCCGGTGGCCGCCGCCCTGAGCGTCACCTTGGAGCCCGCCTTCGCGGTGACCGAGGTGGGCTGCACCGTGACGACCGGGGCCGTGCGGGCGATCCGCACGGTGGCGACCGCGGTGGTGGCCGACCCCTCCGTGTTGGTGAACACCGCGCGGTACCGGGCGCCGTCGATGCGCTCGGACACCGTGAGCGTCAGGGACGGGGACGTCGCACCGGCCACGTTCTTCCACTGCCACGGGAAGCGGCCGCGCACCTGCCACTGGACGGTCGGCTCGGGGTAGCCCGACGCCGCCGCGGTGAGCGTGACCTCGGATCCGAGGGCACCGGCCACGGACGTCGGCTGCTGGGTCACCACCGGGGCAGCCGGCTCCGGAGTCACAGGACCGACCAGCTGGGCGACGCCCCACCGCGAGGTGTTCTGGTAGGACCGCCCGGTCGGGTCGGACCAGGTCCGGACCGACGCGCGCACCCCGGCGGTGCCGTCGTTGACCTGGAAGTCCAGGCCGGCGAGGTCACCGGGCGTGACGGTGCGCCCCAGCGAGAGCGACGCCTCGACGACGTACCCGCCGTCGACCACCGCGGTCGCGCTGGTCAGCCGGTCGCCGATCACCGCGAGGTCCCCGCTGATGGACACCGCGTTGAGGTAGCTGATCCGGTACTGCCCGTCGGCCGGGTTGTAGGGACCGGACTTGGCGTTGACGGGGTCGAGGAAGATCTCGACCGAGTCCTGCTCCCAGGCGTTGGAGCTCGTCGCGTCGAGTGACGGGTCCGTGACCTGCGCCAGCACGTCGATGCGGTCGTCGTGCCAGAGCACGCGCACCTCCGCGGTGGCACCGGGCGTGCCCTCCACCTGCACGTCGGTCCGCAGCACGGGGGCGTCGGCCCACGCGTCGTCGACCGCACCGTCGATGGCCGGGGCCGCAGAGGCCTGGGGGACCGCCACGTAGCCGACCGGCTCCACCAGGGTGACGACGCCGAGCGGGCCGCCGGTCTCCTGGTGGTGGGCCAGGTCGTTCCACGACATGAGCCCGCCGCTGCCGTCGGCCACGCGGACGTCGAACGGCACGGTCGTCCCGACGGCACCGGGCGCGGCCAAGGGCAGCTGCGCCACCGCGGTCCACCCGTCCGCGGCAGGCGTCCCGGCGTCCCGCGTGACGACGACGGGGTCACCCGCGCCGAAGAACGTCACGGTGTCCGCCGCGCCGTCGTCGGTCGCGTCGACCACGTGCACGTACGCGGTGAGCCGGTCGCCGGACCAGCGCAGCTGGAACCCGGTCCCGGCCGAGATGGTCTGCAGCGGCAGCAGGCTCCACTGCAGGGCGTCCGGGGCCTCGGCCTGCGGGGCGTTCGCCTGCCGGGTGAGGGTCGGCAGCTGTGCCGGGTCGACGATGCCCCAGTAGGCCGGCTTGGCCTGCAGGTCGTCGTCGAACGGCAGCGGCGCGCCGTCCCGCCAGCTCCGGCTGTCGTACGGACCCCAGATGGTGACCGCGAACAGGTCCGGGAACTCCCGCAGCATCGAGAAGACGCTGGCGTAGTAGTAGCCCTGCTCGACGAGCTTCTCCTGGGTGACCGTGCCGTCGATCTGCACGTCCAGCTCGCTCACGTCCTGCAGCAGACCCAGGGGGGCGAACGTCTGGAGCGTGGTGCGCATCTGGTCGACCGACTGCGACAGGCTGATGTGGAACTGGTGCCCGACGCCGTCGACCGGCACGCCGTCGGCCAGCAGACCCTCGACCAGGTCGAACATCGCCTGGCGCTTGGCGGGCAGCTCCGTGTTGTAGTCGTTGATGAACAGCTGGACGGGTCCGTCGGGGTCGCCGCCGTTGAACGCCTCGGAGGCGATCTCGAACGCGTCGGTGATGTAGCTCGCCCCGAGCGTGGCGAACCACGCACTGCGGCGCAGGCCGTCGGCCTCGCTCTCGGCGATGACCTCGTTGACCACGTCGACGCTGACGATCGGGTTGCCGGGCGTGCCGAACTCCCCGTACTTCGTGCGGTAGTGCTCGGCGACGGTCTCGATGTGCGTCCGCATCCGCCCGAGCAGGAGGGCCTGGTCGGCGGCGCTGTCGGTCAGCGGGGTGCCGTCGGCGTGCTGGAAGAACCAGTCCGGCGTCTGGCTGTGCCACACGAGCGTGTGGGCGTGCACGCGCTGACCGTTCGCGATCGCGAAGTCGATGATCTCGTCGGCGGCCTCGAACGTGAAGGTGCCCTCCGTCGGCTGGATCGCCTCAGGCTTCATCGCGTTCTCGTGGGTGATCTGGTCGTAGTGCTTGGTGACCAGCTCGGCGCCCGTGCCGACCGTCTCGCGAGCGTCGATGGCGACGCCGACGGGCCACGGCAGCACGTCCTGCAGGGACGGGATGTCCTGCTGGACCGGGGGAGCGGTGGATCCGGTCACCACGATGTCGTCCACCAGGAACGAGGGCGTGCCCGACGCGGTCTCGACGTAGAGCAGTGCGCTCTCGGCCGCGGCCATCGTGTACGACGCCTGGACCTGCACCCACGCGTCCGCGGTCACCCCGGTCGCCGTGCCGACGGTGTCGTAGGACGACGAGCCGGCGTTGTCGCGCTGGACGCTCACGCGCACGTCGGCGGGGGCCGTCTCGCCCGCGGCGAGCTTGACCCACGCCGAGATCTGGTAGGTCCGGCCGGCCTGGAAGATGCCGGTGACCGGTGCGCCGAGGCCGTGCCAGGTGTCGGTGCGGCCGGAGACGGAGGCCGCCTGCACGCCTCCGTGCGCCTCCGCCGTGGTGGTCGCGACGACTGGTGCGGTGCCGTTGCCGCGCGCGGTCCAGACGCCGAGACCGTCCTCGAACCCGGTCGACAGGGATGTGGTGGGGACGCCGGGGTCGTCGGATCCGCCCGCGGGC
The DNA here is from genome assembly GCF_001426725.1 of Cellulomonas sp. Root137. Taxonomy (NCBI): domain Bacteria; kingdom Bacillati; phylum Actinomycetota; class Actinomycetes; order Micrococcales; family Cellulomonadaceae; genus Cellulomonas; species Cellulomonas sp. Root137. The sequence goes on along the minus strand of NZ_LMFG01000005.1, from coordinate 143,718 downwards.
AGCGTGAACTGCCACCCGGCGGCCAGCCGCTCGGAGACGACGGTGCGGACCGCGGCGAGCGTGCCGGTGCGGTCACCGCCGCCGTCGTGCGCAAGCACCACCTGCCCGGGCTTCATGGCCGCGCGCAGGTTGGTGGTCAGCGTCGGGACGTCCTGCGTCTCCCAGTCGCTGATCGTGTTGATCACCGCGAGCGGCTGCATGCCGAGCGCCACCGCGACCGACGGGGACTGGCCCCAGCTGCCGTTGGGTGCCCGGAAGTAGGGCACCTTGGCGTTCGGGTCGCCCAGCGCGTCCCGGATGATCCGCAGGTTCTCGACGAGGTCGGCCTGCACCTGCTCCGGCGTCCAGCTGCCCAGGTCGGCGTAGCTGGTGGTGTGGTTGCACAGCGTGTGGCCCTCGCGCACGATGCGCTGCAGCACCGCGGCGCCGCCGGGGGCGGTGATGTTCTGGCCGATCACGCAGAACGTCGCGTGGATGCCCTGCTCACCGAGGTAGTCGAGCAAGGCCTCGGTGGTGGCGCCGTTGGGGCCGTCGTCGAACGTCAGCGCGGCGACGTCGCCGGTGCCGCGGGCGGCGGTCACGGGTGTGGCGGTCGGGTTCACGGCACCTCCGGGCACGACGCCGGGCACGGGGTCGGTACCACCGGCCGCGGTGATGAGGACGTCGTCGACGAGGAAGCTGGGGTGCGCCGTGCCGATCACGCCGGCCTCGAGGTAGAGCGTCGCGGCGGTCACGGCGGCGTCCCTGGTGTACGTGCCGCCCACCTGCACCCAGGCGTCCGCGGTCACGTCGACGGCGGAGCCCACCCAGGCGTACTGGTTGTCGGCGGGTGCCTGCTCCACGGTGAAGTGCACCGGAGCCGTCCCGACGGTGCCCGGGGCCAGCTTCACCCAGGCGGACACCGTGTAGGTGGTGCCGGCGTCGAACAGGGCGGCCACGCCCGTCGCGGGCCCGTTCCAGTCGCCGGTCCGCCCGCTGACCAGCAGGCTCCCGGTGCCGGCGTGCGCGTCGTCCGCGGTCACCGCCAGCGTGACCGGCCCCCGCGGACCCCAGGGGGCCGGGTCGGGTGACTCGAAGTCGTTCTGCAGGACCACTGTCGGCCCGGTCTCGGCGGCCAGCGCGGGCGGGGTCGTCGTCAGACCCAGTGCCACAGCTGCTGCCACCGCGGTGAGGACTCGTGCACGTCTCATCAGCGCTCCTTTGCGCGATCGTCTCCACTCCGGGCGGGAGATTACGCATCAACCGGACACGAGCGCCAGAGTTCTCGACAACGTTATTGATAACGTTATCGAATCGTGAAGTCGGTCCCGCAGGATCGTGCGGGTGTGCTCAGTGGCGCGGCGGCGCGCAGGACGCGCGGACCACGAGCTCGGTCGGCAGCCGCAGGTGCGTGGACCGGTCCTTGCCGTCGATCAGGTCCACCAGCAGGCGCAGCGCCTCGGCACCCATCTCCTGCAGCGGCTGGTTGATCGTCGTGAGCGGGGGAGAGGCCAGCGCCGACTCCGGGACATTGTCGAACCCGATGACGGAGAGGTCGGCGGGCACCGACATGCCGAGCTCGACGGCGACCGCCATCACCTGGATCGCCGAGAGGTCGTTGGCGGCGAACACGGCGGTGGGCCGGTCGTCGCGGTCCAGGAGCACTCGCGCGGGGGCGTCGGCGGTCTCGCGCCGGTACCCGCCGACACCGACCAGCGACTCGTCGACCGGCAGGCCGGCCACCTCCATCGCGTGGCGGAACCCGGCCTCGCGCAGCCGCGCGGACTCGAGGTCTGTGCGCCCGCCGAGAAAGCCGATACGCCGGTGGCCGAGCCCGACGAGGTGCTCGGTGGCCAGCACGGCGCCGGCGTAGTTGTCGGAGTCGACAGTCGGCAGCCCGGTGGGGCCGGTGTGCGGGTCGACGGCCACGACGGGGACGCCGGTGTTGGCCTCGACGACCGTCGGGGTGACGATGATGGCGCCGTCGATCAGCGTGCCCGACAAGCGGGAGAGGTACCGGCGCTCCCAGCCCACGGAGCCGCCGCCGCCGCCGGAGTACGCGAGGAGCTCGTAGCCCGTGGCTCCGACCGCCGACGACGCACCCTTGAGCAGCTCGGTGCTGAACGGCTCGAACTCCGCGACGAGGATGCCGAGGACGTTGGTCTTGTGGCTGCGCAGCGACCGCGCCCCGAGGCTCGCCTCGTACCCGAGCTCGTCGATGACCTCCTGCACGCGGGTCAGGGTGCTCTGCGCGACGCCGTACCTGCCGTTGACGACCTTGGACACCGTGGCGACCGAGACGCCGGCCGTGCGGGCGACGTCTTCCATCTTCACGCGAGGTGTCGAGTCCACGTGGGGAGCATAGAGCATGGTTTCGATAACGTTATCGAGTCGAGATGATTCGTTTCGATAACGTTATCGACAACGATTGACATCCACAGACTCCGGTGCCAACCTTGGCGCCGTCCAGCCCTGTCAGTGACGACGAGGAGATTCAACGATGATGAGGACAGCAGTCCTTCGCACCCTTGCCCTGGGTGCTGGTGTCGCCCTGCTGGCGTCCGCCTGTTCCGGCGGCGCGGGAGACGACACGACCGGCGACGCCTCCGGCGACGCGACGACCATCACCTGGTGGCACAACTCGAACACCGGCGACGGCAAGGACTACTACGACAAGGTCGCGGCGGACTTCGAGGCCGCGAACCCTGGCGTGACCGTCGAGGTCAGCGCCATGCAGCACGAGGACATGCTCACCAAGCTCGACGCCGCGTTCCAGAGCGGAGACGCTCCTGACGTCTACATGGAGCGCGGTGGCGGCGAGCTGGCCGACCACGTCGAGGCCGGCCTGACCAAGGACATCTCCGAGGCGGCCGCCGAGACGATCGAGAAGATCGGCGGATCCATCGCCGGCTGGCAGGTGGACGACAAGACGTACGGTCTGCCGTTCTCGGTCGGCGTCGTCGGCTTCTGGTACAACAAGGCGCTCTTCGAGCAGGCCGGCATCACCGAGCCGCCCGCCACCTGGGACGACTTCAACGCGGACGTCGACAAGCTCAAGGCCGCGGGCATCGAGCCCGTCTCCGTGGGTGCCGGCGACAAGTGGCCGGCCGCGCACTACTGGTACTACTTCGCGCTGCGCGAGTGCTCGCAGGACGTCCTGACCGACGCCGTGCAGACCCTCGACTTCTCCGACCCGTGCTTCGTCAAGGCGGGCGAGGACCTCGAGGCGCTCATCGGCACCGAGCCGTTCAACGCGGGCTTCCTGTCCACCCCGGCCCAGACGGGCGCCACCAGCGCCTCGGGTCTCCTGGCCACCGGCAAGGTCGCCATGGAGATGCAGGGCCACTGGGAGCCCGGCGTCATGCAGGGACTCACGGAGGACGGCAACGGCCTCGGCGAGAACACCGGCTGGTTCCCGTTCCCGGCCGTCGACGGCGGCGAGGGTGACCCGGAGGCCGCACTCGGTGGCGGCGACGCGTGGGCCGTGTCGCAGGAGGCGCCCGACGCCGCGGTGGACTTCGCGGTCTACCTGCTGTCGGACGAGGTCCAGAAGGGCTTCGCGGAGCTCGACATGGGTCTGCCGACCAACTCGACGGCCTCGCAGTACGTGTCGGACCCGGCCCTGGCCGAGCTCCTCAAGATCCGTGACGCGGCGCCGTACGTGCAGCTCTACTTCGACACGGCGTTCGGTGCCTCCGTCGGTGGCGCCATGAACGACGAGATCGCCCTGGCCTTCGCGGGCCAGGCCACCCCGCAGGACATCGTCGACGCCACGCAGGCGGCGGCTGACGCGGAGAAGTGACCGACGTGGCAGACGAAGCGACCGCCCGCGTGGGCGTCACCGCCTCGCCTGCGACGTCCACCCCAGAGGTCTCGGTCGCCGGTCGCGCTTCGGCGCGGCCGGCGGCCCCGGCCCCGGGCGGACGCCGTGGGACGGGATCGGCTCTCCGCAAGCGCCTGGAGATCGCCTTCTTCGTGGCACCCGCCCTCCTGCTGTTCCTGTTCTTCGTGGTGGTGCCGATCGTCCGCGCCATCCAGCTCTCGGCCTACCGGTGGAAGGGCTACGGCCCGCTGGTGGACTTCGTCGGCCTGAAGAACTACGTCAGCGTGCTGCAGAACGACGTCTTCATCGGCGCGCTCCAGCACAACCTGATCATCGTGGTGGCCTCGATCGCCATCCAGCTCCCGCTCGGCCTGGCCATCGCCCTGCTGCTCAACCGCAAGATGTGGGGCCAGGGCATCCTGCGCACGATCATCTTCGTCCCGTACGTGCTGGCCGAGGTCATCGCCGGTGTCGTGTGGTTCCAGCTGCTGCAGCCGAAGTACGGCGTGATCGACACGCTGTTCGACGCGGTCGGCATCCAGGGACCCGAGCAGGGCTTCCTCGGGACCCCCGAGTACGCGCTGTGGACCGTCATCGTCGTCCTGACCTGGAAGTACCTGGGTCTCGCGGTGATCCTGTTCCTCGCCGGCCTGCAGAGCGTGCCCGAGGAGCTGTACGAGGCCTCGCAGATCGACGGCGCCAGCTGGTGGCAGACGCAGCGGAAGATCACCATCCCGCTGCTCGGCCCGACCATCCGCACCTGGGCGTTCCTGTCGATGATCGGCTCGCTCCAGCTCTTCGACATGGTCTGGATCCTCACCGGCGGCGGCCCCGCCAACGCGACCACCACCATGGCCACGTTCCTCATCAACGAGGGCACCAAGCGGCAGAACTACGGGATCGCCTCGGCGGCCTCCGTGATCCTGTTCGTCGTCGCCCTCGTCCTGGCCCTGCTGTACCAGCGCTTCATCCTGCGCCGGGACATCCAGGACCCCGCACTCCAGAAGAAGGCGAAGGCATGAGCGCCGCGACCCTGACCGCGACGTCGCCGACCACCGAGGGGTCGCGACGCAAGAGCGGCAAGTACACCGGCGGCAACCCGCTCGTCTACGCCCTCGCCCTCGTCGTCGTCGCCCTGACCGTCGGCCCGGTGCTGTACGGCGTGCTCGGCGGCTTCCGGACCAACGCGCAGCTGGCAGAGACGCCCGCCGGCCTGCCGGACCCGTGGGTGCTGACCAACTACACCGGGGTGCTGACCAACCCGAACTTCTGGAAGTACGCGCTCAACTCCACGGCGATCGCGCTGCTCACCACGGCCCTCGTGGTGGTGTTCGGGATCATGGCCGCTTACCCGCTGGCCCGGTACAAGTTCAAGGGCCGTGAGCAGCTGTTCATGGTGTTCGTGCTCGGCCTGCTGTTCCCGGCCACGGTCGCGATCATCCCGCTGTTCATCCTCATCACCGATCTGGGTATGGGGAACACCTGGTGGGGCGTCGCGCTCCCGCAGGCGGCGTTCGCGCTGCCGGTGACCGTGGTGATCCTGCGGCCGTTCCTGCAGGCGCTCCCCGACGAGCTGGAGGAGGCGGCGCTGCTCGACGGCGCGTCCCGCATCGGCTTCTTCTGGCGGATCCTGCTGCCGCTGTCGGGTCCCGGGATGGTCACGGTCGGCGTGCTCGCGTTCGTCGGCTCGTGGAACGCCTACCTGCTCCCGCTGCTCCTGCTGCAGAGCGACATGAAGACCCTGCCGCTCGGCGTGGCGGACTTCTCCTCCGAGCACGCGTCGGACACGGCCGGCGTCTTCGCGTTCACCACCCTGGCCATGATCCCCGCGCTGGTGTTCTTCCTCGCCATGCAGAAGCGGATCGTCAACGGCCTCCAGGGCGCGGTCAAGGGCTGATCCGTGACCACCCCGTACGTCACCACCGAAGGAGACAGATCCGTGACGGATCTCCAGATCCTGGCCGAACCTCGGGTCGGCGACCGCGCGAGCGAGCTGCTCACCCGGATGACCCTCGAGGAGAAGCTGGCACAGATCGTCGGGTTCTGGGAGAAGGGCGACGGCGAGGTCGTCGCGCCGCTCCAGGGCGAGTTCACGCACGAGCAAGGGCTCGACGAGGCCACCCGCCACGGGCTCGGGCACATCACCCGCGCCTACGGCACGCGCCCCGTCGACGCGGTCGAGCGGGCGCAGTGGCTGTGGAACCTGCAGCGGCGCCTGGTGCGTGAGACGCGGCTCGGGATCCCGGCCCTCGTCCACGAGGAGTGCCTCACCGGGCTGTCGGCATGGCGCGCCGCGACGTTCCCGACACCGCTGGCCTGGGGGGCGTCGTTCGACCCCGACCTGGTCGCCGAGATGGGTGCGGCCATCGGGGACTCGATGCGGACGCTCGGCGTCCACCAGGGGCTGGCCCCCGTGCTCGACGTCATCCGTGACCCGCGGTGGGGACGGGTGGACGAGTGCATCGCGGAGGACCCGTACGTCGTCGGCACGATCGGGACGTCGTACGTCCGCGGGCTGCAGTCGACCGGGGTGCACGCGACGCTCAAGCACTTCGTCGGGTACTCCGGCTCGCAGTCGGGCCGCAACTTCGGCCCGGTGCACGCGGGACCGCGCGAGGTGGCCGACGTGCTGCTCGTGCCCTTCGAGATGGCCGTGCTCGACGGCGGCGCCCGCTCGGTGATGTCCTCCTACACCGAGATCGACGGCGTCCCCGTCGCGGCGGACCCGCAGCTGCTCACGGGCGTGCTGCGTGACCGCTGGGGCTTCGACGGCACGGTCGTCGCGGACTACTTCGGGGTCGCGTTCCTGCACCTCCTCCACGCGGTGGCGGGTGACCTCGGCGAGGCTGCCGGTCTGGCGCTCGCGGCCGGCGTCGACATCGAGCTGCCCACCGGCGACGCGTACCTGACCCCGCTCGCGGAGGCGGTCCGTGCCGGGCGGGTCGACGAGGCCCTGGTCGACCGGGCGGTCCTGCGCGCGCTGCGGCAGAAGGACGAGCTGGGCCTGCTCGACGCCACGTTCGACGACGAGCCGCCGACGAGCGTGGACCTCGACAGCCCCGAGCACCGTCGGATCGCGGCGCGGCTGGCCGAGGAGTCCGTCGTCCTGCTCTCCAACGACGGCACCCTGCCGCTGGCCGGCCCCGCCCGCGTGGCGGTCATCGGCCCGAACGCGGACCGCGCCGAGGCGCTGTTCGGCTGCTACTCCTTCCTCAACCACGTGCTCGCGCACCACCCCGAGGTGGAGGTCGGCTTCGAGAGCCCGACGGTCCGCCAGGCGCTGGCCGCCGAGCTCCCGGGTGCCGAGATCGTCTTCGCGCTCGGCTGCGCGGTCGACGACGACGACCGCTCGGGCTTCGGCGCGGCCGTCCAGGCGGCGGCGTCGGCCGAGGTGGCCGTGCTCGTCGTCGGCGACCACGCCGGGCTGTTCGGCCGCGGCACCGTGGGGGAGGGCTGCGACCGCGACGACCTGGAGCTCCCGGGCGTCCAGCGCGAGCTGGTCGAGGCCGTGCTGGCCACGGGCACGCCCGTCGTGCTGGTCCTGCTCACGGGCCGTCCGTACGCGATCGACTGGGCGCTCGAGCGGTGCGCCGCGGTGGTGCAGGCGTTCTTCCCGGGCGAGGAGGGCGGTACGGCGATCGCGGGCGTGCTCTCCGGGCGGGTCAACCCGTCGGGGCACCTGCCCGTGAGCATGCCGCGCTCGGCCGGCGCGCAGCCGTTCAGCTACCTGCACCCGCCGCTGGGCGGGAACGGGGACGTGACCAACCTGGCCAGCACCCCGGCGCTCCCGTTCGGGCACGGGCTCTCCTACACGACGTTCGTGCACAGCGAGCTCGCGGTGGGCGCGCAGGTGCCCACCGACGGGCACATCGGCGCGAGCGTCCGCGTCACCAACACGGGCGAGCGTGCCGGCGACGACGTGGTGCAGCTGTACGCGCGCGACCTCGTCGGCTCGGTGACCCGCCCGGTGGCGCAGCTCGTCGGGTACCGGCGGGTCCGCCTCGAGCCGGGGGAGTCGACGGTGGTGACGTTCTCCGTGCCGACCACCCGGCTGGCGTTCTCCGGCCGGGACCTCGCGCGCGTGGTCGAGCCGGGCGACGTCGACCTGTGGGTCGGGCCGTCGTGCGCCGAGCGCGAGACCGAGGGCCGCCTGACGCTCACCGGCCCGGTCCACCGGGTCGGCGTGGACGCCCCGCGCTGGACCACGGTGTCGGTCGCGGGCTGAGCAGACGCGAGGCCGTCGTCCGTGGGGTTCCGCGGACGACGGCCTCGCCGTGCCTCGACGGTGCGAATGACAAGTGAACTTGACATCCCGAGCTCCTCGTCCGTACCGTGTCAAGTGTACTTGACACGGCGGGGAGGGGTCGGATCGTGCACGCACCGCAGGACACCAGCACCTATCGGGCCGAGATCAGGGCGACCGGCGGACTCGCAGCCTGGACGCTCGCCTGGGTGGGGAGCCTTGCCCTGGCCCGCTTCGGGCCCGAGCTCTGGGGAGAGGGGCGACCGGCGGCGACGTGGGCGGCCGTGGTCGCGAACCTGGTCGTCGGGGTCCTCTGGATCGTCGCCTACACGCGCTTCCTCCGCGCGATCGACGAGCTGCAGCGCAAGATCCAGCAGGACGCGCTGGCGGTCACGCTCGGAGCGGGGTGGATCGCCGGGTTCGGCTACGTCGCCGCGGACGCCGCCGGACTGGTGCAGGCCGAGATCAACGTCGCGGCGCTCCCGGTGCTCATGAGCGTCGTCTTCCTGGTCGCCATCGCCGTCGGGCAGATCAGGTACCGATGAAGAACCGCATCGCGGAGCTCAGGTCCGACCGCGCCTGGACCCAGGCCGACGTGGCGCTGCGCCTGGGCGTCTCCCGGCAGACGATCAACGCGATCGAGACCGGCAAGTTCCATCCGAGCCTTCCCGTGGCCTTCCGCATCGCCCGGCTGTTCGAGCTGACGATCGAGGAGGTCTTCGTCGACGAGCAGTGAGCGGTCGTCCGCAGGGTGACCCTCCCGCGGCATGGGCTGAGCGCGGTCATACACTCGCGAGCATGACCGTGACGTCGGACAACGCCCCCAGCTCTACCGCTCCCTCAGTCGACATCAAGCCCCGCTCGCGCACCGTCACCGACGGTCTGGAGGCCACCGCGTCGCGCGGCATGCTCCGCGCCGTGGGCCTCGGTGACGACGACTTCGCGAAGCCCCAGATCGGCGTCGCGAGCTCCTGGAACGAGATCACCCCCTGCAACCTGTCGCTCCAGCGGCTGGCGCAGGCGGCCAAGGCGGGGGTGCACGCCGCGGGCGGCTACCCGCTCGAGTTCGGCACCATCTCGGTGTCCGACGGCATCTCGATGGGCCACGAGGGCATGCACTTCTCGCTGGTGAGCCGCGACATCATCGCCGACTCCGTGGAGACCGTCATGCAGGCCGAGCGCCTCGACGGCTCCGTGCTCCTGGCGGGCTGCGACAAGTCCCTGCCGGGGATGCTCATGGCCGCCGCCCGCCTCGACCTGTCCAGCGTGTTCCTGTACGCCGGGTCGATCGCGCCGGGCTGGGTCAAGCTCGAGGACGGCACCGAGAAGGACGTCACGATCATCGACGCGTTCGAGGCCGTCGGTGCCTGCGCCCGCGGGTTGATGAGCCGCGAGGACGTGGACCGCATCGAGCGCGCGATCTGTCCCGGCGAGGGCGCGTGCGGCGGCATGTACACCGCCAACACCATGGCGTCGGTGGCCGAGGCGATCGGCATGTCGATCCCCGGCTCCGCGGCCCCGCCGTCCGCCGACCGCCGCCGCGACGCGTTCGCGCACAAGTCCGGCGAGGCGGTCGTCGAGCTGCTGCGCAAGGGCATCACGGCGCGTCAGATCATGACCAAGGAGGCGTTCGAGAACGCCATCGCCGTCGTCATGGCCTTCGGCGGCTCCACCAACGCGGTCCTGCACCTGCTGGCCATCGCGCACGAGGCCGAGGTCGACCTCACGCTCGCCGACTTCTCCCGCGTCGCCGCCAAGGTGCCGCACCTGGGCGACCTCAAGCCGTTCGGCCGCTACGTCATGAACGACATCGACCGCATCGGTGGCGTCCCCGTCGTGATGAAGGCGCTGCTCGACGCGGGCCTGCTGCACGGCGACTGCCTCACGGTCACCGGCAAGACCATCGCGGAGAACCTGGCGGACGTGAACCCGCCGGACCCCGACGGCAAGATCCTGCGGGCCATGAACAACCCGATCCACAAGACCGGCGGCATCACGATCCTGCACGGCTCGCTGGCGCCCGACGGTGCCGTGGTGAAGTCGGCCGGCTTCGACTCCGACGTGTTCGAGGGCACCGCGCGGGTGTTCGAGCGCGAGCGAGCCGCGATGGACGCCCTGGAGAACGGGACGATCGTGGCCGGCGACGTGGTCGTCATCCGCTACGAGGGCCCCAAGGGCGGTCCGGGCATGCGCGAGATGCTCGCGATCACCGGCGCGATCAAGGGCGCCGGCCTGGGCAAGGACGTCCTGCTGCTCACCGACGGCCGCTTCTCCGGCGGGACGACCGGCCTGTGCGTCGGCCACGTGGCCCCGGAGGCGGTGGACGGTGGACCGATCGCGTTCATCAAGGACGGCGACCGGATCCGGCTGGACGTGGCCAACGCGACGCTGGACGTGCTGGTCAGCGACGAGGAGCTCGAGGGCCGCAAGGTCGGCTGGGCGCCGCTGCCCCCCACCTACACGCGCGGGGTGCTGGCCAAGTACGCGAAGCTGGTGCAGTCGGCGTCGAAGGGCGCCGTGCTGATCTGAGTGCACGCAGCGACGGGCCCGCTCCTCTCGGGGAGCAGGCCCGTCGTCACGTCGGCCTACTTGATCGACCCCCGGGTGACCCCGGAGATGACCCAGCGCTGGCTGAAGATGTAGACCACCAGCAGCGGCGCCATGGCCATGAGGTAGGACGCGAACGCCACCGTGTAGTCGGTGTTGAACTGCCCCTGGAACACGTACTGCGCGAGCGACAGCGTCCGCGCCCCGGGGTCGGTGAGCACCACGAGCGGCATGATGAAGTCGTTCCACGCCCAGACGCACGTGAGGATGCCGACCGTCGCGTTCATCGGTGTCAGCAGCGGGAAGATGATCTGCCGGAACACCCGCCACGTCGACGCACCGTCCACCCGCGCCGCCTCCTCGAGCTCGATCGGGATCGAGCGGATGTAGGCGGTGTAGATGAAGATGTTCAGCGACAGCCCGTAGATCGTGTAGAGCACGATCATCCCGGCCTGGTTGTCGAGACCCAGGAGCGAGGTCTGCTTCACCAGTGGAAGCATGATGATCGGGAACGGGATGAACAGGGCGGCCAGCAGGTAGAAGAACACGCCCTTGAAGAACGGCCGGTGGATGTTCCGCGCGATGCCGTAGGCGACGACCGAGCTGGTCAGCAGCGTGAAGACGACCGACCCGACGGTGATGATCGCCGTGTTCATCAGCGCCTGCGGGAAGCTGGTCCGCTCCCACGCCTCGGCGAAGTTCCCCCAGCTCACCGGGTTCGGCCACTCGAAGCCGGTACCGGCCGCGAGCTGGTCGGGGGTCTTGAGCGCCACGACCACGGCCAGGTAGAGCGGGACCAGGATCGTCAGTGAGCAGACCGCGATCAGTGCGGTCACCCACCAGTTGATCTTGCGGGTGTCGTCGTCGGCGACGTTCTTGGTGCGTCGCCGACGCGGTTCGGGAAGGACCGGCTCGGCCTGGCCGAGCATGGTTCCGGCGGTGGTCATCAGAAGTCCGCCTCTCTGCGCTGAAGCACTCGGAACTGGAAGAGCGAGACGATGGTGATGACGATGAAGAAGATCACCGCGTTCGCGGTCTGGTAGGCGAACTCCCCGCCGGAGAACCCGCCGCGGAAGATGAGCAGGGTGACGGACTCCGTCGCCGTGCCGGGCCCGCCGTTGGTGAGCGCGACGATCGGGTCGAAGACCTGCAGGAAGCCCTTCAGGCTCAGCACGACGTTGATCGTGAAGAAGGCGCTGATCAGCGGGAACGTGATCGACCGGAACGAGCGCCACGCCTTCGCGCCGTCCAGCGACGCCGCCTCGTAGAGCTCGCGGGGGATCGTCTGCAGGCCGGAGAGGTAGATGATGATCGCGAAGGCGCAGGACTGCCAGACGGCCAGGGCGACGATCGCGGTCCAGGCCCACGTCTCGTTGGTCAGGATGTTGTCCGCGAACAGCGGGATGCCCGACAGGATCTTGGGCAGCGAGCTCGAGAAGAAGAACTGGAAGACGTACCCGATGACCAGGATCGCCAGCACGTAGGGCACGAAGTACACGCCCCGCCAGAAGTTGCGGGCCATGATCTTGGCGTTGAGGCCCATGGCGATGGACAGCGAGATCAGGTTGGTCAGCACGGTCGCGGCGATGGCGAACAGGAACGAGAACCCGTACGCCTGCAGGACCCGGTCGTCCTTGAACAGGTTGACGTAGTTGGACAGGCCGACGAAGTTCCAGGCCCCGTACCCGGCGTAGTTCGTCAGGCTGAAGAAGATGCCGACGAGCACCGGGACGGTGTGGAACAGGAAGAACGCGATGACCGCGGGCCAGACCATCCAGTAGAACGTGGTCTGTGCGCGGTCCTTCATGGCGCGCCGCGGCGTGCCGGTGCCGGCGTCGCCGGCCCCGCGTGCCGCGGGCAGGGCTTGCGTGGAGGACGTCATCGTCATTCTCCCGTCACGGGGATGGTGCGAGCGGCGACCTTGCTCCACTCGCTGTCGAGGGTGGCGAGCGCGGCCTCGGCGTCGCCGCTGAACAGGAACTGCTGGTCGATCGCCGCGAGCGGGATGCTGGGCGGGATCTGGTGGTCGATGAAGCCCGCGATGCGGCCCTCGTCGAAGTACGGCGCGACCGACTGGATCGCGGGCTCCTCGCTGAGCTCGGCGCCCTCCACGGACGGGATCATGTTCTGCGAGGCGGCGAACTCCTCGATCACGTCCTTCTGGAACAGGTAGTCGATGAAGCGCAGCGCCTCCTCCTGGCGGGGGGTGTCCTTCGCCATGGTCACGACGACGTCGACACCGGAGACCAGCACGCGGTCGGCGGGGTCCTCGGTGGCCGGGTACGGGAAGATCCCCGCGCGAATGTCGGGGTTGATGCCCTTGATCGGGCTCAGCGCCCAGATGCCCTGCAGGAGCATGGCGACCTCGCCGTTGGCGAACGCGGCGTTGCCGTCGTCGTACGTGGCCCCGCGGTAGCCGTCCTGCATGTAGTCGAACAGCTGGTACTGCTGGTCCATCGCCTCGGCGAAGTTCTTCTGGAACGACACCTCCGAGTCCGGACCCGTCTCCTCGCCCTGCTCGCGCATCTGGTCGAAGAAGTCGTCGCCGGCGGGGTAGGCACCGAGCGCGTTGAAGGAGGGCAGTCCGGTCCACGAGTCGGCGAGGGTCCCGTAGAACGGGGTGATGCCAGCCGCCTGGAGCGCGTCGCAGACCGCGATCAGGTCGTCCCAGGTCTCGGGGACCTCGAGGCCCTGCTCCTCGAAGATGTCCTGGTTGTAGATGACCCCGTTGGCGTTGTTGACGTAGCCGAGGCCGTTGACCTCGTCGCCGTATGTACCCAGGTCCGCGATGATCTCCTGCACCGCCGGGTTGATGGTGTCCAGCACCGGCTCGTCGGCGAAGTCGTAGAAGACCCCGGCCTGCACCAGTCGGCCGAAGTTCCCGCTCGCGTTCAGGGTGATGACGTCGGGCGTCTTGTCCTTCACCAGCAGCGTCCGGATGGCCGTGTCGGCGTCGGCGACCTGGTTCTGGACCACCTTGATGTCGGGGTTCTCGGCCTCGAAGTCCGCGATGATCTGCGTGAAGTCCTCGAGCGCCTCACCCTTGAACTGGAAGAAGCTCAGGGTGGTCACGCCGTCGGACGGTTCGTTCGCACAGCCGCCGACGGCGGCCAGCAGGGCGACCAGGGCGGCCGCGGCTGCAGTGCGACCCCGTCGCTTCTCTCGGTTTCTCATCGTGCGCCTCCTTGCGCGTGTGGACGTGCTCAGGTCTGGGCTACGAGCTCGATGACGGTGGATCGCTGGGGGTACTGGACCGGCGGCCGGAGGCTGACGGCGTCGAGCTCGCGGCCCGTCAGGGTGGTGTCGTGCGTCTGCCAGGCGAGCTCGGACTGACCGGCGGTCCCGGTGGGGCCGCCGACGACGCTGATCCGGTACCGCCGCCCGGGGTCGAGCCCGGGGATCCGGACCCTGCCCGGCGGGTAGGACGCGGTGGTGTCGGTCTGGGTGAGGGTGAACACGGCGGACGAGCCGTCCTGCGCGACGACGCCGCGGACGTCGATGCCCGGCTCGGTGCCGTCGACGTCGACTGTGCGACCGGTCGCGACGAGCGGGCGGATGCGCTTGGCGTACTCCACCCACGCCGCGATGCGACGGCGGGTGGTCTCGTCCGTCGTCGTGAGGTCCCACTCGATCCCGACGTGGCCGAACAGCGCGACCGCGGCGCTGAGGTCGAGGTCCACGGTCCGGCCGGTGGAGTGCACGACGGGGCTGGTCAGGTGCATGCCCATCATCTCGGGCGGCACCACCAGCGCCGTGTACCGCTGGTTCACCAGGCGCTCGAGCGGGTCGAGGTTGTCGCTGGTCCAGATCCGGTCCGTCCGCGCCAGGATGCCGAGGTCGACCCGCGCACCACCGGAGGCGCAGCTCTCGATCTCGAGCCCGGGATGGGCCGCCTTGAGCTCGTCGAGGAGCCGGTAGAGCGCCAGGGTGTGCTCGCGGACGCGGGCCACGCCCCCCGGACCGCTGCCGGCGTCCAGCAGGTCGCGGTTGTGGTCCCACTTCAGGTACGCGATGGGGTACTCGTCCAGCAGGGCGTGCAGCCGGCCGGCGATGAAGGCGTACGCCTCGTCGTGCGCGAGGTCGAGCACCTGCTGCTGACGGGCCGACGGTGGAAGGGTCGTCCGTGCGCGCAGGATCCAGTCGGGGTGCCGACGAGCGAGGTCGCTGTCGGGGTTGACCATCTCGGGCTCCACCCAGAGGCCGAACTCCATGCCCCGGGCGACGACGTGGTCCACGAGCGGGTGGAGCCCGTCCGGCCAGACCGTCGGGTCGACGTACCAGTCGCCCAGGCCGGCGGTGTCGTCGCGACGGCCGGTGAACCAGCCGTCGTCGAGCACGAACCGCTCGACGCCGACGGACGCGGCGGCGTCGGCCAGCGCGGTGAGCCGGTCGAGGGAGTGGTCGAAGTACACCGCCTCCCAGGTGTTGAGGGTGACGGGCCGGTCTCGGCGAGGATGCGCCGGCCGACGGCGCCACTCGTCGTGGAACCGGTGGGCGAGCTCGCTGAGCCCGTCACCCCAGGACCCGATGACCTCCGGCGACGTCAGGGTCGCGCCCGGCGCGAGGACGACCTCCCCGGGGGCGAACAGCTCGCCGCCCGCGAGGATCGCCTCGCCCGACACGGTCCGCTCCGCGACGAGCCGGTGGTTGCCGCTCCACGCGACATGGACCGCGTGGACGCGGCCGCGCTCGAACCCGAACCCTGGCCTACCGGCGGCCAGCACGAGGGTGGCGTCCGCGCCGGGCCGGCCGCGGCGGCTCTCCCGCAGGTAGGTCCCGAAGCCGAAGGGGTGCCGCTGCGGGGATCGTTCGCGCAGGTGGCGGCCGGTGGTGTCGAGGATCTCGGTGGCGTCCCACGGCACGGGGAACGCGAGGTGCAGGTGCTGGAGCGTGTAGGGGGAGTCGCCGGAGTTGCGCAGGGTGATCCGCTGGTGGAGCAGGCCGGCGGTGCCGACGCTGAGCTCCAGCTGCGCAGCGAGCCTCGCCTCCCGGTCGACGAGCGACAGCAGTGCTCGGTGCTCGTCGACCTCGACGCCGACCAGCTCCAGGCGGACGCTGAACGACGCCCCGTCGCGGTGTCCCTCGAGCCCGGGGGTGCCGAGCCAGCCGCCGGCCGGTGAGGCGACGAGCGTCGCGCGGGCGGTCTCGTCCAGCCCGCCCGAGACCCGCTGCGGACGCGCCGCGACGGCCAGGCTGCGCAGCGTCTGCTCGGTGGAGTCGGTCAGCTCCTCGCCCCAGTGCACGATCGCCGGGTTCGGGGCCGCATCGAGGTCGATCACGACGCTGGTGCCGCCGCGGTGGAGGTGGAGCACGCGTCCCTCCGGGGTGGAGTGCGGCCCGTCGGCGGTGATCACCTCGTCGTGGAAGAGCATGAGATAGTTCTAACACGGAATAAACAAGGACCACAAGCCGTGCGAATCGCCGATTCACCCCCGTGCGACCGTTCCTTCATGTCATGATGGAACCAATGAACGGGTCGAGCGGGTGCTGAGCGAGAGCGAGCGCGCGCTCGCGCGCGCAGTGCTCATCCACGGGCCGATCTCGCGCAGCGAGCTGACCAGCCGGCTCGGTCTGTCACCGCCGAGCCTGACGCGCCTGGCCAAGCCGTTCCTCGACCGCGGGCTGCTGATCGAGCTCGACGACCGGACCGACGGCTCCGTCGGTCGCCCTGTCCGCCCCCTTGACGTGCGGCCGGGCCTCGCCCACTTCGCGGGCGTCAAGATCACGGGCGAGTCCCTCCACGTCGTCGCGACGGACGTGCGCGCCGGGCTCCTCGCGTACGAGGAGCACCGCCTCGAGCGCCGCGACCCGGAGGGCGTGGCCGCCGAGATCGCCCGAGCCGTGCGGGGCCTGGGCGTCGACCGCCTCGCGGGCGTCGGTGTGTCGCTCGGCGGTGCCGTCCGGGACGGCCGCGTCGAGTTCGCGCCGTTCCTCGACTGGACGGACGTGCCCTTCGCGGCGCTGGTCGAGGCCGAGCTCGGGGTCCCCGCGTCGATCGAGAACGACCTGGTCGCCCTCGCTGAGGCCGAACGCTGGTTCGGGATGGGCCGGGGCATCCCCGGGTTCGTCGTCATCACCATCGGCGCCGGCATCGGTTACGCGCTCGTGGTGAACGGGCAGGCCGTGCACTCGCGCGAGGCGGGCGTCGGGCTAGGCGGGCACATCCCGCTCGGCACCACCGGACCCGTCTGCCACGCGGGCCACCGGGGGTGCGCCGAAGCCATGCTCACCTCCGGATCGATCGCCTCGCAGGTCTCGGCGGCGCTGCAGCGCCCGGTCGACTACGACGAGGTGCTGCGCCTGGCGGCGCTGGGCGACCCGGCGGCGGCCACCGTCGTCGACGAGGCCGCCGCCGCCCTCGGACGCCTTGTCGCGATGGCCGTCAACCTGACCCTGCAGCCAGCGGCGGTGCTCGCCGGCGAGGGCATCGCGCTCTTCTCCCTCGCCGAGGAGCGGGTGCGGGCGGCGATCGCGGCCGACCGGGACCCGCGCGCCGAGCCCGTCCAGCTGTTCGTCGACGAGTCGGGCTTCTCCGCCTGGGCCCGCGGTGCGGCGACGATCGCGATCCAGGACGCCGTCGACCGCATCGACCTGGACCAGGAGGTGCAGGACCTGGTGCCCGCCTCGGCGGCGACGAGAGGAGCCCTCGCATGACGTGGACGACGCAGGACGCCCCGTGGTGGACCCGGGCCGTGGTGTACCAGGTGTACCCGCGCTCGTTCGCGGACTCCGACGGCGACGGCATCGGTGACCTGCGGGGCATCCTCGGGCGGCTGGACCACCTCGCGGAGCTCGGGGTGGACGTCGTGTGGCTGTCGCCCATCTACGCCTCGCCGCAGGACGACAACGGGTACGACATCAGCGACTACCAGGCGGTCGACCCGGTGTTCGGCACGCTCGAGGACCTCGACGAGCTGGTGGCGGCCCTGCACGAGCGAGGCATGAAGCTGGTCATGGACCTCGTCGTCAACCACACGTCCGACGAGCACCCGTGGTTCGTCGAGTCCCGCGACCCGGCCAGTCCGAAGCGCGACTGGTACTGGTGGCGCCCACCCCGCGCGGGGATGGCGGCGGGTGCACCAGGAGCAGAGCCGACCAACTGGCGCTCGTTCTTCCAGGGGTCCACCTGGGAGCTCGACGAGCGGTCCGACGAGTACTTCCTGCACCTGTTCAGCCGCAAGCAGCCGGACCTCAACTGGGAGAACCCGCAGGTCCGCGAGGCGGTGTACTCGATGATGCGCTGGTGGCTCGACCGGGGGGTCGACGGCTTCCGCATGGACGTCATCAACCTGATCTCCAAGGACACCGCCCTGCCGGACGGCGTGGTCACCGACGGCCTGCTCGCCGACGGCTCGGGGTCCTACGTCTGCGGTCCGCGCATCCACGAGTTCCTGGCGGAGATGCACAAGGCCGTGTTCGCCGGTCGCCCCGAGCGGCTGCTGACGGTGGGGGAGATGCCCGGCGTCACCGTCGAGCAGGCGCGCGACTTCACCGACCCGGCGCGGGCGGAGGTCGACATGGTGTTCCAGTTCGAGCACGTCGGCCTCGACCACGGGCCGGGCGGCAAGTTCGACGTCCGTCCGCTGCGGCTGCGTGACCTCAAGGCGTCGTTCGGGCGCTGGCAGGCCGCGCTGGCCGACGTCGGCTGGAACAGCCTCTACTGGGACAACCACGACCAGCCGCGGATCGTGTCGCGGTTCGGCGACGACGGTCGGTACCGGCGCGAGTCGGCCACGATGCTCGCGACCGTGCTGCACCTGCACCGCGGCACGCCGTACGTCTACCAGGGCGAGGAGCTCGGGATGACGAACGCGCACTTCACGCGGTTCGACCAGTACCGGGACATCGAGACGCTCAACCACGTGGCGGTGGCGACGACGGTGGGCACCGGGTCCGACGAGGACCTGCTGGCCGGCATCGCCGCGATGGGCCGCGACAACGCCCGCACGCCCATGCAGTGGGACGCCTCCCCGCACGCGGGCTTCACGACGGGCACCCCGTGGATCTCCGTCAACGAGAACTACCCGACGGTGAACGCCGAGGCGGAGCGCGCCGACCCCGACTCGGTCTTCCACTACTACCGGGCGCTCATCGCGCTGCGGCACGACGACCCCGTGGTGGCGCTCGGCGACTTCACGATGCTCCTGCCGGACCACGAGCACGTGTACGCGTTCACCCGCCGGCTCGGCGACGTGACGCTCACGGTCCTGGGCAACTTCTCGGGTGAGGTCCAGGAGATCGGGCTCGACCTCGGCGAGCTGGTGCTCGGCAACTACCCGGACCCCTCCGGCCCGGACCTGCGACCGTGGGAGGCGCGGGTCCACCGGTCCTGACCGTCGGGTCTGCCACCGTGCCGACCCGGGGGCTGGCGGGACAGACCGGGGCGTTCCGCGCTCGTTAGCGTCCCGATCATGACGATCGCGACGGCCCCGCCCCACCCGCTGCCCGTCCGGACGCGCCGCCGCTGGGCCGGGTGGACGGCGGTGCTCCTGACCTCGCTCGCGATCGCCGCGTACTCCGTGACGCCGTACCTGACCTCCTCCCTGCGGGCGCTCACGGACGAGGGGTTCGGGCTCGCGTCCGCCTACGTCGACCAGCCCGCGGCCGTGCGTGCCGCGTTCTACGTCCACGTCGTCGGCGGAGGGCTGGCGCTCCTGCTGGGCCCGTGGCAGTTCTGGGCGGGCCTGCGCCGGCGGCTCCCGCGCGTGCACCGGTGGACGGGCCGCACGTACCTGACGGCGGTCGGTGTGGGCGGGGTGGCCTCGCTGGTGATGGCGCCGTTCAACAGCGTGGGCTTCGTGGGGTTCTTCGGGTTCGGCACGCTCGGCGTCCTGTGGCTCTGGACCGGCTGGCGCGGCTACCGGGCGATCCGCTCCGGCGACGTCCGGGCGCACCAGGCCTGGATGATCCGGAACTTCGCGTGCACGTTCGCGGCGGTCACGCTGCGGGCCTGGACGGGCCTGCTGCTGGGGATCCAGATCCCGTTCGTGGACGGCGGGGCGGGCGTCGAGGCGGCGTTCGCCAACGCCTACGCGGCGGTGCCCTTCCTCGCGTGGCTGCCGAACCTCGTGGTCGCCGAGCTCATGGTGCGCCGCCGCGGGCTGCCCGCCCTGCGGATCGTCGACCCCGCGATGCAGGCCGCTGGCTACGCTCGCACGGAGGTCGTCGAGAGGTAGGAGCGGGCGTGGGCAAGGTGCACGAGAGCATCGACGGCCGGCTGCGGGCGTTCGTCGAGGCGCAGCCGATGTTCTTCGTCGCGACCGCCCCGAGCGGCCCGGACGGGCACGTGAACCTGTCACCCAAGGGGATCGCCGGGTCGTTCGTGGTGCTCGACGAGCACACGGTGGCGTACCTCGACCTGACCGCCAGCGGCGCCGAGACGATCGCGCACCTGCGGGACGACGGCCGCATCACGCTCATGTTCTGCGCGTTCGAGGGCCCGCCCAACATCGTCCGGCTGTACGGCCGCGGCCGCTTCGTCACGCTCTACGACGACGGCTTCGACGAGCTGGCCGCCCTGTTCCCGGAGACCCGCGGCGCCCGGGCGGTGATCGTCGTCGAGGTGGACCGCGTCTCCGACTCCTGCGGCTACGGCGTCCCGCGGATGGCGCTGGAGGGGGAGCGGGACCTGCTGCCGCCGTACATGGAGCGCAAGGGCGCCGACGGCCAGGCCGCGTACCGACGCCTGAAGAACCGGACCAGCATCGACGGGCTCCCCGCGTTCGACATGGACCCCGAACCGTCCGCCCCTTGATCCCGTGAACCACGATGTGAGATGGGCGGGAGGCGACGTGACACATCGGAAACGTGGGCGTAGTGTCCACAGCGTGCAGACGATCCTTCTCGTAGTACTTCCTGAGCGCGCCGGCTAGAGGCCTCCCGCACAGGCCTCGTCAGCGCGCTCGCCCCTCGTCCAGCCCGTACGCGGCTCGAGGGGCTTTTTCGTGCTCAGGCAGTACCCACGCAGCACCACCCAGGGAGACATCGATGGTCCAGGGCCCTCACCCGGCACCGCCGCGAACATCCGCGCCCGGCACCTCCGCCGCGTCCCGCGTCCCGGTCCCGACGACGGTCGAGCAGGTCACCGGCGCGCAGTCGATCGTCCGCTCGCTCGAGGAGGCCGGCGTCGAGGTCGTCTTCGGCATCCCCGGCGGCGCGATCCTCCCCACCTACGACCCGCTGATGGACTCCACCAAGGTCCGCCACATCCTGGTCCGGCACGAGCAGGGCGGCGGCCACGCGGCTGCCGGCTACGCCGCCGCGACCGGCCGCGTGGGCGTGTGCATGGCGACGTCCGGCCCGGGCGCGACGAACCTCGTGACCCCGATCGCGGACGCGCACATGGACTCCGTGCCGCTGGTCGCGATCACCGGGCAGGTGGGCGCGTCGCTCATCGGCACGGACGCGTTCCAGGAGGCCGACATCGTCGGCATCACGCTGCCGGTGACCAAGCACAACTACCTGGTGACCGACCCGGACGACATCCCGCGGGTGATCGCCGAGGCGTTCCACATCGCGTCGACCGGTCGTCCCGGCCCGGTGCTCGTGGACATCGCCAAGTCGGCCATGCAGTCGCGCACCACGTTCTCGTGGCCGCAGGACCTCAACCTGCCCGGCTACCACCCGGTCACCAAGCCGCACGCCAAGCAGATCCGCGAGGCCGCCCGGCTCATCGCCACGTCCCGGCGGCCGGTGTTCTACGTGGGCGGCGGCGTGATCCGCGCCCGGGCGTCCGCCGAGCTGCGCGCGCTGACCGAGGCGGCCGGTGCGCCGGTCGTGACCACGCTCATGGCCCGCGGCGCGCTGCCCGACTCGCACCCGCAGAACCTCGGCATGCCCGGCATGCACGGCACGGTCGCCGCCGTGGCCGCCCTGCAGAAGGCCGACCTCGTCGTCGCCATGGGTGCCCGGTTCGACGACCGCGTGACGGGCCTGCTGTCCAGCTTCGCGCCGAACGCGACGATCGTGCACGCGGACATCGACCCGGCCGAGATCGGCAAGAACCGCACGGTCGACGTGCCGATCGTCGGTGACCTCAAGGAGGTCATGGCGGACCTGCTGCCCGAGCTCGCCCGCGAGCACACGCAGCACGGCAAGCCGGACCTCGAGGAGTGGTGGCGTCAGCTGGACGACTGGCGCTCGACGTTCCCGCTCGGGTTCGACGAGCCCGCCGACGGCCACCTGGCCCCGCAGTACGTCATCCAGCGGATCGGTGAGCTGTCCGGGCCGGAGTCGATCTTCGCCGCGGGCGTCGGCCAGCACCAGATGTGGGCCGCGCAGTTCATCAAGTACCAGCGGCCCAACTCGTGGCTGAACTCCGGGGGCCTGGGCACCATGGGCTACGCGGTGCCGGCGGCGATGGGCGCCAAGGTCGGCGACCCGTCGCGGACCGTGTGGGCGATCGACGGCGACGGCTGCTTCCAGATGACCAACCAGGAGCTGGCCACCTGCACGATCAACGAGATCCCGATCAAGGTCGCGATCATCAACAACTCGTCGCTCGGCATGGTGCGGCAGTGGCAGACCCTGTTCTACGAGTCCCGCTACTCCAACACCGACCTGAACACGGGTCACGGCACCGTGCGGATCCCCGACTTCGTGAAGATGGCCGACGCCTACGGTTGCGCGGGGCTGCGCTGCGAGACCGTCGGTGAGGTCGACGCGACCATCAAGCGGGCCCTCGAGATCAACGACCAGCCGGTCGTCATCGACTTCACCGTGTCGCGCGACGCGATGGTGTGGCCGATGGTCGCCGCCGGCGTCTCCAACGACGACATCCAGTACGCGCGGGGCATCTCCCCGGCGTGGGACCGGGAGGACTGAGCCATGTCCCGTCACACCCTGTCGGTCCTCGTGGAGAACAAGCCCGGCGTGCTCACGCGCGTCGCCGGCCTGTTCGCGCGACGGTCGTTCAACATCCACTCCCTCGCGGTCGGTCCCACCGAGCACGACGAGATCTCGCGCATCACGGTCGTCGTCGACGTCGACGCCCTGCCGCTCGAGCAGGTGACCAAGCAGCTGAACAAGCTGATCAACGTCATCAAGATCGTCGAGCTGGAGGACTCCGCGTCCGTCCAGCGCGAGCTGCTGCTGGTGAAGGTCAAGGCCGACGCCACGCAGCGCACCGGGGTCCTCGAGGTCGTCCACCTGTTCCGGGCGCACGTCGTCGACGTCGTCCCGGACACCGTCGTCATCGAGGCGACGGGCGGACCGGGCAAGCTCGACGCCCTGCTCGCCGCCCTGGAGCCGTTCGGCATCCGGGAGATCGTGCAGTCCGGCACCGTGGCCATCGGCCGCGGGTCGCGCTCGATCACCGACCGCGCCCTGGAGCGCGTCAACCGCTCCGCCTGACCATCCGTTTCATCGCAGAACCCACCTGCACCAACCTGAGGAGACCCATCGTGGCCGAGCTGTTCTACGACGACGACGCCGACCTGTCGATCATCCAGTCCAAGAAGGTCGCCGTCATCGGCTACGGCAGCCAGGGGCACGCGCACAGCCTCAACCTGCGCGACTCCGGCGTCGACGTGACCGTCGGCCTGCGCGAGGGCTCGGCGTCCCGTGCCAAGGCCGAGAACCAGGGCCTCACGGTCGCCTCGGTGGCCGACGCGGTCCGCGAGGCCGACGTCGTCGTCATCCTGGCGCCCGACCAGGTGCAGCGGATCGTGTACCGCGACGAGATCGAGCCCAACCTCAAGGACGGCGCCGCGCTCGTCTTCGGCCACGGCTTCAACATCCGCTTCGGCTACATCAAGCCGGCCGCGCAGCACGACGTGCTCATGGTCGCCCCCAAGGGCCCGGGTCACCTGGTCCGTCGCGAGTACGTCGACGGGCGCGGCGTGCCGGTCATCGTCGCGGTCGAGCAGGACGCGTCCGGCTCCGCCTGGGACCTCGCGCTCTCCTACGCCAAGGCGATCGGTGGCCTGCGCGCCGCCGGCATCAAGACGAGCTTCACCGAGGAGACCGAGACCGACCTGTTCGGTGAGCAGGCCGTCCTGTGCGGTGGCGTGTCGCAGCTCATCCAGTACGGCTTCGAGACCCTGACCGAGGCCGGCTACCAGCCCGAGGTCGCGTACTTCGAGGTCCTGCACGAGCTCAAGCTGATCGTCGACCTGATCTTCGAGGGCGGCATCACCAAGCAGCGCTGGTCGGTCTCCGACACGGCCGAGTACGGCGACTACGTCTCCGGTCCGCGCGTCATCACGCCGGACGTGAAGGAGAACATGAAGGCCGTGCTGGCCGACATCCAGAACGGCGCCTTCGCCGAGCGGTTCATCAACGACCAGGACGCCGGGGCGCCGGAGTTCAAGGAGCTGCGCGAGAAGGGCCAGAACCACCCGATCGAGCCCGTGGGCCGCGAGCTGCGCAAGCTCTTCGCCTGGGTCAAGCCGGCGGAGTCCGACTACGTCGAGGGTTCCGCAGCGCGCTGATCCCTGCTCCATGGAGCGGCACCCCGGCTCCGGCCGGGGTGCCGTTCTGCGTGGTCGTGCCGGTCACCTGCGGGTACGCAAGGATGGGCGGACGACCGACGGAGGGAAGACGATGACCGACCAGCAGGTGGAGCCGCCCGAGGGTGTCGAGGGCGCTGTCGAGGACGAGCGGATCGCGGCGTTCTGGCAGGCGGCCCGGGGGCACGTCGGGTTCGGCAAGCTGGACGCCATCGTCGGCGGGACGCCCGAGGACGTCGTGCCGCCGCCGTCGTGGTCGTACGGCGACGACGCCGAGGCCGAGGACCTGCTGGCCCGCGTGCTCGACGGACGCAAGACGGCCACCGCGCTCGCGGTCGCCGAGCTGGAGCAGGTCGGCCTGGAGCTCCCGCGCGTCGGTGACCTGTCGATCGTCGTCGACGGCGAGGGCACCCCGCGGGCGCTGCTGCGCACGACGGAGGTCGAGGTCGTCCCGTTCGACCAGGTCGGGGCCGAGCACGCCGCGGCGGAGGCCGAGGACGACGGATCGCTGGAGCAGTGGCGCGTGCACCACGAGGAGTCGTGGCGGCGGGTGCTCGGCGAGGCCTTCTCGCCGTCGCTGGACGTGATGCTGGAGCGGTTCGAGCTGATCTACCCGACGACCGGTCCGACGCCCGCGGTCGACTGAGCGGCGCGTTCCGTCAGATGAGACACTCGTCCCGAGCGGTGGGACGGGGTCTACGCTCGATCCATGGTCGACACCGCTGCTGCCCGGGACATCCGCCTCGCCGTCGTCGCTGGTGACGGCATCGGCACGGAGGTCGTCGAGCAGGGTCTGCTCGCGCTGGACACGGCGCTGCACGGCAGCGGGGTCACCGTCTCGACGACGGACTTCGACCTGGGCGCCCGCCGCTACCACGCGACCGGCGAGACCCTCACGGACGCGGACCTCGAGGCGATCCGTGCGCACGACGCGATCCTGCTGGGCGCCATCGGTGACCCGAGCGTGCCGTCGGGCGTGCTCGAGCGCGGGCTGCTGCTCAAGCTGCGCTTCGCGCTGGACCACTACGTCAACCTGCGCCCGAGCCGCCTGTACCCGGGCGTGGCCTCGCCGCTGGCCCACCCGGGCGAGATCGACTTCGTGGTGGTCCGCGAGGGCACCGAGGGCCCGTACGTCGGCAACGGCGGCGCCATCCGCGTGGGCACCCCGCACGAGGTGGCCAACGAGGTGAGCGTGAACACCGCGTTCGGCGTCGAGCGCGTGGTCCGCGACGCGTTCTCCCGTGCCGCGGCCCGTCCGCGCAAGAAGCTCACGCTGGTGCACAAGCACAACGTGCTCGTGCACGCCGGCCACCTGTGGCGCCGCACGGTCGAGGCCGTGAACGCCGAGTTCCCCGACGTGACGGTCGACTACCTGCACGTGGACGCGGCGACCATCTTCCTGGTCACCAACCCGGCGCGGTTCGACGTGATCGTCACCGACAACCTGTTCGGCGACATCCTCACGGACCTGGCTGCGGCCATCACCGGCGGCATCGGGCTCGCGGCGTCGGCCAACATCAACCCGGACCGCACGGCTCCGAGCATGTTCGAGCCCGTGCACGGCTCGGCCCCCGACATCGCGGGCCAGGGCAAGGCGGACCCCACGGCGACGGTGCTGTCGGTCGCGCTGCTCCTCGAGCACCTCGGTCTGCCGGAGGCCGCTGCGCGCGTCGAGAAGGCGGTCGCCGACGACATCGCCGACCGCGCGACGGACCGAGTACGGTCGACGGCCGAGGTGGGCAAGGACCTCGCCGCGCGCATCGCCGGCTAGTCCGTACGCAGGCACCACGCCTCCGTCTGTCACCCGGCCGTCCTCACCGGTACCGTCAAACCTGACTCTGGTGAAAGGCCCCCGCACATGAGCACCACGACCCACCCCACGTCCGCCGACCTCTTCAGCGTCACGCGGACCGACACCCCCGTCGCCGACGAGCAGCGCGAGGCAGCGCTGGCGTCGCCGAAGTTCGGCACCGTCTTCACGGACCACATGGCCCGCATCTCGTACTCGAACGAGGACGGCTGGAGCCGTCGACGGGTCGAGAAGTACGGCCCCCTGCTGCTGGACCCGGCCACGGCCGTCCTGCACTACGGGCAGGAGATCTTCGAGGGCATGAAGGCGTACCGGCACGCCGACGGGTCGGTGTGGACGTTCCGGCCGCGCGACAACGCGGCCCGGTTCGCGCGCTCGGCCCGACGCCTCGCGCTGCCCGAGCTGTCCGAGGCGGACTTCCTCGGCGCCATCGAGGCGCTCGTGGCCACCGACGTGGTCTGGGTGCCGTCCGGCGAAGAGACGAGCCTGTACCTGCGCCCGTTCATGTACGCCTCGGAGACGTTCCTCGGTGTGCGGCCGTCGCTCGAGGCGGAGTTCCTCGTCATCGCGTCACCCGTCGGCCCCTACTTCGCCGGCGGGGTGCGGCCGGTGGCCATCTGGGTGGACCAGAAGTACCACCGCGCCGGGGCGGGCGGGACCGGTGACGCCAAGTGCGGCGGCAACTACGCCGCGAGCCTGCTCCCGCAGCAGGAGGCCTACGCCAAGGGCTTCGAGCAGGTGTGCTTCCTCGACGCGTCGACCAACACCCAGCTCGAGGAGCTCGGCGGCATGAACGTGTTCGTCGTGCACGCCGACGGCAGCGTGGCGACACCCCCGATCTCCGGCTCGATCCTCGAGGGCGTCACGCGCTCGTCGATCCTGCGGCTGCTCACCGACGCGGGCCACGAGGTCTCCGAGCGCCAGATCCCGCTCACCGAGCTGCGCGAGGGCCTGGCGGACGGCTCCGTGCGCGAGGTCTTCGCGTGCGGCACCGCCGCGGTGATGACCCCGATCGGCCGCATGGCCAGCGACGACTTCGACCTCACGGTCGGCGACGGCGAGGCCGGTCCGGTCACCACGCGCATCCGCGCAGAGCTCACCGACATCCAGTACGGCCGCGCCACCGACCGGCACGGCTGGTTGCACCGCCTCGTCTGATGACACTGGCAGCGGACGTCGACCGCCTCGCGGCCGAGAGCGACTTCGCGGGAGTGGTGCGGGTGGACCGCGCCGGGAACACGGAGCTCTCGGCCGCGTACGGCCTCGCGGACCGGCGGCACGGCATCCCCCTGACGCCCGACTCGCAGGTGGCGATCGCGAGCGGGTCGAAGGGGATGACCGCGCTCGCGGTGATGAGCCTGGTCGAGGACGGCACGCTCTCGCTGGGGACGACCGCGCGCTCGCTGCTGGGCACCGACCTCCCGCTCATCGCCGACGACGTCACCGTCGAGCACCTGCTCGCACACACCTCGGGCATCGGCGACTACCTCGACGAGGACGACGACGTCCCGATCAGCGCGTACGCGATGACGGTCCCCGTGCAGCACCTGGCCACCACGGAGCAGTTCCTGGCGGTCCTGGACGGGTTCCCGACCGCGTTCCCCGCGGGGCAGAAGTTCTTCTACTGCAACGGCGGCTACG
Organism: Cellulomonas sp. Root137; assembly: GCF_001426725.1. NCBI lineage: Bacteria > Bacillati > Actinomycetota > Actinomycetes > Micrococcales > Cellulomonadaceae > Cellulomonas > Cellulomonas sp. Root137. The sequence goes on along the minus strand of NZ_LMFG01000005.1, from coordinate 116,227 downwards.
TCGTGCTCGCCCTGCTGGCGGAGCGCGCGTCCGGGGTGCCGTTCCACGACCTCGTGCGCCAGCGGGTCTGCGCGCCCGCCGGCCTGGAGGACACCGACTTCCTGCGGTCGGACGCGCTGCCCGGCAGGGCGGCCCTCGGCTACGTCGAGATGGACGGTGAGTGGCGGACCAACGTGTTCCACCTGCCCGTGCTCGGGACCGGCGACGGCGGGATCTACACCACCGGCGCGGACGTGCACCGGTTCTGGACCGCCCTGTTCGCCGGCGCGATCGTGCGCCCGGAGACCGTGGCCCAGATGGTGCGGCCGCGCAGCACGGCGCCGTACGACGACCGGCGGTACGGGCTCGGGTTCTGGGTGCACCCGACCCGTGACGTCCCCCAGCTCGAGGGCTACGACGCGGGCGCGTCGTTCCTGAGCCAGCACGACCCCGCCGAGGGGCTCACGGTGACCGTCGTCGGCACGACCGCCGAGGCGGCGTGGCCGCTGGCGAAGCTGCTCCAGGCGCGGCTGGTGGACTGAGCCGCCTCAGTCGATCGGCGCCCCGGCGCGCAGCGTGCGGCTCAGCACGCCGAGCAGCAGCGACCAGATCGCGATGCCGATGAGCGCGTTCACGATGCCCGCGGAGATCGACGACTCGAGCTGGTCGGTCCAGGTCAGCGGCAGGAGCGCGGCGGTGAGCGTGCCGAGGAACATGATCCAGCCGAAGAACGCCTTGGGCTTCGGGGTGGTGAGCACGAGCAGGTGGAGCAGCCCGCCGGCGAGGACCGCGAGGACCGCGGCACCGACCACGTAGGCGGCTCCGGTCGAGTTCGTGCCGAAGAGGTCCTGCACGGCGAGCTCGATCGAGAGGATCTGGTCGACGATGACGACGCCGACCAGGCCGACGAGCGCCGCGACGAGCGCCGTCGCGACGACCCCGGCCCAGAACCGCCCGGCGTCCACCGACGGGTCCGCAGGGCGCGCCGGGCGCGCGGGGCTGGGTGCGGCTGCGGGCGGGACCTGGGCGGGTTGCAGCGCGGCCGGGAAGACCGCGGTGGGCTCCGGTGCAGGGGCTGGGGGCGGGGGGGGCGACGGGGCCGGCGTGGAGTGCGGGAAGGCGGACTGACGATCCGGAGGGGGAGTCGGGATGGACATGGTGCCTCCTGGTAGGTCGACCCACCTTGCGTACCGCCGATGACGGTCCGTGTCCACGGTAGCGAATCGGACAGCTCGGACACGGGGGGATCGGACATCCGTTGCGGCGCACCTGTCCAAGGCGTGGAACGCGTGACCACGGATGGTGACGTGTGCCACCATGCACGGGTGACCCGCTCCTCCCTCATTATCGAGTAGCGCGTCGGCCCACCAGCTGACGCGCAGACCTCCCGTACCCCGGGGGGTCTTTTTGTTGGTCGGAGCACCACCCCCGCCCCGACTACCGTCGACTGCACCGGCACACCCCCGCCGGCGGATCGTTCTCAGCAGCACCGACGTCGCCCGTCCCAGCACCGAAGAGAGCCCATCGTGTCCGTCCCCGCCAGCACCCCGTTCCAGGTCTACGACACGACCCTGCGCGACGGCGCGCAGCAGGAGGGGATGAACCTCTCCGTCGCCGACAAGCTGGCCATCGCGCCGCTGCTCGACGAGCTCGGGGTGGGCTTCATCGAGGGCGGCTGGCCGGGCGCAGTGCCCAAGGACACCGAGTTCTTCAAGCGGGCCGCCAAGGAGCTGGACTTCCGCAACGCCGAGCTGGCGGCGTTCGGCAGCACCCGCAAGGCGGGGACGCGCGCGGTGGACGACCCGCAGGTGCGCGCGCTCGTCGACTCCGAGGCGCCGGTCGTCGCCCTCGTCGCCAAGCACGACCTGCGGCACGCGGAGCGGGCGCTGCGCACCACCGGGGACGAGAACATCGCGATGATCGCGGACACGGTCGCGTTCCTGGTGCGCGAGGGGCGCCGCGTGGTCGTGGACGCGGAGCACTTCTTCGACGGCTACCGGTTCGACCCGGCGTACTCCCGGGCGGCCGTGCTGGCGGGCTTCGAGGCGGGCGCCGAGGTGGTCGCCCTGTGCGACACCAACGGCGGCATGGTGCCCGCGTGGGTCTCCGACATCGTGCACGAGATCCGCGACGCGGTCGGCCCCGACGCCGTGCTGGGCATCCACGCGCACAACGACTCGGGGTGCGCCATCGCCAACACGCTCGCCGCGGTCGAGGCCGGGTGCACCCACGTCCAGGGCACCGTCAACGGGTACGGGGAGCGCACCGGGAACGCCGACCTGCTGTCCGTCGTCGCCAACCTGCAGCTGAAGTACGGCCTGCCGGTGCTCAAGGTCTCCGAGGGGCTTCCGGGCGGCCTGACCGAGCTCACCCGGATCGCGCACGCGATCAGCGAGATCACCAACATCTCGCCGTTCGCGCGGTCGCCGTACGTGGGCGCCAGCGCGTTCGCGCACAAGGCCGGCCTGCACGCGTCGGCCATCCGCGTGGACCCCGACCTGTACCAGCACACCGACCCGGCCAACGTGGGCAACGACATGAGGATGCTCATCTCGGACATGGCCGGCCGCGCCTCGATCGAGCTCAAGGGCCGCGAGCTCGGGTTCGACCTCGCGGGACGTCCGGAGCTGCTCGGCCGGGTCACCGACCGGGTCAAGGACGCCGAGGCCAACGGCTACACCTACGAGGCGGCCGACGCGTCGTTCGAGCTGCTGCTGCTCGAGGAGATCGACGGCCAGCGACCCCAGTACTTCCGCGTCGAGTCGTGGCGGACCATCGTCGAGCGCTCCGGCGGGCGGGGCACGCCGGCCACCGCCGAGGCGACCGTCAAGCTGCACGCCGGCGGCGAGCGGATCGTCAGCACGGGCGAGGGCAACGGGCCGGTGAACGCGCTCGACCACGCGCTGCGGCAGGCGCTGGTCACGGTCTACCCGGAGCTCGAGGCGTTCGAGCTCATCGACTTCAAGGTGCGCATCCTCGACTCGATGCACGGCACCGACGCGGTCACGCGGGTGCTCATCGAGATGACCGACGGCCAGCGGTCGTGGAGCACCGTCGGTGTGGGCCCGAACCTGCTCGAGGCGTCGTGGGAGGCGCTCACGGACTCGGCCATCTGGGGCCTGCGTCACCGCGGAGTCACCCCCCGCTGAACTTCATCCCTGCGCGTTCGACCGGAGCGGCCTAGCCTCGGGGGACCGGCCGCTGCAGTGCGGCCGCCGACATGCGGAGGGAGCGGTCGTGTCCGGCAGCGTGCCGCCGCTCGACCCGGGACCGACACCGGGCCGATCGCGGATCGGCTGGTGGTGGCTGCTCGTCGCGCTGCTCGCGGTCGGGCTCGTGACGGCGCTCGTGGCCCAGCCGTGGGCCCCGGTGGAGACCGAGCCGTCGGTGACTCCGACCGTCACCAGCCCCACCCCGGAGCCGTCGTCGGCCCCCAGCTCCGCGTCGCCCTCGGTCACCGTCCCGGGCGCCGACGCCGTCTTCGACGCGACGACGGCTCCCGCCCTGTTCGTCACCACCGACGACCTGCTCGCCGAGATCCCCGCGGCCGACCCCGAGGTGCGGCTGCAGATCCCGTCGGGCCAGCTGTCGTGGGGTCTGCCGATCGGGTCGACGATCGATCCGCCGGAGTGCCTCGTCGCGGCCACCGTCGTCGCGATGCCGCCCCCGTGGTACGACACCCTCCTGTGGGGCAACGACGCCCTCTCGTTCCAGCAGGAGGTGGTCCTGCTGGCCGACCCCGCGGCGGCCCGCGAGGCGTTCCGCGCCCTGGTCACCACTGTGGACGCGTGCCCGGAGTACAGCCAGGTGAACCCCGACATCGACGGCGCCACGTGGACCGCCGAGCCGGCGATCGAGGGGCAGGGCGTGTTCCCGTCGATCGTGCAGGAGGTGACGCACTCGGCGGAGGGCTCGGACGTCCCCGGGTACCGCGGTCACCTGCTCGTCGGGAACACGATCGTGACGTGGACGGCGGAGGCACTCACCACCGGCGACCGCGACGCGGCACTGGCCACCCTGGGCGACCCGGCGGACCTGTCTGCGATGGTGCAGGAGCGGGCGCAGGAGGCGGTCCGGGCGCTCGGCTGAGCGGTCGACCTACGCTGGGCCCGTGCATGGTGAGTACAAGGTGCCCGGCGGCAAGCTCGTCGCGGTCGACCTCGACGTGGTGGACGGGCTGCTGAGCGGCGTCAGCGTGAGCGGGGACTTCTTCCTCGAGCCCGACGAGGCGCTCGCCGTGGTGTCGTCGTCGCTGGAGGGGCTGCCGCGGGACTCGCCCGTGAGCCGGTTGACGGACGCGGTGACCACGGCCCTGGCCCACGAGGACGAACCGGTGACGATGGTCGGCTTCGACGCCCACGCGGTCGCCGTGGCGGTCCGGCGCGCGCTCGGGTTCTCCACCGCCTGGGCGGACCACACGTTCGAGCTGATCTACCCCGGTCCGCTGCCCCCCGCCCTGCACGCCGCGCTCGACCAGGTGCTCACCGAGGAGCTCGGCGCCGGCCGCCGCGGGCCCACCCTGCGGTTCTGGGAGTGGGTGGAGCCGGCGGTGATCATCGGCTCGTTCCAGTCGCTGCGCAACGAGGTGGACCTCGAGGCCGCCGAGCGGTACGGGATCACGGTGGTGCGCCGGATCTCCGGCGGCGGCGCGATGTTCATGGAGGCCGGCAACTGCATCACGTTCTCGCTGGTGGTGCCGGCGTCGTTGGTGGACGGGATGACCTTCGAGGACTCCTACGCGTTCCTCAACCAGTGGGTGCTCGGCGCGCTCGCGGACGTCGGGGTGCAGGCGTTCACCAGCGGGCTCAACGACATCGCGTCCCCGGCCGGCAAGCTGGCGGGCTCGGCGCAGAAGCGCATGGTCGGCGGGGCGGTGCTGCACCACGTGACGATGTCCTACGACATCGACGCCGCCAAGATGCTCGAGGTGCTCCGGATCGGCCGCGAGAAGCTGTCGGACAAGGGCACGACGAGCGCGAACAAGCGGGTGGACCCCGTGCGCTCGCAGACGCAGCTGCCGCGCGAAGAAGTGATCTCCGCGTTCGCCGCGTACTTCCGCAGCCGCTACCCGACGGTCGACGGGGCGCTCCGGCCCGAGGAGCTGGAGCGGGCGACCGAGCTCATGCGGACCAAGTTCACCGACCCCTCCTGGACCGCCCGGGTGCCCTGAGTCAGCGCCCCCGGAGCACGACGAAGGCCACCGCGGCGATCCCGATGACCACGACCCCGAGCGCGCTGGCGGCCACCAGCCGTCCGCCCGGCGGGAGTGCGCCGTCGGCGACGTGACGACGGTGCGAGACGGCCGTGAGGGCGAGGGCGACGACCAGGGCCGTGGCCGCCAGGCTCCACGCGGCGGCGCCGAGGTACTCCTGGAGCAGGTGCGCGGCAGCGACGCCGCCACCGGTGAGGCCGATCGCGGTGCGCCGCCAGGCCAGGTGCGTGCGCTCGGCAGCGAGGGTCGGGGCGGCGCCCGGCGTGCTCATGCGACCAGCAGCCCGACGAGCACGAGACCACCCGCGACGCACACGCCGACCACCAGCAGGCCGAACGCGGACGGTGCGGGCAGCGCGGAGCTGGTCCGGACGGCGCGCTCGGCGCGGGCCCAGCCGATCCAGGCGAGCACGGGAGCGAGGACGCCGATCGCGACGAGCACGATCGCGGCGGCGAAGCGGAGGTCGGGCTGCACGGGCAGGTCGAGGGCCTCCAGCGCCACACCGCCCGCCAGCAGGGCCAGCGAGGTGCGGATCCAGGCCAGGAACGTGCGCTCGTTGGCCAGCGAGAACCGCGCGTCGGGGTCGGTGCCGGTGCCGTAGACCCACCGGGGGAACCGTCGCTCGTCGCTCATGCGCCCATCCTCGCGTGCGGGCGTGTATCAGGAGCCCCGGCGCGCGCTCCTGCTGGACGACGAAGGGGAGATCCATGGACACGGACCTGGACCGCCAGCTGCGCCGACTGGGCGTGCTGCACGCGCGCGAGCTGTCGGCCGTCCGCCGCCGGGTGCCGGGCGCGTCTGCCCGCACCGCCGAGGTGGTGCTCCTGCGCGGTGGTCATGTGGCGCGGGCACCGAAGACCGCGCTGCCGACGCGCACCAGGGTGGCTCCCTCGGCGATCGCCAGCTCGAGGTCCCCGCTCATGCCCATCGACAGCTCCGTGGCGGTCTGAGTCCCCGACGCCACGATCTCGTCGCGCAGGTCGCGCAGCAGCGCGTACCCGGAGCGCACCACCGTGGGGTCCTCCGACCGCGCACCGACCGTCATGAGCCCCGCCACGCGCAGGTTCGGCAGGGCAGCGACGGCCCCGGCGAGCGCGACCGCCTCGTCGGGCACGACGCCGTGCTTGGTGTCCTCGCCCGACACGTTGACCTGCACGTAGACGTCCAGCGGGCCCGAGGCGCGCGCGGAGAGCCGCTCTGCCAGGTCCAGCGACTCCAGCGACTCGATGCACGACGCCCAGCGCAGCGCGGCGTTCACCTTGTTGGACTGCAGGGGCCCGATCAGGTGGAGTGCGGTCAGTCCGGCGAGCGACGGGCCCTTGGCGACGAGCTCCTGCACCCGGTTCTCGCCGATCAGCACGGCACTCAGCGTGGGGTCGTCGGCGCGCGCCCGGGCGTCCGCGGCCAGCGCGTCGAGCACGAGCTCGACCGGCTGCGTCTTGGTCGCCAGGAGGAGGCGGACCTCGGCGGGGTCGCGGTCCGCCGCCCGGGCCGCCACGGCGACGCGCTCGCGGACCCGTGCCAGGCGCTCGGCGATCACGCGTCGGACCGGGCGATGTCGGCCACGGTGGCCGACGTGAGCCGGACGAGGTCCTCTGGCGCCAGCTCCACGTCGAGCCCGCGGCGACCGCCGGAGACCAGGACCGTGTCGAACAGCCACGCCGTCTCGTCGATCACGGTCGGGTGCGCGGTGCGCTGCCCCAACGGCGAGATCCCGCCGACGACGTACCCCGTGGCACGCTCCGCGTCGGGCTTCGGCGCCATCGTCGCCTTCTTGCCCCCGACGGCGTGCGCGAGCGCCTTGAGGTCCAGCTGCCCGGTGACGGGGACCACCGCGACCGTGAGCGTGCCGTCCACCACCGTCATCAGCGTCTTGAACACCTGCTCCGGAGGGACGCCCAGGGCGGCGGCCGCCTCCAGCCCGTACCCGAGGGTGCTCGCAGGATCATGCGCGTACGCGTGCGCCGTGTGCGGGACGTCCGCCGCCGTCAGTGCCACGAGAGCCGGCGTACCGGTCGAGGCATGTTCCTTCTTCGCCACGCAGCCACGATAGGGGCGGATCAGGGTCATCCCGGATATCGTCCGCGACCGCGCAGGGTGCAGGCTGGGCGCGTGAAGACCCTGCTCAACATCATCTGGCTCGTGCTCGCGGGCTTCTGGCTGGCGCTGGGCTACGTGCTCGCCGGGATCATCTGCTGCATCCTCATCGTCACGATCCCCTTCGGCATCGCGTCGTTCCGGATGGCCAGCTACGCGCTGTGGCCGTTCGGGCGCACCGTCGTCGACAAGCCGACCGCCGGCGCGTGGTCCGTGATCGGGAACGTCATCTGGGTGATCGTCGCCGGCTGGTGGCTGGCGCTCATGCACATCGTCACGGGCATCGCCGAGGCGATCACGATCGTGGGCATCCCGCTGGCGCTGGCCAACTGGAAGATGGTGCCGATCTCGCTGTTCCCGCTGGGCAAGCAGATCGTCCCGGCCGACCGGATCATGGCGGCCTACGGCCAGTGACTACTGGCCGGTGATGAGCACGATCAGCAGGTAGACCAGGGTGCCGGCCGCGACGCCCGTGCTCGCCGCGAACCAGAGCGCGGGGTTCTTGCCGCGTGCCTGCAGCACCATCGCGGTGACCACGAGCACCACCGCCGCGACGATCGTGAGGATCCCGAGCACCCAGATGGCGGACACCAGCGCGGCGACCAGGCAGATGAGGAACACGAACCGCGGCGACCTCGTGGTGCGTGCCGGGGGCTCGGTGGGCTGGGTGCTCATGCGCGAACGGTAACCCGGGGCGGCGGTCTCAGTCGGGACCGTCCGGATGGCTCTCCAGCCACGCCTTGGCCACGCGCTTGGGCGCCTGCGTCAGCCACGCCTCGACGACGAGGTCCTGCAGCTCGTCGGTGTCCATGACGTCGAGCCGTGCGAGCACCGCCGGGTAGCCGTCGAAGTGCGGGGTCACGAAGTAGACGTCGGGGGCGCGGACCAGCAGCTCCTCCTTGGCCTCCAGGTCGGGGACGCGGGCGCCGAGGATCGGTCCTGCGGGTGCCGACGGGCCGAGCGCCTCGTGGTCGACGGCGCGCAGCGGCCGGTCCCAGACGAGCGGCTTCGTCCCGACGCGCCAGCTGCGCCCCGGGCCCTCGGAGGTCTCGGGCAGCGCTGCCACGGCGTCCCGCACGTCGTCCCACGTGGCCATGACGGACACGCTAGGCCTCAGGCGCTGAGGTCGCCCAGAGGTCCGACGGCGACGATCCGCAGCTGCACCTCGCTGGTCTCGTCGGAGCCGGCCAGGTCCACGACCGCGTCGATGCGCCAGTCGTGGTCGCCCTCCGGGTCGTCGAGCAGCTGGCGCACCTGCCAGGTGCCCCGGCCGGGGGTGACCTGGAACAGCCCCGGGCCGCGGGCGGGCGCACCGGTGAGGATCTCGTCGTGGTCGTCGTAGTACGGGTCCAGCGCGGTCCGCCAGCGGTCGGCGTCCCACGGCACGTCGTCCGGGTCGACGTCGCCCAGCTGCGCGAGCCCGCCGTAGAACTCCCGCGCGGCCAGCTCGACGCGGCGGAACAGTGCGCCGCGGACCAGCGCCCGGAACACCCGGGGGTTGGCCGTGATCGGCTCGGGCACGTCCTCGTCGATGCCGCCGGGGGCGTCGGCGCCGCGCTCGTCGAGCGGGTTGCTCAGGCGCTCCCACTCGTCGAGGAGGCTGGAGTCCGTGCGCCGGACGAGATCACCGAGCCACTCGATGATCTCCCACAGCTCCTCGGTGCGGGCCTCCTCGGGCACCGTCTGGCGCAGCGCGCGGTAGGCGTCGGCGAGGTAGCGCAGCAGCACGCCCTCGGTGCGGTCCAGCTGGTAGTAGGCGACGTACTCGGCGAAGCCCATCGCGCGCTCGTGCATGTCGCGCACCACGGACTTGGGGGACAGGGCGAGGTCGGCGACCCAGGGGTTGGTCTGCCGGTACGTGACGAACATGGCCTCGAGCAGCTCGGCGAGCGGCCTGGGGTAGCCGATGTCCTCGAGCAGGGCCATGCGCTGGTCGTACTCGAGGCCGTCGGCCTTCATCTGCGCGACGGCCTCGCCGCGGGCGCGGTTCTCCTGCGCGGAGAGCACCTGGCGCGGGTCGTCGAGGGTGGCCTCGATGACGGAGACCACGTCGTGCGCGTACGCCGGGTCGTCGCGGTCCAGCAGGTCCAGGGCCGCGTAGGCGAAGGGGGACAGCGCCTGGTTGAGCGCGAAGTTCGGGGCCAGCTCCGCGGTCAGCTGGACCGCGCGACGACGACCGTGCGGAGCGGCCGGGTCCTCCACCCAGGGGCGTTCGATCACGCCGGCGGTGCGCAGCGAGCGGTACACCGCGATCGCCTGGCGGACGTGCCGGCCTCGGGCGCCCTCGGGCTCGTGGTTGTCGGTGAGGAGCTTGGTCATGGCCGCGACCGGGTCGCCCTCGCGGGCGAGCACGTGCAGCACCATGGCATGCGACACCGCGAAGCTGCTGGTCAGCGGCTCGGGCGGTGCGTCGCGGAGGCGTTCGAACGTGCTGTCCGTCCAGTTGACCTGCCCCTCGGGGGCCTTCTTGCGGACGATCTTCCTGAGCTTGCGGGGGTCGTCGCCTGCCTTCTCCAGCAGCTTGCGGTTCTCGATCACGTGCTCCGGCGCCAGGATGATCACCTCGCCCACGGTGTCGAAGCCGGCCCGCCCTGCCCGCCCGGAGATCTGGTGGAACTCGCGCGCGGACAGGTGCCGCATGCGGACGCCGTCGTACTTGACCAGGCTGGTCAGCAGGACCGTGCGGATGGGGACGTTGATGCCCACGCCGAGCGTGTCCGTGCCGCAGACCACCGGCAGCAGGCCGCGCTGCGTGAGGCGCTCGACCACCCGGCGGTACTTGGGCAGCATCCCCGCGTGGTGCACGCCGACCCCGTGCCGCAGCAGCCGGTTGAGGGTGCGGCCGAACCCCGGGCCGAAGCGGAACCCCGCGATCTCGTCGGCGATCCGGTCCCGCTGCTCCCGGCTGGCCAGGGGCGTCGACATGAGCGACTGCGCCCGCTCGACGGCCTCCTTCTGCGTGAAGTGGACGACGTAGACGGGTGCGCGACGGGTCTTCACCAGCTCGTCGAGCAGCTCGTGCAGCGGCTCGATCGCGTAGCTGAACGTCAGCGGCACGGGACGCTCCGCGTTGGCGATGACGGCGACCGGCTGGTGCGTGCGGCGCGTGATGTCCTCGGCGAAGAAGCCGACGTCGCCCAGCGTCGCGGACATGAGCACGAACTGGACCTTGGTGAGCTCCAGCAGCGGAACCTGCCAGGCCCAGCCGCGCTGCGGGTCGGCGTAGAAGTGGAACTCGTCCATGACCACCTGGCCGACGTCGGCGCCGTCGCCGTCGCGCAGCGCCACGTTGGCCAGGATCTCCGCGGTGCAGCAGATGATCGGTGCACCCGGGTTCACCGCCGAGTCGCCGGTCATCATGCCGACGTTGGCCGAGCCGAACGCCTCGACGAGCGCGAAGAACTTCTCGCTGACCAGCGCCTTGAGCGGGGCGGTGTAGTACGTCCGGCGACCCTGGGCCAGGGCGACGAAGTGCGCGGCGACCGCGACGAGCGACTTCCCCGAACCCGTCGGCGTCGACAGGATCACGTGCGCCCCGGTGACCAGCTCCAGCAGCGCCTCGTCCTGGTGCGGGTAGAGCTCGAGCCCCTGGTCGGTGGCCCAGCCGGTGAAGGCCTCGTACAGCGCGTCGGGATCGGTGGGGTCGGCGGGGATGCGGTCGGCCAGGGTGGGGGTGCTCATCGTGCGTCGATGGTCCCATGCGCCCGGCCGTCTAGGGTGTGGGCCGTGAGCGAGCGGCCGACGGTGGAGATGTGGACCGACGGGGCCTGCAAGGGCAACCCGGGCGTCGGTGGGTGGGGCGCCTGGATGCGCTACGGCGACCACGAGCGCGAGCTGTTCGGCGGCGAGCCGGTGACCACGAACAACCGCATGGAGCTCACCGCGGTGATCGAGGGGCTGCGGGCGCTGACCAAGCCGTGCGACGTGGTCCTGCACGTCGACTCGATGTACGTGATGAACGGCGTGACCAAGTGGATCGCCGGCTGGAAGCGCAACGGCTGGCGCACGGGGGACAAGAAGCCCGTGAAGAACCAGGAGCTGTGGCAGGCGCTGGACGCCGAGACCGCCCGGCACACGATCAGCTGGGTGTGGGTCAAGGGGCACGCGGGGGACCCGGGCAACGAGCGCGCCGACCAGCTGGCCAACCGGGGCGTGGATCAGGTGCGGGCGAGGGCCTGAGCTCAGCTCCAGCGCCAGGACGCGATCATGGCCTCGACGGTCGGGCGCCACGTGTCGTCGTCGGGGCGGTGCATCCACTCGACGAGGTAGAGGTACCCGTCGTGCTCGACGGCCCACTGGGTGATCGTCATCCCGCTCGTCATCGCCAGGTCCTTGCGCACCGCAGCGCCCAGGGCGCTGTGCTCGATCACGAGGTCACCGCCGACCTGCGCCTCCTCGGGACGGCGCCGCTGCACCTCGGTGTACGCCTCGAGCGAGGGGAAGTCCGCGGACAGCGGCGTCCAGAACACGCCGAGCGACGACAGCACCGGCAGGTCGGCGAGCTGGAGGGTGAGGATGTTCGCGGACATCACCGTGCCGGACGTGGGGGAGTCGAGCGAGAAGGCGGCCCCGTCGTCGCCGCCGGCCACGACGTGGACCGGGAGGTCGATGCCCGTCGGCGGGGCCAGGGTCTCCACCGCGAGGGGCGGCAGGGGCGCGGGCGGGCGGTTCGCCCAGGCCGTGGCGCCGGCGCCGACCAGCACGAGCGCACCGACGAGGGCGACGACCTGGTGGCGGCGGTTCACGCGCCCATCGTGGCGACCGACCGGACCCTCGGGAGGGAGGTCCGGCTGGCACTCACCCGGACGGCCCATCCGCCTGTCGTGACGGGGGGACGGGCGCGTCGCCGGTGAGCCGCCTAGCATCATCGTGCAGGGGATCCGCCGACCGGAAGGGCCCATGGTGCGCAGCCTCGCCGACGTGCGGGACCGGGCGGGCACAGCGTTGTTCCTGCGCGTGGCGGGGCCCGACGGACTGGCCAGCCGCGAGCGGATCCACGGCACGCCGGGACCGCGGTGGTTCGAGCCCGGCGCCGCGATCCGCACGGTGCACGGCGACGCCTCGATGTTCGTCGGCGGCATGCGCGCGCTGCTCCTGCAGTCGCTGCACCCGGCCGCCATGGCCGCCGTCGCCGCGCACTCCGGCTACCGGGGTGACCCGTGGGGCCGCCTCGCGCGGACCAGCACGTTTCTGGCCGTCACGACGTTCGGCACGATCGACGACGCCACGGCGGCGATCGACCGCGTCCGCTGGGTGCACGAGCGGATCCGCGGGGTCACGCCCGAGGGGCTCGCGTACTTCGCGGGTGACCCGACGCTGCTGCGGTGGGTGCACGTGGCCGAGGTCGACAGCTTCCTGCGGGCGCACAGGGTCTACGGGCAGCGACCGCTCGACGCGGCCGGCGCCGACGAGTACGTGCTGCAGGCGTCACGCGTGGCCGTCGCGCTCGGCGCCGAGCGGGTGCCGGAGTCCGTGGCCGAGCTGGCCAAGGCGCTCGACGAGTTCCGGCCCGCGCTGGGCCCGTCCGCCGCGGCACGCGACGCGGCCGACTTCCTCCTGCACGAGCCGCCGGTGCCGCGCTCGCTCCGGCCCGGGTACACGCTGCTGGCCCGGGCCGCGGTCGCGTCGATGCCGGCGTGGACGTTCGACCTGCTCGGGCTGGACCGCCCGGGCCCGGTGGGGCTGGCCGCGGCCCGGACCGCGGGAGCGGTGGCGACGCGGTCGATCCGGTGGATGCTCGGGCCCGACGACGCCAGCCGGGTGGCGGGGGTGGGATGACCCGGTTCCTGCTGCTCAGCTCCCGTGCCGAGGACGTGGCGTCCGTCGGGGAGCGCGCGGCGTTCCTGCGGTTCGGCGGCCTGCGGGCCGACGAGCTCGAGCAGGTCCGGATGGAGGCGGCACCGTTCCTGCCGATCGACCTGGACCGGTATGACGGCGTGTTCGTCGGGGGCAGCCCGTACGACGCGAGCAAGCCCGAGGCGCAGAAGTCGGCGGCGCAGCGTCGCGTCGAGGCGGAGATGTCGTCGCTCCTCGACGAGATCGTGGACCGTGACCTCCCGTTCCTCGGCGCCTGCTACGGCGTCGGCACGCTGGGGGTGCACCAGGGGGCGATCATCGACGGCACGTACGCCGAGCCCATCGGTGCGGTGACGGTCACCCTCAGCGACGCGGGCCGCGCGGACCCGCTGCTCACCGAGCTGCCCGAGTCGTTCGAGGCGTTCGTCGGGCACAAGGAGGCGTGCCGGGTGCTGCCGACCGACGCCGTCCTGCTCGCGTCGTCGCCCACGTGCCCGGTGCAGATGTTCCGGGTGCGGCAGAACCTGTACGCCACGCAGTTCCACCCCGAGCTCGACCTGGACGGCATCACCACCCGGATCGGCGTCTACCGCGACTACGGGTACTACCGCCCGGGGGAGTACGACGAGGTGATCGCCCGGGTGCGCAGCGCGGACGTCTGGGCGCCTCCGCGCATCCTGCAGGCGTTCGTCGAGCGGTACCGGACGGACTGAGCGGCCCGCTCTGAACGAATGAGAAACGGCACGGTGAATCGGTTCGGGAAACCGGTTCCCCTGTTCAGGCGCCGCTGCCCTGCCTAGCCTGGCCGACGAGCGGAAAGCGCTTCACCACAGGGGTGCGGATCGGCCGGTCCGCCCCCGTCCTCGACGCCCTCCCGGACGTCGTCGGCTCATCTCCACTCGAGCATCCCCAGGGGGATCGATGAGGATCCAGAAGAAGACCAGACGGTTCGTCGCCGCGGTAGCAGCAGGCATCACCCTCGCACTGGCCGGAGTCACGCTCGCCGCGCTGCCCGCCCAGGCCGCCACGGTCGACACCAGCGCCTGGTACGTGCTGGTCAACCGCCAGAGCGCCAAGGCGCTCGAGGTGCGCGACTTCTCCACCGCCGACGGCGGCATGATCCAGCAGTGGACCCGCAACGACGGGAACTGGCAGCAGTTCAAGTTCGTCGACTCGGGCTCCGGCTGGTACCGGCTGCAGAACCGGCACTCGGGCAAGGTGCTCGACGTGTGGGGCTGGAGCACCGCGGACGGCGGTGAGATCCGGCAGTACACCGACGCCAACGCGGCCAACCAGAGGTTCAAGCTGGTCGACTCCGAGGGCGGCCGTGTGCGGCTGGTGAACCAGAACAGCGGCAAGGCGGTCACGGTCACCGACCGGTCCACGGCCGACGGCGCCACGATCACGCAGCTCACCGAGAAGAACCAGTACAACCAGCAGTGGGAGCTGGTGAAGGTCGGCAGCGGCACGACGCCGACCACGCCGCCCACCACCCCGCCGGCCACCGGCCTCGTGGGCTGGGCGTCGCAGAACGGCGGCACGACCGGCGGCGGATCCGGGGCCACCACCACGGTGACCAGCTCGTCGGCCCTGTCCAGCGCCCTGTCCGGATCGGCACCCGTCGTCCGCGTGCAGGGCACCATCTCCTGCTCGGGCATGCTCACCGTGGCCTCCAACAAGACGGTGCTCGGCGCCAGCGGTGCCAAGATCGTCGGCTGCGGCCTGAACATCAAGAACGCGAAGAACGTCATCGTGCGGAACCTGACGTTCGACGACTGGGACGACGACGCCATCAACATCGAGACGTCGACCAACATCTGGATCGACCGCAACACGTTCCTCACGGGCTACGACGGCTCGGTGGACACGAAGCGCGGCTCGGACTACGTGACGATCTCGTGGAACCACTTCGACGGCCAGGACAAGAACTCCCTGGTCGGACACTCGGACGACAACGGGTCGCAGGACCGCGGCAAGCTGCGGGTGACCTACCACCACAACTGGTTCGACGGCACCAACCAGCGCAACCCGCGGGTGCGGTTCGGCAACCCGGTGCACGTGTTCAACAACCTCTACTCGAGCGTCGGCTCCTACGGCGTGGCGTCCACCATGGAGGGTGGCGTGCTGGTCGAGGGCAACTACTTCGAGAACACCGACGACACCTACCACCTCGGTGAGGGCTCGTCGCCCGCGGGCACGCTCGTCGCCCGCAACAACCACTTCGTCAACTCCTCGGCCGGTCAGACCGGGGGATCGGTGAAGGCCGTGACCTACTCGTACACGCTCGACACCGCCTCGTCGGTGAAGTCGATCGTGAGCGCGGGGGCCGGCGCCCGCTGACCGTCGGTGGCCCGCGGCGGAGCCCTCCTCCGTCGCGGGCCACCGCACAGGGTGCGGACAGGTAGCTCCGAGAATCCTCTGAGAACCCCCGCCCAGACTCGACTCATGACCACGACCACCTGGGAGGCGCCGCCCCTGGCGCCGATCGCCCAGCCGCGACCGACCCGCACCCGCAGCGGCGTCCTGCCGACGCTCTGGCTCGGCGTCGTCGCGGTGCTGCTGTTCTGGTGGACGGGCACGCCCACGGCCACCGGCACGTCGCCCGGCGGCGCGCTCATGTCGCTCGGCGAGCTGGCGGGCCTGCTCGCCTCCTACCTGGTCTGTGCGCAGCTGCTGCTCATCGGCAGGGTGCCGTGGTTCGAGCGGGGCATCGGGTTCGACCGGCTCGTCGCCTGGCACCGGTCGCTCGGCACCTCCGTGGTGCTGCTGGTGCTCACCCACGTGGCCCTGATGATCCTCGGCGGGTCGCTGCTGGACGGTCTGAGCGTGTGGTCCGAGGTGCCTTCCGTGCTGGCGACGCAGCCGTACCTGTGGCCCGCGCTGATCGGCACGGTCCTGTTCCTCGCCGTGGGGGTGTCCAGCGCCCGGTTGGCCCGCCGGCACCTCTCCTACGAGGTCTGGTTCGCGGTGCACCTGACGATCTACGTCGGGATCTTCCTCGCGTTCGCCCACCAGGTGGCCGGTGGCACGCACTTCGTCGACTCGCCGGTCGCCCGCGGGCTCTGGGTCCTGCTCTACGCCGGCACCGCCGCGGCGCTGCTGACCTGGCGCGTGGTGCTGCCCCTGCTGTCGCACCGCCGGTACGGCCTGCGGGTCTCCGCGGTGGTGCCCGAGGCGAACGGGCTGGCCAGCGTGTGGGTGCACGGCCGCGGGCTGTCGCGCCTGGAGGCACGCGGCGGCCAGTTCTTCCTGGTCCGCTTCCTCACCCCGGGGCACCGCGCGACCGCGCACCCGTACTCGCTCTCCCTGGCGCCGACCGACGAGCACCTCCGGTTCACCATCGGGGCGCTCGGGGACCACTCGACCGCGGTGGCGGACCTCCGGCCGGGCACGAAGGTGCTGGTCGAGGGGCCGTTCGGGCACTTCACCGCGGACCGGGCGACCTCCGACCGGGTGCTCCTGGTGGCCGGTGGCGCCGGGATCGGGCCCGTGCGCGCGCTCGCCGAGGAGCTGCTGGCACAGGGCCGCCAGCTCGTCGTCCTGCACCGGGCGCGTGACGCGGCCGGGCTGGCGCTCGCGGCCGAGTTCACGCCGTCACCGAGCCTCACGTACCTGCCGGTCCCCGGGCGGCGCGCCCAGCTGGGTCACGACCCGCTCGACCCGCAGCACCTCGGGTGGCTGGTCCCCGACATCGCGTCGCGCGACGTGTTCGTGTGCGGCCCACCCGCGATGGTCGACGCCGTCGCCCGCTCAGCGCGCGCCCTGGGCGTGCCCCGGTCCGCCATCCACCGAGAGGAGCTCGACTCATGACCACACCACGCTGGCGCGGCACCCTGATCTACGTGGGGTCGCTGGCCGCCATGGGTGCGGCGGGCCTGACCAAGTTCGCTGTCCTGGCGCCGCCGGCCACCGTCGCGGAGTCGAGCACCGACGGGACGTCGTCGTCGACCTCGTCGTCCGACGACGCGGAGTCCGGCGACACCGACGACTCCGCGGCGGCAGGCACCGGACAGTCCGGGTCGACCACCGACCCCGCGACGAGCACCGACACCGGGTCGACGACCAGCGACACCGTCACGATCGTCGGCTCCTCGGTGCAGACCCGGTACGGCCCCGTGCAGGTGTCGGTGACGTTCGCGGCGGGCCAGATCACCGACGTGCAGGCGCTGCAGGTCCCCGGGGGCCACCACGAGAGCGTGCAGATCAACGCGCGCGCGACGCCGATCCTCGCGCAGGAGGTCGTCGACGCGCAGTCGGCGCAGATCGACACGGTCTCGGGCGCCACCTACACGTCGGAGGCGTACGCCGAGTCCGTGCAGTCCGCCATCGACCAACAGGGCTGACCCGTGCGCCACCTGGAGCTGGTGATGGGGATCCCGATGTCGGTGGACGTCCGGGACGCGGTGGATGAGCAGGTCGAGAGGGCGGCTGTCCGGGACGCGTTCGACCGGATGCACGACGCCGACCGACGGTTCAGCCGGTACCTGCCGGACAGCGAGGTGAGCCGCTACGACGGCGGGGGAGCCAGCAGCGACCTGCGCGAGGTCCTCGGCATCGCGGAGCGCTTCGGCGAGCTCTCCGGCGGCGCCTTCTCCGTCCGACGACCGGACGGCTCCCTCGACACGGACGGGGTGGTCAAGGGCTGGGCGGCCCAGCGGGCGGCGGACACCCTCACCGCGGCCGGGCTGACGACGTTCTGCCTGAACGCGGGCGGGGACGTCGTGGTCCGCGGCGAGCCCGAGGGGAGTCGCGGCTGGAACGTCGGCGTGCGTGACCCGTCCGACCCGCGGTCGTTCCTCACGGTGCTCGAGGTGCGCGACGGGGCCGTGGCGACCTCCGGCACCTACGAGCGCGGTGAGCACGTCTGGGACGGCCGCACGGGGCAGGTGGCGACCGGGCTGCGCTCGGCGACCGTCGTCGCCGCCGACCTCACCACCGCCGACGTCCTGGCCACCTGCGTCCTGGCCCTCGGTCCCGACGGGATCGCGTGGGCCTCGCAGCACGGCGCGGCGGCGGTGCTCGCCGTGGACGCCGACGGCGAGCTGCTCACCTCGCTGCAGGCAGCTCCAGCGTGATGGCGGCCCCGGGCCGGCCGTCCTCGCGCGCGGCCGCCGTCACGGTGCCGCCGTGCTGCGCCGCCACCTCCGCGACGAGCGCGAGCCCGATGCCGTAGTGCCGCCGCGTGCCGTCCGCGTCGTCGTCGCGGTGCGACGCGAATCGACGGAACACCTCGGCGCTCTCGGGCGGCATCCCGGGTCCGTCGTCGCGGACCTGGATCACCACGCGCGCGTCCCGGGTGCTCACGTGCACCTCGACGCTGCTGCGGGCGTGGTCGATCGCGTTGTCGACGAGCGCCGTGACGGCACGGCGGACCGACACCGGCGAGGCCAGCGCGACGGCGTGGTCCGCTCCCTGACGCTCGATCCCGACGCTCCGCTCCGCCGCCGTGGCCCGGGCCGCGTCGACCACCTCGTGCGCCAGCTCCGCGGCGTCGACGGGCACCGCGTCCACCGAGCGCGCGTCGGCGGCCAGCAGCATGTCGTCCAGGACCGCCGTGAGCGCCGCGGCGTCGGCGAGCAGCCCGTCGACGTCGTGCTGCACGCGGTCGGGCGGGGCGGTGCCCCAGTCGGCGGTCATGTGGCGGTCCAGCAGCTGCGCCCGGGTGGACAGCAGGGTCAGCGGGGTGCGCAGCTCGTGGCTGGCGTCCGCGACGAACCGCCGCTGCAGGCTCAGGGCCGCGACCATCGGCTGCACGGCCCGGCGGGTCAGCCACACGGCGCCGAGCCCCGCCAGGACCACCCCGACCGCGCCCGCCGCCAGGAGCGCGAGCACGAGCCGCGCGAGCTCCTCGCGGGCCTCCGACGGATCCAGCGCGGCCTGGACGACCGTGCCGTCGTGGCTGCCCGTGAGCACGCGGACCGTGCCCGCCTCGGTGGGTGCGGTCGTCCAGACCTCGTCGCCCGACCGCGCGACCTGACGCATCGTGTCGAGGTCCGGGAGGCTCTCTGGCAGGTCCTCGGAGGTGGAGAGGCCGCGCGGGGACGCGACCGCGACCCACATGCCGGGCGGAGCGTCGTGGGCGTCGTCGATCGAGCGCACCGCACCCTCGAGCTGCGCACGCCCCGACTCGGCCTGGGCCCGGACGACCACCAGGAGCACCGCGGCGCCGACGACGAGCAGGCACCCCAGGACGAGCAGCGCGGTCTGCAGGCCGAGCCGTCGGGCCGTGCGACGCAGCGCCTCGCGCTCGGCGCCGGTGGTGGGCTCCGTGGTCATCCGGCACCCAGCCGGTACCCCGCACCGCGCACGGTCGCGACGACGGACCGACCCAGCTTGCGGCGCAGGTAGTAGACGTAGGTGTCGACCACGCCGTCGTCCTCGGCGTCCGTGAACACCCGGTCGAGGATCTCGGCGCGGCTGAACACCTGCCGGGGGTGCCGGGCGAGCAGCTCCAGCAGGGAGCACTCCCGCTCCGACAGGTCCACCGCGGAGCCGGAGGTGGTCGTGACCTGCCGGGTGTCCACGTCGAGCGTGCCGTCCGGCACCTGCAGCGACCCCACGTGCTCGCGGGTCCGGCGCCGCAGCGCTCGCAGGCGTGCCGCCAGCTCGTCGACGTCGAACGGCTTGCTCATGTAGTCCTCGGCGCCCGCGTCGAGCCCGGCCACGCGGTCGGCGGGGTTGCCGAGCGCCGAGAGCACCAGGGCGGGCGTCACGACGCCCTTGGACCGCAGCCGGCCCAGCAGGTCCAGGCCCTCGATGGCGGGCAGTCCGCGGTCGAGGACGATCACGTCGTAGGTCCGCGTCAGGCCGAGGTGCAGACCGCGCTGACCGTCCCGCGCGACGTCGACGTCGTAGCCCTCGCCGACGAGGATCTGCTCGAGCATCGAGGCGAGCTGCCGATCGTCCTCGACGAGGAGCAGCTGCGCGGGTCCGGGCATCGTGTCCTCCCTGCTCGGCACGTGCTCGCATCGTACGGTGGCTGTGCCGGCTCCGAGCGTCGGGGTCGACGACGCGAGGAGAGCCATGACCGCACGTCGGCGCCACATCGCGGGGCTGGTCGTCTGCGCGAGCCTGCTGCTGGCGTCGTGCGCGGACGGCGGGCCGACGACGCCCTCAGCGACGGAGACGACGACGACCTCACCGGGTCCGAGCGCCACCCCCACCAGCACGCCGCCGGCGCCCACGGCCACCGAGTCGGAGGAGCCCGTGCCCTTCCCGGCCGACCTGGAGCTGGACGAGCAGCCGTCGTCGGGGGACGTGGCGCTGACGCTGACGGACGTGGCCACCGGGGAGCACGAGGGCTACGACCGCGTCGTCTTCCGCTTCGACGGGACCGGCACGCCCGGCTGGATGGTGCGCTACACGGACGTGGCGACCGACGACCCGGCAGACGCCGTGCTCGACGTCGCGGGCGACGGCACGCTGCAGGTGGTCCTGCTGGGGGTGCAGATCCCCGACACGACGGGCATCCCCGAGTGGAGCGGCACCAACCCGATCCTCACTCCCGGGTACACCACGCTGCGCGAGGTGAACGTGCGCGGTCAGTTCGAGGGGCAGGAGCTCGCGTTCCTCGGCGTCGACACGCCCGACCACCCGTTCCGCGTCTTCGCGCTCACCGACCCCACCCGCGTGGTGGTCGACGTGCGGCACGACCGCTGACGTCCGTCAGGCGGGGAGCGCCTCGCACACGGTGACGAGCCGCGCCCGCAGCGCGTTGCCGCGCTCGGCGAACTCGCGCTGCCGCGCGACGTAGTGCGCCTTGCCCTCGGGCGTCTCGATGGTCACCGGGTCGAGGCCGTACGTCGTCACGTCGTACGGGGACGCCTGCATGTCGAGCGTGCGGATGTCGCGCGCCAGCTCGAAGCAGTCGAGCAGCAGGTCGCCGGGCACCGCCGGGCCCAGCTTCGTGGCCCACTTGTAGACGTCCATCCCCGCGTGCAGGCAGCCGGGCTGCTCCATCGCGGTCATCGAGTCGCGCGTCGGCCGGAGCGTGTTGCGGTCGACCGCCTGCGGCGTGAAGAACCGGTAGGCGTCGAAGTGCGTGCAGCGGATCTTGTGGGCCTCGACGACGGCGTCGGTGCTGGCCGACCCGAGCCGCAGGGGGAGCGGGTGGCGGTGCTCGTCGCCCTCCCGGTACACCATCGCCCACTCGTGCAGGCCGAAGCAGCCCGTGAGCGCCGGGCGACCGAGCGTGGCGGTCAGCAGGCCGTGGACGAACCGGACGGCCTCCCCGCGGTCGGCCACGAACGCGTCGGCGTCGAGCGTCACGGTGCCGTCGTCCGACGTCCGGTACCAGCGCCAGTCGGCGTGCGGGGCGGGGTTCTGCAGCCTGACACCGACCCCGGGGTGCCATCGGCGCAGGACGGCAGGCGTGACGGGGTAGTACTCGAACAGGAAGTCCTCGATCGCGTGCTTCTGCTGGCGTGACCGGCGCTCGCGACGAGCGGCTGTGAACGCGTCGGCCCGCTCGGCGTGCGCGGCCGCGAGCGACTGCCAGGTGGCGGCGTCGAGCGCGGGCGCGGCGGTCAGGGGCATGCCACCAGGGTAGGCGAGCCTGCCAGACTGCCCACGTGATCATCGCCGCATCGGTCTTCGCCGTCCTCGCCGCCCTCCTGCACGTCCTGTTCTTCGCGTACGAGTCGGTGCTCTTCGAGCGGCCCGACGTCCACGCGCGGTTCAGGACGCGCACCGAGGACGTCCCCGCGGTGAAGCCCTGGGCCTACAACCAGGGCTTCTACAACCTGTTCCTCGCGATCGGCGCGCTCGTCGGGGCCGGGATCGCCCTTGCAGGCGAGGAGACGGTCGGTCTCGCG
Organism: Cellulomonas sp. Root137; assembly: GCF_001426725.1. Classification (NCBI taxonomy): domain Bacteria; kingdom Bacillati; phylum Actinomycetota; class Actinomycetes; order Micrococcales; family Cellulomonadaceae; genus Cellulomonas; species Cellulomonas sp. Root137. The sequence goes on along the minus strand of NZ_LMFG01000005.1, from coordinate 94,330 downwards.
CTGATCCTGCTGGCCTGCGGGTCGATGCTCGCCGCCGCCCTGGTGCTCGTCGCGACGAACCGCGCCATGGCTCGTGCCGCGGCGACGCAGGGCACGTTCCCGCTGCTCGCCGTGGTGCTCTCGGTGGCTGCCCTCCTCGCCTAGCAACCTCGACCCCAACGCCGTCCGGGTCGACAGGCGTTATGGGTTCAGGAGACGCGGACAGGGAGCGTGGTGCGTGAGCAGACGGTGGGAGGACCTGCTGGAGCAGGTCGCGCGCGAGCGCTATCAGCGCCTCGTCGCGCACGCGACGCTCGTGTCCGCGTCGCCGTCGGACGCCCAGGACCTGGTGCAGGAAGCGCTGATCGCCGCGTTCTCCGGTCGCGCGCGGTTCGGGTCGGTCGAGCAGGCCGAGGCGTACGTCCGCCGGGCCATCGCGTCGAGGGCGATCGACTCGGGACGCCGCAAGACACGGGAGGCACGCCTTCTGGCACGTGCGGCGGCCCAGACTCCTGTGGTCGTCCACGACGACGACCGGCTGCCCGGCGCGGACGTCGTCCGGGCACTCGGCACCCTCAGCCCGCGGGAGCGCGCGTGCGTGGTCCTGCGGCAGATGGAGGACCTGTCCGTCACCGAGACCGCGTCCGTCCTCGGTCTGTCCGAGGGAGCGGTCAAGCGCTACACGTCCGACGGGCTCGCGCGGCTGAACGCCCAGCTCGGCAGCACGGCCGACGCGACGGAGCGGATCCCCGTCACCCAGCTGACTCCGACGGAGGTGCGTCGTGACCGATGACCTGCACGCCCTGCTGGCTCGGGCGTCCGACGAGATCGAGGGCGCTGCGCCGGCGCTGGACGGCGTCCGGCTGGGCGCGGTCCGGTCGGCGGCGCGTCGCCGCCGGGTCGCGCGGCGGACGGCCGAGTCGTTCGCGGGCGTCGGCGTGGTGGGCGTGCTGGGCGTGGGTCTGTGGTTCGGGCTGGGCCGGCAGTCGCCGGAGCCGGTGGTGCCCGTGGTGACCCCGACGGTCACGCCGACGCCCACCCCGACGCCGAGCCCGACTCCCACGACGGCCCCGACGCCGACCGGGCCGGTGACCCGGGCGGAGTCGATCGACGACGCCACCGTGATCGCGCGGCTGAGCGCCCCGAGGACGGGGGAGGTGTGGCAGACGCCGACGCCGGCGCCGGACATGACCCAGCTGCGGCAGTTCGACGAGGACACATCACCGGTCTTCCTCGTGGGCAGTCGCGGCGCGTCGTCGATCTACCTGACGACGCACGAGCAGCTCGGCACGTGGTTCGTCAGCGGGCTCTACGAGGTCGACGCACAGGGCGCCCGGCTGATCGCGTGCCCGAGCGCGCGCGCCACCGACCCATGCGCCTCCGAGGTGAACATCTCCCTGCCCCCGGGGGTCGTGCGGGACGAGGAGACGTTCTACGACACCTTGACGCTGCCGACGTCGATCGACGTGGGAGACGACTTCCGGGTGACGACGACGAGCACCGTCGGGTCCCCCTTCTACACGTCCTCGCTCTACGGCGACGCCGATCCGCTCATGGACGACACGTTCGAGCACCGGGTCCTGCGCGAGCCCGGCCCGGTCGCGCTCGCGGTCCGGGTGCGGGAGTCGTCGGTGCCGGGACTGACCAACCTCACCTACGGGATCCTGACGCCGTTGGGCACGTTCCTCCGGCTCCGACCGGGCGACGTCCCGGGCGGGGACTTCACGGCGATCCGCTGGGACGACGGCGTCGCGCGTGGAGCACCGGACCCCGCGGACGAGTACGACGACCCGGACGTGACCCTGGCGCCCGGCGGGCAGAGCTGCGTCGCGACGACGTACTCGCAGGAGGACGCGCACGTGGCCGCGGACTGGCGCGCTGCGGGGACGACGCCCGACGGGCACCGGGTCTACGTGCCGGTGGCCGGCGGGAACCCGGTCTCGCGGGCGGTGCGGGCGTGGCACGAGGACAACTCGTCGACCCTCGCGCCCGAGGGTGTGCAGGGCGACGAGTACGGGGCCGTGCACGGCGCCGCAGCGGGCTACCCGTACACCACCGACGCGGCGTTCCTCGAGGCGAACGCGCTGTTCGCCCTGCAGGGTCCGGCCGGCGAGTGGCTGCTGGGCATGCGGTCCGACGCCGCCAACGTCGTCTACGAGTGCGCCTGACCGGCGCGGTCCGTGTCGGAGCGCGGCGGTGACGGCGGGAGGTCGTCCGGGGCGATGTCGGCGGCCCTCGTCGAGACGCGATGCAGGACCCACTCGAAGGGGCCGCGCCCGACCGAGACGGCCCAGAGCCAGCACAGCGCCGTGGTCGTGAGGACGAACGCGAGCCACACCTCGAGGGTCGCCTGGTAGACGACGCCCTGCCCGAGGGCGGCGATGACCACGATGTGCACCGTGTACGCGGTGAGCGCCAGCGCGCCGACGGCCGCGAGCGGGGCGAGCACCCGGGGCCACCGGTCGGCGACCACGAGGCAGCCGGCGATGACCAGCAGGGCGACACCGACGTTGCCGACCACCTCGAACGTCGTCGACGAGTGCGGCTCGGTCGTCGCCAGCGCCTCGGGCCAGCCCAGGACGTGCATCGCCACCCACGAGCCGCCGTGCCCGACGACCACCAGGCCGACGCCGACGAGCGCTCCGACACCTCGCAGCCGGGTCGAGCGCAGGTCGCTGCGCCCCACGGCGAGCCCGACCAGGAGGTACGCCGTCCACACGATCGCCGGGTAGTAGTGGCCGACCGTGATCTGGGCGAGCACCGTCGGCCGCGCACCCTCGAGGCTCGCCGCGATGCCCTGGCCGAGCGGGGGTCCGACGACGGCGACGACCCCCGCCGCGGTGAGCAGGGCCGCCCGGGACCAGCGCAGCGCGACGCACCCGATCGCGAACAGGAGCCCGTAGGTCGGCAGGATCACCACGACCGGCGTCGCGAGCAGGATCAGGAGCTCCCCGAGGGCGAACAGGAGCAGCGCCCGGACCAGGATCCGCACCCGCGCCTGCACGAGCCGGGTACCGACGACGGGTGCGGAGCTGCCCGAGAGCAGGGCGAGCGAGACGCCCGCCAGCACCACGAACAGGGCCGCGGGTCGCCCGTCGGCGAGCTGCGAGAAGCCGCCGGGCGGGACCGGTCCGTGGTCGTCGGGACCCACGTGCGCGGTCATCATGCCCAGGACGGCGAGGCCCCGGGCGACGTCGATCCCCACGATGCGGCGCATGGACGGATGCTAGCGAGCCCCGGAATCTCGCATGTCGAAACGGTTCGTCCCGGTTATTGAACTGTTGGGCTCTCGGGTGATTACCCTCAGATGTGAACTCCCCGACGCACCCCGACGTGTACACCCACGGGCACCACGAGTCCGTGCTGCGCTCGCACCGCTGGCGCACCGCCGAGAACTCCGCCGCGTACCTGCTGCCGGCCCTCGTCCCCGGGACGCGTCTGCTCGACGTGGGGTGCGGTCCGGGCTCGGTGACCATCGACCTGGCGGCGCGGCTCGAGCCCGGCGCGGTCGTCGGCGTCGACTCCTCCGCGGCCGTCGTCGAGATCGCCCAGAAGGCCGCGGCGGACGCGGGCGCGGACAACGTGACGTTCCAGGTGGCCGACGCCTACGGCCTGCCGTTCGAGGACGACGCGTTCGACGTCGTGCACGCCCACCAGGTGCTCCAGCACCTCACCGACCCGATCGCCGCGCTGCGGGAGATGCGTCGCGTGACCCGGCCCGGCGGCATCGTCGCGCTCCGCGACGCCGACTACTCCGGCATGACCTGGTACCCGGAGTCGCAGGGGCTGGACGAGTGGCTCGCGCTCTACCACGAGGTCACGCAGGCCAACGAGGCCGACGCCAACGCCGGTCGCAAGTTGCTGTCCTGGGTCCGCGAGGCCGGCTTCGACCCGGCAGGGATCGTGCCCAGCGCCGGGGTCTGGTGCTACGCCACGCCGGAGGACCGCACGTGGTGGGCCGGGCTGTGGGCGGACCGCTCCGTGGCCTCGAACTTCGCCGCGCAGGCCATCGCCCACGGGCTGGCCGACGAGGTCGGCCTCGAGCTGCTGGCCGACGCCTGGCGCGAGTGGGGCACGCAGCCCGACGGCTGGTTCGCGGTGCTGCACGGCGAGGTGCTCGCTCGCGCCTGAACTAGGGTTGAGACGTGCGCATCGCAAGGTTCACCACCGGGGGAGACCCCCGCTACGCCCTGATCGACGGAGCACCCGGCTCCGAGGAGCTCGTGGTCATCACGGGAGACCCGCTCTACACGCCGGTGCAGCCCACGGGCGAGCAGATCCGGCTCGACGACGACAGCGTCCGCCTGCTGGCGCCGGTCATCCCACGCTCCAAGATCATCGGGGTGGGCCGCAACTACGCCGCGCACGCCGCCGAGATGGGCAACGAGCTCCCGCCCGCCCCGCTGCTGTTCCTCAAGCCCAACACCTCGGTGATCGGCCCCGACGACCCGATCGTCCTGCCCGACTGGACCGAGCATGTCGAGCACGAGGCCGAGCTGGCCATCGTGATCGGCAAGGTCACCAAGGACGTCGCACCGGACCGTGCCCTCGACCACGTGTTCGGCTACACCGTGGCCAACGACGTCACCGCGCGCGACGTGCAGAAGGCCGACCCGCAGTGGACGCGGGCCAAGGGCTTCGACGGCTCCTGCCCGATCGGTCCCTGGATCGTGCCCGGGCTCGACGTCGACGACCTGTACGTCCGCGCCCGCGTCAACGGCGAGACCAAGCAGGACGGCCGCACGTCGCAGATGATCTTCGACGCCGCCTACCTCGTCTCGTACGTGTCCGAGGTGTTCACGCTCCTGCCCGGTGACCTCATCCTCACCGGCACACCGGCCGGCGTGAGCCCGATCGTGGACCGGGACATCGTGGAGGTCGAGGTCGAGGACATCGGGGTGCTGCGCAACCCGGTGCTGCGCCGCCACTGACTCTCCACGCCGGCTGCGGCGGAAAGACGAGCGTGCTGCGCAACCCCGTGCTGCGCCGCCACTAACCTTGAGGCCGTGACTTCTCCCACCAGCTCTGCTGTGCGTGTCCGCTTCTGCCCCTCGCCCACCGGGACGCCGCACGTCGGCCTCATCCGCACGGCGCTGTTCAACTGGGCGTACGCGCGCCACACGGGCGGCACCTTCGTGTTCCGCATCGAGGACACGGACGCGGCGCGCGACTCGCAGGAGTCGTACCTGCAGCTGCTGGACGCCCTGCGCTGGCTCGGCCTGGACTGGGACGAGGGCGTCGAGGTCGGCGGCCCCCACGAGCCGTACCGGCAGTCGCAGCGGATGGACCTGTACGCGGACGTCGCCCGCCGACTTGTCGAGGGCGGCCACGCGTACGAGTCGTTCTCCACGCCGGAGGAGATCGAGTCCCGCCACAAGGCGGCCGGCCGGGACCCGAAGCTCGGCTACGACGGTGTGGACCGCGACCTGACCGACGAGCAGAAGGCCGCGTTCCGGGCCGAGGGCCGCGAGCCGGTCCTGCGCCTGCGGATGCCCGACGCGGACCTGTCCTTCGACGACCTGGTGCGCGGCGAGGTGACGTTCAAGGCGGGCTCGGTGCCGGACTTCGTCATCGTCCGCGCCAACGGCCAGCCCCTGTACACGCTGGTCAACCCGGTGGACGACGCCCTCATGGGCATCACGCACGTGCTGCGCGGCGAGGACCTGCTGTCGTCGACGCCGCGGCAGATCGCGCTCTACCAGGCGCTGCAGTCGATCGGCGTCGGCTCCGGCGCGCCGGTGTTCGGGCACCTGCCGTCGGTGCTGGGCGAGGGCAACAAGAAGCTGTCCAAGCGTGACCCCGAGTCCAACCTCTTCCTGCACCGCGACCGCGGCTTCACGCCCGAGGGCCTGCTCAACTACCTGGCGCTGCTCGGCTGGTCGATCGGCCCGGACCGCGACATCTTCTCGATGGAGGAGATGACGGCCGCGTTCGACGCCGCGGACGTCAACCCCAACCCGGCGCGGTTCGACGTGAAGAAGGCCGAGGCGATCAATTCCGCGCACGTGCGGCTGCTGGCGCCCGAGGACTTCCGCGACCGGCTGGTGCCGTACCTGCACCGGGCCGGCCTGGTGCCCACCGACTCGTACGCGGACCTCTCGCCGGAGCACCGTGCCCTCCTCGACGCGGGCGCGCCCCTCATCCAGGAGCGCATCACGTTGCTGGGTGAGGCCGAGGGCATGCTCGGGTTCCTGTTCGTCGCGGACGACGCCCTCGAGATCGCCGACGACGCCCGCGGTGCCCTGCGCGAGGAGTCCCCGGCCGTCCTCGACGCCGCCGCGGCCGCGCTCGGGGCCCTCGCGGAGTTCACGACGACCAGCACCCAGGAGGCTCTGCAGGCGGCGCTGGTGGACGGGCTCGGCATCAAGCCGCGCTTCGCGTTCACCCCGCTGCGCGTCGCACTGTCCGGACGTCGTGTGTCCCCGCCCCTGTTCGAGTCGATGGAGATCCTGGGCAAGGAGTCCACGCTCGCGCGGATCGCCGCCCTGCGCACCACCCTGTGATGCGCGTCGACGGGGTCCTCTTCGACATCGACGACACGCTGGTCGACACGCGCGGTGCGTTCGGCCACGCGCTGTCCGGCGTCGCCCGCCGCTACCTGCCCGACCTGCCCGCGGACCGGCACGCCGAGCTGGTGACGGTGTGGCGTGCGGACGTCGGCGGCCACTACGCGGCGTACACGCGCGGCGAGGTCGGCTACACCGAGCAGCGGATGGCCCGCGCCAACGAGCTGCACGAGCGCTTCGGCGGGCCGGCGCTCGACGCCGACGGCTTCGCGCGCTGGGACGAGACGTTCGAGGCCGAGTTCTCGGGTGCGTGGTCGGCGCACCCGGACGTGGACGCGGTCGTGGACCGCCTGCTCGAGGCCGGCCTCGCCGTCGGCGCCCTGTCCAACGCGGCGGTCTCGTACCAGACGCGCAAGCTCGACCGCACGGCTCTGCTGGAGCGCGTGCCGATGCTGGTCGGAGTCGACACCCTCGGCTTCGGGAAGCCCGACCCGCGCGTGTTCGTCGAGGCGTGCCGCCGGCTCGGCACCGACCCGACGAGGACGGCGTACGTCGGCGACGAGCTCGACGTCGACGCCCGGGCGGCGGTCGCGGCCGGTCTGGTGGGCGTCTGGCTGGACCGTCCGGGCGAGAGGCGGCTCCCGGTGTCGCCGGACGATCTCGCAGTCGCGCGGCAGGCCGGTGTGCGGGTCGTCGCGTCGCTCGCCGAGCTCCCGCGCGTGCTCGGGATCTAGGCGTACGGCGCGGTCGTGCTCCACACCAGGCGCGGCTTTCCCGGCATGGTCAGGAGCCATCCCTTGAAGCTCGACCGTGCGGCTTCGAGCACCGAGCCATCGGGCAGGCGCACGCGGTAGTGGGTCTGGCCGCGGCCGGTGCCCACCTCGACGGCGCCCGTGACCGCAGCGTCGACCACTGCTTTCACCGTCGCGACGCCCGCCGTCGTCCGTGGAAGCTCCCACGGCTCGCACCCGTGGATGCCGGCGACGAGGAAGTCGTCGAACTGCTCCCAGCTCACCCCGACCGCGCCGACCGCGTAGGGCGTGATCCACGCTCCGCTCGCCGGCCGGGGTGCCTCGTCCAGCACGAGCTCGACCGTGGCGACGCCGAACAGCCGCGACACCAGGTCCGCGCACAGTGCGCCGACCTGCGCGGTCACCTGGTCGTCGGGGAGCACGATGCCAGGGCGGCGTTCGAAGAGGGGCACGCGGAGATCATGGCCTACCGCAGCAACGCTCGGTAGCACTCGGTCCGGTACGGCACCTCGATCCACTCGCGTCCACGCAGGTCCGGGTGGGTGGCGACCAGCTCGTCGACCGCGTCCAGCAGCTCGTCGCGCTCGTCGGCGGGCAGCAGGATCAGGTGGCTGCGGCTGGCGGCGAGGGTGCGCAGGTCCGCGGCGCGCAGGCGCTGGGTCCAGGGGAACGTGGCGTGCTCCGGCTCGGTGAACGCGTCGCCCAGCACCGGGTCGCGGTAGCTGGTGTCGAGGCTGTCCCCGCGGTGCACGATCTCCGTCCAGCGCGCCACCCAGTCGGTGTCCTGGTCGCGCACGTTCCAGATCGGGGCCACGGAGCCGCCCGGGCGCAGGACACGGGCGATCTCGGCTGAGGCCGCGGGCGGATCCACCCAGTGCCACGCCTGCGCGATGGTGACGGCGTCCACGGACGCGTCCGGCAGGCCGAGGTGCTCGGCCGTCCCGGGCAGCGCCTCGACGTCCGGCAGCGCGGCCGTCAGCTCCGCCCGCATCGCGTCCGACGGCTCCACCGCGACGACGCGCCACCCCAGCGCGACGAGCCGCTCGGTGAGCTTGCCGGTCCCGGCGGCGAGGTCGAGGACGTCCCGGGCGGTCCGGGGGACCGCCCATCGGACGGCCTCGTCCGGGTAGCCGGGCCGGGTGGCCTGGTAGACGGTCGCGGCTCGGTCGAACGAGGCGGCGCGGTCGTCGCGGTCGTCGGTGCTCATGCCACCGATCGTGCCGCGACAGGCGGGGTCACGCCTCCGGCAGCGGGTCCAGGTACTCGAGGGCCGCCTGGTGGAGCCGTCCGTTGGACACCAGCGCGGACCCGCCGAACGGCCCGGGCACCCCGCGGATCGAGGTGAACGTGCCGCCGGCCTCGGTGACGATGGGGACCAGGGCCGCCATGTCGTGCAGCGACAGCTCCGGCTCCGCCGACAGGTCCACCGCGCCCTCCGCGACGAGCACGTGCGACCAGAAGTCGCCGTACGCGCGGGTGCGCCAGGTCCGCCGGGTCAGGTTCAGGAACGCGTCGAGCTGCCCGCGCTCCTCCCAGCCGCTCAGCGACGAGTAGGACAGCGAGGCGTCCTCGAGCCGGTCGACCTGGGACACGTGCAGCTGGCTGGCGGCGGCCAGGGACTTCCCGGTCCACGCGCCGTTGCCCTGCGCCGCCCACCAGCGCCGGCCGAGCGCGGGTGCGCTGACGAGCCCGACGACGACCTGGTCGCCGTCCAGCAGCCCGATGAGCGTGGCCCACACCGGCACCCCGCGGACGAAGTTCTTGGTCCCGTCGATCGGGTCGATGACCCAGCGCCGCGGCCCGTGGCCGGTGTCGCCCATCTCCTCGCCGTGCACCGCGTCCCGCGGCCGCGCCCGGGACAGCTGCCCGCGGACGATCTCCTCGGCGGACTTGTCGGCGTCGGTGACCGGAGTCAGATCGGGCTTCGTCTCCACCCGCAGGTCCTGCGACTTGAACCGCGCCATGGTGATCGAGTCGACCTGGTCCGCGATCACGTGGGCGAGGCGCAGGTCGTCGTCGTACCCGGGTCGCAGGCTCATGCCCGACACGGTAGTGGTTCGTCGGTGCACGTCAGGGACGTGCGGGCTCCCGGTTGTCCGGTTCGCCGCTGCCGAGCCGGCTGGCCAGGAGGCGACGGAAGGACTCGACGCGGGCCGCCCGGGCTGCGCGGGTCACGTCGTCGGGGGAGGCATCGACCCACTCGTCGAGCGCGCAGTCCGGGGCGTCGTCCGCGTGCGTGCACCCGCGCGGACACTCCTCGGCCACCTCCGCGAGGTCCGCGAATGCGCCCAGCAGGTGCTGCGGATCCACGTGCGCGAGCCCGAACGACCGCACCCCCGGGGTGTCGATGACCCACGTGGGTGTGGAGGTCCCCGGCACGCGCAGCGCCACCGCGGAGCTCGACGTGTGCCGCCCGCGGCCCGTGACGTCGTTCACGACGCCCACCGCGCGGTAGGTGCCCGGCACCAGAGCGTTCACCAGCGTCGACTTGCCGACGCCGGAGTGCCCGACCAGCACGGAGGTCTTGCCCTCCAGGGCCGCGCGCACGTCGTCGAGCCCGTGGATGATCCGGCCGCCGACGGACTTCTCCGCGCTGGTCACCACCACCTCGACCCCGATCGGCGCGTACATCCCGACCAGCTCCGCCGGATCCGCCAGGTCCGCCTTGGTCAGGGCCAGCAGGGCGTCCATGCGTGCGTCGTAGGCCGCGGCGACGCAGCGGTCGATCATGCGCGTGCGGGGCTCGGGATCGGCCAGCGCGGTGACGATCACCAGCTGGTCCGCGTTCGCGACGATGATCCGCTCGATCGGGTCGGTGTCGTCCGCGGTCCGGCGCAGGACCGTCCGGCGCTCACCGATCCGCACGATCCGGGACAGGGAGCCGTCGTCGCCGGACGTGTCACCGACGATGTCCACCCGGTCACCCGGCACCACTCGGTCGCGGCCGAGCTCCCGGGCCTTCATCGCGATCGCCACGCGCTCGTCGGGACCGTCGGGGTCGACGAGGATCGCGTAGCGCCCGCGGTCGACGGCGGTGACCAGGGCCACCTCGGCGTCGGCGTGCTCGGGACGCTGCTTGGTCCGCGGGCGCGAGCCGCGACCGGGACGGATGCGGACGTCCCGCTCGTCGTAGCGCCGGGCTCCCATCAGGCCAGCACGGCCGATCCGAGCATGCCGCCCCAGAGCCCCACGAAGTCGGGGAGCGTCTTGGCGGTCGTCGCGACGTCCTCGACCTCCACGCCCGGGACCCGCAGCCCGATCAGCGCGCCCGCGGTGGCCATCCGGTGGTCCTCGTAGGTGTGCCAGGTGCCGCCCGACAGCGGGCGTGGGGTGATGACCAGCCCGTCCGACGTCTGCTCCGCCTGGCCGCCCAGCCGGGTGATCTCGGCGGCCAGCGCGGCGAGCCGGTCGGTCTCGTGCCCGCGCAGGTGGGCGATGCCCCGCAGCCGCGTGGGGGAGTCGGCCAGCGTGGCGAGCCCGGCGATGGTCGGCGCGATCTCGCCGGCCGCGTGCAGGTCCAGGTCGACGCCGCGGATCACGCCGGTGCCGGTGACGCTCAGCACGTCACCGTCGAGCCGCGTGGTGGCGCCCATCCGCTCGAGGATCCCCGGCAGCAGGCCCCCCGGCTGCGTCGTCTGCGTCGGCCAGCCCGGCACGCGCACGGTCCCGCCGGCCACGAGGGCCGCGCACAGGAACGGCGCTGCGTTGGACAGGTCCGGCTCCACGCGCACGTCGCGCCCGGCGATCGGACCCGGCGCCACCTGCCAGATCGCGGGGCGGGAGTCGTCCACGTGCACCCCGGCCTCGCGCAGCAGGGCGACGGTCATCTCGATGTGCGGCAGGCTCGGCAGCGTCCGGCCGGTGTGCCGCAGGGTCAGCCCGCGCTCGAACCGCGCGGCGGCGAGCAGCAGCCCGGAGACGAACTGGCTGGACGCGGACGCGTCCACGTCGACCTGACCCCCGAGCACGGAGCCGTGGCCGTGCACGGTGAACGGCAGGTGCCCGGCCTCGCCGTGCTCCTCGACGCGCACGCCCAGGGTGCGCAGCGCCGTGAGCACGGGGCCCATCGGCCGGGCCAGCGCGGAGTCGTCGCCGTCGAACCGGACCGGGCCGTCCGCGAGTGCCGCGACGGCGGGCAGGAACCGCATGACCGTCCCCGCGAGCCCGCAGTGCACGGCGGTCGACCCCTGGACCGGGCCGGGCGTGACCACCCAGTCGCTGCCGTCCTCGTCGATCCGCGCGCCCAGGCTGGCGAGCGCGGCCGCCATCAGACGCGTGTCGCGGGACCGCAGCGCACCGCGCAGGCGGCCGGTGGAGCCGGCGAGCGCGGCGAGGACCAGGTAGCGGTTGGTCAGCGACTTGGAGCCGGGCACCTCGACGAGCGCGTCCAGCGGGGCGTCGGCGAGCGGTGCGGTCCACAGGTCCATGGCACCCAGGCTATCCGGGGTGCCGACGAGCGCTGTGAGCGTCTCAGGCCCTCTCAGTCGGACGCCTTCGCCGCCGCGTGCTCGCTGCGGGCCTTCTGCACGCGCCAGCTGATCCCGGGACGGCCCTCGAGGTCGACCCCGGCGATCAGGGCGCCGCCCGTGAACGCGAGAGCGCGCACGAGCTTGTCCCGGCGGGCGCGCCGCAGCAGCGGGTCCTCGCCCTTGACGCGCTTGGTCGGCAGGTTGAGCAGGACGAGCGGAGCCGTCAGCGCCGCGAGCGCGAGCGCGGCCGTGCGCGGAGCCTTGCCGACCGCGAGCAGCACCCCGGCCGCGGCCAGCGCGGCACCGTGCGCCTGGACGATCGTGGTCAGCTGACGGTCGCTGAGCTCACGTCCCAGCACCTCGCCCGCAGGGCCGTTCAGCGCGGGCTCGGGGAGCCGGCGGCGCAGCGTCGTCAGCGCCCCGCGGGCGTCGGCCGCGTGCGCGGCGGGGTGCCGGACGACGTCGAGGCCCTCGGTGACGAACCACGAGGCGAACAGGGGACGCGCGATTCGGCGCAGCAGCACGGCAGCTCCTCCTACAGGGCGCCGCCGGCGGCGGACGGCGCGTCGGCGGACTCGCCACCGTCGCCGATCTGCTCGCGGGCGACGTAGTTCTCGAGGTCGAACAGGTTGTCGCCGGCACGCGTGGCGACCGTGAGCAGCGTGGTCGCGGAGGCGACCTCCTCCACCTGCTCCTTGAGGAACCAGAGCAGGAACTGCTCGCCCAGGGCGTCGCCCTCCGCGCGGGCAGCCGCGAAGATCGCCTCGATCTGCGAGGTGACCTGCTTCTCCTGCTGGAGCGCCAGGCCGATCGGCTCGGTGACCTGGGTGAAGTCGTTGCGCACGGGGCTGCCGGCGGGGATCGCCACCGGGAGGTCCCGGTCCAGCAGGTACTGCACGATCATCAGGGCGTGGTTGCGCTCCTCGATCGCCTGCCGGTAGTAGTGCCGCGCCAGCTGGGGGAGGTCCTGCCCGTCGAACCACACGGCGATCGCCACGTACTGCTGGTGGGCGTCGAACTCGTGGCCGATCTGCTCGCGGAGCAGGCGCAGGAAGGTGGAGTCCGCGGCGGTCGTCGTCATGCCGCCAACCTAGTGCGCGGTCCGGTGGTTGGCACGGGTGGGAATGGCGCGCGTCTCCGTGCCGTTGTGCCCACCATGACCTGCTCTACCGACACGCGACCTGCGACGGCGCCCGTGACCGGGTGGGCGATCGGTGTCCCCGTAGACACCATTCCCGCCCAGAGGTCCGCGCAGATGCAGTCCGCCGGGGTGAATGTGGCGTGGCCCACCCCGGTCGGTGGTCCTCAGACTCCGGGACTAGGCTCGTCCGCGATGAGCGAGGACACGAACCGCGCGCCCGAGTCCGAGGGCGACGCTGCACGGACCGAGAGGTTCGAGGCCGAGGCGCTGGTCTACCTGGACCAGCTCTACGGTGCTGCCCTGCGGATGACGCGCAACCCGGCCGACGCCGAGGACCTGGTGCAGGAGACGTTCGCCAAGGCGTTCGCCGCGTTCCACCAGTACCGCCCGGGCACCAACCTCAAGGCGTGGCTGTACCGCATCCTCACCAACACGTACATCAACTCGTACCGCAAGAAGCAGCGCGAGCCGCAGCAGTCACGCTCCGAGGAGATCGAGGACTGGCAGCTGGCCCGCGCCGAGTCGCACACGTCGAGGGGCCTTCGGTCTGCCGAGGCCGAGGCGCTCGACCACCTCCCGGACTCCGACGTCAAGGACGCGCTGCAGCGCCTGCCGGAGGAGTTCCGGATCGCGGTGTACCTCGCCGACGTCGAGGGCTTCGCGTACAAGGAGATCGCCGAGATCATGGGGACGCCGATCGGGACGGTGATGTCCCGGTTGCACCGCGGCCGCGCACAGCTGCGCGACCTGCTGTCGGACTACGCCCGCGGGCGTGGCCTGGTCGCGGTGGCCCCCACCGTGCCGGAGGGCGAACGATGAACGAGAGTGACCTGTCGGCAGGCAACTGCGGCAACAACTGCGCGGACGCGCTCGACCGGCTGTGGGAGTACCTGGACGCCGAGCTCGGGGCGCCCGACGCCGAGACGGTCCGGGCGCACCTGGCCGAGTGCGAGGGCTGCCTCGAGGAGTACGACGTCGACGTCGTGGTGAAGACGATCGTGAAGCGCGGCTGCCAGGAGGCGGCCCCGGAGCACCTGCGGCTGAAGATCCACGAGCAGCTCACCGTCATGCGGGTCACGCTCGACTGAGCGTCCGCAGAGAGACGAAGGCCCGGTGCAGCGATGCTGCCCGGGCCTTCTGACTACCTGTCTGCCAACGCTCAGGCGTTGGGACGGTTGCCGTGGTTCGCTGCGCTGCCCTTGCGGGAGCGGCGCTTGCGGCCTCGCTTGCTCATGGGATCTCCTCGGTTGACGGCGCCCGTGCTGCACGCCGGACTCGCTCCATGGTCCCACATCTCACGTGCCCTCAAGTGCGCGGCCCTCGCGTCCGATATCCAGAGCGTGAGCCACCCGACACAGTCCGTGATCCCGTTCCTGCACGCCCTCGCGAGCACGGGCGGATCCGACCTGCACTGCAAGGTCGGTTCCGCGCCCCGCGTGCGCGTCGACGGCCGGCTGCGCAAGCTGCAGGTCCCCGACCTCAAGCCGGCGGACACCGAGCGCATGCTCGAGGAGGTCCTGCCCGACGACCTGGTGGACACCTTCCGCGAGCACAAGGAGGCCGACTTCGCGTACTCCGTGTCCGGCGTCGGGCGGTTCCGCGTCAACGCCTACCAGGCGCGCGGCACGTACGGCCTGGTCTTTCGCCGGGTGGCCGTCGGCGCCCAGGCGCTGGCCGAGCTGTCCCTGCCCGAGGTCATCGGCGAGCTGGCGCTGGAGCCCCGCGGGCTCGTGCTGGTGACCGGTCCGACCGGCTCCGGCAAGACGACGACCCTGGCGTCGATGGTCGACCTCATCAACACGCTGCGCGAGGTCAACATCGTCACCATCGAGGACCCGATCGAGATCCTGCACCAGGACAAGAAGTCGATCGTGTCCCAGCGCGAGGTGCGCCAGGACACGGCCGACTTCACGGTCGCGCTGCGCGCCGCGATGCGTCAGGACCCGGACGTGATCCTGGTCGGCGAGATGCGTGACGTCGAGACCGTCCGCGCGGCCCTGTCCGCCGCCGAGACCGGCCACCTGGTCCTGTCCACGCTGCACACCATCGACGCGGCCGAGACCATCAACCGCATCATCGACTTCTTCCCGCCGCACGAGCAGAAGCAGGTCCGCATCGCGCTGGCCCAGGCGCTGCGCGGGATCGTGTCCCAGCGCCTGGTGCGGCTGGCCAACGGCACCGGCCGTCGTCCGGCCATCGAGGTCATGGTCAACACCGGCCGCACCCGCGACGCGATCCTGGACCCGGAGGACGCCCCGCCCCTGATCGACCTGATCCGGGAGGGCGACTTCTACAAGATGCAGACGTTCGACCAGCACCTGTTCCAGCTGGTCCGCGACGACATCATCACCTACGACGAGGCGCTCTCGGCGTCGACCAGCCCGCACGACCTCACGGTCGAGCTGCGGCAGGCCGGCCTCGTGTCCTGAACCCTCCACTCGACGAGCCCGTGACCCGTGTGGTCACGGGCTCGTCTTGTCGTGCGGAAGACGCGATATGACTCGAGATCTTGCGGCGACGCCCAACGCGATATAACGTGTCTGTCGGAACGAGATATATCGCGAATGGAGAGCATCATGGCAAGCGAGTCCTGGGTCGTCGCCGGCCCGCAGATCATCGAGATCGAGTCCGTCACGGACCTCCGGGTGCAGCTGGTGGGCGGCCGTGTCGACGTCGTCGCGCACGACGGGCCCGGCGCGCGGATCGAGGTGCACGACGTCGACGGGCGGCCCCTGGAGGTCAGCCTGTCCGACGGAGAGCTCCGGGTCGGCTACCAGTTCACGCTGGGCGGCTGGGACGGGTTCCTGGAGAAGTTCCGGAACTTCCGCGGCAAGGACCGTGCGGACGTGCACATCGCGATCCCGCGGGGCATCCGTGCCAAGGTCGGCACCGTGAGCGCCGACGGCCTGCTCGCCGGCGTGGCGGAGGACGCCTCGGTGTCCACCGTCTCGGGCACGCTCATCACCGACGGCACCGTCGGCCGCCTGGGTGCCAACACCGTCTCGGGCGAGATCGTCGTGCGCAACCACCGTGGCGACCTCAAGCTCAACTCGGTCTCGGGCGAGCTCGCGGCCTCGGGGGAGCTGAGCCTCGTCCAGGCCAACTCGGTGTCCGGCTCGCTGACCCTGGACGTGACGTCCGGGACCTCGAGCGTGACGGCGACGACGGTCTCCGGCGACGTCACGGTCCGCCTGCCCGCGGGCAAGGGCGTCCAGGTGAAGGGCCAGTCCGTCTCCGGGCGGCTCGTCGTGGACGGCGAGGAGTACAAGGGCACGTCACCGGGGCACCGGAAGGTCGACCTCCGCACGGGCGACGGCGCCTGCTTCGTCTCGTCGACCACCGTCTCCGGGCATCTCACGGTGCTGCGCGGCGCAGGGACCGGGGTCGCGTGATGATGGCGCCCGTCTTCGCGCACGGACAGCTGCGCCTCTACCTGCTGTCGCTCCTGGAGAGCGGCCCCAAGCACGGCTACGAGCTCATCACGGCGCTCTCGGACCGCTTCGGGGGCACCTACCGGCCGAGCCCCGGCACGGTCTACCCCCGGCTCGCCCGCCTCGAGGAGGAGGGCCTGGTCCAGCGGGTCGACGAGGAGCGCAAGAGCACGTACGCGCTCACCGAAGCCGGCTATGCCGAGCTCAACGCGCGTCGTGCCGAGCTGGGCCACCTCGAGGAGGGGATCGCGGAGTCGGTCCGGGAGCGTGCCGCCCAGGTGCGCGAGGACGTGCGGGGGTCCATGCGCGGCCTGCGCGCCGACCTCGCCGCGGCCGCCCAGCAGGCCCGCGCCGCGGCCGTCCCGCACCCCACGACCGACGTGCCGGACGACTCGCGGCTCGCGTCGCACGTCCGGTCCAAGGACGCCGAGGCGATGATCCAGCGGTTCCGCGACGAGATCCGCGCCGACCTGCGCCGGGCCGACGCGCGCGGAGCAGTCGAGCAGCTCACGCTCGACACCCTGCGGACGGTGCTGGACTCCGCGCTGACCGCCGTGCGTGGCACGCTGAGATGACGCTCTGGGTCCGCTGGCTGTCAGGCGCCGTCGTCGGGCAGGCCGAGCCAGGAGTGCCAGCCGGTGTGCAGGACCAGCCAGGCCATCAGGCCGTACCCGGCCTGTCCTGGCAGGATCCCGTCGCCTGCGGCGAGGTCGCCCAGCCACTGGTCGTGGGCGGCCAGGGGCGTGTACATGTCGACGAAGGGCACCCGACGCCGGGTCGCCACATCCGCGTACGCGGCTGAGAGGTCGGCCAGCTTGTCCGCGTCGGCGGTGCCGCCCGGGGGTGGGCCGACGACGAACGCGGGGATCCGCCGCTGGTCCGCGACGTCGAGGATGTTGGCGAGGTTGAGCCGGCTGCGCGCGAGCGAGAGGCCGGCGGCGACGTCCGCCCGGCCGAGCGCGACGACGAGCCGGTTGTCGGCCTCGGGGGACAGGCGACGAGTGACCTCCTCGTCCCACCGGGCGCCCAGGGCGGTGCTCGTCTCGCCGGGGACCGCGAGCGTCAGCACGGTGAGCGGCTCCGGGGTGGGGGTCCTGGCGGTCACGCGCCCGACCCAGCCGAGCCCCTTGGGGTCGCCCGCGCCGGCCACGAGCTCGTCGCCGACCACCGCCAGCCTCAGCGGCAGCTCGCCCACACGCCTCACCTCTCGCCGTCCGACCCGTCGTGCGACGGCCGTCGCCGCACAGTGTCTCAGGCGGCGGCAGCGCCCGCCGGTTCATCGGCGGGCCTGTCGCGAGCGGGGGGGAGGGTGTCAGGCGCTGCGGTACGGGTGGCTCGGCAGGCCGGACGTCATGTCCGACCAGTCGGCGTGGGAGGCGGGCGGCGTGCTGCTGCCCAGGCCGTCGCGCCGGAGCGCGACGACCAGACGGGCGACCAGCCAGGCCGCGCTGGCGAGTGCGAGGACGATCCATACGGTGGTCATGGCAGAAAGTCTCCGCCCGGGCAGAACGCGCCACGAGTGGCAGAACTGACGCCTACCGTTGACATTCCGCCACTCCGTGCCGATGCTGGCGACATGCTCCGATCCGTGGCCGCCATCGCCCTGCCGAACGTCGCCCCCTTCGAGCTCGGGGTCGCCTGCGAGGTCTTCGGCATCGACCGCCGCGACACCGGCGGGCCGGCGTTCGACTTCACCATCTGCGGCATCGAACCCGGCATCGTGCCGACGAAGGGGGCCGGGTACTCCATCGTCGTGGAGCACGGCCTGGAGGCCACGCGCGACGTCGACCTCGTGATCGTCCCTGCCTACGGGGACACCGACGACGTGCCCGAGGTGGTGCTCGACGCCCTGCGGGCGGCGCACGAGCGCGGTGCCTGGGTGCTCAGCATCTGCAGCGGGTCGTTCGCGCTCGGCTACGCCGGCCTGCTCGACGGACGCCAGTGCACGACGCACTGGATGTACACCGAGGAGATGAGCCGGAGGTTCCCGCAGGCGCGGCTCAACCCCGCCGTCCTCTACGTCGACGACGAGCACGTCATCACCAGCGCCGGCACGGCCGCCGGCATCGACGCCTGCCTGCACCTGGTCCGCCGCGAGCTCGGCGCCGCGGCGGCGTCGGCGATCGCCCGTCGGATGGTCGTCCCCCCGCACCGTGACGGCGGACAGGCGCAGTACGTCGACACCCCGCTGCCCTGCGACGCCGACACGCTGGCCCCGCTGCTCGCGTGGATGATGGAGAACCTCGAGGAGGAGCTCAGCGTGCCGGACCTGGCCGCCCGCGCGTTCGTCTCCGAGCGGACGTTCGCCCGCCGGTTCCGGGCCGAGACGGGGACGACGCCCGCCGCGTGGGTCACCCGGCAGCGCGTGGTCCGGGCGCAGGAGATGCTCGAACGCTCCGACGCGAGCATCGAGGAGATCGCCCGGCTGTGCGGGTTCGGCACCGCCGCGGTGCTCCGGCACCACTTCGCCCGGACGCTCGGCACCAGCCCGCAGGCGTACCGCCGCACGTTCGCCCCCGCACCGGTCGGCTGAGACGACGAGAGCCGCACCCCGGCGGGGGTGCGGCTCTCGGTCGGCCAGAGGTCAGCGCTCGAAGGCCGTCTCGACGAGGTGGGCCTGCTGGGCCTGGTGCTTCTTGGCGGACCCGGCAGCCGGCGACGCCGACTCCTTGCGGGACACCACCCGGAGCGTGCGGCTCAGCAGCTGCGGCAGGTGCATGGACAGGAACGTCCACGGGCCTTGGTTGCGCGGCTCGTCCTGCACCCACACCAGGTCGGCCCCGTCGAACGGTGCGACCGCGGCGCGGACCGCCTCCGCGTCGAGCGGGTACAGCTGCTCCAGCCGGACGATGGCCGTGTGCTCGTCGCCCGTCTTCACGCGGTGCGCGAGCAGGTCCCAGTAGACCTTGCCCGAGCAGAGCAGCACGCGGGTGACCTGCCCGGCCTTGGCGGCCGCGAGCTCGTCACCGATGACCGTGCGGAACGTGCCGGTCGTGAAGTCCTGCACGTCCGAGGACGCCGACTTCAGGCGCAGCATCGACTTCGGCGTGAACACCACGAGCGGGCGACGCGGCCGGGCGTAGGCCTGACGACGCAGCAGGTGGAAGTGCGACGCGGGGGTCGACGGCTGCGCGATCGTCATGTTGTCCTCGGCCGCGAGCTGCAGGAACCGCTCGATGCGCGCCGACGAGTGGTCCGGCCCCTGGCCCTCGTACCCGTGCGGCAGGAGCAGGACGACCGACGACCGCTGCGCCCACTTCTGCTCGGCCGACGAGATGAACTCGTCGATGATCGTCTGCGCCCCGTTGACGAAGTCGCCGAACTGCGCCTCCCAGAGCACCAGGGCGTCGGGACGCTCGACCGAGTAGCCGTACTCGAACCCGAGCGCGGCGTACTCCGAGAGCGAGGAGTCGTAGACCCAGAACTTCGCCTGGTCCGCCGACAGGTAGAGCAGGGGAGTCCACTCGGCACCGGTCTCGCGGTCGTGCATGACCGCGTGCCGCTGCACGAACGTCCCGCGCCGCGAGTCCTGCCCGGCGAGCCGGACCGGCGTGCCCTCGACCAGCAGCGAGCCGAACGCCAGCAGCTCGCCGTAGCCCCAGTCGATGCCGCCCTCGCGGGTCATCGCCTCGCGCTTGGCCAGCAGCTGCGCCAGCTTGGGGTGGACGGTGAAGCCCTCCGGCGGGCGCACGTGCGCGCGTCCGATGCGCTCCAGCGTCCCCGCGTCGACGGCGGTCTTCCAGCCGACCATGACGCCGGCGTCCTCGAGCTGCGACTCCGGTCGCTCCAGGCCCTTGACGGCCTCGGCCTCCGGAGGGGCGGGCAGGTACCCGTCCTCACGCGTCTCCGTGAACACCCGCTCCAGCTGCGACTGGTAGTCCTGCAGCGCCTGCTCGGCGTCGGCGATCGTGAGGTCCCCGCGCGCCACCAGCGTCTCGGTGTAGAGCTTGCGGACCGAGCGCTTGGCCTCGATGAGGTTGTACATCAGCGGTTGCGTCATCGAGGGGTCGTCGCCCTCGTTGTGACCGCGGCGGCGGTAGCAGACCATGTCGATGATGACGTCGCGGTCGAACTGCTCGCGGTACTCGAACGCCAGCTCGGCCACCCGCACGCACGCCTCGGGGTCGTCCCCGTTGACGTGGAAGATCGGCACCTGGAGGCCCTTGGCCACGTCGGTCGCGTACTGCGACGAGCGTGACGACGACGGCCCGGTGGTGAAGCCGACCTGGTTGTTGATGATCACGTGGATGGTGCCGCCGGTGCGGTACCCGCGCAGCTGCGCCAGGTTGAGGGTCTCGAACACCACGCCCTGGCCCGCGAACGCCGCGTCACCGTGGATGAGGATCGGGAGCACGGAGAAGCCGTCGCCACCGAGGTCGATGCGGTCCTGCTTGGCGCGCACGATGCCCTCGAGCACCGGGTCGACCGCCTCGAGGTGCGACGGGTTGGCCGCCAGGTACACCGCGGTCGTCGCGCCGGACTCGGCGGTGAACGTGCCCTCGGTGCCCAGGTGGTACTTGACGTCGCCCGAGCCCTGGACCGACTTGGGGTCCTGGTTGCCCTCGAACTCGCGGAAGATCTGCGCGTAGGACTTGCCGGCGATGTTGGCCAGGATGTTCAGCCGGCCGCGGTGGGCCATGCCGATGCCGACCTCGTCGAGACCGTTGTTGGCGGCCTTGGACAGGATCGCGTCGAGCAGGGCGATGACCGACTCGCCACCCTCGAGCGAGAACCGCTTCTGGCCGACGTACTTGGTCTGCAGGAAGGTCTCGAAGGCCTCCGCCGCGTTCAGGCGGCGCAGGATGCGCAGCTGGTCCTCGCGGGGCGTGCGGGCGTAGCCGGACTCCAGGCGCTCCTGGAGCCACTTGCGCTGGCGCGGGTCCTGCAGGTGCATGTACTCGCTGCCCACGGTGCGGCAGTACGAGTCGCGCAGCAGGCCCAGGACCTCGCGCAGCTTGGCGCGGGGCTTGCCGGTGAAGCCGCCCGTGGGGAACTGGCGGTCCAGGTCCCAGAGCGTGAGCCCGTGGGTCTGCACGTCCAGGTCGGGGTGCTTGCGCTGGCGGTAGGCCAGGGGGTCGGTGTCGGCCATGAGGTGGCCGCGCGACCGGTAGGAGTGGATGAGCTCCGCGATGCGGGCGGGCTTGATGGCCTCGGCGTCGGGGTCGGCGGCCTCGCGCACCCAGCGGACCGGCTCGTACGGCACGCGCAGCGACGCGAACACGCGGTCGTAGAACCCGTCCTCGCCGAGCAGCTTGCGGCCGATGATCCGCAGGAAGTCGCCGGACTGGGCGCCCTGGATGATCCGGTGGTCGTACGTCGAGGTGAGCGTCAGCACCTTGGAGACGCCCATCTTGTTCAGCGCGTCCTCGGACGTTCCCGCGAACTCCGCGGGGTAGTCCATGGCACCGACGCCGATGATGGTGCCCTGGCCCTGCATCAGGCGGGGGACCGAGTGGACCGTGCCGATGGTGCCCGGGTTGGTCAGCGAGATCGTGGTCCCCGCGAAGTCCTCGACCGTGAGCTTGTTGCCGCGCGCACGGCGGACGACGTCCTCGTAGGCGGTCCAGAACCCGGCGAAGTCGAGGGTGTCGGACTTCTTGATCGAGGGGACCAGCAGCTGGCGCGTGCCGTCGGGCTTGGCCAGGTCGATCGCGATGCCCACGTTGACGTGCGCGGGCGTCAGGACGCTCGGCTTGTCGTCGTGCAGCGTGTAGGAGGTGTTCATCGCCGGCATCTCCGCCAGCGCCTCCACCAGCGCGAAGCCGATGAGGTGCGTGAAGGAGATCTTGCCGCCGCGACCACGAGCCAGGTGGTTGTTGATGACGATGCGGTTGTCGACCATCAGCTTGGCCGGGATGGCGCGCACCGAGGTGGCCGTCGGGACCTCGAGGGAGGCCTCCATGTTGGTCACCACGCGAGCAGCGGGACCGCGCAGCTTCTGGATGTCGTCGGCAGCCTCGGCCTCGTCGGAGGCGGAGGTGCGCTGCGCCACCTGGGCGTAGGGGGCGGTGGCCGGCTGCGCGGTGGCGATGGGCGACGTCACCGCGGGCGGCTCGACGAAGGTGGCCGGCGCGGCGGGGGCCGCGGGGGGTGCGGCCGGCGCGGGGGCCGGGGCGGCCTGGACCGGCGTC
Organism: Cellulomonas sp. Root137; assembly: GCF_001426725.1. Taxonomy (NCBI): domain Bacteria; kingdom Bacillati; phylum Actinomycetota; class Actinomycetes; order Micrococcales; family Cellulomonadaceae; genus Cellulomonas; species Cellulomonas sp. Root137. The sequence continues at coordinate 71,921 of NZ_LMFG01000005.1, read as the reverse complement.
GGCTTCGTCGCCGGGCTGCCGTTCACCGCTGCGGGAGCGGGAGCCGAGCCGTTGGCGGAACCGTCCTCGGGCTTGTAGCCCTCGAAGAAGTCCCACCACGCCGGGTCGACCGAGTTCTTGTCCCTCTGGTACTGCTCGAACAGCTCGTCCACGAGCCACTCGTTGGCGCCGAAAACGGCACGCGTCGAGTCAGGATCCGCCATCTGGGTCACGCTGGGATCGCCCACTTCCGCTGCGGTCCGTGACCGCGCCTTTGCTGGTTGGGTTGCGACTTCTGTTGATGACAACACTACGGCCTGCGAGCGCTCGGCCCCGCCTCAGGACGGCTGTTCGGGACGGATCCGCAGCCGTCTTCACCTGGTCAGCACACCCGGGTCAACACGGGGCAACGTGCCAGTTCGGGGGACTTCAAGGTGGGGTTGTCGGCACCCCTGCGAGGTCATGCTTGTGCACACCCGCTCAGGGCGGGTGCACGCGGTCACGTGATATCGCGGCGGAACGTGGTCAGGCGTCCCACGAGCGCCAGCCCGAGGCCGTACGCGAGGAGCACGAGGGCGCCCTGCCACCACTCCAGGAGGGTGCCGACGCCGGTCTCGGAGTAGAAGCTGCCGCCGGAGATCGCCTCCCCGGCCGCGCCCGGCAGGTACGCGGAGATCCCCGCACCCCAGCTGGTCAGACCGAGCACGAACCGCAGGACCGGCTCGACGAACTGCGTGAAGGCCAGCACGACGACGATCACGGCGACCTGGTTGGTGAGCACCGAGCCGAACCCGACGCCGACGATCGCCCAGAGGGCCAGCGCCAGCACCGACAGCCCGATCGTCCGCCACGTCGAGGCCTGGTCGAGGAACGTAGGCTTGTCGAGCAGCGTCAGCACGGCGGCGCCGGCGCCGACCGCGGCGAGCGTGCCGACGAGCCCGTAGACGAGGCCGAGGACGCCCGCGGAGATCACCTTGGCGGACACCAGCACCGTCCGGCGTGGCTCCGCGAGCAGGGTGGGTGTGATCGTCTGGTGCCGGAACTCGGACGCGACGGCCAGCGCGCCGACGACCAGCGGGAAGACGTAGCCGAACGTCACGGCGATCGTGTAGACGGCCCGCACGACGGCGTCGGGAGCCAGGACCACCTCCTCACCACCCGTGCCGCTGGACATGTTCCCGCCCTGCGAGATGGCCCAGCCGAGGCCGGCGGCCAGGAACGCCATGTAGACGGCCATGGCCAGCAGGAGGATCCACCACAGGCGCGTGGTGACGAGCTTGCGGTACTCGGTGACCAGGGCGGCGCGCATCAGGCCACCGCCGACTCGACGGCGCCGACGAGCTGGAGGAACAGCCCTTCCAGTCCCGGGTCCCGGCTGCTCAGCTCGTGCAGCTCCAGGCCCGCGGCGAACGCGGCGGCACCGACCGTGGCGGCGTCGACGTCCCAGAGGTCCGCCACCCGCGGGTCGCCCGCGTCCGTGCGCGTCCACGCGGACCGGTCCACCAGGGCGGCGAGCCCGGCCGCGTCGGGGGAGACCGCGCGCACCTGGACGCGGGCCATGCCGGCCAGCTCCGCCAGGGAGGAGGCGTGCGCGAGCCGGCCGCGGGCGATGATCACGACGTCGTCCACGGTCTGCTCGACCTCGGACAGGACGTGGCTGGACACCAGGACCGTGCGACCCTCGGCGGCCAGCGCGCGCAGGAACCCGCGCAACCAGCGGATCCCCTCGGGGTCGAGGCCGTTGGCGGGCTCGTCGAGCAGGAGCACGCGCGGGTCGCCGAGCAGGGTGGTGGCCAGTGCGAGGCGCTGCCGCATGCCGAGCGAGAACCCGCCGACCCGGCGGTGTGCGGCCTCCGAGAGGCCCACGAGCTCGAGCACCTGCGCCGCGCGCGCGTCGGGGACGCCGACCTGCGGCGTGTAGAGCCGCAGGTGGTCGAGCGCCGTGCGGCCGGGGTGGAAGCTCGCGGCCTCGAGGGCGGCGCCGACGGTGCGCAGCGGGCGGCGGATCTGACCGTACGTCTGACCGCCGATGGTCGCGGCGCCCGAGGTCGGCCGCACCAGACCGAGCAGCATGCGCAGCGTGGTGGTCTTTCCGGCGCCGTTCGGTCCGAGGAACCCGGTGACGCGACCGGGAGCGACCTGGAACGAGAGGTCGTCGACCGCGCGGACGGGCCCGAACGACTTGGAGAGGTGGTCGACGAGGATCGTGCCGTCGGTCGTCATGCGCCCGACCCTAGTGTTCTCGCCCGTCAGCCGGGCGCGGGGCTGGTCGCGGGAAGCGTGACGCGCATCGTGCAGCCGACCTCGGTGTCCGCGACCTCGATCCGGCCCCCGTGCAGCTCGACCGCCCACCGGACGATCGCGAGCCCCAGACCCGTGCCGCCCGTCGACACCTGCCCCGTGAGCGCGGGGGTGTTGCCCCGCACGAACCGCTCGAAGACGTGCGGCCGCTGCTCCCGCGCGATGCCCGGACCGTGGTCGACCACGTCGATGCGTACGTCGGTGCCTACGCGGGAGGCCTCGAGCCGCACCTCGTCGTCGTCGGGGGAGTGCCGGACCGCGTTGTGCAGCAGGTTCGCGACCACCTGGTGCAGCCGGTCCGGGTCGGCCGGGACCGTGAGGTCCGGGGGCTCGACGACCACAGGAAAGCGCAGCCTCTTCGTCGCGCCGACGAGCATGGCGCCCTCCGCCGCCTCCTCGAGGAAGTCCTGGAGGCGCACGGTGGCGACCTCGAGCGGGACGTCGCCCGCCTCCAGCCGGGACAGGTCGAGCAGGTACGTCACGAGCCGGCCGAGACGCTCGGTCTGCGCCAGCGCGGCCTGCATGGTGGCGGGATCCGCCTCGGTCACGCCGTCGACGATGTTCTCCAGCTGCGCCTGTAGCGCGGTCACGGGCGTCCGCAGCTCGTGCGAGACGTTGGCGACGAGCTCGCGGCGGAACAGGTCGGCCTGCTCGAGGTCGTCGGCCATCGTGTTGAACGCGTCCGCCAGCTGCCCCACCTCGTCGAGGCTGGTCGCCCGCACCCGGCGGCTGTAGTCGCCGGAGGCCATCCGCCGGGCCGCGTAGGTCATCTCCCGCAGCGGCGACGTCATGCCCCGCGCCAGCAGCTGCGTCACGATGAGCGACCCCACGATCGCGATCGGGAGCGTCCGCGACGGGCCGAGGTGGTTGTACAGCCCGAACCACGTGATGAACGCGGCGGCCGTGACGGTGGCCGCGACGAGGACGCCGAGCTTGATCTTGATCGAGCTCAGGCGGTCGAGCGGCCGGACGTCCGGGAGCCGCGAGCGGGCGAACTCGCCGCGGACGTGCCGGGGTGCGTTCACGCGCCCTCGGGGACCGTCGCCCCGCCGGCGTCACCGGTGCCGTCGTTCGGCTCGAACGCGTAGCCGACGCCGTGCACCGTGCGGATCAGGTCCGGCCCGAGCTTGCGGCGCAGCGCCTTGATGTGGGAGTCGACCGTGCGGGTGCCGCTGGCGTCGACCCAGTCCCAGACCTCCGCGAGCAGCCGCTCGCGCGTGAGGACCGTGCGGGGCGTCGCCGCGAGGGCGAGCAGCAGGTCGAACTCGGTCGGGGTCAGGTGCACCTCGGTCTCGCCGCGCAGGACCCGGCGCTGGGCCCGGTCCACCGTGACGTCGCCCAGCACCAACGGGGGATCGGGCTGCTCGGCGGAGGCCATCTCGGCGGCCCGGGTGGCGCGCTCGGTGCGACGCAGCAGCGCCTTGGTCCGCGCCACCAGCTCCCGCATCGAGAACGGCTTGGTCATGTAGTCGTCGGCGCCGACGCCGAGGCCGATCAGCATGTCCGTCTCGTCGTCGCGCGCGGTGAGCATGAGCACGGGGACGGGGCGCTCGGCCTGGATGCGCCGGCACACCTCGAGACCGTCGATCCCGGGGAGCATGACGTCCAGCACCACCACGTCCGGGCGCAGCCGCGACGCCGCGCTGACCCCGCTGAGCCCGTCGCCCACCGACTCCACCGTCCAGCCCTCCGCGGAGAGCCGGTGCACGATCGCCTGCGCGATCGCCGGTTCGTCCTCCACCACCAGGACCGTCGTGCCGGCCGCAGCGCCGGGCGTCGTCAGGTTCGCCATGCCGCCAGCGTGGCACAGGCTCGCCGCGATGACGCCCCGATCGGTGGACGCGCCGGGTGGAGTCGCCGGGTCGCCCGTATGATCGAGCCCACCATGAGCAGCTCAAGTCGCTGCCGGCGTCGCGCCCGGGCCGATGAGCCCGGGGGAGACCATGCCGGCCACCTCTTCCTCTTCTCACTCCCCCCGGGGATCCCCACCAGCGCCGACCTCCGGGTCGGCGTTCGCCGTGCCCCCGGCTGCGGTGCCACGTGCTGATCGAGTGGCTCCTCGTGGGCCTGGGGGTGCTGCTCACCCTCGGTACCGCGGTGTTCGTCGCCAGCGAGTTCTCGCTGGTGACCCTGGACCCGGGCCTCGTCGAGGGCCAGGCGGCACCTGACGACCGGCGCAGCCAGTCCGTCCTCAAGGCGCTCCGCCGGCTGTCCACCGAGCTCTCCGGCGCCCAGCTCGGCATCACCCTGACCACCATCCTGCTCGGGTACACCACGCAGCCCGCCGTCGTGCGGCTGCTGCGCCTCCCCCTGGAGGAGTCGGTGCTCGGTCAGGCGATCGGCGGCATCGTCGCGGGGGTGCTCGCGATCGTCCTGGTCAACGGCTTCTCCATGGTCGTCGGCGAGCTCATCCCCAAGAACCTCGCGATCAGCCGGCCGCTGCCCACGGCCCGGATGGTCGCCCCCTTGCAGCGCGGCTTCACGAGTGCGCTGCGCCCGCTCATCGTCGCGTTCAACGGGAGCGCCAACGCCCTGCTGCGCAGCGTCGGCGTCGAGCCGCGCGAGGAGCTCTCCGGCGGGCGCTCGCCCCAGGAGCTCGCCGCGCTCGTGCGCCGCTCGGCGGAGGTCGGGACCCTCGACGAGTCCACGGCGACCCTGCTCACCAACTCGATCGAGTTCACCGAGCTGACGGCCGTCGACGTGATGACGGACCGGCTGCGGCTCGTCGTCGTCCGGCGCGAGGACCCGGCGTCCGACGTCATCGACCTGGCCCGCCGCACCGGCCACTCGCGGTTCCCTGTCATCGGCGACTCGAGCGACGACATCGTCGGGCTCGTGCACCTGCGCCGCGCGATCGCCGTGCCGTACGAGCGCCGCGCCGAGGTGCCCGCGGCCGCCCTCATGGTCGACGCGCCGCGCGTGCCGGAGACGGTGCACCTGGGCCCGCTGCTGGTCGAGCTGCGGGAGCAGGGCCTGCAGATGGCCGTCGTCGTCGACGAGTACGGGGGCACCTCGGGGGTCGTCACGCTCGAGGACGTCGTCGAGGAGCTGGTCGGGGACGTCGCGGACGAGCACGACCGCCGTCGCACCTCGACAGCGCGCTCGGCGGACGGCTCGTGGCTGCTGCCCGGCGTGCTGCGACCCGACGAGCTGGTGGAGGTCACCGGGCTCCACGTCCCGGCCGACGGGCCCTACGAGACCCTCGGCGGGCTCCTGATGTTCATGCTGGGCCGCATCCCGACCGACGGTGACGAGATCGTCGTCGACGCGGTCCAGATCCAGGTCGAGGCGATGGCCGGACGACGCGTCGAGCGGGTACGGGTGCGCCCCGCCGCCCCGGTCGAGCAGGACGAGTCATGAGCTCGAGCCTCGCCCTCGTCCTCGGGGTCCTCCTGCTGGCTGCCAACGCCTTCTTCGTCGGCGCCGAGTTCGCCATCATCTCCGCGCGGCGGAGCGCGATCGAGCCCCTCGCCCGCGAGGGGGACCGCCGCGCGATCACCGTCCTGTGGGCGATGGAGCACGTCTCGCTCATGCTCGCGTGCGCCCAGCTGGGCATCACCGTGTGCTCGACGAGCCTCGGTGTCGTCGCCGAGCCGGCGATCGCGCACCTGATCGAGGCGCCACTCCACGCGCTCGGCGTGAGCGAGGACCTCACGCACCCGATCGCGTTCGTGCTCGCGCTCGCGATCGTCGTGTACCTGCACGTGGTGCTCGGCGAGATGGTGCCCAAGAACCTCGCCGTCGCCGGCCCCGACCGCGCGGTCCTCCTGTTCGGCCCGCCGCTGGTGTGGATCGCCCGCGTGGTGCGCCCCGTCATCACCGGGCTCAACTGGATCGCCAACCACGCGCTCCGGTTGTTCGGGGTCGAGCCCAAGGACGAGGTCGCGTCGGCGTTCACCGCACAGGAGGTCCAGTCGATCGTCGAGCGGTCACAGGCGGAGGGGCTCCTCGAGGACGAGCAGGGGCTGCTCGCCGGTGCGCTCGAGTTCTCCGACCGCACCGCGCACGACGTCATGATCCGGACCGACGAGCTGGTCACCGTGGGGGTGGGCAGCACGCCCGAGGACGTGGAGAAGCTCGTCGCGCGGACCGGGTTCAGCCGGTTCCCCGTGGTCGATGCGGACGGCGCGCCCACGGGGTACCTGCACCTGAAGGACGTCCTCTACGCCGACGAGGACTCGCGGAGCACGCCCGTGCCCGCGTGGCGGGTCCGCTCGCTCGCCGTCGTCGGCCCGGAGGACGAGGTCGAGGACGCGCTCGCGGCCATGCAGCGCTCCGGGTCGCACCTGGCTCGCGTCGACGAGGCCGGGCAGACCGTCGGGGTCGTCTTCCTCGAGGACATCCTCGAGGAGCTGGTCGGTGAGGTCCGCGACGCGATGCAGCGGGGCCAGCTGTTCTGATCACTCGTGTCACTCGTCCGGTTGTGCGGATCGCGTGCCCGTCGTCGGCGTGTCGCTCAGCGTGTCGCCGGGTTTGTCCGGTCCGTGCACTGGACGGATGTCCAGAGACTTGGAAGCGGGTCCACGAGCCGTTATGGTTTCGTGACCGCACGACGCCGGGTTGCGTACAGCGCGCCCGACGACGACGTCGCGGCAGATCAGAGACGCGTGGACGATGGGAGGTGTCGTGGGGTCGCACAGCGAGGAGCCCATGACGGCACCCCCGACCCGCCGCAGCCTCCGGGAGGCAGAGCGGCGGGCCACTTCTGAACCCACCCCGGTGACCGCCCCGCGACCGGATCCCGACTCACCGACCGCCGCCCACCACGTGCCGACCTGGGCGCACCACGCACCCGCGCCGACACCCGTGACGGAGACGTTCGCGGTGCCGGCCCCCCGCGTGCAGGCCCCCGCCGCTCCCTCGGGCCGGTCGGCATGGACCTCCGCTCCGGTCCCCTCGTTCCAGCAGCGCACCGCGGCGTCCTTCACGCAGACGATCCCCGCGCCCCCGGCCCGCCCCGCGCCCGCCGCGGCGCCGACGACACCCGTCGCGACCATCGAGTGGCCGGCCCCGCCCGAGGCCTGGGTCAGTGCGCCGCCGGTCGCGACCGCCCAGCCCGCACCGCCGGCCGCTGCCGAGGTCGCCGCTCCGGCCGTCGAGGACGTTCCCGAGCTCGCCGGCGTCGCGCACGGCACCGTCAGCCGCCGCCCCACGCGCACCGCCGCCCGGCTCAGCGTGCTCGGGGTGCTCGCCGGCATCACCGTCGTGATCCCCGTGAGCCAGGGCGTCGTCACCGGCCCGGCGGCGTTCGGCTCCGACGCGCTGGCCGACTCCACCCTGCCGAGCACCGTCTCGGCGCTCGCCGGGTCGTCGCTCTCCGCACTGCCCCCGTCGTCCCTCGTGTCCGCGGACGGCGCACTGCAGGCCCGCGGCCTGGCCGCCGCCAGCCGCACGGAGGAGCGGTCCGTGCTCCCGGGCTGTGACGGCTCCCTGCGGCCGGCCGGCCAGAACGGTCTGCTCAAGGTCGCGGACCTGTGCACGCTCTGGGACAACCACACGCAGCTCCGCGCGGACGCCGCCGTCTCGCTCGCCGAGTTCAACCAGGCCTTCGCCGCGCGGTTCGGTGGCGACCTGTGCCTCAGCTCCGGCTACCGGACGCTCGCCGCGCAGCGGGCCGTCAAGGCGCAGAAGGGCGGCCTCGCCGCCGTCCCCGGCAAGAGCAACCACGGCTGGGGCCTCGCCGTGGACCTCTGCCAGGACCAGACGTCCGGCGCGAAGTGGCGCTGGATCACCGAGAACGGGCCTACCTACGGCTGGGAGAACCCCGCGTGGGCGCAGCCGGGTGGCAGCGGCCCGTTCGAGAAGTGGCACTGGGAGTTCACCAAGGGCGTCCAGCAGGACGGCGAGTACTACGACGGCTGAGGCCGCCCCCCTCAGATCAGCGCGAGACCCCAGGTGATCGTGTGGCCGGCGCCGGGCGCCAGGTGCACTAGGTCGTCGCCGGTGCGGAACGCGTCGGCGATGCACGTCATCGGCTCGGCAGCGACACCCCGCCGCGCGATGTGCACCACGGTGTCGCCCGTGCACACCTGCCACGCCCGGGTCGCGTCGTCCGCCCAGAGCGCGACCGTGCGCCCGTCCGGGCAGCCGAGCCGGATCCAGGACAGGCCCTCCGCGTCGCGCGTGACGTCGATCCAGGCGTCGTCCAGGTCGAGACCCGTCAGCGAGCGCGGCTCCCTCAGGTCGTAGTCCCCGTCCACGCGCTCCGCTCCCGTCGGGAGCAGCCGCTCGTCGACCGTCACGTGCCGGGTCGCGTCCACCTGGAGGGTGCAGTCGTCGACCTCGGCGCCGCCGGGGGACAGCCACGGGTGGAACCCGATGCCGTACGGGGCCGTCGTCGCGCCCAGGTTGGTGCCCTCGGCCCGCACGTGCAGGCCGGCGTCGGTGAGCGAGTAGGTGAGCCGCACCCGCACCGGCCAGGGGTACCCGTGGGTGGGGACGACGACGTGCTCGAGGGTCACGGAGGTCGCGTCGGCGTGGGTCGTGTCGAACACGGCGTGGGCGACGAGGCCGTGCAGCGCCGTCTGCCGGGCGTGCTCGGTCAGGGGGACCTCGTAGGTGTGACCCTCGTAGCCGAAGACGCCGTCGCGCAGCCGGTTCGGCCACGGCGCGAGCACCGCACCCGAGAAGGCCGGCGCGATCTCGGTCTCGTCGAACGGCAGGACGACGTCGCGGCCGTCGACGGAGTACGAGCGGATGCTGGCGCCGACCGCCGTGATGACGGCGCGCTGGCCGCCGAGCTCGAGGACGTGCTGGCGGCCGGTCGGCAGGGGAGTGGTGAGGGTCGTGGACACGCTCACACGCTAGCGGGCCGGACCCATGACCCGTGGGAACGAGTCATGTGTCCGGCCCGGCGGTCAGACGTCGGTGTCGTCGCCCCGCATGCGGGACAGGATGACGAGCGTCGTCCCGCCGACGAGGGCGACGGCTCCCAGCACGAGGAGGGTGCGGGTCGCGAAGCCGGTCGACGCCAGCTGGGCGTGCGGCGCTGCCAGGACCTCGCTCGTGAACGGGGGGTCCGTGGCGAGGAGATCCGCGATGGGTGTCGGGTCGGGGTCCGCCGGCGTGGCGGGGTCCGCGGGCTCCACCGGGTTCACGGGCTCGACGGGCTCGATCGGGTCCACGGGCTCGATCGGGTCGACGGGCTCCACCGGGTCCACCGGCTCGACCGGGTCCACCGGGTCGACGGGCTCGATGGGGTCGACGGGCTCCACCGGGTCGACCGGGTCGACGGGCTCGATGGGGTCGACGGGCTCGATCGGGTCGACGGGCTCGATCGGGTCGACGGGCTCGACCGGGTCCACCGGGTCGATCGGGTCGACCGGCTCGATCGGGTCCACCGGGGCGATCGGGTCGGTGCAGACCGGCGCCTGCCCGCCCTCGCCGAAGTGCTCGTTGAAGCCGCTGATCTGGACCCAGGTGACGCAGTGCCCGTCGGGGAACGCGGCCGCGAACGTCGGGTGGTCGGCCCAGGGGTAGTAGTCCTTGCCGACGTATGCCGCGCGGGGCCAGACCCCGTTGTGCGGCACGGACTGGTGGACGTTGAAGGTCCGCGGGCCGGTGCCGTCGAGCGCGGTGACCCGGTAGTTGAGGTGGCCGTTCGCCTCGAACGTGGTGCCCGCGGGGAGCGTGACGCCCTCGGCGGTGACCGTGTACGGGGTCGGGCTGTCGGAGCCGCCGGCGTGGGCGGCCGTCGGGAGGAGGACGAGTGCCGCCGTCAGGGCAGCGGCACCGAGGGTGCGCAGATGCATGGGTGATCCTTCCTGGGCGCGAAGGCGCGCCTCGAGGTGGGTGCGGAACGGGTGATGATGACGACGGCGGGAACCCGGCGGGCCTCAGCTGGGGCCCGGGATGCGGAGTCGGGACGGGTCGTCGACCGCGTCCGCTCTCTCCCTGCTCGCGTTATGACAATTGTCGCTTATCCGGTTGCCTCGGGCATGGGCCCGAGGTCCCACGTAGGTCCTTCGTGCGGGTGAACGGCGTCCTGTCTGTGGACAGCGAGGTGTGCCACCCCTGCGCCGTCCCCTAAGGTTCCGGCCAGTGCAACCGGACATGACGGATGAACCGGACACCCATGACGCGAGGAGGGATCGCCGGTGGACGGTGTGGCGATCCTCGAGACCGAGGTGCGCGAGCTCATCCGGCGGCGGGGGCTCGACCCCGTGCGGGACCGGCCGGGGGTCGTCGCGCTGGTCTCGGACGCCATCGCCGACTACGACGAGCGGTCGGTCGTCGGTGCGGTCCCGCCGCTCGTGGACGCGGTCGCGGCGCACAAGTCCGTGGTCGACGCGGTCGCCGGGCTCGGTCCGCTGCAGAAGTACCTCGACGACCCGGAGGTCGAGGAGATCTGGATCAACTCCCCGACGCAGGTGTTCGTCGCCAGGCGAGGCGAGGCGGAGCTGACCACGACCATCCTCACGGACGGTCAGGTCCGCGACCTCGTCGAGAAGATGCTCAAGGTCTCCGGGCGGCGGCTGGACCTGTCGAGCCCGTTCGTCGACGCCAGCCTGCCGGGCGGGGAACGGTTGCACGCGGTGATCCCGGACGTCACGCGGCGGCACTGGTCGGTGAACATCCGCAAGTACGTGGTCCGGGCGACGACGCTCGACGACCTCGTCGGCCTCAGCACGCTGACCCCGCACGCGGCGGCCTTCCTGCAGGCGTCCGTCCGGGCCGGTCTGAACGTGCTGGTCTCCGGAGGAACTCAGGCCGGCAAGACCACGATGCTGAACGCGCTCGCGGGCGCCATCCCCGCGCGCGAGCGGGTCATCACGTGCGAGGAGGTCTTCGAGCTGCGGCTCGTGGCACGTGACTGGGTGGCCATGCAGTGCCGCCAGCCCAGCCTCGAGGGGACGGGGGAGATCCCGCTGCGGCGGCTGGTGAAGGAGGCGCTGCGGATGCGCCCGAACCGGCTCCTCGTCGGCGAGGTGCGGGAGGCCGAGGCGCTCGACCTGCTGATCGCACTCAACGCAGGTGTGCCGGCCATGTGCACCATCCACGCCAACTCGGCGCGCGAGGCGCTGACCAAGCTCTGCACGCTGCCGCTGCTGGCGGGGGAGAACGTCTCCGACCGGTTCGTGGTGCCCACGGTCGCGTCCGCCGTGGACCTGGTGGTGCACCTGGACCTGGACGGCAGCGGGCGGCGGCTGGTGCGGGAGATCGTCGCGGTGCCGGGCCGCGTGGAGCAGGGGATCGTCGAGACCGCCGACGTCTTCCACGCGCGCGACGGGCACCTGGCGCGGGCGGACGGCTACCCGCCGCACCCCGAACGGTTCGCGCGCACAGGGACCGACCTGTCCGCGCTGCTGCGGGGTCGGGCCTGATGGGGGTTCTGGTGGGCCTGCTGCTCGGGGCCGGGGTCGCGTGCATCTGGTGGTCGTTCTGGGCGGAGCCTCGGCACCCCAGGTCGGCGCGCAGGGTCGGGTGGCACGCCCGCACGCAGGATGCCCTGGTCCAGGCGGGGGTCACCGGTGTGACACCGCACGGGCTGCTGGTGACCAGCGTCCTGCTCGGGCTGGTCGCCCTGCTCGTCGGGACCGCCCTCACGCGCATCCCGTCGATCGCGCTCTGCTTCGCGGTGTTCGCGGCGATGGCCCCTTGGGCGGTCGTGCGCTCGCGGGCGCGTCGGCGGCGCGCCCGGCTCCGGCAGCTCTGGCCCGAGGTGGTCGACCACCTGGGCTCCGGCATCCGCGCGGGGCTGGCGCTGCCCGAGGCGGTCGCCCAGATCGGGGAGCGCGGGCCGGTCGAGCTGCGCGAGGCGTTCACCGCGTTCGCCGAGGACTACCGGGCGACCGGGCGGTTCGGGGAGTGCCTCGACCTGCTGAAGGCCCGCCTCGCCGACCCGGTGGCCGACCGGATCATCGAGGCGCTGCGGCTGACGCGCGACGTCGGTGGCACGGACCTCGGTCGGCTGCTGCGCACCCTGGCCTCGTTCCTGCGCGAGGACGTGCGGACGCGCGGTGAGCTCGAGGCGCGGCAGAGCTGGACCGTGTACGCGGCGCGTCTGGCGGTCGCGGCTCCGTGGATCGTCCTGGCGCTCCTGGCCACCCGACCGGAGGCCGCGAGCGCCTACGACACCCCGGCGGGCTTCGCGGTCCTTGTCGTCGGCGGTGCCTGCACCGTGGTCGCCTACCTGGTCATGCTGCGCATCGCGCGGCTCCCCGACGACCCGCGGGTGCTGCGGTGAGCCCGGCCGTCGCCGGTGCCCTCATCGGGCTGCTCGGGGGCCTCGGCCTGACGATCGTCCTGTTCCGCCTGCGCGCCCGCCGCATCACGCTCGACCAGCGGCTCGCGCCCTACCTGCGACCGCAGCCCACGTCCTCGGGACTGCTGCGGGCGCCCACCGTCCGCGGACCGTTCGCCACGGTGGAGCGGCTCGTCGCCCCGGTGATGGCCGACGCCGTCCGGCTCGTCACCCGTCTGGGCTCGCCCACGTCGGAGCTGCGCCGCCGCCTGTCGCGGGCCGGCCGACCCGAGACCGTCGAGCAGTTCCGCGCCGGGCAGGTGGTCTGGGGCGTGCTCGGCCTTGCCGGAGGCCTCGCGTTGGCGCTCCTCCTGGCGGCGACGCGTGGTGCGGGTGTCGTCGCGCTCGTGGTGCTGGTCGCCGTCTGCGGGCTGGTCGGCGTGCTCGCGCGCGACTGGGCTCTCACGCGGGAGCTGCAGGCTCGCGAGTCGCGGATGCTCACGGAGCTGCCGACGGTCGCGGAGCTGCTCGCCCTGGCGGTCGGCGCCGGGGAGGGCGCGGTCGGCGCCCTGGAGCGCGTGGTGCGGAGCACGCACGGCGAGCTCTCCGCCGAGCTGGCCCGCACCCTCGCGGATGCTCGCGCGGGCGCCCCGCTGACCGTCGCGCTCGACAACCTGGCGGACCGGACCGGGCTCACCGCGCTCGCTCGCTTCGCGGAGGGCGTCGCCGTGGCCGTCGAGCGGGGGACGCCGCTGGCGGACGTGCTCCGGGCGCAGGCGCAGGACGTCCGCGAGGAGGGGCGCCGGGCGCTCATCGAGACCGGTGGGCGCAAGGAGGTGCTGATGATGGTCCCGGTGGTCTTCCTGATCCTCCCGGTGACCGTCGTCTTCGCTGTCTTCCCCTCGATGGTGGTCCTGCGGGTCGGTCTGTGACCCGCAGGGGAACGTGGCACGGCGCCCGAGCGGCGTCCGACGAAGGGAGAACCGATGACGAGCGGCACCGAGAGCACGGACGACCGGCCGCCCTCGCGCACCGGGGCGCTGCTGTGGGGCTCGTGGGTGTGGGGCGGGACCGCGTGGGGACGGGTCCAGCGGCGCGTCGCGGCGGGGGGATCGGACCGGGGCGACGTCCCGGGGTGGGTGCTGGTGACCCTGATGACGGCGGGGCTGGTGACCGCGCTGTGGATCATCGCCGGGGACGCCCTCGGGCGGGTGTTCGAGGACGCCATCAACAGCGTCAAGGCGCCCTGACGTCGGACGCCGGCTCCGCGATCGTCGAGTTCGCGCTCGTCGGCGGGCTCGTGACGGTGCTGTTCGTCGCGGTGCTCCAGCTGACCATCGTGCTGCACGTGCGGAACACGCTCGTCGACTCGGCGGCCGAGGGCGCTCGGTACGGCGCGCTGGCGGGTCACGAGCCCGGGGACGGGGCCGAGCGTTCGCGGGTCTTGATCGCGCAGTCGCTCTCGTCGGCGTACGCGCAAGGTGTGAGCGCCACGCGGACCACGCTCGACGGGCTCGACGTCGTGGAGGTCCAGGTCGAGGCGCCGCTCCCGCTGGTCGGGCTCGTCGGCCCCGCCGGGACTCTCACGGTCCACGGGCATGCCTTGGTCGAGGAGCCGTGAACCTGACCGACGACGAGGGCAGCTCGGTGATCGAGTTCCTCGGGCTCTCGCTCGTCCTGCTCGTGCCCCTGGTGTACCTGGTGCTCGTGCTCGGTCGCATCGAGGCTGCGACGTTCGCCGCGGAGGGTGCCGCGCGCGAGGCGGCGCGCACGTACGTCGTCGCCGACCGTGCCGACGAGGGCGCCGAGCGCGCGGTCGCCGCGGTGGGGATCGCCCTGCGGGACCAGGGGTTCGACGACGACCCCGCCGAGGCCCTCACGCTCACCTGTTCGACGACACCGTGCCTCGCACCCGGCAGCGATGTGGCGGCCCGGATCGACGTACGCGTGCCGCTGCCCTTCGTGCCGGGGTTCGTGCGCGACGTCGTCCCGCTGGAGGTGCCGGTGAGCGCCGAGCGGGTCGCACCCGTCGACACCTACCGGGCGACCCGATGAGGGACAGGCCGGAGGACGACCGCGGCCAGGTGATGATCCTGACGCTCGGGTTCGTGGTGGTCGCCCTGCTGCTCATCACGGTCGTCGTGTCCGCCGCGGGGGTGCACCTGGAGCGCAAGCGGCTGCTCGCGCTCGCGGACGTGCTCGCGCTCGAGGCGGCCGACGCGGCCGGCGACGACCAGTACTTCGCCCCGGGTGCGGGCCAGGGGGACCCGGCGACCGAAGGGGTCCCGCTGACCGACGCGTCGGTGCGCGACGCCGTGGACCGGTACCTGCGCGACAACCCGGACGCGGCCACCGCGTGGGACGAGCTCGCGGTGCTCTCCGCGTCGACGACCGACGGCCGGTCGGCGCACGTGCACCTGGGCGCCGTGGTCCGGCCGGTGCTGGTCAGCTGGGTGCTCGCGCCGTGGTCCGACGGGATCGCGCTCGAGGCGGAGTCGGTCGCGCGCGGCTCGTGACGGGCTCCCGCCGGGGGAGGAGCGGGGAGCGTGGACCCGGTAGCCTGGACGGTTGTGGCCACCACCGACTTCCCCACCGCAATCCGTGATCTGCGCACCACCCTGGGCACCATCCAGGCGGTGAGCGACCCGACCGCGCTCGAGGCCAAGGTGGCGCAGCTGTCGGAGCAGGCGTCGGCCCCCGACCTGTGGGACGACCCGGACGCCGCGCAGAAGATCACCAGCGCGCTCTCGTCGACGCAGGCGGAGCTGGACCGGATGAGCAAGCTCGACGGGCGGATCGACGACCTCGAGACGCTGGTCGAGATGGCCGCCGAGGAGAACGACGAGGACACGCTCGCCGAGGCCGAGGCCGACCTGCTGAAGATCAAGAAGGACCTGGGCGAGCTCGAGGTCCGCACGCTCCTGGCGGGGGAGTACGACCAGCGCGAGGCCGTGGTGACCATCCGTGCCGGTGCCGGTGGTGTCGACGCCGCGGACTTCGCGGAGATGCTCCTGCGCATGTACCTGCGCTGGGCCGAGCGGCACGGCTACCCGACCACCGTGCTCGACACCTCCTACGCGGAGGAGGCCGGGCTGAAGTCGGCGACGTTCGAGGTCAAGGTCCCGTACGCGTTCGGCAACCTGTCGGTCGAGGCCGGCACGCACCGGCTGGTCCGCATCTCGCCGTTCGACAACCAGGGCCGACGCCAGACGAGCTTCGCGGCCGTCGAGGTGATCCCGCTCATCGAGTCGAACGACTCGATCGACATCCCGGAGTCGGAGATCAAGGTCGACGTGTTCCGCTCGTCGGGCCCGGGCGGCCAGTCGGTCAACACCACCGACTCGGCGGTACGCATGACGCACATCCCCACCGGCATCGTCGTGTCGATGCAGAACGAGAAGTCGCAGATCCAGAACCGCGCCGCGGCGCTCCGGGTCCTGCAGTCCCGCCTCCTCCTGGTCCGCAAGGCCGAGGAGGACGCGAAGAAGAAGGCCCTCGCGGGCGACGTGAAGGCGAGCTGGGGAGACCAGATGCGCTCCTACGTCCTACAGCCGTACCAGATGGTCAAGGACCTGCGCACGGAGCACGAGGTGGGCAACCCCGCCGCGGTCTTCGACGGCGACATCGACGACTTCATCGAGGCCGGAATCCGCTGGCGCCGGTCGCTGGACAACGCCTCCGCCTGATCTGTCTGTCTTCGGAGGCCGAAGTTATAGGTCCTAGGTCCTTCGGAAAACGCTCTCAAACCCCCGCAGGACACGGGTTGGTAACGGCACTTGCGCTCACGTAGCCTTCAGGTCTTGAATTCAACCGACATGACCGGCCATGCGGACCGGCAGGACCAGAGACGGTCCCGCTCGGGCCGCCGGGGCACAGATGCCCCGGCGCCGCAGGCCGGACGGTGCAACGAGAGAGCGGACAACGATGTCATTTGCATGGAAGAAGGTGGCCGTCGGCATCGCCACGGCTGGCCTGGTGATCGGCCTCTCCGCCTGCAGCCAGGAGCGGGACGCGGCTGACGAGCCCACGGGCGACGCAGCGGTCGAGGACACCCTGATCGGCATCGCGATGCCGACCAAGAGCCTCGAGCGGTGGAACCGTGACGGTGCGCACCTCGAGGAGCTCCTCAAGGAGGCGGGCTACGAGACGACGCTGCAGTACGCCGACAACAAGGTGGACCAGCAGATCACGCAGCTCGAGAACATGATCAACCAGGGCGCGAAGGTCCTCGTGATCGCGTCGATCGACGGCACGGCGCTCGCGCCGGTCCTCGAGCAGGCGGCGTCCAACGACGTCAAGGTCATCGCGTACGACCGCCTCATCAACGACACCCCGAACGTGGACTACTACGCCACGTTCGACAACGAGAAGGTCGGCACGCTCCAGGGCGAGTTCATCGTCGACGCTCTCGACCTCGAGAACGCCGCAGGCCCGTTCAACCTCGAGCCCTTCGCCGGTTCGCCGGACGACAACAACGCGAAGTTCTTCTTCTCCGGTGCGTGGGACATCCTCCTGCCGTACGTGGAGGAGGGGAAGCTCGTCGTCCCGTCGGGCAAGTCGCCCGCGAGCAACGACGACTGGGCCAGCATCGGCATCCAGGGCTGGGGCTCCGACACCGCCCAGGCCGAGATGGAGAACCGCCTGAACTCGTTCTACGGCGGCGGCCAGAAGGTCAACGTCGTCCTGTCGCCCAACGACTCGCTCGCGCTGGGCATCGCCCAGGCGCTCGAGGGCGCGGGCTACGCCCCGGGTCCGGACTACCCGGTGCTGACCGGGCAGGACGCCGACCAGGCGAACGTGCTCAACATGCTGGCCGGCAAGCAGTCCATGTCGGTCTGGAAGGACACCCGCGCGCTGGGTGACCAGGTCGCCAAGATGATCCAGCAGATCGTGGACGGCGACACGGTCGACGTCAACGACGAGGAGACGTACGACAACGGCAACAAGGTCGTCCCGACGTACCTCCTGGACCCGCAGGTCGTCACGCCGGACACCGTCGAGTCGGTGCTCGTCGAGTCCGGCTTCTACGAGGCCTCCGACCTGGGTCTCTGACCCATTCGGAGAGTGCTGCCGACCGCCGGTCCGTGCGAACACCTGCACGGACCGGCGCTCGGCGGCCCGCCTGACGACACACCTGTGAGGAAGCATGAGCACTGACCACATCCTCGAGATGCGGGACATCACGAAGCGGTTCCCCGGAGTCATCGCGCTGCAGGACGTGAACCTGTCGGTCCGCGCCGGCGAGATCCACGCGATCTGCGGCGAGAACGGCGCAGGAAAGTCCACCCTCATGAAGATCCTGTCGGGCGTCTACCCGCACGGGACCTACGAGGGGGAGATCGTCCTGAGCGGCGAGCCCGTCGAGTTCCGCGGCATCCGCGACTCGGAGCGCCACGGCGTCGTCATCATCCACCAGGAGCTCGCGCTGAGCCCGTTCCTGTCGATCGCCGAGAACATCTTCCTCGGCAACGAGCAGGCGGAGCGGGGCGTCGTCGACTGGAACAAGACCAACTCGGAGGCCGCCAAGCTCCTCGCCCGCGTGGGCCTGGACGAGCGCCCCGACACCAAGATCGTCGACATCGGCGTCGGCAAGCAGCAGCTCGTGGAGATCGCGAAGGCGCTCTCCAAGGAGGTCAAGCTGCTCATCCTCGACGAGCCCACCGCGGCGCTCAACGACGAGGACAGCGCTCACCTGCTCGGCCTGATCCGGAGCCTCAAGGAGCACGGGATCACGTCGATCATCATCAGCCACAAGCTCAACGAGATCGAGGCGGTCGCCGACACCACGACGATCATCCGCGACGGCAAGACCATCGAGACCCTCGAGATGCACGGGGACGACGCGGTCACCGAGGAGCGGATCATCCGTGGGATGGTCGGCCGTTCGCTCGACAACCGGTTCCCGGACCACGTCTCCACGATCGGTGAGGAGGTGCTCCGGATCGAGGAATGGACGGTGCACCACCCGATCGACCAGGCGCGCAAGGTGGTCGACAACGCGTCGATCGACGTGCGCCGCGGGGAGATCGTCGGCATCGCCGGCCTCATGGGTGCGGGCCGCACGGAGCTCGCGATGAGCCTGTTCGGGCGCAGCTACGGTGCACGGATCTCCGGCCGGGCCTTCAAGGACGGCAAGCAGGTGGAGCTGCGCAACGTGGGCGCGGCCATCAGGCACGGCATCGCGTACGCGACCGAGGACCGCAAGCGGTTCGGCCTCAACCTCATCGACACCATCCAGCACAACGTCTCGGCGTCCGCGCTGGGCAAGCTCGCGCGCTGGGGCGTCGTCGACCGGACCGCCGAGGAGAAGGTCGCCGAGCAGTACCGACGCGACCTCAACATCAAGACGCCGACGGTCTCCGCCCTCGTGGGCAAGCTGTCCGGCGGCAACCAGCAGAAGGTCGTGCTGAGCAAGTGGATCTACGCCGATCCCGACGTGCTCATCCTCGACGAGCCCACCCGAGGTATCGACGTGGGCGCCAAGTACGAGATCTACACGATCATCAACCGGCTCGCGGACGAGGGGAAGGGCGTCATCGTCATCTCCTCCGAGCTGCCCGAGCTGATCGGCATCTGCGACCGCATCTACGCCCTCAGCCAGGGCCGTGTGACGGGCGAGGTCGCCCGCGCCGATGCCACGCAGGAGCGCCTCATGCAGTACATGACCATGGAGAAGGACGTGACCCCCCGATGACTACCGACCTCAACCCCGCCCCTGCAGCGCCTCCGGGAGCTCAGGCCCGCGTGCCGCTCGGACAGCGGATGGCCGGCCTCGGCGGCAACGCGCGCCAGTACGGCATCTTCGGCGCGCTCGTCGTGATCGTGCTGCTCTTCCAGGTGCTGACCGACGGCAAGCTGCTGCTCGCCAACAACGTCGCGGCGCTGTTCCAGCAGAACGCCTACGTGATGATCCTGGCCATCGGCATGGTCATGGTCATCGTCGCCGGGCACATCGACCTGTCGGTCGGCTCCGTGGTCGCGTTCGTCGGTGGCATCGTCGCCGTGAGCATGCGGGACATGGGGCTGCCCTGGCTGGTCGCCGTCCTGCTCGGGCTCGCGGTCGGCGGTGTCGTCGGCGCGTGGCAGGGCTACTGGGTCGCGTACGTCGGGATCCCGGCGTTCATCGTGACGCTGGCCGGCATGCTCATCTTCCGCGGGCTCGCGCTCGTCATCGTCGGTGAGACCGTCGCCGGCCTGCCGTCGCAGTTCATCGCGATCTCGAAGGGGTCGCTGCCGAACTTCTTGGGCTACGCGAACAACATGGACGTCGTCACGATCCTCATCGGCGTCCTGGCCATCGGGGCGATCGTGGTCTCGCAGGTCCGTGCCCGCCGTTCTCTGCGCAAGCACGAGCTGTACGTCGAGCCGGTGGGCCTGTTCGCCACGAAGCTCGCGCTCGTGGCGATCGGTATCGGCGTCCTCACGGTCATCCTGTCGTTCTCCGCGGGCGGCACGCCGACCGTGCTCGTCATCGTCGGGGTGCTCATCGTCGCCTACACGTTCCTCATGGGGCGCACGGTGTTCGGCCGGCACATCTACGCGATCGGCGGCAACCGCCTCGCGGCGAGCCTGTCGGGCGTGGACACCCGTCGGGTCGACTTCTGGATCTTCGTCAACATGGGCGTGCTCGCCGGAGCGGCCGCGATCGTCACCACCGCTCGCGCCGGTGCCGCCATCGCGTCGGCCGGGCAGAACTTCGAGCTCGACGCCATCGCGGCGTGCTTCATCGGTGGGGCGGCCGTCACGGGCGGCATCGGCCGGATCTCGGGAGCGATCGTCGGTGCGCTCATCATGGGCGTGCTCAACATGGGCCTGTCGATCCTGTCGGTCGACCCGTCCTGGCAGATGGCGATCAAGGGCCTCGTGCTCCTGTTCGCCGTGGCGTTCGACCTGATCAACAAGCGTCGGGCGGGGACGCGCTAGCAAGGCGATGAACCGATGGACGACGAGTTGCACTAGGTTCGCACGGTGAGCAGGCGAGCACCCGCAGCCGGCTCCCAGTCGTCCCTGCGCGACGCGAACCGCAACCTCGTCGTCGAGACGGTCAAGCGGTACGGCGGGCTCACGCAGGTCGAGCTCTCCGAGGCGACAGGTCTGTCGCAGGCGACGGTGTCGACGATCGTCCGGGAGCTCCTGGCTGCCGGCGTCGTCGACACCGCCACGACCACCCGCAGCGGGCGGCGTGCCCAGATGGTCACGCTCGCCCGCCGCGTCGGTCTGGCGGCCGGCGTGCAGATCGGGCACCGGCACCTGCGGCTGGTGCTGGGGGACTTCAGCCACCAGGTCATCGCGGAGCAGACGCTCCCGCTGCCGGCGGACCACCGGGTGGACACGAGCCTGGACCGCGTGGCCCTGCTCGTCGTCGACCTGGTCGAGCGGGTGGGGGCCTCGCTCGACGACGTCGTCGGGCTCGGCGTGGGGCTGCCCGCGCCGGTCGACGCGTCCACGGGCATGGTCTCGGTGCGCGGCATCATGCCGGGCTGGGACACGGTGCACATCGGCCAGGTGCTCTCCAAGCGGCTGGGCCGGCCGGTGTACGTGGACAACGACGCCAACCTCGGCGCGATCGCCGAGAGCACGCTCGGTGCGGCGCGGCAGTACAGCGACAGCGTGTTCGTGCGCGCGTCCTACGGCACGGGTGCCGGGATCGTCATCAACGGCCAGGTCCATCGCGGCGTCGCCGGCACCGCGGGCGAGATCGGGCACGTGCAGGTCGCGTTCCCGGGAGAGCTGTGCCGGTGCGGCAACCGCGGTTGCCTCGACACCGTCGTCGGCGCCTCGGCACTCATCGACCGGCTCCGCGTGAGCACCGGTCCGCTGGCGCTGCGCGACGTGGTGCAGCGCGCGATCGACGGCGACGAGCGCTGCGGCAAGGTGGTCGCGGAGGCCGGCGCCATGATCGGGATGGTCGTCGCGGGGCTCGGCGTCGCGGTCAACCCGCAGCTGGTCGTCGTGGGCGGCGAGCTGGCGGAGACGGGGGAGCTGCTGCTGCGGCCCCTGCGTGAGGCCGTCCGCAGGAACGTGCTGCTGAACCAGATCGCCCCGCTCGAGGTCGTCGCCGCCTCGCTGGGGTCCCGGGCCGAGGTGATCGGCGCCCTGGTGCTGGCCCTCCAGTCGACCGCACTGCCGCTCCGTGTCGACGACGACCAGGCGGCGGTCGGGGTCGGAGCGGCGCAATGACGCGATCGACGCCTCAGATGGTGGAAGATTCACTGCACGTGTCACGTGCCCAACGGGGAGCAGGTGAGTGGCGATGAGCACGGCCAACGACGTGCCCCTGCTGTCGCTCAGGGGTCTGGGCAAGCGTTTCGGTGCGGTGGAGGCCCTGGTCGACGTCGACCTGGACGTCTACGCGCACGAGGTCGTCGCGCTCGTCGGCGACAACGGCGCCGGGAAGTCGACGGTGGCCAAGATGATCTCGGGCGTGCTGACCCCCGACACGGGACTCATCGAGATCGACGGCGAGACCGTCACCATCCCGACGCCGATCGCGGCGCACGCGCTCGGCATCGCGACGGTGTTCCAGGAGCTCGCGCTGGCCGACAACCTCGACGTGACGTCGAACCTGTTCCTCGGCCGCGAGCTGCACCGCGGTCGGGTGCGCGACGACGAGACCATGGAGCAGATCGCCCGGAAGGTCCTGCGCGACCTGAACAGCCGGATCCCGTCGGTCAAGTCGCCGCTGTCCACCCTGTCCAAGGGACAGCGGCAGTCGGTGGCGATCGCCCGCACCCTGATCGGCAGGCCCAGGATCGTGGTGCTCGACGAGCCGACGGCCGCGCTGTCGGTGTCGCAGACCGCGGAGGTGCTCACGCACATCGAGCGCCTGCGCGACCTCGGGCTCGGGGTGGTCCTCATCAGCCACAACATGAACGACGTCCGCGCGGTGTCCGACCGGATCATCGTGCTCCGGCACGGCCGCAACAACGGCGAGTTCGACGCGGCGACGGTCAGCCACGAGGCGATCCTGGCCGCGATCACCGGGGCACCCCCGACGCGCGAGCTGGACCCGACGGCGTTCCTGCCGACCCCGCACTGACCGGCGATTCGCGGGCGTTTGCCCGACCTGTCCGGACGCCGCTGCAGTTCACAGGTTCCCCTGCGGCGTGTCACCACCGGGTGGGGGTGGGTCCGTTGCCTACTCTCGACAAGGCCAGCAGTAGTTCCCGTGCGTGAAGTCCATCCCCGAACCTGGCCCCTACGAGCACCGTGATCAGATTCGAGAATGTCACCAAGGTCTACGCCCGCGGCGCACGACCGGCGCTGGACCGCGTGTCCCTGGATGTCGAGCGGGGCGAGTTCGTCTTCCTCGTCGGCGCGTCCGGGTCCGGCAAGTCCACGTTCCTGCGCCTCGTGCTGCGCGAGGAGCGGGCCTCGGCCGGCCGCGTGTTCGTCGCCGGCAAGGAGCTGGGCACCCTGTCGTCGTGGAAGGTGCCGACGCTGCGCCGCCAGATCGGCGCCGTCTTCCAGGACTTCCGCCTGCTGCCCAACAAGACGGTGTTCGAGAACGTGGCCTTCGCGCTCCAGGTGATCGGCAAGCCGCGGCACCACATCCTCACCACCGTGCCGGACACGCTCGAGATGGTCGGCCTGGCCGGCAAGGAGAAGCGTCGTCCGCACGAGCTGTCCGGTGGCGAGCAGCAGCGCGTGGCCATCGCGCGCGCGTTCGTCAACCGCCCGAACATCCTGCTGTGCGACGAGCCCACGGGAAACCTCGACCCGACGACGTCCCTGGGGATCATGCGCCTGCTCGACCGGATCAACCGCACGGGCACCACGGTCGTGATGGCGACGCACGACGACGAGATCGTCGACCAGATGCGCAAGCGCGTGATCGAGCTGTCCACCGGCGCGATGGTGCGTGACCAGTCGCGCGGCGTCTACGGGTCGGACCGCTGATGCGCCTCCAGTTCATCCTCTCCGAGATCGGCCTGGGTCTTCGTCGCAACCTGTCGATGACGATCTCCGTCATCCTCGTGACCTTCGTGTCGCTCACCTTCGTCGGCGCCGCCGCCCTGCTGCAGACGCAGATCGGCAAGATGAAGGACGACTGGTACGACAAGGTCGAGGTCTCGGTCTTCCTCTGCCCGCAGAACTCCACAGAGCCCACCTGCGCGAGCGGAGAGGTGACCGACGAGCAGAAGGCCGACATCCAGGCCGCGCTCGCGTCGCCCGAGGTCAAGCCGTACGTCGAGAAGGTCTACACGGAGACCAAGGAGCAGGCGTTCGAGGCCTTCCAGGAGCAGTTCAAGGACCAGTTCTGGGCGTCGGCCGCCACGGTCGACGACATGAACTCCTCCTACCGGATCAAGCTCACCGACCCCGAGCAGTACCCCGTGGTCGCCGAGGTGGTCTCGGGCAGGCCCGGCGTCGAGGAGGTCAAGGACCAGCAGCGGCTGTTCGACCGGCTCTTCTCGGTGCTCAACAACGCGACCCTGCTGGCCGGCGGGCTCGCCGCGGTGATGCTCCTGGCCGCGGTGCTGCTCATCACCACGACCATCCGGCTGTCCGCGCTGAGCCGTCGTCGCGAGACCGGGATCATGCGCCTGGTCGGGGCGTCGACCGTGTTCATCCAGCTGCCGTTCATGCTCGAGGGCGCGATCGCCGCGACGATCGGTGCCCTGCTGGCGGTCGGTGCGCTGTGGCTAGGGGTCGGTTACCTGATCGACGACTGGCTCGGTGAGCAGGCGGCGTGGATCCCGTACGTGAACACGTCCGACGTCCTCGCCGTGGCACCCATCCTCATCGCGGTCGCGATCCTGCTCGCCGCGATCTCGTCCCTGGTCACTCTGAGCCGCTACACGAAGGTGTGATCGTGCGCCGTCTGCGGATGCCCGCGTTGCTCGTCGTGCTCGTCCTCATCGTCACGGCGCTCTTCACCGCACCCGCCTACGCCGACAGGATCGACGACCGCCGCAAGGCGGCCGAGGCGCAGAAGGCCGCGATCGCGAAGGCGCGCGACGACACCGAGGCGGCGATGGAGGGCGTCGACGCCAACCTCCAGGCCCTGGCGATGCAGCTGGCGGACACGCAGGCGAAGATCCCAGCCGCGCAAGCCGTGCTCGACGAGGCCAAGGCTGCGCTGGAGAAGGCGCAGCGCGAGGCGGCGATCATCGCGGCCCGGCTGGTCGACGCCGAGGACCAGCAGGCGACGATCACGACAACGATCACGCAGGACGCCGAGTACGCCGCGCAGATGCGTGCCGCGATCGGGCAGATGGCTCGTGAGGCGTACAAGGACGGCGGCGGCGTGTCCGGCGTCGACGTGATCCTGGACGCGCAGAGCACCGACGACTTCGTGCAGCGGTACGGCCTGATGGCCACGGCGCTGCGCACGCAGGCCCAGATCCTCGACCAGCTCCGGACGGCCGAGTCGGCCAACAAGAACGCCGAGGCGCGGCTGGGCGCGGTCAAGGAGAAGATCGCCCAGCTCAAGGCCGAGGCCGACCAGAAGGTGGTCGAGGCCGACGCGGCGAAGGCAGCCGCGGCCGCCGCGAAGGCGTCGCTCGACGAGCTGCTCGCGCGGCAGGTGCAGCAGCAGGCGTCGCTGGACGCCCAGCGTGCGGCCCTGGCCGCCCAGCTGGCCCAGGCCGACGCCGAGGCGGCCGCCGTCCAGGCCGAGCTCCAGGCCGCGATCGCCGCCCAGAAGGCCCGCGACGCCGCAGCCGGCAACCCGCACGGCCCGGCCGGTCCGATCGGCAACGCCCTGTTCGGCAACCCGACCAGCGTCAGCCCGATCTACGTGACCTCCGAGTTCGGCATGCGGTTCCACCCGACGCTGCACTACACGCGCCTGCACGCCGGCATCGACCTGCGGACCTTCTGCAACACCCCGATCTACGCCGGCCGCGCCGGCACGGTGACGTGGGCCAAGGCGCGGTACGGGTTCGGCAACCAGGTGATGATCGACAGCGGGTTCGTCAACGGGAACGCCCTGTCGGCCAGCTACAACCACCTCACCAGCTTCGCGGTCAGCTCCGGTCAGACGGTCGAGCGGGGGCAGCTGATCGGGCGGTCGGGCAACACCGGCACGTCGGCCGCCTGCCACCTGCACTTCGAGGTCTACGTGAACGGCGGGACCGTGAACCCGCGTCCGCTCCTCGGACTCTGAAAGCGCTGGCCACGGGCAGGTAGTCTCGACCCGCACCATCCGCGCACTCAGGAACGAGGTTCGACCACCGTGGCCAAGGATGTCGGGCGCAAGGTCGTCGCCTCGAACCGGAAGGCCCGGCACGACTACGTCATCGAGGACGTGTTCGAGGCCGGCATGGTGCTCAGCGGCACCGAGGTCAAGGCGCTGCGGATGGGCCGGGCCTCGCTGGTGGACGGCTGGTGCGAGGTGACCAACGGCGAGCTGTGGCTCGAGGGCGTGCACATCCCCGAGTACTCGCAGGGCACCTGGACCAACCACGCACCCCGCCGCAAGCGCAAGCTGCTGCTGCACCGCTCGGAGATCGACCGTCTGGAGTCCCGCACGCGGGAGAAGGGGCAGACGATCATCCCGCTGTCCCTGTACTTCCTCGACGGGCGCGCCAAGGTGGAGATCGCGCTGGCCCGCGGCAAGCGCGAGTGGGACAAGCGGCAGGCGCTGCGCGAGCGGCAGGACAACCTCGAGGCCACCCGGGCCATCCGCGAGAAGCGCGACCTGTGAGGGCCCTGCGCGCGGTCCTGCTGGCACTCGGTCTCGTCGTCGCCCTGACGGCCGCTGCCGTCCCCGACCAGACGAGCGGCCGTGAGATCACGCGGTACGACGTCACGGCCACCCTGGCTGCCGACGGCACGATGCGGGTGACGCTCGACTTCGACTTCGACTTCGGCGACGACCCCGGTCACGGGCCGTTCCTCAGCCTGCCGACGAGGGTCTACTACGACGAGACGCTGGACCGCGCGTTCCGGTACACCGACATCTCGGCATCGTCCGCGTCGGGGGCGCCCGACCAGGTGAACGAGGAGTCGACCTCCGACGCGCTGATCCTGCGGATCGGCGACGAGGACATCGACAACGTCTCCGGCGTGCAGACCTATCACGTGGAGTACACCGCCGACGGGCTGCTGAACCCCGCGAACGAGCAGCACTCCGGCGACGAGCTCTACTGGAACGTCATCGGCGCCGGCTGGGAGATCCCGCTGGGCGACCTGTCGGTGGCGGTCGACGGCCCGGCCGCGGTCGAGGGTGCCGTCTGCTTCGCCGGACCGTACGGGTCCACCACCCCGTGCACCTCGTCGTCGTTCTCCGGCTCGACGTCGAGCTTCACGCAGGACCTGGTGCCCGTCGGCGACCAGTTCTCCACCGTGACCGGCTGGCCGGCCGGCACGTTCCCGGGCGTGGAGCCGATCCTCGTCGACAAGCCCGACCCGCTGGCGCCCGTGCGGCCGACCTCGGCGCTCGGGATCGTCGCCCTGCTCGTGCTCGTCGGCGGCGGCATCCTGGCCTTCCTCCGGGTCCGCCGGGTGGGCCGCGACAAGGCCTACCTCGGACTGACCCCGGGGCTGCGTCCCGCCGACAACCAGCCGGGTGCCGCGACGGGCTTCCGCGACCGCCGCGAGGTCGTCTCCGTGCAGTTCCAGCCGCCCACGGGCGTGCGACCGGGGGAGATGGGCACGCTCCTCGACGAGAAGGCCGACCCCGTCGACGTCACCGCCACGCTGGTGGACCTCGCGGTGCGTGGCTGGCTGCGCATCGAGGAGGTGCCGCGGTCCAACCCGAAGAAGAAGGCCAAGGACTGGACCCTGGTGCAGCTGAAGAACAAGGACGGCTCGCTGCTGCCGTACGAGGACGAGCTGCTGACGTCCATCTTCGCCACCTCGACCTCCGTCAAGCTCTCCGACCTGAAGACGACGTTCGCCGCGTCGATGGCGAAGGTCCAGGACGGCCTCTACGACCACGTGACCGCGTCCGGCTGGTTCCGGGCGAATCCCAAGCACGTCCGCGCCAGGTGGTACGGCGCCGGGATCGCGATCGCCATCCTCGGCGTGATCCTCACCTTCGTCGTGTTCGGCGTCGGTCTGTCCGTGACCGGGCTCGCGCTCGTGCCGATCGCGCTGGTCGTCGTCGGCATCCTCGTCACGATCCTCGGCAAGGCCGCCCCCGCCCGCACCGAGGACGGCACCGCCGTGCTGGCGCAGTCCCTCGGGTTCCGCCGTTACCTGGCCACCGCCGAGGCGAACCAGCTGCGGTTCGAGGAGGGCGAGGACATCTTCAGCCGGTACCTGCCCTACGCGATCGTGTTCGGGCTGGCCGACCGGTGGGCTCGCGTGTTCGCGGAGCTGGCCGCGCAGGGGCGGTCGTTCGAGCAGCCTGGCTGGTACGTCGGCGGCTACTACCCGGGGGCCAACATCTACTGGGCGACCGCGTTCGCGTCGTCGCTGGACCGGTTCCAGTCCGTGGCCACCGAGGCGATCTCCGCGCCGACGCCCGGGTCCTCGGGCGGGTCGGGGTTCAGCGGCGGGTTCTCCGGCGGTGGCGTCGGCGGCGGTGGTGGCGGGGGCTGGTAAGACTGGTGGCCATGAAGCTGCCGGTGATGCCGCCCGTGGACCCGATGCTCTCCAAGTCGGCGCCGTCGATCCCGCCAGGGAAGCTGTACGAGCCCAAGTGGGACGGGTTCCGCGCGATCGTGTTCCGCGACGGGGACAAAAAAAAAAAGCCGATGCAGCGGTACTTCCCGGAGATCGTGTCTGCGGTGCTGTCGTACCTGCCTGACCGGTGCGTGGTCGACGGGGAGATCATCGTGCCGTCGTCGACTCACAGCGGCCTCGACTTCGACGCGCTGCTCCAGCGCGTGCATCCGGCCGAGTCGCGGGTGCGGCTGCTCTCCGTCGAGACGCCGGCGCTGCTGGTGCTCTTCGACGTGCTGGCTCTGGGGGACGACGACCTGACGGGGTTGCCCTTCGCTCAACGCCGTTCGGTGCTGGAGTCCTTGGTCACGCCGGGTGGACCGATCTCGATGACCGCCCAGACCTCGTCCCTCGACGTCGCTACGCAGTGGTTCTCGCAGTTCGAGGGCGCGGGGCTGGACGGCGTCGTCGCCAAGGACCCCGCCGGGCTGTACGAGCCCGGCAAGCGGACGATGCAGAAGATCAAGCACGAGCGCACCGCCGACTGCGTGGTCGCCGGATACCGGCCGCACAAGTCGGGCGACGACGCCGTCGGGTCGCTGCTGCTCGGGCTGTACAACTCCTCCGGCACGCTCGCGTCCGTCGGGGTCGCGGCGTCGTTCCCCATGGCGCGCCGGCGGGAGCTGGTGACGGAGCTCGCGCCCCTGGTGGTGCCGCTGGTGGGCCACCCGTGGGACTACTCCGCGCTCGGACGCACGCCGCGTGAGGCGGCCGGGAGTCGCTGGTCCGCGGGGAAGGACCTGTCGTTCGTGCCGCTCTCACCGACCCTGGTGGTCGAGGTCGCGTACGACCACATGGAGGGCGAGCGGTTCCGGCACACCGCGCAGTTCCGCCGCTGGCGCCCGGATCGGGACCCGTCGTCGTGCACCTACGCGCAGCTCGAGGAGCCGGTGTCGTACGCACTGAAGGACGTGCTCGCGACCAGCTGACGGTTCCACAGGCTGCGCACGGGTGGGCTCCAGCGACCTCTCGGGTGCGAGGCGTTCTCTATTCCTTGACGGCGCCAGACGGGGGCCGTCGGGGAGGTCAGAGCCATGGACGAGCAGCAGGTTTCCGGAGCGTCGGACGCTCCTGTCGAGAGCGCTTCCGTGCCCGCCGGGTCGGTGCCGGGTGCGGGCTCGGTTCCTCTGGGCGCCACTGCGCCGCTGAGTGCGTCGGCGTCGCTGGATGCGGGGCACTCGGGTGCCGACGCGTCCGGGCTGGGCCGTGTCGCCGTCGCGACCAAGCCTGTCGTCCGTCGGGGCCTCGCGTTCGGTGCCGCGGGAGGCGCCCTCGCGCTCGGCCTGCTGGCCGGTGGCGTGACCGGCGGCCTGATCGCGGCGGCCCAGGCGTCGTCCGACACCGACACCGCGGCCGCGTCGGCGGTCGAGGGCGCCGCGTACGAGCCGCCTGCCGCCGAGGTTCCGTCGTTCGTCCCGCCGTCGTGGGGCAGCTCTCCGTCCACCTCTGACCAGGAGGCCGCCAGTGCGGCGAGCGCGGACCAGCAGGTGGGCGTCGTGACGATCACCAGCACGCTGGGCTACCAGAACGCCTCGTCGGCCGGCACCGGCATGGTGCTGACGGCGAACGGGCTGGTGCTCACCAACAACCACGTGATCGAGGGCTCGACGTCGATCGAGGTGACCATCGAGTCGACTGGCGCTTCGTATGTCGCCACCGTCGTCGGCACGGACGCCTCGTCGGACGTCGCGCTCCTGCAGCTCC
The DNA here is from genome assembly GCF_001426725.1 of Cellulomonas sp. Root137. NCBI lineage: Bacteria > Bacillati > Actinomycetota > Actinomycetes > Micrococcales > Cellulomonadaceae > Cellulomonas > Cellulomonas sp. Root137. Next base: position 42,139 of record NZ_LMFG01000005.1, on the reverse strand, counting down.
AGGACGCGTCGGGGCTGGACACGGTCGCTCTGGACGACGACAGCGGCGCGGCGGTCGGCGACGCCGTGACGGCGGTCGGCAACGCGGAGGGCGGGGGAGACCTGCTGGCCGCGGTCGGCAGCGTGACCGCGCTGGACCAGACGATGACGGCGTCGACGGACGGCTCGTCGTCCGAGACCCTGTCCGGCTTGATCGAGTTCTCCGCGGCCGTCGTGCCCGGCGACTCGGGCGGCCCGGTGTTCGACGACGAGGGCGAGGTCATCGGCATGACGACCGCCGCCTCCAGCAGCACCGTGGACACCGTGGCGTACGCGATCGACATCGAGGACGCGCTGGTGATCGCGAACCAGATCCAGTCCGGCGTCGCCTCCGACACCGTCACGATCGGGTACCCGGCGTTCCTGGGAATCTCGCTGAGCACTGATGGTTCGGTGGCGGGAGTGCTCGACGGCACGCCGGCTGCGTCGTCCGGTCTCGTGGCCGGTGATGTGATCACCGCGGTGGACGGCGTCGCCGTGTCGTCGGCTCCTTCTCTCTCCGACCTGCTCGGCGCCTACTCGCCCGGTGACACCGTGACCCTGACCTGGACGGTTGCGTCCTCTGGTGCCTCGGCGTCCGCGCCGGTCACTCTGATCGCCGGACCGGCCGACTGACCCGGAATGAGCACGACCAGCCTGCCGTTGAGAGGTAGGCTGGTCGCGCTGGCTCCGGCCGGTGCTTGAAAACTGAACATGGGGGTGATCGGTTTCGACGGTGATCGTCGAACCAGGAGAAGCGGGTCGAGGACGCACGGTTATCTCGTCAACGCTCCGTGCAAACCAATAGGTGCCAATACAAACCGCACCGACTTCGCCCTCGCCGCCTGAGCGAGTCCCGAAGTCCGTTGGCCTGAGTACGCTCTCGACTCAGTAACCAGCGTCATCTAGAGAGCCACTGCTGGTAATCGTCGTCAGTGCGATTGCCGGGACTTTTAGCTGACTGGGCCTGTCCACGGCTTGCCTGTGTGACCGTGGGGGCCGAGAAAATCACAGCAGGCTGCACCCGGAGAATCCCTGGTACTGCGTCACCGGACGCGGGTTCGATTCCCGCCACCTCCACCCATCTGACCTGCGGAAACGTCGGGTCATGTTGACAGAAGGTAGCCTCTCGTTGACACGAGGGGCTACTTTTGTGTCTATGGCCTCCATCAGGGAGCGGGCACGGGCCGACGGCACGCGGTCGTACGCGGTGCTCTGGCGGGACCCTGAAACGAAGCGGCAGAGCTCGCTGACGTACGACGACGAGAACGACGCCCGCGTCGCGAAACACCTCCTCGAGGTGACCGGTGGGCACACTGACGAGGCGGCCCGAATCGCAGACGCAGTGCGGCACCATGGCCCATCGGTTGTCGAGGTGATCTCGGAGCACATCGACCTGCTGACCGCCGTGGGTCCGGATACTCGCGCGAGCTATCGCACGCAGCTTCGCCGCCACATCGCGCCTACGCTCGGGTCGTATCCGGTTGCCGTGATCTCCTACCGGCACGTTGCTGGGTGGATTCGCTCGATGAGCGACAGCGGTCTGTCGCCCAAGACAATCGCGAACATCCACGGACTGCTCTCTGCGTCGATGTCGACGGCCGTCCGGCTTGGGTACCGGGCGGACAACCCTTGTGTCGGCGTGCAGTTACCCAAGTCGCAACTGACGCAGGACGAGATGACGGTCCTAACGCGCGGCGAGTTCGCCCTCCTGCTGTCGCAAATCCAGCCCCATTACCAGCCATTGGTACTGCTGCTCGTCGCGACCGGCCTGCGCTGGGGCGAAGCAACCGCTCTGACCCCCGGTGATCTCGATCTCTTCGCCACTCCGCCGACGCTGCGCGTTACGAAGGCGTGGAAGCGCGACGGCGATCGGCACTGGTACGTGGGGCCGCCGAAGACGAAGCGTGCGCGGCGGACCGTGTCGCTCCCCGACGAACTGGTCGACGTACTCATGCCGTTGGCCGCTGGGAGGCAATCGGACGCGCTCTTGTTCACCAACACCGTGGGCCAGCAGATTTCCTCGTCGCGATTTTGGACGACCACCTGGACGCCGGCCCTAGACGCCGCAACTAGCCCACTCCGCCAAGATGGCACGCCTGACCCAGATGCACCGCGACTCACGCGGCGCCCTCGGGTACACGATCTGCGACATACCCACGCCTCGTGGATGATTGCGGCCGGGACGGACCTTTTCGTCCTGCAGCGCCGCCTCGGGCATGAATCGATCACCACGACCACTGAGACCTACGCCCATTTGCTACCCGATCAGCAGGCGGCCGCAGCCGCTGCGGCAGGCCGGGCGCTCGGCGGGCTTGGTCTTTCACGCCCCGACGAGTCGGATCGAGGTCAGCGGCTTCCATAAATCGCGGCGAGGAAGCCGATCGCCACGCCGACGACGGCTCTCGGGCTGGTGCTCATTCCGGCTGCGATCAACTCGTCGTTCGAGATCGGGCATAGAGGTGCAATAGCGACGAGTTCGCCCCGTGCGACGGACAGCGAGGAGAGATGGCCCACGCTTGTCGTGCCGCGCCGCTAGCCTCTGTTTCTGATGGACATCAGCGATCACGAAGATCCGAACTACGTCGACTGGCAGCGGCGCCTGGAGACCGCGTTCTTTAGCGATCCCGACGGGCTCGTCGTCATGTTTGTCGACGATGACGTGCTTGCGCGGATTGCCCCCGACTTCCCCGATGCGTCGCTGGATCTCGCGGCGGCGGTCATGGCGAACTCCGGACAGAGACGCTCAGCGGACTTGTTTCCGCACCTGTCTGCGCTGCATGACACGTGGGCCAGCACCGGGCGGGTGGGACTGCCGCCCACGCTCCCTCTACTCGCACTCTCGGTCCTCGCGGCGAGCCGGATGCGCAGAGACCAGAACGTTGCGGCGAACAACTACTACCTGCGGCTCGCAGAGCTGATCCACGAGGTCCAGCCGGAGCATGGCATTGAAGAGACCCGCGTCGCGCTGAGCTCGTCGTTCCGCTCCGTCGCGCGAATGTGGATTTCTCTCGATCGACTCCTCGACGAGACCAAGAGCTTTGGCGCGTCGACCATCCGTGACCATCCGAAGTACACACTCATCGGCTATCCCTTGTCTCAGGCGTTGATCCGCGGAGCCGATCGAGCGCATCTCACTCGCTTCTTCAGTCGGCTCGACCTCGAGCACGATGGGGTACCAGCCGAAGCGGCTCTCTTGAAATACCTGAAGATCTGGGCGGAAAGGCCCCGAGGGCTCAGTCCGGCCTTCACGAACGCGATCGGCAATGCCGAACTCTCTGCCCTGATCGGCCCACTCATCCACCGGTTGGCAGAGACTTGGGACGGGCGCGTCGCGACGGTCGAGGGGAAATGGGAGCTGCCGCTGCGCATTGCGCTCGACCTCGAGGAGTTTCGTACTCATTGGATAGTCGACCTGACGCCGGGTCTCGACGGCGAAGTCCTAACCGGAGCGACGAGCGCGGGTTCTGTCTCGGTCACGATCGATACGTCACACGGACTGTCGTACTACTCGTTCGACGACGACCTCCCTCTCGCTGGCCGTGACTGCACCCGCGGACTCGAGCTCAGCGGAACGCGGGCGCTAGCTAGGTTTCGCGGCACCGAGGTTCTGCTCTTCTCGAAGAGCCCGGCAACAGGTACATGGCTGTCTTGCGACGCCATCGTGCCGTTCGAGGAGCACGTTCTGGCCGCCACCGGGCAGTCGGTGGAGGCGGTTCGAGCACTACTCGCAGACGCCGGTGACACGGGATGGAGGCCGCTCGCACAACAGCGTGGCGGTGCGGCGCTATTGGACGGGTACACGGTATTTATCCGGGCGACGTTCTCGGACGAGGACACTCTTGAGCGTGCGCTGCGTGGCTCGATTGGACTGAAGGCACCGACCCTTCGGCCGGAGCCAACGACTCGCCCACGCTTCTCGAACGGCCTCCCCATTGCTCGCAACCTGAGCCGCAACCACTACCTCGTCGGCGGCGCGCCGGACCTGCTGATCCCGGCGAGCGAAACGGCCCAGACGGTGACCGCCAACCTGGATGGCGCCGAGAGCCGCCTTCGTGCCCGCGGCTTTCCCGTTCCGCTGCGCGGTCTGTCAGATCTCGGACCTGGGCAGCACAGGGTGGAGGTCGACGGCGATGCGCTCCGCTTCACGCTGCTCGATGGCGACCCTGACGCCGCGGCACCGAGCGGGACCGGCTCACTGGCGTGGTCGCTCTCCGCCCAACTTGGCGCAGCCGAAGAAGCAAGCCTCGCCTGTGGTGGAATCATCGCTCGAGTCGACATTCTCGAGCCATTGCTTGCTCGCAGGGGCCAGGACACAACGCTCGTCGTGCACACGGACGGCACAATCCAACGAGTGGACGAACCCGCAGCGCCGGCCTTCCTCGGCGCCGAATCCCACATCGCAACCAGTCAGTACTTCGAGGTGTCTGCGGGAAACGCCGTCGCATGGCTTCTGCAGTGCCGGAAGGGGCGCTGGACGATCCGAACCGTCTCGAACGAGCGCCCGTCATTCGAGCGCCGCAATCTGAGCGGGGAGGTCACCAAACTCTGGGACTCGCTCGAGGCGATCGACGCCGGTGACGACCCGCGATGGCAGCAGTACCTGCGCGCGGCGGGAGTTGCCACATGATTGGCGACCTGATGCTCACGTGGATGAGCGAAGTCGGCACTGGTTCCGTCCGCGACGCCCGATCGCGCGTTCAGTGGCTCGCACGCACGACCCGAGCCGACGCCTCGGAGCAGGCGGCGGGCCGGTGGCTTCGTGACATTTCGGTGCTAGGTCACTGCGAAGTCGACTGGGACAACGACCGCTGGGCAATCGCTCCGCCCGCCATCGTCACCCTCCCAATGTCCGACGGGCACGCAACGATCGTGGGTGCGCGACGTGTCCGCTTCGCCGAAGCGCTGGCCAACTCCGACCTCTGGGTCGACTCCGTGGTTCATGCACCGACAGGTTCGGATATCGAGGCGCCGGCAACTCTCCTGGTCGCGTACGACACGGTCGAGGCGCTCAAGCAGGAGGCAGCGGACATTGAGCTGGTGTACTCCGGTGCTGCCGCGACTAGGCTGGCCGCCCAGCTTCCGACCATCTCGGCGACGCAGCCCGCCGCCCCTCCCGCCTGGTCTAACACCACCGTGGAGTACCTCGACGAGCTCACGCCGTCGAGATTCCGCGCTTCAGGGGACCGAACCACCGACGGCCTCTACCGCTTCGAGGCCAACGGACGCATGCGCCACCTGCTGTGCCGAGGTGGCAATTGGTTCAGCTGCGACCGAAGCGTCGGCATCTTCCTCGAGCTGGCCCGCGTGGGCACCTCCGTCATGCGTTGGCGGCCGGAGTCGGGCAGCGGCCGAAGCACGGTCGGCACAGTGTTCGTCGATTTCGGTGCCGCGCTTCCACCACTTCAATCCCGGACGCTGGCCCTGTGCAGTGGGTTCGTGCCACGGTTCCATCCAGCAGCACAGACTGCCGCCTACGCCAACGTTCCCTTGGTGATCGCCCGATTCGTCGCACAGTCCGTCCTGCAAGAGATCGAGGTCATCACATGACAGCGGCACCAACTGGACCTGAAGTCGAAGGCAGCCGGCGGCTCGACCCGCTTGCCACATTCGAGCGACTGCGCGAGGCGTACTTCCGGTACTACAACACCCCGTTCGGGCTTGCCGACGAGCGTCTCGAGCGAGAGCGACAGGCGGCGCTCGATCGAGACGGCGGTGTCTTCCGCTTTCCACTGCTAGAGCTCCGGCCCGAGTACGTCAGCGCGCAACGTTCACTCGCAGAGTCGGTCAAAGCGGCGGGGGCGACACCGGAGCTGGCCGCGTTTGCGGCGGCGGGACTGATTCCGCCGGGTCGAGACCTCTACCTCCACCAGGAGCAGGCGCTGACGGCCGCGAACTCGATGCCGGGACACATGGCCATCACCGCAGGTACCGGCTCGGGCAAGACCGAGTCCTTCTTGCTGCCCCTCCTCTCGACGCTGCTCGAGGAATCGAAGGGCTGGGGCGGCAAGCCGGCTGATGCGCCGAACTGGTGGACGAAGGACGGCGCGAAGTTTGTGCCTCAGCGCGAGGGGGAGACCGGTCACGACCAGGCTGTTCGCGCCCTGATCCTGTACCCGATGAACGCGCTCGTGGATGACCAACTCGTTCGCCTTCGGCGCGCACTCGACAGCGACGCAGTTCGCACCTGGCTCGATTCAAACCGCTCAGGGCACCGCTTCTACTTTGGTCGGTACACGGGCGCGACTCCGGTAACCGGGAGCCCGACGAACAACCTCGCCGTCAGCGAGCTTCGTCGGTACCTGCGAGAGACGGACCGTCGCGGCAAGCGAGCTCGCCAACTCAGTGCAGCTCAAGGCGGCGACCCCGACACCCAATACTTCGTGCCTCGCCTGGACGGCGCCGAGATGCGCTCCCGATGGGACATGCTCGCCGCGCCGCCCGACATCCTCATCACCAACTACTCGATGCTCAACGTGATGCTGCTGCGCCAGCGAGACGACAGCTTCTTCGTGCCCACGCGTGAGTGGCTCAAGAACCCCAAGAACCGATTCACGCTCGTGGTCGACGAGCTGCACATGTACCGAGGCACGGCAGGGACCGAAGTCGCTTACCTGCTGCGGTCACTTCGCCACCGGCTGGGCCTCGATGACCGGCCTGACCAGTTCCGAGTCCTCGCGGCCTCAGCGTCGCTCGATCCCGCGCGCGACCGTCCCTACCTGTCGCAGTTCTTCGATGTCGACGCTTCGGATTTCGTGTTCGTCGATGGCACGCACACACAGCCCTCGAAGCCGGTGCTCGGTTCTGGTACCGATGCGGAGCAGATTCTTGCCGCGCCAACGCCGCAAGCGGCCGTCGAATATGCGCGCGCGCACGGCCTCACTGACGGCCTGCGCGAGTCATTCGTCGACCAGGCGAACACGGCGCGGAGAACGACGATCGCGAAGTCTGGCAAGCAACTCTCGGAGGCGTTGTTCCCAGGCGTGAACGAGGGCACCGCGGAGAGGGCACTGTCGGCCTTACTGTCCGGACTGACGTCGAGCTCCGCCGATGGCGACCCGAAGCTGCGCGCCCACATGTTCTTCCGCAACGTTCCCGGAGTGTGGGCCTGCTGCGACCCGACGTGCGCGGCGGTGCCCGTCGAGGATCGAGTGAATCGCACGGTCGGCAAGCTCTACGTCGAGCCCGCCACTCGTTGCGAATGCGGTGCGCGCGTCCTGGAGCTGTTGTACTGCCAGAACTGCGGCGACGTCATGCTCGGCGGGTTCGTCCCCGAAGGGCAGACGCAGGGCAAGGCAGTAGACACGATGCTGCTCGCCGACGTCCCGGAACTCGCGAAGCTTCCCGACCAGGTCAACCTTGAGCGGACCGCGGCCAACTACCTCGTGTACTGGCCGAGCAAGGACATGACTCTCAGCAAGCTCGACAAGCCCGAATGGGAGTACGAAGGGGGCACTGTCAAGTTCAGCTTCCGCCGCAGTCGCCTCAACCCGGCCTCAGGGCACCTCAAGAACAAGGAAGCCGACCACACCGGCTGGAGCTTCCACGTCAACGTCGACAAGAAGGCGAAGCGCGAGTCGACAGAGCTCGGCCCGTTTCCGACGCAGTGCCCCGCGTGCGGCGACGACTGGGAGATCAAGTACGGCCCGAAGCTGCTGCCGATCACCGATCCCCGTCGCCAACGTTCGCCCATCCGCACGATGCGGACGGGCTTCGAGAAGATCAACCAAGTCCTCATCACCGAACTCGCAGGCGACATGCGCCCCGAGGACCGCAAGGTCATCGTCTTCACCGACAGTCGGCAAGACGCTGCGAAGCTCTCATCAGGAATGGCGCTCCGCCACTACCAGGACTTGCTACGCCTGCTTGTCGTCGAGCAGCTCGCAGCTGCCGAAGACCCTCACGCCGACCTCGCGCTCGCCGTCGAGCACGTCAAGAACCACGTGACGTCGTCAGAGTCGTTCGCCGCCATCAAGAGGCTCAGGCCGCGAGACACGGTCGCATTCGATCAGCTCCGGGCCATCTGGGAGGGTGACCCCGATGCCGACCCCAACGATGAAGCGGCCCTTTCCAAGCGCCTCACGCGCTTCCGAACCATTGCCCAGTTGTCGAGCGCCGTCACTACCGAGCTGCTGAAGCTGGGCGTCAACCCGGGCGGCCCACACGCTCGACTCCAGTCGACAGACGGCAAGGACTCGCGACCGTGGACGACGCTGTACGACTGGGGCGTCAAGCCCCCGACCCTTCGCAGTAACCCCACCACAGAGCAGTCGGCCCTCGCCGGGCGCATCAACGAATCTTTGGTCAAGGAGATGCTCGATGGGCTCTTCTCCGGCGCCGGCAGGGACTTCGAGTCGCTCGGCTTCGGGTGGCTCGCGCTGGCCGACGACGACGAGCCTGCCGAGGCAGAGCCGGGCTCCGCGAACGCCCACACCAGAGCGGCACTCCGCGTTCTCGCTGACCAGCGGCGCTTCTCCGGCTTGCGGGAGGGCCGCTCTGACCCGACCGCGCGTCTCAAGGCCCTTTGGCACGCGGTCGAGCATTCAACTGGGCCGGCGTTTGACGACATTCGCGAGGCGGTACTGGGCCGCGCGGGCGCGGCCCTGAAGGAGTACGTCCTCGACCCGGACCACGTGTCGCTCCGTCCGGGAGCAGGCTCAGCCTGGGTGTGCCCGAAGTGCTTCCGCCAGCACCTCACGCGGGGATGCGGGCTGTGCACGAAGTGCCACACGCCGCTCCCTTCGATCGGCGTCGCGATTGACAAGCGCGAGGACTACTACGCGTGGAAGGCATCCAAGCGAGACGGACGATTCCGGCTCAACGCGGCTGAGCTCACCGGCCAGACAGACCGCGTCGATGCGCAGAGCCGACAGAGCCGGTTCCAGGGCGTCTTCCTTGACGAGACCGAAGTCGAACTTGCCGACGGCGTCGACCTGCTGTCGGTGACGACAACGATGGAGGCAGGCGTCGACATCGGCGCCCTCTCGGCCGTCGTATTGGGCAACATGCCGCCAACGCGCTTCAACTACCAACAACGGGTCGGCCGCGCAGGGCGACGAAACTCGCCCGTAGCCGTCGCTCTGACGGTGTGTCGAGGGCGAAGCCACGACGAGTACTACTTCGACCGGCCCGAAGCAATCACCAATGACCCGACACCCAAGCCCTACTTGGCACTCGACCAGGAACCGATCTACATGCGGTCCCTCCGCGCCGAGGTCCTCCGGGTGGCGATGCGAAGTGTCGGCGGCACCCTGACGGCCGATCCGTCGCTCGATTTCGAGCTGACCTCCAACGTGCACGGAGCGTTTGGCCGCACCAGGGATTGGCCAGTCCTGAAGCCGGCCCTTCAGGAGTGGCTCAACAAGAACCGGGTGACGGTCGAGCTGAGCGCTACAGCGCTCGCTCGGACTACACCCTTCGCGAGCGACGTAGCAGCGCTCGCCGGGAGACTGGCGGGTCAGCTGATTTCGGAGATCGATGCTGCCGTCGCCGGGAAGGGTCACGAAGACCTGAGCCAGCGCTTGGCGGAGCATGGCATCCTCCCAATGTTTGGTTTCCCCAGCAGCGTTCGATACCTGCACCTGAGTCGGCCGCGGCGCTCCTACCCGTGGCCGCCGAAGGGCGTCATCGACCGCGATCTGGCCATGGCAGTAAGCGCATTCTCGCCAATGAGCGAGGTCGTTCGAGACGGGAAGGTTCACACCGTCGTCGGCATCACTGCCTTCAAGCCCGTCGGCACCGGTGCAGAACCGTTGGCTGAACCGCTCGGCACCGAGCGAGATATCGCGGTTTGCCGCTCATGCTCCTTCCTCCAGGAGAACGAGGAAGCGACAGAGGACGTCGATTCGGAAGTCTGCCCACGGTGCGGCGCTGGTCCCGAGGCCTACGCCATCATCCCGATGCGTGAACCAATGGGTTTCCGCGCGGGCAAGGCTCGCGACTTCGACGGCAACTTCTCCTGGTCAGCGAGGGCGATGGCCGCGCGCGCTCACACCGACTTGAGCCTCTTGCCGTCCTTTGAGTCCGGGAAGGCTCACATCTACGCCGGGCCAGGTCGCCGGTTCGTCCTGAACGACAACGGCGGCCGGCTCTTCGACCTCATCCCAGCATCTGCACCCAGTGACGGCTGGCCTGCTTGGGGCGGCTACATCTCTGGCGAGGCGGTTCGGCGGGAGTTGCTGCATCCGAAGGATGGAGATGGGGAGCCGTTCAGCGTCGCGTTCGGTGCCATCCAGCCGACCGACTTCCTCTTCTACGGCCCTGCGCAACCTACAGACTCAGAGTCGGGTCTCCGGCTCAACCTCTCCCTCGGTGCTCGGCAACCTTCTGGCGCACGAGACACCACCGAGGGGAGACGCGCCGCGTGGTACAGCCTCGCTTTCTTGCTTCGGACGGTTGCGTCGTCGTATCTCGATGTCCAGCCGCTCGAACTGAACGCTGGCATCTACTCCGGCTTGGTCGGCGACGAGCCGGCGCTGTTCGCGTTCATCGCCGACACTCTGGAGAACGGGGCAGGCTTCAGCACCCGTCTCGGCTCCCCCGAGGTCCATCCAGAGTTCCGCGACCGGCTGGACGCCTACCTTCTCGAGCTTGCACGGGCGGACCATGCCGCCGAATGCACCGCGTCCTGCTACCGCTGCCTACGGGACTACGGGAACATGGCCTACCACGCCCTTCTCGACTGGCGTCTGGCTCGCGACTTGCACAAGGTCCTGCAGGGAGGGGCGCTCGACATCGACGCCGCCGCCGAGGGCAACGCGATCTCCCGATGGGCAAAGTCGTTCGGTGCCACTGTTGTCGACGGCTTCCCCGCAGCAACGGCCCGGTTTCACGGCCTCGACGGCAACTTTGCCGTCGTAGCGAAGCATCCGCTTGAGGCCTCCGAACAAGTCCTCATCTCTCCGCGACTCGCCGACTGCCAAGCACAGGTGGAGGTTGCCATGGAAGGGCTCGACGGCGTCGTCTTCGTCGATACCTTCACGCTTGATCGCGACCCACGACGCGTCCTCGACATGTGCAGAGAGGCGAGCGATGGCGGTGTCGGCTGACACCGAAGCCAAGATTGGTTGGGTCACTCCGGCGGCGGCCTGGCGACTGTGCCTATGTCCTGCATCCGCATCGCACTCGGGCGGCCCCCACAAGCCTGCGCCGGGACCGGTTGAGAACGCAGGTCAGGCGGCGCATCTAGCGCTGCAGAGTTGGATTGAGTCGAGATCATTCATCGACCGGCCAGAGTCCCTCGCGCAGTCGTTCGACGACGCCTGCACGAGTGCCGGTGTGCACGTAAGCGAGCTCCGGAACGGCCGGATGACGCGCGCTCGGCTGGTGGCCCGCGGGACTCAGCTCGCCGCACTCCTCGCCAGCGCCGGCTCCGGCGCAGACATTACCTGCGAGGAACCGCTTGCCGACGCGAGCCGACTGCTGTGGGGTATCCCAGACATAGTTGTGCGCGGATCGCGCACGATGGTGCTCGATCTCAAGACCGGGGCAGATGCCGCAACGGATGTCTCCGAGTCGGTTCGGCTGCAGCTCCTGCTCTACAGCCATCTCTTCCGGTTCACCTACGGCGCGCTTCCTGCCGTGACGGCTGCGTTCAGCCTCGCACATGGGTTGATCGAGATTCCTGCGCAACCCGAGGCTGTCGACCTCGCGGTTGAGTCGGTGATCGCTGCGCGCCATGCGACGGGGGCAAGGCCGTCCCCCGAGGGATGCCGCCACTGCCCTCGGAGGTTCGCGTGTGAGTCACATTGGGCGGCGGTGCACGAAGGAGACCTGGCCGACGCGCTCGAGGGCGTCATTAGTGAGTCCGCGACAGCCGAGTCGGGTCTCATTGCTCTACGGATCTCCTCGCAGGCGAGTAAGCATCTTGTGACGGGGATCTCCGATGAGACCATCCGTGGTGACGTGGCGGTCGGCAGCCACGTGCGTATCGTTCGAGCCCTCCAGCTCTCCTCCTCTGAACGTCAGGCAATGTGGCGAGGGGGCAAGACGACAGCGGTCGAGGTCGACCCGCTCGGCTAGGGTTCGCAGCCCTCTGGCGTGGTCGTCTGGACCCACTAGCAGCGCGCCGCCATTCTGGGCTGGCGATCCCCAGAACGCGCAAAACCGTGCCTCCGTTCGGGTGAAGAGTTGCGGCGCAAGCGGGGGAGAGTCGCAGGTCACAGACGCGCTCGACCGAGGTCGGGACTTGTGGCTACGCCTGCGCGGCGACCAAGCCGAGTACCTTCGCACGGCCAACGCCACGTGAGGGGACTCGTCATGACCGGGGATGTCGAACAGCTGCCTTTGCCCGACAGTGCGGAGATCCAAGGGAGCTTCTCCAACCGCGAAACTCGTGAGGCTTACAGATTCCTGTATGAGCGCCGTCTGAGCCCGCCCACGATGGCGGAGTGGATCGCACGCGCGGAGAACGTTCTCGGCAAGGCAAATGTGCATACGTCGCGACGGCTGAGGGACGTTCGCGATCACTTCGAGGTCAGATCAACAAAGGTGGGTTCGGATTGGGTCTACGAGCTCGTCGGGCGTCGAACAACTCCGGTCGCCAAAGGTGGGCCGCGGATCTCCCCGCGTCTGGAGGCGGAGGTCTACACCGTCAAGGGCCGGTTCTGTCATATGTGCGGTGCGACACCCGAGGACGGTGCGAAGCTTCAGATCGACCACATCATCCCCCGGTCGTGGGGCGGGGAGACGTCGCTAGAGAACCTTGAACCTCTTTGCGCAGTGCACAACAACGGCAAGCGCAACTTCTTCGCGTCCTTCAGTCCATACGCTGATGCGATCAAGCTGGCGATCGGGCAGGCCACGCCGTGGGAGCGGATCGGCGAGCTGCTCCGCTCTTCGCGAGAGCTTGGCATCTGGGTGCCGTCGGAGCTCCTCCCAGTCGTCGGCCGCGAGTCGCACAAGGGTGACCCCGCGCGCCGACTGCGCGACCTTCGCGTCGTGCTCGGCTGGACGATCAAGGCGCACAAGCGCAAAGAGGGGCGTGGGACGAAAGTCGAGTACGAGCTGATCGCTGATAGGCCCTGGCCGCCGGAAGGCGCCCAGGAGGCTGTCACCCGCTACGAGAGGGAGCGCAAGCGTCGAAAGGCTGCCGGCCCATTGGCGACATGACGGCGGGGGAGTCAGCGGACTCGCCGAGCCAGTGTGAACGGGAATCGGCTTCGAGCGCGTACGCTCGAACGCATGTTCGAGCTACGAACCGCCCAGGGCGCTCTCTACCTCAGCCACGGCCCTCTCCAGACTCTCGTGCTCCCAGATCCGCACCACCCGCCATCCGGCCGAGCGCAAGGTCGCGTCAGCGGCCCGGTCCCTCTCCACGTTCCGGCGAAGCTTCGGGGACCAGTACCACTCGTTCCTGGTTGGCTCACGGCCGTGCTCAGGGCAGACGTGCCAGAAGCAGCCATCGACGAACACTGCAACCCGAGCTCGGGTGAACACAATGTCAGGCCGTACACGCCCTCCGGGCAGCGCCATCCGGAGGTCCTTACGAAAACGCCGACCACGAGCGTGGAGCGCAGACCGCAAGGCGCGCTCGGGTCCTGTGTCGGTTCGACGGACTGCCGCCAGATTGCGCGCTCGACCGGGCGTTGCCGGGACGGGACCTCCCGGCGGCCGGGGTACCTGAGACACCCCGTCACGATACGGCCGCGATCGACCAACTACGCCTCGTCGTTTGGCACAATCAGTCACGAGGGACCCGGCGTCGACACCGATGCGTCCCCGCGAGTGCAGGGAGATCCGGACCGTGGCGTTTGAGGTAGTGGAGATCTGTGCCGGGGCGGGCGGCCAGGCTCTCGGTCTAGAGCGGGCAGGCTTCGCCCACGCGTTGGCGGTCGAACTCGACAAGTACCCGGTCCAGACTTTGCGCGAGAACCGCAGCCAGTGGAAGGTCGCGCACGGGGACGTAGCGGATCCGGATGTATGGAGGCCGCGCGACTACGCAGGCGTCGATCTCTTTGCCGGAGGCGTGCCGTGCCCTCCATTCTCGATCGCGGGCAAGCAGCTCGGCGCCAACGATGAGCGGGACCTATTTGCTTGGGCCGTCGAGCAGGTGGTCGAGATGAAGCCCCGCGCGGTTCTTCTCGAGAACGTTCGTGGCCTCTCGATGCCGCGGTTCGCTGCCTACCGGCAGGCCGTTCTCGATCGCCTAGCCGATTCTGGCTATGTCGGAGATTGGAAGTTGCTCCAGGCGTCAGATTACGGAGTGCCCCAATTGCGCCCGCGCTTCGTGCTCGTCGCGCTGCGCGAAACCGACGCTCCATTCTTTCAATGGCCGGCACCAGTGGCGGCAGAGGACCGACGAACTGTCGGCCAGACACTTCTTAAGCTGATGTACGCCGGCAAGTGGAGAAGAGCTGCAGCGTGGGCGAAGGCTGTGGATAAGGTCTCGCCGATTGCTCCCACTATCGTTGGCGGGAGCAAGAAGCACGGTGGCGCCGACTTGGGTCCAACCCGTGCCAAGCAAGCCTGGCGAGCGATGCACGTCGACGCGATGGGTCTCGCTAACGCCGCCCCAGATCGTGATTGGGGGGACTTCCGAGTGCGCCCACCGAAACTCACGGTGGAAATGGTCTCTCGGCTCCAGGGCTGGGATCCTGAGTGGGAATGGAACTTTGCGGGAGGAAAGACTGCCCAGTACCGACAGGTCGGCAACGCATTTCCCCCGCCTTTAGCTCAAGCAGTGGGGGAGAGTATTCGAAAGGCGCTCGACCACGAGAGTGAGGAGTCGGGGGCCAGGACGCTGGTTCAGCGCTCGGTTCACGACGACGTTTATCGCACGCTCCGTGAAGCTGATGGCTTCGTTACGCTCGACCAGCTTGCCGAACGCCTCGCCAGTAAGTACAGCGTGGCCGAGTTGCACGAGAGGGTGACGGGCCTCGAGCGCGACTTCGAAATCATCCGGCGCCGAAAGCGCTCGGGCGAAGCCGTGATGCTAGGTCACTTCAAGGCATTCATCGGACAGGAAGACCATCACCGCCATGCCGCCTTTGCCGAGGCGGCGGCTAGGTCACGGATCAGCTAAGACGAACAGGTCGTGACTGACCGAATGCGGGAAAGCGAGGAGTCGATCGCTGTCCCGATGCGCTGCGGGGGCCAACACTCGAATGGCCCGACCTCGTTGGCGCCTCGTCGACGACGCGGTGTTCGCAAACCAGCTTCGGACGATGCGAACGCCGACTACGTCGCCTCTGGTCACGCCGGCGCCCATAAGGTCAACGTCGAGCTCGGAGCGATGGTCAACGCTGCCGTCGCCGCTCAGTTGGGCGCATCTGCCACCCAGGCGTCCTCCACTCAGAGGCCGAGGCTCAGGTTCAGCGCGCGGACGTCTCCGCCCCATCGGTGCCCGCAGTCGGCCGCCGTGCCGCGTCCGCACGGGCACTGCCGGGAACCCTTCACGGGCACGAGGTCCCGCCAGTACCTGCGAAGCGTCAAGGTCGCGGCAGAAGTGGTCAGGCCGAAGTCGTCGACCAGCCACAAGCCGTGTTCGAGCACTTCTGACACGAGGCTGCCGCAAAGTCGGGCGGCGTCGGCGCTCACATGAGCAATCCTGAAGTCGGTACCGCCGACGAGCTCATCCGCGCGGCGGGGAGACACCGGTCGGCGAGCCAGAAACTGCAGCGCCACCGCCCCTGACTCGTGCACCACGGGTTGCGATGACAGTGCGATGCGGGCGCCTGCGGCGGGATGGGCGGCGTCCGAGAGCCAGTCATACCAACTGCTCACCTCAGGCTTATCAACGGCCTTAGCCAGCTTCTGGATGTAGGTCAAGACACTCGTCGCCTGGCGCCGCTCTGACACGCCCGCCATCCTCGAGCCAAAGACGGCCTTGAAGAGAACCGGTGCCAACTCTGCTCGGACGTCGATCGCGCGTTCGAACGGCAGCATGCCGGAGGTCGCTGACTTGACCTTCGACCAGGCCGCGTCCAGAGCACGCAGTTCGTAGAGGAAGCAGCCGGTTTCCTCAAGCAGGGCTCGCGCTGAGATCGCAGCTGTGGAAATGCGCCACTCCTGTAGGTCGCGCGACGTTGCGTCGAGCAGGTCCGTCACTCGCCAAGCGTGCACGAGCCACCAAGCGACGAGGCGGCTGTGCAGTTCCGGGTAGAACACGGCGCCAGCGGGGTCGCGGCGGGCCAACGGAGAGGGCTCGTCGATCGCAAACATTGCGCCGTCGGTCGACGTCACATACCGCCACTCTCCCCCCCGAAGTTGCACACCCTGCTGCAAGGCACGCGCCTTTCCGCCCGTAAGCGGCGACAGTGTCACCACGGTGGTTTCGGCCGAGTCGATGAGCGCACGTTGCGCGACGACCCAATCACGCACATGTCGTAACGCGTCGAATCGCTCGGCCCCAAGGGCCTCCTCCGGAGTCATTCCACGAGGATGGCGCAGAAGCACCGCTCGTGGGCTCGACTCGTAGAGGCGGCAGGTTGTACGCGAACCCGCGAGCACTCAGATCGTCGTCACTCGGTGTCCACTCGGTGTCCAGTCGGGCCATGCGCGCAGCGTCCCGCCCGTGACGTCGACCGAGCCGTCTTCCCGACGCTTCCACTCGTAGACGCGACTCGTGAACGACAAGCTACTGAAGTGGCGCCCCGCCGGTGCCTTGAGCCCGACTGAGGTCCGTCTCAGGGCGTGTGCCAGCGGGTTCAGCTAGAGCATCCCGCGAGCTTTTCGGACGGCCGCCTGCACGTCTCGTATGGCCCTGTCAAGCCCTTTCGCTGTGGGATCCAGGCCCTCGATCCTGTGAACAATCCGGCGGACTTCGCGGAGGGTCCGCAGGGCATCCTCGGCGCGTCGTCGCTTCCGCGTGCTCCCTGTGGCAGCCTGAAGCGTCGCGCGGGCCGAGACGTCGTCGATTTCATTCCGCAGGTCCGGTAGCCGCTTCTCGACCTGGGCGCGTCGCTGCTCCGCAAAGAAGCCGACGCGCCGACCCGTCCGACGAGAACCATTGAGAACCAGCGCGTGCGCAGCCTGGGAGACGGGCTCAGCGCCGTCGAACCCCAGTACGAACAGCGCAACGCCGTTCCTGCCGGCCCACTCCACAGCTTGCCGTGTGTACCCAGCCGAGGAGTAGAAGACGCCTCGCGTCCCAGCCGCCATGGCGGTTCCATGGAGGTCTCGCACGGGTGGTTCGCCGACCGGACGAGCCCAGTCCTTAACCTGCGCGATGACGCCCGTACCGATCGCGTCGACCCCGCCATCGGCGCCGCGTACGCCCTGTCTCGCGTCCGAGAAGCCAAGCTCGCGGAGGTGCGCAACGGCGCGCTCCTCCGCCCACTGCCACCCGAGGTTCGAAACGCGGTACATCACCCCCGAGTTGTATCGCATCCGTGCCGTCCGACAACCCGCTCCCGCTGCGTGAACCGCCCCGGATTGATGGAGGCTCTCAACCCCCGGAGGATGAGAGTCATGGCAGCACCGAGGAAGTATCCGGATGAGCTTCGCGAGCGGGCGATCCGGCTCGGGTTGGCCAGCCGGGCTGAGGGGTCGGTCACCGGTCGGTGCACACGGATCGGCCGGCAGCTGGGAATCAATCTCGAGACACTGCGCTGGGTCCAGCGTGCCGAGATCGACGCCGGGCAGCGACCCGGGACGACAACCGCGGACGCGGCTCGGATCGCGGCGTTGGAGCGGGAGAACTTCGAGTTGCGGCGGGCGAACGCGATCTTGAAGTCGGCGTCTGCCTTCTTCGCGGCGGAGCTCGACCGCCCCTCACCCAGGTAGTCCAGTACATCGACGAGCACCGCGACGAGTTCGGGGTCGAGCCGATCTGCCAGATCCTGCAGATCGCCCCGAGCACGTACTACGCACGCAAGACCCGCCCTCCTGCTGCCCGCGCGATTGCTGACGCCGCGTTGGGTGAGGTTCTGGTGGCCGAGCACGCCGCGAACTACGGCGTCTACGGGAACAGGACGATGTGGAGACACCTGAATCGGTGCGGACACGCCGTCGGGCGGGGTCGTGTCGAACGCCTCAATGCGTGCGAACTCTCTGGTCGGAGCAGTACGCGGGCGCGCCAAACGGACCACGATTGCAGGCAAGGACGGCATCCGGGCAGGTGACCTGGTCAACCGGAAGTTCAGCGCTGCTACACCGAACGAGCTGTGGGTGGCGGACTTCACCTACGTGCGGACCTGGGCCGGATTCGTCTACGTCGCGTTCGTCATCGATGTGCACTCGCGCATGATCGTGGGCTGGAAGGCCGACACCACGATGCGCACCCAACTCGTCGCGGGCACCCTCGAGATGGCCGTCTGGACCCGCCACCGAGCGGCGTGATCGAACCTGACCGGCCTGGTCCACCACAACGACGCCGGGTCGCCGTGCACCTCGATCGCGTTCACCGAGCTACTCGCCGCCCTCGGCTTGCAAGCCTCGATCGGGACCGTCGGGGACGCTTACGACAACGCCATGGCCGAGTCCACGATCGGGCTGTTCAAGACCGAACTGATCCGCCGGTTCGGCCCATGGAAGACCCGCGACGACGTCGAGATCGCGACCTTGGAGTACGTCGATGGGTTCAACAACCGGCGCCTGCACTCCGAGCTCGGCGGCATCCCACCAGCCGAGCACGAGGCCGCCCACTACAGTCAGAACGCGGCCGTGGTCACAGCCGAAACCAGGCGAGCATGCACTGAAGCCGGGGCGGTTCAGCCGACGTGCTAAGTCCAAGCGCACAACAGGCGCCGTGTCGCCAGTGAGGTCAGGCGCTCCGACCCAAACAGAGATCAGATCAGCGGGCACTCCAGGTTGATGAGACGCCTTGGCGGCCTCTCGAAGCCGCTGGCACGTCGACGGTGACCCCCACATTGGGGTGCTTCGGCCGGGGGAATTGGCGGTTACAACTGCGAGATCGCGCCGGTGAAACGCCCATCAACCCCCGAAGGCCGCCGCCGCCGCATAGGCCCACCCTCCTCCTCGTTCTGGTAGGGCACGCCGCCTGGCGCGACCTTTGCCCACCCGTGCAGCGACGCGTGAAGCTACGTCGCGAACCGCGCAGCGTGCCGGAGTCGATGCTGGTCTCGGGGGTGGGCTCGGCGGGCGCTGTGCATGCTGCGAGAGTCAATGCGACGACGGCCACGATGGGCGCGAAGCCGTTCAGTCATCATTCGATTGTGCGTCGTCGCTCTCTGCGGTGAGGCGCTTCTGGGTCGCTTTGATGTCGTCGGCTTCCTTCGCAGCCAGCTTGCGTGCTGCGACCAGTGCGGCCATGTCGACGTTGGTCGAGAGCCGAACGACGCCGAGGATCAGCAGGATCAGCCCGACCAGCGCCATGAGCGCGCCGATGACAATAGCTGTTTGCCCGTCCGAGGATGTGTCGAGGAACCCGGATGAGGTCAGTGAGTCCAGGAGCGCGGACTGCTGACCGTTGGACCAGACTGCCTGACCAAGGACAAGCAAGACGATGCCCCAGATGAGCAGGCCGGTGGAGCGCGCGTACTGGCTGGAGTGCACGGGGCGCCTTCCGTGTAGCGGTGATGTATCTCGTCGACCGCAACGTAGCGAACCGGCGCAGCCGGCGTGGCAATACCGCTGAGCCGATCGGGTTCAGTCCGGGACTGTTCCGCTGTGAGGCCGATGCCGACGGGTTCGCATAAGGGTTTCGGGACCGCCACCACCACACGAGCAGCCAGACGGTGTCAGCATTCAACTCGCCCAGACCGGTGGGTCAGTCGGCGCAGGAGTCGCACTGCCGGGTCGCGGGCAGCTGGACCTGGTGGACGGGGCACACGTCAGGTTCGGGCTCCGGCGCGCGGTTGTGTCCGTGGCCGCCGGTACCGCGCGCGAACGACACCGGCATGACGATGCGCCGGTAGACGCCGTGGCCTTCGGGGATGTCCACGAACCCCTTGGAGAAGTACGCCAGGATCGGGCCGGCGGCCTTAAACGCGGACACGTACCGGGCTGAAGCGGGGATCTCGAACCGGGTCGCATCCAGCTCGCGGGCGATGCGGCGCATCTCCGGCTGGTTCTCCAATGGGACCCCGAACGCGTCCAGGGCGGTGTCGAAGGAGTCGAACGTCTGCTGGGCCGGTGGTGTGCTCATGGATCCCATCGTGGACCTCGAGCGGGCCACGGCCGCCGCTACTGGCCAGCTGTGTAGTAGCGGGGCGCCGCACCCGTCAGCGGTGTAATGGCCCGTCAGCGTCAAGGACCTGGCCCGGCGCCCCGAACCAGATCGTCACCAGCGCGACGACGAGCAGGGACCACCGGTATGCCGATCGGGTTGGGGCGAACCTTCGAGGTCGTGGCGGTGATGTCCATGACCTGCAGATGTGCGGCATGTCCACGACCTCGAACCGCCGGCTACCCGACGAGGTCGGCAGCGCCCTCATCGTCAGGGCTGTCTGCGCAGGTGCAGGTCCCGAGGGTTGGGGTCCAGTCGACGTCCCGGGCGCGGGCAAGCTCCACGACCGGGCAGTCGGGCAGGTGCTCGCCCTTGGGCCACACGCCCATCCCCCACGGTTCGCCGGGGTCGTTCACGCAGACCGGTTCGGGTCCGTCAGTCCACGGGAGCTTCTTGGTCGGCATCTCCTCGCGGAGCTGCAGGGTGCCGCAGGAGTGGCACCAGCCGACGGGAAGGCGTACGAGCGCGGTCATGGCGTGGACGGTACCGCGGGACCCCTGTGCCGGTAGAACGTGGCGCGCGACCAGCCGACCATCGCCGCGGCGTCCGCGGCAGTGGCCCCTTGGGCGACGGCTTCGATGGCGACGGCGAGCTTCGCGGCCACCGAACGGGGGTCCTCGGGGGTGCGCCCGAACCGGACTCCGTTGGCCTTAGCGGCTGCGACGCCGGTGTTGACGCGTTCGCGGATGAGCTCCCGCTCGTATTCGGCCAAGGTGGCCAGCATCCCGAGCATGAGGCGCCCGACCGGTGTGGTGGGGTCGATGCCGTCGGAGATGGACCGCACCCCGATGCCACGGGCTTGGAGGTCGGCGACGGTCTGCAGCACGTCGATCAGGGACCGTCCGAGCCGGTCGATGCGCCACGCGACCACCATGTCACCGTCACGGGCGTACGCAACCAGTTGGGCCCACGCCGGCCGGGACGCGGCGCCGGACGCCCCGGTGATCACGTCCTCGTAGATGTGCTCCGCGGCCACGCCGGCGGCCAGGAGGGCGTCACGCTGCAGGGTGGGGTCCTGCTGCTGGGTGGAGACACGTGTGTAGCCGAGCAACGTCATGGGGTCGGCATCCTTCGATCGCTCAGTCGGTGACGGCCGCGGCCAGCTCACGGCTGATGCGGAACTCCTGAGCGTCAGCCTCCGTGCGGTACTCCACGATGGAGACTTTGTGCGCCTGGAGGACCTCGAGGACCTGTGCGGGTGTGGCATAGAAGAACTCGCGCCTCGTGTTGATCCGGTTCACGCGGTGCTCAGCGAACGTGCGGTGCAGCATCGCTTCGATCCCGAACGCGTCCTCGGAGAAGAACAGGGCGTGCACGTCGAACGTGAACGGGACGGACGCGTCGCCGAGCTCCTTGACCCGGTCCATGGGGTCCAGGCGGCGGGTCATCCCGATCTTCACGACGGTCTCCCCGAAGGACCCGACGTTGGAGATGACGTAGACGTACCCGGCGCGGATGTTCGCGGCCCGGAAGTCGACGTCGGCGATGGACTGGTCGATCTCGGCGAGCTTGGCGGCCAGCTCGGCGGCACCGGCGTCGTCCCCGCGGGCCTGCAGCGCGGCCAGGGCGTTGGCGTAGTGCTCGCGTTCCTTGTCGAGCTGCTCGCGTGCACGGCGCAGCTCGTCCTCAGCCCGCTTGGCTTCACGCAGCTCGGCGCGGTGCTCCTTCTCCGCTTCGCGTTCGGCTGCCAGGGCCTGGGCGTGCATGGCTGCCAGCTCGAGCTCGCGCCGGCGCAGGTGGTGGTAGGGCCGCGCGATCGACAGGTCGATCATCTTGCCGTTCTTCTCGATCTGGTCCACGACCTTGTCGAGCCGGGCCTGGGCGGTGGTCAGCCCGCCTGCCTTCACAGCCTTGCTGGCGTTCTCGACCTCGGCGTTGTACGCGGCGAGCATCGTCTTGGACAGTCCGGCGACCATGGCCTTGCCCTTGGCGGCCGAGTTGTTGAACATGAAGTTGCTGGTCGCGTTGATGGCCCGACCGGACTTCACCATCTCCTTGGCTGCGGTGCGGACGCGTTCCAGCTCGCCGGCCAGCGTTGCGGAGCTCTCCGCGGGGTGCTCGTAGTCATAGAGGCCGAACTCCTGGACGTCGATGGCGTTGCGCAGGTCGATGACCTGCCGGCGCAGGGCTTCGGTCTCGGCGGTGACTGCGGCCAGTTCCGCGGCGGCGCGCGCCTGGGTCTGCCGGGCGCCCGCTTCGAGCTCGGCGAGCTGCTGGCGGGCTTGGGCGGTCTGCTGGAGGACTTCGGCCAGGGTGAGCCCGTCGACCTGGGCGAGCGCGGCCCGCAGGTGCTCGTTCTCTTCTGCGAGGTCCCGGGCGGCTCCGCGCGCGCCGAAGATCGAGACCTTCTTCTGGGCGGGCGCCTGGACTGGGGCCGCCAGGGTGGGCGCGACCTGCGCGACCTGAACTTGTGCCCAGGCGGGCTGCTGCTGGGGCGGGGCGGCCGGGTCCACGCGAGGCGCGACATGCGACGTCCACTGCTGGCCATCCCAGTACCGGACCTGGTTCGCGTCGTGCGGGTCGGGGTACCAGTTGGCTGGCGTCGTCGTCATGTCCGGACCGTACCCCTGACGTCTCATCACCCCTATGCCCGTCCGGATGAGACGGCAGGCTTCCGAGACGACTGCTGAGACACCGGGACATGCTCAGCTCGACGCCTTCGTCCGGCTGTCGCTGGACGTCTCGCGACGTGAAGTTGGCGAGACCGCATGCCGCACCGAGGCAGGATCGGCGACCCCCTGGCGACCGATCGCGGCACCGCGTAACTCGATTCGTTGAGTTGGCAGAGTCTGCGAACGCCATGTCTACCGCGCGAGGCGAAGTAGACGTAACTCGTGGCGCGTCAGACCCTTTCCGGTGCGCTGACTTTCAATGCCCGGCGCACTTCCGCGATGAACTGCTTCTCCGCAATGGTGAGCAGCTCAGCGGTCCCGCTCACACCTTCGGGCAGCTTCTCGGGCGCGGGGCCGTACCAGTCGAGGTAAAACGCCTCAAGCCAGGCTCGTGCAGCGTCACGCAGCCGGTCCTCGGCGAAGAACTCCAGGGTGGCCACCAGCACTTCCGCGGTCGGTTCGTCGCGCGCGACACCGAAACCGTCCGGCCCGGGGTCGTCGACGTAGGAGTACCCGTACTTCTCGGTGTACTGCAGGTGCCAGAGGTTCAGCCGGCGCATCTCGGTGGCGAAGTCGCTGGCCGCCCGTACCAGGTCCGGGTAGCGGGTCTGGTGGGTTGCGGCGTCGATCTGCAGCTTGGTCCTGGCAGTCTCCGCCTTGGAGTTGAACCACCACAGGATCACCGCCACGACCCCGGAGATCACCGCACCGACAACGACCCCCTGCAGCTGCTCTGACATGGCGGGGATCCTCCCGCACCGGGTCACGCCGCGGCTAGGCGACCCTGAGTCTGCTCCGCGGGTAGATGACAGTTGGTTTCACGCGGCGATTGCTACCCGAAGGGCGTTGATGGTCTCGTACCCGAAGGATGCCGGTCGACCGAGCGGCTGGCGTCGGCGGCCGTGATAAGACCCATTTCGATCGGCACCGCGTGCCACGGTGGGAACACCGAGCGCGTGAGAACACTGGACCGCCGACATGCCACGAGTCCGTCCCGCGTGGCACCCTGACGCACCGAACTTCGTCGATGCCGGGACGGTCCGGGCCGATTGCGGCGACGATTTCGTTCCCATACTCGCCGGCGAGCCGGGCTGCCGTACGCGCACGCCCGGACCCCCACTCCTTGCGGGCCGGGCCGGGCCGGGCCGGGCCGGGCCCGGCTGAGGTGACCTGAGGTCGGTGCAGGCCCTGGCACGATGGTCGCCGGTGCCTATGGTGGGCTCACAGCTTGAAGGGCAGAGGGCAGCATGGAACAGCGGGCAGGACGCATCTGGTACTCCGGGTCGGCACAGCCGCCGCCTCTGGTCGGCGGAGAGTTCGCGGACGGTTGGACCCTTCTGGGGTACACGGCCGACCGTGACCGCCACGTGACGACCCTGGAGTGGCAGCGAGCCCAGAACGGCTCGAGGGGCAAGCCGCTGCAGTTCTACGTGGCGGCCGAGGCGGAGGTCGACGTCAACGCACTGCCCGGCAGGGCGTGGCTGGGTGCAGACCCGGCGGGCGCCGACGGCACCGTCCGTCTGGTGTCCGCGGCGCCCGCCCAGCTGGGAGGTGCGCTGCGGTCCGGGCCGCCCGAGCAGCACCCAGGGCTTCTGGTGCCGCACAAGCCGGTGCCGGTCAAGACCAGCGCCCCGGGCGGGGTGTCCTTCCGCCGGGCCGACTGACCTGGCGCGTGCCCCAGGCATGCCCTGCCGCGCATCAGAGGGGTATGACCGACACCAGCGCACCCGGCACGACGTTCCAGACCGGTGACCTGGTCGAGACCGTCGGCCGGGATGCCCCTCGGCCGTACGAGCACGGGACCGTGCACTCCACAGGCACCGTCACGGTCCTGGTCGACTACGGCGACGAGCTGGTCCCTGTGCCGGCGGCCCGCCTGCGTCGGGTCAACCCGCTCGCTGCCGAGCCGCCCTGCACGTGCACGCACACCCGCACCCTGCACTCCCTGCGGGTCGGACCGTCCGTCCTGGTGTGCGACGCGACGGACTGCACCTGCTGGGCCTACAGCGCCCGCATGGCGACGAGCGACACTTCACCCGAACGCCACCTCCGAGTGTGGGTGCCCGTGGCTACCTTCGGAGCACACCCACGACGGAGGACCTCATGAAGGACGACATGGCGGGCAACGTCCCCCTCGAGCCGTCCAAGCCGGCGACGGACGGCCCCGCGGCCGCGGCCGGGAACAACAAAGGGTGCTTCCTCGGGTGCCTCGGCATGACCGCGGTCGTCATCGCGCTGGCGGTCAGCTGCAGCGTCGCGGGAGGAGGCGACAACGACCGGGCGCCCTCGAAGTACGAGGCTGAAGTCCAATGCCAGGACTGGGTCCGCGACAAGCTCAAGGCTCCGTCGACCGCGGAGTTCTCCGAGACTCGGAGTACCGGCGGCCCTGCCTCATGGACCATCTCCGGTGCCGTCGACGCGGAGAACGGGTTCGGGGCCATGCTTCGGAGCTCCTGGACGTGCAACATCGAGCTCGACGGTGACATGTGGCGGGGCTCCGCGATCCTCCTGGACTAAGGCAACCGACAGGCCAGACCGTCCGTAGCCGAACGGGGCGCTGCCGCTCGTGTCGTCTGGGGTGGTGGTCGGGCGGGAAGCGGGTGCGGGCCGCGCCGGCGGCGGTTCGGTCTCAACATCGCCGCGAAGGTACGTGTCAACGTCCTGTTGCCTGAACCTGCGATGGCCGCCAGGGGTACGGGTGCTCGGCAGGGAACCGGCGTCGGAGAGGCGGCCCACCGTTTTGACGGTGACGCCCAGGAGCTCCGCCACCTCCGCGGGGGTCAGCCCCTCGCCGGCGCGCCCATCAACGACTGGCTGCGACATCACGCCATCTTGCCCGGGCCCTCGCCCGGCAGGCGAGGCGTGCGCCGCGGCCCGTTCGGCGGGCCGACCGTGCCGCACATCTGCACGTCATGACCGACGCCGAGTGCGACTCCCGGGATCGTGTGCTGCTGCGTACCGTCCACGGCACCACCTCGTCGTCATGCCACTGGCCGTGCGGGCGTATTCGGCATGGGCCATGTGGCTCGACGAGAACGATTCAGTTCGCTGACGGTTCAACTTCCGAGCAGTAGTTCCTGCAATTCCTCCGGTCGCAGCCACGGGCCCCTATGAATCATCCGGTGGCAGTTCGCGCAGATCAGCACGAGATCTTCGAGCCGAACCTTGCGACGACCGGTGACGTGCAGTGGAACGACGTGGTGGCACTCGACATACCCGCTTCCGCGGGTGCCGTACGTGGCCGCGAAGTCGAACCCACAGACCTCACACCCCAGACCTCGTCCCGACTGCCGGGCTCTTGCGATCTTCGCGTCGCGAAGCTTCGGATCCCTCTCACGCATGGCGTGGAGCCGCATCAGCAGCCCCCCTTCCTCACTCTCTGGATCCTCGACGCTCCCAACCCTCGCCTCCACGATCTGGTCGAACTGCCCTTCGTCGAGGCCGCCTCGCAATGCGGTTGCGACGTCGAGCATGTGGCTGGGGTTCGCCAAGAACTGCGCGATTACCCGCTCGTCCGTCATGCCACCACGCGTTCGCTTGCCCGGGTAGTCGGGATGGGCGGTGGCCAGGTCCGACGTCTTGCGGGAGACGGCGTCGGGGCTTCGGAAGTTGGCTGGTCGCTCTGCCATGGGGTGGACAGGTAAAGCCCGCAGCACCTGAGACAGTTCCTGCACGCGCGGATCGGGAGTTCGTAGTTCGCGCCAGCCGTTTGCATACACAAGCGCGCACGCGAGCACGACTTCTTGCCAGTCCCAGTCGAGCCTCTTGATCGATGCGACGTTGAAGCCGAGTGCTCGAAGCCGACGCGCCACCGTTGCTTCGCCCCCACTGAATTGGTCAGGCGTGAGACGCTCGCCAGTCGCGTATCCGTGAGCGGCGCCCACGATCGCCTTGGAGTCGTACCGTCGCCCCTCGTGCACGACGAAGTAGCTCCGAGCCTCCCCGAATCGGTACTTGTCGAGGAACGCCTCGCGACCCAGTGCGTCAAACTCCCCAAGGGCTGCGGTCACGGCATCGACGGTGATGTTCTCCAAGGCCATGAACCGACGCTAGCGGCCGATCGCCCAGAATCGCCGCAGCCACTCGAACGGTCCCAATTCGGTCGTCGCTGGACCGTTGTGGGCCGAACTAGCTCGTCTCGTCGGTCAGGAAGAGGCACACGGCGGTAACGAGCAAGAGGGCTTGCGTAGTGTTGCGCTGGCTGAACTGATGGCTCGAGACCCGATGCGCTGTGGCATGCCGGGCGAACGTCTGTGGGATGAGGGCTGACCCCGCCCTCCCGTCGAACTGCTGGTAGGCGTGCCAGACAGGGCCCATCACCATGAAGGTGCGCAGGTCCCACTCAAGCAAGTCGGCTCGCTGAGTCAGCTTGTGGCTCGTGTAGGTCGCGCGGCGCTGTTGCGGCAACGTCTGGATCAGGTGGTCGAGTGTGCTCGCCAGCAGCGCCTGGGCAGCGGCGTGGTGCCCGTTGCGGATTGCAGCGATGGCTTGCCGCGTGAACGGCACCGCCTCTCCCAGCGAGTGCCCGGTCGCCCGGTCGAGAGCCTCGTCGCAGTCCTGCGCGATCTGCGGAATCGTGCTGTCAAGGATCGAGCGCAGGGCGGCATTGTCCGGAGCTGCGAGGAGCGCCGCGGCGATCTCTCGTCGCGGCACCTCGTAGACGGTGATGCCGACATCGGCCAGCCTCTGCAGTCCGGCCACCGCGACGTCGAGACCCTGGAGGTTGCGCGGATACAGCTGCTCGAGCGTCGAGCTTGGCCAGACGGAGGCGGTGCGCGCCCACGCGTCTGCCATCTCCGCGAACTGGCTCACGACGACTTCGACGCCCGTGCTCCACGCGATGTCGATCTTGGGCATAGCGGCAAGACCCTCCACCGCTCCCCAGAGCTGCTGGTGCAGGCCCTGGTGCCTCTCGGCAAACTGCCCGAGGATCTCCTGGAGATTCGCTCGCATACCGTCGATCGGATCCAGCTGCTGGATCACCGGGGCGAAACTGGCCTGCCACGCCTCGAGAACGCTTGAGAGATCGAGCAGTCCAGTGCGCTCCGCCAAACCGCTGGTAGCCGCCGCCAGCTCCAGAATTGCGTTCCGTGCGATGGCCACCGACTTCGGCGTTAGGTCCGGGGAACTATTCGAGGTTGCCGGATGGTTCCTTGGGGGATGAGAGTCAGCGGGCTCATCGGCTGGGTCGTTCTCGGCGTCGGCGGGCTCGCCAGGCTCGTCGCTCTGCATCGCGCGAGCGTAACCGGCTCGTCGCTCGTGCATCGCGGCGAGAGCAACCGGGCCGCCTCGATACCTCGCTGGATCGGGAAACTTCGACTTAGACCCCGCGGCGGCGGTGACGACTGGGAGCCACGGGTGTAGCTCGATGCCGTAATTCACGATGCGCGCGATCTATTGGCTTGAAGCGCATCGCGGTTGAGCCGAAGCTCGCTCGCCTGGTCGGCAAGGGCGGATCAGGCGCTTCCGTCAGCTATGCAATGTGACTCGGCTCCAGACAAGATCGTGCGTCGGTCGTAACCGGCGCTTGGAGGTCGGCGGGAGCTTGTGGGCGCGGTCGGGTGTCGCGGTATTGAGTGAGAACGGCGTCCCGGATCACGTCCGGCACAGGGACCACAGCACCCTCTAGTTTGGCGCGCACGAGTTCGGGGGAATCCGTTACTTCGTCACCGGTCAACTCGCGGGCACGGACGTGAATTTGATCGGACGCAGCCATGGTCCGGAAGCTCGTGACGTTCCAGTCGGCGATTTCGTTGCTGACGGCGACGGCACACTGGATCGTTGCGTGGGCAGCGCGGACCCCCGAGACATCGCGAGACCGAGCGGTTCCTGGATCGGGCATGTCGACGTCGCGCAGGAGTCGCCGGAGCCGAGGGACCGCCGCGTGCACTACTGGGTTGGGAAGCCCGGGCGCGAGAAGGTGCCCCATGCTGACGATCAGCGATTGCCAATGTCGTGCCGCGCGAACGAACTGCCGCGGGTCGGTGTTTGCGTGGAACTCGGCCGCCGCAGCGTTGGCGACTAGTCCGAACAGTGCGAAGTCACGCAGCGTCACGATGGAGCGGTCGGGCTCGCGGGCGTTCGTCCATGCGGCGTTTCGCACCTGCCGAAGCCGGTCGGAGATCTCAGCCAGCTGGTCGTGCGTGCGGATCGGCGCGTTGGCCAGCGTGATGTCGTCCAATGCGCTCACACCGCCTCGCCCGTTTGCCGCGGCGGTCGCTTGAGAGGCCCAGGCCTGCGCCTCTTCCATCCCCGGAAGCCAGCGACGCAGCCGCCACCACGTGAGTCCTGCTTGTCCGGCCCGCAGGGTCAACGTCATCTCGCCGGAGAGCAGCGCGCCGGCCAGGTCGGCGATCCGAGACAAGCTGACTCGTCGGGCATCGAAGTCGGTAACGGTGGCGGCATCGGGGGTGCGGGGGAACCCGTCAGGGTCCAGGTGGGTAGCGAGCAGGTCGGTGCCGGCGCGCAGAAAGCGCGCAGCCTGGGCCCAAGGGTGACCGTTCGGTCCCGGGAGGTAGGGAAGCCGACGATCCTTGTCCTCGAGCACTGGGATCGAATCGACCATCTGCACAGCCGCGTACTCGACGTGGTCGCCGGTGACCAGCCCGGGTGGCACGCCGTACAGAGTGCCCATGCGGTGCGGGTCAGCCAACGAGCGGACGTGGCGCTCGATCGCGTCAAGCACTGCGTGGTAGCCGATGAGCGCCTCGTACGCGTCATCGATCGTGTCGAAGCGCTGATGCTGGGTTCGGGCGCTGCCCTCGTGGATGCACTGCGCCGCCTTCGTGACGAGCTCGCCGTACGTGGTCACGGCACACGTCCGAGGATCGCAGTCCGTGCGGTGAAGAGCTTGTTCGTGACCCGGGTCAGGCAGGCGAACTCTTCGACCTCAGTCGCCCCATCGGCGAGGAGACTGGCCCGGTCGAGCGCAGCCTTGAGGAGTCGGTCCAGGACGAGTCGCGCCGCGTCGATGTCGTCGGTGGGTCGCAGGACGCCAAGGTCGACCGCGGTGCCTCGTTCTATGAGTCCGTTGTCGAGCCACTCGAGCTCGTCGCGGGCTTCGCGGATGTCCATCGCCGCGAACGTCAGGTCCACCACGGTGGCCAGCGGGACGCCGAGGCTCAGCTTCAGCGTGGCGTGGCTGGCCGCGTAGAGCAGCGACCACAGCCCCTCCCAGCCGGTCGCGGCGTGCTCGATGAGCACCCTCGCCGGCGCTTCCCATGTTGCGCTCATCCCTGCCGCCTCCCTCGTCGTCCCATCGGTCCGTTCACCGTGATCCGCGCCCCGCGGCCGATGTGATCGATCGACCGGATGTGTGGATGAAGCTGGCTCACAGGAGTAGGTGCGCCAGCGGGCGCGTAAGACGCGAGGTCGATCAGCGACGGGCTCGACGAGGGGCGCGAGGAAGGAACTGGGCCATGACACCTCTGGCACCAACGGTCGATCACGAAAACTCGGGCTCGCGTGTTACGCGCTGTCGGGCGCACTACAGGGCATGGAATTCAGGACTCGAGCGCGCATCGGTGCAGCGTCGTGGTGATGACGTTGCATCGCCTGACCGCCGGGGCGGGCTATCAGTATCTGCTTCGGCACACGGCGTCGGGAGACTGCGACCGGTCGAGTGCGACGTCACTGACGGACTACTACACCGCGTCCGGGAATCCGGCCGGCCGGTGGCTCGGGTCCGGACTGCCCGGTGTCGGGGGAGCAGATGGCATCGGAATCGAGGTCGGCGACGTTGTCGAGGAGCAGCCCATGGCCCGGCTGTTCGGGCAAGGGCGCGACCCGGCAACGGGCACCCCGCTGGGCCGCGCCTACGTGACCGGCGACCCGGTAGCCAAGCGTGTCGAGGCGCAGGTCAAGGTGCTGCCGGAGAGCATGGACGTGGACGCTCGGCGGGCGGCGATCGATGCGATCACGCGGGTGGAACTGGCCCGGGGTGCCCCCAAAACGGTGGCCGGGTTCGACCTGACGTTCACGCCGCCGAAGTCGGTCTCGACGCTGTGGGCGGTCGCCGACCCCCGCACCCAGGCCACCGTGTTGGCCGCGCACCGGGCGGCGGTGAGCCAATCGTTGGGGTTCCTCGAGGACCGGGCGTTGTTCACTCGCACGGGGCACGCCGGGTGCCGGCAGGAGTCGACGCTCGGTGCGATCGCGGCCGGGTTCGACCATTGGGACTCCCGTGCCGGGGACCCGAACCTGCACACCCATCTGGTGGTAGCGAACAAGGTCCAGGGCGCCGACGGGGCGTGGCGGTCGCTGGACTCCCGGGCGCTGCACCACGCGACCGTGGCGATCTCCGAGGTGTACGACGCTCTGATGGCCGACGAGTTGGCCCGACGACTGCCCGTGCGATGGGGCTGGCGGCACCGCGGTGCCCGCCGCAGCCCACGCCTGGAGATCGACGGCGTCGAGGACGGGCTGATGGGGGAGTTCTCCACGCGCTCTCGTTGCATCGATGAGGCGATGACCGACGAGGTCGCCCGCTTCGCTGCCACCCACGGCCGGACACCGAACCGGATCGAGATCACCCGGCTCCGCCAAACGGTCACCCGAGCCACCCGACCCAGCAAGCACGTCCGCCCCCTCGGGGAGTTGCTCATGGCATGGCGCCGCCGCGCCGCCATCCTTACCGGACGCACCCCGGAGGAACTCACGGGGACGGTCCTGCAGCGCGGCCGAGGCGTCCCCTTGCATGCCGACCGGATACCCGCCGAGGTGGTGGACCGGGTCGCACAGGTAGTGCTGGCCGGGGTGATGGAGCGCCGCTCGACCTGGACCAGGTGGAACGTCCTGGCCGAAGCCGCGCGGGTGACCCGCGGGTTCGTGATGGCCAGCCCGGCCGACCGTCTCGCCTTGCTCGATGCCGTCACCACCGCCGCACTGAGTGACGCGATCTCGACCGCGCCGCCCGCGTTGTTCGTGTCTGGGCCGCGCTACCGACGCGCCGATGGCACGTCGGTCTTCGAACGCTCCGACGAGGAGCGGTTCACCGACCGGCGGGTCCTGGAGGCCGAAGCACGGTTGCTCGCCGCCGCTGCAGCGGACAATGCTCCCGCAACGACCGCGGCCGCGCTTGCCGTGGCGGCCGCGGACGGCAGCAGGCGGCTCGCACCCGATCAAACGGTCGTCGTGGAGCAGGTGACGAGGTCCGGGCGGCGTTTGGACGTGTTGGTCGGGCCGGCCGGCTCGGGCAAGACGACCACCTTGCGCGGGGCTCGCCGCGCCTGGGAGCACACCTACGGTCGCGGGTCCGTGATCGGACTCGCGCCATCCTCGTCGGCGGCTGCCGAGCTCGCCCGAGCATTGGGCATCGGGTGCGAGAACACCGCCAAGTGGATCTTCGAGTCCTCAGGTGACGGTTCCCAGCGGCGCACCGCTCTGACCGAACGACTGAGTAGCGCGCGCGAGGCCGCTGCACGTGACGGCAACGTGCAGGCGCGACGCACCGTCGAGACTGCCCTCGCCGCGCAGGCCCGGGAGGGCGCACGGTGGAGACTGCGGCCGGGGCAGCTGGTGATCGTTGACGAGGCATCTCTGGCTGGGACGTTCACCCTGGACACCATCGTCACCCAAGCACGCCTGGCGGACGCCAAGGTGCTGCTCGTCGGTGACCACGGTCAGTTGTCCGCGGTCGACGCCGGTGGGGCGTTCGCGCTGCTCGCCGACCGCACCCGTCCCGCCCGGCTGACCTCGCTGTGGCGGTTCAGCCACCCGTGGGAAGCCGCCGCCAGCCTCGGACTGCGAGACGGCGACAACGGAGTCCTCGAGGACTACGTCGACCAGGATCGGGTCCACGCAGGCGCCGCCGAAGCGATGCTCGAGGACGCCTACACCGCCTGGGCCGACGACATCGATGACGGCATCGACGCCATCCTGATCGCCCCCGACGCACGCACGGTCGCCGCCCTGAACGCCCGCGCCCACCGCGACCGCGTCGCCGACGGCCTGGTCACCGCAACCGACGTAGCGTCCGCGGCGGGGGAGCCGCTCGGCGTTGGAGATCGGATCGTCACCCGCCGGAACGAGCGCACACTTCGCCCGCTCGGCGCCGGACGTCACGCCTACGTGCGCAACGGTGACCTGTGGGCCATCACCCAGACCCACCCCGACGGATCCCTCACAGCTACCCGGACCCGCTCCGCGACCGGCACCGCGCAGGCGTCGGTGCTCCTGCCGGCGCAGTACGTCGCCCAGGACGTGGACCTCGGGTACGCCAGCACCACCCACCGCGCCCAAGGCATCACCGTCGACCACGCCCACGTACTAGCCCACCCCGGCATGGCCCGAGAGAACCTGTACGTCGCGATGACCCGCGGCCGACACGCCAACCACGTCTACGTCGCCCTGGACGCGGTCGACCCGGACTGCGACGACCTCCCCGAGGCCCCGACCAACAGCACCGGACGCGACGTCCTCGCCGCCATCATCGCAATGACGAGCGCCGAGCAGTCCGCCACCGCGCAGATCGCCGCCGAACAGAGCGCCGCCGGCTCCCTGCACCGACTCGAACCCATCCGACGCACCCTGCTCGCCGAGGCATCCCGCAACCGCTGGACCACGCTATTGGCCAGCGCCGGACTTAACGAAGAGGACGTGCAGGCCCTGCAGGCCTCGCCCGAGGCCGGGACGTTGCTCACGACGCTCGACCGAATCGCCGCGCTCACCACCAAGCCCGCCGCCGTTGCCAGCGACCTCGTCACCGCGGCGGCCGACGACGCCTCCGTCGACGCGCTCACCCGCGAGGCGCGCCGCTGGGTACATGCCCTCGCAGAGCACCCACAAGACGTTCCAGCCACAGGAAGTACGACTGGCCTCGACGTCCAGGACCTCGCCCTGGCCACCACTATCCAAGACCTGATCAACCAACGCGCCACCGCACTCACCCAAGCCGTCCTCGACGAAGAGCCCGCCTGGCTCGACCGACTCGGACCTGAACCTGCCGACACGCACGCGCGAGCCGCGTGGCTTGCTCAGATCGCCGCCACCATCGCCCACCTCGACCAGCAGCGTCCGCAGGATCTCCGCAGCCCGTCGAGGACACCGAGCGCTGCGGCGACCACTGCTGCTCGCGAAGGAGCGTCGATCTGATGACCCGACCACGCCGCAGGACGTCTGCTGGCCAACAAACGTTCTTTCCCCGGCGCGTCCTGATAGCACCAATCGGCCCGCCGACCCCGATCGTGTGGTCCGCGTTCAGCGAGACCGACCAAGAGCTGTTGCTGGAGGACCTCGACCTATGGGTCACATGGTTGGTGGAGCGCTACCACCTCGACCATCGCACCGTGCCACCCTGCTGGACCCGACACCCCGAACTCATCGAGGAACTGTCGGCCCTGCAACTCGCATGGCAGGGCGCCTACTCCACCAGCGCCGTCCCCGACGCGCCACTGAACTGGCATGAGCGCTTCGCCGCCGCCCGCATTCGAATCAGCGACTGGGTGTCCCGCGCCGGCTGCCGGCCAGGTGCGCACCGCGAGATGTAGGTACCGCCCCGGCGGCTCCAAAGGGTCACCCGTTCGGCGGGGTGAGGCGTAAATGCCGCATCCGAACGGTGCGCCATTGGCAAGGATCCCGAGCACTGCATGAGTATCGTGACGGCCATGGCGGCGAAACTGCGGGTGCGGGAACAGAATATTGCCGTCTTTGGGGAGAGTGGCAGCGGCAAGACCGTGCTGGTCTCCTCGTTCTACGGTGCGGCGCAGGAGCAAGCGTTTCTCAAGGAGAGCCCCTTCCATCTCGTCGCGGAGGACACCGGCAAGGGCAATCACCTGCGCCAGAACTATCTAGGTATGAAGAACAGCGCGCAGGCCCCGGAGGCGACGCGTTTTGCCGCAACGCAATACTCCTTCATGCTCCAGCTGAAAGACCCGGCCGATGCCAAGGCGGCCAAGGCGGCCAAGGCGCGGCCGTTCGACGCGCTGCGGCTCGTCTGGCACGACTACCCCGGTGAGTGGTTCGAGCAGGAGACGAGCAGCGACGAGGAGGCGGGGCGTCGACTCGACTCCTTTCGCACACTGCTGCGGTCCGACGTCGCTCTTGTCCTCGTCGACGGCCAGAAACTCGTCGACTACGCGGGCGAGGAAGAGAAGTACCTGAAGTCGATGCTCGGGAACCTCCGCGACGGCCTGCTCCGGTTCAAGAGCGATCTCCTGGACGGCGGCGAGTTGCTGACCGAGTTCCCACGCATTTGGATCCTCGCGCTGTCGAAGGCCGACCTGCACCCGGACCTGGACGTCCACGGGTTCCAGGACCTCCTCGTCGAGAAGGCGGCCGGCGACATCAGCTCGCTTCACGATGTTCTCAAGGGCTTCGTGAACCTTCCCGAAGCGCTCTCGATGGGCGAGGACTTCCTGCTGCTGTCCTCTGCCAAGTTCGAGCCTGGCAGGATCGAGGTGACGGAGCGCAAGGGCGTCGACCTACTTCTCCCGGTGGCGTGCGTGCTGCCGCTGGACCGGCTCGTCCAGTGGGGCAGGAGGCTCGAGATCCCGCGCAAGATGCTGGACCGCCTCGTGGACAACGCCGACGACATCGCGCGCGTCCTCTACGGCGCCGCGCCGTGGATGATCAAGGTGCCCAAGGTCGGCAAGTTCCTGGCCATCGCGCTCCCCTATGTCGCTCGGGCGATCAAGAACGGCAGCCCGATGCTCAAAGAGATTAACGACAGGGCATGGGCGAACCACGACTACCTCACCGCGGTTCTCACGCGGTTCAGGCTCGACCTCGACAGAGGCGTGAAGGAGAACCTGCTCGTCAAGAGCACGAAGTGAATCTCGTCTGGGCCACGCGGGGGCGCACCTGGGGTTTCCGTTTCCTCCTCGACGGCGGGTACGCGGACCCGCTGCCCGTCTACGAGAGAGCGTTTGCGGGGGTCGAGGGCGAGCGGACGGTGTGCAGGCGCGTCGGCACGCTCGTGGCACTGCGCTTCTCCGATCCCGAGGGCCGTCACGACGAGTCCGGACGCCGCATCCCCCATGACATCGTCGTCCTGCCGCCGTTGGCAGACGTCGTCCACTCCGCCGAGGACGGCCGCCGGCTCGTCTGGCCAATGCTCGCAGAGGCGTTCGAGCGTCTGTGGGAGCAGCCGCGGGCGCCCTCACGAGAGGACGTCGAGAGCGCCCTTCAGAGCAGCCCCGATTCCGCGGTCGGGCCAGGTTCCTAGTCTCCTCGGGCCGCCGGGGCGGCCACAGTGCTTCGAGTAGTGCCGCAGCGCGCGTGTCTGCGATCGGTGCCTGGGAGATTGAGCCACGCCGTCGAACGACTGCTCGCTGCGGCGCGAGCCTTGACCTCTCCCTGCTGACCGAGACGAGCTGCGCGAGGAACATGCCGGTCGACGCGAGGGTATATGGCGGGTCGTCGAGCAGGCGTCGTTCGGGTTGTTCTGTCAGCGGCTGCCTGCGGGCACCGACGGGTACTTCGAGACCCGCCGGTTCGTCGAACAGCCGCCGCTGTCGACGTCCAGAACGGTCGGCTTCGACGCAAGCCCCGCGTTGACGTTGGCGCATTCAGCAACCAGCACGCGGTTCGGCGGCCGCCCTTTAGGTCGCGCAGCTGCCAGCCGACTACCTCGTAGGGCCGATGTAGAGGTGGAGCCGATGCCTGTCTTGGAAGACGTAGAGGTCGAGGAGTACCGGTTTGCGGATCGGCACGTCAGCGCGCGCGCATGGTCGATCGCGACGGAGCTGTGCCTGCGTCACCCGGAGCTGCGCATCACCGGTGTGATCAACGAGGAACGCGTCCCTCTGCTGATCGCCCACGACGAGCGCACCGACCTGCGGATCCAGTTCGACCTGGTCGCGTGGATCTTGTACCTCAAGCCCGACGGCGCTCCCGAGTACATCTACTGGGACCAGGTCTTCGCGTCCGGCCTGGACACGGTCGTCAAGCGCATCGAGTCCGGCACGGGGCTCGGTGAGCCGTGCTGGGGTGCTCGTTTCCCCGATGACTACCCACACGTGCGCACCTACCAGGTCATCAGCGAGCTCCTGCGCGCCGGTGTGCACGACTCCGACGGATGGCAGGTCCGGCCCGTCACCGCCTCACCGCACGACCCCGACACGACCGACGACGCCTTGCTGGACCTGTTTCACGGCCGCGATCACCTGCGGTCGGACCTGGTCGAGGACCTTGAGCGCCGCCTCGACGCCGGCGCCACCCACTACGCCGAGCCGGTCTGGGTCTTGTATCGCGCGCTCGAACCGGTCGCTCTGCTGAACTCGGTCACGGCCGTCGGGTACACCCGTCACCACATCGTCCCCCTGTCCAAGATGACGCGGCGCACTGCCGTATTCGACCTGCTCGCCGCGACACAGCAGAACCCGCCAATCCCGCAGGACGAGGAAGGCAACTTCTCGGCTCTGGTCGCCCGTGCCCGCCGCAACGGCAACGTCGGACGCCATCGCCCGCGCCCTCGCGCGCGGCCCTACGCCGACCTGGACCCCCTCGATGACTGAGCCGACTGCCGATGAGTCCGAACTCGAGCAGCCGTCGCGCGCCCACACGCTTGCGGCGACGTGGGCGATCGCTGCGCGGCTCGTCGAGCACTGGGACGGCCTGGACCTTGCTCGCCCAGACGACGACCCGGAGGTGCTGCTGACGATCGCAGCGTCGCGCGGAGCGCACCCGTTCGTGGCGTTTCATCATGTCGCCGGCATCGCCATTCGGAACGGAGGCGAAGTCGAGAACGTCGAGTGGTTCGACGTGTTCGCCCAGCCGTTCCCGACGACGACCGCCGACGTCATCCTCGAAGCTCTCGCACCGCAGGCTGGCCGGCCCGGTACACCACCGGACGCGCTCGCCCACCAAGTGGTCGCGACCTACCTGGCTTCGGTCGTCGACGATGGCGGGCATTGGGAGGTCGCCTCCGACGGTGACGAGGGCTGGGTCGTCCGTCGCGACGGCGAGTACGTCTGGTCCGTCTACCCACCGACGGGCCGTATCAAGCGCGTCGGTGTGCGCGGAGCTGAAAGCCTGGCAGATGCCCTTATCCGCGTCGGTGGTGACCGCACCCTGCTGGTGCTGGACCTGCTCGGTCGGCTCTGACTGGCGCATGTGCTGCGTGATGATCAGCAGACACCCGCAGGCCGGTTGGATCGGTGACGGAGGGGGACAGTTGTGAACGCAGACGTCAGGGCCCGCATTTCCAAGACGTCTTTGAGGATCGACGACGAGGGCGAATCGGTGGCGTCCATCGCCGCGATGACACCGGGCGTGCCCGACGAGCCCCACGTGACGACGCCCGGGCTCGCCGATGCGCGCCTCGCCCAGTTGGCTACCGCCCTCGGTGGCGAGAACCTGGAGTGGCCCGACGGAGGCGGGGTCGTCTTCGACCTCGATCGAGCCACCGCGGAAGCGAGCATCAAGGAAGGAGGTGCGCGCGTCGCAGTACACGTGATGCTCAGCCCAGCGACTGCGACGGAGGTCGAGGAGTGGGTCGCATCTCAGCCAGAACCAATTGCGACTGTCCTTGAAATCGAGGAAGGCGAACTGGACGAGGCGTTCCCGTGTCTCATGTTCGAGCGTTCTCTCGACTTTGTGTCCTGGGGGCTGGACGCGGTTCTCGACGACATCGCGGCGTTCGCTGCGGCGTGGGCGGGAGCTGAGGGCATCGAGCCGGCCGGGGATCCGAGAGACATTGCTCCGTCAAGTGCGTGGTTGCTCATGGGCGATGAGGCCTCATACCCGGACTCCGACGAGCTTGCGCGCCGCACCGCGGTCGCGCAGGTCGGTGTGTTCGACGCGAAGTGGACTACTGCGAAGCAGACCATCGTCGGAGACCTGTACCTGGTCTACTTCACCGCACCGCGCAAGGCTGTTCACTTCGTTGCGCGAGCGGCATCGAACGCGTTCTACGCCGATGACATCGAGGTGAGCACCGAAGGGACGGTCGCGAACCAGCAACAGTGGACGTACCTCACCCCTCTGATCGAAATCCGGCCGATCCCGTTAGCCACAGTGCTGGCGGCCAACGACGGCCACCTGGTGATGCGTGGTCGATCGGGCAAGTTCCTGCGACCCGAGGTCATCAGTGCTCTGAACTTCGTCGCGCTGAACCCCGACGACCAGGCGGCTGTCGACCGGGTGGTCGTCACGCCAGCAGGTCTCGCCGACCTTCCGGATCCTGCCCAGCTCACGCTCCACGACTGGCATTCGATCGCGGGTGGAGCGCTGCCCCTGGAGAGCCACGTATCGCAGTACGTCGTCGAGCCACTGCTCAACCGGCTCCTCGGCCGACGCTTCGAGACTCGACGCGAATATCGCGCGGGACGTGGTTTCGTCGACTATGTCGTCCTCCAGGACGGCGCACCGACGGCGGCGATCGAGGTCAAGCTCGCGATGGCGACGCCCACGCACGGTGACTGGTCACGGACAAGAGAAGCGCAGCAGTTGAGGCGGTACACGGCCGAGCTCGACGTGCCCGGCGCCCTGATCGATGCGAACCGGATCCTGCTCTTCGCACGCGGGAGCGCGAGCCCGTACCGGGAGATCGAACGGCGTAGTGCCTCGGCCGACGACCTGGAAGCCGTGCGAGTGCACCTCGAGCAATCCTGAGCCCGTTGTGGTGATGACCGTGTGCGTCCGGAGCCCGCGGCCAGGGTCGTCGTCGGGCTTGGATGCGCCGGGCCAACTCATAAAGGCCGGCAGCCGCTAAGGGGCAGCGTCGGGGCTAGTCAGGTGGTACGGGGTCCATCGCTCTTTCGCCGGGGGCCGAGCGCGGCGTTCCGTCCAGCCGCCGCCAAGGAGCGATAGGTGGTCCAGCCCGTCCGAGCGTGCCGGGGCGAGGTCGCGGTAGTCGCCCAGCACCAGGTCGGCGATGCCGGGGCCGGGTCTGGTGTCGGGCTCGTCGGGAGTCCCGATCGAGCGTGCCGCGATCAGCACCTGGGTGGCGGATTCCCGAAGCAGGTCGGGGTGCCCGTCGCTCCATCCGGCGATGTAGGGCAGGGAGTAGTTCGTGGTGTCGAGACCGGCGATGGCGGCGACGAGGTAGGCGATGGATTCGGCTTCGACTTCGGCGCGTCCGCGGCACTGCGCATCGCTGGCGTAGTCGGGGAAGCGGTGTTCGTGGTCGGCTCGGATGTGTCCGAGCTCGTGGGCGAGTGTCTTGGTCGCTTGTGCCGGTTCGACGTCGTCGCGGATGCGCACGGTGTTGGCGCGGTAGGCGGTGTAGCCGTTGGCTCCCGGGGGGCATGGACCGCGCTCGAGGGTGAAGCCGTCGTCGGTGACCAGAGCGGCGAGGTGCGCCCAGAGGTGCTGCGGGGCGTCGCCCGTCAGCAGGCGCGGCTCGACCTCGGGGAGGGGTGGGCCGTCGGTCTGGCTGATGTCGAACACGTGCACTACACGGAAGCCGCGCAGCTCACGCATCGAGACCGGGTCCGCGTCCTCTCGACGCGCCGCAGCCGGGTCGGCCGCGCGGGCCGCCGACTCGGCGTCGGTCACGATGGATCGGTAGGTGCAGGGGGCGAGGATGGCGATGCCGTGCTCGCCCTTGACGACGCGTCGCCCGAGGTTGTTCCAGGTGCGGATCCCGGCCACCCGGGTGGCGTCGGGGCGTTGTGCGGCGATGAGGAGCACGTTGGAGGGGGAGTAGGTGGGGAACCGGGCGGCGGTGGTGAGCATCTGCCGCCAGCGTTCGGAGTGGACGAGGTCGGCGACCGCGGAGATGAGCTTGTCGTGCAGTGCGGCGAGGCGTTCGTCGCTGGACGGTGATGTGCGGCCGGTCATGGTTACCGTCCGGAGGGTGCGGGGTGGGTGGTTCCGGCGGGGAGCAGCGCTCCTTTGCAGATGGGGTTGGACCAGCCGAGGTATCCGTTGCCGTGCAGGTACATCGCGGACAGGCGGTCGAAGCTGATCAGGTAGACGCCGCCGTGGTTGCCGGTGGCGGAGTCGAAGACCTCGTTGGCGGTGAGCAGGATCTTGGAGGGGTCGCACCCGGGGTCGGCTTGGACGACGAGGGAGGCGTGGCCGAAGGGGCGTCCGGTGTTCCAGAACGTGAACGCGCCCAGCGGTGGGCAGGCGTCGCCGGGGTGGGCGTGCCCGGTGGCGACCATCTCGGTCCAGTGGGCCTTGGCGGAGGTGAACCCGGAGCCGACGTACCCGTACGCGCGGCAGGCGAGCCGGTCGCACAGTTGACGCCACCCGGAGGTCACACCGACGTAGGCCAGGCCGTTGCGCACGGCCGTCGCGACATCGGCCGAGGTGCCGGCCGGCACGACGACCTCGCCCCCGCCGAGCTGGGGCGTGCACCCCCGGTCGGCGACCCGCCGGAGGGTGCGGCCGCAACGGGGAGGGCGGGGTTCGGGACCTCCGGGGCGGCGCCCGAGACGCCGTCGGCGGTCCAGGCGGTCATGCGTTCCTCGACGTTGGCGATGAACTTGGCGGTGACGGCCGGGATGGTCGGGTAGGTGCGCAGCCGGGATTCGCCGGCGTTGTGCGCGATGACCAGGGCGTCCAGGATCGGGATGCTCGAGGAGGCCCAGTCGGGGTGGTCGGCGCGGATCTGCCGCACGCCGGCCAGGCGGGCGCACAGGTAGGTACCGCCAACGGCCGCGTGGAGGTCGGGGTCCTCGATGTCCGGGGCACCGTTGCGATTGAGGTCGGCGTTCGGTGGGTGGTCGTAGTGCGCCTTCCAGATGGAGGCGTTCATCTGCAGCAGTCCCCAGGTGCCGCCGTTCGAGTCGTCGGCGTGCGCGTCGGGTCGAAAGTCGGACTCTTGGGCCATGACGGCGGCGATCCACGTCTCCGGCAGGTCGGGGCAGGACGCCTCCGTCTCGGCGATCCAGGTCCGGGCGATCGCGGGGATGGGGGCGTCGTCGGCGAGCGGTCCGCCGGCGGAGGTGGCGATGCAGGCGCTCGCTGTGCCGCCGACGGCGACGGCGGTCACGATCGCAATGGCCGGGACGGACAGGAACCCGAGGGCGCCGAGCGCGAGCTTGATCATGTCGGCACCGCCGTGCCAGTCGCGGTGGCGTGCTCGACGGCCTTCTGGTCCGCCTGCAGTGCTGCTGCGTCGCGTCGTGCGGTCCACGCGGCCAGGTCGATCACGGTGGGTTTGGTCTGGCGTAACAGCAGGACCGCGGTGCCGAAGGGCAGCGTGCGCAGTACGGAGGCGGGCATGACCGGGACGGTGCGCACCGAGGTGGACGAAGAGCGGCCGCCGGCGCGGCCCCGGGAGCGGGTCTCGGTGAGCTCGTCGACCTCGCCGACGAGGCGGGCCACGTCGTCCAGGTCCCGGTACTTGGCCAACCCGCCCAGGACGATCTTGACGGTGGCGGCGTCCCAGATGGCGTCGGCGGCGTGCTCGCCCCAGCGGGCGCGAGCTTGGGCCAACGATTGCAGGACGGCCAACGTGGTGATCCCGGAGCCGCCACCTTCGGCCATCAAGG
>NZ_LMFG01000004.1:0-458893 GCF_001426725.1 Cellulomonas sp. Root137 | reverse complement strand
CACCCCACCCCGAACGGGACAAGACATCCTCCGATAGCGAGCCATATGGCATCGACTATTTGGCACACTGTTGAGTTCTCAAGGAACAGACGCGCATCCTTCCAGGCCTTTCAACCTGTCCGGAGGCAACTGCTCTAACTTAGCGGAGCGGCCCTGCCTCGTCAAATCCCCTGGTCAGAGGAGATTCAGCGGGGCGGGAGCCTGAGCTCCGCGTCCGGACGCTCCTGATGACCGACGATCTGGCCGCCGGTCGAAGAGTCCGAGGATGTCGCTCCGGGGGACCAGCCACTGCGGTTCGATCCGCGGTGTCCGTTCCTCCCTGCCGGGCGACGTCGAGAAGATTACGCAGGCATCCCGCCGGAGAGCAAATCCGCGAGCGGTGACGCGGGTCACTCGGCCGCGAAGCCTCCGACCTG
Source organism: Cellulomonas sp. Root137 (assembly GCF_001426725.1). NCBI lineage: Bacteria > Bacillati > Actinomycetota > Actinomycetes > Micrococcales > Cellulomonadaceae > Cellulomonas > Cellulomonas sp. Root137. The sequence continues at coordinate 458,477 of NZ_LMFG01000004.1, read as the reverse complement.
CGCAAACGCGCTCAGTACAGCGCGCTGGCCATGGCCCGGCGGGCGGCGATCACGCGGGGGTCCTCGCCGCCGATGACCTCGAACAGGTCGACCAGACGGACGCGCACCCGCTCGCGCTCCGGGCCGGCGGTGGCACGCAGGACGTCGACGAGCCTCGCGAACGCGTCCTCCACCTTCCCGCCGAGGATGTCGAGGTCCGCGACGGCCAGCTGGGCGTCGACGTCCGACGGGTCGTCGGCGGCTGCAGCGCGCGCTGTCTGGAGGTCGGCGTCGCGCGTCCGGTCGAGCAGGCCGACCTGGGCCAGGCCGGCACGCGCGAGCGAGTCGCGCGGGTTCTCCTTCAGCGCCTGCTCGTAGGCGGCGGTGGCCGCGGCGAGGTCGTCACGCTCGATCGCGTCGTACGCCGCCTGGTGCAGGGGCGGGAGCTCGGGCTCCGGCTCCGGCTCGTCCTGGGCTGCGGCGCCCGTGCTCGGCGCCGCGCGGCCCGTGATCCCGTTGGCCTCGGCGGCGGCGAGCACCTGATCGAGGACGGCACGCACCTGGTCGCGGGGGTACGCGCCCTGGAACAGGGGAAGCGGCTGACCGGCGAGGACGGCGACGACGGTGGGCACGCTCTGCGCCTGGAACGCCTGGGCGACCTGCGGGTTGGCCTCCGCGTCGATGCGCGCCAGCTGCCAGCGGCCCTCGTCCTCGTCGGCGAGGGAGGCGAGGTCGGCGGCGACCGTCGCGCTGGCCTCGCTCCGGGGTGACCAGAGCACCACGACCACCGGGTACTGCGTGGAGCTCTGCACGAGGTCGGGGAACGACTCCTGGTCGACGTCCACCACGTAGGTGCCGGGCGCCGGCAGCCCACCCGGACTGCCGGGCGGGGGTGTCGCAGGACGGTTGAGCGTGGAGAGGTCCACCGCCCCGCGGACGTCGAGGCGGGGGCGGGGTCCGGTCGGCTGGGACATGCGTCGGTCTTCCTTCGGCTGCGCGCTGGAGTCGCTGGGGTGCGGGAAGTCGGTCGGTCTACTCGGCCGTCGCGGACGTCACGGCGTGCTCGGCGGCCAGCAGCTGCACGAGTGCGGGGCTGCCGGCCGGGGGCACGTACATGACGAGCACGTCGGTGAACGTCCGGACGAAGTTGCTGCCGGCGCTCGTCTTGCCGGTGAGCGCCGCGTAGAACGGGTCGGAGATCGGGATCGTGCCACCCGCCACCGTGAGCGTCACGGTGGACACGGTGGTGAGCTGGCCGACGACGATCGCTCCGCCGTCGACCGTCTGGAGGCTGACCACCGGCGTCGTCGGGTCAGGCGTGTACGTCTCGACCGCGGACCCGGCCGCCTGTACACCGGCTGCCGTCGCCGCCCGCGCCGCCTCGACGCTCGACCTGAAGGTGTCGGGCAGGAAGCTCGCGGCGAACGCCGAAGCGTCTCCGTTGGCCAGGACGTCCGCGTACTGCTGGAAGGCCTCGACCGGAGTCATCACGAGACCGGCGGCGTCGGGCGCGAGCACCGGGCTGCCCGTCTCCGGGGCGGCGGTGGCCGGCATCTGGATGCCCGCGCCCATGCGGCCCCATCCCCACAGCTTGTACTGCTCGCGAGGGGTCGCCTGCTGCATCACGAGGATGCGCGGGGCCTGGAGGTCGTCGGGCTGCTTGGTGACGACCAGCTGCGTCCGCGGCCAGGTGTCGGTCTGCGGGACGATCAGCGCCTGCTCGTCCGTGGGCAGCGGGGTCGGCGGCTTGGCGCCGGCGGTCGCGGTCGCGCGGACGTACTCCGCGGTCCGTACCGCCAGAGCCGGCCCGGCGACGCGAGCAGGCAGCTGCGTGGCGTCCAGGGCCGCGTCGGACGCCGTGAGCACGGCGCCGAGGTCGGTCAGCACGTCCTGGGACTGGACCACGGTGGTGACCGCGGGCGCGACGGCCGGCACGGGTTCGGGCTGGGCCTGCGGGAGCGGGGTGCTGCAGGCGGCGAGCCCGAGCACCAGCACGCCGCCGAGGGCCGCGGCGAGGCGGCGGGACGTCCGGCGTGTCATCGGTCCTCCTCGTTCGTGTCGGTGGGGGTCTGCGCACCCTCGGGGGCGCCCTCCGTCGGAGGCAGTCCCCACGCCCGACGCCAGGCGTCGGCGCGGGACCCCGCGGTGGCGGACTCGTCGGGTCCGGGCTCGGGAGGTGTCGCCGTCCGCACCCAGGTGGGCCGGCCCGTGTGCACGGGCTCGGCGTCGGGTCCAGCCGGTGAGCCGGGACGCAGGCGTGCACCCGGTGGGGGTGGCACCGCCGACCACCCGGCAGGGCTGACCGGACCGGGGCCCGCGGGCGGTGCCGGGGGTGCGGCCGCGGGCGTCGCCGTGGACGGTACGGGCGGGTTCCCGCGCTGCGCCCAGGACGGTCGGCCGTGCGGGACGGTGCTGTGCTCGGCGGGTGCGCTCGGCGCAGGCGGACCGGACGGAGCGGACGCGGCCGGCGGACCGGGGACCGGGGGTGTCGCCGACGTCGGCGCCGGCGGGCGAGCCGACCAGGACGCGGTGGGCACGGGGGCGGGCACGGGCGGACGAGCCGACGGGGTCGTCGTGGGGGCGGACGGACCGGGGGTCGGCGTCGGGCCCGGGGCGGGAACCGTGCGCTCCGGCGTCGGGGTGGTCGGTGCCACCGGGATGGCCCCGGTCGGCGGGCGGAGCGCCCGACGGCTCGTGCCGACGGGCGCGGGCGTCGGGGACGTCGGCGTCGGCGTGGGCTCGTTCGTGGGCGCGGGCACCGTCGGGACGGGTCCGGTACGCGGTCGGGCTGCCCGGGCCTGCGTGGCCTCGCGCAGCTGCCGACGGGTGAGCACGGGGATCGTGTCGATGTCCGCCGCACCGACGACCACGGCGGGCGTCGCACCGGTGTGCACGGAGGTCCACTCGGGCTCGTCGAGCCCGGCACGGCGACGGCGGACGTCCCGCAGCAGGAGCCAGCCCGCCAGCAGCACCAGGAGCGTGCCGACGGCGACGCACGGCCACAGCCACGGCGTGGTGACCACCCGCGGCCAGGCGAGCGAGAGGGTCGGTGCGGACTCCCCGGTGCTGACCGCGAGCAGGCTCCAGCGGCCCTCCTGCGCGGGCCAGACGAGCGTCGCCTCCCCGGTCCCGGTCTCCTCCGCGACCCACAGGTCGGAGCCCGTCGGGTCGGCGACGGTGACGGTGGCCTCCGCCTCGCCCTCGGTGGGCGCCGGGGTGGCCGCGTCGGCAGGCGGCGCGGCGGCGTCGGTGGGTGTGGGAGCCGTGGTGGGTTCCGGCGCGGCGACGTCCTCCACGGCCAGCGCGTGCCAGCCGGACAGGCCGGTGACCCGACCGTGCGCGTCGGTCCCCACCCAGCCGTCGACGTCCGTGTCACGGCCGACCGCGAGGACGACGTCACCACCGTCCGGGACGCTCACCGTGACGGTCACGGGGTCGCCGCCGAGCTCGAGGACACCGGGGTCCGTGACGAGGGTGTGGGAGCCACCCGACGTCGTCGCGACGAGGACGTCGTCGGCCCGCCACACCGTCGCGGACGCGATGCCGAGACCGATGACGACCAGTCCGGCGACGCCGACGGCGGCGATGATCAGTCGCTTGAGCACGCAGGATCCTCCAGGGAAGAGAACCCCCAGGATAGGCAGAGGGGCACGTCACGGCCGAACCGGGACCGAGTGGACGGATCCTCCCTGGTGTGCGTACCGGGCAGGGTCCTGACCACGGCACCGTGAACACGCGTATCCTGACCGGCGGGCTCCGGAAGTCGACGAGCGCCTCGACCGAGGCCGCTCCGCGCGGAGCCACCGTGCCCAGGAGGACTGCTCGTGCCCGACGCCCGGACCCCCTTCCCCGTCGTCAACTTCCGCGGTTACGAACGCGAAGCCGTCGACGCCCGCATCTCCGGGCTGGAGAAGGCCCTCGCCGACGCCCGCGCCCAGGTGGAGTCCCTCGACGGGCGCGCCATGCAGGTGGCAGGTGAGCTCTCCGAGGCGCACCGCCAGCTGCGCGAGGCCGAGCGGCCCACCTACTCCGGGCTGGGCTCGCGCATCGAGCAGCTGCTGCGGTCCGCCGAGGAGCAGTCCTCGGACGTCGTCACGCAGGCCAACGCCCAGGCGGCCGACGCCCTCGCCCGCGCCAAGCTCTCGTCGGGCCAGCTGAGGGCCCGCGCGGAGAACGAGGTCGCCGAGGTCGTCGCCACCGCCCGCCGCGAGGCCGACGAGGTCAAGACGACGGCCTCCGCGGAGGCCGAGAGCACGCTCCTGGCCGCCCAGCGCCGTGCCGAGGAGCTCGTCGGCTCCGCGGAGCGCGAGGCCGCCCGCATCCAGAGCGCGATCACGACCGAGGAGAGCGAGCGGCGCAGCTCGCTCGAGCGCGAGCTGGGCACGCTGCGCGCGAGCGTCGAGCACGAGGCGACGCAGCTGCGGATCGCGACCGAGCGCACCGCGAGCGAGCTCCGGGCGCGCTCCGAGGCGGAGACCACCGCCCAGCGCGAGGAGGCCGAGCGTTACGCGCAGGACCTGCGCCAGAGCGCCGACGCCGACACCACCGAGCTGCGCCAGCGGGTCGAGGGCGAGCTCGCGGCGGCACGCATCGAGGTCGACCGGTACGTGGCGCAGCAGCGCAGCGACGTCGCGGCCGAGGTGGGCGCCGCCCGTCAGCAGGCTGCCGAGGAGGTCACGTCACTGCGGGTGCAGACCCAGGAGTACGCGGACGGCGTGCGCGCGGCTGCCGAGCGGGACGCGGCCGCCCTCCAGCAGCGCGTCGCGGCCGAGGTCGCGGCGCTGCGCGTCGAGGCCGAGCAGTACGCGGCCTTCGTGCGCGCCCAGGCCGAGCGCGAGACCGGCGAGCTGCGCTCCAAGACGGCCGACGAGCTCGGCGCGCAGCGGGCGGACGCGGAGCAGACCGTCGTCGCCCTGCGCGGCGACGCCGAGCGGTACGCCACCGACCTGCGCGCCCAGGCGGAGCGCGAGACCACCGAGCTGCGCGAGCGGGCCACGCACGAGACGTCCCACCTGCGCGACGTCACGACGCGCGAGGCGGCCGAGCTGCAGGAGGTCACGGCACGCGAGACCGGCGAGCTGCGCGCGTCCGCCGACCGTGAGACCTCGGAGCTGCGCGAGCGCACCCGCCTCGAGGTCGAGCGTGCCCTCACCGAGGCCCGTCGTGCCGCCGCCGAGCTCACCACGTCCGCAAAGACCCACGCCGACGAGATGGTCCGCTCCGCGGAGCAGCAGCTTGCCGACGCCGAGCTGACGATCGCGTCGCGTCGCGAGGCCGCCGAGCGCGAGGACGCCGACCGCCACGAGACCGCGCGCGCCGAGACCGAGCGTCTGGTCCGCGACGCCGAGGCGCACGCCGCCGAGGCCGAGCAGCGGGTGGCCAAGGCGCTGGCGCAGGCCGACAAGGTGCGCACCGACGCCGAGCAGCACGCCAAGGAGCTCATCTCCAACGCCCGCAAGAACGCGGACCGGGTGGTCGCGGAGGCCCGCGAGCACGCCGAGAAGCAGATCTCCGACGCGATGATCGAGTCGGAGCGGGAGCGGACGTCCGCGACGCGGCAGGTCGAGGACCTCAACCGCCAGCGCGAGTCGATCACCTCCTACCTCGACGAGCTGCGCAACCTGCTCGGCCACAACCCCGACCGCGCCACGCTGGACCGGGCGACGCGTGCCGAGGCGGCGTTCGAGAAGGAGCAGAAGGCGGCTCCCCCCGCGGCGAAGGCGTCGAGCGCGACCTCCGACGACGCAGCGCCGGCTCCCGCCGGGAAGCCGGCCCGGCCGGCGTCCCGACCCACGAAGTCGCGCCCGGCGCCCGTGTCGGCGGCGGTGCCCGTCGTGCCGGAGCCGCGGACCGAGGACGCGGAGCCGTCCAAGGACGCGGACCCGTCGAAGGACACCGACGCCGCCCCCGTCGACGACGCCGAGCAGGAGACCCCCGAGGTCAAGGACGCTCCCCCGGCTGCCGACGCCCAGGACGAGCAGCCCGCCAAGGACGACGCAGCCGCGTCCTCCCACTGACGGGTCCACCCGCGAAGGGTCGATGTGACCGAGGAGAAGGCTGACGCGACGGCGGCGTGGCGCGAGGAGCGTCGGGCAGCGGCGGCGGCGCACGGCGAGCTGTTGGCGGGCCGGCAGCGCGCCGAGTCCGCGCAGGCGCAGGAGCAGATCGACGCGTTCCTGCGCCGCGCCCTGACGTCCGGACCCGCGCCGGTCCCGCTGTCCGCACGCAGCTACGACGGTCGGGCCCGGTACCGGACTCCCCTGACCGGCTGGTACCTGCGCCGGGACGAGACGGTCGCCGTCGACACCGACGGCAAGTTCTACGTGCTGACTGCGCCGTCGAGCCTGGCTGCGCGGTTCCGCGGCGTCTCCCCGGAGCCGTCCGCTCCCCCGCTCGTCATCGGGGCCGGCGGCAAGGACGGGGAGTCGCTCGACATGTCGGAGGCCCTCGCGCGGGTGCTCGCTCGCTGACGTCCCCACCGCGCGCGCTCGGACCGCCCGTGCAAGGCTCCCAGAGGCAGCAGGGGGAACGGCGGACAGGGGCGTCGCTACATGACCGAGATGGTGCACGTCGTCGTCATGGGGGTCGCCGGCTCCGGCAAGACGACCGTCGCCCGCATCCTCGCCGAGCGCCTCGGGTGGCCGTACGCGGAGGCCGACGAGTTCCACCCGCCGGAGAACATCGCCAAGATGTCCGCCGGCGAGCCACTGACGGACGAGGACCGGTGGCCGTGGCTGCGCGCCATCCGGGACTGGATGACCGCGCGGTCGCAGGCCGGTGAGAGCGCCGTCGTCACGTGCTCGGCGCTCAAGGTCGCGTACCGGGACCTGCTGCGCGAGGCCGAGGGCCGCGTGCGGTTCGTGCACCTCACGGCCCAGGCGCCGCTGCTCGAGGACCGCATGGAGCACCGCGCCGGGCACTTCATGCCGACGTCCCTGCTCACGTCCCAGCTCGCCACCCTCGAACCGCTGACCGACGCCGAGGACGGCGTGACGATCTCGGTCGAGGAACCACCCGACGCCGTGGCCGACCGCGCGATGGCCGCCCTCCATCTCTCCGAGGAGCGCTCATGATCGCCCACCAACTCGTCACCGCGGCCGCCGAGGGCGTCGGCGAGACTCAGCTCATCTTCGCCGCGATCGTCGGCATCCTGGTCATCGTCGCGCTCATCGTCGGCCTCAAGATGCACCCGTTCCTGGCCCTGACGCTCGGCGCCGGTGTGCTCGCGGTGCTGGCCGGCATCGGCTACACGGACGCGTTCACGAGCTTCGTCGCGGGCGTCGGGACCACCGTCGCCGGCGTCGGGCTGCTCATCGCCCTCGGGGCGATCATCGGCAAGCTGCTGATCGACAGCGGCGGCGCGGACGAGATCGTGGACGCGATCCTGTCCAGGACCCCGGTGCAGCGGCTGCCCTGGGCGATGGCGCTCATCGCGTTCGTCATCGGGATCCCGCTGTTCTTCGAGGTCGGCGTCGTCCTGCTGATCCCGGTCGTGATGCTCGCCGCCCGCCGGTCGAAGCTGTCGATGATCGTGCTGGGCATCCCCGCCCTGGCCGGCCTCTCGGCGCTGCACGGGCTGGTGCCGCCGCACCCCGGGCCGCTCATTGCGATCGACGCACTGGGCGCCGACCTGGGCACCACCCTCGGCCTCGGCCTCCTGGTCGCGACCCCCACCGTGATCATCGCCGGCCCGCTGCTGGCCAAGCCGCTGGCCCGGTGGGTCGTGCTGCCGCCCCCCGACGTGTTCCTGGGCGAGGCGCGCACCGACGAGGACGCCCGCCGTCCGAGGTTCGGGGTCGCGCTCATGGTCGTCCTGCTGCCCGTCGTGCTCATGCTGCTGCGGACGGTCGTCGAGGCGAGCGGTGCGGGCGAGAACCCGGTGGGTCAGGTGTTCGTGTTCCTGGGGACGCCGCTGGTCGCGCTGCTCATCACCACGTTGGTGGCGATGGTCGCCCTCGGGACCTCGCTCGGGAACACCCGGGCGCAGGTGAGCAAGCTGGTGGACTCGTCCTTCGCGCCGATCGCCAGCATCCTGCTCATCGTCGCCGCGGGCGGCGGGTTCAAGCAGACGCTCGTGGACTCCGGCGTCGGCGACGTCATCGCCAGCGGGATCACCGACGCCGCGATCCCACCGCTGCTCGCCGGGTGGATCGTCGCCGTGCTCATCCGGCTCGCGACGGGGTCGGCCACCGTGGCCACGATCACCGCGGCGGGCATCATGGCCCCGCTCGCGACGGACCTCTCGACGACGCACGTCGCCCTGCTGGTCCTCGCGATCGGTGCAGGCTCGGTGTTCCTCAGCCACGTGAACGACGCCGGGTTCTGGCTGGTCAAGGAGTACTTCAAGATGACCGTCGGCCAGACGTTCAAGACCTGGTCCCTCATGGAGACCGTGTTGTCGGTGACCGCGCTGATCTTCGTCCTGCTGCTCAGCCTCGTGATCTAGCCGGCCGCCTGGGCCAGCTCCGCGATCGCCGACGCGACGGCAGCGGGCTGCTCGACCGACGACAGGTGCCCGGACTGCGGGACCACGACGAGCCGGGCGCCCTCGGCGTTGGCGACGAGGTGCTCGGCCGCGGTGACCGGGGTGACGGTGTCCTCGTCGCCGACCACCACGACGACCGGGCCCGCGAACGCGCGGAGCACGTCCGTGCGGTCCGGCCGGGCCGCCATCGCTCGCTGCGACCAGGCGACACCCGCGGGTTCCTGCTGGTCGATCCAGGCGGCGACCTCGGCGGCCACCTCAGGCTGGGCGGTCCGCGTCGTCTCGCCGAGCAGCGACGTCGCCATCGGTCGGACCGCGTCGACCGACCCCGTCGACTCCGCCTCGTCCGCGATGCGCAGCCGGTTGGCGCGCGCGTCCGGGGCGTCGGCGGTGGACTTGGTGTCGACGAGCGCCAGCCCGGCGACGAGCTCCGGGTGCCGCTCGAGCAGCGCGAGCGCCACGTAGCCGCCCATGGACAGGCCGGCGATCACGGCGCTGCTCACGCCCGCGGCACGTACCACCTCGGCCACCAGGTCCGCCGACGCCTCGAGCGACGGCTCGGGCAGGTCGGTGGCGTGCCCCGGCGTCCCCGGCAGGTCCACGGCGTGCACCGGGTGACCGGGGGGCAGCAGACGGGCGACGTCGTCCCACATGCGGTGGTCGAGCGGGAAGCCGTGCAGGAGGACGACCGGGAGGCCGTCGCCCTCGGCGCGGTAGGTGTGCAGGCTCATGCGTCGTCCTCCGCCGTCGTGCTCGGTCCTGCCCAGTGGGTGGGCAGCGGGATCTCGTGGTCGGGCAGCACGTGCGCGACGATCTCGTCGAGCACCCGGCGGACCGCCGCCTCGCCGACCCACAGGTGCTTGGCGCCGTCCACCCCGATCACCTCGGCCTGCGGGACGCGTGCGAACCGGCGGCGCGCCTCGTCGGGGCGCAGGTAGTCGTCCAGCTCCGGGACCAGCACCACGAGCGGCTTGCCGAGCTCCGCCCACGCGTCGAGGTCCGCGTCCGTGGCGCGGTGCAGCGGCGGGGACAGCAGGATCGCCCCCTCGATCGACGGGTCGCGGCCGTGCATGAGGGCCAGCTCGGTGCCGAACGACCAGCCGACCAGCCACCGCTTCGGCAGGTCGTGGAACTCGGCGAACTCGATCGCGGCATGCACGTCGTACCGTTCGCCGACCCCGCCGTCGAACGCCCCGCCGCTGGTCCCGCGCGGGCTGGCCGTGCCGCGCGTGTTGAACCGCAGCACCGCGAGATCCGCCAGGGCGGGCAGCCGCCAGGCCGCCTTCCGGAACACGTGCGAGTCCATGTAGCCGCCGTGCGTGGGCAGCGGGTGCAGGGTCACGAGCGTCGCGGCGGGGGGCGCGTCGGCCGGGCGGGCCAGCTCCCCGACGAGCGTGAGCCCGTCGGCGGTGTGCAGCTCGACGTCCTGGCGCGCGGCGGGCAAGACCGTCAAGGAGCGGATGAGGCCGGGGTCCTGCGTGTTCGTCGTCATCGCGACGAGCCTAAGGCGCCCTCGGCCAGCGCACCCGCGAGCTCCAGGACGTCGGCCACCCCGTCGTCGGCGTTCGAGGCGCACCGTCGGGTCGCCGCGTCCAGCACGGACGCGTGGGCGTTGGCCATCGCGAACGAGGTGCCGGCCCAGCCGAGCATGGACAGGTCGTTCGGTGCGTCGCCGACGGCCCAGACGTCCGCCGGGGTGATGCCGCGCGTGGCCGCCCAGTCGGCGAGCGTCGACGCCTTGGTGATGCCGGGTCCGGAGATCTCGCCGAGCCCGACCGCCCCGGAGTCGGCGACGATCCCGAGCTCGCCGACGACCGCCGCCAGCTCGTCGGCGAACGTCGCGCCGACCGGTCGGGTGGAGCGCACCAGCAGCTTGAACGTCGACGGGCGCAGGACGTCCTCGATGCGGTCGGCCGTCGGGCTGTCGGGCGGCACGGGGTGGCTGGACAGGAATCGCGCCTCGTAGGCGAACCCGTCCGCGCTCTCCGTGGCGAGGTGCACCGCCTCCGAGCCACCCCAGGCCTCTCGGACGCGGTCCGCGATGCTGCCGACGAGCTCCGGCGACATCCCCCGCTCGACGAGCAACCGCCCGGTGCCCACCTCGAGCACCGCCGCGCCGTTCGCGCAGATGGCGACCCCGTGACCGGCCACATGCTCCGCGAGCTCCCGCAGCCAGCGCGGCGGCCGGGCGGTGACGAACACGACCTCGATGCCGGCGTCGGCGGCCCGCACCAGCGCGGCGGCCGTGCGCGGGGAGACCGTGCCGTCCGGGCGCAGGAGGGTGCCGTCCAGGTCGGTGGCGACGAGCCGGGGTGCGCGAGTCATCGGCGGGTCGGTCCGCGTCGGGCGCGTGCCTGCCAGCAGGAGGGGTGCCAGTGCCGGCGGTCGTCGAGCGCCTCGCCGAACAGCCCGTCGGACCGCCACGCGACGACGTGCGCCGTGCCCGCGGTCACCAGCTGGTCGCAGCCGGGGCAGCGGTACTCGCGGTCGGACCCGCGCACGCGCTGGACCACCCACTCGCCGTCGGCCGCGGACTCGGACTGCCGGCCACCCGTGGCGCGATCGAGGTCGAGCTCGACGTGCTCCGCGCCGTACGGCCGCTTCGTCGATCGTCGTCCCACGCCCTCATCCTCCCCCACCACCCACGTGACGTCCGCACTCGTGCGTGCTGGAGCCCGCCGGAGTGCGGACGTCCGGATCGGGAGACGGCAACGTCCGCACTCGAGGGGGTCGGGACCCGACGGAGTGCGGACGTTGCGGAGAGGAGTTGGTCAGAGGGCGGCGGACTCCGGCGTCGGGATCGTGTTCGTGCGCAGGAGCTCGCGGTACCAGAGGCCCGAGTCCTTCACCGTGCGCTCGAGGGTGTCGTAGTCGACGCGGACCACGCCGAAGCGGCGGTCGTAGCCGTAGGACCACTCGAAGTTGTCCATCAGCGACCAGACGAAGTACCCGCGCACGTCCGCGCCGCGCTCGATGGCCTCGCCGACCGCGTCGACGTGGTCGTGCAGGTAGGCCACGCGGCCGGCGTCGTGCACGCGACCGTCCTGGCTGACCTCGTCGTAGAACGCGGCGCCGTTCTCCGTGATCGCCATCGGGATGCCCGGGTAGCGGTCGTGGATCTCCAGGAGGAGGTCGACCAGGCCCTGGGGCTCGATGTTCCAGCCCATCGCCGTGTGCGGGCCGGGCTGCGGGAGGAACTCGACGTTGGTGGCGCCGACCCACGGGCTGTTCTCGGACGAGCGGTGGCCGTCCGGACCGGGCGTGCCGTCCCCGCCGGCGGGTGTGCCCTGCTGCACGCGCCCGGTCGAGTAGTAGTTGATGCCCAGCAGCGCGAGCGGGACCTGGATCAGGTCGAGGTCGCCGTCGAGCACGAAGGACCAGTCGGTGATGTGCGCCGTGTCGGCGAACACCTCCTTGGGGTACTCGCCGTCGAGGATGGGGCCGAGGAAGACCTCGTTGGCGATGGTGTCGATGCGGCGCTTCGCCTCGACGTCCTCGGGGGCGTCGGTCGCGGCGCGCGTGACGTGCAGGTTGAGCGTCACCGAGATCGGCGTGTCCTGGCCCAGCACGTCCTTGATGGCACGCCCGGCGAGGCCGTGCGCGAGGTTCAGGTGGTGCACGGCGGCGAGCGCCTTCGCGTCGTCCGTCACGCCGGGGGCGTGGACGCCGGACGCGTAGCCGAGGAACGACGAGCACCACGGCTCGTTCAGCGTGGTCCACAGGTGGATGCGGTCGCCGAGCACCTCGGCGAGCTTGCGCGCGTACTTCTCGAACTGGAGCGCGGTCTGCCGGTTGGCCCAGCCGCCCTCGTCCTCGAGCGCCTGCGGGAGGTCCCAGTGGTAGAGCGTCGCGACGGGCTTGATCTCCGCGGCGATCAGGCGGTCGACGAGGTCGGCGTAGAAGTCGAGGCCGGCCTGGTTGAACTCGCCCGAGCCGGTGGGCTGGATCCGGGGCCACGCGATCGAGAACCGGTAGGCCTGCAGGCCCAGGTCCTGCATGATCGCGACGTCCTCAGCCACGCGGTGGTAGTGGTCCGCGGCGACGTCGCCCGTGTCGCCGTCGAGCACCTTGCCGGGCTTGCGGGAGAACGTGTCCCAGATGGACGGGCCGCGGCCGTCCTCGTCGAACGCCCCCTCGATCTGGTACGAGGCGGTGGCCGAGCCCCAGAGGAAGTCGGCAGGGAACTGGCGTCCGGAGGGGCGCGAGGTCGTCATGTGCGGGTCCTTCGATCGAGCGGACGGGTCTCAGGTCTGCGCTGCCGGCGGGGCTCGGGACGTCTGGTCGGCAGCTGTGCCGGCCGGTCCACGGCCCTCGGTGCTGGTTTGTCGAAACGATACGATACACGGCGTGGGAACGCTCTCGCCACCCCGGTTGCCCCCGGGGTGGCGAGAGCCCTCAGAGCGCGAGCTCGACCGTGCCCTGCCCTGCGGTCGCGCTCGCGGCGGGTCCGTCCAGACCGACCTGCACGTGCCACGCGCCGACGGCACCCCGCGCCTCGACGCGCACCCCGTCGCCGGTGCGCTCGACCACGAACGTCGTCGGGTCACCGCCGTCCGGCGCCGGGACCACCACGACCGACCGGTGCCCGTCGGCCAGCTCGAACAGTCGCAACGTGACGCCGTCGGCCCACTCGTAGTCCGGACGGTCCGTGCGGGCACCCACCGGCAGGACCGAGTCCGGCCGTACGTACACAGGCAGCGACGAGAACCCGTGCTCCTCACGCACCCAGCGCGGACCGGTCACCTGGTCGCCGCTGAGCAGCGAGGTCCAGGTCCCCTCGGGCACGTACACGTCGACGCGCCCCTCGGCGGAGAACACCGGCGCCACCAGCACGGTCTCGCCCAGCATGTACTGGGTGTCGACGGTGGAGGCGCCGGGGTCGTCGGGGAACTCGAGCACCATCGGGCGCATCACCGGCAGGCCCTGCTCGTGGGCGTCGAGCCCGAGCCGCCCGAGGTACGGCATGAGTGCGAGCTTGAGCTCCGTGAAGGTGCGCGTCACGTCGACAGCCTCGTCGTCGAACGCCCAGGGCACGCGGTAGGAGTCCGAGCCGTGCAGGCGGCTGTGCGACGAGAGCAGGCCGAAGGGCAGCCAGCGCTTGAACACGGCGGGATCGGGCGTGCCCTCGAAACCTCCGATGTCGTGGCTCCAGTAGCCGAACCCGGACGACGAGAGCGACAGCCCGCCGCGCAGCGACTCGGCCATCGAGACGAACGTCGACTCGCAGTCGCCGCCCCAGTGCACGGGGAACTGCTGGCCACCGGCGGTCGCCGACCGGGCGAACAGCACGGCCTCGCCCGGTCCGCGCTCGGCCTCGAGCAGCTCGAACACCGCGCGGTTGTACTGGTGCGTGTAGTGGTTGTGCATGCGCTCCGGGTCAGAGCCGTCGTGCCAGACCACGTCCGTCGGGATGCGCTCGCCGAAGTCCGTCTTGAACGCGTCGACCCCCTGGCCGAGCAGACGCCGCAGGTGCCCCTGGTACCAGGCGACGGCGTCCGGGTTGGTGAAGTCGACGAGTGCCATGCCGGCCTGCCACTGGTCCGTCTGCCAGACCGATCCGTCGGCCCGCGTCACCAGGAAGCCGCCCGTGCGCCCCTCCTCGAAGAGGCCCGACCGCTGCGCGATGTACGGGTTGATCCAGACGCAGACCTTGAGGCCCTTGGCGTGCAGCCTCTCGAGGAGGCCCTCGGGGTCCGGGAACGTCGCCGGGTCCCACGTGAAGTCCGTCCAGTGGAACGCGCGCATCCAGAAGCAGTCGAAGTGGAAGACGCTCAGCGGCAGCCCGCGCTCGGCCATGCCGTCGACGAACGACATCACGGTGGCCTCGTCGTACTGGGTGGTGAACGAGGTCGACAACCAGAGGCCGTACGACCAGGCCGGCACCCGCGCGGGGCGGCCCGTCAAGGCGGTATACCGGCGGAGCACGGCCTTGGGCGTCGGCCCGTGGATCACGTAGTACTGCAGGGTCTGACCCGGGACGGAGAACTGCGTGCGGGAGACCGCCTCAGAGCCGATCTCGAACGAGACCCGGCCCGGGTGGTCGACGAACACGCCGTAGCCCGCGTCGGACAGGTAGAACGGCACGTTCTTGTACGCGAGCTCGCTGGCCGTGCCGCCGTCCTCGTTCCAGACGTCGACGGACTGGCCGTTCTTCACGAAGGCGCCGAACCGCTCACCGAGCCCGTAGACGTGCTCCCGCACGCCGAGCGAGAGCTGCTCGTGCACGTAGGAGTCGCCCCGGGCATCCGTGACCACACCGATGCTGCGCGCCGTCGACGACGTCAGCACCCGCCCGTCGGCCTCGAACTCGACGCCCCACTCCCCCTCGGTGGACACCCGGGCCGTGAGGCCGCCGGACCGCAGCGACGCCACCGGTCCGTCGACGACCACCTTGACGTCCGCGGGCGTCTGCGCGACGGCGAAGTCGGGGCCGCGGTCGACACCACCTGCGTGGTGCTCGATGCGGACGCCGATCACGTCGTCCATCGGCGACGAGAACGTCACCGTGACGAGCGGGCGGTTCAGGGTGTCGCCGCGCGACGTCAGCGGGACCGTCGCGCTGTAGACCGTGAGCGTGTCCTCGCCGACCACGACGTCCGCGACGCTGCGCGGGCGCAGCACCTGGACGCCGGGGAGGAGCTGCCAGTACCCGTCGGTGAACTTCATGGTCGCTGCCTTACTTGACCGCGCCGGCGGTGACGCCGCGGGTCAGGGTCCGCTGGAACAGGAGGAAGAAGATGACTGCGGGCACGAGGGAGACCAGGGCACCGGCGTTGGTCGTCGGTGCGTCCATCATCCGGTCGCCCTGCAGGGACGCGAGCGCCACCGGGATCGTCTGCGTGTCGTTGGACGTGAGCATGACCAGCGGGATGAAGAACTCGTTCCAGGTCCAGATGAAGAAGAAGATCATCAGCACCGAGAGCGTCGGGCGGACCACCGGGAAGACGACCTTCCACAGGACCTGCCAGCGGCTCGCGCCGTCGAGCGCGGCCGCCTCGAGCAGTGCTTTCGGGAACGTGCTCAGCACCGAGGAGAGCAGATAGGTGCCGAACGCCGACTGGATGACGGTGAAGATGATGATCACCGACCACGGGGAGTTCGACAGTCCGGCCTGCTGCGCCATGGTGAACAGCGGGTAGATGAGGGCCTCCTGCGGCAGCATCGTCGCCAGCAGGAAGAGGGTCACCACCCACAGCCGCCCCTTGATCCGCCCGATGCCGATCGCGTACGCGTTCAGCAGCGAGAGCAGCGTCCCCGCGATGGCGACAGCGCTCGAGATCCAGATCGAGTTGACCAGCTTCTGCGGGAAGTCCACGCGCTCCCAGAACGCCTTGACGCCCTCGGTGTAGAACTCCTGCGGCCAGCTGAGCGGGCCGTTCAGGGAGTAGTCCGCGGGAGACTTGAAGGCGTTGAGCAGCATGATCAGGAACGGCACGATCATGAGCACGGCCACGAGCACCGCGAACGCCAGCACGAACCAGCGCGTCGTCCCGCGGCGGTGGCGCGCGCCCTCCGGCAGCGGTGAGTGCGTCTTCGGCGCCGGAGCGGCGACCACGTCGACGGCCATCAGCCGACCCCTTCCTTGCGCTCGCTGCGCGCCTGCGCGACGAGGATCGCCCCGGCGACGAGGACGATGACGATCGTGAGCACGTTGGCCACCGCGGCGCCGTAGCCGACCTTCGACTTGTCGAAGAAGTTGAGGTACGAGTAGTAGCTCGGCACCAGGGTCGAGCTCTCCGGGCCGCCACGGGTGAGCACGTAGATCGGTCCGAACACCTTGAGCGCGGCGACGGTGCAGGTCAGCACGACGACGAACGTCTCGGGCTTGATCTGCGGGATCGTGATGGCCCGGAACCGGCGCCACCAGTTCGCACCGTCCAGCTCGGCCGCCTCGTACAGCTCGGGGTCGACGCGCTGGAGGGCGGACATGAAGATGACGACCGGATAGCCGATCTGCACCCACACCAGGACGAGCATCACGCTGGGCAGAGCCGTCGTGGGCGACCCCAGCCAGTTCGGGGGGTTGTCGATGCCGATCGACCGCAGGATCTCGTTCACGGCACCGGTCTGCGCGTTGAGGATCCAGTTCCACAGCACACCGGCGACCGCGACGGGCAGGATCTGCGGCAGGTAGTACGTGGCCCGCAGCACCGAGGCGGAGCGGGCGCCGAACGTCTTGCCGAGGTAGTCGAACAGCACGGACGCCAGCAGCAGGCCGATGAGCGTCGGCACGATCACCATCGCGACGATCATCGAGATCGAGTTGCGGAACGACGTCCAGAACTGCTCGTCGTGCAGCAGCGCCGCGTAGTTGTCCAGCCCCACCCAGAGGTGCGGGGCCATGCCGCCCTTCCACTTCTGGAAGCTGTAGACGACGTTCGTCCCGAACGGTATGCCGATGACGACGACGAACCCGATGATCCCGGGCACCAGGTACGGCAGGTAGGGGACCCAGGTGGGGCGGGTCCGGCGACGACGAGGGGCACCCGTGGCGGGCGGCGCGGCGTCGAGGGTGCGGTCGTGCAGAGCGTCGGTGCTCATGGGGTCCTCCGTAGGGCGGGCCTGACGGCCCGGGCGGGTGCTGACTGCGGGCAGCTCCCGCCCGGGCGCGGCGGGGTCACTCGCCGAGCAGGTCCTGCTTGCCGGACACGTAGGCGTCCTCGAGGCCGGTGAGGACCTCGTCGGGCGACTTGGACTGGTTGACCAGCGACTGCAGCTGGCTGACGATCACGTCGTAGAAGCCTGCGACCGGCCAGTCGGGGTAGTACGCCAGGCCGTCGTCACCGAGGATGTCGGCGAAGTTCTGCGTGAGCTCCGCCGTCTTCGGGTCCGTGATGGTCGACGGGTCGCCCGCGACCGGCAGGCCGCCTGCCTGGCCGAGCACGTCCTGCACCTCGGGGCGCAGCGTGATGTCGATGAACTCCTCGGCCAGCGACTTCGAGTCCGCGTTCGTCGGGACGACCCAGAGGTTGCCGGACGAGCCGGGGTGCAGCGTGTTCTCGGGGAACAGCGTCTGCGCCCAGTCGAACTGGATCTCCGACTGCAGGCGGCCGAACCACCACGAGCCCGAGACCATGATCGGGTAGGTGCCGTCGATGAACGACACGCCCATGTCCTCGGCGGTCAGGCCGGCCGAGTCGGAAGCGATGTAGCCGTTCTTGACCCACTCGTCGAGCTTCTCGGTCGCCTGGGTCATCGCCTCGCCGTGCCAGTCGACGTCGTTGGCGAACAGCTGGTAGTCATCGACCAGCGCGCGGTCGCCGTAGTGCAGCACCAGCTCGTACCAGAGCTGCCCGAGGGGGTACTCCGCGCCGGCCTCGGCGAGCGGCGTGACGCCGTTCTCCTTGAAGGTCGCCAGGGCGGCCTCGAAGTCGTCGAACGTCGTCGGCACCTCGATGCCGTACTGGGCGAACATGTCCTTGTTGAGGTAGACGCCCACGAACTCGCCGTAGTTGGGCACGCCGTACCACTCGCCCGAGCCCATGAGCCCGTCCTCGTCGTACTGGGCGGTCGTCGCGATGGAGCCGCTGAGCGCGGTGTCCCAGCCCTTCTCCTTCGCGGCGTCGGTCAGCGGCGTGAGCAGGCCCTGCGAGGCCAGCTGCCCCGCGGTCGCGTTGCCCTTGTTGTACTCCATGACGTCCGGGACGTCGTCGCCGGTGAGCACGATCTTGGCGTTCTTCTGGATCTGCTCGAAGGTCTGCTTCTCGACCTCGACGGTGACGTCGGGGTTCTCCTCTTCGAAGATCTCGATGGCCTTGGCCCACGCCTGGCCCATCGCGGACTCGTCGTTCTCGTAGTGCCAGATCGTGAGCGTCTTGGTGTCCGCGTCACCGTCTCCGCCGCCGCTGTCACCGCCGCTGCTGCTGCAGGCCGCCAGTGCGAGCGGGGCAAGGAGGGCGGCGGTTCCGACAGCCGCCCATCGCCGTGTGCTGATCCTCATCCGGGTTCTCCTCATCGAGTGGATGGTCGGGCGGGGTACCCGATCGTCGAAGCGCTTCGATAGATTAGCCCGCCATTCTCATCCTGTCCAACAGCCTTTCCCGGGCAGAGTTCGGACGCTATTGTCGAAGCGCTTCGCCATGGGCCTCCCCGCCCAGGCGACAATCGCCCGGTGGGTCTGCACAGGCCCGCTAGGGTGACTCCCGGCACCCGGACCCCGGGGCTCGACGACTTGGAGGAGCACCGCGGTGAGCACGATCGACGACGTCGCCCGAGCCGCCGGCGTCTCCGTCTCGACCGTGTCCTACGCGCTGTCGGGCAAGCGACCCATCTCGGCCGAGACCCGCGCCCGCGTCGAGCGCGCGGTCCGCGAGCTCGACTACCGGCCGCACGCCGGCGCCCGCGCGCTCGCCTCTCAGCGCACCCAGGTGCTCGCGCTCATGGCGCCCCTGCGCGTGGACGTGAACGTCGGCGTGATCATGCAGTTCGTCACCGGGGTCGTCACGCGCGCCCAGTCCTACAAGCACGACGTCCTCCTGCTCACCCAGGACGACCACGACGGGATCGAGCGCGTCGCGGCCGGCTCCATGGTCGACGCCGTGCTGATGATGGACGTCGAGGCCGAGGACCCCCGGCTGCCGATCCTGCGGCGCCAGAAGCAGCCGGCCGTGCTCATCGGACTGCCGCGCGACGCCACCGGGTTCTCCTGCGTCGACCTGGACTTCGAGGCGGTCGGACGGGTGGCCGTCGACCACCTGGCCGGTCTCGGGCACCGGCAGGTGGCGCTCATCGGCTCCCCGCGGGCGGTGCTCAGCCGGCGCACCACGTACGCGGCACGCCTCGTGCGCGGCTTCACGCAGGAGGCCACCCGGCTCGGCCTGGACGCCGTGTTCGAGACCTGCGAGTCGTCGCACAGCGGCGCCGTCGAGGCGGTCGACGCGGTGCTCGCCGCGCTGCCCGACGTCACCGCGCTCGTCGTGCACAACGAGGTCGCCCTGCCTGCGGTGCTCGAGACGCTCCGCTCGCGCGGCAAGGACGTGCCCGGCGACATCTCCGTCGTGGCCGTCTGCCCCGAGGACGTGGCCCTCGGCCAGACCCAGCCGCTGACCTCCGTCGACATCCCCGCCCACACCATCGGCAGCGTCGCGGTCGACATGGCGATCGGCCGGCTCACCGGGGAGCAGCCCGCCGAGACCCGCCTCCTCGCGCCCGTCCTGACCACGCGGACCAGCACCGCTCCCCCGCGCCGCTAGCACCGCAGCACCCCCGGGCGGGACGCGCAGCCGACCCACGACCGGCGAACCCGTCAGCAGGTCGACGCCGTCGCCGGGCAGCACGGCCTCGGTGCCGCCGTGGTTGAGGACGAACAGCAGCCCGCCGCGGGGCGCGACCTCGACCCCGTCGGGGATCGCCGGCAGGGCCGGTGCGATGCCCGCCGCCGCGAGGCAGTCGGCGACGATCGCGCGCAGCACGTCGGCGGGCGGAACCGTCGAGACGTACCAGGCGGTGCCGTTCCGGAGCACGGCGGGCCGGCCGGTCAGGCCCGCACCCCGGTAGGTGGCCAGCACCTCGGCGGCGCCGGAGGTCAGGTGCTCGGACCAGGCCGTCGCCGTGAACGTGCCGTAGCGCGCGGAGTCCACCGGCACCCCGTCGGCCGGGAGCGGTCGGTGCTCCTCGCCCGACACCCCCAGCACGTCGGCCCACGGCACGGGGAACCGACCCTGGCGGATCCGCTGGTCCTCGTCGGCGATCCCGCTGAACGGTCCGACCAGCAGCACCCCGCCGCGCTCGGCCACGCGGGCCAGGTTGGCGGCGTCGGCGTCGGACACCAGGTGCAGCAGCGGGACGACCACCAGGTCGTAGCGGTCCAGGTCCGCGCCGGGCGGGACCACGTCGGTGGCGATCCCCGCCCGCCAGAACGGCTCGTGGTAGGCGGCCAGCTGATCGGGCACGGTCAGCAGCGAGCTCGGCAGCGAGTCGGCCTCGCCGGCCCACAGGGACGGCCAGTCGAAGACGAGCGCGACGCGGGCGTCGACCCGGGTGCCGACCACCGAGCGGAGCCGCGCCAGCAGCCGACCCTGCTCCCGGACGTCCCGGTGCAGGTCGGTGTCCGGGCCGGCGTGCGGGAGCATCGCGGAGTGGAAGCGCTCGGAGCCCGACGCCGAGGCGCGCCACTGGAAGTAGCAGACCGCGTCCGCGCCGTGCGCCACCGCCCGCAGCGAGTCCCGGAGCATCCCGCCGGCCGGCTTGGGCAGGTTGTGCGGGCGCCAGCTGACCGCGCCCGCCGCCTGCTCGAGCAGCGCCCACGGCCGCCCGCCGCCGACCCCGCGCGTGAGGTCGTGCGTGAGCGCCGCGCGCGCGGCGGCCGCAGGATCCGCCGGGTCGGCGTAGTGGTCGTCGGCGACGACATCGAGGTCCTCGGCCCAGGAGAACTGGTCGACGAGCGGGAAGAAGCCCATCGCGTTCGTCGTCACGGGAGCGGTCGAGGAGGCCCGGATCACGGAGGCCTGCAGGCGGTAGACATCCCGAAGCTGGTCGGAGGTGAACCGCCGGAAGTCGAGCAGCTGCGTCGGGTTGTGCACGTACGGCGCGGCCCTCGGCGGCACGATCTCCTCCCAGTCGGCATACCGCTGGCTCCAGAAGGCTGTGCCCCACGCGCGGTTGAGCGCGTCGAGGTCGCCGTACCGGGCGGCCAGCCACGTGCGGAACCGGTCCGCGCACAGGTCGCAGAAGCACGCCTGCCCGAACTCGTTGCCCACGTGCCACAGGGCCACCGCGGGGTGGTCGGCGTACCGCGCGACGAGCGCCGAGACGAACACACCCACTCGCTCGCGGTACACCTCGGAGCCCGGGCAGAAGTGGTTTCGGGAGCCGACACTCATCCGCACGCCCGCCGCGTCCACGGCCGACGTGCTGGGGTCCAGGCGGGCCAGCCACGGTGGAGAGGACGCCGACGGCGTGGCCAGGTCCACCGCGATCCCGCCGGCGTGCAGCAGGTCGAGCACCTCGTCGAGCCAGTCCCACCGGAAGTCGCCCGGGCTCGGCTCGAGCACCGCCCACGAGAACACGCCGACCGTCACCAGGTTCACGCCGGCCTCGCGCATGAGCGCCACGTCCTCGCGCCACACCTCGGGGGTCCACTGCTCCGGGTTGTAGTCGCCCCCGTACAGGATCCCGCGCTCGCCTGTCAGCGCCTCGAAAGACGTCACGTCACCCCTTGATCGCGCCGAAGATCACGCCCTTGGTGAAGTGTCGCTGCACGAACGGGTAGATGACGAGGATCGGCACGATCGCCAGCACCATCACCGCCATCTTGATGGGCAGCCCGGTCACCGCGCCGGTCGCGACGTCCACCTGCCCGACCCCGCTGCCCGGGAGCGTCACGCCCTGCAGCACGTACGAGCGCAGGACCAGCTGCAGCGGCCACTTGGCGTTGTCGTTGATGTAGAGGATCGCGTTGAAGAACGCGTTCCAGTAGCCGACCCCGTAGAACAGGGCGACGACGGCGACGACCGCGCGCGACATCGGCAGGACGATCCGGCCCAGGATGCGCCAGTCACCGGCCCCGTCGATGCGGGCGGCGTCGAGGATCGAGATGTCGATGCCCATGAAGAAGTTGCGCAGGATGAGCACGTTGAACGCCGACACGGCTCCCGGCAGGATCAGCGCCCAGTAGCTGTCGATGAGCCCGAGCGAGCTGACCAGCAGGTACGTGGGGATGAGCCCCGCGCCGAAGAACATGGTGATGAGGAAGACGAACAGGATCGGCCGGTGGGCGAACGAGCCCGGCCGCGACAGCCCGTACGCGCCCATCACGGACACGGTGGTGCTCAGGATGGTGCCGACCAGGGTGACGAACGTGCTCACCAGGGCGGCGCGCGTGACGATGCCGCCGTTGAGGATCTGCGTGTAGGCGTTGATCGTCAGCTCGCCCGGCACGGTCACCAGGCCACCGACGCGGATCGTCTCGGCCTGCGTCGACAGGCTGGTGAGGATGACCGTGTACAGCGGGAAGACGACGGCCAGGACGACGCACGCGAGCACGATGACCTTGAGCGCCTGGCCCCCGACCGAAGGTCGCCCCTCCCACGCGGGGCGGTGCTTCGAGCGGCGCTGGCGCCGCAGGACCGGTGCAGAGGTCTGCGTTGTCTGGGTACTCATGCGCGCTTGTACACCCCCGACTCACCGAACACGTGCGCCAGCTTGTTCGCACCCAGCACGAGCGCGAGGCTGACGACGCCCTTGACCAGCCCCGCCGCGGCGGCGAAGCTCCAGTCCCCGTACACGACACCCTGGTAGTAGACGTAGGTGTCGATGACCTCGGCGACGTCCGCACCCACGGCGCCGCGCTGCAGGATCAGCTGCTCGAACCCGACGGTCAGCGCGTCACCGAGCCGCAGGATGAGCAGCAGGATGATGACGGGCCGCAGCGCGGGCAACGAGATGTGCCACATGCGCCGCCACCGGTTGGCTCCGTCCACCGCGGCCGCCTCGTACTGCTCGGGCGGCACCGTGCTCAGCGCGGCGAGGAAGATGATGATCCCCCAGCCCGCGTCCTTCCACACCGACTGCATGGTGATCAGGACCAGGAACGTGTCGGGGTTGGTCATCATGTCGAACCCGTTGCCCAGGCCGTGGTCCCGCAGCGTCTGGTTGATCAGCCCGGCGCCGCCGAAGATCTGCTGGAACAGGGTCACCACCAGCACCCACGAGAAGAAGTGCGGCAGGTAGACGATCGACTGGATGGTCGTGCGGATCCGCGGCGTGACGACGCTGTTGAGCAGGAGCGCCAGCAGGATCGGGATCGGGAAGAAGAACACCAGCTGGAACGCCGTGATGAGCAGCGTGTTCTCGACCGCCGTGACGAACAGCGGGTTGGTGAACACGCGCTCGAAGTTGACCCAGCCCACGTATGGGCTGTGCAGGAACCCCGTGTACGGCGAGTACTGCTGCCACGCGATGACGTTGCCCAGCATCGGGACGTAGGCGAACACCGCGAGCAGGAGGATCGCCGGCGTCACCATGAGCAGCAGCGACCGGTCGCGCTTGAGGCGCACGCGCCACCCGATCTTGCGGGTGGGGACGGGCGCCGGCGGCGCCGCCTTCCCGGACTCGGGAGGAGTCGTGGGAGGGCGGCGCCGGACCAGCTCGGGCAAGGCCATCAGCTCTGCTGGTCCAGGATGTCCTGGTAGAACGCCCGCAGCTCCTCGCCGCCGGAGCTCTTCCACGTCTCGACGGCCTCGTCGAGGTCGTCCATCCCCTTGCGCCCGCGCGAGATGTCCTTCTCCAGGTCGACGAACGGCTGACCGATGGACGCGTACTGCTGCGGCTCCACGATCTGCTGCGCGTAGAACAGCGGGTCGGTCGCGTACTGCGCCGCGTTCGCCTTCCACTCCGAGGCCGCCTTCACGTAGCCCGGGTACTGCACGTGGGACTCGGAGATCGGCGGGTCGACCAGGAAGATGTACGTCGGCTGCAGTTCGGTGGCGGCCAGCTCGGTGGGCACCGGCAGGCCGTCGCCGCCACGGGTGTAGTGCACGCCCTCGACGCCGTTGTTGATCGTGTCGTACTCGGTGGTGCCGTAGGGCGCCGCGAGCACGTTGGCGATCGCGAGGAGCTCCGTGATCTTGGCCTCGTCGTCCGTCTTCTTGATGAAGGAGAAGATGTTCGCCGGGTTGCCCTTCCAGAGCACCGGCGTGCCGCCACCGGCCTCGAACGGGTCGAACGGCTGCTGCCAGTAGGACGGGTTGGCGGCCAGGTTGTCGCGCAGGGCCTCGTGCCAGCCGCCGACGCCGTCGTTGGCGATCAGCGACTTGCCGGACTGGAACCGCGCCTTGGCCTCGCCCGACTGGTCGGCGACGGCGTCCGGGTGGACCGCTCCGCTCGCGAACAGGGCCGCGTTCCACTCCAGGGCGGCCCGGTACTCGTCGGTCTCCACGCGGTGCACGAGCGTGTCGCCGTCGAGCTTCCACTTCGGCGGGACCGAGTGGATGATCGCGGCCGAGTTCCACAGGTCCTCGGCGCCCCAGACGCTGCCGCCGGTGAGCTCGACGGCCAGGTCGATGAGGTCCTGGCCGTTCTTGACGTCGGGCGTGATGCCGAGGCCCTCGAGGACGTCCCGACGGTAGAAGATCGCGTCGGTGATGACCTCGCCGGGGAACGGCAGGCCGTAGAGCTTGCCGTTGAACACGCAGAACTTCCACGCGTCCGAGGAGATGTTGGCCAGGTTCGGGTACGGCGTCACCTTGTCGCCCGCGAGGAACGGCGTGAGGTCTTGGAAGACGTTCTCGACGATCTCGGAGCCGAAGCGCGGCGGCAGGTTCCAGGTGGGGACGCAGACCCAGTCCGGCACGTCCTTGGCCGACGCCAGCACGGTGGCAAGCTTGTCGCCGTAGACGTTGCCGTCGGTGATCTGGAACTGGATGTCCGAGCCGAGCATCTCGTTCACGGCCTCGTAGTACTTGTTGCCCTTGGTGGGCGGGATGGTGCCCCACAGCGGAGTCATCGCGGTGATCGTCAAGCCGGAGCCGGGGACGGACGTCACGGACTGCACCAGCTCGGCCGGGATCGACTCGAAGCCCGGGACCGAGCCGTTGACGCTCGGGTAGTCCGGGTCGATGTACGTGATCGGGATGTACTTGGGGATCACGTCGCCGGCAGCGGCGGCGCCCGCGGTGGACGACGGCGCCGGGGCGGTGGTGCACGAGGTCAGCAACCCGGGGATCCCGACGACGGCCGCGCCCGTCGCGATCAGGCCCAGGAACCGGCGGCGGTCGACCGCGTGGTCTCCGAGCCGCCCGAAAGTAGGCGTGGCATTCATCTGCGTCCCTTCACTTCCTTGTGGAGATCGCGTCGAAGCGGTTCGACGGCGTGACTCTATGGGCATGTCCGAGCAGTGGCAAGGCCCCTGGCCGGAAGGCGGCACTTGCGGCAAACAGGGCCGTCAAGCACCATGAATGCCGCACGATGCCCGCTCGACCCCGGTCGAACCATCATCGAATCGGTTCGACATTCTCCGAGTTAAACGTTTCAGCGACACCGACCCACCCCACTCGACGACGAGGATCCCGTGCCCGAGCCGACACCCCCCACCCGGCCCTTCGCGGCACGCGCCCAGCAGCTGCTCGACCAGCTCACGCCGACGGAGCGGCTCGCTCTGCTCCACCAGCACGCGGCCCCCGTCCCCCGGGTCGGCCTCGGCGCGTTCCGCACCGGGACCGAGGGGCTGCACGGGGTGGCATGGCTCGGGACGGCGACGATGTTCCCCCAGCCCGTCGGCCTGGCCGCCACGTGGGACGCCGAGCTGCTGGAGCGCGTCGGGGCCGTCGTCGGCACCGAGGTCCGCGCCAAGCACGCAGCCGACCCGACCGTCTCGCTCAACGTGTGGGCGCCGGTCGTCAACCCGCTGCGGCACCCCCGCTGGGGACGCAATGAGGAGGGGTTCTCCGAGGACCCGCACCTGACCGCGTACCTCGCCACTGCGTACGCCCGCGGCCTGCGCGGCGACCACCCCACGTACTGGCGGACCGTGCCCACGCTCAAGCACCTCGTCGCGTACGGGAACGAGACTGACCGGAGCGTGACCAGCGCCCAGCTGTCCCCCCGGGTGCTGCACGAGTACGAGCTCCCCGCGTTCCGCGGCCCCGTCGAGGCCGGGGTCGTCGGCGCCGTGATGCCGTCGTACAACCTGGTCAACGGCCGCCCCAACCACGTGGCGCGCGAGCTCCTGGACGAGCTGCGCGGATGGACGCAGGCCTCGCTGCTCGTCGTGTCCGACGCCGGGGCGCCCACCAACCTCGTGACCGGCGAGCGCTACTACGACGACCACGTCGAGGCCGCCGCCGCCGCCGTCCGGGCCGGCGTGGACTCGTTCACCGACCACGACGCCGACTCCTCACGGACAGTCGCGCACCTGACCGCCGCGCTCGAGCGGGGTCTGCTCGACCAGGCCGACATCGACCGCGCCGCCCTGCGCCAGCTCGAGCTCCGACTGGCCACGGGCGAGCTCGACCCCGACCTCGATCCGTGGGCGTCGACCACCGCGGACGAGCTCGACCTGCCCGCCAGCCGCGCCCTCGCCCGTGAGGCGGCCACGCGCGCGGTCGTCGTCCTGGAGAACGACGGCGTCCTCCCCCTGCGCCCGGGCGCCCGGGTGGCTGTCGTCGGCCCGCACGCCGACCAGGTGCTCGCCGACTGGTACTCGGGGACACCGCCGTACCGGGTCTCGATCGCCGACGCCCTGGCCCCGGCCAGCACGGTCACCGGCGCGGACACGGTCGCGCTGCGGTCGCGCACCACCGGCGGCTACGTCGACGCGGGCGCCGACGGGATCCTCACGGCGACGTCCGCCGTCGCGGCCCACCACGACGTCATCGACTGGGGCGAGGGTGTGCTCACGCTGCGCGCCGCCGGCACCGGGCTGCTCTGGACCGGCGGTGGCTGGATCCTGCGCGCCGACGCGGAGAGCGTGCACGGGTGGGTGGCACAGGAGAGCTTCCGCGCGCACCGGCAGGACGACGGCTCGGTGTCGCTGCAGCACGCGGGCTCCGGCCGGTGGGTCGTCGTGCAGCACGACGGCGGCGTGCTCGTGGCGGACGCCCCCTCGGCCGCGACGGCCGAGCGCTTCACTCTGCGCACCGTGCGCTCAGGCACCGCGGCGGCAGCAGCAGCGGCGGCCGACGCCGACGTCGTCGTGCTCGCCGTCGGCAACGACCCGCACCTGCTGGGCCGCGAGACCGAGGACCGCCCCCACCTGCGCCTGCCGGAGTCGCAGGCGGAGCTCGCCCGGGCGGTGCTCGAGGCCAACCCCGCGACCGTGCTCGTGGTCGTCTCGTCGTACCCGTACGTGCTCGGCTCGCTCGGCGACGACGCCGCGGCGGTCGTCTGGACGTCCCACGGTGGGCAGGAGCTCGGTCACGGCGTGTCCGACGTGCTCACCGGCGCGGCGGAACCGAACGGCAGACTCGCGCAGGCGTGGCCCGAGTCCGAGGAGGACGCCGGCGACCTGCTCGACTACGACGTGATCGGCGCGGGCCTCACGCACTGGTACGCACCCCGACCTGCCCGGTGGGCGTTCGGGCACGGGCTCAGCTACACGTCGGTGGCGTACGAGGCGATCGAGGCGGCCCCCGGCTCCGCCCGGGTGACCGTGCGGAACACCGGTGACCGGGCGGTCGACGAGCTCGTGCAGCTCTACGGCGCCGCACCCGAGCACCGGCTGCGCGTGCCGCAGCGCCGGTTGATCGCGCACCGCAGGGTCCGGCTGGAGCCCGGGCAGGTCACGGTCGTGGAGCTGGACGTGCCCGCGGACGCGTTCGCAGTCTGGGACGTGACCCGCGGCCGGTTCGTCGTCGAGCCCGGCCGGTACGAGCTGCACGCGGGCCCTTCGTCCGCCGACCTGCCGCTCGCCGTCGGGTTCGACCTCGACGGCGAACCCGTCCCGCCGCGACGCCTCCTCGGCACGGAGATCCGGGCCATGGACCACGACGACCGCCAGGACGTGACGTTCGCGGAGCGCACCCGCGAGGCCGGCGACGCCCTGGAGGTCACGCGTGGCCGGCGGTCCGGCCACGTCGTGTTCCGGGACGTCGACCTCGACGGCGTCGGTCACCTCGAGCTGACCGTCGCCGGGGGCGGTTCCGTGCGGGTCGAGGTGCGCGACGGACGGTCGTGGCGGCCGCTCGGTCAGCTGGACGTCCCCGCCAGCGACCGGTACGACTGGTCGTCGCTGGAGGTCCCTGTGTCGGCGGTGGGAGTCGACGACCTGCGTCTCGTCCTGGTCGGTGCGGTGCGGCTGACCTCGCTGCGGGGCCGCGCGTAGCGGCCGCTACGGTGGGGCGATGACGACCCCGGAACGTGCTCCGTGGCTCCCCCCTGCGTGGTTCATCCGGGTCGCCTGGCGTGTGCACCGAGGCCTCTACCGCCTCAGCGGCGGGCGGTTCCTGTGGACGACGTCCAACAAGCGCGGCTGGGGCGCCCTGCGCCTGACGACGACCGGCCGGACCTCCGGGCAGGAGCGCAGCGTCATCCTCGGCTACCTGGAGGACGGTCCGAACCTCGTCGCGCTCGCGATGAACGGCTGGATCGAGGGACACCCCGCGTGGTGGCTCAACCTCGAGGCCCACCCGGACGCCGTGGTCCGGCTGGACGGCCGGCAGCCGCAGCCGGTACGCGCCCGCACCGCGGTCGGCCAGGAACGTGAGCGGCTCTGGTCGATCTGGTCGGCGGTCGACCCTAAGCTCGACGCCTGGGCCGCCACGCGGACGACGACGACGCCGGTGGTCGTGCTCGAACCCCGCTAGACCCAGGCGCCCCCGCGCATCACGCGGACAGGGACCAGGTCGTCGTCGGTCACGACGAGGTCGGCGCGACGCCCCGCGGCCAGCGCGCCGAGGTCGCGCCGGCCCAGGACGTCCGCCGGCACGGTGGCCGCGGCGAGCACGGCGTCCTCCAGGGGGATCCCGGCGGCGACCACCCTGCGCACGACGTCGAGCAGGTGCGCCACTCCCCCGGCGATCGCGCCCGTCTCGTCGGCGATCCGGGCCACCCCGTCGGCCACGCGCACGGCCATCGGTCCCAGCCGGTACTCGCCGTCGGGCATGCCCGCGGCGGCCATGGCATCCGTCACCAGGGCGATCGAGCCCGCGCCCACCAGGTCGAAGACCGACCGGACCGTGCCGTCGGCCAGGTGGGTGCCGTCGGCGATCAGCTCGACCACCAGCTCCCCGCGGGCGGCCGCGGCCAGGCACGCCGCGATCGGGCCCGGGTCGCGATGGTGCAGCGGGCGCATGCCGTTGAACAGGTGGGTGGCCGTGAGGCGCCGGTTGGACGTCGCGGCGAGCAGGTCGAACGCGCGGTCGACGGCCTCGTCGACCTGCTCCGCGGAGGCGTCCGTGTGCCCGATCGACGGCACCGCGCCGACGTCGACCAGGGCCTCGAGCACCGCGTCCGCGCCCGGCACCTCCGGCGCCACCGTCATCGTCGCGAGGTGCCCCCGCGCCGAGCCGGCGATGGCGCGGACCAGGTCAGGGTCTCCCGCGAGCATGTCGGCGGGGTTCTGCGCGCCGCAGCGGTCCGCGGACAGGAACGGGCCCTCGAGGTGGATGCCGACGATCTCGCCGGCGTCCGCCAGGTCCGCGAGCAGAGCGGTCTGCGCCAGCAGGACCTCGGGCGCGGCTGTGACCAGCGACGCGACCAGGCTGGTGGTGCCGTGCCGGCGGTGCTCGTCGACCGCGCGCTGGGCGTCCGCGGCATCGACCGCGTCGGGGAAGCTGGCACCGCCACCCCCGTGGCAGTGCAGGTCCACCAGCCCCGGCAGGATCGTCGCGTCGCTGACCGCGGGCAGCACCCAGCCGCGCGGCAGCCGCTCGGCCGGGCCGACCCAGACGATCGTCGCGTCGTCGACGACCACGGCACCGTCGTCGAGGACCCCCCGGGGGAGGACGAGCCGACCGCGCAGGACCAGGGGGGTCTCGATGCTCACGGGGTCATCCTTCCCCATGGGAGGGCCGCGCCCTCCTCATCCGTCCATCGCGTCTGCCGGGCCTGCACCCGCCCGCTCCACCACCGGGCCACGCCGGCCCCGATCGCCCCCTCCGCCGCGGCGACGAGCACGGTCCAGCCGCTCGCCCTCAGGAGGCCGAAGCTCGCGCACAGGGTGACCGACAGGAGCGCACCGACCAGGGCGAAGACCGCGACATGCACCCACTCGCGGGTCGTCCGGTCCAGCAGACGCGCGGTCAGCACGCCCGCCGGGAAGCCGGCCAGCCCGATCAGCACGGCGGCCACGATCAGGGCCACCCCGAGGTAGTAGATGCTCGCGGGCACCTGGGCCGCCCATGACGAGTCCGCCTCCTGCGCGAGGAGGAAGACGGTGAGGGCCGCACCGTTCACCACCGACAGGACCGCCAGGCAGCGCAGGCACAGCGCCGCGATCGCGCGCGCTCCACGGACGCTCATGCCACGCTCCCGACGGCGCGCCGGTCCGCGGCGAGCACCCGGCGGGCGCCCCGGGCGAGGAGTCGCAGGTAGGCGCGCTGGCCGACGACGGTGAGCGGGCCGACTGCGCGGACCCACCAGAGGTCGGGGACGGAGTACGCGGTCACGACGAACCAGAGGTCGCCCGCCGCGTCGCGCTCGACGGTGAACGCCTCCTCGCCGCGGAACAGGTGCCCGGACACGGTGCCGTAGCCGAAGCCGACGCGGTCGGCCGTGCGCTCCACCCAGACCACCTCGCACGGCTCGTGCAGGCGGACCGGCCCGATGCCGAGCCGGCTGGCGACCCGCACACCCGGCGCCGCCGCGTCGGCGTCGTGGAGCAGCTCGATGCCCGCGGCCGCGTGCACCCGCCAGCGGAGCAGCGCGTCCCCGACCCGGGCGAGGTCGTCGGGGCGCGAACCGGGACCGAGCAGGTGCCGGATGCGCAGGTGTCGGTAGCCCGCGGGCAGCGGACCACCCTGGGTCGCACCGACCCCGGGGTACGTCAGCCCGGTCGGCTCCGGGATCGGCCCTCGGAGCCGGAGGCCGAGCAGCGTGCAGAGGACGAAGCCGAGCGCATTGGCCACCCCGTGCGTCGCGGCCATCCACGACAGGCTCGGGTGCGCGATCCCGGTCGCCTCCCCGAGCGCCCACCACAGGGCGAGCAGCATCGAGGCGACGATCGTCGCTGCCCCCACCCGCAGCAGGACGCGGGTCGAGCGGGAACCGGTGAGCCCCACCGTCGCCGCCGCGGCGCACCAGAGCCCGAGGGTGAGCACCGCGGCGCCGACGAGCTCGGCGGCATCCGAGACGACGTAGCCGACGAGGACGAGGAGCACGCCGGCGGGTGCCGCCGTCGCGGAGACCCGCGTCAGACGGCCGGCCGTCGCGTGCGCCACGAGACCGACCACCAGGCACGCGCCGAACCCGGCGAACAGCATGTGCGGCACCGTGAGGGCGAGGTAGTCGCCGGAGAACCCGAGCAGGCCCCAGCCCGCCCGCTCCACGACGAGCGCCAGCGCCCCGACCAGCGGCGTCGCCAGCGCGACCGCGGTGGACAGGAGACGCACCCGCAGCACGCAGCCGGCGAGCACGACCGAGGCCGCGGCGAAGGGGAGGGCGAGCGCAGCCGCGGCGGGACCCACCGGCAGCCAGACGCTTACGGCCGCCAGCAGGCCGACCAGCGGCCAGAGCGGCGACGCCGAGCGCGGGACCGCCCGGTCGCCCAGCAGGCGCAGGCCGAGGGGCAGGACGACCACGGTGCCGAGCCCGACGACCACGCGGACAGCGTCCGCCGCGGCCGGCGCCAGCTCGCTCATGCCCGCACCGCCCGCACCAGCGCGAGGACGTCGTCGGCCGCGCCGCGCAGCACCGGCAGCCGCGACAGGCGCACGAGCCGGCCGATCAGCGGCGCGATCCCCTCGACCAGCGTCCGCGTCCGCCGCTGGCCCGGCGAGCCGTCGTAGACCCAGAACAGGGTGACCCCCAGCTGGGCCAGCCACAGCAGCTCCGGGAGCTCGTCGCGCAGGACGCTGGGCACCGCAGGCGTCGCACCGTCCACGAGGTCACGGAAGATCGCCTGGCTCATCTGGCGGGACTCGCTCGACTCCGCCGAGAAGGGGCTCGCCGCCGAACCAGGGCGGATGGCGACCGTGATGAACTCGCCGCCGAACGCGTGATAGCCCTCGAACGCGTCGACGCCGGCCAGCAGCACCCCGCGCAGCCGGGTCGCCAGGTCTCCGCCCTGCGCCAGGACCGCGCGGGCGGACACGGTCTGCTCGCGGTTCACGTCCAGGTACAGCTCCTGCACCAGGTGGTCCTTGGACGCGAAGTGGTAGTACGCGTTGCCGGTGGCCACCCCGGCCTCCTGCGCGATCGCCCTCATCGTCGTGGCCGCGTACCCCCGTTCGCGGAACAGCCGCAGGGCCGTGGACCGGACCAGTGCCTTGGTGTCGTCGCTCATGCGACGATTTGAACACGTTCAACTGAACGCGTTCAAGAGGCTGGCGGTGTGACGTGGTCGAGCTAGAAGAGGCGTGATCCGCTGTCGTCGACCCCGCGCATGGCGTCGTAGTCGAGCACGAGGCAGCCGATGCCCCGGTCGGTGGCCAGCACGCGGGCCTGCGGCTTGATCTCCTGCGCGGCGAACACCCCGCGCACCGGCGCCAGGTGCGGGTCACGGTTGAGGAGCTCCAGGTACCGGGTCAGCTGCTCCACGCCGTCGATGTCCCCGCGGCGCTTGATCTCGACGGCGACGGTGCCGCCGGCCGGGTCCTTGGCCAGGATGTCGACCGGTCCGATGGCCGTCGGGTACTCGCGACGGACCAGCGTGTGCCCCGTGCCGAGCAACAGGATCTGCGCGGCCAGCAGCTCCTGCAGGTGGGCCTCGACGCCGTCCTTCACCAGACCGGGGTCCACGCCCAGCTCGTGCGCGGAGTCGTGCTGCACTCCGTACAGGTCGATCTCGAGGCGGTCGTCCGACTTCTGGTGCTGGACGGTCCAGACGGCCGTGACTCCGGCGGCGCGCGCCTCCTCGGACGGCTCGGAGACCGCGAGCGTGCACGGCGGGCTCATCCAGTTCAGCGGCTTGTACGAGCCGCCGTCCGAGTGCAGCAGCACGCTGCCGTCGGCCTTCACGACGAGCAGGCGCGTGGCCAGGGGCAGGTGGGCGTTCAGGCGACCGCTGTACCGAGCGGAGCAGGACGCGACGACGAGGCGCATGAGCTCGCTTCCGGGTGTGGGAGTCAGATGACCGAGCCCACGCGCGACGGCGTGGCCTCGATCCATGACGTGAGGCCGGCGTAGGCCTCGGCGCTCATCAGCAGGTGGACCGGCTCGACGGCCGAGCCCGGCCGACAGGTCACCAGGACCTGGCCGCCGTGCCGCTCGCTGCGCTCCACGACCGTGAGGCCGACGCGCTGCCAGCGGGCACGGGGTCGCGCCGAGAGAGAGCGGTAGCGCCACCAGTAGAGGCGGTCAGCCCCGTACTGGGCGACCCCCGAGGACCACGGCCCCTGGGCGGTGCGGCCGAGCGAGCACGGGAACGACCCGACCCGGCGGTTGAGCGTGTGGACCCGCGAGGCCCAGACGAAGGCGACGGCGAGCAGCAGGACGACGGCAACACACGCGAGTGCGACGCCGTGTCCGCTCACCGTCCCGGCGCCCTCAGTGCGTGGCCGGCGAGGTCGCGGGGCGTGCGCCCTCCACGACGTTGTCGGCGACGATGGTCAGGTGGTCGGAGTCGAAGGAGAGGAACCCGCCCTCGACCTGCCAGCGCTTGGGCTCGGCACCCTGCGACGGGAACACGCGGAGCTCACCGGGCTGCAGCACGGACAGCACGGGCTCGTGACCGGCCAGGATGCCGATCTCGCCGTCGCCGGCCTTGGCGGACACCATGTAGGCCGTGCCGGACCACAGCTTGCCGGCGGTCGCGACGATCTCGACCTCGATCTCTGCCACGGGACCCTCCTTCGATGTTGTGCGGGACTACGGGTACGCAGGGGCGCCGAGCGGGCGCCCCTGCGTGGGTCTGACCAGGTCAGACGCCGTAGTCCTTCTGGATGCGGGCCCAGTTGCGCTCGAGGTCCTCGAGGCCACCGATGTTGAAGAACGCCTGCTCGGCGATGTGGTCGAACTCGCCGTCGGCGATCTTGCCGAAGGCCTCGACCGTCTCCGTGAGCGGGACCGTCGAGCCGACGACGCCGGTGAACTTCTCGGCCATGTACGTGTTCTGCGAGAGGAACTGCTGGATGCGACGGGCGCGTGCGACGACCGTCTTGTCCTCCTCCGACAGCTCGTCGACACCGAGGATCGCGATGATGTCCTGGAGTTCCTTGTTGCGCTGGAGGATCGACTTCACGCGCGTCGCGGCGTCGTAGTGCGCCTGGCCGACGTAGCGGGGGTCGAGGATGCGGCTGGTCGACGTCAGCGGGTCCACGGCCGGGTACAGACCGCGCGACGCGATCTCGCGCGACAGTGCCGTCGTCGCGTCGAGGTGGGCGAACGTCGTGGCCGGTGCGGGGTCGGTGTAGTCGTCGGCGGGCACGTAGATCGCCTGCAGCGAGGTGATGGAGTGACCACGCGTCGAGGTGATGCGCTCCTGCAGGAGGCCCATCTCGTCGGCGAGGTTCGGCTGGTAGCCGACGGCAGACGGCATGCGGCCGAGCAGCGTCGACACCTCGGAGCCGGCCTGCGTGAACCGGAAGATGTTGTCGATGAAGAGCAGCACGTCCTGCTTCTGCACGTCGCGGAAGTACTCCGCCATCGTCAGGGCCGACAGGGCGACGCGCAGACGCGTGCCCGGCGGCTCGTCCATCTGGCCGAAGACGAGCGCCGTCTTGTCGAAGACGCCGGCCTCCTCCATCTCGACGATGAGGTCGTTGCCCTCACGGGTGCGCTCGCCGACACCGGCGAACACCGACACACCACCGTGGTTGAGGGCGACGCGCTGGATCATCTCCTGGATGAGGACCGTCTTGCCGACGCCTGCACCACCGAACAGACCGATCTTCCCGCCGAGCACGTACGGCGTCAGCAGGTCGATGACCTTGATGCCGGTCTCGAACATCTCGGTCTTGCTCTCGAGCTGGTCGAAGGCCGGGGGCTTGCGGTGGATGGGCCAGCGCTCGGTGATCTCGAGCTTCTCGCCCTCCTTGAGGTTCAGCACCTCGCCGATGACGTTGAAGACGTGACCCTTGGTGATGTCGCCGACGGGCACGCTGATCGCCTCGCCGGTGTCGCGCACGAGCGCGCCGCGGACCAGGCCGTCGGTCGGCTTGAGCGCGATGGCGCGGATGAGCGAGTCGCCGAGGTGCTGCGCGACCTCGAGCGTCATCGTCGTGACGCCCGCGGCCTCGCCCTCGCCCTGCGCCGACAGGTCGATGTCGACCTTGAGCGCGTTGTAGATCTCGGGGATCTGGTCGGACGGGAACTCGATGTCGACGACGGGGCCGATGACCCGCGCGACCCGACCCACGCCAGGACCCGACGCGTGCTCGACGGCAGCTTCGGTGGTGGTAGCAGTCATGGTGTTTCTCCGGTTCGTCTGTGGGGACGTAGTCGTCAGGAGGCGAGCGCGTCGGCGCCCGACACGATCTCGCTGATCTCTTGGGTGATCTCGGCCTGGCGGGCCTGGTTGGCGAGCCGGGTGTACATGCGCACCAGGTCCTCGGCGTTCTCGGTCGCGGTGTGCATCGCGCGCTGCCGCGCGGCGAGCTCGGAGGCCGCCGCCTGCAGGAGGCAGGTGTAGATGCGGCTGCGCACGTACATCGGCAGCAGCGCGTCGAGCACGGCTTCCGGGGACGGCTCGAACTCGTACAGGGGCGGGATCTCGTTCTCGTCGCGCGCCTCGACGCCCTCGACGATCTCGAGCGGCAGCAGCCGGATGACCCGAGGGGTCTGCGACACCATGTTCCGGAAGTGCGTGAACACGACGTGCAGCTCGGAGACGCCACCCTGGTCCGCCGGCGCCTCGAACGCCGCCAGCAGCGTGTCGGCGATCTCGGCGGCGACCTCGACCGACGGCGCGTCCGAGTTCCCCGTCCACTCACCCGCGAGCTCGCGCCCGCGGAACGAGTAGTACGAGACGGCCCGGCGTCCGGTCGCGTACACGACCGGCTCCTTGCCCGCCTCGGTCAGGCGACCGATGAGGCGCTCGGCCTCCCGGATCGCGCTGGCCGAGTAGGCGCCCGCCATGCCGCGGTCGGACGTGACGACCAGGACCGCGACCCGGTTGGTGTCGCTCCGCTCGGTCACGAGCGGGTGCGTCACGTTCGAGTGCGTGGCCACGGCCGACACCGCACGGGTCAGCGCCCGGGAGTAGGGCGTCGCCGCCGTCACCCGGTCCCGCGCCTTGCCGATGCGCGAGGCAGCGATGAGCTCCATCGCACGGAAGATCTTCTTCAGCGACTCTGTCGACCGGATCCGCTGCCGGTAGACGCGCTGCTGACCTGCCACGTCAGCCCTTCTTCTGCCGGACGATCTGCTCCTGCTCGATCTCGACCTCGGCGCCGTCGTCGGACGAGCCGACCAGCGTCGTTCCGTCGCCCACCAGGAAGCCGTTGCGGAACTCGTCGATCGCGTCCCCGAGAGCCTTCTCGGTGTCGTCCTCGAGCTTGCCCGACGACGCGATGGTCGACAGGACGTCCGTGTTGCGACGCAGGTGGTCGAGCAGCTCGGTCTCGAACCGGCGCACGTCGGCGATCGGGACGTCGTCCAGCTTGCCCTTGGTGCCGGCCCAGATCGACGCGACCTGGTCCTCGACCGGGTACGGCGTGTACTGCGCCTGCTTGAGCAGCTCCATGAGACGGGCGCCACGGGTCAGCTGGGCGCGCGAGGCGGCGTCGAGGTCGGACGCGAACATCGCGAACGCCTCGAGGGACCGGAACTGCGCGAGGTCCAGCTTCAGCGTGCCGGAGACCTTCTTCATGGCCTTGACCTGCGCGGCACCACCGACGCGGGACACCGAGATGCCGACGTCGACGGCCGGGCGCTGGTCCGCGTTGAACAGGTCGGACTGCAGGAAGATCTGACCGTCCGTGATGGAGATGACGTTGGTCGGGATGTAGGCCGACACGTCGTTGGCCTTGGTCTCGATGACCGGCAGGCCCGTCATCGAGCCGCCGCCCAGCTCGTCCGAGAGCTTGGCACAACGCTCGAGCAGACGGGAGTGCAGGTAGAACACGTCACCGGGGTACGCCTCGCGGCCCGGCGGGCGGCGCAGGAGCAGCGACACGGCACGGTAGGCCTCGGCCTGCTTGGACAGGTCGTCGAACACGATGAGGACGTGCTTGCCCTGGTACATCCAGTGCTGGCCGATGGCCGAGCCGGTGTAGGGCGCGAGGTACTTGAAGCCGGCCGGGTCCGACGCGGGGGCCGCGACGATGGTCGTGTACTCGAGCGCGCCGGCCTCCTCCAGGGCGCCGCGGATGGCGGCGATGGTGGAGCCCTTCTGACCGATGGCGACGTAGATGCAGCGGACCTGCTTGGTCTCGTCGCCCGACTCCCAGTTGGCCTTCTGGTTGATGATCGTGTCGATCGCGATCGCCGTCTTGCCCGTCTGGCGGTCACCGATGATCAGCTGGCGCTGGCCACGGCCGATCGGGATCATCGCGTCGATGGCCTTGAGGCCGGTCTGCAGCGGCTCGTCGACGCTCTTGCGCGCCATGACGCCCGGGGCCTGCAGCTCGAGGGCGCGGCGGCCCTCGGTCTCCAGCTCGCCCAGGCCGTCGATCGGCGTGCCCAGCGGGTCGACCACTCGGCCGAGGTAGCCGTCACCGATCGGGACCGAGAGAACCTCGCCCGTGCGGCGGACCTCCTGGCCCTCCTCGATGCCCGTGAACTCACCCAGGACGACGACGCCGATCTCGCGGACGTCGAGGTTGAGCGCCAGGCCGAGCGTGCCGTCCTCGAACCGCAGCAGCTCGTTCGCCATCGCGCCCGGGAGACCCTCGACCTGCGCGATGCCGTCGGCGGTCAGGGTGACCCGACCGACCTCTTCGGAGGCGACGCCGGTCGGCTCGTAGGACTTCACGAAGCTGTCCAGCGCGGCCCGGATCTCGTCCGGCCGGATCGTCAGCTCAGCCATTGCTCTTCTCCTGTCGTGACCGCCGGTCGGGCGGTCGTACGTTCGTGCACGTCGTTCAATGGGCCGGCCTGGGGCCGATACTCAGCTGGCAAGTCGTCGTCGTGCGTCGGCGAGCCTGGCGAGCACGGTCGAGTCGACCACGTCCGCGCCCACCTGGATGCGCAGTCCCCCGAGGATCTCGGGGTCCACGGTCACGTTCAGCTGCAGCTCCTGCCCGTAGGCCTGCTGCAGGATGCCGCCGAGGCGGTCCAGCTGCGCCTGCGAGAGCTCGCTGCCCGAGGTCACAGCCGCCACGAGGCGCTCGCGCCGTGCGGCGGCGAGATCGCCGACGAGGCCGAGCGTCGCGACGAAGCGCCGACCGCGGGGTGCGGCAGCAGCCCGCTTGGCCACCGCGAGGGTGGCGTCGGCCACCTTGCCGCGCAGGAGGTTCTCCGCGAGGACCGCCCGCTTGTCGCCGGGGACCCGCGGGTCGAACAGCGCCTGACGCACCTCGCGCTGGCCGACGAGCGACCGCGTGATGCGGAACAGCTCGTCCTCGACCCGCACGAGCTCGTTGCCGGCCTGCGCCGACGCCAGCACGGCGTCGAAGCCCAGGTGCTCGACGGCCTCGATGAGGTCGTCGGCCGAGGACCAGCGTTCCTGCACGAGCCCGGACACCACGTCGACGACGCGGGGGTCGAGCCGGCCGAGCACGCCCGCCACCAGCCCCGCCTTGGCGCCGCCCTCGACCGCGGGGTCGGACAAGGTGCGCCGCAGCGAGCCCGAGGAGTCCAGGGCGTCGACGACGGCGAACAGCTGCTCGCCGAGGGTGATCGCCTCGGCGCCCGCCGCCGCCAGCACCGGCTCGAACCGGAGCTGTGCCGCGCGGAGCGACGCCAGGCTCGTGCCGCGCATCAGTTCTCCTTGCCGGCGCTCGTGGTCGCAGTCGTCGACGCCTCGAGCTCGGAGAGGAACCTGTCGACCACCCGCGACTGACGGGCGGTGTCCTCGAGGGACTCGCCGACGATCTTGGAGGCCAGCTCGGTGGCGAGCGCCCCGACGTCGTTGCGCAGCGACACCGCCGCCTGCTGACGCTCGGCCTCGATCTGGCGCTGGGCCGTCTCGAGCGTGCGCGCGGCCTCGGCGGTCGCCTTGGCCTTCAGCTCCGTGACGATGGCACCGCCCTCGGCGCGGGCGGCCTCCTTGATGCGTGCTGCCTCGGTGCGTGCGTCGGCGAGCTGCTGCTCGTACTCCGCGCGCAGCTCGGCGGCCTCGGCCTGGGCGGTCTCGGCGTGCTTGAGCCCGCCCTCGATCTTCTCCGCGCGCTCGTCGAGGACCACCTGGAACTTCGGCAGCACGTACTTGATGAACACGACAGCGATGATCGCCACGATCACCGACGACCAGATGAGGTCGTAGGTGTGCGGGAGGAGGGGGTTGACCTCCTCGACTTCCTCGGCAGCCACCACCGCGCTGTGCGCGGCAGCGACGAGCGGCGCGGTGATCACAGGAAGAACGGGGTGACGATGGCCAGGAGGGCGAGGATCTCGATGAAGGCCAGGCCGACGAACATGGTGGAGCGCAGCTGGCCGGCCATCTCGGGCTGGCGCGCCATGCCCTCGATCGTCTTGCCGATCATGAAGCCGAGGCCGATGCCCGGGCCGATCGTGGCGATGCCGTAGCCGATGAGGGCGAGTCCGGTGATTTCCACTGGGTGGTTCCTTTCATCTGCGCGCCGCGCGGCGCGTCCGAGGGGGGCGACGGTCCGGGGATCAGCCCGCCGCGTCGAGACGGTCGGTCAGTGCTCTTCGGTGACGGACATCTGCAGGTAGACAGCCGTGAGGATCGCGAACACGTACGCCTGCAGGGCTGCCACGAAGACCTCGAACAGCAGGAAGCCGAAGCCGGCGACGAAGGTGACGGCGCCGAAGCCCCGGAGCGCGCCCGACGCCTCGAAGAACAGGAACGAGGTGGCCGCGAAGCACAGGGCGAGCAGCAGGTGGCCGGCCATCATGTTGGCCAGGAGCCGGATGACCAGCGTCGCGGGCCGCAGGATGAAGACCTGCAGGATCTCGACCGGCGTGAGGAGGATGTAGATCGGCTTCGGCACACCCGGGGGGAACAGGCTGTGCTTGAGGTAGCCGCCGACGCCGAACTTCTTGACGCCCTCCGACAGGTACAGGACGTACACCCACAGCGCGAGGACGATCGGCATGCCGATCACCGAGGTTCCCGCGATGTTGAGGAACGGGACCACGCCGGTGATGTTGAAGAAGAGGACCGCGAAGAAGATCGTCGTGATGACCGAGGCGTACTTCTTGCCGTCCTTCTCGCCGAGGATCTCGATGGCGATCGCGTTCCGGCAGAAGTCGAGGCCCATCTCCAGGAGGCTCTGGAAGCGTCCCGGGACGAGCTTGGCGCGGCGGGCGCCGATGACGAAGATCAGGAGGATCGCGATGGCCGCGACGAACCGGACCAGGATGATCCGGTTGATCTCGAACGGGGTGCCCTCGAAGAAGATGGCAGGCGGGAAGAAGTCGGCGATCGTGGGGCCATGGAACTCGGCCTCGCCGTCTTCCGCGGCGAGCGGCAGGATCGTCGCAAGGCTGAACAGGGCGGTCTCCTGTGGTCGTGTGCGCCGAGTGCCGCATCAGTGCGGGCACGAGCACGGCGCCGGGCCGTCATGGATGGGGGAAGCCTAACCCATGCGGGCGCCCTCCCCTGACCTGCAAGAGGCTCCTGCGAGCCTCGCCGGAGTCAGGACTCGAAGTACCCGACCCGTCCGCGCTGCACCGCTCGCGCGTCCAGGACGGCCGACCCGATGACGCCGACGACGGACACCAGGAAGAGCACCATCGGGTTGTAGAAGTCGAACTGCCGCAGGATCACCATCACGATGATCACGACGATCAGCTTGGCCAGCCAGGCACCCATGATGACGGCCATCATCATCGTCGGCTCCGAGTTCACGGTCTTCAGGACCGAGACCACCGTCGTCCCCGAGAAGATCAGCGCGATGCCCACCCCGAGGAGCGCGCCCCAGACCCCGGCCATGCCGTCGACCAGGTAGCCGACGCCGACGCCGACCACCGTGAGGACCCCCAGGAGCACGAGCATGTCGCGCAGGGCCTGGCGCAGGACGACCGTGGACGCCGCGGGAGGCGTGGGGGGCGTGGGCGGTGTCGGGGCGGGCACGGTCACAGCGGAGCCTCCAAGGGCGGGGTGGCGGCCCGGCCGCGCAGCGGTCCGAGCGTCAGCAGGGTGGCGACGACGACGGCCACGCCGAACGTGATGAGCACGACGGTCGTCTCCCACCGGACCAGGGCGGCGACCCCGAAGGCGAACACCGCCGTCCAGACGTACATGATCGCGACGGCGCGGCGGTGCGAGTGGCCGAGCTGGAGCATGCGGTGGTGCAGGTGCATGCGGTCGGGGTGGAACGGGGACTTGCCGGCGCCGACCCGGCGCACGATCGCGAGCCCCATGTCGAGCAGCGGGAGCAGGAGCACCGCGAACGGCAGGAGCATCGGCAGGAAGGCCGGGAACCGCTGGCGCACGAGCACCTGCTCCGGGTCGATCTGGCCGGTGATGATGATGGCCGCGGCGCTGAACACGAACCCGAGCACCATGGCGCCCGAGTCGCCCATGAAGATGCGCGCCGGGTACACGTTGTGCGGCAGGAACCCCACGCACGCACCGACGAGCACAGCGAGCACCAGGGCCGCCAGGTTGGCGTTGGCGTAGGCGCCGGGGTTGGCGCCGGCGGTGAGCAGGTAGGCGTAGAGGAAGAACGCGGTGCCGCCGATCGCGAGCACCCCCGCGGCGAGCCCGTCGAGCCCGTCGACGAAGTTCACCGCGTTCATGGCGATGACGACGGTGAGCACCGTGAGGAACGTGGCCATCCGGGTGGACCCGAGGATCGGCATGCCCGCCGTAGGCAGCTGGTAGAGCAGCACGCCCTGCCACGCGAGGAACCCGCCGGCCAGCACCTGGCCCATGAGCTTGGTGAGCCAGTCGAGGTCCCAGATGTCGTCGGCGATCCCGAGCGCGCACACGATCGCGGCGCCGCCCATGATGCCGACCAGGGGCCGGATGTTGTCGTAGACCCCCGAGAGGAAGGGCAGCGAGCTGACCATGAGGATCGCGACGAGCATCCCCGCGAACATCGCCATGCCGCCCAGCCGGGGCGTCGGGATGGCGTGCACGTCCCGGTCCCGGACCGCGGTGATCGCCCCCCAGCGCAGCGCGCACCAGCGGGCCAGCGG
This sequence comes from Cellulomonas sp. Root137, assembly GCF_001426725.1. Taxonomy (NCBI): domain Bacteria; kingdom Bacillati; phylum Actinomycetota; class Actinomycetes; order Micrococcales; family Cellulomonadaceae; genus Cellulomonas; species Cellulomonas sp. Root137. The sequence goes on along the minus strand of NZ_LMFG01000004.1, from coordinate 416,269 downwards.
GGTCATGAGGTAGGCCACCGTGGCGGCGATCAGCAGCGCGAGCAGGTAGACCCTCACGCGGTGGGCCCCTCGACCGGGGTGACCTCGTTCAGCTGCTCGAGACTCAGGGCGCCGACGCGCACGAGCCGCAGCGTGGCTCCCGTGGCGTCGACGATGCTCGACGCCACCTGGCCGGGCGCGTCGCCCGCGTCCAGGTAGACGGCCACGGAGTCGCCGAGCTGGTCGTACGCGGCCTGCGCGGTGACGGCGGCGGGCGATCCGGTCGTGTTGGCACTGGAGACCGCCAGCGGGCCGGTGCGGCGCAGCAGGGCCAGCGCGGTCTCGTGGTCCGGCACCCGGAGCGCGACGGTGCCGCGCGTCTCCCCCAGGTCCCACGCGAGCGACGGCTGCGCGCGGACGATGAGGGTGAGACCGCCAGGCCAGAACACCTCGGCCAGCGCGCGGGCACCCACCGGCACGTCCGTGGCCAGGCCGTCGAGCGTGCGCACGTCGGGGATCAGCACGGGCGGCGGCATCTGCCGGCCACGGCCCTTGGCGTCGAGGAGCGCCTGGACGGCGGGCGGGGTGAAGGCGTCGGCGGCGATCCCGTAGACGGTGTCCGTCGGCAGCACGACGAGGCCCCCGCGGGACAGGACGTTGACCGCCTCGTCGAGCGCCGGGCCCCAGGTGGTCGGGTCGCTCGCGGGGGTGATCCGGTCGTTCACGGCGCCGAGTCTGTCACGTGCGGCTGAGCGGCTCGCCGAGCGACGAGCATCCGCGGCCGACCGGTCAGGTCCGGACGGGACTCCACGTCGACGAACGCCCTCGTGGCCAGGGCCGCCTCGCGAGCGGCGGCGTCCTGCACCTCGGCGTGCTCCATCACGAGGAGGCCGCCGGGGACGAGCAGGCGAGCGGCGGCGCGCAGGACCTCGCGCGGGACGTCCAGCCCGTCCAGGCCACCGCCGTACAGGGCGAGGTCGGGGTCGTGGTCGCGCACCTCGGGGTCCACCGGTTCGGCGTCGGGCGGGATGTACGGCGGGTTGGCGACGAGGACGTCGACCGTGCCGTCGAGCTCGCTCAGCAGCGTCGGGTCGGCGACGTCGCCGTGCTCGACCCGGACGTCCGCGCCGACCGCGACGGCGTTGCGCCGGGTCAGGTCCACGGCCTCCGGCGACAGGTCGACGGCCACCACGCGGGCGGCGCGGACCTCGGTCGCGACGGACAGCGCGATCCCCCCGGCGCCGCAGCACAGGTCCACGACGAGCGGGTCGGTCAGCCGCGCGGCCTCGTCGATCGCCACCTGCGCCACCACCTCGGTCTCGGGCCGCGGGACGAACACCCCGGGCTCGACCAGGAGGGTCAGGTACCGGAAGCCCGTGGTGCCGACGAGGTGCTGCAGCGGCTCACGCTTCCGTCGCCGCTCGACCAGCTCGGCGAACTGCTCCGCGAACCCGTCCGGCACCGGCGGCGGAAGAACCAGCTCGAGCCGGTCCAGGCCCAGCACGTGGGCGGCCAGCGCGGTGGCGTCGTGGCGCGGCGAGGGCACGCCGGCGTCGAGGAGGATGCTCGTCGCCCCCTCCACCAGCGCGCGCAGGTCCGGGGCGGTCATGCCTCCCCCGCCGCGGCCAGCCGCGCTGCCTCGTCGGCGTCGATCGCGGACTGCACGACCGGCGCCAGCTCCCCGCCGAGCACCGCGTCGAGGTTGTAGGCCTTGTACCCCGTGCGGTGGTCGGCGATCCGGTTCTCCGGGAAGTTGTACGTCCGGATGCGCTCCGAGCGGTCGACGGTGCGCACCTGGGACCGGCGGGCCACGCTCGCGGCGGCGGCGGCCTCCTCCTGCCGGGCGGCCAGGATGCGGGCGCGCAGCACGCGCATGCCGGCCTCGCGGTTCTGCAGCTGCGACTTCTCGTTCTGCATCGACACGACGATCCCCGTCGGCAGGTGCGTGATGCGGACGGCGGAGTCGGTGGTGTTGACCGACTGCCCCCCGGGGCCCGACGACCGGTAGACGTCGATGCGCAGGTCGTTGGCGTCGATCGCCACCTCGGCCTCGTCCTCGGCCTCGGGGAACACCAGGACGCCCGCGGCAGAGGTGTGGATCCGGCCCTGCGACTCCGTGACGGGCACCCGCTGGACGCGGTGCACACCGCCCTCGTACTTCAGGTGCGCCCAGACGCCGTCCTCGGGCGCCACCGTGCCGCGCGCCTTGATGGCCAGCTGCGCGTCCTTGTAGCCGCCCAGGTCCGACTCGGTGGCGCCCAGCAGCTGCGTCGCCCAGCCCATCTTCTCGGCGTACCGGGTGTACATCCGCAGCAGGTCGGCGGCGAACAGCGCCGACTCCTCGCCGCCCTCCCCCGCCTTGACCTCGAGGATGACGTCGCGGGAGTCGTCGGGGTCGCGCGGGATGAGCACCTCGCGCAGCCGGGCGGACGCGGCGTCGGCGGCCTGCTGGAGGCTCGGCAGCTCGGCGGCGAAGCTCTCGTCGACCTCGGCCAGCTCGGCGGCGGCCTCGGCGTCGTCGGACGCGGCCTTCCAGGCCGTGTAGGCCTGCGCGACCCGGCCCAGCTCGGCGTACCGGCGGCCCAGCTTGCGCGCGTGCGCGGCGTCCGCGTGCACGGCGGGGTCGGCCAGCTGCGCCTCGATCTGCGCGTGCTCGGCGAGCAGCGGTTCGGCGGCGGCGAATGCCTCGCTCATGCGGTGTCCCTCAGGTGGATCGATCGGCTCCGACAACGACACAGCGCCGGTGCCCACGCGGACACCGCCATGGAGGGCGGTCGTCCGCGCCGGGCACCGGCGCTGCGGGGTTGCTAGTTGGCGGCCTTCTTGCCGTACCGCGCCTCGAACCGGGCCACGCGGCCGCCGGTGTCGAGGATCTTCTGCTTGCCCGTGTAGAACGGGTGGCAGGCGCTGCAGACGTCGGCGTGGATCTTGCCGCTGGTGACCGTCGAGCGCGTGACGAAGGTGCTGCCACAGGTGCAGGTGACCTCGGTCAGGACGTACTCGGGGTGGATGTCAGCCTTCACAGAACTATCTCCTTGGGTGGGTGTCTCCGGGTCCGGACGCGCGACTGGCGCCGGTGAACCGCAGACCAGCGAACCATTGTGCCAGAACAGCGACGAGGCCCGAAATCATCCCGCCGGAGCGCTCAGAGCGTCTGCGCGTCCAGCCGCGCCTTCTCGGCCTCGATGTCGAAGTCCGCCGCCGGCCACTCCAGGTGCAGGTCCTCGAGCGTGTCCCGCAGCAGCCGTCCGACTGCCAGCTGCGCGTACCACTTGTTGTCCGCCGGCACCGCGTACCAGGGCGCGTGCTCGGTGTTCGTCCGGTCCAGGACCGCGCGGTACGCCTCTTGGTAGAGGGGCCACTTCGCGCGCTCGTCGATGTCGCCCGGGTTGAACTTCCAGTACTTGTCGGGGCGCTCCAGCCGCTCGCGCAGCCGGGCCTTCTGCTCCTGCGGCGAGACGAGCAGGGCCACCTTGACGATCGCGGTCCCGGCGTCGACGACCTCGCGCTCGAACGCGTTGATCTCGTCGTACCGCGGCTCCCAGACCTCCTGCGGCACCAGCTCGTTGACGCGGACCACCAGCACGTCCTCGTAGTGCGACCGGTCGAACACCCCGATGCGCCCGGGCGCCGGCAGCGCCTCACGGATCCGCTGGAGGTAGTGCTGCGACCGCTCCTTCTCGGTCGGCACCCCGAACGAGCGCAGCTGCACCCCCTGCGGGTCCACCATGCCCAGGACGTGCCGCACGATCCCGCCCTTGCCCGAGGTGTCCATCCCCTGCAGCACCAGCAGGACCGAGCGCGTCCCGCCCGAGCGGCCGTCCGCGAACAGCCGCTCCTGCTCCTCGCTGAGGTGCTCCCCGTCCTTCAGGAGCCGCTTCTCGGCCGCCGCCTCGCCGTGCTCCCAGCCGGGGGTCGCGGCCAGGTCGGCCGTGGCCAGGTCGAACCCGGACCGGACCCGGAGGGCCTCCCGGGGTGGTGTGCTCCACGACTTCGCCATCGAACGACTCCCCGGACTCGCGCCAGTGCGGACGAGTGCACGGTAGCGGGACGACGACGGCCCCGCCTCCGTGCGGAGGGCGGGGCCGTGGTCGTCCGTCAGCGGGTCAGTCGGGGCCGGGGGTCGTCTCAAGGCCCAGAGAGACCACCACTCTCCGAGTCCTGGATGCGGCGGCTCGCATGAGCCCACATGGCGAGCTCCACGCGGTTGCGGGCGCCGAGCTTCCTCATGAGGCTGGCCAGGTGGGCCTTCACGGTGCTCGTGCTGATGTACAGCTCGGTCGCGATCTCGTCGTTGGTGCGGCCCTGCGCCACCGGGATCAGCACCTCCTCCTCACGGGCCGTGAGCGGCTCGAGGGGCTGCCGTGCAGGTCCGGTCTGTGAGTGCGCGAACACCGCGAGCAGGCGGACGGTCACGCTGGGTGCGATGAGCGCATCCCCGTCAGCCGCGGCGCGGATCGCCTGGGTCAGCAGCGCGGGTCCGGCGTCCTTGAGCAAGAACCCGCGGGCGCCGGCCTTGAGTGCCTCGTGGACGTACTCGTCGAGATCGAAGGTGGTGATCACCACGATGGGCAGAGGGTCGGTGACGTGGGGCCCGGCAAGGTGACGGGTGGCTTCGATGCCGTCCATCAGCGGCATCCGGACGTCGAACAGGCCGACGTCCGGGCGGAGCTGGAGCGCCAGGTGCACTGCCTCGCGGCCGTCAGCGGCCGCGCCGACCACCTCGATGTCGGGTTGGGCGTCGAGCAGCATCGTCAGACCGGTGCGGACGATGTGCTGGTCGTCGGCGATCAGTACCCGGATGCTCATCGTGCGGTCCCGGTGCGGGGCAGCGTTGCTCGGACCCGCCAGCCACGGTCGGCGGTCGGGCCTGCGTAGAACGTCCCGCCGAGCAGTGTGGTGCGTTCCTGCATTCCCACGAGGCCGTATCCCGCGGTGCCCCCGTCGGCCGTGCTGGGCGCACCGTCGTCGTCGACGGTCAGCAGCACGCCCTCGGCGTCACCGACGACAACCACGGTGACCCGCGTCGCGTGGCGGGCGTGCCTGCGAGCGTTCGTGACCGACTCCTGGGCCAGGCGGTAGATCGCGGCCCCGACGGCCGGGCTGAGGTCCTTGAGCTCCCCGGAGAGCGTCACCTGGACGTGAGGACGCGCCTCGAGACCGCCGGTCAGCCGCTCGAGGTCGGCCACCCCGGGCTGCGGCGCGAACTCCGCATCCTGCGGGGCGCGCAGGACGCCCACCATGGTGCGCATCTCGAGGAGCGTCTGGGTGGCGGCGTCCTCGATGATGACCAGGGCTTCGACGGCACGCTCGGGGTCCGAGGCAGCTACGGCACGTCCCGCCTGAGCCTGGATGGCGATGCCGGAGACGTGGTGCGCAACGGTGTCGTGGAGCTCGCGAGCGATCTGCTCGCGCTCGCGGGCCTTGGCTTCGTCGATGTCGCGGATGCGGGCGCTCGCGTGGTAGCGGATGGCAGCGCCGAGCGCCGCGGAGAACAAGAAGAAGGCGTAGGCGCCCACCGCATCCGCCAGGCTGGTCGGGTCTGCCACGTTGGTGACGGCCAGCCAGACAAGGATGACTCCGAGGCCGATCACCGCCTCGCGACCAGCTCCCCACCGGAACAGGGAGTAGGCCAGGACCAGCGCCGCCGAGGTGCTCGCCAGCAGACCGCCTTCCGAGCCCGAGAAGATCCTCACCGCGTCGACCATCGTCAACGTGCCGAAGGAGACCACGACCGCCCCGAGCGGGTGAGTGCGTCGCCAGAGCAGGGGCGCCACGACCGCGAGCACGGCGAGGAGCACCAGCGGGAGCGGGGCCAGGACGTCACGGAGCGCCGCCTCGGCCACGGACCAGACCGTCAGCACGGCGATGAGCGCCCAGTCCCGGGAGACCCGGGCGGGAGGGTTCGCCGGTCGAGGTTCGGCCCACAGCACGCGCAGGACGTTGGTGACCATCCGGTCAGCCTAGAGATGCGAGGTGAGCGGCGAATCAGCCGAAAGCACAAGAGGGCCACTGAGCGAACGGCCAGTCCGGGTCAGGCTCTGAGGCTGGTGTGCCCAGCACGAGGGTCCGCGATGGTGAAGGAGCCACACCTCACCCAGACGACGGAGCACCCAGATGAGCACTCGCCAAGACACCACGACCACGCTGGACGACTCGCGCCTGCCCGTGAGAGCGAAACTCGTCGCAGCGTGGACGAGCTTCATGTTCCTGTACGCCTACGTGGACATCCTGGGCTTCTTCGTGCCCGGCAAGGTCGACGACATCCTGGTCGGCGTCGTCTTCGAGTTCGACATCACCCAGACGTTATTGACCGCATTCCTCATCCTCATGGCCATCCCGATCCTGATGGTGGTGCTGTCCGCCATGCTGCCGGCCCGCGCGAGCCGGATCACGAACCTCGTCGTGGCATCGGTCCAGGTCCCTTTCGCGATGTTCAACGCGGTGGGCGAGTCCTGGACGTACTACTACGGGCTCGCCGTCGTCCTGGAGGTGGTCCTGCTCGCCGTGATCCTTCGGCTGGCCTGGACCTGGCCCCGCAGCGCCGCATCGCCGGTGATCACGGCAGCCAGCGCGCACAAGGAGCCTCGTCAGACGCAGCTTCACGCGTGACTGCCTTCCGCGTGCCCGGTCGTCTCTCGCGGCGGACGTCGCCCACGCTCCCGCACGTCCGAGTACTCCACGCGGTGCACCGCAGTCTCCTTCTCGAACGCGACGGCCCCGCCTCCGGCACGGGAGGCGGGGCCGTCGGCACGACGCGGGACGGTCAGTCGTTGCCGGGGGTCGTCTTCTGCACCTGGAGCAGGAACTCGACGTTCGACCTGGTCTCCTTGAGCTTGCCGATGAGCAGCTCGATGGCCTGCGTCTGGTCGAGCGCGCCCATCACGCGGCGGAGCTTGTAGATGATCTTCAGCTCGTCGTGCGGCATGAGGATCTCCTCGCGGCGGGTGCCCGACGCGTTGACGTCGACCGCCGGGAAGATGCGCTTGTCGGCCAGGCCGCGGGAGAGCCGGAGCTCCATGTTCCCGGTGCCCTTGAACTCCTCGAAGATGACCTCGTCCATCTTGGAACCGGTCTCCACCAGCGCCGAGGCGAGGATGGTCAGCGAGCCGCCGTGCTCGATGTTGCGGGCCGCACCGAAGAACCGCTTGGGCGGGTACAGCGCCGAGGCGTCGACACCACCCGAGAGGATCCGCCCGGACGCCGGGGCGGCCAGGTTGTAGGCGCGTGACAGACGCGTGAGCGAGTCGAGCAGCACGACGACGTCTTGACCCAGCTCGACCAGCCGCTTGGCGCGCTCGATGGCGAGCTCGGCGACGATCGTGTGGTCGGAGGCGGGGCGGTCGAAGGTCGAGGCGATGACCTCACCCTTGACCGTCCGCTCCATGTCCGTGACCTCTTCGGGGCGCTCGTCGACGAGCACGACCATGAGGTGGACCTCGGGGTTGTTGGTCGTGATGGCGTTGGCGATCTGCTGCATGATGATCGTCTTGCCCGCCTTGGGGGGCGCGACGATGAGGCCGCGCTGGCCCTTGCCGATGGGCGCGACGATGTCGATCACGCGCGGCGACAGCTTGCCCTGCTCGCTCTCCAGGCGCAGGCGCTCCTGCGGGTAGAGCGGCGTCAGCTTGTTGAACTCGGGGCGCACGCGGGCGCCGTCGGGCTCCAGGCCGTTGACCGAGTCGAGGCGGACCAGCGCGTTGAACTTGCTGGGCCGGTTGCCCTGCGCCGGCGGCTGCTCGCCCTCGCGCGGCTGGCGCACGGCGCCGGTCACCGCGTCGCCGCGGCGCAGGCCGTACCGCTTGACCTGGTTGAGGGACACGTACACGTCGTTCGCGCTGGGCAGGTAGCCCGTGGTGCGGACGAACGCGTAGCTGTCCATCAGGTCGAGGATGCCCGCGACGGGCAGGAGGACGTCGTCCTCGCTGACCTCGATGTCGTCGAGGCCCGCGAGCTCGCCCGCACCGGGACGGCCACGGGTGCCGCGGCCCTTGCGGTCACGGTCACGGTCGCGGTAGCGGTCGCGCGAGCGACGGCGGCGGCCGCCGCGCTCGTCGAGACCGTCCTCGTCCTCGCGACGCTGCTGGGTGCCCTGCTGCGGGGCGGCCTGCGGCGCGTTCCCCGCCTGCTGGCGGCCGTCCCGCTGGGCGGCGTCGCGCTGCTGGGTGCCCTGCTGGCGCTCCCCCTGCTGGCGGTCCGTCTGCTGGCGGTCCGGCTGCGCACGGTCGGCCTGCTGGCGGTCGGCCTGCTGGCCGTTGCTCGGCGCGCGGTCGGCCTCGTCGCCCTGCGGCGCGCCCGCTCCACGGCCGGCCCGGCGCGAGCGCCGCTCACCGGTCACCACGCCGACGGCGTCGGCCGCACGCGCGGCACGGTCGTCCCGCTGCTCGACCGGCGCGAGCTTGGCGTCCAGCGCGGCCTCGAGGCCGGCGAGCGCGTCACCGCGGGGTGCCCTGCTCCCGCGGTCCTGCTGTGCCGGGGCGGTGTCGCCGCCGAGGTCGAGCTGGGGGGCCTCGGTCCGGGGTGCGCGTGCGCTGCGCGTCGGCTCCTCGGCCACGGCCGTGCTCTGCTCACGGCTGACGTCACGGCGCGGCTCGAGCGCCTGCGGGCGCGAGCCGCCACGAGCGTCCGCGATGGCCTGGACGAGGTCGCCCTTGCGCATCTTGGACGTGCCCTTGACGCCCAGCTGGGACGCCATGGCCTGCAGCTCGGGCAGGCGGAGCGCCGAGATGCCGGCGCTGCGGGCGGACCCGCCGGAGTTGCTCACGGCGGGCTCGATGATGTCTGTCACGAAGGACCCTTCCCCTCGTCAGTGGCCGGGACCCGATGGTTCGGGGATCGGCCGACGTCCGGTCGAGGTGACCTGGACGGTGCTGGAGCCACACACGCGCTGCGTACGACGACGTCTGCGCACGGTGGGCTGGATCGTTCTCGGGTCGTCTACTCATTCTGCGGCGACCGGTCACGTGCGACGGGTTACCAGAGGACGAGATCCAGGGAACGTTTCGATGCTATCACTGTCGGAACCGCCACCAGACCGAGTGAACAACCGGCGTGTACTTCACCCGTCAGATCACGCGCTGGACGGTCGCGCCGGTGCGATCCACGGGGAGCGGCAGGATCTGCCAGCCCCCCATGGCGCCGCCGAACGCGGCGCTCACGGCGTCGTCCGCGTCGGTCGTCCCGGTCCCCGTGCGCCGCGCGAGCACGAGCACGGTCGGCCCGGCGCCGGACACCACCGCGGCCACGCCCTGCGCCCGGAGCACGTCGACGAGCGCGAGCGAGCCGGGCATCACGGCACGCCGGTACTCCTGGTGCAGCCGGTCCTGCGTCGCGGTGAGCAGCAGGTCCGGACGCCGCCCGAGCGCCTCGACCAGCAGCGCGGCCCGGCCCGCCTGGAACGCGGCATCCGTGTGCGGCACGGTCGCCGGCAGCACGCCCCGGGCGGCCTTGGTGGACAGGTGGTTCGGCGGCACGATCGCGAGCAGCGCCAGGTCGTCGTGGACCGCGAGGCCGATGGCGCGGAACCGGCCGTCGCGCCACGCGAGCGTCGCGCCGCCGAGCACCGCCGGAGCCGCGTTGTCGGGGTGCCCCTCGATCTGCGCGGCGAGGTCGATCGCCACGTCGTCGGACAGGGCGCCCGGCTCCGCGATCAGCCCGCGGGCGGCGACGATCCCCGCGACGACCGCCCCGGCGGACGAGCCGAGCCCGCGGCCGTGCGGGATGCGGTTGTGGCAGACCAGATGCAGCCCCGCCTGCGAGGCACCGACGAGATCGAGGGCGGCCCGCAGCGAGCTGACCACCAGGTGCTGCTCGTCGTCGGGCACCTGACCGGCACCCTCGCCGGTGACCTCGACCTTGACGCCCGGTGAGCCGAGCGCCCGGACCTCGAGCTCGTCGTACAGCCCGAGGGCGATGCCGAACGCGTCGAAACCGGGACCGAGGTTGGCGCTGGTGGCGGGGACGCGGACGCGGACGTGGTCCGCACCCAGGCGCATCGCGGGGCCTCAGTCCAGGCCGAGGGCGGTGGCGATGGACACCACGTCGGACGAGATGCGCACCGGGACGACGTCGCTGCCGTCCGGTGTGCGCAGCGCCCACTGCGGGTCCTTGAGGCCGTGTCCCGTGACCGTGATGACGATGCGCGCCCCGGCGGGGACGCGACCCTGCTCGCTGAGCATGAGCAGACCCGCCACGCCGGACGCCGAGGCGGGCTCCACGAAGATGCCGACCTCGGCGGAGAGCACGCGGTGCGCGGCGAGGATCTGCTCGTCGGTGACGGCCTCGATGAGCCCGCCGGACACGTCCCGCGCCTCCTCGGCCTGCCGCCAGGACGCCGGGTTGCCGATCCGGATGGCCGTGGCGATGGTCTCGGGCTGGTCGATCGGGTGGCCCTTGACGATGGGCGCGGCGCCGGCGGCCTGGAAGCCCCACATGATCGGGGTGCGCGAGGCGACCGCGGTGTGCGCGGCGCCGGCGTCGAGCCCCGCGTACTCGCGGTAGCCCTTCCAGTACGCGGTGATGTTGCCGGCGTTGCCGACCGGGAGCACGTGGATGTCAGGAGCGTCCCCGAGGGCGTCGACGATCTCGAACGCTCCCGTCTTCTGGCCCTCGATGCGGTCGGGGTTCACCGAGTTCACCAGCTCGACCGGGTACGCCTCGGCGAGCTTGCGGGCGGCGATCAGGCAGTCGTCGAAGTTGCCGTCGACCTGCAGCAGCGTGGCTCCGTGGGCGATCGCCTGGCTGAGCTTGCCCATGGCGATCTTGCCGTCCGGCACCAGCACCGCGCAGACCATGCCCGCGCGGGTGGCGTAGGCCGCCGCCGACGCGGACGTGTTGCCGGTCGACGCGCACACGACCGCCTTGGCGCCCCGGCCGGCGGCAGCGGACATCGCGGTCGTCATGCCGCGGTCCTTGAACGACCCGGTCGGGTTCATGCCCTCGACCTTGATGAACACCTCGGCGCCGGTGCGCTGCGAGAGCGTCGGCGAGGGGACGAGCGGCGTGCCGCCCTCCCCCAGCGTGATGATGCGCTCCTGGACGTGCGCGGGCAGGCGGTCGGCGTACTCGGCGATGACGCCGCGCCACTGGTGGGCCATCAGGCTCCCTCGACTCGCAGGACGGACACGACACGACGCACGACGTCGAGGCCGGCGATGGCGTCGACCGTGCTGCGCAGCGCGTGCTCGGGGGCGGCGTGCGTGGTGATCACCAGGCGCGCGAAGTCGGCCTCGGGCGTCTCGGAGGCCGGCGACTGCCGCACTGCCTCGATCGACACGTCGTGCGAGGCCAGGACGGTGGCCACCTGCGCGAGCACGCCCGGGCGGTCGGCCACCTCGAGTCGCACCTGGTAGCGGGTGCGCGCCGCGGCGGCGGGCAGGACCGGCAGCTCGGCGTAGCGCGACTCGATCGGGCCCTTGCCGCCGAGCACCCGGTGGCGGGCGACCGAGACGACGTCCCCGAGCACCGCGGACGCCGTGGGCTCGCCGCCGGCGCCGCGGCCGTAGAACATGAGCTCGCCCGCGGCCTCGGCCTCGACGAAGACCGCGTTGTAGGCGCCCCGGACCCCGGCGAGCGGGTGGCTGACGGGCACCAGCGCGGGGTGCACGCGGACCTGCACGCCGTCGACCCCGTCGGCGGTGCCGCGCTCGGCGATCGCGAGGAGCTTGAGCACGTAGCCGGTGCGCTCGGCCCACAGGACGTCGTCGGCGGTCAGCGACGTGATGCCCTCGCGGGACACGTCGTCGATGGAGACGCGGGTGTGGAACGCGAGCGAGGCGAGGATCGCGGCCTTCGCGGCGGCGTCGTACCCCTCGACGTCGGCGGTCGGGTCCGCCTCCGCGTAGCCGAGCGCCTGGGCCTCCTTGACCGCCTGGTCCAGGTCGAGGCCCTCGGAGGCCATCTTGTCGAGCACGTAGTTGGTGGTGCCGTTGACGATGCCGAGCACGCGCGTCACGCGGTCACCCGCGAGCGACTCGCGCACCGGGCGGACGATCGGGATCGCTCCGGCGACAGCCGCCTCGAAGTACAGGTCCACACCGGCCTCGTCGGCCGCCGCGTAGAGCGTGGGTCCGTCCTGGGCCAGCAGCGCCTTGTTGGCGGTCACGACGGACGCGCCGCCGGCGATGGCCCGCAGCAGCAGGCTTCGCGCGGGCTCGATGCCGCCCATGACCTCGACCACCACGTCGGCGCGCTCGACGAGCGACTCCGCGTCGGCGGTCAGCAGGGCGCGGTCGACCACCGGGTCACGCGCGACCTCGACGTCGCGCACCGCGACCCCGACCAGCTCGAGGGGCGCGCCCACGCGAGATGCCAGGTCCGACGCCTGCGTCGTGAGCAGCCGCACCACCTCCGTGCCGACGACACCGCACCCGAGGACGGCGACGCGCAGGGGCGGATGGGCGGGCACGGGCGAGGGCACGGGACGGCCTCCAGTCGGATGGGTCGAGAGCGCCCCCAGGATAGGGGTGCGTCCCGACGCCCGGACCGCAGGTCCGACCGGTGGGCGGCTCAGCCGAGGTCGAGCCCGAGGAGGTCGTCCTCGGTCTCGCGGCGCACCAGCACGCGGCTGGTCCCCTTCGCCACGGCGACCACCGGCGGGCGCGGGACGTGGTTGTAGTTGGACGCCATCGAGCGGCCGTAGGCACCGGTCGCCGCGACGGCGAGCAGGTCGCCCGCGCGGATGTCGGCGGGGAGCTGCACCTCGTGCACCACGATGTCGCCGCTCTCGCAGTGCTTGCCGACGACCCGCGCCAGCACCGTCTCGAGACTCCCCCGCCGGCCGACGACCTCCGCGTGGTACCGCGCGCCGTACAGGGCCGGCCGGAGGTTGTCGCTCATCCCGCCGTCGACCGACACGTAGGTGCGGGTGCGGCCGTCGTCGAGCCGGACCGGCTTGACCGTGCCCACCGTGTAGAGGGTCAGACCCGCAGGGCCGACGATCGCGCGGCCCGGCTCGATGGAGAACCGCGGCAGCGGGGTGCCGAGCTCGGCGTTGGACGCCTCGACGGAGCCCGCGATGTCCTTGGCGATCCGGTCCGGGTCGAGGGCGACCTCCCCGGGCAGGTACGCGATGCCGTAGCCGCCGCCGAGGTCGACCTCGTCGACGAGCACGCCCGTCCGCTCGGCCAGCCGGGCCCGCAGGGTCAGCACCGCGCGTGCCGCCACCTCGAACCCCGAGGGGTCCAGGATCTGCGAGCCGATGTGCGAGTGGAGGCCCAGCAGTCGCAGCTCCGGGCGTGCCAGCACCTTCAGGAGGCCCTGCATGGCCGGGCTGTCCCCGTCGGGCGACGCGATCGAGAGGCCGAACTTCTGGTCCTCGTGCGCCGTCGAGATGTACTCGTGGCCGCCCGCGTGCACCCCGGTGGTCACGCGCACCATCACCGGCGCCGGCGCTCCCCCGCGGGCGGCGACCGCGTCGGCCACCCGGTCGATCTCCACCAGCGAGTCGACGATGATCCGGCCGACCCCCGCGTCCAGCGCCCGCGCGATCTCCGCGTCCGACTTGTTGTTGCCGTGCAGCCCGAGGTGCGCGCCGGGGACCCCCGCGCGCAGCGCCACCGCCAGCTCGCCGCCCGTCGCGGTGTCCACGCGCAGGCCCTCCTCGTGCACCCAGCGCGCGACCGCCACGGACAGGAACGCCTTGCCCGCGTAGTACACGTCGATGCCGGCACCGATCTCCGCGAACGCGGTCTCGAACGCGCGCCGGTAGCCGCGGGCACGTGCCCGCAGGTCCGCCTCGTCGAGGACGTAGGCCGGGGTGCCGTGCTGCGCGGCGAGCGTGCGCACGCCGACACCCCCGACCGTGACCGAGCCGTCGGCCGCCCGCGCGACCCCGGTGGACCAGGGCTCGCCGGGGATGAAGGTGGTCACATCCGCTCCGGGGCGGTGACCCCGAGCAGCCCCAGCCCGTTGGCCAGCACCTGGCGGGTGGCGTCGTTGAGCCACAGGCGAGTGCGGTGCGCGTCGCTGACCGGCTCGTCGCCGAACGGGACCACGCGGTGCTTCTCGTCGTACCACCTGTGGTAGCTGCCGGCGAGCTCCTCGAGGTACCGGGCGATGCGGTGCGGCTCACGCAGGTCGGCCGCCTGGGCGACCACGCGCGGGAACTCGGCGATCCGGCCGATGAGGACCGACTCGCTCTCGTGGTCGAGGAGCGACGCGTCGAAGCCGTCCTCGCGGCGGACGCCCGCCTCCGCGGCGTTGACCCCCACGCGGAACGTGCGCGCCGCCGCGTACTGGACGTAGAACACGGGGTTCTCGTTGGTCGCCCGCGTCAGCAGGTCGAGGTCCAGGTCGATCATCGAGTCGGCCGACGAGCGGGCCAGCGCGTACCGGGCCGCGTCCACGCCGACCGCGTCGACCAGGTCGTCGATGGTGACCACCGTGCCGGCGCGCTTGCTCATCCGCACCGGGGCGCCGTTCTTCACCAGGTTGACCAGCTGCCCGATGAGGATCTCCAGGTTCACGCCCGGGGTGTCCCCGAACGCCGCGCAGATCGCCATCATCCGGCCGATGTACCCGTGGTGGTCCGCGCCGAGCATGATGACGACCCGGTCGAAGCCGCGCTCGCGCTTGTCCAGGTAGTACGCGATGTCGCCCGCGATGTAGGCGGCCTCGCCGTTGGACCGGATGACCACGCGGTCCCGGTCGTCGCCGAAGGTCGTGGTGCGCAGCCAGGTGGCACCGTCCGCCTCGAAGATGTGGCCGAGCTCGCGCAGGCGGGCGATCGCGTGGTCGACGGCACCCGACTCGTGCAGCGAGTCCTCGTGGAAGTACACGTCGAACTCGACGCCGAAGCTCTCCAGGGACTGCCGGATCTCGGCGAACATCAGCTCCACGCCGCGTGCCCGGAAGGCCTCGTTGGCGTCGTCCGTCGGCAGCGTGCGCGGGTCGGGCTCCCCCGCGGCGAGCGCGTCGGCCACCACCTGCTCGGCGATCTCCGTGATGTAGGCGCCGCCGTAGCCGTCCTCGGGTGCGTCCTGGCCGAGGGCGCGGGCCAGCAGCGAGCGCGAGAAGCGGTCGATCTGCGCGCCGTGGTCGTTGAAGTAGTACTCCCGCGTCACCGCCGCGCCGGAGGCCTGCAGCACCCGCGCGAGGCTGTCGCCGACAGCCGCCCAGCGCACGCCGCCGATGTGCAGCGGACCCGTCGGGTTGGCGGACACGAACTCGAGGTTGAGCGCGACGCCCGCCAGCGTCTCGTTCTGCCCGTACTGCGTGCCCTGCGCCACGACGGACCGGGCCAGCTCGCCGGCCGCGGCCGCGTCGAGCCGGATGTTGAGGAAGCCGGGGCCGGCCACCTCGACGGCGGAGACCCCCTCGGTGGACGCCAGCCGGCGGGCCAGCTCCTCGGCGAACGCGCGCGGGTTGGTGCCGGCCTTCTTGGCCAGCTGCATCGCCACGTTGGTGGCCCAGTCGCCGTGCTCGCGCTGCCGCGGTCGCTCGAGGTGCACCGTCGCGGGGATCGCGGCGGGGTCGAGGGCGAACGTGCCGTCGTCGACGGCGTGCACGAGGGCGGCCCGGAGGGCCTCGGAGAGCTGAGCGGGGGTCACCGGAGAAGGGTACCGAGCCGGACAGAGCCCTCATGCAGCGGGAACGGGCATCCCGCAGATCATCCGCTGGAGGTATGGCGCCGGCCGATCCCCCGGTGTTGACTGCACCGCATGCCTGGGAACGGAGCCTGACCGGATGGTGCGACGGACCGGACTCATCGACACCGCGGTGGACGAGCTCCGCGGAAGGATCGAGTCGGAGCAGTGGCCGGTCGGGGCACGGATCCCGCCCGAGCCCGCCCTGGTGGACCTCCTCGGCGTCGGCCGCAACACCGTGCGCGAGGCCGTGCAGTCCCTGGTGCACGCCGGGCTGCTCGAGCGGCGCCAGGGATCTGGCACCTTCGTCGTCTCCCGCTACGAGCTCGCCGCCAGCATGGGCCGGCAGATCGGCGACGCCCGGCAGCGCGACGTCGTCGAGGTCCGACGAGCGCTCGAGGTGGAGGCCGCCCGCCTCGCCGCCCGTCGCCGCACCGCCACGGACGCGACCGGCCTGCTGAAGCGGCGCGACGAGCGCGCAGCCGCCTACCACGCGGGAGACCTCGAGGCGATGGTCGCGACGGACCTCGACCTCCACCGCGCCATCGTCCGCGCCGCCGCCAACCCGGTGCTGGCCACCCTGTACGAGAACCTCCTCGACGCCATCGGCGAGAACATCCGGTTCAACTTCGTCACCGACACCCACGGTCACGACGCCCACGACGCCCTGGTGGAGGCCGTCGTCGCGGGCGATGACGGCAAGGCCGCCGACGAGACCACCCGGTACCTGTCCGCGCTGCTGGGCGAGTGAGCCGCGGTGGTAGTGTCGTGCACCGCATGGACCCCCGGGTCCGGTGCCCGGCCCGCGTAGCTCAGTGGATAGAGCGTCTGCCTCCGGAGCAGAAGGTCGAAGGTTCGAGTCCTTTCGCGGGCACATATCACTGCAGGTCAGAGCATCAGACAGGGTCTCGTGCCAGATACGTGCCAGAAGAACTGGCACGATTCCGGCTATCGGGCATCCACGCGCGGGCCGACAACGGGGCGCAGGATCGCCTCCAGATCGCCCCGTCGGATCCTGACGAGCCGACTTCCGACCCGCACAGCCCGGAGCTCGCCGTCAGCGATGAGTCGGCGCACGAATCGGTCGGTGACCTGCAGTTCTGCGGCAACCTCCGCGACGGAGACGAACTCCGGTCGCTGGGCTTCTCTCGTTGATGCGGACATCCTTCCTCCTTGATCGAGCGCCGGGCGGCGCGGTTGAGGTTGATCGAGCGTTACCACCGCTCCAACACCGGCCCGGAAGCAACCGGGCTGGGCGGGGGCGTCCAGTTGGCCGGCGTCATCGAAGGGCGCAACGGCGGAATCGAAGGGCTGGGTCGGATCACAGAGCGCGGTGGCCGCGGATTCTCGGGATGGTGTTCCGCCCAGGTATCGGTGGCGGACTTCTCGGTGTGGCTGGTCGCGAGGATCCGGTCGAGGAGTGCTCGAGCTCCCTCGGGTTCGTTCCCGGGGAGACAGTCCGGGTCGGTTCGGTCGGTGGCGACGTAGAGCCGGTTGACGTGTCGGCCGCGGGTGACGGCGACGTAGAGGTCTTCGCGGCCCATCCCGGCGGTGACGACCGTGTGGGTCTCGTCGACCGTCACGCCTTGGGAACGCGCGGTGGTGGTCGCGTAGCCGAGCTCAACGCTCTCGGTGACGTACGCCGCCGGCAGGCGCAGCGTCCCGCCACCCGCGCCGGCGGGCTGGACCCAGAGGCCCCCGTCGGGCAGGACGGCGGTGATCTGCCACAGGTCGCCGTTGCGGACGAAGCCGTCGCTGGTGCGCAGTCGCCGGTTGTTGCGACGGGTCACGATGCGATCGCCGACGCCGCCGGTCAATCCGTCGCTCAACGCGATGCCGGTGGTGTGAACGGTGCCGCTGCGGACGCGTTCGGCGCGGTTCCGGGCGTTGAGCTCGTTGACGGTGCGCCGGTCGGCGGCCGCGAGCAGGACGACCTGGCCGTCCGCCTCGGCCGCTGCCGCTGCGCTAAGGGCCGCTTCGAGCATGTCGTCGTGGGCACCGTGGCTCACCCGACCGTGGCGGATGTACGCGTCCAGTGCGGCGGGGTCGCCATGACGCAGCTCGAGCGTCGCGCGGGCTTCCCACGGCTGGCTGAACCGCCACAGGCTGCGCAGCTCGGCCGTCGGTCCTCGGCGGGCGAGCATCCCGAACGCGCCGCACGCATCGACCGCTCCGCGTTGCCAGTGGTCCCCGACCAGGAGCACCTTCGCGTCGGCTTGGCCCGCCTGCTCGATGAGAGCGGCTAGCGAGCGCGTGTCGGCCATCGACGCCTCGTCGACGATCACGAGCTGGCCCCGCCGGAACCGCCACTGCTCCTGGTCCGCCGCAAGAGCGTGGCATCGTCCGTTGGCCGCGCGCGCTTGTCCCACGCGTTGGCGGCCGGGTCCTCCAGGGCGGCCATCTCCGTCCAGTACCGAACGGCGCGCCGGCTCGCGCCATCACCAGTGGACTCGTAGAGCCACTTCGCAGTGGTCTCACAACGCGACTCGAGAGCCCCGGAGAGCGTCGCTGCGGCGCTCGCTGACGGTGCGAGGCCGACGACGTCGCCGCGCATCAGTCGCCAGGTGTCCGCCAGTGCGGCCAGGGTCGTGGTCTTCCCGGACCCGGCGGGTCCCACCAGGACGTCCAGGGCCGCGCCGGAGAGCAACACCGCTTTCGCGGCCTCCCGCTGGTCCTCGGCGAGGTCGTTGAGTTCTCGGTCCGCAAGGCGATCGGCCAGCGCGGGGACTCCGAGTGGCAGGGCCGTCTCGGCGGCGTGGAGAAGGGTTCGCTCCGCCTCGAGCAGTTCCGCCGACGTGAAGCACTCTTCGCCGACCCGGTGTCGGCCCATGTCGGTGTCGTCGTCGATGCGTAAGCACGCATCGCCCGCCATCTTTACCAAGTCGTTGGTCAGCTCGAGTCGGTCATCGGGTGTGGCAAGACACAGCGGCTTCGAACACCGCAACGCGGCCGCGCCCAGGTTCCACGTCGACCACACCGAACGACGGGTCGAGACGTCCTCGAGGACCTGCGCAACGATCGCCGCCCTGACCTCGGGCCCAACATCGCGCGCCGCCAACGGCCGGCTGTAAGTGCCGGTCAGCGCCCGAGCGGCCAGGTCGACCGGCTCGAGCCCGGTCAGAGCCCGGGCCCGGTTGCCCCAATCCAGCAGCAGGTCACGCAGCGGGCGAACAACCTTGGGTGGGCGCGTCTCGCGGGTCAGGTGCTGGCGCGCGCGGGTCGTCTCGGTTCGCGATGGCGCCCTCCCGCGCTGCTCGGTGAACTCCTGAGCCCAGCGCTGCTCAGCGCAGTGGATCTGTTCGGAGCGGGTCGAGAACTCGGACAGCAGATCCTCACCCACGCCTTCCAGCTCGAACGTGGGGTTGCGTCGCTCGCCGCGGTCCCGCAGCGACCAGGCGACACCAACCCGCCGGGAGACCTCGTCCGCGAGAAGGGCGTCGTACAGCTCCGAGACCGTCACCACCGCTGCGTGCAGCGTGCGCCCGTCCACGGATCGCCAGACACAGTCGACACCCTGGACCTTGTTTGCGACGACGACATGGGTGTGCAGGTTCGGGTCGCCGGTGCGCGAGTCCCAGTGGTCGAACGCGGCAGCGAGCATCCCGCGTGTCTTGATCTGTCGGCAGCCCGCGGCACCGACCCGGGTTCGAATGACCGAGTGCTCGACGAACCTCAGCATCGACGAGAGCGCAGCCGTGTGCGCTTCGTAGATCGTTGCCCGGGTCTCCTCGTCCGCGAGACCCCACACCACCGAGACTGACTTCGGTGCGGTGACGGTCAGGTCGTACCCGGCAACCGCGTGCCGACCCTCCCCCGGACGGATCTGCGCATACGGCTTCCCGAGCGGCTCGCGGCTCATTGGATCGCACCCGTCGCGGAAGACCGCCGTCATAGCGCGTTCGGTCACCGCGGTGCCCGAACGCAGCTGTCCACCGCCGTTCGTAGGAAGACCGGAGCCGAGCCACCGCCCAGCGGGATTGCCGGTCTGCTCGTAGTAGGCCGTGAGCGACTCACCAGCGGACAGCCCAGCGTCGCCCGCAGCGACGTGCCTGGTCAGGTACGTGTACCCGTCGCTCACCGTCAGCTTGTGCATCGAGAGCACACGACACCGCCTCCCCGGAGCGGCTCGAGTTCGAGGGCTCCTAGAAGTAGGTGCGCCAGAGAACGCGTAAGACGCGACGTTGCTTCTCGGTTGGCGAGCGCACGCCAGCGGTCAAGGCGGTGCACCAGGCCTCCGCCGACGGAGTGACGCGTAGGGCACCGTTCCTCGGGGCCCGCCCCGATTCGTGAGTCGGGGGCGCCTGCGACACCATCGAGTGGGAGGTCAGAGCCGCTTCTCGACCAGAACGACGTCGCGCCACTGGTCCGCGAGTCTCCGGCCCTCTCGCGCAGGTCTGGGCGACCTACGCGTGCGGCGACGCCGCCGGCCACCGCGCTGCGAGACACGTTTCCTGCGATCTGGTCAGGTGGTTGCACCAGCCGACAGAATCGGCACCACCTGACGCCCGTCCGGTACAGCACAGAAGGGCCACCATGCCGCAGATGTCTCGAGTCGCCGTACTTCTCGACTGCGACAACGTCGGACACGTCTGGGCCAAGGGGATCCTCGCCGAAGCCGCCAGACAGGGCACGCTCAGCGTGAAGCGCGGGTACGGCGACTGGACGAGCCCACACTTGACCGGCTGGCGGGCCGAACTTCCCGGGCACGCGATCCAGCCCATCCAGCAGTTCGCCTGGGTTGCCGGCAAGAACGCGACCGACTCCGCGTTGATCATCGACGCGATGGACCTGCTGTACTCCGGAAACCTCGACGTGTTCTACCTGGTCTCCAGCGACAGCGACTTCACACGCCTGGCGGTGCGCCTGCGCGAGTCGGGCAAGACGGTCTACGGCATCGGAGCTCGCCACACACCCGAGGCGTTCCGCAACGCGTGCGACCGCTTCACCTACCTCGACGTGCTACCCGGCCAGCAAGACTCGCCCGCGCCGATGCTCTCGCAGAACGGGTCCTCAGCGGCGACCGCTACCGATGCCCAGACCCCCGAACCCTCCAAGCCGACCGCGGGCGCGGCACCCGAGGCCGTTCAGCCCGTTCCGGTCAAAATGATCCTGGCGGCCGTGGATGCCGCAGCGAAGGACGACGGCTGGGCGTTGCTCGCCAACGTTGGTCACTACATCGTCAACACCGACCCGACCTTCGACTCTCGCAACTTTGGCTACGCCAAGCTCAGCAACCTCGCAGCGAACGTCCCTGGCATCGAGACCCAGCTGAAACCCGATGCGAATCAGATAAATCAGACGTGGGTCCGGCGTGCGAGCGCTGTGATGGGCGGCACGCCTTCCTAGCGTCGGCCGCGGCGCTCCAGTTCGGCTTCCGCAGATCGAGCCTTCTCGCGCCACATTCGGGCCGCCTTGGGGTTCCGACCAGCTCCTCGGCGGATCGCCGAGGCGGCGTGCTCATCCGCAACGCGCACCCGATCACGCAACGCGTCGTCGGTGAGTCCTGGGAGGTCCTTCTCCCATTGATCGATGAGCCGGTTGCGTGACATCGCGAGTCGCCACCTTTCCCCGGAGCCTCACTGGACCGCGCCACTTCCTCGCCTACCGCGTTTGCTGCATTCAGCACCTGCGACCCGCGACGACCGCGGGCAACTGGACATGCGCCCACGAGGACGAGTGGTCATCGTGTGCGTCCTCGGTGTGCTCGTCGTCTGATCGCACCGCACGTAGTCGCATTCGACTTCGTTCGACGATCTAGGAAAGCGGCTCGTCGTCGTCGACCGTGGTGACCGGAACGGCCGCGAGCCCGACGAGGACGCCGGCGCGCGACAGGGCACGCAGCACGTCGTCGGAGACCATCGCCAGGCCCGGGGAGCGGTAGTACTGCGTGAGCTCGTCCACGACGCGCGCCCCCGCGAGGTCGCTGCTCCGCAACACGGTCCGACCCCCGGGGTCCACAGAGCGGACGAGATGCTTCGCCCGGCACGCGTGGTAGAGATGTTGCTCGGATCCGTCGCCGCTCTCGACCAGCACCGCCTGGGAGAGGATCCGATCGTTCGGTCCGGCGAGCCCCCGCAGGGCGACGACAAGACGGTCCGAGTAGAGCCAGCCGACCGAGTCGGTGAGCACGATGTCGTCGAAGGACCCGCGCACCAGGCGGAAGACGAACGGGTTGCCTTGCGGGTTGGGCAGCGGCTCGCGACGGTGATAGCTCGCCCACAGCCCCAGGTGCGCCTGGAACGCACGCGCGCGCTCGTCGGTGCTCGCGACGCGGGCGTGCTTCGTCAAGTCCGTCCGGGCCGGCCGCAGGTGGTACCAGCCCGAGGGCTCGTCGGGCACCCGCGTCATCGGGACGTCCTCGGGCGTCATGACGCCCTGCGGCAACGGTGCATAGAGGACCTCGCCGTCGTGCAGGCCCATGCCGATTGGGAACTCGATCGGCGAAGGGAGACTCGCGATGGCTCGGCCGAGCGCAGCAAAGGTGACGCAGCCGATCGCTTCGCGGTCGTCGTCGTCGCCCGGCACCGCCGGTCCGTCGACCCAGTGCGTGAAGTCTGCCGGCCAGTCGTCGTCGGGCAGGAAGCTGTGGGCGAGGAACACCCCCGTCCGGCCGTCGTCCACCTCGAGGTACAGGGCGACGACGTCCCCATCGGCCGCTGCTCGCTCGACTGCCTCGAGCAGGGTACGAGCCAAGGCGTGCTGAAGCGCCGTCTCGTCCATGTCGCGAGCCACGGAGGACTCGTCTGCGGCTGCGCGCACCGCATCCCAGTCGCCGCTGCGGGTCAGCCTGCCGATCTCGTCCCAGTCCACGTCACGTGTCATCGGCCCGTGAGGCTCCGCACTGGAGCCTTGCCGTTTCCCGTCTCGCGCACGCGTCGTACTCGGGCGACGATCGACGGAGCGCGTGAGGAGTCGACCATGTCTAGGACGGCGAAGTCTGCTGCCGCGAAGCAGAGCGAGATCCCGTCCACGCTACGGCGTTCCACGAGAAGGCGCAGCGCACCTCCGCACACACCTACGACGCGGCGCGCCCTTTGGGGCAGGCGAGAGTTCACCAGGGACGGGCGTGCACGAAAGCCGCCTAGGTGGGGGTGTCGAGGCTGGCGGTTGGGACGTCTTGCATTGCGGTTCGGGCCAGTGCCGCAAACGCGCGCCCACCCCCTCACCCCAAAGCGGACGGGCGTGACGGTGTGTACACGAGCGATGCGAGTTCGCGTCTCTCCTGCGCTGTCTGATGACGGGCGAACGATCACAGTTCCGACTCGTCTTGCACTGCGTGTCTCAATAGCGCCTGTCATCGCCGCTACGCGGCCGTCACTCCGCGACGTGGTGAGATACCGGCGTGAGTCGCAACTGGCCGAGCAGCGTCGACAGCCTCTGGTACTCGACGATGTGCGCGGTCGTGCTCGACCGGCTCGACGGCGTCGACGGCTTCAGAGCAGAACCCCGTGCATGGGTGCTGTCAGGAGAGGCCAGCGTCGACTCTGTGACCCTCAGATTGCTTGAGGACTATCGGGACAAGTCCCTGCAGTACGAGTTCAGAGCCAAGGACGCGAAGGCACTGCCGCGCCTACACACGTCGCTCCGGGCGCCGCGGCCGGCGACCAGCCGTGACGGCGGATCGATCACAGGGATTCTCGAGTCCGCGTCAATCGACTCCGTCCGTGGCGATGACGATCGCCTCGGCGCGCTCCTAGCCGACTTCAACCGTGCCGTCGGCGCGAGATCGGCGCCAGCTGCGGCCCGGCGGCGTTCGCCGGAGACAAGGATGAACAGGCAGCGCTGGTCGCTCGATCCCGGCGGTCGAGCCGTGCGCCGCACGCCCATCGGCCGAGCGACGGTGTGGAGTCGACTTGGACCAGACATCCCTTGGCTCGTTCGATTGCGACCTCGGGAACCGAGCTGGGCACCGGAGCGCGGCGCAGGCGTGGTGTGGGTAGCTGACACGATTGCATCAACCCGTCACTGGGTGACTCTGTGCTGGAAAGAGCCGACGACGACGTTGACAGGCAGGGCCATTCCGGCGCGCGCCGACGTACTTCGGTCGCTTAGGTGATGGAGGGACGATGACCGAGTACCCGCGGACCGCCCCGACTGAGTTGCTGGCCCTCGTGGACGAGCTCGCACCACTCGTGCACATGGAGGACGTCCGGGACTGGCAGGACGAACACGTCCGTTGGGAGGCATACCTGCGGGCGTTGGAGCGACCCGAGACTCACGATCTGTTGCGTCGCACCCTCTACATCGAGCCGGACCCCTCCGTCGCAACCTCTGCCGTGCTGGAGCGCTTCCGGACGTGTAGCCGAGAAGAACGCGCCATCTGGATCACTGCGATCCCGGAGGAGCGTCGCGAGATCCCGATCGCTCGTGCCCGCGACCTAACAACGTTGGAGGATCTCCAGTCTGGGGAACTGGTGCCCAGCGACTCGGAGATCATCAATTGGTCCCGTTGGCTACAGAATCGTGTGGCAGAACAGTCTTCCGACGAAGCCGTCTTGGCGAGCATCGCCGCCCACGGCCACGGCAGACGAACTCGCAACATCGCCACCGAGCGCCTCCGCATTTCCGGCCGCAAGAAGAGGCGCTGACTGTCGACGCTCTGAGAAAGCGTGTCGGGCGCCGACCCGCCTTGTCACCCGGCGTTGGCCAGTCGGGACAGCGCGTCGGCGATGACGCGATCGCGATCGGCGGCAGCGTCTTGATAGCGCATCGCCATCGCTGGCGTCGTGTGGCCGAGCCTCGCCATCAACTCTGCGACCGTGGCGCCGGAGGCAGCTGCGAGCACCGCGCCGGTATGGCGGAGAGCGTGGAACGACAAGTCTGGTCGCCCGGCGTCGAGCTTGGCCCTCGCGAACGGGCCGCGAAAGCGGTGCGGCGAAAGTTGCAACCTGACGCTCTTCGAGTCTGGGAACAGCAACGCGTCTTGCCGGCCGCCAACGCGTTCTCGCATGTGGTCCGCGAGCAGCGGCAATAGGTGGGGAGGGATGGCGACGTCGCGCGCACCGGCCTCGGTCTTGGGGGTATCCACCACCGGCACGCCCGTCAGCCAAGTCACTCCCCGGCGCACACGGACCACCGCGGCGTCGAGATCGAGATCAGCGCGTCGCAGCTCCGTGACCTCCCCGAAGCGAAGCGCACACCAGGCGCCGAGAAGGATCATCGGCTGGTACTGAACGTCCACGGCGCTGGTGAGCGCCTCGAGCTCAGCGAGCGAAGCAGGTCGGATGTTCTTCGCACGCCTGCGGACGGAGCCTGCTCCCTCGACGCGGCACGGGTTCGACTCGATCAGCGTCTGACGCCAGGCGGTATTCAGCATGGTGCGGAACAGCGCGTAGACGTGAGCGCGTTCGGTGCGCCGATCGGGCAGAAGCGTCCCGTACCACTCGCTCACGGTCGCCGGCTTGATGTCGACCAACCGGACGTCACCCCACGTCGGCTCAAGCGACTTGACGAACTGCCGGGTGTAGAGCGTCCGGGTCGACTCCTTGAGGTCGCGTTGCTCGAGCCAACGCCGGCCGAACTCGCCGAAGGTCGTCACGACGGCGCTCGGGTTGACCTTGCCCTCGCCGATGAGGACGCGCTGCTTGGCGAGCCACGCGGTCGCCTGAACCTTCGTTCCGAAGGTGTCCGGCGCGGTGATCGACTGCTCGGCTCCGGGCACCTGATAGCGGGCCTGGTAGCGGCCGCTAGGCAGCTTCCGGACCGACCCGAAGTCACGTCGAGACACCTTTCGACCCTCCCCGGCGTGCCAGATACGTGCCAGAAGTCGGCGAAATCTGGTTCAACGGGGTTCACACTATCACCGGCGAAAGGTAGACAAAGGTGCAGGTCAGAGGCACATTCTTTCCGCTCGGTTCATCTCAGTTCATAGGCCACTTCGAAGGTTCGAGTCCTTTCGCGGGCACCATCTGAACTGCAGGAACGCCAGGCCGTGTCGCCAGCGCGCCGGCCGCGAGCCCTGCGACGTCAGTGCGCCCTCGATCGCATCCCGATCGCTGGATGAGGTGAGCGCTGACGCGTCGGCCGGGCTGGGCGGCGCTGGACGCACGGCCGTCCCACCGTCCCCGCTCGCCTCGTCGGTGCGCAGGATCGCGCCCGCGCCGGACCTAAGGTGGCCGGACACGTCGGGATCGACGAGCGCGCAACCCAGGGCCGGACACCCTGCCGCACCACGACGAGGACTCAATGGAGAGCATCACGAAGAACCGCCAGACGCCCGCGACGCTGCGTGCGATGGTCGAGCGTGCCTACGGCGCCGATCAGGTGCCTACCGGCGAGCCGGACACCTGGCTCGAGGAGCTGGGGCACGGCTGGTTCAACGTCGCGTACCGGATCCTGCTGCGCGACGGCCGCGCCGTGGTCGTGAAGATCGCGCCGCCGCGGGGCGTGCCCGTGATGCCCGCCGAGCGCGGTGCGATGCGCATCGAGCTCGACGCGCTGGCGCTGATCACGGCACGCACCGACGTCCCGGTCCCGCAGGTCGACCACGCCGACCTGAGCCACGAGCTCGTCGACGCCGACTACTTCTTCATGCCGTTCGTCGACGCCGAGAACTTCGGCATCATCACCGACGGCCTGAGCACCGAGCTGCGCGACTCGTACAACGAGGCGCTCGGCGCTGCCAACCGCGAGCTGAACTCGATCCGCGGGAGCTGGTTCGGACCGCTCGCCGGCCCGGGTGACCCGTCGTGGCGGGTCGTGTTCACCGGCCTCGTCGAGGATGTCCTGGCCGCCGGGGAGGCCCGCCACGTCGACATCGGCCGGGACTACGACGAGATCCGCAAGGTGGTCGCCCTGCACGCCGACGTCCTCGACGACGTGATCGAGCCGAGATTCGTCGAGTGGGACCTCTGGGACTCCAACGTCATGGTCCGCGACGGCAGGATCGTCACGATCATCGACCACGAACGCGCCCTGTACGGGGACCCGCTGATGGAGGCCGGCTTCGCAGGCACCTTTCTGTCCGACTTCGGCGACCCGACCGCGTTCATGCGCGGCTACGGCCAGGAGCAGCTCACGACGAGGGAGCAGACGCGCCGTGGCCTGTACTGCCTGCACCTGGTCGTGATCATGGCGATCGAGACCGTCTACCGCGGACACACGACCCCCACCCAGTACGACTGGGCACGCGAGAAGATCGGCCAGATGATGAGCCTGCTCACCGAGCCGTGAGCACCCGCACGCTCGACGCCGCCGCCCTCGGTGAACGGCCCGTGGGGCGGCTGCTGTGGCACGCCTGCACCCAGACCACCATCGCGGTCGGGGTCTACGGGATCTACGCGCTGACCAACGCCTGGTTCGTCGCCCGCGGCGTCGGGACGACCGCGATGGCGGCGGTCAACCTCGTCGCGCCGTTGCTCCTGGCGCTGGGCGCGGTCTCGACCGCCCTCGGCGTCGGAGCAGCCTCGGTCGTCTCCCGACATCTCGGTGCCGGCGACACGAGCACAGCCGCGCGCGCGGCTGGGAACGCCTTCACCGCGTTCTGGGCCACCGCCGTCATGATCACCGTGGTCGGGCTGACCGGGCTCGAGCCGCTCCTGCGGCTGCTCGGCGCCCACGGCGAGACCCTTGGCTACGCCCGCGACTACGCCGTGGTCATCCTGGCCGGTGCGATCGTCTCGACCGGGTTCTCCAGCCTGGTGCGCGCCGAGGGTCGGATGCGGTTCGCCACGATGCTGTGGGTCGTCCCGGTCGCCGTCCAGATCACCCTCGATCCGCTGCTGATCTTCGGGCTGGACCTCGGCGTCCGTGGAGCCGCCCTGGGAACGGTCGGCGGGCAGGCCGTCTCCGCCGCAATGAGCATGTGGTTCTTCTTCGCCCAGCGGCAGCGCCCGTACCGCATCCGCAGGTCCGACCTGCGTCCCCACCTTCCGACGGTCCGCACCCTCGTGGGCATCGGCGCCCCCTCGTTCCTCGCCGGCTTCGGCGCCACCCTGCTCGTCGTGGTCGTCAACACCACGCTGTCCCGGGTGGCCACCGCCACCGCAGCGCTCTCCGCGCTCGCCGCGTTCGCGATCTGCTCCCGCATCCAGACGTTCGTCGCCATGCCTCAGCTCGGTATCAGCCAGGGGATGCAGCCGATCGTCGGGTACAACGCCGGTCGCCGGCTCGCCGCACGCGTCCGACGCACCCGGATCCTGTCGCTGCGCGCCACCCTCGTCTACAGCACCGTCGCCGCCGGCTCCGTCGCGCTGCTCGCCGAGCCCATCACCGCCGCCTTCGTCGACGACGCCGCCGTCCACGCCGAGTCAGTCGACGCTCTGCGCATCCTGGCGATCGGGTTCGCCGCTGCCGGCGTCACACCTCTGGTCTCCGCGTACTTCCAGGCTCTCGGCCGACCGCGACCGTCGTACTTCCTCTCGGTCGGCACCCTCCTTCTCGTCAAGGTCCCGCTCGTGCTCGCCCTCGGCCACACCGGCCCCTCAGGCACCTGGATCGGCCTGGCCGCGGGCGAGCTCCTGTCCGCGGGAGTCGCGCTGCTGGTGCTGCGCCGCCTCGATGTCACGGCCGCGCGCGGCGGGGGCGCGACATCGACGACGAACGCGGTCGACCTGCCGCTAGGGCACTGAGGTCGGGCTGGGACCGGACCGGCCGTCCCGCCCCCTTCCCCGTGTCGTTGGCGACGACAAGTCCGTTCCTCAGTTCGTTCGACGCTGGTCAGGCCTCGTCGAGCCGGGTGCGCAGCTCCTCGTCGAGCACGAGGTCGAGCGCGCCCAACGACTCGTCAAGCTGCGCGACCGAGTGGGCGCCGACGATCGGGATGACGGGCGTCGGCCCACCGAGCAGCCACGCGAGCGCGACCTGGTTCGCCGTGGCGCCGGTGTCGCGCGCGACCTCGTGCAGCACCTCGACCCGACGCCGGCTGCTCGGGTGGTCGGCGCCGCCGAACAGTGGCTTGTCGGCGCGCGTGTACGCACCCTGGTGCAGCGGCGAGTACACGGTCACGGCGAGCGGCGGGCGGCCGTCGACACCCGTGGACGCGGCGTAGTCGAGCAGGTCGCCCGACACCCAGTTGGACCGGAACGGAGTCGGGCTCGGGTACACGTAGCCACCCTGCTGCTGGACGAGGCCGTACGGCTCGACGCCCAGGCGGGCGGCGGTCTCGCGTGCCTCGACGACGCGCCACGTCGTGACGTTGGAGATCCCCGGCACGCCGACCACGCCGTCGGCGACGAGCTTGCCGAAGGCTCCGACGGTCTCCTCCAGGGCGGTGTCACGGTCGTCCACGTGGCCATACAGGACGTCGATCCGGTCGACGCCCAGGTGGCGAAGGCTCGTGGCGGCTTCGCGCTGGATGGTCTCGGCGGCCAGGCCCTGGTAGTTGGTCGGGGGTGTGCCCGAGAGGGGCAGCGCCGGGTCCTTCTTGGCGGCGCCGCACTTCGTCGCGATGCGGACGCGGTCCCGTAGCCCGCGCGAGGCCAGCCAGGCGCCGATCACGTCCTCGCTCTCGTGCCCGTGGCCGCCCGCGTCCCAGGCGTTGTAGTTGTTCGCTGTGTCGAGGAACGTGCCGCCGGCGTCCACGAAGCGGTCGAGGACCTCGAAGGCCACCTCGCGCGGGGTGTGCGTGCCGAAGCGCATGGTGCCGAGGCACAGGACGCTGACGTCGGTGGAGGTGGGGCCGGAGCCGATGGTGCGCTGCTGCATGGTGTTCTCCTCGTGCGCTCATTGGTGACGGGTTCGACGTTAGGCGTGCAGCGGACCGGGAGTACGGTCCATTCCTGTGGCAGACGACCAGACCAATCGTTGGGTCGGTGACGCGCTCGTCACCATCGAGGGCGGCCAGCCGGCTCACGTCGCGCTCGAGCGCTCGCTGCGCGCCGCGGTCCGCGAGGGACGGCTCCGCCCGGGCGACCCGGTGCCGCCGAGCAGAGCGCTGGCCCGCGACCTCGGCGTCTCGCGGTGGGTGGTCACGCAGGCGTACGGGGGTCTCGTGGCCGAGGGCGTGCTGGACGCTCGCACGGGCGCGGGCACGCGCGTCGCGTCCACGTCGTGGCCTACCCTCACGTCCACCCGAGCTCCCGACCGCGCGGTCCGTCCGCGGCCCGCGTTCGACCTCGGGCCGGGTGTGCCGGACCTGCGCCACCTGCCGCGCGCGGCCTGGGTCTCGGCGGTTCGCACGGCCGTCGCGTCCGCGACCCCTGGCGACCTCGTCGCGCCCGACCCTCGCGGTGTGCCCTCGCTGCGGCAGGCGCTCGCCGATCGGCTGGCCGTGACGCGTGCGGTGCTCGTCGATGCGGACGCCGTCGTCGTGACGCACGGCGCATCGGACGGCACGATGCGCCTGGCGCGATCCCTGCGCGCCGCGGGCCATGACTCCGTGCTCGTCGAGGACCCGAGCTGGCCGCGGCTGCGCGACGTCGCCGCGGCTGCCGGCTTGCACCCTGTGCCGGTGCCGGTCGACGAGGACGGGGTGGACACCGACGCGCTCGTGCAGGCGGCCGAGCGCACCGGGGCTCGTGCCTCGCTGGTGACGCCCTCGCACCAGTTCCCTGTCGGCGCCGCGCTCGTCCCGGCGCGGCGTGAGGCGCTCGTCCGATGGGCCCGCTCCGTCGACGGAGTGATCATCGAGGACGACTATGACGCCGAGTTCCGCTACGACCGCCGCCCCGTGGCGGCTCTGCGCGCGCTCGCGCCCGACCGCGTGGCGCTGGTGGGCTCGTGGAGCAAGACGCTCGCCCCGGGGCTCGGCATCGGGTGGCTGGTCCCTCCTGACGACGTACCCGCCGCGCGCGCAGGGCTCGACGTCGACGCGAGCGCTCCCCCGTCGCTGCACCAGCTCTCCTGCGCCGCGCTGCTCACCGACGGGGGTTACGACCGGCACCTCCGTTCGGCCCGCGCTCGGTACCGGCGCCGACGGGCGGCTCTGCTCGCCGCGCTCGAGCGATGGCTGCCGAGCCTGCCCGTGACGGGGCTCGCCGCGGGACTGCACGTCGTGCTGGGGCTGCCGCCGGGAGCCGACGAGGACCGCGTGGCCCGGCTGGCCGCGCGACGCGACGTGCGCGTGGTGCCGGCTGGTCGCTATCGCGTGGGGACCACGGCCCGCCCACCGGCGCTCGTCGTCGGGTACGGCAACCTGGTCGACGCACGGCTGGACGAGGCGGTGGCCCGCCTGGCCGCGGCCGTCAGTGAGGCGGCGCCGTCCGCAGCACGCGAGCTCGCCGGCTCACGAGCTCTGGACACCCACGAGTCATAGCCGAGGCCGTGGGTGCTGCTGGGTCCAGCCGCCTTCGTCGCCACCGGATGAAGCGGCGCGCGCGGACGGAATGGCAACGCCGTGCGGCCATCTGCGGTCCTCGCGCTACCGCGACGGCCCTCGTCGCGCGGGCGGACGGCGGCGACGACCGTCAGACAGCCGAGAGCATGAGCGAGACGGCGAACCCGACGGCGACGAGCGACCCGGTCCTGACCTTCTCGACCTCGTACGCTTCCGGAAGCATCGTGTCCGCGATCATCGCGAGCAGCGCACCGGCGGCGAACCCCTGGGCCATCGCACCCGTGCGGCCCGATGCCGGGTCGAGCAGTGCGTAGCCCGCGGCCGCGCTCACGGCCGCGACCACGATGACGACCAGCCACATGCGGGTCACGCGGCGCAGCGACCAGCCCGCGGTGCGCAGCCCGCTCGACGAGGCCAGGCCCTCGGGAAAGTTGCTCAGCAGGATCCCGACCAGCAGCGCGATGCTGACCTGGCCCTCCAGCACCGTCAGACCGAGCACGAACGACTCCGGGATTCCGTCGAGGACCGAGCCGAACACAATCGCGAGAGGCGACCCGCTCGCCTGCGCGCCGCCGGCGTCCTTGCGGTCGCCACCGCCCCGACGCTCGAGGAACCAGTCGCCCACGGTGAACGTGGCGGCGCCCACCAGGGTCGCGAGGCCGACGAGTCCCACGTCGGCGGTCTCGAGGGCCTCGTCGACGAGCTCGAACGCCACGGACCCGATGAGCAGGCCCGCGCCGAGCGCCATCACGGCGGCGACGAACCGCTTGCCGGGCGACGCGCGGTAGGCGAAGAGCGCCCCGACCAGCAGGGCCGATGCGCCGACCGCACCCCACAGGAACGCCTCGAGCACCGGGACTCCTCCGCAGACCAGCGAGCTACTGACGGGCCATGGCGATGCGCAGCCGCTCCTCGGGGTCGATGAAGTGGTCGTGGTCGTCGGTGCCGACATCCAGCTGCACCCAGTGGATCTTCCCCGTGAAGCGGCTGGTCCGGGCGTCGTAGCCCGAGCTCACCGAGGTGCCGGACTCGTACCCGATGTCGGTGGTCTCGTCGGCGGAGAAGACCATCGGCTGCGTCGCCCCCACCCGCCCCGAACCGACGGCGGTGCCGTCGTGGTACAGCGTCACGTCGCCGCCCTTGGCCAGGCCGCCGCCGTCGTACGCGAACTCCATGCGCAGCTGGTGCGTGCCGGCCGGCACCGGTTCGTCAGCGGTGACGGTGAACTCCTGGATCCCCAGGACGTTGTACGTGTACGTCAGGCGACCCCGGTCCACCCACACGCTCCAGCCGCCGAACCGCCCACCCTGCGCGATGAGCACACCGTGCACACCGGACTCGGGGACCTCGACCTCGGCCGTGATCGAGTAGGAGCGGTTCTTCATGCTCACGACGCTGTTCTCCGAGAGTCGGCCCATGCCGGCGAAGAACAGCTGGGACGTGCCGCGCAGGAGCGTCGGCCGCCCGGCCATCGACGGTTCCAGCCGCTCGGACGTGCGGTCGTCGATGGGCAGCACGTTGTACTTCGTCGCCTCGATCAGCCAGAGGCGCTGGAGCTTCGCGAGCAGGTCGGGGCGGTCCGCGGCCAGGTCGTGGGCCTGGCTGAAGTCGACGGAGCCGTCGTAGAGCTCCCACACGTCGTCGTCGAACGCCGGCACCGTGCCGCCGACCATGATCCAGGGCGTGCGGTGCTTGGTGACTGCGCTCCACCCGCGGTGGTAGATCCCGCGGTTGCCGAACATCTCGAAGTACTGCAGGTCGTGGCGTTCCGGGCTGTCCTGATGGTCGAACGTGTACAGCATGCTCGTGCCCTCCATGGGCGACTGCTGCACGCCGTTGACCATCGCCGGCTCGGGCAGCCCGGCGGCCTCCAGGACGGTCGGGGCGATGTCGATGACGTGGGTGAACTGGGAGCGCAGCCCGCCCTTCTCGGCGATCCCGCTCGGCCAGTGCACGATCGTCCCGTTGCGGGTGCCGCCCCAGTGCGACGCGATCTGCTTGGTCCACTGCAGGGGCGAGTTCATCGCCCAGGCCCACCCCACCGCGTAATGGTTGTACGAGGACGGCGAACCGAGCTCGTCGAGCTTGCTGACCAGGAACTCGGGCGTCTCCAGAGCAGCCATGCCGTTGAAGTTCGCCATCTCGTTGAACGCGCCGTTGAGCGTGCCCTCGGCCGACGCGCCGTTGTCGCCGATGATGTAGTAGACGAGGGTGTCGTCGAGGATCCCGAGGTCGTCCAGGGTGTCGACGATCCTGCCGACGTGGTGGTCGACGTGCTCGAGGAACCCGGCGTAGACCTCCATCTGGCGGGCCAGCACGGGCTTGAGCTCGTCGGGCATGTCGTGCCAGGAGGGGATCTCGTCGTGCCGGGCAGTGAGCTCCGCGTCCTGCGGGATCACCCCGAGCTCCTTCTGCCGGGCGAACGTCCGCTCACGCTGCGCGTCCCAGCCGTCGTCGAAGGCACCCGCGTACTTGTCCGCCCACTCCGTGGGCACGTGGTGCGGGGCGTGCGTGGCACCCGGTGCGAAGTAGACGAAGAACGGCTTGTCCGGCATGAGGGCCTTCTGCTGCCGGATCCAGCCCACCGCCCGGTCGGCCAGGTCCTCGGTGAGGTGGTAGCCCTCCTCGGCCGTCGCGGGCGGGTCGACCGGCGTCGTGCCCTCGTACAGCGCCGGGTCCCACTGGTTGTTCTCGCCACCGATGAAGCCGTAGAAGGTCTCGAACCCCCCGCCGCCCGAGGGCCAGGCGTCGAACGGCCCCATGGGTGACGACTGCCAGACGGGCACCTCGTGGCACTTGCCGAACTGCGCCGTCGAGTACCCGTTGAGCTTCAGCGTCATGGCGAGCGGCGCCTTCGTGTTCGGTCGCACGGAGCTGTTGCCCGGCGCCGAGGTTGCCGTCTCGGTGATGCTGCCCATGCCCACCGAGTGGTGGTTGCGGCCCGTCAGCAGCGCCTGTCGCGTCGGAGCGCACAGCGCCGTCGTGTGGAAGCGGTTGAAGCGCAGCCCACCGCTGGCCAGCCGTTCCGCCGTCGGCGTGCTGCACGGGCCGCCGAACGCGCTCGACGCGCCGAAGCCGACGTCGTCGAGCAGGACGACGACGACGTTCGGTGCGCCCGGCGGCGGGAGGAGCGGCTCGATCGGCGGGAACGCCGTGTCCGGATCCTTCGCGTCGTACGTCGTCAGCGTCGGCGACGGCCGGTCCGGGATGGGCAGCATGGTGCGGGCGTGGTGGTCGGGGCGCATCGGGTCCTCCGTCCGGAATCGGGCAGTGTGCCCGCCTTCCTCGACACTAGGGGCGCCCGCCCCGACATCACCAGGAGACCGCGTCCGCGACGCACCGGAACCCGACGTTGCCGGCCGACGAGTCCGGGGCGTTCGAGCTGCGCGAGTCGACGCGGTAGCGGAAGCAGTACGACTCGTGGCACAGGTACGACCCGCCCCGCATGACCCGCGCCGAGCCCTGGGCCGGTCCCGTCGGGTCGGAGCCGGCCGACGATCCGTACGTGTCCGTGGCGAACCAGTCCTGGCACCACTCCCAGACGTTGCCCGTGGTGTTGTGCAGCCCGAAGTCGTTGGGCGCGAACGCGGCCGCCGGTGCCGTGCCCAGATAGCCGTCCTCGAGGGTGTTCCGCGCCGGGAACTCCCCCTGCCACACGTTCATCCGGTGCTCGCCACCGGGCTCCCGCTCGTGTCCCCACGGGTAGTGCGCACCCTCACGACCGCCCCGCGCCGCGCGCTCCCACTCGGCCTCGGTCGGCAGCCGGAGCCCGGCCCACGAGGCGAACGCGGAGGCGTCCGACCAGCTCACGTGGACGACGGGATGTCCGGCACGGTCGCCGACGTCGGAGTGCGGCCCCTCCGGATGCCTCCAGTCCGCACCCTCGACCTGACGCCACCACGGCGTCCCGACCACAGCACGGGTCGGCGGGAAGTCGTCGGGAAGCAGGCCTGCGAAGACGAACGACCACCCGTAGACCTCGGCCTCCGTGCGGTACCCCGTCGCCTCGACGAAGCCGGCGAACTGGGCGGTGGTCACGGCCGTCCGCATCATCCGGAACGGTCGGAGCGTGACGACGTGGGCCGGACCCTCGCCGTCGGAGGGGTACCCGTCAGGCCCGTCGTGACCCATGACGAACCCACCGCCGGGGACGTCGACCAGGTCGGCCACGACGGAGGCGCGCAGGGACGCAGCCGCGTCCCGCCCGAGCGTGGGGACTCCGAGCGTCAGGGGTGCCGGGTCGTGGGCGGCCCCGGGAGCGCAGCACGCGTGATCGGTGGTCACGACGCCATCCTCCTCGCGGGCGGGAAGGGGTGCCCCTGGCCCGTCGGTGGTCGGGTCGCCTACGACCCGGCCAGCGGGACCGAGGTGTTCCGCTCCCCGTACCCCGCGGGGGTCGGCAACGTCTCGCCCATCAACGGCCGGCTCGTCGGCATCGACACCACGACCGACGGCAACGACTTCTCCTACGTCCTGCTCCGGTGAGGCGGGTCTAGCGGGGGCTCGCCGACCTGAGCTCGCTGTCGACCTCGTCGACCCAGCGGGCGACGTGCTCGGCGTCCCGCCAGTCTCCGGACAGCGTCTTGGCCATCGTGCTCGCCGGGAAGCCCTTGGCGTCGGGCTCGAGGCGGCCGCCGAACGTCTGCACGCCCCGGGCGCCGATCGTGGCGGCCGCGTCCTTGATGTGGGCGACCGGCGGGATCTGCTTGGTCTCCGCCGTCCCGTCGAGCGGTCCCGTCGCGACGAGCCACACCGGCAGCGTGGAGAGGCGGTCGGCCTGCCGCTTGACGAGCCGGCGCGCGTCCTTGTGCCAGCGACCTGCGTAGAGAGCGCCTGCGACGATGACCGCGTCGACGTCCGTCAGGTCCGCGACCTCGGCCGCCGGGCGGACCACCGGGTCGTGGCCGCGGCGGCGCAGGTCGTCGCCGATCAGCTCCGCGAGGCCTTGGGTGCCTCCCCTGGACGTCCCGTAGGCAACCAGTACGTGCGTCACGATGTCCTCCCACCCGCGAGCGACCAGCGCACCTGCGCGGTCCTCCTTGATGGTCGGTCAGGGGCGTCGCGCGCGGCAGGGCCGGAGGTCCCTTGTCCACGCCGACGTCGGCTCTCACCCCACACGGCGGCGAACCACGGGAAAGAATGACCCCGTGACGACCGCCGCGCCCGACCACTCACGCGCCGACGTGCTGCCCGCACCGTGGTCCCTCCCCGCCGAGGAGGTGCTGGCGGCGGTCGCCGGCTCGCCCGACGGGTTGACCGGCCGCGACGCCGAGGAACGAGTCGCGCGCGACGGCCGCAACGAGCTGCCCGAGCCGCCGCAGGAGTCGGTCTGGAGGCGCCTGCTGAGCCAGTACGCCGACATCCTGATCTACATCCTGATCGGGGCGGCGGTGCTCAAGGCGCTCACCCAGGACTGGGTCGACTTCGCGGTGATCGTCGTGGTGATCGTCGCGACCGGCCTGATCGGGTTCATCCAGGAGGGGCGAGCCGCGTCGGCGCTCGCCGGGCTGCGCCGGATGCAGTCGCTGGACGCGCAGGTGCGACGCGACGGCGACTGGGGGGTGGTCGACGCCGCGAGCCTCGTGGTCGGAGACGTCGTCCGGGTGCGCGGCGGGGACCGGGTGCCGGCCGACGTCCGGTTGCTCACGTCGGCCCAGCTGCAGGTCGACGAGTCCGCCCTGACCGGGGAGTCGGTGGCGGCGAACAAGTCGAGCGAGGCCAACGAGGCGGACGCGGGGATCGGCGACCGGACGTCGATGCTGTTCTCCGGGACGATCGTGACCGCCGGCAACGGCGAGGGGGTGGTCGTCGCGACGGGGTCCGGCACCGAGATCGGCCGGATCTCCGCGCTGGTCACCGAGCAGGACGCGATCGACACCCCGCTGGCCCGGCAGCTGGCTCACCTGGGCACGCAGCTCTCCGTCCTGATCGGGGTGCTCGCCGTCGTCATGCTGCTGGTCGGCCGGTTCGTGCACGGACTGGGTGTCGACGAACTGATCTCCGCGGCCATCGGGTTCGCGGTCGCCGCGGTGCCCGAGGGGCTGCCCGCCCTGGTGACGATCACGCTCGCGCTCGGCGTGCAGCAGATGGCCAGGCACCGCGCGATCACGCGGCGGATGGAGGCCGTCGAGACGCTGGGCTCGACGACCACCATCTGCTCGGACAAGACCGGCACGCTCACCCAGAACGAGA
Source organism: Cellulomonas sp. Root137 (assembly GCF_001426725.1). NCBI lineage: Bacteria > Bacillati > Actinomycetota > Actinomycetes > Micrococcales > Cellulomonadaceae > Cellulomonas > Cellulomonas sp. Root137. The sequence continues at coordinate 379,300 of NZ_LMFG01000004.1, read as the reverse complement.
TGACCGCCCGCACGGTGGTCACGGCCGCGGGCACCTACGACGTGGAGGGCACCGGCTACGACCCCGTCGGCCGCGTCGCCACCGCCGAGGGCACGACGGCGACGCTCGACGCGCACCCCGACCTCGCGGCGCTCGTGCTCGCGGTCACCCTGTGCAACGACGCGCGCGTCGAGCAGACCGAGGACGGCTGGCGCGTCGTCGGCCAGCCCACCGAGGGCGCCCTCGACGTGCTGGCGGCGAAGGCCGGGGTGGACACCGCCGGCACCGCGCGGGTCGGCGCGGTGCCGTTCGACTCCGCGCACAAGTTCGCGGCGACCCTGGACGACGTGCGCGCGAGGCGAGTGGTGCACGCGGTCGGCGCCCCGGACCGCCTGCTCGACCGGTCCGGCACCGAGCTCGCGCCCGACGGCGGCGTCAGGCCGCTGGACCGGGCCGCGTGGGACGAGCGGATCGACGCCCTGTCCGCCCTCGGCCTGCGGGTGCTCGCTGCCACCGTCCGCCCGGCGGACGGGGTGCACGAGATCGCCCTGGACGACCTCGACGACGGCCTGACGTTCCTCGGCGTCGTCGGCATCGTCGACCCTCCGCGCCCCGAGGCCACCGCGGCGATCGCCGAGGCCCACGCGGCCGGCATCCGCGTGAAGATGATCACCGGCGACCACCGCGGCACCGCGACGGCGATCGCCCGCGAGCTGGGCATCGCCCCGGAGCACGGCAAGGTCCGCGCCCTGACCGGTGCCGACCTGCAGGCGATGGACGACGAGGAGCTGCGCGAGGTGGTGCGCGACGTCGACGTCTTCGCCCGCACGTCCCCCGAGCACAAGCTCCGGATCGTCCGCGCCCTGCAGTTCCACGGCGAGGTCGTGGCGATGACCGGCGACGGCGTCAACGACGCCCCCTCGATCACCCGGGCCGACGTCGGCGTCGCGATGGGGATCAAGGGCACGGAGGCCACCAAGGAGGCCGCCGACATCGTCCTGGCCGACGACAACTTCGCGACCATCGAGCGCGCGGTCGAGGAGGGCCGGCGGATCTACGACAACATCCGCAAGGCCGTCGTGTTCCTGCTGCCCACCAACGGCGCGCAGTCGCTGGTGATCCTGGTGGCCGTGCTGGCCGGGCTGGCCCTTCCGCTGTCGCCCGTGCAGATCCTCTGGATCAACCTGGCCACCGCGATCACGCTCTCGTTGACGCTCGCCGGCGAGCCCGCCGAGCCCGGCATCATGGCGCGGCCGCCCCGGTCGCCGGGCGAGCAGGTGCTCTCGTCGCGCGCCATCGCGGTGGTCCTGATCGCCTCGGTGGTCCTCGGCGCCGCGACGCTGGTCGTCTACCTGCTCGAGCGCGCGCGGACCGGTGACTACGCCGAGGCGCAGACGTCGGCGGTCATGATGCTCGCCCTGGGCCAGCTCGCCTTCCTGCTGAACTGCCGCCTGCTCAGCACGTCCGCCTTCACCACGCGGGTGCTCACCGGCAACCCGAGCCTGTGGGTCTCCGCGGGGGCCCTCCTCGGGCTGCAGCTCGTGTTCACGTACGCGCCCTTCATGAACGCGTGGTTCGGCTCCACCCCGATCGGGCTGCACAGCTGGCTCCTCACAGCCGGGATCGCCGTGCTGGTCTTCCTGGTGATCGAGGCCGCGAAGGCGGTGCTGCGCGCTACGCGTCCGGGGCCCGGTAGAAGTTCCGCTCCCAGCGGTGGCGCCGGATGACGTCGCGCTGGGAGTCGGTCAGCCGGCGGCCGTCGCTGGTCGTGGCGTTGCGCTCGACGTTGCGCACCGTGCGCATGCCCGCGATCACGGTGGACACCGCGGGCTGGTCGAGGACGTAGCGCAGGGCGAGGTCGGGCAGCTCGTCGGGGCTGACGCCCAGGTCGTCGACCAGCGCCCGCACGCGCTGCTCGACCTGCGCCGGCCGGTCGCCGCCGAAGTACCTGTTCCGGAAGTCGCCCTCGGGGAACGTGGAGTCCGCCGTGATGCGCCCGGTCAGCCCGCCCTCGTCGAGCCCGACGCGCACGATGACGCCGACACCGTGCTCGGCGCACGCGGGCAGCAGGTGCTCCTCGGGCTGCTGGTGCCACGCGTTGTAGATCACCTGCACGGTGTCGACCGTGCCGCTGCGGACGAGCCCGAGCGCGTTCTCCGGCTGGTAGTCGTTGATCGAGACGCCGAAGAACCGGATCTTGCCCTCCTGGCGCAGGTCCGCGATGGTCTCCAGCCAGTCGCCCCTGCCCACCCACTCGTCGCTCCACACGTGGAACTGCAGGACGTCGAACGCCTCCAGCCCGGAGGCGGCCAGGCTGGTCTCGAGACTGGCGCGGATGTGGTCGCCGGGGAACGTCTCGTCCGGGTGCAGGCCGTCGGGTGCCGGCCAGATGCCGTTCTTCGGCGGGACCTTCGTGGCGACGAGCACGTCCGGGTGGTCCCGCAGGACGCGCCCGACGATCCGCTCGCTCTCGCCGTAGCCACGCGCGGTGTCGATGAAGCTGACGCCCAGCTCGATGGCGCGGTGCAGCGCCGTCACCGACTCGTCCTCCTGGGCTCCGATCCACGCCGAGGCGCCGATGCCCCAGGCGCCGTACCCGATCTCCGAGACGGTCAGGCCGGTCTTCCCCAGCTGGCGGTACTCCATGCGCACTCCTCGTGAGGTCCGGCTGTGACGCCACCCACCCTCTCGACCCCGACGGCGGCGCGAGCCGTCTGCGCGGCCGTCGTGACGTGCAGATCCACCCGATCGCCAGAATTTCTCACCCGGAGCGGGTCCCATGCCGATAGGACCAGTGGGGGCCGACACGAACCGACGCCAGACGGGACCGCCTCCCCCAGCGGACCGACGTCGACGCCGCAGGAGGTAGACCGTGACGAGCCACTACTTCGCCCCGACGCCCACCACGGGCGTCGCCGCCCTGACCAACCGCGAGCGCGTCGTCCTGGCGCACCTGCGCGAGGACATCACGCTGCAGGACATTGCCGAGCGGCTGTGGGTCACGCGCAACACCGTGAAGTCCCAGCTGCGCAGCGCGTACCGGAAGATGGGCGTGTCCACGCGGGCCGACGCCGTGGCCTGGGCGCGCGCGCACGGGATCTGAGCCTCCGCAGGACGCACCGCCAGGGCCCTACGGCCCACCCGTGTGACGGGAATCTCACCTGTGCTGGTACACATTTGACAGTCGCGGAGCGCGTCGGTTTCACTGCCTCCGGGCGTCTTGACGCCCCCACCCCGGCCGTTCGAGGCACGGGGGGTCGTCGGCTCCGAGCCGACGCACGACGAGAGGTCGACCGATGGACACGCGCGTGACCCGCACCCGGACTGCTGAGCCCGCTGGGCCGGCCGTCATGTGTGCCGTGCGCCTGCGTGCCTGTCCGACCTGTTGTCAGCACTGACCCGCTGACAGCCCCCTGTGCCCCCCGGGGCACACCTGTCGCTCCCTCGCCCGCGCGATCACCCGCGCCTGGCGTCCCCGCACACAGCCCCCGGCCGTCGCCGTGACGGCCCGTCCCCAGGAGAACCCATGTCCGAGTCCGTCCCCGTCCTCCCGCCGAAGAGCAGCGGCAACCGCACCGGCCTCATCGCCGGCATCGTCGTCGTGGCCCTCGTGATCGTCGGCGCCGTCGTCTTCTTCGCCACCCGCGGCTCGTCCGACGAGCCCGCCGCCTCGGGCGGCTCCACCCCGGCCACGGTGGTCAAGCTGGGCACCACCGACGTGTCGCAGCCGCACTGGGAGATCCTCAAGGACCTCGCCGCCGAGGAGAACATCGACCTCGAGATCGTCGGCTTCTCCGAGTACACGCAGCCCAACCCGGCGCTGACCGAGGGCGAGATCGACCTCAACGCGTTCCAGCACATCCTGTATCTGGCCGACCACAACAACAACACCGGCGACGACCTGCAGCCGATCGGCTCGACGCTGATCGTGCCGCTGCCGCTGTACTCGGACAAGCACGAGGAGGTCAGCGAGTTCACCAAGGGTGAGCAGGTGGCGATCCCGAACGACGCCACCAACCAGGCGCGTGCGCTGTTCGTGCTCGAGAGCGCGGGGCTCATCACGTTCACCGGCGAGCCCAAGGTCCCGACCCCGGACGATGTCGACACCGCGGCGTCCACCGTGGTGGTCCGCTCGGTCGAGGCCTCGCAGACCGCCGGGCTGATCGGTGACCCGGACATCGCCGGCGTCGTCGTCAACAACAACTTCGCCTCCGACGCCGGCTTCGACCTCGACGGCTACGTGTACGCGGACGACCCGTCCTCGGCCGGCGCCCAGCCGTACATCAACGTCATCGCGGCCCGCCCGGACGACGTGGACAACCCGGTGTACCAGCGGATCGTCGAGCTGTACCACGACGTCACCGTCACGGACTCCGTCGTCGAGTCCTCCGGCGGCACCGCGGTGATCGTCGAGGGCTACGACGCGGCGAAGCTGCAGCAGGTCCTGAAGGACACCCAGGCCAACCTCAAGGCCGCCGGCTGATCCCCCGCCCGGGCAGGGACACCCCCGCACCCGTCCCTGCCCGGGCGCACCCTCTGAGAGGCAGTGCGTGTCCCCCATCATCGAGTTCCGCGACGTCAGCAAGGTGTTCGAGTCCCCGTCGGGACCCATCCGCGCCGTCGACGGCGTCGACCTGTCCATCGAGGCCGGCGAGGTCTTCGGCGTCATCGGCTACTCCGGCGCCGGCAAGAGCACGCTGGTGCGTCTCATCAACGGGCTCGAGCGGGTCACGTCCGGGCAGCTGGTCGTGGACGGTTCCGACGTGGCGACGCTCAGCGAGCGCCAGCTGGAGCTCAAGCGCCGCGACATCGGCATGATCTTCCAGCAGTTCAACCTCTTCTCCTCCCGCACGGTGGCCGGCAACGTGGCGTTCCCGCTCAAGGTCGCCGGCTGGCCCAAGGCGGACCGCGACCGCCGGATCGCGGAGCTGCTCGACTTCGTGGGCCTCCTGGACCGCGCGCACTCGTACCCCGACCAGCTCTCCGGCGGTCAGAAGCAGCGCGTGGGCATCGCCCGCGCGCTCGCGGCGTCGCCCAAGATCCTGCTCGCCGACGAGTCCACCAGCGCGCTCGACCCGCAGACCACGCAGGACGTGCTGCGGCTGCTGCGCAAGGTCAACACCGAGCTGGGCGTCACGATCGTCGTGATCACGCACGAGCTCGAGGTGGTCCGCGCCATCGCCGACCGGGTCGCGGTGCTGGAGAACGGCCGCGTGGCGGAGCACGGCACGGTGTTCGACATCTTCACGCAGCCGCAGGCGGAGGTCACCCAGCGGTTCGTGTCGACGGTGGTCCACGACCGGCCGCGCGGCGCCAACCTGGAACGCCTGCGCCAGACGCACGAGGGCCGCATCGTCACCGCCACCATCGCGGACGGCAGCCGGCTGGGTGCGATCCTCGCCTCCGCAGGCGCGCTCGGCGTGACCTTCGAGATCATCTACGGCGGCATCGGCACGCTCCAGGACCAGTCGTTCGGCTCGCTGACCCTCGCGCTCGACGGGCCCGACGAGGCCGTCGAGACGGTCGTCGGACGTCTCCGTGAGGTCACCACCATCGAGGAGGCACGATGACCGAGACAGTGCCCGCGCTGCTCCCCACCGCCAACGAGTTCGACTGGTCCTTCCACGGGCCCAAGCTGGTCCAGGCGCTCGGCGAGACGCTCTACATGGTGTCGGCGACCCTGCTCATCGGCGGGCTGCTCGGCCTCGCGCTCGGCCTCGCGCTCTACACCACCCGTCGCGGCGGGCTGCTGGCCAACCGGGGCGTGTTCGGGGTGGCCAACCTGCTGGTGAACATCTTCCGGCCGATCCCGTTCCTCATCCTGCTCATGGTCATCGCGCCGGTGACCGTCGGCCTGATCGGCACGCGCCTGGGCAGCACCGCGATGATCGTGCCGCTGTCGTTCGCGGCGACGTTCGGCGTGTCCCGGATCGTCGAGCAGAACCTCGTCGCGATCGACCCCGGCATCATCGAGGCGGCGCGGGCGACCGGCGCCAGCCGGTGGCGCATCGTGAGCACCCTGGTGGTCCCCGAGGCGCTCGGCCCGCTGATCCTCGGGTTCACGTTCGTCTTCGTGGCGATCGTGGACATGTCCGCGCTGGCCGGCACGCTCGACGGCGGCGGGCTGGGGGCGTTCGCCCTCGACTACGGCTACAAGCGGTGGAACTACGCCGTCGTGTGGATCACCGTGATCGTGATCATCCTGCTGGTCCAGGTGGCGCAGGCGATCGGCAACCGCCTGTCGCGACGCGTGCTGCGCCGCTGACGCCCTGAGCGCGTGTGGGTGCCGCGGGCCAGGATGGCGTCGTGCCCCAGGACCTCAGCGCCGTCCCCTGGCCCGTGCGCACCGCGCGCCTCTGTCTGCGCCCGGCGACGCCCGACGACGCCGACGCCATCTGGCAGGTCCGCCGGCGACCGGGCGTCGACGAGTGGCTCAGCCACGACGTCGGCGACCGCGAGTCCTACGTCGACCGGCTCCGGGACCCCGATCGCCTCGCCGTCACGCTGGTGATCGAGCTCGACGGGCAGGTCGTCGGCGACCTGATGCTCCAGGTCGAGGACTCCTGGGCGCAGGGCGACGTCGAGCGTCCGCAGCAGGCGACCCTGGGCTGGGTGCTCGACCCGGAGCACGGCGGGCACGGCTACGCGACGGAGGCGGTCGCCGCGCTGCTCCGGATCAGCTTCGAGGACCTCGGGCTGCGCCGCGTGCGGGCGTACTGCTTCGCGGAGAACGAGCCGTCCTGGCGCCTCATGGAGCGGCTCGGGATGCGCCGCGAGGAGCACAGCGTCCGGGACTCGCTGCACCGGACCCGGGGGTGGCTGGACGGCTACGCGTACGCGCTGCTGGCCGACGAGTGGCTCGCGCGGGAGTGACGTCGCGAGCCTCCCGCGCGGTCCTGCGCCGCTGACTCCTCCCCCTGGGGGGTGCGCCTGATCCCGGTTCACCCTCCGTTCCCGCGCCCTGGGGGTATCCCCCGAGGCGAACGGTCCCCAGTGCACACGACGGTGGTGCGCAGGAACTGACCGGAGGAGCGCAGGGTGTCGACGACGACGGGCCGGACGAGCAGGTCGCGGGGGTGCCCGTGAGCCTGTTCGTGGAGCTGGTCGGCTTCCTGGCGTCGGCCGTGTCGCTCGTCCTCTGGTGGCCCCAGGCCGTCCGGGTGTGGCGCTTCCGCCACGACCCGAGCGGGCTCGGCGGTGTGTCCGTCTCGACCCAGGTCCTGCTGCTCGCCAACGCCGCGCTCTGGGCCGTGTACGCGCTGCTCACGGAGTCGTTCTGGGTGGGGGCGCCCGGGCTGGTGAACGCGCCGCTCGCTGTCGGCACGATCGCACTCGTCCGACGCGCCCGCCTGCCGCGCGCGTACGAGGAGGCGGTCCGCTAGCGCCCGTCCGGCGCCGGTTCCTCGAACCGGGCGAGCCACCGCCGCAGCACGCGCTCGAGCTGCACCACGTCCTCGGGCTCGAGCGCGTCGACCAGGCGCCGCTCGTTGGCCATGTGGGCGGCGAAGGCCGCGTCGATGACCTCCACCCCGCGCGGGCTGAGGGCGACGACGCGCCCGCGACCGTCCTGCTCGCTCGGTCGCCGGGTGACGAGCCCCGCGCGTTCGAGCCGGTCGATCCGCTTCGTCATGCCGCCGGACGTGACGAGGGTGTTCTCCGCCAGGTCCCCGGGAGTCCGCTCGAAGGGGGCGCCCGCACGCCGCAGGGTCGCGAGCACGTCGAAGTCCCCCTCGCTCAGGCCGTGCGCCCGGTAGACGGCGACGAGCTCGTCCGTGAGGTGACCCGCCACCCGGTGCAGGCGGCCGATCACGCCCTGCGGCCGGACGTCGAGGTCAGGACGCTCGCGCGCCCACGCCTGCTGGATGAGGTCGAGTCGGTCGGTCACGGGGACGACATTACCTTCCAGGCAAGATACTATGTCTTCCATGGAAGATACCCGGTGGCGCTGGTCGCTCCTCACCGCGCTCGCACCCGTGGCCTGGGGCACCACGTACGTCGTGACACGCCACGCCCTGCCGCTCGACGCTCCTTTGTGGGGATCGGTGCTGCGCGCGCTGCCCGCCGGGCTCCTGCTCCTGGTCGTCGCACGGCGGGAACCCCAGGGGTCCTGGTGGTGGCGGTCCGCGGTGCTCGGCACGCTCAACATGGGCGCGTTCTTCGCCCTCGTCTACGTCGCGGCGCAGGCCCTGCCGACGAGCGTCGCCTCCACGGTGATGGCCACGTCGCCGGTCGCGATGATGCTCGTCGCCTGGGCGCTGCTCGCGCAGCGGCCCCGGTTGCTCGGCCTGGCCGGCGCCACGCTGGGCCTCGTCGGGGTGGCGGCGATGCTCCTGCCGGGCGGCGCCGGGGTGAGCGCCGTGGGCGTCCTGGCCTCGGTCACGGCGATGCTGATGTCCAGCCTCGGCTTCGTGCTGGCCACGCGGTGGAGCGCCGGCGTCGACGTGGTGTCGTCGACCGCGTGGCAGCTGGTCGCCGGCGGCCTCGTGCTCCTGCCGTTCGCCGTGGTAGTCGAGGGCGGACCACCTGCACTCGACGGTCGCGCGCTCCTCGGCTTCGCCTACGTCTCGTTCGTCGCGACGGCGGTCGCCTACCTCGCCTGGTTCACCGGGCTGCGGCACCTGCCCGCCGGCACGGTCGGGCTCCTGGGCCTGCTCAACCCGATCGTCGGGGTGCTGCTCGGGGTCCTGTACGCCGGCGAGCGGCTCACCGGGGTGCAGGTGCTGGGCGTGCTGGTGGTGCTCGTCGGGGTGCTCCTCGGCCAGCCCTCCCTCCGGGCGTGGGTCGCCCGACGCCGCGGCCGAGGCAGTGCGGTGGCGGGCCCCGCCGCGGCGGCGCTTGTAGGGTCGCGATGAACCACGAGCCGTCGTGACGGGAGGGGCCCGCCGTGCAGCACGTGCACGTCTTCCTGCTGGTCGCCGGGGCTGTCGCGGTCACGGCGGTGTGCCGCAGGCGGGGGTGGCCGGCGCCGCTGGTGCTCGTCGCCGTCGCCATCGTGGTGTCGTTCGTGCCGGGCGTGCCGCGGTTCGAGATCGACTCTCACGTCCTGCTCGAGTTCGTCCTCCCGCCGCTGCTGTACTCCGCCGCGCTGTCCAGCTCCTACCGCGATTTCCGGTCGTCGCTGAGCTCGATCACCCGCCTGGGGGTGGGGCTGGTGCTGGTCAGCGCGGTCGCCGTCGCGCTGGTGTTCTGGTGGCTGGAGCCGTCGGTGCCGTTCGCGGCCGCGCTCGTGCTCGGCGCGGTCGTCGCACCACCGGACGCCGTCGCCGCGGCCGCCGTCGGCAAGCGGCTGGGTCTGCCCCGGCGCGTGATGACCCTGCTCTCGGGTGAGAGCCTCATCAACGACGCCACCTCGCTGACGCTCTACAAGGTGGCCCTCGCCGGGGTGGCCACGGGCGCCTGGGCCCTCGCCGACGGGGTCCTCACGTTCGCGCTCGCGGTGGGGGTCGGGGTGGCGGTCGGCCTGGTGATCGGCTGGGTCGTGCACGCGGTGCGGCTGCGGCTGGACGACCCGGTGGTCGCGTCCGCGATCGGGTTGCTGACGCCGTTCGCGGCGTACTGGTCGGCCGAGGAGATCGCCGGCTCGGGGGTGCTCGCCGTCGTCGCCGCCGGCCTGTACCTCGGCCACACGTCCCCGCGCGCCGGGTACGCGACGCGGCTCTACGAGGAGCCCATCTGGTCCACGGTGGACCTCCTGCTCGAGGCGTTCACCTTCGCGCTCATCGGGATGCAGCTGCCCTGGGTGGTGCGGGACGTCATCGCGTCCGACCAGGGCCTGCGTCACGGCGTGCTGGTCTCGCTGGTGGTCCTGCTCGTCGCCGTCCTGGTGCGGCCGGTGTACATCTTCGGCACCGCGCGGTTCGACCACCTGCGCCTGCGCGGCAGCCACCGACCACCCAAGGACTCGCTGTCCGCGCGCGAGTCCGCCGTGGTCTCGTGGGCCGGGATGCGCGGCGTCGTGACGCTGGCGGCGGCGGCCGCGATCCCGGTGACCTCGGCGGGCGCACCGTTCCCCGAGCGGGCCACCCTCCTGCTCGCCGCCTACACCGTCGCCATCGGCACCCTGCTGATCCAGGGGCTGTCGCTGCCGTGGGTCATCACGCGGCTGGGCGTCGGCTCGGCGGACGAGACCGCCCGCGACGCCGCGCAGGAGGCCGAGGTCCGGGTGGCCACCGCCGACGCGGTGCACGACGTGCTCGAGCGCCAGCGGGACGACTGGAGCCGGGACCTCGGAGCAGAGCGCGCCGACGAGCTCATCGACCGGCTGTCCGGCGTCTGGCGCGCGCGGGCCACCGCTGCGGCCGGACTGCTCGACCCGGACTCCGCCGACGAGCGGGTGCCCGACGAGCCGGACGGCACTGGCCTCCCACACCGCCCCACCGCGGAGGAGGGCCTGCGGACCCAGCGGCTGCGCCGGGAGATCGTCGCCGCGCAGCGCGGGGTGCTCATGGACCGGCGGGACTCCGGCGACCTGGACGAGGCGGTCATGCGGCGGATGATGCGCGAGCTGGACCTCGAGGACGAGAGCCTGTCGTCGTCATGGCTCACCCGCGTGAGCCGAACCTGAGACGTTCGGCCCATTCATCGGGCATGTCGGGTCCGTAGCGTCGTGGGCAGAGGGTCGCAAGCGGCCCTACCGGCCTCGACTAGGAGTTGAACGGTGACCGTGACCAAGCCCGACACTGCGATCGACCAGCTGGTGGCGAACGCCAGCAAAGCGCTCGACGAGTACGCCCGCTTCACGCAGGCCGACGTCGACCACCTGGTGAAGAAGGCGTCCGTCGCCGCCCTGGACAAGCACGGGGAGCTCGCGCTCCTCGCGGTCAAGGAGACCAGCCGCGGCGTCTTCGAGGACAAGGCCGTCAAGAACATCTTCGCGTGCGAGCACGTCACCAACTCGATGTCCACGCTCAAGTCGGTCGGCGTCATCAGCCACGACGAGCTGACCGGCATCACCGAGATCGCGGAGCCCGTCGGGGTCATCTGTGGCGTCACCCCGGTGACCAACCCCACCTCGACGACGATCTTCAAGTCCCTCATCGCGCTGAAGACGCGCAACCCCATCGTGTTCGCCTTCCACCCCAGCGCGCAGGCCTCGTCCGTCGCCGCCGCTCGCGTGGTCCGCGATGCCGCAGTAGCAGCGGGTGCGCCCGAGCACTGCATCCAGTGGGTGGAGACGCCGTCGATCACGGCGACGAACACCCTCATGAACCACCCCGGCGTCGCGCTCATCCTCGCGACGGGCGGCAACGCGATGGTCCGCGCGGCCTACTCGTGCGGCAAGCCAGCGCTCGGCGTCGGGGCGGGCAACGTTCCCGCGTACATCGAGAAGACCGCGAAGCTCAAGCGAGCGGTCAACGACGTCGTCCTGTCGAAGGCGTTCGACAACGGCATGGTGTGCGCCTCTGAGCAGGCGGTGATCCTGGACGACGTCATCTACGACGCGGCCATGGCCGAGTTCGCCATCCTGCACGCGTACCGCGCCAACGCCGCGGAGAAGGCTCTCCTGGAGAACTTCATCTTCGGCGTCGAGGCCGACGGCAAGAACTGCGCCGACGCGAAGCTCAACGCCTCGGTCGTCGGCCAGAGCCCCCAGTGGATCGCCGAGAAGGCCGGCTTCACCGTTCCCGCCGACACCTCGATCATCCTGGCCGAGGTCAGCAGCGTCGGCCCGCACGAGCCGCTGACGCGCGAGAAGCTCGCCCCGGTGCTGGCGGTCCTGCGCGCCGAGTCCACCGAGCACGGCATCACGCTGGCCGAGCAGATGGTGGAGTTCGACGGTCTCGGTCACTCCGCGGCCATCCACACGCAGGACGACGCCCTCACGGAGGAGTTCGGCAGCCGCGTCAAGGCTGTCCGGGTCATCGCCAACGCGCCCTCCTCGCTCGGCGGGATCGGCGACATCTACAACGCGTTCATCCCGTCGCTGACGCTCGGCTGCGGCTCGTACGGCTCCAACTCCGTGTCCAACAACGTCTCGGCGGTCAACCTGGTGAACATCAAGCGGATCGGCCGGCGCAACAACAACCTGCAGTGGTTCAAGGTTCCGGCCAAGACGTACTTCGAGCCGAACGCGATCCGCTACCTCGCCGACATGCCCGACGTCGAGCGCGTCACCATCGTCACCGACGCGACCATGACCACCCTCGGCTTCGTCGACAAGATCATCGACGTGCTCGGCCGACGGATGAACAAGGTCGCGCTGCAGATCATCGACCAGGTCGAGCCCGAGCCGTCCGTGAAGACGGTCCAGGCCGGTGCCGCGCAGATGCGTCACTTCAAGCCGGACACGATCATCGCCCTCGGCGGTGGCTCGCCGATGGACGCCGCCAAGGTCATGTGGCTGCTCTACGAGCACCCCGAGATCCAGTTCTCCGACCTGAAGCAGAAGTTCTTCGACGTCCGCAAGCGTGCGTTCAAGTTCCCCGTCCTGGGCGAGCTCGCGCAGCTGGTGTGCATCCCGACGACGTCCGGCACGGGCGCCGAGGTCACGCCGTTCGCGGTCATCAGCGACCCGGACGCCGGCAAGAAGTACCCGCTGGCCGACTACGCGCTGACCCCGTCGGTCGCCATCATCGACCCGATCCTCACGTCGAAGATGCCGCCCTCGCTCGCCGCGGACTCCGGCTTCGACGCCCTCACGCACGCCACCGAGGCGTACGTCAGCGTCTACGCCAACGACTTCACCGACGGCATGGCCATGCAGGCCGTGCGCCTCATCTTCGAGAACCTCGCGGCGTCCGTGAACGGCGACCCGACCGACCCGGCCACGCAGGACGCCCGGGAGTCGATGCACAACGCGGGCACGATCGCCGGCATGGCCTTCGGGAACTCGTTCCTGGGGATCGTGCACGCCATGGCCCACGTGGTCGGCTCGACCCACCACCTGGTCCACGGCCGCACCAACGCGACCCTGCTCCCGCACGTCATCCGCTACAACGGCACGGTGCCCACCAAGCTCACCAGCTGGCCCAAGTACGAGCACTACGTGGCACCCGAGCGCTTCCAGCAGCTCGCCGCGATGCTCGGGCTGCCGGCGGCCACCGCGGCCGAGGGCGTGGAGTCCTACGCCCTGGCCGTCGAGTCGCTGCGGGCCAAGGTGGGGATCCCCGCGTCGTTCCAGGCGCAGGGCGTGTCGGAGCACGAGTTCATCTCGCGCCTCGACGAGGTGGCGATGGGTGCCTACGAGGACCAGTGCGCCCCCGCGAACCCCCGCATGCCGATGATCGACGACATGAAGGACCTGATGACAGCGGCCTACTACGGCACCTCCCTGGAGGATGTCCGTGCCCGCCGCAGCGCGCAGCCCACCGACGAGCTGGAACCCCTCCCCGCCGTCTGACTGCACGCACCCCGACGTCCCGCCCGGGCACGAACCGGCGGGACGTCGGCGGCCGGCAGGCCACCGCGGACCGGGATCCCCCCCGCCCGGTGACTGCCCGCCCCCCGACGCCCCGTCCGCTCACCAGCCGGCGGGGCGTCGGCCTGTCTCCACCGGGCGTGTCGTCGGCCAGGCGGGCAGACTGTGGGACCGGACCCGCCCACGACTGCCACCGGAGGACGACATGCCCACCCCGACCCGCCCGCGACTCGCTCGTGCCGGCGCGCCCGTCATCGCCGCCCTGCTCGCGCTCGGCCTGTCTGCCTGCTCCGACGCGGACATCGACGACGCCGCGCAGCAGGCCAAGGACGCCGCCAGCGAGGCCCGCAGCGCGATCGACGACCTGAAGGCGCAGGTCGACGACGCCAAGGCGGAGGCGGACGCCGCGCAGCAGAAGATCGAGGACGTCAAGGAGCAGCTCGGGTCGCTCGACGAGTCGGCCCGGGCGCAGGCCGACACCGCGGTCGCCGACGCCCAGACGGCGGTGCAGGAGGCCCAGACGGCGCTCGAGCAGGCGCAGGCCGAGGGCGCCGCCGCCTCCCAGCAGGCACTGACCGACGCCCAGGCACAGGTCGCGGACGCCCAGGCCGAGCTCGAGGCGGCCAAGGCGAACGCCGCCGGGTCGGCCGCCGACTCCCTCGACCAGCTGGCGCAGCAGCTCACCACGCTGGGCGACAAGCTCGAAACCGCGGCCGGCAGCTGAGATCGACGCCCCGGTGTGGCGTCGCGACGATTCGTTGCGTGCCGGTCGGGTGAAATCCACGCTCGTCGGCGCGGGCAGTTGTACGTAGCGCGGTCCGTGCCGATCTTCTAGGTATGGCCGAACGACAGGCGCAGCGGGTTCTGCGGCGACACCACGTGGAGTGGTGGATCGTCGCGGCCTGGGCGTCCCTCGCACTCGTCGTGGTCGCGGGCCTCACCGCCGCGTCCGGACTGGTGAGCTGAGCGCTCCCGCTCCCGGACCCGTCACCGACGGGTTCCGCTCGAGGCACCGCCTAACCTTCTGGGCATGACAGCGCGCTGGCAGGACGTCGCCCGGGCGACGGGGCTCATGGGCGACGACGGGGTCCCCCGGGCCACGGTGTTCGCGGAGATGTCCGCGCTGGCCGCGCGCACCGGCGCCGTGAACCTCGGGCAGGGCTTCCCGGACGTCGACGGTCCCGCGTCGGTGGCCCACGCCGCGCAGGACGCGATCGCGGCCGGCGCCAACCAGTACCCGCCCGGTCCGGGCATCCCCGCGCTGCGCGAGGCGGTCGTCGAGCACCAGTCGTCGCGCTACGGCCTGGCGTGGGACACGGACCGCGAGGTGCTGGTGACGGCCGGAGCCACGGAGGCGCTCGCGGCGACCGTGCTGGCGCTCACCGGCCCGGGCGACGAGGTCCTCACGCTGGAGCCCTTCTACGACGCGTACGCGGCCGTGATCGCCCTGGCCGGCGCCACCCACACGACCGTGCCTCTGCGCGCGACCGCGGACGGCTTCCGCCTCGACCTCGCCGCGCTCGCCGCCGCGTTCACGCCGCGGACCCGGCTGGTGCTGGTGAACACCCCGCACAACCCGACGGGCACCGTGCTGACGGTCGACGAGCTGACGGCGATCGCCCGGCTGGCCGTGGCGCACGACGCGCTGGTGGTGACGGACGAGGTGTACGAGCACCTGGTGCTCGAGGGGTCCGCGAGCGCGCACGTGCCGATCGCGACGCTGCCCGGGATGGCGGACCGGACGCTGACCATCTCGTCGGCCGGCAAGACGTTCTCGTTCACCGGCTGGAAGATCGGCTGGGTGACCGGCCCGGAGCACCTCGTGACGGCGGTGCGGACCGTCAAGCAGTTCCTCACCTACGTGTCCGGGGCGCCGTTCCAGCCGGCGGTCGCGTTCGCCCTGCGGGACCCGGACGTGGCGGCGTGGGTGGTCGAGCTGGCCGGCTCGCTGTCCCGGCGCCGCGACCTGCTCTGCGCGGGACTGCAGGACGCCGGGTTCACGGTGGTGCGGCCGCAGGGCACGTACTTCGTGCTCGCGGACGCCGCACCCCTCGGGTACGACGACGGCGCCGCGCTGTGCCGCGACCTGCCCGGGCTGGCCGGCGTGGTCGGCGTGCCGGTGTCCGCGTTCACGCACGCCGGCTCGGACGTCGACCGGGCGCTGCGGTCCTGGGTGCGGTTCACGTTCGTCAAGCGCGACGAGGTGCTGGCGCAGGCGGTCGACGGCCTGCACCGGCTGCACCGCGGCTGACGCCCGTCAGGCCCGAGGCGTGAGCCGTCTCCGCGCACGCGCCAGCGCCACACCCGCGCCCACCAGCAGGAACGCGACCAGGAGGCTGGACACCGGGTCGGCTCCGGTGGTCGCGAGCCCCGCCGACGAGCCCCGTGAGCCGGGTAGCCGGACGGTCACCACGAGCGTGGTCGGACGGTCGGGGGTCACCGCGGTCGGCACGCTCGGGGGCGTCGCCGGGAGGACCGGCGGCGTCGCGATCACGGACAGGGGCGGCGGGTAGGTGACCGTCATCGTGGCCGTCACGGTCTGCCCCGCGGTGTTGGTCACCTGGTAGTCCAGGTCGGCGTCGCCCGTGAAGCCGGCGACCGGCGTGAACCGGACCTGGCCGTTCACCACGGTCCACGTGCCCTCGCCGGGCACGGTCACCGACGCGACCGGCAGCCCGCCGACGGGGTCGATCAGCTGCACGCTGGTCAGGTCCCAGGCCAGGTGGTCGCCGGGCGCGTCGTTGACGAGCTCGGCCAGCGTGACCGGCGTCCCGGGGGTGCCGGTGGCGTGGTCGTCGGCCGCCGAGGCGAGCTGGACGGGCGGCGTGACGTGCACGGTGACCGTGGCGCCGGCAGTCTGCCCAGCCGAGTCCGTCGCGGTGTAGGAGAAGGTGTCGGTGCCGCCCCAGCCGGGCGGCGGCGTGTACGCCCAGCTGCCGTCGGGGCCGACCGTGACCGTGCCGTGGGCGGGGGTGCCGACGACCGTCACCGTGAGGTCGGAGCCGGCGTCGTTGGCCAGGAGCCCAGGCAGCGTCCCTGTGCTCGTCACGTTGGCGGGGACCGTGCCCAGGTCGTCGTCGGCGGCCGTCGGCGTGACGACGATCGTCACGGTGGCCCGGTCGGACCCCGCGCCGTCACTCGCGACGTAGGTGAAGGTGTCCGTGCCCGAGAAGTCGAGGTCGGGCGTGTAGACGAGCGCACCGGACGGATCCAGTGCCACGGTGCCGTGCGAGGGCGTCGAGGGCGTCCCCGCGGTGAGCGGGCCGCCGCCCAGGTCGTTGCCGAGCACGCCGGGCGCGCCCACCGTGCGGGGTGTGTTGACGGTCGTCGTCCACGTGTCGTCGAGCGCGAGCGGGGTCACCGCGAGGCGGACGGTGGCGACGTCGGTCTGGCCGTAGTCGTCGGTGACCGTGTAGTCGAACTGGTCGGTGCCGGTGTAGCCCGCGACCGGGGTGTAGGTGAACGAGCCGTCCGGGTTCGTCGTCACCGAGCCGTGCGCGGGGGTCGTCGCGCCGATCACGGTGAGGCGGGTGCCGGCGTCGTTGGTCAGCACACCGTCGGTGGGCACGACCAGCGGCGTGCCGATCGGCGTCGTGCCGACGTCGTCGACGGCCACGGGCGCCACGGGGACGGGCAGCACGTCGAGGGTGGTGGCGGTCTGCTGCGACGGGAAGTAGGTCCACAGGTCGAGGCCCTTGGCGTCGCCCAGCGTGCCGCCCGTCGCCGGGCAGTGCTGGTTCGCGTTGAGGCCGGCGCCGTCCCCGAACGCGCGCGAGGTCCCCGTGCTGTCGACGCCCGTCGCCGGGTCCGCGAACAGCTGCGCGGGCACCGCACCCGCGAACGCCGGGCAGAGGGTGCCCGACGTGAGGTCGCCCACCCGGGTGCCGGCGCTCGTGACGTACGTGCGGTCGTCGAAGAAGACCCGCGTGCAGTTGGTGCCGGTGCTCGTCGCGCCCGTGAAGGGGCAGACACCGTTCGGCGGGTTGAGCAGGGTGATGCTCGGGCCGCCCTGCGTCGAGCTCTCCACGTCGAGCATGGGCGCGTGGTACTCCCCCGCGCGCAGCACGGCCCGCACGGCGTAGCCGTTCTTCACCGGGAGCGCGACGCCGGTGTTGTCGTCGCCGTCCCACGTGACCGTGAACGTCCCCGCGGGCACGACACCGCGCAGCGCCCGGTTGCCCGGCAGTCCCGGGTCGAAGTCGACGCCGTCGCGCGAGATGACGATCTCGTACGTGCCCCCAGACCCGGCCTCGAGCTCGAACGTGCCGCCCTGACCCACGTAGCTGCCGCGCGGGGTCGTCAGCCCGGTGAAGTCGACCGCGCTGAGCGTCGGCGGCACCGGCGTGGCGGGGATGCCCAGTGCGGCCAGGGTCTCGGGTGCGAGGGGCTCGAACGAGAGGGGGTACTGCGGCGCGGCCAGGTGCACGCCGCCGTCGAGCGCCGGGAGCCGCTGCGGACCGCTCCCCGTGCCGACGACGTCGTGGTTGAGCGGCGTCGTGCCGTCGGCGTCGAGGAAGCCCTCCCGGTTGCCGTAGAAGACGAACCCGTTGGGGTCGAAGCCGCGCGTGTCCACCGCGTAGCGGTACCCGTCGAGGGTGTGGAGGAACAGCCGGAGGGTCACCGGGCGGGGGTTGCCGCCGGTGAACCCCGCCAGCACGTAGGTGAGGGCGCGGCCGGCGAGGTCGTCGACGGACGCCGGGTCCGCGGCGCGCACCGTGATGTCCCAGGCGTTGACGGACGAGCCCGCGGCGGCGAGGAACCCGCCGACCGGGTCGAGGTGGCGGTCCGGGGTGCCGTCCGCGCCGTTGCCCGGCCCTGCCGCACCGTAGAACGCGACGCGGTACAGGCCCGTCGTGGGCGCGGTGTACACGCAGGGCACATAGCCCGCGGTGTTCTGCGTCCCGTCGACCGACCGCGCGCCGGCCAGCTCCTGCGCCCGTGTCGAGAGCTTGCCGACGAGGCTCGTGGGGTCCGGCCGGTGCGCCGCGCAGCTGAACCCGGTGGCCCCGTCCACCAGGGTCGGCAGCGTGGCCGCCTCCGTGTCCGTGATCTGCCCGGGGTTCCAGACGGCGATGTCGGCGCTGCCGGTCCCGATCGACGACGACCCCGTGAGGATCTGCTCCCCGGCGCGCGCGAAGACCGTGAACAGCGTCCGCCGCCGGATCTGGGTGTCCCCCGCCGGCCCGTACGCGTCGGTCCGCCACTCGAGCGCGGCGCGGCACAGGTGCGTGGCGTCGCAGGGGGCGTCCGTGGTGCCCACACGCGGGAAGAGGTCACCGCTGCCGGACGCGACGGCGGGCGCGGCCGCACCGCCGAGCGCGAGCACGGCGACGAGAAGGCTGAGCGCGAGGCGACGCAGCATGGTCCGGGGTCCTTCGAGCGGCCTCACGCGCTCCCGGGTGTCTCCAGGCGCGCAGTCGTCCGAGGCGGTGGTCGACGCGCACGCTAGAGACGCTGCGGACGCACCGGCAGGGCCGGACGTGTCGGACGGCCGTCCAGGACAGATCTCACCCGCCCGAGATGTCCGCCGACGAGCGAAAGGCCTGATCAGGCCGTCACCCGATCGTGGTCAGACGGTCCAGGCCCCGTCACGGTGGTACGCCGGGGTGGCCAGCGCGAGGACCAGGAGTGCGGCGACCGACGCACCGACCATGACCGCAGCCATGGCGACGGCGTCGCCGCCGAGCAGACCCGACAGCGGGCTGACGATGCCGGACACCCCCGCCTGGGTCGCCCCGATGACAGCTGCTGCCGTGCCGGCGACCTCGCCGTGCCTGCTGAGCGCGAGCGCGGAGGCGTTGGGCGGCACGAAGTTGACCATCGCGAGGATGAGCCAGAGCACGACCAGGAGGGCGATCAGCCCGCCCCAGCCGGTGATCGCGATGGCCAGCAGCAGGAGCGTGAGCCCCAGCGACACGGGCAGGACCACGCGCACGATCCGGATGGGGGCCACCCGGCGCACCAGGGCGGCGTTCACCTGCGCACCGGCGACCAGGCCCACCCCGTTGACGGCGAACAGCAGGGAGAACTGGTGGGCGGACAGGCCGTAACCCTCGCGGAGCACGAACGGCGACGCGACGACGTAGCTCATGAGCACCGCGACGCCGAGGCCGGGAAGGATGGCCAGCGCGACGAAGTGGCGGTCCTTGAACAGCTTCTTGTACCCCGACAGCGCGGACTTCAGGCCACCGTCGCGGCGCCGCTCCGGGGGGAGCGTCTCGGGCAGCCGACGCCAGACGACGACCCACAGGACGACGCCGAAGATCGCCAGCGCCCCGAACACCCCGCGCCAGCCCCACTGCCCCGCGATGACCCCGCCGACCGACGGGGCGAACAGCGGCGCCACCCCGATCACGAGCATGAGCCGGGACATGAGGCGCGAGGCGTCCGAGCCGACGAACCGGTCGCGAATGATCGCCATCGCGACAACGCTCGCCGACGCGTTGAAGAACCCCTGCATGGTGCGCAGCGCGATGAGCGGCACGATCGCCGGTGCGACCGCGCACAGGATCGACGTCACCACGTGCAGCGACACCCCGACCAGCACCGGCTTGCGGCGGCCGAACCGGTCCGACAGCGGGCCGATCACGAGCTGGCCCACGGCGCCGCCGATGAGCATCGCGGTCATGGTCAGCTGGGCCGCGGTCGCGGAGGTGTTCAGGTCCCGCGCCACGTCCGGGAGCGACGGCAGGTAGATGTCGGTGGAGATGGCCGGCAGCGCGCACATCAGCCCCAGCAGCAGCACGTACTTGGCGTTCGGCCGGTATTGCGGGGCGGGTGCGGAGTCGATCGTCGGCACCACCCCGGGGGGGACGACGCCCGTGACCGGCATGGGGCCGGTCAGTGCGGGGGTGGCGGGGCGCGAGCTCATCGAATCGATTCTCCCACAGAAGACGAATCGATTCGATCTGGATGTCCGTGATCCCTGGCACGCTGGACCCCATGTGTGGTCGCTATGCCTCCTTCCGCGAGGACCAGGCCCTGGCCGACGAGTTCGCCATCGCCACGGTCGCCGACGACGTCCGGCTGCTCGGTCCGTCCTGGAACGTCGCCCCGACCGACGGCGTGCGCATGGTCGTGGAGCGCGCCGACAAGGAGACCGGGGAGATCACCCGGCAGCTGCGCGTGGCGCGCTGGGGACTCGTCCCGTCGTGGGCGAAGGACATCTCCGTGGGCAACCGGATGATCAACGCGCGCGTCGAGTCGATCGCGGACAAGCCGGCGTTCGCCCGCCCGTTCGCCGTACGCCGAGCCCTCCTGCCGGCCGACGGCTACTACGAGTGGAGGAAGCCCGCACCCGGCGCCACCAGCAAGCGCAAGCAGCCGTTCTACCTGCACCCGGCCGACGGTGACGTGGTGGCGCTCGCGGGCCTGTACGAGTTCTGGAAGGACCCGAGCAAGTCCGACGACGACCCCGCGCGCTGGGTGGTGAGCGCCACGGTCATCACACGCCCGGCCTCCGACGAGCTCGCACACATCCACGACCGGCAGCCCCTCATGCTCCGCCCCGAGGCGTGGTCGGCCTGGCTGGACCCGGCAGTCGGCGCCGACGGAGCGATGGAGCTGCTCGAGGCCCCGGCACCGGAGATCGTGGCCACCCCGGTCTCGACGGCCGTCAACGCGGTCGCCAACAACGGACCCTCGCTGGTGGACGAGGTCGATCCCGAGGACGAGCCCGCGTAGCGCGCCCTACGCCCCCGCCGCCCGCAGGCGCACCGGCGCCACGGACCCGATCCCCGCCAGCCGCCGCGCGGGACGGGGCTCGAGCACGAACCGCGGGTCGGCCGCGAGCACCTCCGCGGTGGAGGCGTCCACCAGCACGGTGCTCGGATCGGCGATGTCGGTCAGCCGGGCAGCAAGGTTCACGTCGGGCCCGAACACGTCACCGAACCGCGACAGCACCCGACCCCAGACGAGCCCCACCCGCACGGGTGTGACGCCGCGAGCGCCCTCGAAGAGCCCCCCGGTCGTGGTCTCGCGGTCGACGTCGAGCTCCTTGCCCAACGCGTCCGCCAGGCCGAGCGCGATGAGCGCCCCGGTGGCGGCGCTGTCGGCGACGAAGAGGATCGCGTCGCCGATCGTCTTGACCACACGCCCGCCGTTCGCGGACACGACGTCGCGCGCGGCGGCCTCGAACCGCTGCACGAACTGCGAGAGGTCGGTGGACCCGAGGCCCGCGGTCCGGCGGGTGAACGAGACCATGTCCGCGAACCCGACGGCGCGGGCGAGCGGGAGCTCGGAGCGGTCGGGGCCGGGGTCGCGCAGCTGGCCGAACTCCCCCGCGTACCGGCCGGCGATCGCGGCGAGCTGGCGGCGGTAGGAGTGCACCAGCTGGGCCTCGAGCACGGGCGCCAGGGAGGCCAGCCGGTCGAGGACGAGCAGCCGCGCGGTCGTGTCGTCGAGCTCGTACCGCGTGGCCATGTCCTCGACCAGCGCCTCCACCTGCCAGAGCGCCAGGCGGTCGGAGGTGTGCCCGAGGGCGCGGGTGACGGTGATGACGGTGCGCAGGTCGAGCCCGTGCTCACGGACCAGGGCGGCCGCGCGGTCGATGGCCTCGGCGTCGCGCTCGGTGTAGATCGGGTCGTCCGGGTCGGCGTGCGGCAGGCCCATGGTGGTCCAGAACGCGCGGACCACGTCGATGTCGATCCCGGCGCGCTCGGCCAGGTCACGGGCGGTGAGGGTGCGCGGGCCGCCCAGCAGCTCGGCGTCGAGCTCACCCACCGTCGACTCGAGGAAGTCGAGCTCCTGCGATCGGTCGTCCGGCACGGGACGAGGGTAGTTCACCTGGCCGCGCGGACGTGGCGTACGTCACCCGCGAGCACCCGCTGCGGGTCGCCCGCGTCGTCGACGACCACCAGCGCGCCGTCGTCGTCGAGACGCTCGGCGAGCCCGCTCACCTCGCCACCTCCGGGGAGCTCGACCCGCACGCGCGTGCCGAGCGTGCTGCAGACGGCCGCGACCTCGTCGGCAAGCCCGGACGCGACCGCGTCACCGCCGGACTCGCGCCACCGGAGGGCCACCTCCTGCTGCGCCGCGACGAGGGCGACGAGCAGCCCCTCGCGGTCGACGTGCCGCGCTCCGGCGAGCGCCAGGGACGTCGCGCTCGGCACCGGGAGCTCGGCGACGGACTGGCTGACGTTGATGCCGATCCCGATCACGACCGCCGACGGCTGCCCGGCGGGGAGCGGGACCACCTCGGCCAGGATCCCGCCGACCTTGCGAGCGGCCCCCCACCCCTCGACCTCGGTCTCGGCCGGCACCAGCAGGTCGTTCGGCCACTTGAGAGTCGCCGGGACACCCGCCGTGGCGCGCAGGGCGTTGACCGCACCCAGGCCGGCCAGCAGACCGATCCAGCCGAACCGGTCGGCGGGGACGGGCGGGTGAACGACGAAGCTGCAGGTCAGCGAGGTCCCTCGAGGGGTCTCCCACGACCGCCCGGCCCGGCCGCGGCCCTCCGACTGGTGCTCCGCGACGAGCACGCTCGCGTCCGGCCACGAGGTCGGATCGGCACGCAGCGCGTCGGCGAGGTCGGTGTTCGTCGACCGGGTGACGTCGACCACCTCGACGCGCGTCAGTGGCCCTGCGGGAGCGAGCAGGAGGTCGCGGAGCTCGGCTATGCGCAAGGAGGGCATGACGCCCATCTTGACGCCCCTTGTGGGAACCCGACACCCCGACGCGGGCAACGCGGTCATCGCACTGCACGTGCATGGTGGGCATCGACAACTAGCCTCGGTCGGGTGACCGACACCCAGCAGCCCGTCGAGACGGCCCCGCGGACCACCGCCGCCAAGCTGGCGGACCTCGCCTCGCGCTACGAGGCGGGCGCCGCGGCCGAGCAGTCCGCCGTCGACAAGCAGCACGCGCGCGGCAAGCGCTCCGCCCGCGAGCGCATCGAGCACCTCCTCGACCCGGGCTCGTTCACCGAGCTCGACGCGTTCGTCCGGCACCGCTCCACCAACTTCGGCCTGGAGAAGAAGCGGATCCCCGGCGACGGCGTCGTCGTCGGTCACGGCACCGTCGACGGCCGCCCGGTCTGCATCTACTCGCAGGACTTCACGGTCTTCGGCGGCAGCCTGGGCGAGGTGCACGGCCAGAAGATCACCAAGGTCATGGACCTCGCGCTGCGCACCGGCGTCCCGCTCATCGGCATCAGCGACGGCGGCGGTGCCCGCATCCAGGAGGGTGTCGCGGGCCTCACGCAGTTCGCGGAGATCTTCCGCCGCAACGTCGCCGCGTCCGGGGTGATCCCGCAGATCAGCCTCATCCTCGGCCCGTCGGCGGGCGGCGCGGTCTACTCCCCCGCCCTGACCGACTTCATCGTCATGGCCGACGGCACCTCCAACATGTTCATCACCGGCCCGGACGTCATCCGCGCGGTCACCGGCGAGGACGTCGGCTTCGAGGAGCTGGGCGGCGCCACCACGCACAACACCCGCTCCGGCGTCGCGCACTACATGGCCTCCGACGAGGACGACGCGATCGACTACGTGCGCTCGCTGCTCACCTACCTGCCGCAGAACAACCTCACGGACCCGGTGACGTTCGACCACGAGACCGAGCTGGACGTGACCGAGGCCGACGAGGAGCTCGACACCCTCCTGCCCGACTCGGACAACCAGCCGTACGACATGCGCACGGTCATCGAGCACGTGCTCGACGACGGTGTCCTGCTCGAGGTCCAGCCGCTGTACGCGCAGAACGTGCTCATCGGCTTCGGCCACGTCGAGGGCCACCCCGTCGGCATCGTCGCCAACCAGCCGATGTCCATGGCCGGCACGCTCGACATCAACGCCGCCGAGAAGGCCGCCCGCTTCGTGCGCACGTGCGACGCGTTCAACCTCCCGGTGCTCACGTTCGTGGACGTCCCGGGGTTCCTGCCGGGCACCGACCAGGAGTGGAACGGCATCATCCGCCGCGGCGCCAAGCTCATCTACGCCTACGCCGAGGCCACCGTCCCGCTCGTCACCGTCATCACCCGCAAGGCGTACGGTGGCGCGTACATCGTCATGGGCTCCAAGCAGCTCGGCGCAGACGTGAACCTGGCCTGGCCCACCGCGCAGATCGCCGTCATGGGCGCCGGCGGCGCGGTGAACATCCTGCAGCGCGGGGCACTGAAGTCCGTCGCCGAGGCCGGCGGGGACGTGGAGGCCGAGCGCCGACGCCTGACCGCGGAGTACGAGGAGGCGATCGTGAACCCCTGGGACGCCGCCGACCGCGGCTATGTGGACGCGGTGATCGCCCCGGCCAAGACCCGTTCCGAGATCACCAAGGCCCTCCGTCTGCTGCGCACCAAGCGCGCCAGCCTCCCCCCGAAGAAGCACGGGAACATCCCCCTATGAGCGAGCACCAGCACGACGAGCACGGCGGTCACGACGACCCGGCGCACGGCCCGGAGCCGCTGGTCGGCGTCGACGCCACCGACCTGCACGCCGCCGTCGCCGCACTGTCCGCCGCCCTGCACGGGTACGTCGACGCCGCGGTGGGCGTCCGCGCCGAGTTCGGGTCGACCGAGGCCGACGAGGACCCGCGCATCCTGGTGCTCGAGTCGGAGATCGGCAGCCTGAACGCGCGGCTGTACGACCTGCTGCACGAGCGCCTGGGCGTGCACGCGGACCTCACGGGCATGTCCTGGGGCGAGGACGAGCACGGCGACGCGGACGCGCCCCGCAGCGACGCCGAGGTCGACACGTTCCACCTCGGGTTCGTCGTCGGACCGCCGCCCGGCACGTCGGACCTCTCGCTGGAGTCCGTGCTGGACCTGGTGGAGCAGGGGGGTGCCGAGCTGGCGCAGCGTCTGGTCGACTCCGGGTTCGAGGTCGGCGAGTGGGGTGCGTCCCGCGGCGCGGCCGTCGAGTTCGAGGAGGGCG
Organism: Cellulomonas sp. Root137; assembly: GCF_001426725.1. Classification (NCBI taxonomy): domain Bacteria; kingdom Bacillati; phylum Actinomycetota; class Actinomycetes; order Micrococcales; family Cellulomonadaceae; genus Cellulomonas; species Cellulomonas sp. Root137. The sequence goes on along the minus strand of NZ_LMFG01000004.1, from coordinate 354,097 downwards.
ACGACGAGGACGACGACGAGGACGACGTGACGGGGCTGACATGACGGGACCGCTGACATGACCCAGCGCGACGCGCACGTGCAGGTGGTCCGGGGCACCCCGGACGACATGGAGCTCGCCGCGCTGGTGGCCGGCCTGATGGCCGCCGCGTCCGAGCGCGCCCGCCTGGCGGAGGCAACGTCCCAGGCCGTCGCGGCGCCCTGGGCGGACCGCCGGCGCACCATGCGGGGCGCGCGCGTCGTGCTCCGGCCGGGCCCGGACGCGTGGCGCTGGAGCCTGCGCGGCTGACCCGGAAAGCGCTCCGACCACCTCGGTACCGACGAGTAGGGTCGTGCGGGTGACAACGACGCCCACCACCCCGAGCGCGCCGGACGAGCGCGCAGCCTCCCCGATCGACACGATCGCGGAGACCTACATCGCCCAGTACGCGACCCTCGACCCGCTCGGCGCCACCGCCATGGGGATCGCCGGTCACGACGCCGAGATGACCGACCTCTCGCCCGCCGGGCTCGAGGCCCGGGGCACGCTCGCCCGCGACACGCTGCAGATCCTCGACGGCGTGGCCCCGACCGACGAGATCGACGAGATCACGTCGGCCGCCATGCGCGAGCGCCTCGGCCTCGAGGTCGAGCTGCACGAGGCCGGCGAGTTCCTCCGGGACCTCAACAACATCGCCTCGCCCGTGCAGGGCCTGCGCGACATCTTCGACATCATGCCCACGGGTGACGTCGAGGCCTGGTCCAACATCGCCGCCCGCCTCAACGCCCTCCCGGGCGCGGTCGACGGCTACATCGAGTCCCTGCGCCTCGCCGCGAGCACGGGGGCTGTCGCCGCCGTCCGCCAGGTCGAGGAGTGCGCCCGCCAGGCCGCCGAGCAGGCCGACCCCGAGAGCTCGTTCTTCACCACCTTCATCACGGGCGAGGCCGTCGACTCGGTGCTCGACGACTCGGCCGCGTGCTCGCTGGTCCGCGCCGAGCTGGAGCACGGCGCCACGGCCGCGCGCGCCGCCTACGCCACGCTCGCCGCCTTCCTGAAGGACGAGCTGGCGCCGCTGGCCCCGCAGGAGGACGCCGCGGGCCGTGCGCGCTACGCCCTGTGGTCGCGGGCGTTCCTCGGTGCGGCGGTCGACCTCGAGGAGACCTACCGGTGGGGGCTCGAGGAGCTCGCCCGCGTGGTCGCCGAGCAGGAGGCCGTCGCCGAGCAGATCGCCGGTCCGGGCGCCACGGTCGAGCAGGCGGTGGCCAAGCTCGACGAGGACCCGGAGCGCACGCTGCACGGGACCGAGGCGCTGCAGTCCTGGATGCAGGAGACGTCCGACGCGGCGATCGCCGCCCTCAACGGCACGCACTTCGACATCCCCGTCCCGGTGCTCACCCTCGAGTGCAAGATCGCCCCCACGCAGAGCGGCGGCATCTACTACACCGGTCCCAGCGACGACTTCAGCCGTCCGGGACGCATGTGGTGGTCCGTGCCGCCGGAGGTCACCACGTTCAACACGTGGCGCGAGAAGACGACCGTCTACCACGAGGGCGTCCCGGGGCACCACCTCCAGGTGGGGCAGGCCGTGTTCGAGCGGGCGACGCTCAACACGTGGCGCCGGCTGGCCTGCTGGACGTCCGGCCACGGCGAGGGCTGGGCCCTGTACGCCGAGCGGCTGATGGCCGACCTGGGCTTCCTCGACGACCCGGGCGACCGGCTCGGCATGCTCGACGGTCAGCGCATGCGGGCCGCCCGCGTCGTCTTCGACCTGGGCGTGCACCTCGGCCTGGAGGCCCCCGAGGAGTGGGGCGGCGGCACCTGGGACGCCGACAAGGGCTGGGAGTTCCTCAAGGCCAACGTCAACATGCCCGAGGCGTTCATCCGCTTCGAGTGGAACCGGTACCTGGGCTGGCCCGGCCAGGCACCTTCGTACAAGATCGGCCAGCGCCTCTGGGAGCAGACGCGCGACGCCGCCGCGGCCAAGGCGGAGGCCGCCGGCGAGGAGTTCGACATCCGAGCGTTCCACGCCCGGGCGCTGAGCATGGGCTCGCTGCCGCTGGACGTGCTGAAGACCGCGTTCGCAGGCTGACGACGGACGACGAAGGGCCGGTGGCGCGCGCCACCGGCCCTTCGTGCGTCCGTCGCGTCAGGCGATGAGCGTGGAGCCGTACTTGGCCAGCACCGCGACCGCCAGCAGGACGATCAGCGCGGCGGTGACGAACCAGTCGTTGCCGTGGGCCACGAACCGTCGCGCGGCGGGCCCCCACCGACCCGGGAAGGTGATCACTCCCTCGCGCACGTTCAGCCGGGTCAGCCCGGCCCACACGAGCGTCGTGGTCACCGTGATCAGCAGGCACCACGGGCAGAGCGCCTTGATGACGAAGAACGCCTCGAAGAACAGCCACCAGGCGAAGAGGAAGCCGAGCGTGTAGATCGTCTGCGCGCAGAGCATGTACCAGCGCGGGAACCGGACGCCGCCCGCGATGGCGATGGCCACCGTGATCACCACGGCCTCGGCGGCGATGCCGAGGTACGCGTTCGGGAAGCCGAACAGCTGCGCCTGCCAGCTCTTGGCGACCGTGCTGCAGCTGATGACCGAGTTGAAGTCGCACCCGAAGGTGGCGTTCTTGTCCGCGGCGAGCGCCAGGGCCTCGATCGAGAGCACGAACGACGCCAGCAGGCCGAGCAGCCCGGAGACGGCCATCTCGATCGCGGTGCGCGTCCGCCACGCCTGGCTCGGGGGCTCGAGCAGGTCGGGGTCGGGATCGACCTCGAGCTCGTCGAGCTCGTCGAACTCGTCGACGGCGACGTCGCCCACCTCGCTCGACGGCCTCGTCGTGTCACCCACGGTGTCTCCTCGCGTCCCTCGTGATCCCGGACCGGCGGTACTGCCCGCCGCACCCGACACCCGCGCGCCCATTGTGCCTCGCGGAACTGTGCCATGACCCAGGACCTTCGGACGACCGACGAACTAGGCTCCCCACCCGTGACCCGTCTCCTGCTCGCCTCCGCCTCCCCCGCCCGTCGCGCCACCCTGCTCGCCGCGGGGATCGACCCGCTGGTCGCCGTGTCGGACGTCGACGAGGACGCCGCGCTCGCCGCGGCGACGGCCCGGTTCGGGGCGCTCGACCCGGCGGACGCGGTGCTCCTGCTGGCGCAGGCGAAGGTCGAGGACGTGTCGCGGAACCTGCCCGAGGAGCTCGAGGACGCCGACGACCTGCTGCTGCTCGGCTGCGACTCGATGCTCGAGCTGGACGGCCAGATCTTCGGCAAGCCCGCGGACGCCGCCGAGGCGACGGCCCGGTGGCGGACGATGCGCGGGCGGTCCGGCGTGCTGCACACGGGGCACTGGCTGATGGACGAGCGAGACGTGCCGGCGATGCTCGGGGCGACGTCGTCGACGACCGTGACCTTCGCCGCGCTCTCCGACGAGGAGATCGACGCCTACGTCGCCACGGGCGAGCCGCTGGCCGTGGCGGGCGCGTTCACGGTCGACGGCCTCGGCGGTCCGTTCGTCGACCGGATCGAGGGCGACCACCACGGCGTCGTCGGGCTGAGCCTGCCCCTGCTGCGCGAGCTGCTCGGCGAGGTCGGCGTGACGATCCCGAGCCTCTGGAACAAGTCCTGACCTAGGTCCCAGGGAGGACCCTGAGGGCCACGCCACGATGTTCCCGTGAGCCAGCCCGCAAGGTTCACCGGGTCCGGGTAGGCCGGGACCGCCCAGGGCACCCAAGGACTCATCATGTCGACCGTCTCGAACCCCCGCTTCGTCCGCCTCGCCGGACTCCTCGCGATCATCGCCGGCGCAGTCTTCCTCGTCGCCGGCGCCGTCACCTGGAGCCAGGTGTCCAGCCACCTCGCCGCAGAGAACATCACGGTCTCCGACGACGCAGCCGCCTTCGGTGGCGAGGCAGTGAACACCCCGTGGGAGGCGTTCGCCCAGGCGGACATCATCAACCACCACGCTCTCGACGCGACCGGCGGCAAGACCTACGCCGAGCTGGACAAGGAAGACCCGCTGCGCGCCGTCGCGATGAACGGCTCGTTCCTCCGCGCCTCGCTCTTCACCTCGGTCGTGGCCTTCGGTGTCGCCGCCCTGGTCATGGGCATCGGCGTCGTCTTCGGCCTCATCGGGTTCGCCCTGCGCCAGGTGGCGCCGGCCACCGACGTCGCCGTCAAGGACGACAACGCGCTCGCCGCGGTCTGACGACCTCGACGCACACCGGGAGAGCCCGGCCCCTGAGGGGGTCGGGCTCTCCCGTGCTTGTGCCCACCGGACAACGGCGCAGGCTCAGAGGCGCCGTCGCGACCGCGTCGCCTGAGGATCCCTACAAACGACCGCCCTAGGCGGTTGGCCGGATCGACAATCTTGGTCGGGCACGGGCGGCGGGCGAGGGTCCGGAACGCCCCGGGCGTTACGGTGAGCCGTGCCCGCCATCTCCAAGGTCCTCATCGCCAACCGCGGTGAGATCGCCGTCCGCATCGCCCGAGCCTGTCGCGACGCCCGGATCGGCTCCGTCGCCGTCTACGCCGACACCGACCGGGAGGCGCTGCACGTGCGCGTCGCCGACGAGGCGTTCGCGCTGAACGGTGCTCGCGCGGCCGAGACGTACCTGGACATCAACAAGCTGCTCGACGTCGCCCGGCGCTCCGGTGCCGACGCCGTGCACCCCGGCTACGGGTTCCTCGCGGAGAACGCCGGCTTCGCGCAGGCGGTGCTGGACGCCGGCCTGATCTGGATCGGTCCCCCGCCGTCGGCCATCGACGCCCTCGGGGACAAGGTCAGCGCGCGGCATATCGCCCAGCGAGCCGGTGCCCCGCTGGTCGCCGGCACCTCCGACCCGGTGGCCGGCGTCGAGGAGATCCACGCGTTCGTCGCCGAGCACGGCCTGCCCGTCGCCATCAAGGCGGCGTTCGGCGGTGGCGGTCGCGGCCTGAAGGTGGCCCGCGAGTCGGGTGAGATCGACGAGATGTTCGAGTCGGCCACCCGGGAGGCCGTCGCGGCGTTCGGGCGCGGCGAGTGCTTCGTCGAGCGGTACCTCGACCGGCCGCGGCACGTGGAGACGCAGTGCCTGGCGGACCAGCACGGCACGGTCGTCGTGGTCTCCACGCGCGACTGCTCGCTGCAGCGCCGGCACCAGAAGCTCGTCGAGGAGGCGCCCGCACCGTTCCTCACCGACGCGCAGAACACCCAGCTGGTCGAGTCGTCGAAGGCGATCCTGCGCGAGGCCGGCTACGTCGGCGCCGGCACCTGCGAGTTCCTCGTCGCGGCGGACGGCACCATCTCGTTCCTCGAGGTCAACACGCGCCTGCAGGTCGAGCACCCGGTCACCGAGGAGATCAGCGGCATCGACCTGGTCCGCGAGCAGCTGCGCATCGCCGCCGGCGAGCCGCTCGGCTACGACCACGTGGCGACGCGTGGCCACTCGATCGAGTTCCGGATCAACGGCGAGGACCCGGGCGCGGGCTTCCTGCCGGCACCCGGTCGGATCACGACGCTGCGGTTCCCCTCCGGCCCCGGCGTCCGCGTCGACTCCGGCGTGGTCGAGGGCGACAGCGTGTCCGGGCTCTTCGACTCGATGATCGCCAAGCTGATCGTCACCGGCGCCGACCGGCCGCAGGCCCTCGCCCGTGCCCGCCGCGCCCTGACCGAGCTCGAGGTCGTCGGCATCCCGACGGTCGTCCCGTTCCACCGCGCGGTGCTGGACGCCGAGGCGTTCGCGCCCACGGACCCGGCGCAGCCGTTCTCCGTGCACACCCGCTGGATCGAGACGGAGTTCGCGGAGACGGTCGCGGCCCTCGCGCCCGCCGCCCCGCAGGAGGAGGACGACGAGCCCGCGGCCCTGGAGCGCGTCGTCGTCGAGGTCGGCGGCAAGCGGCTCGAGGTCGTGCTGCCCGCCGCGCTCGCGCTCGGCCGTGGCCCGGGCGGTCCCGGTCGCGGGTCCAGCGGCCCGGGTGCGCGCCGACCGGTCCGCCGGACCGCACGCACCAACGGAGGCAGCAACGGCACCACGCTCGCCTCGCCGATGCAGGGCACGATCGTCAAGGTCGCCGTGGCCGAGGGCGCGCTGGTGGCCGAGGGCGACCTCGTCGTGGTGCTCGAGGCGATGAAGATGGAGCAGCCTCTGGTCGCGCACCGTGCCGGCACCGTGACGGCCCTGACCGCGGGGGTCGGGTCGAGCGTGAGCGCCGGCACCGCCATCTGCGAGATCGTCGGCTGACGATCCACCACCCACGGCTCCCCGGCGACGGCTGGGTGGAGTGCGCCTGCGGCCGCCGGCACTGGGGCCTGCACGGCGCCGCCGGGCTGCTGCTCGTCCGGCGGGACGTCGACGGCAACCCCCTGGCGGTCGTCCTCCAGCACCGGGCGCTCTGGAGCGACCAGGGCGGGACGTGGGGGGTCCCGGGCGGTGCGCGGATGCCCGGCGAGACCGCCGAGGACGCGGCCCTGCGCGAGGCGGAGGAGGAGGCGGGCATCGACCGCCAGGGTGTCCGGCTGCGCGAGTCCCGGGTCCTCCAGCATCCCGACTGGTCCTACACCACGGTGGTCGCCGACGAGATCCTCCCGATCCACCCCGCCGTCACGGACGCGGAGAGCGTCGAGCTGCGGTGGGTCCCGCTCGACCAGGTGACCGACCTGCCCCTGCTGCCCGCGTTCGCCGACGCGTGGCCGCGGCTGCGTGAGCGGATCGAGGCGCTCGGCGGTCGGTGAGCCGAGTCACAGCACCGGCTGCCGGGACACTGTCGCGCCCGGTGCACCCGCAGGGGTAGTGTCCGGGCGGTGAGGTAAGCCTGCCCTCATCTGGCCCCGTGTCAGCCCCTGCACCCGGAAGCGTTCCATGGTCGCCAACTACCTCATCGGTCTGCGCGAAGGTCTCGAGGCCGCGCTGGTCGTCAGCATCCTCGTCGCGTACCTGGTCAAGTCCGGGCGCCGCGAGCAGCTGCCGGCGCTGTGGGCCGGGGTCGGCGTCGCCGTGGGGGCGTCACTGGTGTTCGGGGCCATCCTCACGTTCGGCCCGTCCGGGCTGTCGTTCGAGGCGCAGGAGGCCATCGGCGGCACGCTCTCGATCGTCGCGGTCGGCCTGGTCACCTGGATGATCTTCTGGATGGCGCGCACGGCGCGGCACATGAAGGCGGACCTGCACCACAAGCTCGACGACGCGCTCGGCGCCGGCAAGCGGGCGGTGCTCGTGGTCGCGATGCTGGCCGTGGGGCGCGAGGGCCTGGAGACCGCGCTGTTCCTGTGGGCCAGCGCGCAGGCGACCAGCGGCACCGCCGTGAACACCGGCCCGAACTTCGCGCCGCTCGTCGGCGCCGCCCTGGGCCTCGGCACCGCGGTGCTCGCCGGGTGGCTCATCTACCGCGGCGCGCTCCGGCTCAACCTCCGCGTCTTCTTCGCCTGGACCGGGCTGTTCCTCGTCGTCGTCGCCGCGGGCGTGCTGGCCTACGGCGTGCACGACCTGCAGGAGGCCGGGATCCTGCCGGGGCTGAACAACCTCGCGTTCGACGTCTCCGCGACGATCCCGCCCAGCAGCTGGTACGGCTCGCTGCTCAAGGGCGTCTTCAACTTCTCGCCGGCAACGACCGTGCTCCAGGCGATCGCCTGGACCGCCTACCTCGTGCCGACGATGTACTTCTTCATCCGCACCACGTGGGGCTCTGCGCCCGCCCGCCCGTCGGCGCCCGCCGTCGCGCCGGCCGTGCGCGCCACCGCCGCCTGATCTCGCTGCCGCACCACCCCGCCAGTTCTTCTCCGAGGAGACCCATGTCCCGCCGCACCACCACCGTCGCCGCCGCCCTGGCCGCGCTCGTCCTCCCGCTCGTCGCGGCCTGCGTGCCCAACGACGCCCCGGAGCCCGGCGCCTCCGGCAGCGCGGGCGTGCTCACGGTGACCTCGACGGCCGACGCGTGCGACGTGTCCGCCGCCGAGGCCGACTCGGGCACGCTGCGCTTCTCGGTGACCAACGAGGGCGACGACGTCACCGAGTTCTACCTGCTCGGTGACGACGGCCTGCGGGTGATCTCCGAGGTCGAGAACGTGGGCCCGGGGCTCACCCGCGACCTCGTCGTCCAGGTGAAGCCCGGCACCTACTTCACGGCGTGCAAGCCCGGCATGGTCGGGGACGGGATCCGCGCCGAGTTCACCGTGAACGACAGCGGCGTCGAGGTGGGCCCGACGGGCGACACCGCCGACCAGCTCGCCGCCGCCGAGGCCTCGTACGTGGCCTACGTCAAGGACCAGGTGGGCTCGCTCATCGCCGGCACGGAGGCCTTCGCCGCCGCCTACACCGCGGGTGACGACGAGACCGCGAAGTCCCTGTACGCCGACACGCGTGCCCACTGGGAGCGCGTCGAGCCGGTGGCCGAGTCGTTCGGCGACCTCGACCCGCTGCTCGACCTGCGCGAGGCCGACGTCGAGGAGGGTGCGGCCTGGACAGGCTGGCACCTCATCGAGAAGGACCTCTGGCAGCCCGCTCCGGACGCCAACGGTGGCGTGACGTACGTGCCGCTCACGCCCGAGCAGCGCGACGCCGCCGCGGCGGACCTCGTGACGTACACCCAGCAGCTGGTCGACGAGGTGAACGCCCCCGACTTCACGTTCGAGGCGTTCCAGATCGCCAACGGCGCCAAGGAGCTGCTCGACGAGGTCGCCACCGGCAAGGTCACCGGCGAGGAGGAGATCTGGTCGCACACCGACCTGTGGGACTTCCAGGCCAACGTCGACGGCGCGCGCGTCGGGTACGAGGTGCTCGCGGAGGTCGTCGAGGCCGAGGACCCCGACCTGGCCGAGACGCTGGCCACCCGCTTCGCGGAGATCGACGCGCTGCTCGCCGAGCAGGGCTCGCTCGAGACCGGCTTCACGTACTACGACCAGCTCACGGACGCCCAGGTCAAGGAGCTCGCCGCGGCGGTCGACGCCCTGTCCGAGCCCTTGTCGAGGCTCACCGCCACGGTGACGGGCGCCTGACCTTGACCACCCCCACGGAGCCGCACGACGAGCCCGGCGGCCCCCGCCTGTCGCGGCGCGCCGTGCTGGGCCTCGGCGGGGGTCTGGCCGCGGCCGGCGTGGCCGTCGGCCTCGGTGTCGGCCGCGCGACGGCGCCCGGACCGACGGCAGCCGTCACCGCCGCCGCGGGCACCTACCCGTTCACCGGTGCGCACCAGGCCGGCATCGTCACGCCCGCCCAGGACCGGCTCTACCTCGCCGCGTTCGACCTCACGACGACCTCCCGCGACGAGCTGGTCGAGCTGCTGCGGCGGTGGACCACGATCGCCGTGCGGCTGACCCAGGGGTTGTCGGCGGGGCCGTTCGGGCCGGCGTCGGGACCGTACGACGCGCCGCCGGACGACACCGGCGAGGCCGCCGACCTGTCCCCCGCGGGCCTGACGATCACGTTCGGCTTCGGGCGGTCCCTGTTCGTCGGCACCCCCGGTCCCGACGGCACCCCCGGCGAGGACCGGTTCGGTCTCGCGGACCGGCTGCCCGGCGGGCTCGTCGCGCTCCCGCACTTCGCGGCCGACGACCTCGACCCCGCCCGCAGCGACGGCGACCTCGTGGTGCAGGCGTGCGCGGACGACCCGCAGATCGCGGTGCACGCCATCCGGAACCTGTCGCGGGCCGCGTTCGGCACCGCGACGATCCGGTGGACCCAGCTGGGCTACGGCCGGACCTCGTCCACGAGCACCGCGCAGCGGACCCCGCGCAACCTGTTCGGGTTCAAGGACGGCACCGCCAACGTCAAGGCCGAGGAGACCGACGCGCTCGAGGAGCACGTGTGGGTGCCCGCGAGCGCGGCGGACGCCGACGAGACCGACTCGGGCTGGCTCACGGGCGGCTCCTACCTCGTGGCCCGCCGGATCCGGATGCGCATCGAGACGTGGGACCGCACCTCCCTGCGCGAGCAGGAGAACCTGGTCGGCCGCACCAAGGGCGAGGGCGCTCCCCTGTCCGGCGGCACGGAGTTCACCGACCCCGACTTCACGAAGGAGGGCCGCGGCGGCGCGCCCCTCATCGCGGTCGACTCCCACGTCCGGCTGGCCCACCCGGACTTCAACGACGGGGTGCGGCTGCTGCGGCGCGGCTACAACTTCACCGACGGGAACGACTCGCTCGGACGCCTCGACGCGGGGCTGTTCTTCCTCGCGTTCGTGCGCGATCCCCGGACGCACTTCATCCCGATGCAGACCACGCTGTCGAGCAACGACACCCTCATGGAGTACCTCACCCACACGGGGTCCGGCCTGTTCGCGGTGCCGCCAGGCATCCCGGAGGGCGCGCTGGTCGCCGGCGAGGACGGCACGCCCGTGACCACCGACGACAGCCCGTTCGTGGGGCAGCAGCTGTTCGCCTGACGGCCCCGGTAGTCTCGCGCGCGTGACGACCACCCCGCCCGCCGGCACGCCCGTCCGCACCCCGCCCGACGCCGGCACCCCGACGCGCGTGTGGCTCGTCGCCCTGCTCACCGTGCTGTGCCTCGAGCTGGTCCGCGCCAGCGGCCCCCTGCTGGACCGTGCCTTCGCGGCCGGGGTGGTCAACGCCGCGGTGACCGCGCTCGGCACGTACGCAGCCGCGGGGGCAGTCGCCGCGCTGCTCCTGCTCGCGGCACGCCGCACGTCCGGCACTCCCGACGCCCGCACGCTGCTGGTCGGCGCCGTGACGCTCGCCGTGCTGCGCCTGCTCGTCCAGGCGCTCGACGGCGAGGCGCTGTTCGTCGTCGGCCTCGTCGCCGTCGCCGTGGCGGTGGCCGTGCTCACGCTCGCGGTGGCGTTCGTCGCCGGGCGTCCGGCGGGTGGCCGAGAGGCGGCCATCGGCCTGGTGCTCGGCTGCGGGCTGTCGGCCGGGCTGCAGCTGGTGCTCGGCACGTGGGACGCGGTGTGGCGCGACGGGTGGACCGGCTGGGTGGTGGCGGTGGTGCTCGCGGTCGGGGTCGTGGCGACCGCCCGCGGGCTGGTCGCGTTCACCGCGTCGACGGCTTCCGAGGCGACCGGGCGCCCCCGGCGGCTCTGGGTGCTCGGCCTGTTCCTCGCGCTGGCCGCGATGATCGTCGCCAACCCCGCGTTCGTGGCGTCGCAGACCGGCCTGGCGCTCGGCTGGGCGGGCCTGGTCGTCGTCGCCGCGAACAGCCTCGGCGCCCTGTCCCTGCTGCGGCCCGACCCGTGGCCCGCCGCCGTCCGCGTGGGGGCAGCCGTGCTGCTGGTCGCCGGCGTCGGCTGCGCGCTCTGGCTCACGGGCATCGCCGCGCTGGCGGCCGTCGTCGTCCTCCAGGTCTCGCTCGGCATCGTGCTCTCGGCCGCCCTCAGCGCCCACCGACCGGCGGCGCGCGGGATCACCCGGACGTCGGCGGCGACGCTGGTCGTCGGCCTCGGCACGATCGGTCCGCTGCTCCTCTACATGCTCGACTACGACGTCCCGCTGCCGGTCGACAACGTCTGGGTGATGGTGCTCGCCGCGCTCGGGCTCGCCCTGTCCGGCCTGCGCCGACGCACCCCCGGAGCGGTGCCCGCGCTGACCAGCCCGGACCGGCTCCCCCGGCGGATGAGCTCGGTGCGCCTGCTCGTCCTGCCCGCGCTGGTCCTGGCCGCGCTCGGGCTGGTGCCCTCGACGACGAGCACCACGGGCGCCGACGTGCCCGCCCGGGCGGACGACGAACCGCTGGTCCTCGTGGACTGGAACCTGCACTACGGCGTCTCGCCGCTGACCGCCGTCGACCTCGAAGGCATCGCGGTGGAGATCGAGGGGGCGGACCCGGACGTCGTCACCCTGCAGGAGGTGAACCGCGGCTGGGTGTTCGGGGGCGGCACCGACATGGCCACGTGGCTCGCGCACCGGCTCCAGATGACCGTCCACTTCGCGCCCGCGGCCGACCACCAGTTCGGCAACGCGGTGCTCGCGCGGTCCGAGCTCACGGACGCCGTCGTCCACCCGCTGCCGTACGGCGCCGGCCCGCAGAGCCGGTCCGCCCTGTCGACCACCCTGACCACGGCCGACGGGACCGCCCTGCGGGTGACGTCGATCCACACGCAGCACCGCGAGGCGAACACCCCGACCCGGCTGGAGCAGCTGCAGGCACTGGCCGACGCCGAGCCGGTCACCCCTCCGGCACTCCTCGCGGGTGACCTCAACGCCGAGCCGGGCTGGCCGGAGATCGAGCTGCTGGAGTCCGCGGGCTGGGTGGCGGCCGACTCGCAGATGCTCACCTCGCCGGCGGACGTCCCCACGGCCAAGATCGACTGGGTGTTCGGCCAGGGCGTGACCTTCATCCGCGGCTACGTGTGGGCCGCCCCGCAGTCCGACCACCGACCGTCGTCGGTGGAGTTCTCAGTCGACTGACGCGGGCCCGGTCGACTCCCGGACGACCAGCTCGACGCCGATGTGCACGGTCCCGTCGGGCCTGCTCGCGCGCAGGTCGGCACCCTCGATGAGCTGGAGCAGCAGCTCGGCGGCCGCGCGTCCCTTGCCGGCCGTGTCCTGCCGGATCGTCGACAGGCACGGGCTGACGTAGCGGGCGATGTCGGCGTCGTCGAAGCCGAGCACGGAGACGTCCGTCGGCACCCGGTGGCCCGCCCGGATCAGCCCCGCCTGGATGCCCGCGGCGAGCACGTCGGCGGTGGCGAAGACCGCCGTGGCGTCGGGGTGCTCTCGCGCGATCCGCTCCCCCGCGGCCAGTCCGTCCTCGTACGTGGTGTTGGCGGCCACCGTCACGGGGTCCGCTCCGAGGGCGTCGCGCAGCCCGTCGAGCCGACCGGTGACCACCTGGCTGCGCGCGTCCACCGGCCCGCAGAACACGACCCGGCGGTGACCTAGCGCCGCTAGGTGCTCGCCGGCCAGGCGCCCCCCGTCGATGTCGTCGGCCCGCACCGCGCCCGCGTGCCCGTCCCCCACCGACGCGTCGACCACGACCGCAGGGACGTCGTCCGGGATGTCGAGCGCGCGCAGCTCGTCGTCCGTGAAGCCCATGACGACCACCCCGTCGAGGTTCCAGCGCTGCACCGAGTCCTGCACCTCGCGGGTGTTCTCGACGGCACGGAGCATCAGGTGGTGGTCCCGCTCGCGCAGTGCGGCCTCGAGCGCGCCGGCGACGCTGACGTCGTGCGGGCTGCCCAGCAGGGCGGTGCCGTCCTGGCGTGCGGGCAGCAGCAGGCCCACCAGGCGGGTGCGTCCCGCGGCCAGGCTCTGCGCGGCGCCGCTGGGCACGTAGCCGCGCTCCTCGACGATCCGTTCGACCGTCGCCGCGGTGGCCGGTGACACGCGGCCGAGGTTGCCGTTGACCACGTTGGACACGGTCATCACGGATACCCCCGCCTCGCGGGCGATGTCCTTGAGTGTGACGCGCGGCACGGTTCCTCCTTCGACTCTTGACGCCGGATCGTATCTGCGTTTAGCGTTAAACGTATAGCGCTAAACCTCCCCGTGGACGACGCCGTCCACACCCCGAACGAGGAGCGACGATGACGTCTTCCGGCAAGGCAGCCGCGCTCGGCCTCGCGGCCGCGCTCAGCCTCAGCACGCTGGCCGCCTGCAGTACCGACGACGAGGGCTCGAGCGACGGCACGGTCACCATCGAGGTCGCGATGGACGTCGGCCTCGACGCCGACGCCATCGCGGCGTTCGACGCCCGCATCGAGCAGTTCGAGAAGGCGAACCCGGACATCGGCGTGGAGCACGTCGAGTACACCTGGGACGCGACGACGTTCGCCGCCGGGCTCGCCGGCGGCACGCTGCCCGACGTGTTCCCGGTCCCGTTCACCGACGGCCGTGGGCTGATCGCCAACGAGCAGATCGCGGACGTGAGCGCACTCGTCGCCGAGCTGCCCTACGCGGACAGGTACAACCCGAACGTCTCCCAGGCCGGCGAGGACGAGGACGGCGACATCTGGGCCGTCCCGATCGCCGCGTACAGCCAAGGCCTGCACTACAACCGCGCACTGTTCACGCAGGCCGGTCTCGACCCCGACGACCCCCCGGCCACGTGGGACGAGGTGCGCGAGGACGCGAAGGCGATCGCGGACGCCACCGGCCAGGTCGGCTACGCGACGATGACGCAGAGCAACACCGGCGGGTGGATCCTCACCACCCTGGTCAACGCGATGGGCGGATCGGTCGAGGACTTCGACGGCGAGACGGCCACCGCGACCATCGACACACCGGAGATGCGGAAGGCGCTCGACTACCTGCGCACGCTGCGCTGGACCGACAACTCGATGGGGTCGAACTTCCTCTACGACTGGGGCGGCATCAACCAGGCGTTCGCGTCGGGCCAGATCGGCATGTACGTCTCCGGCGGTGGCAACTACGGCAACCTGTTCACGCAGAACGCCCTCGACCCGTCGGTGTACGGCCTGACCGTGCTCCCCCTGGAGGGCGACGACGCCGGGGTGCTGGGCGGCGGCACGCTCGCCGCGGTGAACGCCAAGGCCACCCCGGCCGAGCAGGCCGCCGCAGTGAAGTGGATCGACTTCTACTACATGCAGAAGCTGTTCGACCAGGACGCCGCGGTGCTCGACGCGCAGACCTCGGCCGCGGCGGACCAGCCCGTCGGCGCCCCGCAGCTCCCGGTGTTCGACCAGGCCACGTACGCCGAGCAGCAGTCCTGGATCGCGGAGTACGTCAACGTGCCCCTGGAGCAGATGACCGGCTACACCGAGCACGTGTTCGAGCAGCCGCTCCTGGCTGAGCCCGCCCGGTCGACGCAGGACCTCTACGCCGCGCTGGACCCGGTGGTGCAGAGCGTGCTGACCGACCAGGACGCGGACATCGACCAGCTGCTCGACGCGGCGCAGACCCAGGTGCAGAGCCTGCTCGACCAGGGCTGACGCCACCCTGACCGGTGCGGCCGGTCGGCGGGACTCACTCCCTCGCCGACCGGCCGCACCACTGCCCGTTTGTCCCCCGCACCACCCGAGAGGACCCTCGATCACATGACGCCCCGGAAGCCCCTGCCCTCGCGCCCGGTCGCGGACCCCCGAGCGGTGGTCCTCGGGCCGCAGTACCGGATCACGGTGCTCACGGAGGGGCTCGTCCGGCTGGAGCACTCCCCCGACGGCGTGTTCGAGGACCGGGCGTCGACGTTCGCCCTGAACCGCGAGCTGCCGGTGCCGGACTTCCGCGTGATCGAGTCCGACTCCCACGTCGAGGTCCTCACCGCCCGGCTGCACCTCGTGTACGACCGCGGTCCGTTCTCCACGAGCGGCCTGAGCGTCTCGGTGCTGGGCGGCGTCAGCGCGTACCACTCGGTGTGGCGGTACGGCGACGACTCCCCCGACTCGGTCGGCCTCGGCGGGACCGCCCGCACGCTGGACCTGGCCGACGGCGCCATCCCGCTGGAGCCCGGCATCGTGTCCCGGCAGGGCTACGCGGTCCTCGACGACTCCCGCTCGATGGTGTTCGACGACGAGGGCTGGGTGGCGCCGCGCGACGGGTCCCGGACCGACCTGTACGTGTTCGCGTACGGCCACGACTACCGCGCGGCGATCCAGGCGTTCTACGCGGTCTCCGGCCCGACGCCCGTGCTCCCGCGGTTCGCACTGGGCAACTGGTGGAGCCGGTTCCACCGGTACACCACCGAGAGCTACTCGGCCCTCCTCGACCGGTTCGACGCCGAGGGGATCCCGTTCAGCGTCGCCGTCATCGACATGGACTGGCACGTCACCGACGTCGACCCCGAGATCGGCAGCGGCTGGACCGGCTACACGTGGAACCGGTCGCTGTTCCCCGACCCGGCGGCGTTCCTGGCCCACCTGCACGACCGCGGCCTGCGCGTGACGCTCAACGTCCACCCCGCCGACGGGGTCCGCACGCACGAGGAGGCCCACCCCGCGATGGCCGCCGCGCTGGGCCGCCCGCCGCAGGAGCCGATCCCGTTCGACGTCACCGACCGGGAGTTCCTCGACGCCTACTTCGACGTGCTGCACCGCGGCCTCGAGGCCGACGGCGTCGACTTCTGGTGGCTCGACTGGCAGTCCGGCCCGCACTCGCGCGTGGCGGGCATCGACCCGCTGTGGATGCTCAACCACTTCCACTTCCTCGACAACGCGCGCGAGGGCGGACGGCCGCTCACGTTCTCCCGCTATGCCGGCCCCGGCAGCCACCGCTACCCGGTCGGGTTCAGCGGCGACACCGTCATCTCGTGGGCGTCGTTGGCGTTCCAGCCGTACTTCACCGCCACCGCGTCGAACATCGGCTACGGCTGGTGGAGCCACGACATCGGTGGCCACATGTTCGGCGGCAAGGACGACGAGCTGGCCACCCGCTGGCTGCAGCTCGGGGTGTTCTCGCCGATCCTGCGCCTGCACTCGGGGGCCAACGCGTTCACCGCCAAGGAGCCGTGGACCTTCGAGCCGGCCGCGCGCGCCGTGATGACCGAGCACCTGCGCCTGCGCCACCGGCTCGTGCCCTACCTGCACACGATGAACCACCGGGCCGCGACCGAGGGCCGCCCGCTCGTCGAGCCGATCTACCACGCGTGGCCGTCGGCGTCCGAGGCGTACGACCAGCCGAACCAGTTCCTCTTCGGCAGCTCGCTGGTGGTCGCGCCGCTGACCAGCCCCGCGGACCTGCGCACCCGGTTGGCGTCGGTGCGCGCCTGGCTGCCCGCGGGCTCCTGGGTGGACGTGTTCACGGGGCTCGTCTACGACGGCGGCCGTGAGCTCCTGCTCCACCGCGACCTGTCGACCATCCCGGTGCTCGCACCCGCGGGCGCGATCGTGCCGCTCGACGCCGCCGAGGTGCCCGCCAACGACCCGGTGAACCCGCCGGCCCTCGAGGTGCTCGTGGTGGTCGGCGCGGACGGCTCGTTCACGCTGGTCGAGGACGACGGCTCCGCCTCCGGGACCGCGTCCACCCCGCTGTCGTTCTCGCAGTCCGCGGGCACGTTCACCGCGGGACCGGCCACAGGTGCGCTGGACTGCCTGCCCGCCACCCGGTCGTGGACCGTGACGTTCCTGTCGTTCGACGGCTCACCGGTCGTCAGCGGCTTCGCCGCCACGCAGACCCGGACCGGGGGTCGTGTCTCGGTCACGGTCGAGGACGTCCCGGTCGGCGCCACGCTCACGGTCGACGTCGGTGCGGACCCGCAGCTGTCGGCGAACGACGTCGGCGCGCGTCTGTTCGCCCTGCTCGACCGCGCGCAGATCAGCTACGACCTCAAGACGCGCATCCACCAGATCGCGACGTCCGACGCCCCCCTGACGGTCCGCGCGTCACACCTGCAGTCGCTCGGGCTCGATCCCGCGCTGGCCACCGCGGTCGGCGAGCTCCTCCTGGCCCGCTCCTGACGCAGCCGTGGGTGGTCGACCATGTCGTTGGCGCCGCTCAGCGACCGCTGAACGTGCCTGACGACATGGTCGACGGCCGAGCAGCGAGTCAGTCCTCCGCGCGGTGGTGCAGGATGCGGGCCACCTCGGCGATCGTGCCCGACATCGACGGGTACACGGTGGCGGTCTCGGCCAGCTGGTCGGTGGTCAGGCGGTGGGTCACGGCCACGGTCAGCGGGTAGATCGACTCGCTGGCGCGGGGCCCGACCACCACCGCGCCGAGCACGGTCCCGGTGGCGGCATGGGCGAAGATCTTGATGAACCCGTCGCGCACGCCCAGCATCTTGGCGCGCGGGTTGCGGGCCAGCGGCAGCATGCTCACGGAGTACTTGACGCCCTGCTCCTGCAGCCGCGCCTCCGACGAGCCGACGGTGGCGATCTCGGGCGACGTGAAGATGTTCGCGGACACACCGCGCAGCGACAGCGGCTTCACGGCGTCGCCCAGCGCGTGCGCCATCGCGAGCCGCCCCTGCATGGCCGCCACCGACGCGAGCGGCAGCACCCCGGTCACGTCTCCCGCGGCGTAGACGCCACGGACGTTGGTGCGGGAGACCTTGTCCACCTCGATGTGCCCGGACGGGGTCAGCCGCACGCCCGCCTCCTCGAGCCCGAGACCGCTCGAGGTCGGGATCGAGCCGACCGCGAACAGCACGTGCGACCCCTCGACCACCCGGCCGTCGGACAGGGTGACCTCGACGCCGTCGGCGGTGCGGCGCGCGCCCGCGGCACGGGACCGGGACATGACCGTCATGCCGCGGGTCTTGAACACGTCCTCGAGCAGCTGGGCGGCGTCGGCGTCCTCGCCGGGCAGCACGCGGTCGCGGCTGGACACGAGCACCACGTCGGCGCCCAGCGAGGTGTAGGCGCCGGCGAACTCGGCACCCGTCACGCCCGACCCGACGACGATCAGACGCGTCGGCAGCGTGTTCAGGTCGTACAGCTGGGTCCACGTGAGGATGCGCTCGCCGTCGGGTCGGGCCTCGTCGAGCGTGCGCGGGGTGGCCCCCGTGGAGACGAGCACGACGTCGGCGTCCAGCGTGAGGTCGTCGTCGCCCTGCGGGGTGGTCACGACGACCTTCGACGGACCCTCGAGGTGGCCGTGCCCGATGACGATCCTGACGCCCTCGCGCTCGAGGCGGGCGCGGATGTCGGCGGACTGCGCGGCCGCGAGCGCCTTGACGCGGGTGTTGACCGCGGCGAGGTCGATGCGGTGCCGCAGCTGCTCGAGCGTGCCGCCGACCGCGCCGGACAGCAGCGTGCCGTCGAGCCGGATGCCCAGCTCGGGGGCGCGGTCCGCAATGGTCATCCACTCGGCGGTGGCGATGAGGGTCTTGGACGGGACCACGTCGGTGAGCACGGCCGCACCGCCCATGCCGGCCGCCTCGACGACGGTGACGTCCGCCCCGAGCCGGCGGCCGACGAGGGCCGCCTCGTAGCCTCCTGGACCGCCGCCGACGATGACGACGCGGGGGGCGGCGGATTCCTGCGCGGGGGTGCTCACGGTCACCCATTCTGCCGGTCCCGCAGCGAGCGGCCAGGCGGACGGGGGGCGTTAGCCTTCGACCATGAGCGACGTCACACCCGCCCCCGACCTCGACGACCCCGCGACCGACCCGTTCGACGTCGCCCGAGCGGCCGCCGCGTACATCGCCCAGGCGACCGGCGTGGAGCGCCACCACGTCGCCCTGGTGCTCGGCTCGGGCTGGGGCGGTGCCGCGGAGCTGCTGGGCGAGACGGTCGCCGAGCTGCCCAGCCACGACGTCCCGGGGTTCGCCGCGCCGGCCGTCGTCGGGCACGTCGGCACCATCCGGTCCATCCGCATCGAGGGCACCGACCGCCACGCCCTGGTGCTCGGCTCCCGCACCCACCTGTACGAGGGCCGCGGGGTCCGCCGTGTGGTGCACGGGGTCCGGACCGCCGCCGCGGCGGGCGCGTCGACCGTGGTGCTCACCAACGGCTGCGGGGGCCTGAACCCCGCGTGGGGTCCCGGCACCCCGGTGCTCATCAGCGACCACCTCAACCTCACGGCCACCTCGCCGCTCGAGGGTGCGACGTTCGTCGACCTCACGGACCTCTACAGCGCACGGCTGCGCGCCGTCGCCCGCGAGGTGGACGCCTCCCTGGACGAGGGCGTCTACGTGCAGTTCCGCGGCCCGCACTACGAGACCCCCGCCGAGGTCCGGATGGCCGGGACGCTCGGCGGCGACCTGGTCGGCATGTCCACGACGCTCGAGGCCATCGCCGCGCGGCACGCCGGGCTCGAGGTGCTCGGCATCTCCCTGGTCACCAACCTCGCGGCCGGCATCAGCGCGGAGCCCCTCTCGCACGAGGAGGTCCTCGAGGCCGGTCGCGCGGCAGGTCCGCGGATCAGCGACCTGCTGGCGCGGGTGGTCCGTCGCCTCTAGGTGCAGCGGGCCCCGCGGCTTGAGTACGTTGGGCCCATGACCGGCGACGACGCATGGGCAGGCCTCGAGGCGCGGGTACAGACGTGGATCGACGACGACCCCGATCCGCAGACGGCGCAGGAGTTGCGCGACCTGCTCGACCTTGCCCGCTCCGCACCCCCGGCGATCACCCCCGGGCAGGAGCCCGACCCCACGCAGCGCCAGGCGCTCGACGCACGCTCGGCTGCCCGCGAGGAGCTGGCCGACCGGTTCACGGGCCTCCTGCAGTTCGGCACCGCGGGCCTGCGCGGCCGGCTCGGGGGCGGGCCGCACCGGATGAACCGCGCGGTCGTCATCCGCGCCGCGTCCGGGCTCGCCGACTACCTGCTGGGCGAGCTCGACGGGGTCAGCCCCCGCCCGCGCGTGGTGATCGGGTACGACGCCCGGCACAAGTCCGTCGACTTCGCGCGCGACTCGGCGGCGGTCCTGACGGCCGTCGGCATCGAGGTGCTGGTCCTGCCGTCGGCGCTGCCCACGCCCGTGCTCGCGTTCGCGGTCCGGCACCTCGGCGCGGACGCCGGGATCATGGTCACCGCCTCGCACAACCCGCCGCAGGACAACGGCTACAAGGTCTACCTGGGCGGCCGCGTGGTCACCGACTCCGGGCAGGGCGCACAGATCGTGCCGCCCGCCGACGCCGCGATCGCCGCCGAGATCGCGCACGTGCCGTCCGTGGCGTCGGTGCCGCGTGCCGCGAGCGGCTGGACCGTGCTCGGCCCCGAGGTGCTCGACGCGTACGTGTCCTCCGTCGTGGCGCTGGCCCCGACGGACGACGCCACGCGCGCGGCCGCGAAGAAGCTGCGCATCGTCCTCACCCCGCTGCACGGCGTCGGCGGCGCGGTCGCCCAGCGGGTGCTCGCCGAGGCCGGGTTCGCCGACGTGCTGGTGGTGCCCGAGCAGGCGGAGCCGGACGGCGACTTCCCGAGCATCGCGTTCCCCAACCCGGAGGAGCCCGGCGCCATCGACCTGGCGATCGGCCTGGCCAGCGACGAGGGCGCCGACCTGGTGATCGCCCTCGACCCGGACGCCGACCGCTGCGGCGTGGGCATCCAGGACCTGCGCCACCGGTCGTTCCGCGGCCCGGACACCGCCGAGGCGGAGGGCTGGCGCATCCTGCACGGCGACGAGACCGGGTCCCTGCTGGGGGCACGCCTCGCGTCCGCACCGCACCCGAACGGGTCGGCGTTCGCCAGCTCGATCGTCTCGTCGCGCCTGCTCGGCAAGATCGCGAGCGCCGCGGGCTACCGGCACGCGCAGACGCTCACGGGCTTCAAGTGGATCTCACGCGTCGACAACCTGGTGTTCGGGTACGAGGAGGCCCTCGGCTACTGCGTGGACCCGGCGCACGTGCGCGACAAGGACGGGATCTCGGCGGCGGTGCTGGTCGCCGGCCTGGCCGCACGCCTGAAGGCGGAGGGGCGCTCGATCACGGACGCGCTCGACGACCTCGCCCGCGCGCACGGCCTGCACCTGACCGACCAGGTCTCCGCGCGGTTCGCCGACCTCTCCCAGATCGGCGCCACCGTGCACAAGCTGCGCAGCCGACCCCCGAGGTCGCTGGGCGGGTCCCGCGTCACCGAGGTGGTCGACCTGGCGTCGGGGACCGAGGACGACCGGGACGGCCTGCCGCCCACGGAGGGCCTGCGGCTGCTCACCGAGGACGGGACCCGCGTCATCGTCCGGCCGAGCGGGACCGAGCCCAAGGTCAAGTGCTACCTGGAGGTCATCCTCCCGCTCGACCCGGCGGCGGACCACAAGGCGGTCGGGCACGCCCGCGCCGAGGCGCGCACGCGGCTGGACGCCGTGGCGGCCGACGTGCGGACCGCGCTGGGCATCTAGGAACCCGGGCTAGCGCGTCCGGGTGCAGGTGACCGCGGGGACCTGCAGGCCGGTGTCGCCGGGGGCGGTGCCCTGGAACCCGAACGACGCCGAGTCGCCGTCGCGCAGGGTGCCGTTGTAGCTCATGTTCTCCGCGGTCACCTGCGAGCCGCTGACGCCCAGCCGCGCGTTCCACACGGCGGTGATCTGCCCGCCCGCGGGGAGCGCCCAGCCCACCGCCCAGCCCTCCACGCCGGTGCCGCCCGCGGTGACCACGACCTGCGCCTGGAACCAGTTCTGCCCCTCCGAGGTCCAGTGGTTCGTGACCGTGTAGACCGCCGAGCACGCGCTCGCAGGCATCGGCTCCGGCGGCTCGACGCCCCCCTCGGTCGGGCCCGGGGGTGCGCTGACCTCCTGCGTCGGCGCCACCGGGGTCCTGGTCGGAGCGGGTGTCGGGGTGGGGGTGGCGGACGGTTCCGGTGTGGGCGTGGGAGTGGGCTGAGGTGCGTTGCTGAGGGTCAGGTCGGCGGCGGTGAACGGCGTCGGGGACGGGTTGACGTCCGGCACGCTGGTCCGCCCGTCGCACCAGCGTGCGGGATCGAAGCTCGTGTACGAGCCGGTGGTGCAGGAGAAGTCGACGGCCGCGTCGCCTGCCACGAGCACCGTGCCGCCGAGCCGCGCGGACGACCGGACCAACGCGACGTCGCGCACGACCGCGCTCCCCTCGACCACCGCACCGGCCTCGACCCAGGCGCGGCCCTCGATCCGCGCACCGCCCAGCACCTGCGCGTCCCCTCGCACCACGGCGTCCGGGCCCACGAAGGCGGTCGGGTCGACCGTCGCGGCGTCGTCCACCCAGCCGCCCCCGTTGGCGTGCCGGTGGCCGCCGTCCACGGGGGGCTCGGTGCCGTCGTCGGCCACGCTCGCCCCGTGCACGCGGAACTCGTAGGGGTAGCGAGCGACCTCGCCGAACCCGTCGCCGGAGCCGTGCGCGTGGTTCTGCGTCGGGGTGCCCACCACCACCAGGTACACCTCGCTCTCCCCGGCGCGCAGCGTGAGCTGGACCTCCTGGTCGAGGCTCTCGGTCACCGGGCTGTACCGGGGCACCCCGTTGCGCAGCACGACGAACCCGAAGCTCAGCCCGGCGTCGGGTGCGTCGTCGTGGCCGCGCAGGCGCAGGTGGATGTCCCGCACACCGGCGTCGGGCTCGAGGCGGACGATCGTGAAGCCGTAGTCGGACGGCGCGAACCCGTCGAGCACGCGGTAGTGCCCCGGGTCGCCCTCGACCGCCTCGACGGGGGTGGTCCGGTCCGCGAGCAGGACGGGGTCGAGGGCGTCGACGGCGGCGGCGATCGCTGTGCGGTCCGTGAAGTCCCACGTGACGGTGCGCAGCGCGTACTCGGCGACCCGCCGGTTGAGGTCCGCCTGCCCGAGGCCGGTGAGCCGCTGGTAGGCGCTCAACGGGTCCTCGCCCTCCTGCGCCTCGCGCCACATAGTCCCGAGCAGCTGCTCGCCGTCGCGCTCCGCCAGGTACTGCAGCAGCAGCCAGCCGCCGTCGCCCAGCCGCGGGCTCGCCCAGTGCAGCTGCGGGCTGCGCACCACGTCGGCAGGATCGCCGATCCCGCCCGGCGCGGCCACGGTCGCCAGGTAGGCGGCGCTGGCGGACCAGAAGGTGGCGGCGTCGTCGGACGAGAACCCGCGGCCGGGGGCGTCGAGGGACGCGAAGCCCTGCACCACCTCGGCGAAGCCGCGGGCGAGCTCCCACGACGGGTCGAACTCCGAGCCCCCCGCCGGCTCGGGCTCGCCGGTGGCGGGTGCCGTCGCGGACCGGTGCCCCCGCGCGGTCAGGGACGGCACGTCGACCCGGAGCAGGCCGACGCCGTCGGTCACCGATCCCGTGGCGCCGCGCAGGGGCTGGGAGAGCCCGCCCACCGCGGGGACGACGACGTCGCTCGTCGGCGCACCGGGGCCGTCGGACCAGGTCCCGTCGACGACGACCACGACCTTGTGCCGAGAGATCGCGCCGCCCTCGTCGACCACGCGCAGGTCGTGCACGTCCAGCGCGTACAGCGCGTCGAGCTGGGCGACGGCCCGCGCCGGGTCGAACCTCAGCTCGGCTGGCGCCGTCGAGGGGTCCGCGCCCGCCCGGTCTCCCCACGCGAGGACGACGTCCTGCCCCTCGCGGACATGAGCACGCTGCCACGCCTCGGTCCACGCGGTCGGGACCACGACGGTCTTGTCGGAGCGGAGGTGCCGCAGGGTCGCGCCGGTGCCGACGCCGGCCAGGAGGGCGACCAGGACCACGACGGCGACGATCCCGCCGCGTCCGCGTCGCCCCATCCGTGCTCGTCCCCTCGCCGTGACGCACGCCGTGCGCGCACCCGAGGACTCGGGCCCGCCGCACGGCCGCCCCACTGTCGCCGACCACCCCGGTCGAGTCAATTGGGGGCAGAAGTACCGAACGGGTGATTCTGCCGACCCCGGCGTGCGGCTGCTCATATGAGCAAAGAACGCAACAGGTGTTGCGGCGTCGAGGGCGCGTGCCTACCCTGAGACGACGTGAGAGGAACGCGATGATCGAGTCGGACGAGCTGCTGTCCATCCGCGCGGCCGAGCTGTACTACGAGGAGGACAAGACCCAGGACGAGATCGGGTCGATCCTCACGCTCACCCGCTGGAAGGTCGGGCGACTGCTCGCGCAGGCCAAGGCGAGCGGGTTCGTCCGCATCGAGATCGTCCACCCGCGCGCCCGTCGGCTGCCGGTCGAGCGCCGGCTGCGCGAGACCTGCGGGCTCACCGACGCGATCGTCGTGTCCACGGCGGGAGTCGACGACCAGGACGAGCTCCAGGCGCGCACCGCCCAGGCCGCCGCCGACTACCTGGCCTCGTTGCGGCCCGCGCCGCGCACGCTCGGGATCAGCTGGGGCCGCACGCTCGACGACGTCGCCCGGCACCTGCAGGACGGCTGGGCCGGCGGGGTGGACGTCGTCCAGATCAACGGGGGCGTCAGCCTGAACCGGCGCGCCGGCACCGCAGCGTCCACCGCCGTCACCATCGCGCAGAAGGCAGGCGGCCACGCCACCCTGCTGCCCAGCCCGGCGATCCTGGAACGGCTGGAGACCAAGCGGGCCATCGAGTCCGACCGTGCCGTCGCCGCCGTGCTCGACCTGGCGTCGGGCGCCGACGCCTACCTGTTCAGCGCCGGGGCGGCCGACGCCGGCTCCGTGCTGGTCGACAGCGGCTACCTCACCGCCGACGACATCGCCGCGCTCGTCCGCGCAGGCGCGGTCGGTGACGTCGTCGGCCGGTACGTCGACGGCTCCGGCGCCATCGTCGACCCGCGGCTCGACGAGCGGACCGTCGGCCTGTCGCTCGAGAGCCTGCGCGCGGCGCAGCTCAGCATCGCGGTCATCGCGGGGGCGGCGAAGCACTCCGTCGCGAGCGCCGTCGTCCGCAGCGGCCTGTGCACCGTCCTCGTCACCGACGAGGACACCGCCCTGCACCTCATCGAGAACCACCCGGCAGTCCCCGACAGCAAAGGTCAGCGAGGCACCGAATGACAGGCACCCAGATCGTCCCCGGCGAGCGCGCCATCGCGCTCCTGGGCGGCGAAGCGAACGACGCCAACCTGCGTCGCTACCTGCACGGCATCCCGGGCGTCGACGCCGTCGGTCTGGAGCAGCGGGCCGCAGGTCTCGGCACGCGCTCGATCAAGACGACCTCCAAGGCGTGGGCGCTCGACCGGATCATCGGGCTCATCGACCTGACCACCCTCGAGGGCGCGGACACGCCGGGCAAGGTGCGCTCGCTCGTCGCGAAGGCGGTCACCCCGGACCCCGCCGACCCCGGCTGCCCCCGCGTCGCCGCGGTGTGCGTGTACGGCGACATGGTGGGCCACGCGGTCCAGGCGCTGGGCTCCGCGCACGGCGACCCGGACCAGGGCAAGATCGCCGTCGCGGCGGTCGCCACGGCGTTCCCGAGCGGCCGCGCGTCGCGGTCGATCAAGCTCGAGGACACCGCCGACGCCGTTGCCGCGGGTGCCGACGAGATCGACATGGTCATCGACCGCGGGGCGTTCCTCGCGGGCCGGTACGGCCAGGTGTACGACGAGATCATCGCCGTGAAGGAGGCCTGCCGCCGCGCGGACGGGACCTCCGCGCACCTCAAGATCATCCTCGAGACCGGCGAGCTGAACACCTACGACAACGTCCGCCGGGCGTCGTGGCTGGGGATCCTCGCGGGGGGCGACTTCATCAAGACGTCCACCGGCAAGGTGGCCCCGGCGGCCACGCTGCCCGTCACCCTGCTCATGCTCGAGGTCGTGCGCGACTGGCACCGGCTCAGCGGCGAGAAGGTCGGCGTCAAGCCGGCCGGCGGCATCCGCGCGTCCAAGGACGCGATCAAGTACCTGGTGACCGTCGCCGAGACCGTCGGGGAGGAGTGGCTGACGCCGCACCTGTTCCGGTTCGGCGCCTCCAGCCTGCTCAACGACGTGCTGATGCAGCGGCAGAAGATGACGACCGGGCACTACGCCGGTCCCGACTACGTGACGATCGACTGAAGGGCCACTGATGTCATTCCTCGAGTACGCCCCGGCCCCCGAGTCGCAGGCGATCCTGAACCTGCGCAGCGAGTACGGCCTCTTCATCGACGGCGAGTTCCGCGAGGGGCACGGCACGCCGTTCGCCTCCATCTCCCCGGCCACCGAGAAGCACATCGCGACGATCTCGACCGCTGACGCGGCGGACGTCGACGCCGCCGTCGCCGCCGCGCGCCGCGCCTACGACCGCACCTGGTCACGCATGTCCGGCGCCGACCGCGGCAAGTACCTGTTCCGCATCGCCCGCCTGGTCCAGGAGCGCAGCCGCGAGCTCGCCGTGGCGGAGAGTCTCGACAACGGCAAGCCGATCAAGGAGAGCCGGGACGTGGACGTGCCGCTGGTCGCGGCCTGGTTCTTCTACTACGCCGGCTGGGCCGACAAGCTCGACCACGCCGGCCTCGGCGCCAACCCCGCGTCCCTCGGCGTCGCCGCCCAGGTCATCCCGTGGAACTTCCCGCTGCTCATGCTCGCGTGGAAGATCGCCCCGGCACTGGCCGCCGGCAACACCGTCGTCCTCAAGCCGGCCGAGACCACCTCGCTGACCGCGCTGCTGTTCGCGGAGATCGTGCAGCAGGCCGACCTGCCGCCGGGGGTCGTCAACATCATCACGGGCGCGGGCGCGACGGGCGTCGCGCTGGTCGGGCACGACGACGTGAACGCGGTCGCCTTCACGGGGTCGACGCCCGTCGGGCGGGCGATCGCCAAGTCCGTCGCCGGGACGAACAAGAAGGTGACGCTCGAGCTGGGCGGCAAGGCGGCGAACATCGTGTTCGACGACGCCCCCATCGACCAGGCCATCGAGGGCATCGTCAACGGCATCTTCTTCAACCAGGGTCACGTCTGCTGCGCGGGCAGCCGCCTGCTGGTCCAGGAGTCGATCCACGACGAGGTCGTCGACCGGCTCAAGGCCCGGCTGTCCACCCTGCGCCTGGGTGACCCGCTGGACAAGAACACGGACATCGGCGCGATCAACAGCTCCGCGCAGCTGGACCGCATCCGGGCGCTGAGCGACATCGGCGAGGCCGAGGGTGCCGAGCGCTGGACGGCCGAGTGCACCATCCCGGAGAACGGGTTCTGGTTCGCGCCGACCATCTTCACCAACGTCTCGACCAGCCACCGGATCGCCCAGGAGGAGGTCTTCGGGCCCGTCCTGTCGGTGCTCACGTTCCGCACCCCGGCGGAGGCGATCGCCAAGGCGAACAACACCCCGTTCGGCCTGTCCGCCGGCATCTGGTCCGACAAGGGCAGCCGCATCCTGGCCGTCGCCGACAAGCTCCGCGCCGGGGTGATCTGGGCCAACACGTTCAACCGGTTCGACCCGGCGAGCCCGTTCGGCGGGTACAAGGAGTCCGGCTACGGACGCGAGGGTGGCCGCCACGGCATCGCCTCGTACCTGACGAGCGGCACCCCTGCCCGGCCCGCCGTCGCCGCGGCCGTCACGAAGCCCAAGACCGTCACCAAGGGAGCCACCAAGTGACCCGCCTCGCCGTGCCCAAGACCTACAAGCTGTACATCGGCGGGGCGTTCCCGCGCAGCGAGTCGGGTCGGACCTACGAGATCGTCAGCGCCAAGGGCGCGTTCCTCGCCAACGCGTCGAAGGCGTCCCGCAAGGACGCCCGGGACGCGGTCGTCGCGGCGCGCGCCGCCGTCGGTGGCTGGTCGGGTGCGACCGCGTACAACCGCGCCCAGGTGCTCTATCGCGTCGCCGAGATCCTCGAGGGCCGGCGCGCCCAGTTCGTCGCCGAGATCGTCGATGCCGAGGGCGTCTCCAGCGCCGTCGCGACCGCGCAGGTGGACACCGCGATCGACCGCTGGGTCTGGTACGCGGGCTGGGCGGACAAGTACGCGCAGGTGGCCGGCAACGCGAACCCCGTCGCCGGGCCGTACTTCAACATCTCGGTCCCCGAGCCCACCGGCGTGGTCGCGATCATCGCCCCGCAGGACTCGTCCCTGCTCGGGCTGGTCTCCGCGGTGGCTCCCGCGCTCGTCTCCGGCAACACGGTCGTCGTGGTGGCCTCCGAGACGCTCCCCCTGTCCGCGATCAGCCTGTCCGAGGTGCTCGCGACGAGCGACGTGCCCAAGGGGGTCGTCAACGTGCTCACCGGGTCGCCCGCGGAGATCGCACCCTGGCTGGCCAGCCACCAGGACGTGAACGCGCTCGACCTGGTCGGCGCCGGTGCCCTGGACTGGGTCGACCTGCAGATCGCGGCCGCGGACACCCTCAAGCGGGTGCTCACGCCGGAGAACGGCCCGGACGCCGCAGCGCCGTCGCTGGGGCGCATCACGGCGTTCGTGGAGACGAAGACCGTCTGGCACACGAAGGGTCTGATCTAGGCACGACGACGGCCCGCACCCGAGCTGGGGTGCGGGCCGTCCTCGTGCTCAGGCGCGGTGGCGTCCGCCGCGGGCCGCCATGTACGCAGGCCGGATGACCTGGTCGATCAGGGCGGACCGCTCGTCGTGGTGCAGGAACGAGTGCGCAGCGGCGGTGACGGCCACGTCGCGCAGGTCCACCAGGTCCCAGCCGGCCTCCTCGACCAGGAGCGTGAGCTCCCGGGTCATCGAGGTACCCGACTGCAGACGGTTGTCGGTGTTGACCGTGACGGCGAAGCCCAGGTTCCGCAGCCGTGTGACGGGGTGGGCGGCCACGGACTCG
The DNA here is from genome assembly GCF_001426725.1 of Cellulomonas sp. Root137. NCBI lineage: Bacteria > Bacillati > Actinomycetota > Actinomycetes > Micrococcales > Cellulomonadaceae > Cellulomonas > Cellulomonas sp. Root137. The sequence continues at coordinate 325,287 of NZ_LMFG01000004.1, read as the reverse complement.
GCGGCACCCGTCTGCACGTTGGACGACGGGCACAGCTCCAGCGGGATGCGCCGGTCGCGCACCCAGTGCGCGAGGGTGCCGAGCTTGTCGCCCAGCTCGTCGGTGGTCACGTCCTCGATCAGCCGGACGCCGTGGCCGATCCGGCAGGCGTGCGCGACGTGCACGGCCTCGGCGATCGACTCGACCCCGGCGGCCTCGCCGGCGTGCACGGTCGCGGGGAAGTCGGCGTTCGCGAGCGTGGCGAACGCGGAGGCCTGGCGTGAGGGCGGGAAGCCCGCCTCGGCGCCGGCGATGTCGAAGCCCACCACCCCGTTGTCACGGTTCTCCAGGGCGAGGGCGGCGATCTCGTCCCCGCGGTCGGCGTGCCGCATCGCGGTGATGAGGGTGCCGATCCGGATCGAGCGGCCCTGCGTCGCGGCCTCGGCGATCCCCTCGGCGAACCCGGCCTGCACCGCGTCGACCACCTGCTGGAGAGAGAGCCCCTTGCTCAGGTGCTGCTCGGGCGCGTACCGCTGCTCGGCGTACACCACGCCGTCGGCGGCCAGGTCGAGCACCGACTCGCGCGCGACGCGGCGCAGCCCCTCCTCCGTCTGCATGACCGCGACCGTGTGGTCGAACGTTTCGAGGTAGCGCTCCAGCGTCCCCGAGCTGGCGGCCTCGACGAACCAGCGACCGAGCTCGTCGGGGTCGGTCGCGGGAAGCTCGTAGCCGATCTCCGCGGCGAGCTCGATGATCGTGGCCGGGCGCAGCCCGCCGTCCAGGTGGTCGTGCAGGACGACCTTCGGAAGGCTCGGGATGAGCGCGACGAGCGCGGCGGTGGCGTCGGCCTCGGACGACTCGGACGAAGCGGGCACGTCAGCAGTCGCAGCCGCCGAGGGCTCGGAGGGGGAGGTCATGCGCTCACCGTACCGGGACCGGCGTTCCGGAGCAGGCTGTCAGCCGTCGCTCCCGTCGTCCTCGGGCAGCTCGGTGTCCTGCTCCACCACGTCGGCCTCGTCGGCGCGACCGTCGCGGTCGGCCCGGGCGAACCCCGGCTCGTACTCCTCGGGGTCCGTCGCGTCGACCTCGTCGGCCGCCTCGTCGGCCAGGCTGCGCGGCCCGTCCGGGTCCACCGGCACCAGGCCGGCATCCCGCCAGGCGTCGTTCCCGGGCACGGTGCTCATCACCCCATCCTGCCCCCGCCGGGACAGGTCCGCGAGGGTCAGGCGTCGATGCGGTCGATCACCAGCGGGCGGTCGGGTACGGCCGTCCCCGCCGGTGCGACGACGACCTTGCCGACGAGCGCCTCGCGCGCCCGGCCGAACCGCTCGGGCGTGTCGGTGTGCAGCGTCAGCAGCGGCTGCCCGGCCCGGACGGCGTCCCCGGGCTTGGCGTGCAGCTCGACGCCGGCGCCCGCCTGCACCGGGTCCTCCTTGCGAGCGCGTCCCGCCCCGAGCCGCCACGCGGCGATCCCGACGGCGTACGCGTCGAGCTCGGTGAGCACGCCGTCGGACTCGGCCAGCACCTGCTCGGTCTCGCGGGCCACGGGCAGGACCGCGTCCGGGTCGCCGCCCTGGGCCGCGATCATCCGCTTCCACGCATCCATGGCGCGGCCGTCGGCCAGAGCCGCGGCGACGTCCTCGCCCGGGCGTCCCGCCGCGTCGAGCATCTCGCGCGCCAGCGCCACCGTGAGCTCGACGACGTCCGCCGGTCCCCCGCCGGCCAGCACCTCGACCGACTCGCGGACCTCGAGCGCGTTCCCGGCGGTCAGGCCGAGCGGCGTCGACATGTCGGTGAGGAGCGCGACGGTCTTCACGCCCGCGTCCGTGCCGAGCGCGACCATGGTGCGGGCCAGCTCGCGGGCGCGGTCGACGTCCTTCATGAACGCTCCGGAGCCCACCTTCACGTCGAGCACGAGCGCGCCCGTGCCCTCGGCGATCTTCTTGCTCATGATCGAGCTGGCGATCAGCGGGATGGCCTCGACCGTGCCGGTCACGTCACGCAGCGCGTAGAGCTTGCGGTCGGCGGGGGCGAGCCCGGACCCGGCCTGGCAGATGACGGCGCCGACGTCGTCGAGCTGGGCCATCATCTCCTCGTTGCTGAGCGCGGCCCGCCAGCCGGGGATGGACTCGAGCTTGTCCAGCGTCCCGCCCGTGTGGCCCAGCCCGCGGCCGGACAGCTGAGGTACCGCGACGCCGAACACCGCGACGAGCGGCGCCAGCGGCAGCGTGATCTTGTCCCCCACGCCGCCGGTCGAGTGCTTGTCCGCGGTGGGGCGGGACAGGCCGGAGAAGTCCATCCGCTCGCCGCTGGCGATCATCGCGGCGGTCCACCGGGCGATCTCCGCCCGGTCCATGCCGTTGAGCAGGATCGCCATGTTCAGCGCCGACATCTGCTCCTCGGCCACCACGCCGCGCGTGTACGCGTCAATGACCCAGTCGATCTGCGCCTCGCTCAGGCGGTGCCCGTCGCGCTTGGTGACGATGACGTCGACGGCGTCGAAGGCCTCGGTGCTCATGCGCGTTCCTCCAGGTCGGCCGGGCCGAACGCGTCCGGGAGCACCTCGGTCATCGGCTTGATGCCGTGCGTCGTCTCGACCAGCAGCCGGGCTCCCCCGTGCTCCCAGAGCAGCTGCCGGCAGCGGCCGCAGGGCATGAGGACGTTCCCGTGCTTGTCCACGCAGGTGAACGCCACCAGGCGCCCGCCGCCCGAGACGTGCAGGCCGGAGACCAGCGCGCACTCGGCGCAGAGCGTGACGCCGTAGGACGCGTTCTCCACGTTGCAGCCGACGACCACGCGGCCGTCGTCGACCAGGGCGGCGGCGCCGACCGGGAAGTGCGAGTAGGGGGCGTACGCCCGGTGCATGACGTCCGCGGCGGCCGCCCGCAAGGCGTCCCAGTCGATGTTCACAGCACTCACTTCGTGTAGGGGATGCCCTCGGCGGCCGGCGGGCGCACGCGTCCGACCAGCCCCGCGACGGCGAAGATCGTCACGATGTACGGCGTCATCAGCATGATCTGGCTGGGGATCGGCGTCTGGATGATGCTCAGCTGGAGCTGCAGGTTGTTGGCGAACCCGAACAGCAGGGCCGCGGCGAGCGCACCCTTGGGGCTCCAGCGGCCCAGGATCATGGCGGCGAGCGCGATGTACCCCTTGCCGTTGGTCATCTCCTTGCCGAACGCCAGCCCCGCGGCCACCGTGAAGAACGCGCCACCCAGACCGGCCACCGCGCCGCCCAGCACCGTCGAGCGCAGCCGCGTGCGGTTGACCTTGATGCCGACGGTGTCCGCGGCCTTCGGGTGCTCGCCGACCGAGCGCAGGCGCAGCCCCCAGCGGGACCGGAACACCATGATCTGCAGCACGATCACGACGACGTACATGATGTAGACCAGCGCGGTCTGCCGGAACAGGACCGGGCCGATGATCGGGATCTGCGAGAGCACGGGGATGCTGATGACCGGCAGGCCCGGCGGGTTGTTCCAGGTGTCAGGGTTCTCCTTGAGCACCGTGGAGAACAGGTAGCTCGTCACGCCGATGACCAGCACGTTGAGCACCACGCCGACGATGATCTGGTTGACCACGTACTTGATGGAGAAGAGCACCAGCAGCAGGCCCACCAGGGCGCCTGCGATCGGCGCGGCGATCAGGCCCGCGTACGCGCTGCCGGTCAGGGTCGCGACGACCGCGGCGAGGAACGCCCCGCCGAGCAGCTGGCCCTCGATGGCGATGTTGATGATGCCCGAGCGCTCGCAGAGCAGGCCCGCGAGGGCGCCGAACACCAGCGGGATCGCCAGGAACAGCGAGCCCTGCAGCAGACCGGTCAGCGGCAGCGCGCTGTCCTTGCCGGCGACGGCCCACACCAGGAACGCGAAGACCATGAGGACGCCGTACGTGATCGGCAGCCAGACGCCGGCCTTCTCGCGCCGGCGGGTCTCGTAGAAGGACACGCCCGCCAGAGCCAGCGCGCCGAGGCACAGGAGGGTCGCGGTGAGCTTCGAGGGCACCGAGAACGGCGTGAACTGGACGAAGTCGCGTGACGTGGAGATGCCGAACGTGCTCGTCTCGCCGCTCGGGCCGAGCAGGCCGAAGACGACGAGCCCGAACAGGGCGACCACCCCGTAGGCGATCGGGGCGTGCCACCGGATGGGGGGCAGGACCTGCGGGGAGGCGGGGCGTGCCGACGCCGGGGCGTCGATCGTGGGGGCGCTCACGCGCTGACCTCCTTCGCGGTGACGGGCACGACAGGCTTCGGTGCACGGGGCACACCCGGCGAGGGCAGCCGGAACACCGACCGCACCAGCGGCGGGGCCGCGATGAACAGGACAATGAGCGACTGCACGACGAGCACGATGTCGATGGGCGTCCCGGTGCGCGCCTGCATGACCACGCCGCCGGCGCGCAGGGCGCCGAACAGGATCCCGGCGAGCACCGTGCCGAGCGGCTTGGACCGACCGAGCAGGGCGACCGTGATGGCATCGAACCCGTAGCTCGCCGCGACGCCGGCCGTGAGGACCCGCTCCGTGCCGAGCACCTGCGCCGAGCCCGCGAGGCCGGCGAACGCACCGGCGGTGAGCATGACCCACACGTAGGTCGCGTTCACCGAGATGCCGGCGGTACGCGCCGCGTGCGGGTTGGAGCCCACGGCACGGAACCGGAAGCCGATGGTCGAGCGCTCCATGAGCCACCACGTGAACACCGCGGCGGCGATGGCCACCAGGAAGCCGGCGTGCAGGCGGTACCCGCCACCGAGCAGCAGGGGGTACACCGCACTGTCGGGGATCGGCGGGCTGACCGGGTTGTTGCTGCCCGGGCGCTGGAACGCGTCGAGGCTCAGCAGGTACGCGACCAGGTAGATCGCGATGTTGTTGAGCATGATCGTGACGATGACCTCGTGCGCGCCGGTGCGTGCCTTGAGCACGCCGGCGATGCCCGCCCAGAGCGCACCACCGAGCGCGGCGCCGATGACGCAGAGCAGCAGGTGCAGCGCCGGGGGGAGGTCGAACGTGAAGCCGATGTACCCGGCGAAGATCCCACCGAGGATGATCTGGCCCTGGGCGCCGATGTTGAACAGTCCGGCCCGGAAGCCGATGCCCAGGCCGAGACCGGCCAGGATGAGCGGCGTCGCGACGGTCAGGGTCTCGGTGATGGGGCGGACCGCACGGCCCAGCTCCTCGGCGCGCGGGTCGAAGACCGCCCCGGCGAACAGGGCTGCGTAGGCCTCGGAGACGGCGGACCACGCCGCGGCGAGCAGGTCGCCCGGACGTGAGAAGAAGTAGCCGGCCGCCTCCTGGACGGCCGCGTCCGCCGCGGCGATCAGCAGCCCGCCGATGAGGAGCGCCAGCACGACGGCGAGCACCGAGACGAGCCAGCTGCTCGTGAGCATCTCGTGCAGGATGCGGCGCCCGCCGTCCGGCTCCTCCGCCGGGGCGACGACGCCGGTCTGCCCGGGGGGCGGCACCTGCGCGTCGGGCAGCGGGGCGGGCGTCGGGCTGCTCACAGCTCCTCCTGGGGGGTTGCCGTGTCGGCGGGGGTCGTGGTCGGTGCGGGTGTGGGTGGAGCGGCCTCGAGATCGGCACCGCCGAGCGCCGTGTGGTGCTCGGCGGCCTGGCGCACGGCCTCGTCCTCCGGCACGCCCGCCATCATCAGGCCCAGCACGTCGCGGTCGGTGCCCCCCGGGACGTCCCCGACGACGCGGCCCCGGTACATGACCAGGATGCGGTCGGCGAGCGCCAGGACCTCGTCCAGCTCGGTCGACACGATGATCACCGGGGTGCCGTTGTCGCGCTCCTGGACGATCCGCGTGTGGACGAACTCGATCGAGCCGACGTCCAGGCCTCGGGTGGGCTGCGACGCGATGAGCAGGCGCAGCGGCCGCGACATCTCCCGTGCCAGCACGACCTTCTGCTGGTTGCCACCGGACAAGGTGCTGGCGTGCGCGTCGATCGACCCGGTCCGGACGTCGAACTCGGCGATCCGCTTGTCGGCGTTCTCCCGGACGGCCGCGGGCCGCAGCGCGACGCCTCGGGCGAACGGCTCGTAGCGGTGCAGGTCGAGGATGAGGTTCTCCGCGATGGAGAAGTCGGCGATGACACCGTCGGTCGACCGGTCCTCCGGGACGAACCCGACGCCGGCGTGCAGCACGTCCCGCACGGAGCGGCCCACGAGCTCGACCCCGTCCAGCTGCACCGACCCGGCGACCGGCGACTGCAGCCCCAGCATCACCTCGGTGAGCTCGGTCTGACCGTTGCCCTGCACACCTGCGATCGCCAGGATCTCGCCGCGGGCGACGTCGAACGAGACGTCGTCGACCTGCCGGACGCCGGCCTCGTCGATGACCGTGAGGTTGCGCACCTGCACGGTGGCCTCGCCGGGCACCGCGACGGAGCGGTCGACGCCCAGGTCCACCGAGCGGCCGACCATGAGGGACGCGAGCTCGGTCTCCGACGTGGAGGGCTCCGCGGTGCCGACGACCTTGCCCCGCCGGATGATCGTGATGCGGTCCGCGACCGCGCGCACCTCACGCAGCTTGTGCGTGATGAAGACGATCGACGTCCCCGACTCCTTGAGCTGGCGCATGATGCCGATCAGCTCGTCGGTCTCCTGCGGCGTGAGCACGGCGGTGGGCTCGTCGAGGATGAGGACCTTGGCCTGGCGGGAGAGCGCCTTGATGATCTCCACGCGCTGCTGGACACCGACGGGCAGGTCCTCGATGTAGGCGTCGGGGTCGACGTGGAACCCGAACTGGTCGGAGATCTCCTTGACCCGGCGGCGTGCCTCGGGAAGGTCGATCAGGCCGGCGCCGCGCACGGGCTCGTGCCCGAGCACCACGTTCTCCGCGACGGTGAAGACGGGGACGAGCATGAAGTGCTGGTGGACCATGCCGATCCCGGCAGCCATCGCGTCACCCGGTCCGACGAACCGCACGGGGGCGTCGTCGACGAGGATCTGGCCCTCGTCGGGGTCGTACAGGCCGTACAGCACGTTCATCAGCGTGCTCTTGCCGGCGCCGTTCTCGCCCAGCAGGGCGTGGATCTCGCCGGGCTCGACCACCAGGTCGATGTGGTCGTTGGCGACCAGCGGCCCGAAGGTCTTGGTGATGCCCTGCAGCTCCAGCTTCACCGGTGGTCTCCTTCGACGTCACGAGCGTTCCTAGACACTATCCATCTGCGTGGCGCGCGTGCGCCGGACAGGCCGACGGCCCGGGCACCTCGCCCGGGCCGTCGTGCTGTCGTGCGTGCTTCGTCCTGCGTCAGATCACTTCGGGGAGGCGTCGGACTCGACGACGATGTCACCGGAGATGATCGACGCCTTGAGCTCGTCGAGCTTGGTGACGACGTCCGCGGGGACCTTCGACTCGAAGTCGTGGAACGGCGCCAGGCCGAGGCCCTCGTTCTCCAGCGTGCCGACGTACGGGTCGGAGCTGAAGCTGCCGTCGACGGCCTCGCTGATCGTGTCGAAGACGGCCGGGCCGATCTCCTTCATGACCGAGGTGAGGACGAGGGAGCCGTACTCGGTGGTCTCGAACCAGTCGGCGTCGACACCGATGATCGCGACGTTGCCGGCCGTCTGCGCGACGGACGCGGTGCCCAGGCCGACCGGACCGGCGACGGGCATGATGATGTCCGCGCCCTGGTCGATGAACGACTGGCCGATGTTCTTGCCGTCGTCCTGGCTGTCGAAGTTGCCGGCGAAGACGCCGGTCTGCGCGGCCTTGTCCCAGCCGAGGAGCTGGACGGAGCCGCCGTTGTCCTCGTTGAACTTGGCGATGCCGTCGGCGAAGCCGTCCATGAAGATGGTGACGGACGGGATCTGGATGCCACCGAAGGTCGCGACCTTGCCGGTGGTCGTCGTCGCCGCGGCGACGTAGCCGGCGAGGTAGGCCGCCTGCGCGGTGTCGAACAGGATCGGCTTGCCGTTCTCCAGGGTGACCGGCGCGAAGTCGGCGTCGGAGAAGGAGCTGTCGACGAGCGCGAAGTTCACGTCCGGGTTCGCCTCGGCGGCGGTCTGGATCGGGTCCTCGAGCAGGAAGCCGACGCCGATGATCAGGTCGCAGTTCTCGGCGACGAGGCTGTCGATGTTCGGCGTGTAGTCGGTGTCAGCGGCGGACTCGACGCTGGCCACCTCGATCCCGAGCTCGTCCTCGGCCTGCGTGAGGCCCTCGAAACCGGCCTGGTTGAACGACTTGTCGTCGAAGCCACCCGCGTCCGAGACCATGCACGCCTTGAAGTCGACGCTCGCCGCGGACGACTCGCCGCTGCCGGCCGTCTCGTCCGTGTCCTCCGGAGCACTGCCACACGCCGCAAGCGCGAGGGCGACCGCCCCGCCGAGCACGGCCACTCGAATGATCTTCTTCACGCGACTCTCCTGAATCTCGTCAGCAGCCGGTCCGGCTGGGCCGACCGTGCGGTTGGCACGACGGTGTACCACCACAAGGTCTGGGGCTGCCCGGCATTGATTCTCGGACCATAACGAGCAAGAGGTGTCGGGCAGGTTACCGGCGGGTATCCGCGCAGGTTCCGTTACCGACTTGGTATGTCCGCCCAGGTGACGGACGGGGCGTCTCAGCCCGCGAGAAGGGCGGTCCGAACCAGGAGAAGGGCCCCGACCTCGACCGCACGCTCGTCCACCCGGAGGTCGCCCTGGTGGATGTCGTAGGTGTGGCCGCCCGGCGTGCGCGTGCCCAGCCGCGCCATCGCCCCCGGCACCTTGGTCAGGTACCAGGCGAAGTCCTCGCCGCCCAGCGACTGCTCGGTCAGCTGGACGGACCCACGCCCGAGCACGTCGTGCGCCGCCGCCTCGAGGATCCCGGTCGCGTGCGCGGAGTTCTCCACCGGCGGGACGCCGCGGTGGTGCCGGACGTCGACCTCGACCCCCAGGGGAGCCAGGACCTGCTCGACCGCCGAGTGGAAGACCTCCGACGCCTTCTCCCAGGCGCGGACGTCCAGGCACCGCAACGTGCCCTTGACGGTGCCGGTCGACGGGATCGCGTTGTGCGCCGACCCCGCCTGCACGGCACCCCACGTCAGGTTGACGCCGGAGCGCGGGTCCAGGCGGCGGCCCAGGATGGCGGGCACCTGCGTGATGACCTGACCGAGCGCGAACACCACGTCACCCGTCAGGTGCGGGCGGGACGTGTGCCCGCCCGGTCCGGTGACCGTCACGGTGACCTCGTCGCTGGCGGACGTGATGGGGCCGATCCGGGTGCCGACCTGGCCGACGTCGACCTTGGGGTCGCAGTGGAACGAGTAGATCTCGCCGACGCCGTCGAGCCCGCCCGCGGCCACCACGTCGAGCGCGCCACCGGGCTGCACCTCCTCGGCAGGCTGGAACACCAGCCGCACGCCGGTGCGCAGCTCGTCGGCCAGCTGGGCGAGCACGAGCCCGGCACCGAGCACCGCCGCGGCGTGCACGTCGTGCCCGCACGCGTGCGCGACGCCCCGGACGGTCGAGGCCCACGGCAGACCGCTCGTGTCCTGCACGGGCAGCCCGTCGAGATCGGCGCGCAGGGCGATCCGCTTGCGACCGCTCGTCGCGGGGCCGGGACCGATGTCGCAGATCAGCCCGCTGCCCGGCAGGAGGTGCGGCTCGAGGCCCGCGGCACGCAGCCGCTCGGCCACCAGCTTGGTGGTCCGCACCTCCGTGCGCCCGAGCTCGGGGTGGGCGTGCAGGTCGCGGCGGATGGCCGCGAGCTCGTCGCGCAGCTCCGCGACCAGGGCAGCGAGCCGGGCCGACACGGGGTCGGTGGGGTCGGGCCGCAGGCTGGTCAGGGGGGCGACGACGGGATCGGGGTGAGCGGAGGACACGCTTCGACCCTAACCGCGAGCGCCCGGACCGGCGGCGGGTGTCCGCGTCAGAGCAGGTCCTCGCGGCCGCGCGCCCGCCACGCGTCCACCGCGGACTTGACCGCCTGGGCGTGCGCGAGCGTGGTCACCAGCACCGCGTCGGGGGTGTCGACCACCACTGCACCCGGCAGCCCGACCACCGACACCGTGCGGCCGGTCCGGGGCACGACGAACGCCCCGTCCGAGTCGATGCGCAGGACGACGCCCTCGTCGCCGAGGGTGTCGACGGGCAGCAGCGCGGCGAGCGACTCGAAGTCGCCGACGTCGTCCCACGAGAAGTCCCCGGGCACCACGGCCACTCCCCCGACAGCGGCCACCGGCTCGGCGATCGCGTGGTCGATCGCGATCTTGGTCAGCCCCGGCCAGACGCGCTCGAGGACCTCCGCGCGGTCCGGTCCGTCCCACGCGGCCGCGATCTCCTGCAGGCCGGCGGCGAGCGTCGGCAGCTGCGTCGTCAGGTGGTCCAGCAGCACGCGGGCCCGGACCAGGAACATGCCCGCGTTCCAGCGGTACTCCCCGGTGGCCAGGTAGGCGGTCGCGGTCTCGGCGTCGGGCTTCTCGGTGAACCCGGCGGCGTGCGCGACGCCCGGTGCCTCGTCCAGGCCGAGCGACGCGCCCGAGCGGACGTACCCGAACGCGGTCGACGGGCCGGTCGCTGCGATGCCGATCGTCACCACGTACCCGGCACGGGCCGCGACGACGCCCTCGCGCACGGCCCGCTCGAAGCCCTCGGTGCCGGCGATGACGTGGTCGGCCGCGAACGACCCGAGCACGACGTCCTCGCCGTGCCGCTCGAGGAGGACCGCGGCGGCGAGCCCGATCGCGGCCATCGAGTCGCGCGGAGAAGGCTCGGCCAGCACGTCGTCGGCGCCGACCTCGGGCAGCTGCGCCGCGACGGTCTCCGCGTGCCGTGCCCCGGTCACCACGAGCACCCCACCGGCTCCCGTGAGCGGGAGCAGCCGGTCGACCGTCGCCTGCAGCAGGGTGCGCCCCGAACCGGTCAGGTCCAGCAGGAACTTCGGGTGGCCGGCACGCGACAGCGGCCACAGGCGCGTGCCCGCACCGCCCGCAGGGACGACGGCGTGGAATCCGGGAATCGCGCGGGGCAGGGTCGACATGGGGGCCAGGGTAACGAGGGCCCTGGTTGTGCAATACCTCACAGCAGGGGCCTAAGGACCCTTGCCGAGCGGTTGCGTACTGATCGGTTCACTACAGTTGTGGCGACAAGGACGCCGTCGTCCGAACCTCTGATCCGCCAGGAGGCCCCTAGTGCCTGCAGCGCCCGCTCCGAGCGGAGTGCCGGCCACCCGCAAGGTGCCCGCCGGAACGCTCTACCGAGGGCGCGAAGGCATGTGGTCCTGGGTCGCCCACCGCATCACCGGTGTCGCGATCTTCTTCTTCCTCCTCGTGCACGTGCTCGACACCTCGCTCGTGCGCGTGTCGCCCGAGGCCTACAACGACGTCATCGGCACGTACAAGAACCCGATCATGGGACTCGGTGAGGCCGGGCTCGTGGCCGCGATCGTGTTCCACGCGTTCAACGGCATCCGGATCATCCTGGTGGACTTCTGGGCCAAGGGCCCCAAGTACCAGCGCGTGATGCTCTGGGTGGTGATGGGTCTGTTCGTCCTGACCATGGCCGGCTTCCTGCCCCGTCACCTCATGCACGTGTTCGGAGGCGAGTGATGACCACGATCGCCGACCCGAAGGCACCGCGTCCCCCGAAGCCCCGCCCGGCCCGCCTCACCACCCGCGGCAACACCGAGCTGTACGGCTGGGTGTTCATGCGCGCGTCCGGCGTGATCCTCGTCGTCCTGATCTTCGGGCACCTGTTCGTCAACCTGGTCGCCGGTGAGGGCATCTCCGCGATCGACTTCGGCTTCGTCGCCGGCAAGTGGGCGTCACCGTTCTGGCAGATCTGGGACCTGCTGATGCTCTGGCTCGCGATGATCCACGGCACCAACGGCGTGCGGACGATCATCAACGACTACGCGGAGCGTGACGGTGTGCGGCTCGCGCTCAAGGCGTCGCTGTACCTGGCGTTCGTCGTCGTCGTCGTGCTCGGCACGCTCGTGATCTTCACGTTCGACCCGTGCCCGGACGGCTCCCCCGCGGACCTGCTGCCCTCGTTCTGCACCACGGCCTGACGCTCTCCCCTCAGAAACAGGAAGGCATCGACCCCGATGCAGACCCACCAGTACGACGTCGTGATCGTCGGCGCGGGCGGCGCCGGCATGCGCGCGGCCCTCGAGTCCTCGACCCGCGTGCGCACGGCCGTCATCTCCAAGCTCTACCCGACGCGCTCCCACACGGGCGCGGCGCAGGGCGGCATGTGCGCCGCCCTGGCCAACGTCGAGGAGGACAACTGGGAGTGGCACACGTTCGACACCGTCAAGGGCGGTGACTACCTGGTGGACCAGGACGCCGCGGAGGTGATGGCCAAGGAGGCCATCGACGCGGTGCTCGACCTGGAGAAGATGGGCCTGCCGTTCAACCGGACGCCCGAGGGGAAGATCGACCAGCGCCGGTTCGGTGGGCACACCCGCAACCACGGCGAGGCTGCCGTGCGCCGGTCCTGCTACGCCGCTGACCGCACGGGTCACATGATCCTGCAGACGCTCTACCAGCAGTGCGTGAAGAATGACGTCGAGTTCTTCAACGAGTTCTACGTGCTCGACCTGCTGGTGGACCACGACCTCGCGGCCGGCCACGTGCCGGACGGCGAGGAGGTCAACGTCTCGGGCGTCGTCGCCTACGAGCTGGCCACCGGCGAGATCCACGTCTTCCGGGCCAAGTCCGTCGTGCTGGCCACCGGCGGCGCCGGGAAGATCTACAAGACGACCTCCAACGCGCACACGCTCACGGGCGACGGCATGGCGCTGGCGTACCGCCGCGGCATCCCGCTGGAGGACATGGAGTTCTTCCAGTTCCACCCGACCGGTCTGGCGGGGCTCGGCATCCTCCTGTCGGAGGCCGCGCGCGGCGAGGGCGGCATCCTGCGCAACTCCGAGGGCGAGCGCTTCATGGAGCGCTACGCCCCGACCATCAAGGACCTCGCGCCGCGTGACATCGTCGCCCGGTCCATGGCCAACGAGGTGCGCGAGGGCCGCGGCGCCGGTCCCAACAAGGACTACGTGCTGCTCGACCTGACGCACCTCGAGCCCGCGCACATCGACGCCAAGCTGCCGGACATCACCGAGTTCGCGCGGACGTACCTCGGCATCGAGCCCTACACCGAGCCCGTGCCCGTGTACCCGACGGCCCACTACGCGATGGGTGGCATCCCCACCAACATCGAGGCCGAGGTGCTGCGCAACTCCACCGACATCATCCGCGGCCTGTACGCGGCCGGCGAGGTCGCCTGCGTCAGCGTGCACGGCTCCAACCGCCTGGGCACCAACTCCCTGCTCGACATCAACGTGTTCGGCAAGCGCGCCGGCATCTCGGCCGCCACGTACGCGCTGACGGCGTCGTTCCAGGAGCTCCCGGAGGACCCCGCGGCCACGGTCGTCGCCGGCCTGGAGGAGATCCGCACGCGTCCCGACGGCGAGCGCGTGGCGGACATCCGCAAGGCGCTGCAGGAGTCGATGGACCTCAACGCGCAGGTGTTCCGTACGTCGGAGTCGCTGATCCAGGCGCTCGACGACATCAAGGACCTGCAGAAGCGGTTCCGCCGGGTGTCGGTGCAGGACAAGAGCAAGATGTTCAACACCGACCTGCTCGAGGCCGTGGAGCTGGGCTTCCTGCTCGACATCGCGGAGACCGTCGTCGTCGGCGCCCTCAACCGTGAGGAGTCCCGCGGCGGGCACTTCCGCGAGGACTTCCCGGACCGCGACGACGAGGGCTACATGCGCCACACCATGGCCTACCGGCGCCCGCTGCCCGTCAAGGGCCACCGCCTGTGGGGCACCGAGGGCGACGGGGACCACAAGGGCTCGTTCGCGCACACCACCCTGTTCGAGGACTACCAGCTCGTGCTGGGCTCCAAGCCCGTCACGATGACCCGCTACCAGCCGATGGAGCGTAAGTACTGATGACCGCCACGCTCGACGCGCCCTCGGCCGCTCCCGTGATCCCGTCCTTCGACGTCACGCTGAAGATCCGGCGCTACCTGCCGGACGACGGCGCAGGCGCTCCGGAGCCGTACTGGGACGAGTTCACGGTCCGCGCCCACGGCACCGACCGCGTGCTCGACGCCCTGCACAAGGTCAAGTGGGAGGAGGATGGCTCGCTGACGTTCCGCCGCTCTTGCGCGCACGGCGTGTGCGGCTCGGACGCCATGCGGATCAACGGCCGCAACCGGCTGGCCTGCAAGACGCTGCTCAAGGACCTGGACCCGAGCAAGCCGATCATCGTGGAGCCCATCAAGGGCCTACCGGTGATCAAGGACCTCGTCGTCGACATGGAGCCGTTCTTCGCCTCCTACCGCGAGATCATGCCGTTCCTCATCACCACCGGGAACGAGCCCACCAAGGAGCGCCTGCAGAGCGCCGAGCAGCGCGAGCGGTTCGACGACACCACCAAGTGCATCCTCTGCGCGGCGTGCACCTCGTCGTGCCCGGTGTTCTGGACCGACGGGCAGTACTTCGGCCCCGCGGCGATCGTCAACGCGCACCGGTTCATCTTCGACAGTCGCGACGAGGGTGGCGCCCAGCGCCTCGAGATCCTCAACGACAAGGAGGGCGTGTGGCGCTGCCGCACGACCTTCAACTGCACCGAGGCGTGCCCGCGTGGCATCGAGGTCACCAAGGCGATCCAGGAAGTGAAGCGCGCGATGATCACGCGTGCCTTCTGACCCCCTCGTGACGTCCGACGGCCCCGCCGACGAGATCCCGCTGCCCGGCGGGAACGTCGGCGGGGCCGTCCGCGTCGGGGACACCGTCCGCCGCCCGACCGGCCCGTGGACCCCGGCGGTGCACGAGCTGCTCGACTTCCTGGCCGCCGCGGGACTCCCCCGCATCCCCCGGGTGCTCGGCATCGACGACCGCGACCGGGAGATCCTCACGTTCCTGCCCGGCCGCGTGCTCGACATCGGCCGCGAGACGCTCAGCGACGCCCAGGTCCGGTCGGCCATGCACTGGCTGCGCGAGTACCACGCGGTGGTCGCCGACTTCCCGCGGGAAGGTCGCCGGTGGCGGTTCGTCGAGCGCGCGCTCGAGCCGGGCGAGATCGTCTGCCACCACGACTCCGCGATGTACAACATGGCGTTCGACGGGGACGAGCTCGCGGGCGTCTTCGACTGGGACGTCGCCGGCCCCGGCATCCCGCTGGACGACGTGGCGATGTTCACCTGGAACAGCGCGGTCCTGTTCCCCGACGCCGACGCGGTCGAGGTGGCGCACGTCCTGCGCACGATCGCGGACGGCTACGGCGGCCTGGACCCGCACGCGGTCCTCGATCACGTGATCACCCGCATGACGGACGCGGCCGACCGCATCGCGGCCGCGCAGACGGCGGGCGACCCGGGGATGCTGCGGCTGGGCGAGGCCGGTGAGCCTGCGAGCACCCGCGCACGCCTGAGGGTGCTCGCGTCGCGCCTCCCGGTGCTCCACGCCGCGCTGGCCGCCGGGCTCTGACGGCTCAGCCGGGGCTGCCCGGGGGCTCGACGTACGGAGGGTCCGCGGTCCAGGCGGCTGCGAGCAGCATGATCCGCGCGACCAGGTTGACCCACACCAGGAGCGTCACGAGCACGGCGACGGAGGTGAACAGCGGGTTCCTGCTGACGCTCCCCGCCACGACCGTCGTACCGAGCGTCCGCACGACCCCGAGACCCGTCGCCGCGACGAGCGCCCCCCGGAGCAGGTCCCGCCGCGGCGGGTGCTCCGCGGCCAGCACCGAGACCACCAGCACGAAGAGCGCGACGTCGATCGCGAAGGCGACGAGGATGCCGAGCACCCGCACCACGGCGGTCGTCAGACCGTCCCAGCCGAGCGCGTCGAGGATCCAGGACGCCACCGTCCCGAGGCCGGTGGTCAGGGTCGCGGACAGCAGCACGGCGAACGCCATCCCGACGAACCCACCGAGGTCGCGAGCCTTGCCGAGCACCGGGTTGCCGCCGAGCTCCGTCGCGAACATCGCGCGCACCGACCTGCGCAGGGCCGTCATCGCCGCGATCGCGCTCAGCAGCAGCACCACGACCGCGACGATCCCCGCCACGGTCAGGTTGGTGGAGAGCTCGAGCACCTCCGGGTCGATCGCGCCCTCGCCGTCCCCGGTGTCGAGCAGGCGCGGATACGTGGTGTCGACGGCCTGGAGCACCCGCTCGCGCAGCTCGTCGTTGTCGCCGAGCACCGCGACGAACACCGTGTAGCTGATGGTCAGCGCGGCGAACACCGAGAACAGCGCCGCGTAGGCGATGCCACCCGAGAGGACACCGCCGCTGCGCGCGCGGAAGCGGGCGTTCGCCCGACCGGGACGCGTGTGCTTCCACCACACGAACAGGGCCTTGCCCCGCGCGGCCGGCGACGGCGGCCCCACCACTGCGCTCGCGACCTCGTCGGCTGCCATGCGCCGACCCTAGGTCGGGCCCGCGGACGCGGTACAGGCACCTGGTCCGCGCGCAGCGGGCGCACCTCAGGCGGTCGGTGCCGCGGGTTCCTCCGCCGCCGGCTCGACGAGCGGCGGGTTCGCGGTCCATGCGGCCGCCAGGAGGACGATGCGGGCGATGAGGTTGACCCACACCAGCAACGTCACGATCACGGCGACCGAGGTGAACAGCGGGTTCTTGCCCACGCTGCCGGCGACGACCGACGTGCCGAGGATCCGCACGATCCCGATGCCCACGCCCGCGATGACGGCACCCCAGCGCAGGTCCCACCATGCCGGGCGCTCATCGGCGAGGACCCACACGATGAGCAGGAACGTCGCCGCGTCGATGACGAACGCCACGAGGATGCCGAGCACGCGCGCCACGACCGTCGCCGCGCTCCCCCACCCGAGCGAGTCGAGGATCCACGACGCCGCGCTGGCCACGCCCGTGGTCACGAGCGCCGAGAGCAGCACGGCGAACGCCATGCCCGCGAAGCCGCCCAGCTCGCGGGCCTTGCCGAGCACCGCGTTCCCGCCGGGGCCCTCCTCGGCGAACATCGCCCGCACCGCGGTGCGCAGGGCCGCCATCGCCGCGATCGCGCTCAGCAGCAGCACGACGACCGCCACGATGCCGGTGACGGTCAGCCCGCCGCTGAGCTCGAGGGAGTCGGGGTCGATCATCCCGCTGCTGCCGTCACCGGTGTCGACGAGCCCCGGCAGAGACGCGTTGACCGAATCGAGGACCTTCTGCCGCAGCTCGTCGTTCCCGCCGAGCACCGCCATGAACACCGTGTAGCCGATGGTCAGTGCGGCGAACACCGAGAACAGCGCCGCATAGGCGATCCCGCCGGTGAGCACGCCACCGCCGCGGGCTCCGAACCGGGCGTTCGCACGGGCCGGCCGGGTGCGCTGCCACCACGCGAACGCCGCCTTGGCCTTCTGGATCAGCGACTGCTTCGGCCCCGGCTCCACCGGGTCCGGCGACGTCGCCACGGCGCGGGCGTGGGCGGCCCCGGCACCGACGGCCGGGCTCGTCTCGTCCGCCTGCGCGGGGGTGCCGTCGGCTGCCATGACCCGACCCTAGGTCGCGGTGATGGCCCCGGCATCCGCGGGAGAACCGGTGAGGCTGAAGTCACGCGCGGGCCGCCACACGCCGTCGTCGCCGTGCGCGTAGCTGTGGAAGCTGTCGACGACGAACGAGGCGTCGAAGTCGGCCAGCCCGTCGAACGCAGCGTCGAGCTGGTCGTCGGGTACCTCGTGCGCGACGGTCACGTGCGGGTGGTACCGGAACCGGAGCTCCTGGGCCAGCACCCCCGACCGCACGCTGCTCTCGAGCCGCTCGCACCCGGGCACACCGTCGGTCACCTGCACGAACACCACCGGTGAGACCGGCCGGAACGTGCCGGTGCCTCGCAGCCGGACGACGAACGGAGCATGCCGCGCCGCGATCGCCGCCAGGTGCTCGTCGACGGCCACGATCTCGCCGTGATCGATCACCGTCGGTCCCAGCAACGTGATGTGCGGCGGGATGAACTCGGCCCACGGATCCCCGAACCGCGCGCGGGCGGCCTGCAGCACCGAGCCGTACGGCTCGGGCACCGTGATGGCGACGCCGATCCGGACCTGGTCGCCGGACCGTTCCGGCAGCCTCACGCGCCCACCCGGGTGCGCGTGCGACGCGGAAGCAGACCGCTGCGGTCGTAGAGCCGCTCGAGCGTGCCGGCGGCGAGCTCGCTCGCGCGGTCCGCACCGTCCGCGAGGACGTCGTCGAGCGTCGCCGGGTCGGACAGGTACCCGTGCACCCGGGCCTGGAACGGGGTGAGGAAGTCGACCACCACGGCGGCCAGGTCCACCTTGAGGTCGCCGTAGCCCTTGCCCGCGTAGTCGGCCTCGAGCGCCGGGATCTCCCGGCCGGTCAGCGCCGAGTAGATGGTGAGCAGGTTGGAGACCCCGGGCTTGTGCTCGGGGTCGAACCGGATCTCGCGCTCGGCGTCCGTGACGGCCGACCTGATCCGCTTGGCCACCACCTTCGGGTCGTCCAGCAGCTCGATGAGACCGTTCGGGCTCTCCGCCGACTTGCTCATCTTGGCCGTCGGGTCCTGCAGGTCGTAGATCTTGGCGGTGGCCTTGACGATGTGCGGCTCGGGCACGACGACCGTGTCCGGGCCGAACCGCGCGTTCAGCCGCTGCGCCAGGTCCCGGGTGAGCTCGAGGTGCTGGCGCTGGTCCTCACCGACGGGGACGAGGGTGGTGTCGTACAGCAGGATGTCCGCCGCCATGAGCACCGGGTACGTGAACAGCCCGACGGTGGTGCCCTCGGTCCCGTGCTTGCCGGACTTGTCCTTGAACTGCGTCATCCGGTTGGCCTCGCCGAACGCCGTGTGGCACGAGAGCAACCAGGCCAGCTCGGCGTGCTCGGGCACCTGCGACTGCACGAACAGGATCGAGCGCGCGGGGTCCACGCCGGCCGCGAGGTACTGCGCGGCGGTGCGACGCGTGCGGTCGCGGAGCACGGACGGGTCGGGGCTCACCGTGAGCGCGTGCAGGTCGACGACGCAGTAGATGGCGTCGTGCTCCTCCTGCAGGGCGACCCACTGGGTCAGCGCACCCAGGTAGTTGCCCAGCTGGAGGGAGTCGGAGGTGGGCTGCATCCCGGAGAAGATGCGCGACTGCTGCGGCGCCAAGACCATCGGACCATTCTGTCAGGGCGGGAGGACCCGTCGTGCCGGGTGCCGTCCCGGTGGAGGGGGGCGTGAGCGGGAACCGGCGTCAGGTGGCCTCGTCGTCGTACGGCGTGGGGGGCGGCGTCGGCACGGAGGCCGCAGCGGCACCTCCCGTGGCCGCGCGCGCGGCCGCGGCACCGGTCACGGGGCGGGTGGCCGGGGTGCTCACGGGCCGCAGGGGCGGGTCGTCCTCCAGGAGCGCGTCGCGCACGATCCGGCGGGGGTCGTACTTGCGCGGGTCCAGCGCGGCCCAGTCGACGTCGCCGACCTCCTCGCCCAGCTCCTCGTCCACGCGCGCCTTGGCGTCCCGGACGAACTGGCGGCCGCGGCGCACCCACTGCCCGAGCTGCTCGGCATAGCCGGGCAGCCGCTCGGGGCCGATGACCAGCGCGGCGACGACGAGCAGCACCAGCAGCTCACCGCCGTTGATCCCGAACACCGGGTCAGAGTACCCCCGCGCGCTGAGCCCTCCGGGGTCAGTCCGTGGGCGACTCGTCCAGCTTCACG
This sequence comes from Cellulomonas sp. Root137, assembly GCF_001426725.1. Lineage (NCBI taxonomy): Bacteria > Bacillati > Actinomycetota > Actinomycetes > Micrococcales > Cellulomonadaceae > Cellulomonas > Cellulomonas sp. Root137. The sequence continues at coordinate 305,708 of NZ_LMFG01000004.1, read as the reverse complement.
CGGACGTCGCGCTCGCTGGAGCCGCTGCGCACGTGGAGCACGATCGTGTCCCCCGGCGTCCGCGCGCGGATGGCCACGATCAGCTCGTCGGGGTCGGTCACGGGGCGGCCGTCGATGGCCAGGATGACGTCGCCGGGGTGGATGCCGGCGCGCTCCGCGGGACCGTTGGCCGTGACCGGCTGGCGGTCCTCCTGCGCACTCGACGACACCTGCACGCCCTCGCCCGTGTACCGCTGGTCGAGCAGCACCCCGATGATCGGGTACGTCGCGCGGCCCGTCTCGATGAGCTGGTTCGACGTGCGCCGCACCTGGTTCGACGGGATGGCGAACCCCAGCCCGATGCTGCCGCCGACGAGCGACGTGGACCCCGGGGGCTGCGCGATCGCCGAGTTGATCCCGATGACCTCGCCGGCCGCATTCACCAGCGGGCCTCCGGAGTTGCCCGGGTTGATCGCGGCGTCGGTCTGGATCGCGTTGATGAACGCCTGGTCGTCCGGGTCGTCCGAGTCGCCCGCGGAGACCGGTCGGTTGAGCGCGCTGACGATGCCGGTGGTCACGGTCCCCGCCAGGCCGAGCGGCGCCCCGACGGCCACGACGGCATCACCGACCACCACCTGGTCCGAGTCACCCAGGAGCAGCGGGGTCAGGCCCTGCACCGCCACCTTGAGCACGGCGAGGTCGTAGTCGGCGGTCCGGCCGACGACCGACGCGTCCTGCTCGCTGCCGTCGACGAACGTCACGGTGATGGTGGTGGCCGCGTCGTCCGCCTGCGCGATCACGTGGTTGTTGGTCACCAGGTACCCGTCGCCGCGGAGCACGAACCCCGAGCCCGTGGCGCTGCCCTCCGGGCCGTCCACCTGGATGGAGACGACGCTCGGCAGCACCCCGGCGGCGATGCCCGCCACCGACTCCGGCGAGCGCACGATGGTGTTCGAGCCCGCGGCGGCGACCGGCAGGCCCGCGTCGGCCAGGTGGTCGTCCTCGCCGAGCCGCGAGCCGACGACCCCGCCGATCGCCCCGGCGGCGAGGGCGAGCACGAGGAGCGGCACCAGCCACGCGGCCGAGAGCGTGCGGCGGCGCTTGCGGTGCAGGACGACGGTGTGCGGAACGCCGCCTGCTCCTGGTGGGGGCTCCTGCGTCGGCGGCGTCATCGCGTACGGGACGCCCGCCCACCGGTCCGGGCCGGGCTGCGGCGCGGGCGTGCCGTACGGGTTCGGCGGCGCGAAGGGCGAGGCCGGCACCGAGCCGTGCGGCACGGACCAGTGCGACCCGGGCGGGCGGACCTGCTCCGGGGCGGTCGCGGGGCGCGGGCTGGTCGGAGCGACCTCGGGCTCGGCGGGCCTCGGCGCTGGGTCCTCGACGGTGACCGTGGCAGGCGTGGGGGGCAGAGCTCGACGGCCCGACGGCGACGCGAACGGGCTCTCGGGCCGGTCCGCGGGCGTCTCTCCGCCGGGCACCGGGACGGCCTGCGCGTCGTCGGGGGTCGTCATGGCCGTTCGAGCGCTCCTGTCACCGTGGCCCAGCCGCGCGTGATGCGCGCCGGTACGCCGTCGTCGAAGGCGCCGCCCGGAAAGGCTCCCACAAGTGTCGCGGCGGAGTCCGAGGACTGCGAGCCGACCACCTGCACGACCGTCCCATCCGCCTGCCACACGACGTGCCACGGCTCGAACGAGAGCACGTAGACCTCACGTCCGCCGACCTCGGCGGTCGGCGCACCGGCCAGCGCGGTCGTGTCGAGGCGGCCCTGCTGCTCGGTGACCACGAGCGAGGTGTCGTCCGGTCCGAGCACGTCGATCTCGAGCACCCGGGAGTCGTCGCCGGACCAGCGCACCGCGGTGACCGACCAGCCGTCGGGCAGCTCGGACGGGAACGACCAGGCGTGCGACCGCAGCCACGTGACGGTCTCGCCCGTGGTGTCGGCGACGGGCACGGTCGAGGAGCCCAGCTCGCCGGCCCCCGAGGACGGGTCCACGGTGATCGCCTGGCCGAGCAGCCCGAGGTCCACCCCGGGGTGCATGGTGGGCACGACGTCGGGACGCTCGCCGAGCACGAAGAGCATCGCCGCGACCGCACCGACGCCCGCCATGGACCCGGCGGCGATGCGCACCGAGGACCGGCGGTGCCCGACGTCACCGCGCAGCGAGCCACCCGAGCGCCAGCCCCGGCTGCCGAGGCCGCCGCTGGCGACGCCGTAGGACGCGAGCTCGTCGCGGGTCTGCCGCACCGGGGGCGCGAACAGGTCCGCCGCCGACGGGTCGGGGCCGCAGCCGAGGGACAGGAGGCGCGCGGTCAGGTCGGGGGCCGGGGCGACCTCGTCGGCGGAGGCCAGTGCGCGGCGGGCCGCGCGGGACGCGGTGAGCTCGGCTGAGCACTCGGGGCAGACCGCGACGTGCGCGAGGGCCTTCTCGGTCTCCGCCACCGAGAGCTGCCCGTCGACCAGCGCGCTGATCCGCGACCCGAGGTGACTCATCCGAGGACCGTCAGCGGTGAGGCGTCAGCGGGGTCGGCGGAGGCGAGGGCGTGCGGGGCGCGGTGCTCGAGGGACACCCGCAGCCGCGCGCGAGCGCGGTGGATGCGGGAGCGGACGGTGCCCAGCTTGATGCCGAGCGTGACGGCGATCTCCTCGTAGGAGAGCCCCTCGATGTCGCAGAGGACGACGGCGGCTCGGTACTCCGGCGCCAGGTCGTCGAGGGCTCGCTGGATGTCCAGGTCGAGGTTGCCGTGCTCGAACGCGCGCTCCGGGGCACCCAGCTGGTCGCCCGAGGCGTAGCGCTCGGCGTCCTCGCCCATCGCGTCCATGCGGATGCGCTGCTTGCGGCGCGCCTGGTCGAGGAAGAGGTTGGTGGTGATGCGGTGCAGCCAGCCCTCGAACGTGCCGGGGGTGTAGGAGTGCAGCGAGCGGAACACGCGGACGAACGTCTCCTGCGTGAGGTCCTCGGCGTCGTGCTTGTTGCCCGTGAGGCGGTAGGCCAGCCGGTACACCCGCGCGGAGTGGTCGCGGACGATCTCCTCCCATGACGGTGCCTGCCAGGCGGCGGGCTGGGTGCTCATGGGGTCGGTCTCCTCGGTGCGTGCCATCGTGCTCCAGTGTCCCAGGTGGAACTGTGAGCCTCGAACGCTAGGAACGCCTACGGCGGGCGAGAAGTTCCGCTGGTAGCGGAGGCCCCCGCCTCCCGCACCCGCCCCGAGGGCGCGACTACGCTGGCCGCGACCGTTGCACCAGCCCGTCATCCGCCCCAGGAGGCAGCCATCTCCACCGACAAGGCCCAGAGCTGGGTCTACTGCGAGGAGTTCCTGCAGGAGGACGACATCGTGCTGCGCGCCCGTGAGCGTGCCGCGCAGCTGGGGTGCACACCGGTCCTGCCCGGGTCCGGCGCCGCCCTGAGCGTGCTGGCCGCCGCCGTCGCGGCCCGTGCCGTGGTCGAGATCGGCACCGGCGCCGGCGTCGGCTCCCTCTACCTGCTCCGCGGCATGCCCGCGGACGGCGTTCTCACCACCATCGACCTCGAGGTCGAGCACCAGCGCGCCGCCAAGGAGGCGTTCGCGGAGGAGCGCGTCAAGCCCACCCGCACGCGCACCATCTCCGGCCGCGCCCTCGACGTCGTGCCGCGGCTCACCGACGGCGGCTACGACCTCGTGTTCGTCGACGCCGACAAGGAGAACTACCCGGGCTACGTCGAGCAGGCCGTGCGCCTGCTGCGGCCCGGCGGCGTGCTCGCCGTGGACAACGCCCTGTGGCACGACCGCGTGGCGGACCCCGCCCGGCGCGACGAGACCACGACCACCATCCGCGAGGTCGGCCGCATCGTCCGCGCCGACGACCGCCTGCTGCCGGCCCTGCTGCCCACCGGTGACGGCCTGCTGGTCGCGGTCAAGCGCTGACGCGGTATGGCCGGAAGAAGTCGCGCAGCTCCTGCGCGTAGAGCTCCGGCTCCTCGATCGGCGCGAAATGCCCGCCCCGTGGCGGCTCCGTGACCCGGACGACGTTCGCCGTGCGGTCCAGCCACGCGCGCGGCGGCCGGACGAGGTCGCCGGGGAACAGGGAGAAGCCGGACGGCACCTCGACGCGGCGGGCGTGCTGCTCGGGCGCGATCGCGGAGTTGGCGCGGTACATGCGCATCGACGAGCCGATCGTGCCGGTGAGCCAGTAGATCGTCAGGTTCGTGAGCATCTCGTCGAGCGTGAGGCTCCGGTCGCTCCAGGACCGGAGCTTCTCGACGATCCACGCGGCGAGCCCCGCGGGTGAGTCGGTGAGCCCGACGGCGGCCGTCTGCGGCTTGGTGCGGTGCATCGCGGCGTACGCGCCCTCCGACCCGCCCCACGCGGCGGCACCCGCGAGGAAGTCGCGCTCCTCGGGCGCGAGGGTCGCCGGGTCCCCCGTGAAGACCGGCAGGCCCCCGTCGGTGCGGTGGACGGCGACGACGCGGTCGGGGTGGTCGAGCGCGAGGAACCGGCTGACCCCGCTGCCGATGTCCCCGCCCGCCGCGCCGAACCGTTCGTAGCCGAGGACGGCCATCAGCCGGGCCCACAGGCCGGCCACGGCGACCGTGTCGAGCGCCGGACCGGTCGGGCGGTCGGAGTACCCGTAGCCCGGCATGTCCGGGACCACGACGTCGAACGCGTCCGCGGGATCGCCGCCGTGCGCGCCCGGGTCGGTGAGCAGCGCGATCACCTGGCTGTACCGCCAGAACGAGTCCGGCCAGCCGTGGCTGAGGACCAGCGGCAGCACCGGCCCGCTCGGCGCGACCGCGCGCGCGTGCACGTAGTGGATCCCCAGCCCGGCGAGGGCGACCCGGAAGTGCGGCAGCCGAGAGAGCGCCGCCTCCTGCGCGGGCCAGTCGAACCCGTCCGCCCAGTACGCGACGAGCTCTCGCAGGGAGGCGACGTCCGTCCCGAGCGACCAGCCAGCATCCTCCGGTGCATCCGGCCAGCGCGTCGCGCGCAGGCGGGAGCGCAGGTCCGCCAGTGCGGCGGGGTCGGTGTGCAGGGTGAACGGCTCGGGGCGGGGCGGCACGTCCGGCATGCCGCTCAGCCTAGGGCGACGACCCGCAGTGCTAGGGCGTATGACACGGGCAACAGCTGCGTGATGACAAGCCTCGAGGGCGGTGCTAGCGTGGCAAAACCGACCGGTCGGTTTGTGTAGGAACGCCTGCGGGCACGTCCGTCCGCGGGCTCCATCCGAGAGAGGACACACCGTCGTGACATCTCTGAGCTCGTGGCGCCGAGCCGTCGCCACCACTCTCCTGACCACCACGCTCGTCGTCGGGAGCATCGCCGCTCCGGCCGTCGCCGCGGACAACCCCTACCAGCGGGGCCCGGAACCCAGCAGGAGCAGCATCGAGGCCGCCCGCGGCGCGTTCGCCGTCGCGCAGACGTCGGTCTCCCGGTACCTCGTCACCGGTTTCGGCGGAGGCACCATCTACTACCCGACCGACCAGTCCCAGGGCACGTTCGGCGCCGTCGTCGTCTCGCCCGGGTACACGGCACGGCAGTCGAGCATCGCGTGGCTCGGCCCGCGCCTCGCGTCCCAGGGCTTCGTCGTGCTCACCATCGACACCACGACCGTCTACGACCAGCCGGCCTCGCGCGGTGACCAGCTGCTCGCGGCCGTCGACTACCTGACCCAGCGAAGCTCCGTCACCGGGCGGGTCGACGCCGGCCGGGTGGCCGTCATGGGTCACTCGATGGGCGGCGGGGGCACGCTCGAGGCCGTCAAGGACCGCCCGACCCTCAAGGCGGCGATCCCGCTGACCCCCTGGAACGCGGACAAGACCTGGCCGGAGGTCACCACGCCCACCCTGGTGATCGGGGCGGAGAACGACTCCATCGCGCCCGTGGCGTCGCACGCCCGGCCGTTCTACCAGACGCTTCCGTCGGCCACGCCTCGCACCTACCTGGAGCTGCGCGGGGCGAGCCACTTCGCACCGAACTCCGCGAACACCGCGATCGCCTCGTCCTCGATCTCGTGGCTCAAGCGGTTCGTGGACGGTGACACCCGGTACACGCAGTTCCTCTGCCCGGGACCGTCCGGCTCGGCGTACTCCGCGGTGAGCACGAGCTGCCCGTTCTGACCTTCGGGCCGTGCACCCCGTGCCGTGACGAGACCCGTCACGGTGCGGGGTGCGCTCAGCGCAGGTCGTCGAGGTACCGCAGCAGGAGGCGGGCGCCGAAGCCGGTCGCACCCTCGGTGACCTCGTGCTTGTCCGAGGTCGAGCGGGCGGGCCCGGCGATGTCGAGGTGCGCCCAGGTGCGCGCACCGACGAAGTGCCGCAGGAACAGCGCCGCGGTGATCGATCCGCCGCCGATGTGCTTGTCGACCGGCACGTGCCGCAGGTCGGCGACGTCGGAGTGCACGGCCTCCTCGTACTCCTCGACCAAGGGCATGTGCCAGGCCAGCTCACCGGACGCGTCGCCGGCCGCGACGAGGGCGGTCACCAGCTCGTCGTCCGCCGAGTAGAGCGCGGCGTGCTGCTTGCCGAGGCCCAGGGTCGCGGCGCCGGTGAGCGTGGCGACGTCGATGAGCACGTCCGGGTCCAGGGTGGCGTCCGCCCAGGCCAGCGCGTCGGCGAGGACCAGCCGGCCCTCGGCGTCGGTGTTGGCGATCTCGACGGTGGTCCCGCCCCACATCGTCAGGACGTCGCCGGGTCGGTAGGAGGCACCGCCGACGTGGTTCTCGGCGAGGGGCAGCACGGCCGTGACCCGGTGGGCGACGCCCGCGGCGGCGGCACCGAGCACCGTGGCCAGCGCCACGGCGGCACCGGTCATGTCGGTCTTCATCGGGACCATGGCCTCGCGCGGCTTGATCGAGATGCCGCCCGTGTCGAACGTGATCCCCTTGCCGACGACGACGACGTGCTTGCCGCCGGCGTTCGTGGGCGTGTACGACACGGTGACCAGCCGGGGCGACGACGCCGAGCCGGCGCCGACCGCGAGGATGCCCCCGAAGCCCTCCGCGGCGAGCTCGCGCGGGCTGCGGACCGTGACCTCGAGGCCGGCCTTCGTCGCCAGGCGCTTGGCCTGGTCCGCCAGCCACGCCGGTGTCTTGGTGCTGGCGGGGGTGGCCGCCAGGTCCCGGACCAGCCAGGTGGCAGCGGCAGCGGTGTGGCCCTCCGCGACCGCGGCGGTGGGTCGCATGCCGTCGCGCCCCAGCAGGACCAGCTCTGCCGCCCCGCGGGCCGGGGAGTCCGAGGTGGCCGCCGTCGGCGGGACGTACGCGGCGAGCAGGTAGCCCTCGGCGACGGCTCGCGCCGCCGTGGCAGCAGTCGAGTCGTCCTGGGCGGCCTCGGCCCCGAGCGTCGTGACGACGCGGCGCAGCCCGCGCGTCGACCGCGCGAGTGCGGCACCGGCACGGCGCAGGTCGACGGGACGGCCGGAGCCGACGCCCACCAGCACGAGCCGCGGCGGGAGTCCCGACCACGGCAGGGTCACCGACGAGCCGACCGGCCGGGGCAGCTGGAGGACGTAGATGTCCCCCGCCGCGCCCGTCAGCCGTGCGCGCTCGCCGATCTCGGCCAGGTCGACCCCGTACCGCGCCGCGGCCTCGGCGGTCCCCTGGAGCGGGCGCAGCGCGTCGTCGCCCGCACGCGCAGGTGCCACGGGAACCGCGACCGCGTCGGTCGAGCCGTCGGTCAGCAGCGTCGTCGTCGCGATGCTGCCGCCGTCGACGGTCACCGCCGGGGGCGTGCGACCGATCGAGGAGCTCGTGCTGACCCGTGCCATCGTCAGCTGACGACGGACGTCAGGGCCTCACCCAGCTCCGCGGCCTCGGTCGCGTTGAGCTCGACCACCAGCCGTCCACCGCCCTCGAGCGGCACGCGCATCACGATGCCGCGCCCCTCCTTCGTGACCTCGAGCGGGCCGTCACCGGTCCTCGGCTTCATCGCGGCCATGCGGGGCCTCTCCTTCAGCTCGTGCGTCCGGTGCGCGACTCGTGGGGGCGTTTTCACGCACCCCACGTCGGCCTCGTCTACCGGTTGTCCGCGGTCCATCCTAGTTCACCCGAGGCCCCTCACCTGTCCCGATGCCGGTCAGGCCACCGATCGGACGTACGTCCAGTCCGCTCTCGGGGGTCGGCGACCGGTCACGGCGGCCAGTCGGCCACCGGGTTGGCGTGCCACATCTGCCGGACCCACAGGACCTGGAGCCCGAGCATGAGGACGACGACCGCTCCGAACCACCACCGCCGGGCCGCCGGAGGCCGCGTGACGACACCGGCGGTGACCGCAGCGAGGGGGAACGCCAGCAGGAGGAACCGGGCGAGGCTGCTGCCCGGCTCGACGACCGCGGCGATGTAGACGATGTAGGCGGCGGCCCATGCGTGCAGCTCGTTGCCCAGGCGCCAGGCGGCGGGCACGACGAGCACCGCGATCACGAGCGCGAAGCCGGAGACCACCACGAGCAGCGCGCGCGGGCCGAACCAGAACTGCGGCACGTAGAACCAGCCGCCGAACGGTGCGACCTCGGGGACGCCGCGCCACGCCTCCTGCGTCTGCAGGTACCCGTCCGGCACACCGGTCGCCCAGCCGCAGATGGCGGGCCACAGGAAGCCCGACGCGGCCGACAGGAACGTCAGCGCCCCCAGCCCCACGCCCGTGCGCCACGTCCAGGTGTCCGTCCCGCGCCGCGCGGACCACCAGCGGACCGCGGCGTGCACCACGACGACCGCGGCCATCGGCAGCGCGACCGCCCGCGTGAACCCCAGCGCCACGACGACGAGCGCCATCCACCCGTAGTCGCGCCGGATGAGCAGGAGCAGCGCGCTCGCGATGAGCAGCAGGGCGAGCGCCTCGGTGTATGCGACCTGCAGGACCGCGGCGGTCGGGAACACGCTGACCAGGGCGACCGAGGCGAGCGGGAGCCCGGGCCGGGCGGCGACGGCCCGCGGTGCGCCCCGCACCACGGTCTGGTGGATCGCCAGGACCGCACCCGCGCCGAGCACCAGCGCCAGCAGCGGCGCGACGACGTCCCACGAGCCGCCCGTCAGCTGCATGAGCCCACGCGCAAGCATCGGGAAGAGCGGGAAGAAGGCCCAGGCGTTCTGCTGGACGAGCCCGTTCTCCCCGCGCGGCAGCTCGGCCGGGTACCCGTTCTCCGCGACGTTGCGGTACCAGGAGCCGTCGAACATGAAACCCACGTACGGGAAGTAGTCCGGGTGCTCGGCGGTCCACGGGTTCTGCTCCTGGACGCTCGCCACCCAGAGGAACACGACGGTCGTGAACAGCCGCGCGGCCGCGTACACGGCGAGCACCTGGACCCACCAGGGCCGGCTCACCGTCCAGGCCCACGCGCCTGCCGTCGCCGGTTCCGGGGCAGCCTCCCGCACCTCGCTCACGCCAGCCCCCTGACCGCCCGGGCGGGGGGTCGGTCCCCGCGGATGGACGCGACCATATCGAGGGTGCGCCGGGTCGCGCGCACGTCGTGCGCCCGGAACACCCGGGCACCGAGCCACGCGGCCACCGCGGTCGCGGCGAGCGTGCCCTCGAGGCGCTCCTCGGCGGGCAGGTCGAGGGTCTCCCCCACGAAGTCCTTGCGCGACAAGGCCATGAGGACGGGGAAGCCGAGCGAGACGAGGGCCTCGGTGCGCCGGACCAGGTGCAGGGAGTGCCACGTGTTCTTGCCGAAGTCGTGCGTCGGGTCCACCAGCACGCTCGCGGGGTCGATGCCGAGCGAGACGGCCCGCTGCGCCGCGGCCGACACCGTGCGGACGACGTCGTCGAGCACGCCGTCCAGGGGCACCGGGCCCGGGTACTCGACCCGGAACGGGTCGGTGCGGGGGCGGGCGCCACCCGTGTGCGAGCAGACGATCCCGAGGCCACGCTCCGCCGCGACCTCCATCAGCGCCGGGTCGTGCCCCGCCCACGTGTCGTTGATCAGGTCGACGCCCTCGTCGGCGGCCGCGCGCGCCACCTCCGCGCGCCAGGTGTCGACGCTGACCAGCAGGTCCGGGTGACGGGCGCGAACTCTCCTGACCAGCGGGATCACGCGGGCGATCTCCTCGTCGACCTCCACCCGCGGTCCGCGGCCGGCCCGCACACCGCCGAGGTCGACGATGTCGGCGCCCTCGTCGGCAGCCCGAGCGACCGCCTCGTCGGCCGACGAGTCGTCGTGCCGGGCCGGCGCGTAGAACGAGTCCGGGGTCCGGTTGACGACCGCCATGACGACCGGCCGGTCGGGCCCGATCTCGCGCCCGCGGAGGCGGAGGACCGCACCGACCGGTGGGGTCGTCACCGGCCCGAGTCCTCGGCAGCCTGCTCCGCGCGCGCGTTCGCCACGGCGGCCGCCTCCTCCGCCGCCCGCAGCTCCGCACCGCGCTCGAGCACGATCTTCACGGCCTCCTCGGCCGTGTCGACGACCTGCAGCAGCTCGAGGTCGGCGGCGGAGATCATGCCGCGGTCCAGCACGGTGCTCCCCACCCAGTCGAGGAGGCCCTGCCAGTAGTCGCGGCCGACCAGCACGATCGGGAAGCTGATCACCTTGTGGGTCTGCACCAGGGTCATGGCCTCGAAGAGCTCGTCGAACGTGCCGAACCCTCCGGGCAGCACCACGAAGCCCTCGGAGTACTTCACGAACATCGTCTTGCGCGCGAAGAAGTACCGGAAGTTCACGCCGAGCTCGACGTACTTGTTCATCCCCTGCTCGAACGGCAGCTCGATGCCGAGCCCGACCGAGAGGCCGCCCGCCTCGAGCGCGCCCCGGTTGGCGGCCTCCATGATCCCCGGGCCGCCGCCGGTGATCACCGCGTACCCCGACTCGACCAGCAGCCGCGCGACCTCCGTGCCGAGGGCGTAGTCCGGGTGGTCCACGGGCACGCGCGCCGAGCCGAACACGCTCACTGCCGGACCGACCTCGGCCAGCGCGCCGAACCCCTCGACGAACTCGCTCTGGATCCGCATCACGCGCCACGGGTCGCCGTGCACCCAGTCGGCGCTGCCGTGGCCGCTCAGCAGGCGCTGGTCGGAGGTGGTCTTCGGGATCTGCTCGCCGCGCAGCAGGACCGGCCCCTTCCGGTAGCCGTGGCCGGGCGCGGACACACCGTCGTCGCTCATGGGCCGACTCTAGGTCGGCCGGGGGCCTGCGGCGGACGAGTCACCCAACGTTCACCTCAGGAGGTCAGCCACGCCCGCAGGGCCGCATGCGCCAGGGTGATCTGCCCGACCGGGCAGTGCTCGTCGTCCTTGTGCGCGAGCAGCGGGTCACCGGGGCCGAAGTTCACGGCGGGCACCCCCAGCTCGGAGAACCGGGCGACGTCCGTCCAGCCGTACTTGGCCGCGGGCACGCCGCCCGTCACGCCGAGCACGGCCCGCGCGAAGTCCTGCGCCGCCGGGTCGTCCAGGCCGGGACGCGCGCCCGGTGCGGCGTCGGTGAGCACGACGTCGAAGCCGTCGAACAGCTCGCGCACGTGCTCCGTGGCCTGCTCGACGGACGCCGAGGGTGCGAACCGGTAGTTCACCGTGACGACGCACGCGTCGGGGATGACGTTCGCCGCCGTGCCCCCGGAGATGAGGACCGCATTGAGGCTCTCCCGGTACACGAGCCCGTCCACCTCGACCTCCGCGGGCGTGTACGCCTCGAGCCGCCGCAGCACCTCGCCGGCGGCGTGGATCGCGTTGCGGCCCATCCACGCCCGCGCCGAGTGGGCGGCGACGCCCGCCAGCCGGACCTCGGCCCGCAGGGTGCCGTTGCAGCCGCCCTCCAGACCGCCGTTCGTCGGCTCGCACAGCACGGCGAAGTCGCCCGCCACCCAGTCGGGGTGGTTCCGCACCAGCCGCCCGAGGCCGTTGAGGTCCGCGGCGACCTCCTCGTGGTCGTAGAACACCCAGGTGACGTCGTGCGTCGGCTCCGTCAGCTCGGCGGCGAGCGCCAGCTGCACCGCGACCCCGGCCTTCATGTCGACGGTGCCGCGGCCCCACAGCTCGGCCAGCGCGCCCTCGCCGATGAGCCGCGTCGGCAGGTTGTCGGCGATCGGGACGGTGTCGAGGTGCCCCGCGATGACGACGCGCGACGGGCGTCCCGTGTGCGTGCGCGCGACGACCGCGTCCCCGTCGCGCAGCACCTCCAGGTGGGCGTACCGGGTGAGCGCGCCCTCGACGGCGTCGGCGATCGCGCGCTCGTCGCCGCTCACCGACGGCAGGTCGCACAGGGCGCGCGTGAGGGACAGGAGATCGGTGCCGAGGTCGAGGGTGGCCACGGGCCCGACCCTAGCCCGCTCGGGTGGTGACCTAGGGTTGTCGCCATGACTGCACGGACGGCCTGGGGCTTCGGCCTGGCCACGGTGACCGACGACGGCACGACGCTGGACGTCTGGTACCCCTCGCCGGCCCTCGGTGCGCCCGACGACGACGCCACCGCACCACCGTCGCTCACCGCGTCCGAGCGCGTCGACGAGGCTCGCGGCGTCCGCGTCGAGGTGGTCCGCACGGTCTCCGACCTGGACGCCCCGCTGGTGGACACCGCCGACGCCTACCTGCGCCTGCACCTGCTCTCGCACCGCCTGGTCCAGCCCCACGGGCAGAACCTCGAGGGTCTGTTCGGCGTGCTGCCCAACGTGGTGTGGACCGACCGCGGACCGTGCGCGGTCGACGGCTTCGAGGAGACCCGCGGCCGGATCCGGGCCGCCACCGGGGTGCCCCTCACCGTGCTCAGCGTCGACAAGTTCCCGCGGATGGTCGACTACGTGCTGCCGTCCGGTGTGCGGATCGCGGACGCCGACCGGGTCCGGCTCGGCGCGCACCTGGCAGCCGGCACCACCGTCATGCACGAGGGCTTCGTCAACTTCAACGCCGGCACCCTGGGCACCTCGATGATCGAGGGGCGCGTCTCCGCAGGCGTCGTCGTCGGCGACGGCTCGGACATCGGTGGCGGCGCCTCGATCATGGGCACCCTGTCCGGCGGCGGGCGCGAGGTCGTCTCCATCGGCTCGCGCACCCTGCTCGGCGCGAACGCCGGCATCGGCATCCCGCTCGGCGACGACTGCGTGGTCGAGGCCGGGCTCTACGTCACCGCCGGCACCAAGGTGTCGCTCGTCGGCTTCGAGGACTCGCCCCGCGTCGTCAAGGCCCGCGACCTGGCTGGACGCAACGGCGTGCTGTTCCGCCGCAACTCCCTGACCGGTGGCGTCGAGGCCGTCGCGCGCGCCGGGTCCGGTGTGCAGCTGAACGCCACGCTGCACGCCAACGAGTGAGCGCACGACGCCGGCGCCGCGCGCGCCGGGCCGGTCTCGCCGTCGCCGCAGCGTCGGCCGTGCTCGTCGCCGGCATCGCCGCCGTGGTCGTCACGCTCAACCGCATGCACCCGGGCCCGCCGGCGGTCGAACGGTGCGTCGCCCAGCTGGACGGCACGGCCTGGTCGCTGAGCCCTGACCAGGCCCAGAACGCCGCCCTCATCGCGGGGACCGGCGTGCAGCGCGGGCTCCCCGCCCGGGCCGTGACGATCGCGCTGGCCACCGCGCTGCAGGAGTCCAGGCTGATCAACGTCACCTACGGCGACCGCGACAGCCTCGGGCTGTTCCAGCAGCGCCCCTCGCAGGGCTGGGGCACCGCCGAGCAGGTGCAGGACCCCGTCTACGCGACCGGGCGCTTCTACGACGGCCTCGTCACCATCGACGGGTACGAGAACCTGCCGGTCACCGAAGCCGCCCAGGCCGTGCAGCGCTCCGGCTTCCCCGACGCCTACGCGCAGCACGAGACCCGCTCGCGGGCGTGGGCGTCGGCCCTCACGGGCTGGTCCCCGGCCACCCTGACCTGCGACCTGCACGACCCCGACCCGGCGGCCTCGTCGGCCGACGCCGTCGTCGCCCGCGTGCAGCGCGACCTCGGCCCGCTCCCGGTCGCCGCCGACGCCACGGGCGCCCTGGTGGTCGACACCTCGGTCTTCGGGGCCGCGCAGGACCGCGTCCGGCTCGACTGGGCGGTCGCGCAGTGGGCGGTGTCCGTCGCCCAGCCGTTGCAGCTGACGTCCGTGGCCGTCGCCGACCGCACGTGGGACCGCGCCGCCGGCACCTGGGAGCCGACGACCGGTGAGCCGCTCCCCGCGGGGGCGGTGCGGCTCACCCGCGCGAGCTAGCGGGCGTCGGGCTCCACGTAGTCGCGCGCCGTTGCCCCCGTGTAGATCTGCCGCGGGCGGCCGATCTTCGTCTGCGGGTCCGTCATCATCTCGCGCCACTGCGCGATCCAGCCGGGCATCCGGCCGAGCGCGAAGAGCGGCGTGAACATCTCCTCGGAGAAGCCCATCGCCTTGTAGATGAGGCCGGTGTAGAAGTCCACGTTCGGGTAGAGCTTGCGCGAGATGAAGTAGTCGTCGGAGAGGGCGATCTCCTCGAGCCCGCGTGCGAGGTCGAGCAGCTCGTCGTTGTGGCCGAGGGCCTCGAGGACGGAGTCGGCGCTCTTCTTCACGATGGCGGCGCGGGGGTCGTAGTTCTTGTAGACCCGGTGCCCGAACCCCATGAGGCGGACGCCCGGCTCCTTGTCCTTCACTCGCTTCATGAAGTCGGTGGCGTCGCCCCCGTTGGCCTGGATCTCCGTGAGCATCTTCAGCACGGCCTCGTTGGCCCCGCCGTGCAGCGGGCCGGACAGCGCGTTGATGCCGGCCGCGACGGACGCGTACAGGTTGGCCTGGCTGGAGCCGACGATGCGGACGGTCGACGTCGAGCAGTTCTGCTCGTGGTCGGCGTGCAGGATGAGGAGCTGGTCGAGCGCCGACACGACCACCGGGTCGGCCTCGTACTGCTGGTACGGCACCGCGAACGTCATGCGCAGGAAGTCCTCGACGTACCCGCGGGAGTAGTCGGGGTACAGCAGCGGCTCGCCCTTGGACGCGCGGTGCACGTACGACGTGATCGTCCGCGTCTTGGCCAGGATCAGCACGGTGGCCAGCTCGACCGTCTCGGGGTCGAACGGGTCCAGCGACTCCGGGTAGAACGTGGACAGCGCGTTGATCGCCGACGACATCACGGCCATCGGGTGCGCGTGGCGCGGGAACGTCCCCATGAACGTGCGGAAGTCCTCGTGCACCAGCGTGTGGCGGTTGACGCGCTCCTCGAACGCGTCGAGCTCCGTGGGCGTCGGCAGCGCGCCGTGGATCAGCAGGTACGCGACCTCGAGGAACGTGGAGTGCTCGGCCAGCTGCTCGATGGGGTACCCGCGGTAGCGCAGGATGCCCTCGTCGCCGTCGATGTAGGTGATCTTCGACTCGCACGAGGCGGTGTTCATGAAGCCCGGGTCCACCGTGACCAGGCCCGTGTCGCGCAGCAGCGAGGAGACGACGATGCCGTCGTTGCCCTCGGTCGCGGTCACGATCGGCAGGTCCTTCGACTGTCCGTCGACGATCAGCTGGACCGGCGCGGTGACGACGTCCGACATGGTGTTCCTCTCCTGCGACGTCCGTCCTGGCGGGGATGTCCCGCGCGTCCGGTCATCGGCGACGACGGCCTGATGGGCGTGCGCGTGCGCGCCCTCGTTGGCGTGGATCGACGGTACCCGCGCTGGGCCGGGCGTGACCAATCCTCGATGAGACGTTGGTGCTGGTGTGACCACGATCACACGTTCGGGCTCATGCCCCCGACAGCCGTGCGGCCGCCTCGGCGATCCGCTCGTCCGGCGCCGTCAGGGCCACCCTCACGTGGACCGGATCCCCGTAGAACGCCCCCGGCGCGACGAGGATTCCGAGCCCCGCCAGGTCCCCGACCGTGGCCCAGCTGTCCTGGTCACCGGCCTCCGGGCGGACCCAGAGGTACAGGCCGGCGTGCGAGCGGTCCACGGCATAGCCCGCGCTCTCGAACGCCGCCCGGAGCACCCGGCGCCGACGGCCGTAGACGGTCCGCTGCGCCTCGACGTGCGCGTCGTCGGCCAGCGCCGCGGTCATGGCCGCCTGCACCGGACCGGGCACGATCATGCCCGCGTGCTTGCGGATCTCGAGCAGCCGGGCCACCAGGGCGGGGTCGCCGGCGACGAACGCGGCCCGGTACCCCGCGAGGTTCGACTGCTTGGACAGCGAGTACACCGCGAGCAGGCCCGTGAGGTCTCCCCCGGTCACCCGGGGGTCGAGGATGCTCGGCACCCCGGACGACACCCACGGCTCGTCCCAGCCCAGCTCGGCGTAGCACTCGTCGGACGCGACCACGACCGGCCGGGCCGACGCCCGCGCGGCGTCGACGACCGCGCGCAGCTGGTCCACGCCGAGCACCGAGCCGTCCGGGTTGCCCGGGGAGTTCAGCCACACGAGCCGCACGTCGTCGCTCTGCGCGAGGCGCGACGCCGGGTCGTCCGTCGGTTCCGGCGTCGCCCCCGCCAGGCGGGCGCCGACGTCGTAGGTCGGGTAGGCCGCCGACGGGTGCAGGACGACGTCGCCCGCGCCGAGGCCCAGCAGCGACGGCAGGAACGCGACCAGCTCCTTGGACCCGACCGTCGGCAGCACCGCGGCCGGGTCGAGGCCGCGCACTCCGCGTCGACGCGCGAACCATTCGACGACGGCGTGCCGCAGCGCGGGGGTGCCGTGCGTCGTCGGGTAGCCCGGCGAGTCCGCCGCGTCCGCCAGCGCCTGCTGCACGACCGCCGGCGTCGGGTCGACGGGCGTGCCGACGGAGAGGTCGACGATCCCGCCGGGGAACGCGCGGGCCACCTCACCGAACGGGGTCAGGGTGTCCCAGGGGAAGTCGGGCAGGGACCCGGTCTGCAGGCCCACGGGGCGGGATCAGTCGCCGTGCACGCGCAGCGGGAGGGTCGCGATGATCGGGTGGTCCTTCTGGATCTCACCCATCTTCGCGGCGCCACCCGGCGAGCCGAGGTCGTCGAAGAACTCGACGTTCGCCTTGTAGTACTCGGTCCACTGCTCCGGGACGTCGTCCTCGTAGTAGATGGCCTCGACCGGGCACACCGGTTCGCAGGCGCCGCAGTCCACGCACTCGTCGGGGTGGATGTACAGCGACCGCTTGCCCTCGTAGATGCAGTCCACGGGACATTCCTCGATGCACGCCTTGTCCTTGACGTCCACGCAGGGCTCGGCGATCACATACGTCACGGTCGGTCCTCCACAGGCCAGGGGTCCTCTTAGTATCGCTCACATGCACATGCCCGCGACGCGCTGTCCACGGCTGGGACACGGGCCCCTCTCGTGAGCACCGCGGAATGGCGCACCTGGTCACCCGGGGTCCGCGTCGTCGTCCGTCGGCTCCGCGACGACCTGCCGGCGCCAGGCTCCGAGCAGCCCGGCGAGCAGGTCCCCCAGCACACGGACGTGCTCGGGGACCTGCTCGCGGTCGACGACGACGGCGTCCTGGTGCGCACCCGACGCGGTGACGTGCGGGTCCCCGCAGCCGACATCGTGCTCACCAAGCTCGTCCCGCCGGCCCCCGTCCGGCGGCGACCGGCCGACGCCTGACTACGGCGTCGCGGGGGGTGTCGCGGTGGGCGGGGGGCCACAGATGATCTTGTTCTGCGGCTTGTAGCGCCACGAGTTGGACTCGGTCTTCTCGAGCGCGCCGTTCAGGTACGTCCGGCGCGTGACGGTCACCGAGAATCCCGGGTTGCCCGCGCCCTGCGCCTCGCACGTCGGCGACTGCGAGTACACGGTCGTGGGGGCGACGACGCCCGAGCGAGGGCTCGTGGTCGACTCGACCGTCCAGTACTTGGTGCCCCACACGCGGACGTAGACGCGCCCGCCCGAGACCCACGCCTGCACCAGCGCGCCGTGCGGGGTGTTGTTCTTCCAGCGCATGTCGAGCGTGCCCGTGAAGATCGTCGCCTCGCGGCCCTCGGGGTAGCGCGCGAACCACTCGCTGTGCGGGCGGTGCTCGATGTCCTCGAACCCGGCCAGGAAGCCGGCGTTGTAGGTGGTCGTGGACACCTGGCTCAGGCCGCCGCCCCAGGCGTCGGTGTGCTCGCCGCTGACGATCGCGCCGGCCTCGACGTAGCCGTGCGCCGCGTCGATCGGCCCGAGCGCCTCCGTGAGGCTGAACGTCTCGCCGGGGCGGATCAGGGTGCCGCTGATCTTGCTCGCGCCGTTGGTGATGTTGATCGTGCGCCGCGGCTCGCTGTTCAGCGGCGTGGAGAACTCCGAGACGATCTCCTTGACACCCAGCGCCTCGAGCTCTGCCGTCGACTGGGACGGGTCGGCCTGGACCAGCTCCACGGGTGCCGTGCGGTCGCTCCCCGTGGCGGCGGTCCCCACCGTCGCAGCCAGGGCCGCAGGATCCAGGGACGTGCCGGGCGTGCCCGGGATGATCACCGGGGCGTCGTTCACGAACTCGAAGTGGGCATCGGCGGACTGGGTCAGCAGGTCGGGCAGCTGCGCCAGGACCACCGCGGCGAGGCCCTCGCCATTCATCTGCAGCGCCAGGTTCCCGTCCGTCGGCACGAACGAGGAGTTCGCGGCGAGGGTGGCCGCATCGAGCAACGCGGTCCGCCCCTCGACCGCCACGGACACCGGTGCCGAGGTGACCTTCTGGGCCGTCGCGAGGGTGGCGTCCGTCTCCGCCTGCGTGATGTCCGGCTCGACCGTCGCGGTCGGCAGCTCGATCGGCCGCGGCGCCACCAACCAGTCGGACGCCAGCGCGTCGGCCGCCCCCGGCTGGTCCAGGTCCCAGCCGTCCACCGCGTCCGTGGACTGCGCGGTGGCGTCGACGAACACGACGGTCCCGTCCACCGGCGCGAGGGCCAGCGACGTCCCGAGGTCGCCGATCGCTGCGGCCAGCGCGTCGTCGTCCACCGACGTGACGGGATCCTGCGCGCCCACCCCGACGAGGTGCGACCACAGCCGCTGCGGCTCGGCGAGGTCCACCCCGGTCAGCGTGTCGACCGTGGCCGCGGCGTCGAAGGTCAGCCCGGCGGCCGCCGGGTCGATGGTCGCCTGGACGTCGTTGGCGACGACCTCGATCGGCTGGGTCGTCGCGTCAGCGAGCTCCTCGTCCAGCCGGGCGACCGCGTCCTCGGACGGCAGCCCGCCGATGTCCACGCCCGCCACCGACGCGCCGCGCGGCACCCGGTCCGCGAACGCGTACGACGCCCCGACGTACACGGCGCCGAGCACGAGGACGATGCCCAGGACGATCAGGAGCCGTCGCGGCCAGCGCCGCTTGCCGTCCTCGGCCTCGAACACGTCGAGCGGGGACTCCTTGCGGTCCGACGGCGACTGCGGCACGGGGCCGGACGGGATGGGCGCGCGCGACGGGGCCGCATCGGTGGCAGCCGACCGCGCCGCGGTGCTCGGCGGCACCGGGCCCGACGGGATCGGTGCGGTCGGCGCCGGCGCGGGCACGGGCGTCGCCGGCGCGGGCACGGCCGCTGCGGGCGTGGCGGGTGCTGCGGCAGTCGTTGCGGCTGTGGTTGCCGCAGCGGCGGCGGCCGCGGCGGACGCGGCGACGACGGCCGGGGCCGATCCCGGCTTGACCGGGACCGTGCGGGTCACCGGTGCCGCGAGCGTGCCGATCGGGGCGGGCGGCGCAGCCGGCGGGGAGGCCGGGGCGGGGGCGGCCGACGGCGTCCCCGCGCTCGCAGCGGCTGCCGCGACGACCGGGGCGATGACCGCAGTCGCATCGTCGCGCCCGGAAGCCGGAGACTCGGGCGCGCTCGGAGCCGACGCGGTCGGGGTGGTCGCTCCCGCAGGGGTCGTGCCGGCATCCGTCGGTTCCGCGGACGGCTCGGCCGGGGTGACCGACTCCGACACCGCAGCGTCGTCGGGCGCGTTCTCGTCGTCGGGCGCGTTCTCGTCGTCGTCCGCCTCGACCGGCGCACCCTCGTCGGCGACCGCCTCGTCAGGCACAACGGCGGTGGGGTCAGCCTCGCTGGGCGCGACGTCGACCCCGTCCGCCTCGTCCAGGGCGACCTCGTCGGCGTCCGTCTCGTCGAGCGCGACCTCGTCGACGTCCGTCTCGTCGAGCGCGACCTCGTCGACGCCCACCTCATCCGGCGCAACCGTGATGTCGTCAGCCTCGATGGGCGCGACGTCGACCCCGTCCGCCTCGTCCAGGGCGACCTCGTCGGCGTCCGTCTCGTCGAGCGCGACCTCGTCGGCGTCCGTCTTGTCGAGCGCAACCTCGTCGCCGGGGGCCTCGTCCGCCTCGAGATCGTCGAGCTCGGCGACCTCCGGGTCCGGCTCGGCCGGGTCTTCCGCAGCGACCGGCGTCGCTCCCTCGGAGGACTCCCCGGGCTCGTCTGCGTCCACGCCGTCGCGCTCGTCGACGACCACGGAGTCGTCCGAGTCCTGCGTCGTCTGCTCGTCGGCGCCGACCGTCCCGGCGGCATCGTCAGCGACCGCGTCCTCGGCGACCGGGTCCTCCGCGGCGGACTCGTCGCTCGCGGGCACCTCGGCACCGAGCGCGTCCGACTCGGGGTCGGGGTCGGGGTCGGGGCTCGACTGCTCGTCGCCATCGGCACTTTCGACCGCCGCGACCGGCTCCTCAGCCGTCGCCTCGTCGCCCGCGACGCCGTCGGTTGCCGGCTCGGCGCCCGTCGCCTCGTCACCGGCAGGCTCGTCGCCCGCGGCCTCGTCAGGAGCATCGTCCGCTGCAGGCTCGTCGGCGGCGGTCTCGTCGGCAGGGCTCTCGGCCGCTGCAGTCACGGCACCCGCGCCGCCCCACACCGGCCAGACCGGGTCGGACGTCGGACGGGTCGCGCCGGCCACGGCAGGCGTCTGCTGCTCGTCGTCGCTGCGCTGCCCGGGCTCGTCGCGGTCGGTGCCGTTGCTCATCCTGCTCCCCTGCTGCTCCACACGCGCACAACGCGTCCGCGCGAGTCTACGTGCCCAGCCTGAGCCGCAGGCCCGCGCCACCACCTGCGACGGACCATCTCACCCGGACGCGCGTCGGGCCGTGCCGCGGACCCGTCAGCGGACCGGGCGGAGGCGTCCGCGCACGTGCACGAGCCCGCCCGCCTCCGCCGACCCCTGCTCCGCGGCGAGTACCGACCCGACCACCACGTCGTGGTCGCCCGCGCGGTGCACCGCCGCCGTCCGGCAGTCGAACCACGCCGCGGCGCCGTCGACCCACACCGCGTCGGAGACCGGGGCCGGCCGGTGCGGGACGCGGGCCAGCTGGTCGATCGCGGGGCGGCCCGGGGAGGCGAGCCAGTCGGCGGTGTGCGCCTGGTCGTCGGCCAGGACGCTCACCGACCAGGTGTCCACGTCGTCGAGCGCGTCCCGGAACCGGGCGTCGGTGTGCACGCAGAACAGGAG
Source organism: Cellulomonas sp. Root137 (assembly GCF_001426725.1). Lineage (NCBI taxonomy): Bacteria > Bacillati > Actinomycetota > Actinomycetes > Micrococcales > Cellulomonadaceae > Cellulomonas > Cellulomonas sp. Root137. The sequence continues at coordinate 284,546 of NZ_LMFG01000004.1, read as the reverse complement.
CATGGGCGGCTCGAGGGACACCGACGTGATCGCGCTGGCCGTCATCGCGTGCAGGGTGCCGCGCCACCTCAGGGTGATGACGGCGACCCCGGCGGGAAGTCGTCCGACCGCCGCGCGGAACGCGTCAGGGGTGACGGCCTCGCTCACGGCGCCGCGTCCGCCGCGTCGGTGTCCGTCGCGGCGGGGTGCGGCCTCGGTGCGCGCGGTCGGTCGTCGAACAGCCCGCTCGGCAGGACGCCTGCCAGGATCGTGACCGCGATGGACCCCAGCACCCACACCCAGCCGATCACCTGACCGTCAGGCACGAGGACGTCTCCCCCGGGACCTTGCTGGGAGAGCACCTGGACGGAGACGACGAGGCCGAGCGCGTAGCCGGCGAGCGCCCCGAAGCCCGCCCAGGCCCGAGCGGTCACGGCACCGGCGAACGCCAGTGCCAGGCAGAGGATGACGCCCCAGGGCTCGATGCTGCGATGCATCACGGTGCCGAGTGCACCGACGACGACGCCGAGCACCAGCGCCAGGGCGGCCGTGCCGAGGGCACCGGAGGAGAGGCGTTGCACGCGCGTCAGGCTACCGGGCGGACGCCGTCGGGCCAGGCGACGTCACCCGAGCCGCCCGTCCCTCGCCGGTACGTCTCGGTCGGCAGCACCGGCGCGAGGATGCGGTTGCTCAGCGCGTAGCAGCCGACGAGGGCGCTGTCGTCGTCGATGGCGCGCACCGCCTGCACCTGCGTGCGGTGGGCGCGCAGGGCATCGAGGACGCGGGTGCGCACGGGCAGCACGTCGACCTCGAGCTCGATCTCGTCGTCCGGCACCGCGACGGACGGCAGCTCCGCCGTCGGGTCCGGCAGCTCCAGGTCGTCGCGCAACCCGCCGAGGGCGGCGAGGACCGCGTCGCCACCGAGGGCGCGCATGCCGCGCTGCAGGGCGAGGCGCCCCTGCACCGACCAGAGGACCACCGGCACGTCGAACGCCGGGGACGCGTCGTCCGCACGCGACCGCGCGAAGTCGACGGCCCACTGGGTCACCTCGTGGGTGCGGACGTGGTCGGGGTGCCCGTAGCCGCCGTCGGGCTCGTACGTGACGACGACCTCGGGCCGGCGGGAGCGGAGCACGCGGGCGAGGCGCTCGGCGGCCTCCTCGAGGCCCACGCCGACGAACGCGCCCGGCGGGATCTCGTCGGGACGCCCGGCCCGCCCGGTCCCGACCCACTCCATGCCGGAGTCCTCGAAGCGCTGGTCGACGGACCCACGGATCGTGTCGAGGTAGCCGCGATCGCGGACGCCGAGCGCGGCCAGCGCACGGCCCAGCTCGCGGTCGCGGTGCGCGGCGAGAGCCGGCCCGTCTCCCTCGAGATGGGCCAGGCGCTCACCGATGACCTCGCCGCGCTCACCGCGCGTGCAGGTCACCACGGTGACGGGACGACCGGACGCTGCCCACGTGGCCAGCAGCGCGCCGGTCGTCAGCGACTCGTCGTCCGGGTGCGCGTGCACCGCGACGAGACCGCCGGATGTTGCCGTCATCCAGGGATCAGGAGCGCTTGGAGCGGGCCGTGATGCGCGCGCGCTCGGTCTGGTCCAGGACCACCTTGCGGATGCGCACCGTCGTCGGCGTCACCTCGACGCACTCGTCCTCGCGGGCGAACTCCAGGGACTCCTCCAGCGTGAGCTTGCGCGGCGGGACGAGGTTCTCGAAGTTGTCCGCCGTGGCGGAGCGCATGTTGGTGAGCTTCTTCTCCTTGGTGATGTTGACGTCCATGTCCTCGTTGCGCGAGTTCTCGCCGACGATCTGGCCCTCGTAGACCTCCTGCGTGGGCTCGACGAAGAACGAGCCGCGCTCCTGCAGGTTGATCATGGCGAACGGCGTCACCGCGCCGGCGCGGTCCGCGACGAGCGACCCGTTGATGCGGGTGTCGATCGGGCCGGCCCAGGGCTCGTAGCCCTCGGCGATGGACGACGCGATGCCGGTGCCGCGCGTGTCGGTGAGGAACCGCGTGCGGAAGCCGATGAGGCCACGGGCGGGGACCAGGAACTCCATGCGGACCCAGCCGGTGCCGTGGTTGGACATGGTCTCCATGCGGCCCTTGCGCTGCGCGAGCAGCTGAGTCACCGCGCCGAGGTACTCCTCGGGGACGTCGATGGTCATGCGCTCGACCGGCTCGTGCACGTGGCCGTCGACCTTCTTGGTGACCACCTGCGGCTTGCCGACGGTCAGCTCGAAGCCCTCGCGGCGCATCTGCTCGACCAGGATGGCCAGCGCCAGCTCGCCGCGGCCCTGGACCTCCCAGGCGTCGGGACGCTCGGTGGGCAGCACGCGGAGCGAGACGTTGCCGACGAGCTCCTTGTCGAGGCGGTCCTTGACCTGGCGGGCGGTGACCTTGTGGCCCTTGCCGCCGCGACCGGCCAGCGGCGAGGTGTTGATGCCGATGGTCATGGAGATCGCCGGGTCGTCGACCGTGATGAGCGGCAGCGGACGCGGGTCGTCGGGGTCGGTCAGCGTCTCGCCGATGGTGATGTTCTCGATGCCGGCGACGGCGACGATGTCCCCGGGTCCCGCGGACTCCGTGCTGACGCGCTCGAGCGCCTTGGTCTCCAGCAGCTCGGTGATCTTGACGTTCGCCAGCGTGCCGTCGGCCTTGGCCCACGCGACGGTCTGACCCTTGCGGATCGTGCCGTTGAAGACCCGGAGCAGGGCGAGGCGGCCGAGGAACGGGGACGCGTCGAGGTTGGTGACGTGCGCCTGCAGCGGGGCGCCCTCGGTGTAGGTGGGCGCAGGGATGCGCTCGAGGATCGTCTTGAACAGCGGCTCGAGGTTCTCCGAGTCCGGCAGGCCGCCGTCGGCGGGCTGGTTCAGCGACGCGCGGCCGGCCTTGGCGGCGGCGAACACGACGGGCACGTCGAGGATCGCGTCGAGGTCCAGGTCCGGGACGTCCTCGTGCAGGTCGGACGCCAGGCCGAGCAGCAGGTCGGTCGCCTCGTGCACGACGTCGGTGATCCGCGCATCGGGGCGGTCGGTCTTGTTCACGACGAGGATCACGGGCAGCTTGGCGACGAGCGCCTTGCGCAGCACGAAGCGCGTCTGGGGCAGCGGACCCTCGGACGCGTCGACCAGCAGGACGACGCCGTCGACCATGGACAGGCCGCGCTCGACCTCGCCGCCGAAGTCAGCGTGGCCGGGGGTGTCGATGACGTTGATGGTGATGCCGCCGGGCTCGCCGATCTCCGCGGCCGCGGGACCCGTGTACCGGATCGCCGTGTTCTTGGCGAGGATCGTGATGCCCTTCTCGCGCTCCAGGTCACCCGAGTCCATCGCGCGCTCGTCCACGTGCGCGTGGGAGCCGAAGGAGCCGGACTGCCACAGCATGGCGTCGACCAGCGTCGTCTTGCCGTGGTCGACGTGGGCGACGATGGCGACGTTGCGCAGGTCGGCACGCACGCTCGTTCCGGCAGACGACGTGTGCGCTGCCGGCGCAGTCGTGGGCTCAGACATGGGGGAACTCATCTCAGAAGGTGGGGAGCGCGCCGAGTCGTCGGCCGCGCCGATCGATTCTACCCGCCCACCCGTCCGCGTGCGTCAGAAGGTGACCGGACCCACGTCAGGCGCCCGTGCGCGCCCAGGACCACCAGTCCGTGAGGTCCGCACGGCCGAGCGCCAACGGCTGCACGTCGGGTGCGGCGGGCGTGCTGCCCGCGGTCGCTGCCGCGGACCCCCGGGTGGCGACGACGATCGGCTGCCGGACCAGCGAGAGCGCCGCCCCACCGGCGTCCAGGCTCTGCGCGGCGGAGGCGAGCTGGTCCTCGACGGCCGCGGGGTCGAGGGCCTGCGCGAGGGTGGTGATCGCGGCGTCCGTCGCGGCGTCGGTCCAGCCGGTGACGTTCGTCGCGCCGCCCGTCCGCCACCGTGCGACCACCGAGTCGACCGGCAGGTCGGCCTGGGGCACCGGCACCAGGGCGGCGTCCCACGCGGAGGCCGCGTTCGCGAGGTCCGGGCCGAGTCCCTCGACCGGGGTGTACGGCTCGACCTCGAACCCGACGTCCGACGCCGAGGCGGTGATCAGCGCGAGGATCTTGGCGCGGAGCGGGTCCGTGGTGTTGGCCAGCAGGCGCACCGTCACGGGCGCGGTCACCCCGGCCTCCGCGAGCAGCCGGCGCGCCCCCGCGATGTCCGCCGGCCCGCTCGGCGCGACGTCACCCCCGGCGTCCGGACCCACCGACGGCAGCACCGCCCCGGCCACGACCGCCTCCGGCCACAGCGGGGCGACGACGGTCGCGACGAGCGCGTCCCGCGGCACGGTGAGCAGGAACGCCCGGCGCACGGCCGACGCGACGGCGGCGTCCCCTCCGTACGACGCGGGATCGAACGCCCCTCCACCGGCGGACTGGAGCTGGAGCTGGAGCGTGCTGTCGCCACCCGTGCGCACCTGCGCACCGGCCACCCCCGCCAGCGCCTCGAGGACGTCGGTCGTGTCCGCCGGCGTCACCACGTCGACCGACCCGGCCGCCAGGGCCTCGACCTCGTCGAGCGGGTCCAGGTCGCTACGGACCACGACGCGCTCGTACCGTGCCGCACCGTCGCCCTGGTACTCGTCGTTGCGGACCAGCTCGACGCGCTCCCCCGGCACGATCAGGTCGACCGCGTACGGCCCCGTCGAGACCGCCTGGTCGACGTGCTGCGCGAGCGCGTCGGCGTCGAAGTCCGCGCGCCACGTCTTCGAGATCGAGCTCAGCGCGTCCTTGTCCTCCGCGGCGATGGCCGCGGACACCGCCGCGGCCGCCTCGGCCGGGTCCTCCACCCCGAGCGCCACCTGCCCGACCACGTGGGCCGGGAGGTTCACGTCGAGCGCCACCTGCCAGTCCGCCACGGGCGTGGCGTAGGTGAGGGTGAGCGTCGCGCCCTCCACGGCGGGCAGCTGCTGCGCCTGCACGAGCGCGGGCGACGCGGCCGCGAACGCCACGCCGGCGTCGAGCGCGTCGTTGTTGATGACCCCGCCCTGGGCGTCGAGCTCGGGCGTCACGTCGTCGAGCTGGCCGCTGCGCGCCGCCCACTCCAGGAGCAGGTCCGCGGTGGTCACGGCGGTGCCGTCGGACCAGGTCGCCGCCGGGTCGATCGTGTACCTCACGGTCAGGGGTGCGTCACTGATCTTCTCGACGGTGCCGAAGCCCGCGTCGGGGACCGCCGAGCCGTCCTCGTCGAGCGAGACGAACCCGGCCTGCACGAGCGAGCGCACCAGGGTGCTGCCCGGCCCTCGACCCTCCGCCGTGCCGCCGTTCAGGGAGGTGAACGGTGCCGCGACGGCGACCACCACGGTGTCCGTGCGCGTCGGCTCCGGCGTCTCCGAGGTGCACGCCGCCACCATCACCAGCGCGACCACGGCCCCCGACCCAGCCAGCCACCTACGCCGCACCACGACCTCCGCTCCGGACGAAACCACCCATGCGAGCGATATCGGACGATCACACCCGCAACTGAACTCTCCCGGACATCTCGTCCACCTCGCGGACGCCACGCGGGCCCGGTCGGAGCAATCCGACCGGGCCCGCGAGGTCCGTCACTGCGCCGGTGTCAGGAGCGGTCGAGCAGGAGCGCCCGCAGCTCGCGGCGCTCGCGCTGCTTCTCCGGGTCCGGCAGGGGGACCGCGGCGATGAGCCGCTGCGTGTAGGACTCCTGCGGGTTGCGCAGGATCGCGTCGCGCGTGCCCTGCTCCACGATCACGCCGCGCCGCATGACCGCGATGCGGTCGGCCAGCACGTCGACCACCGCCAGGTCGTGCGTGACGAACAGGCACGCGAACTTCAGCCGCGACTGCAGGTCCTGCAGCAGCTCCAGCACCGTGGCCTGCACCGACACGTCCAGCGCGGACGTCGGCTCGTCGGCCACCAGCAGCTCCGGCGACAGCGAGATGGCGCGGGCGATGCCGACGCGCTGCTTCTGCCCGCCCGACAGCTCGTGCGGGTAGCGGTTGCGGTAGCTGCGCGGCAGCTGCACCTGGTCGAGCAGCTCCTCGATCCGCTTCTGCAGGGCGTCGCCCTTGGCCACGCCCGCCAGGTACATCGGCTCGCCGATGCTCTCGCCGACCGGGAGCCGCGGGTTCAGCGACGACGACGGGTCCTGGAAGACCATGCCGACCTTGCGCCGCAGCGAGCGCAGCTTCTTCGGGTCCCGCTTGGTCAGCTCGACGCCGGCCACGGTGAGCGTGCCCTCGACGACGGGCAGCAGGCCGACGGCCGCGCGCCCGATGGTGGTCTTGCCCGACCCGGACTCGCCGACGAGTCCGACGACCTCGCCCGGGCGGATGATCAGGTTGGCGCCCTCGACCGCGCGGAAGGCCGGGATGCGGCCCTGCTTCGGGTACTCGATGGCCACGTCGACCAGCTCGAGGATCGGGGCGGTGCCCTCGACCTCGGCCGCCCGCCGCGCCCGCTCGGAGACCTCCAGCGCCTTGCGGTTCGCCGCCTCCCGGCGCGCGAGCTCCTCGGCGTCCACCGCGATGGCGTCCTCGTTGCCGGTCGCCGCCGCGAGGGCCGCCGTCAGGTCGATCTCCTCGCCCGTCGAGTCCGCCGCACCGAGGTGCGGGACGGCCGCGAGCAGCTCCTGCGTGTACGGGTGCTGCGGGTTGGTGAAGATCTCCCGCGCGGTGCCCGTCTCGACGATCAGGCCGCGACGCATGACCGCGATGCGGTCGGACAGGTCCGCGACCACGCCCATGTCGTGCGTGATGAGGATGACCGCCGAGTGCAGGTGGTCGCGCAGGTTGCGCATGAGGTCGAGGATCTCGGCCTGCACCGTCACGTCGAGCGCGGTGGTCGGCTCGTCGGCGATGAGCAGCACCGGGTCGTTGGACAGCGACTGCGCGATCATCGCGCGCTGCCGCTGGCCGCCGGAGAGCTGGTGCGGGTAGGAGTTGAACGCCTTGACCGGGTCCGGCAGCTCGACCATGGTCAGCAGCTCGAGCGCCCGGTCCCGGGCCTCCGTCGGCGACATCATGTTGTGCAGCCGCAGGGCCTCGATGATCTGCGCACCGATCGTGTAGACCGGGTTCAGCGCCGTCATGGGCTCCTGGAAGATCATGGCGATGTCGTTGCCGCGGATCTCCCGCACCTTCGACGACGACATGTCGCTCATCTCCTGGCCCATCAGCTTGATGCTGCCCGTGATGCGCGCGTTCTTGGGCAGCAGGCCGAGGAGGGCCATGGAGCTGACGGACTTGCCCGAGCCCGACTCGCCCACGATGGCGAGGACCTCGCCGGCGTGGACCTCGTAGCTGACGTCGATCGCCGCCGGGATCCACTTCTTGTCCACGGCGAAGTCGACGGACAGGTCCTTGACCTGGAGGACGGGTGCGCCCTGGTCGGTCGTATCGGTCATCGTGTGACTCCTGAGATCATGCGGGCATGCGTGCCGAGAGTGGCGACCTGACATACAGGCCGCGCAGCAGATATGTGTCCACGATCGCCTCGTGGGCGGTGATCGCGGGTCTGACGGCCGCACGGGGGTTCGAGGACGGGACGGGCGCGGTGCTGCGGGCGCTGCCGCTGGCGATCGGGCTCGGCCTGCTGGCGTGGCTGGTGTTCTGGCACCCGCGGGTCGAGGTCTCCGACGAGGGCGTGACGATGGTCAACCCCCTGCGCACCGTCACGGTGCCGTGGGCCGCGCTCATCAACGTCGAGACCCAGTACTCGCTGACGCTGGTGACCCCCCACGGGCGCTACCGCGCGTGGGCGGCGCCGGGTCCGGGCCGCCACCAGGTGCTCACCGCCGGCAACGACGAGCTGACCGGGATGCCCCGCACCGCGCGCGACGCGCGAGGCGCCGTCGCCATCGGCGACCTGCCCGGCGCACCGTCCGGTCACGTGGCCGGCATCGTGCGGCGCCGCTGGGAGCACCTTGCCGAGAACGAGCAGCTGCCCATCGGCGTCGCGGACGACACCCCGGTGGTCACGCACTGGAACCGCGTGGCGATCGTGCTGCTGGCCCTCGCGCTGCTCGGTGTGGTGGTCGTGGCGCTGACCTGACGTCACCGCCGGCCCTCACCGTCGTCGTTGTCCTCGCCCATGTCCGCGGGCCGGTCGAGCGACTCGTACAGGCCGCCGGCGGCGATCGTGGTCGACCCCCCGGTCGTGAGGTGGTCGGGCGCCTTGCTCCCCGGGTACAGGTCGGGCCGGTCGCGCGTCTCCTTGACCCGGCGCAGCGCGAACTTCTTCTGGCGCGGGTCGAACGCGTCGCGCAGACCGTCGCCGATGAAGTTGATGGTCAGGCAGATGACGACGATGAAGATGCCCGGCCACCAGAACAGCCACGGGCGCGTCGCGAAGGCCGCCTGGTTGGCGCTGATGAGGGAACCCAGCGACACGTCCGGGGACTTCACACCGAGTCCCACGTAGCTCAGCGCCGTCTCCGTGAGGATGGCGGCCGACATGAGCAGCGTCGTGTTCACCGTGATGACACCCACGGCGTTCGGCAGGATGTGCTTGAAGATGATCCGGCTGTTCGAGGCGCCGGCCAGCCGCGCGGCGTCGACGAACTCGCGCTCGCGCAGGGTGAGGAAGTCACCGCGCACCAGGCGCGCCATGCCGGTCCACGACACGAGGCCGAGGAACAGTGCCAGGGCGATCACGCTCTTGGCCGAGTTGGCCACGACCGCCGCTGCGATGAGCGCCGGGATGATGATGATCATGTCGGTGAACCGCATGAGCACGGCCTCGGTCTTGCCGCGGAAGAACCCCGCGCTCGACCCGATGAGGACACCGACGAGCGCAGCGATCGCGCCCACGAGCACCATGATGAACATCGAGATCTGGGTCCCGCGCATGGTCATCGCGAACAGGTCGCGACCGACGCGGTCCTGCCCGAACGGGTGCTCACCCAGCGAGAACGGGAAGACCTGCAGGGTGGGCTTGCCACCGTTCACCAGGGGCGGCGTCTGCAGGTAGGAGTACTTCCACCAGCCCGGGATAGGGCCCAGCCCGATCGCCGAGATGGCCAGCACGAGCACCGAGAGCAGCACCACGATGCTGACGACCGCTCCCGTGTGGCCGAAGAAGCGCTTGAGGACGATCCGGCCCTGGCTGAGGCCCTTGACATCCTCCGGGTTCTCCGGGGTGGTCGGGTTCGGCGGGACGTCCGCCGTGTTCTCCAGGATGGCGGTCATGCCTTCACCCTCACTCGCGGGTCGAGGGCCGAGTACGTGAGGTCGGCCAGCAGGTTGAACGTCACCGCGGTGATGCCTGTCACCAGGAACACGCCCATGACCGGGTTGGGATCGATGTTGTGCAGGCCGGTGAGGAACAGCTGTCCCATGCCCTTGAACGAGAAGACGTTCTCGGTGATCACCGCGCCGCCGATGAGGCCGCCGATGTCGATGGCCACGATGGTCGCGAGCGGGATCATCGCGTTGCGGAACGCGTGTCGCGTGACGACGACACGCTCCGAGAGGCCCTTGGCGCGCGCCGTGCGGACGTAGTCCTGACCCATCACCTCGAGCATCGACGCCCGCGAGTACCGCGTGTACGACGCCAGAGAGATGAGGATCAGCGCGATCGTCGGCAGGATCAGGTGCGTGTACTTGTCCAGGCCCTGGATCCAGAAGTCACCCTCGAGCCCGGGGGTCTCCGCACCGATCGTGGCGATGGGCCGGTTCCTGATCCGCGGGTTCGACATGTAGGCGGGCCACGCCTGCATGTACCGGTCGAGCAGGATGAGGAACGCGACCGCGAAGCTGGTGAGCGCCGCAGCCTTCATCGACTGGCCTCGGTCGTAGCCACCCATCAGGTAACCGACCAGGAGCCCGACGCCGATGGCGAGGATGCCGAGGCCGATGATGATCCACAGGTTGGCGTTGGCCAGCAGCGGCTGGATCGCGAAGTACATGACGAGCCCGATGCCGACCGTGATGAGGGCCGAGTAGAGCGCCCGGCGGTTCTGCAGCCCGGCGAACAGCACGGTGAAGCCGTAGGCGGCCGCGATCCCGGTGACGGCGACGATGACGACACCCAGCTGGGGGGTCGTGAACCAGCGCGTCACGGACAGGTAGTACAGGACCAGCACGGTGACCAGGAAGGCGACGCCGAAGGTCAGCAGCCGCCGCTTGAGGGTGCCGGCGATGATCACGGTCCACACCGCACCGACGATCAGCGAGATCACCAGGATCGTGCTGTTCGCGATGAAGGGGTCTCTCAGGAAGTCGTTGAAGCCGATGGCCCCGAACTCCTTGAGCAGGACCGCGACCCAGAACACGGGGAGCGAGAAGAAGAGGAACGTGATGAAGGTGACCGAGTAGTCCAGCGTGCTGTACTGCCGCAGCGCGGTGATGACACCGATCGTCACGCCGAGCAGGATCGCCAGGAGCGCGGCCGTCGTCACCAGCTGCAGCGTCGTCGGGATCGCGTTCGCCAGGGCTGCGGTGACCGGCTGGTTCTGGAGCGTGACGCCCAGGTCGCACTGGCCCGCAAAGGGGACGACGCACTTGACGGCGCCGCTGAGCCAGATGAAGTAGCGCAGCGCGGGGGGCACGTCGAGGTGCAGCAGCTCGGTGCGTCGGGCCATCTGGTCGGCCTTGCTCGGCGAGTTGCTCGACCGGATCTCGGCCAGCGGGTCGCCCGAGTAGGCGATGAGCATGTAGACGATGAACGACGCGCCCAGCAGGATCAGCAGGGACGCGAGCAACCGTCGAAGGATGTAGGTGGTCATCGTTTCTCAGGTGTCGGTGTCGGGGCGGCACGCCGAACCGCGTGCCGGGAGTAGTCAAGCGTAATTCAGTCGCCGCCCGCGCACGTCCACGGACCCCGTCGTCCCTGGTCAGCGTGCTGAGGGCGGACCCGAAGGTGCCGGGCCCCCCGCGCGAGGCGGGCGACCCGGCACCTTCGGTCGTTCAGGCGACTGTCACACAGTCGTCCGGTGAGGCGCTACTGCGGCCAGGGTCAGCCGTCGTTGACGCTCCAGTTCCAGACGTTCCACCAGACACCGTTCTGGTTGGGGTTGTACGCGTCGATGCCCTCGACGCGCTCGGCGACGGCGTCGACACCCACGCTCTGGAAGAACGGCAGGCCGTAGTCGGCGGCGAAGATCTTCGCGTCGATCTCCTGCTGCAGGCTGGTCTGCTCGTCGACGTCCGTGGTCGTGATGAGCTCGCCCATCAGCTCGTCCGCGGACGGGTCCGTGAAGCCGTTGAAGTTGGACGCAGCGCCGGTGCCGAAGATCTGCGGCACGCCGCTGACGCCGACACCCGAGTTGATCCAGCCGAAGATCGACGCGTCGTACGAGCCGTCGCCGAGGCGCGAGCCCCACTTGGCGTCGCCCTGGTCGTCGATGATGAAGCCGGCCTCGGTGGCGGACTGCTGGATCAGCGTGAACGCGTCAACGCGGTTCGGGTTGTTGACGTTGTAGAGGATGCGGATCGTCGGCGTGGCGCCGGCGAGGAGCTCCTTGGCACCCGCGATGTCGGGCTCGGCGAAGTCGGACGAGCCGTTGTTCGCGATCGCGTCGGCGTAGCCGTCCTGGGCCGGCACGAACAGCTGGGAGTCGAGGACCTTGGCCTCGGGGTCCAGCGGCGTGATGATCGCGTCGAGGATCGCCTGGCGGGGGATCGTCTTGAGGAACGCCTTGCGGACGTTCTGGTCGGCGAAGACACCCGAGAAGTTCAGGTCGATGTGGTCGTACGCGAGCTGGTTGCCCTTGTGGACGTCGACACCGTCGAGACCCTCGAGCGCGGCGAGCGTGTCGGCGTTGGCCTGCGGCGAGATGACGTCGACCTCACCGTTCTGCAGGGCCTGGACCATGGCGGACGGGTCCGCGATGGTGCGGACGGTGATCTCGTCGAGCTTCGGACCGAAGTCACCCTCGTACTTGTCGTTGGCGACCATCGTGACCGACTGGCCCTCGACGACGTCCGAGACGATGTACGGGCCGCTCGACAGGTACAGCGACGGGTCGCTGGGCAGCGTGCGGGAGTCGAAGCCGGTGTTGTAGAAGTCGGCAACGGCCTTGAGCGCCGTGTCCGTCGCGACCGGGGCCGCCGCGTCGCCGCGGGGCTTGTCCTTCAGGAGGTCGATGAGCGCCTGGCCGTCGGCGAGGCCGCCACCCTTGGCGACGACGTGGGCCGGGCGGTCGAGACCGAACGACACCTCCCAGTCGGAGAACGGCTTGGAGTACGTCAGCGTGATGCTGCGACCGTCCTCGCCGATCTCGGGGAACTCGGTGAGGCTCAGGCCCTCCGTGGAGCCGGCGTAGCTGAAGTAGCTGGTGCCGGTCGTGGGGTTGCCCTCCTCGTCCGGGTTGCCGCCATCGTCGTAGAAGCCGGAGTACACGGCCCACGCGAGGATGAGGTCGTCAGCGTCGATCGGCTCACCGTCGGACCAGGTCTCGCCCTCGTTGACGGTGTACGTGACCGTCAGCGGGTCGTCGCTCGTCTTCTCGATCGTGCCGAACGACTCGTCGCGCTGGACCTTGAGGTCGCCGTCGATGTAGTAGAAGTTCGAGTTCGTCGCGAGCGAGATCTTCGAGTTGATGTCCGTGTTGCCGTTGGCCGTCGAGGAGTTGAACGAGAAGAACTCGTTCGTCTCGGCGACGACGATGTTGCCGCCCGTCGTCGCGGCAGCCGACTCCGACGGCGACGCGGTGTCCGTCGGGGTGTTGGAGCACGCGGTGAGCACCAGGGCGCCGGCTGCGAGGACCGCAGCCGCGGCGCTGATTCGCCTGATCTTCAATGTTCCTCCTGGGAAGGGGTGGACGCTGACCTGCGCGCCTCAACCGTGCGATGACGCTGCGGGGCTGAGGCGGTCCGGCGTGAAGCGCGTCCGCCGTGAGTTGAGAGACAAGGTAAGTCACGGTGGCTCGGACATATCGGCCTGGTGTGAGCCTGACGCCGGATCGTTACCTGATTGATACTGGCCAGTACCGTCCAGGATGCGAGATGGCGACCCGCGGAAACATCACCGTAACGTGTCCGATCCCGGGGCCGGAGGGGTGGTGTGACTCCAGCGGCGACGCGGGCGGCGCGCTGGTCTGCTATAGGGGGTCCGTCCGCGGGACGACGTGCCTCACCTGCAGAGACGTGGGTCACAGAACGCGTCCGTCGGGGACACTCGTCCGATGGATCTCACCTCGGCCGTCCGCCGGCTCGGCCGCACCCGGTGGTTCGCCCGCGCAGGACGGGCGACGTCCGGCCTCGACCGCCGGCTGCAGAAGGCGTCCCGCGGGCGGTGGAGCACCCTGGGCAGGCCGAGCCTTCCACAGCTGATCCTCACGACGACCGGCCGTCGGTCCGGGGAGCCGCGGGAGGCGGTCCTGCTGTACACCGTCGACGGCGACGGCTGGGTGCTCATCGGCTCCAACTGGGGTCAGGAGCACCACCCCGCCTGGTCCGGGAACCTCCTGGCGGACCCGCGGGCCACGGTCACCATCGCCGGGGTGACGACGCCCGTGGTCGCGACCTTGGCCGACGACGACGAGCGCGCCCGCCTGCTGCCGGCCCTGCTCGCGGTCTGGCCCGGGTACGAGCACTACGCCGCACGCGCCGGACGGGAGCTCCGCGTGTTCCGCCTGAGCCCTCAGGACTGACGCGAGCGCCGGCGGTAGGCGCGGGCCTTCATCACGTCGCCGCACTCGGTCATCGAGCACCAGCGGCCGGAGCGGTTGCGGGAGCCGTCGTAGTAGACCCACTGGCAGTCGGGGTTCGCGCACGCCTTGAGCCGGGACCAGTCCCCCGCCGCGTGCGCCCGGTGCACCTCCGCGAGCAGTCCGGCCACGACGGCGTCGTCACCCGCGGGCGCCAGGGAGGCACCACCGCCGAAGCTGACGACGAGCGGGTGAGCGGCCGCGAGCGCGTCCAGCTCTGTCGCGTCACCGGAGGACAGGTAGCGGCGCAGGGTGTCGCGGAACGCGACGAGGTCGGCGGGCGCGCCGACCAGACGGTCCACGCCGTGGAACCGGTCGTCGGTGTTCAGCAGCGCGCGCACGCGCTCGACCGAGCCGGGGGCCACGCCGGGCTCGCTGTCCAGCTCGACCCATCGCAGCAGCTGGTCGGGCACGGGAACCTCCTTGACGTCGTCGACGGCTCGCCACCATAGTCATCACCAGCGTACTGGTTTTACTGGTGACGCACAGTTGATCCGACGAGCCGACGCACGAGAGCGAGACGCACGATGACCACCGTCACCAGCACCGAGAAGCCCGGCTGCGACACCTCCGACATGCTCACCATCCACGCGCTGTTCCGGCGCGCGTTCACCGATGCCCCCGTGCTGGTGCGCGGCGTGGCCGACCGCGACACCGACCGGATGCTCCCCGTGTCCGACCACGTGCGCGAGCTCGCCGGCGCCCTGCGCCACCACCACGAGGGCGAGGACCTGCTGCTCTGGGACACCCTCGAGCAGCGGGCTCCCTCCTGCGCCCTGCACGTCGGCCTCATGCGCGTCCAGCACGCGGCGACGGCGGCGCAGCTGGACCGCCTCGACGACCTCATGGACGCCTGGGAGGCCGCCGCGGGTTCCACCGAGCGCGAGGCGGTCGCTGCCCTGCTGGACGAGGTCCGCGACACGCTCCTGCTGCACCTCGGCCAGGAGGAGACGCAGATCCTGCCCACCGCGGCGACGGTCATGTCGCAGCGCGAGTGGGGGCTGCTGCACGAGCACGGGATGTCCGCGATCCCCAAGGACCGGCTGTTCCTGCAGCTGGGCTGGATCCTCGAGGTCGTCCCTGCCGACGAGCAGGCGGGCTGGCTCCGCACCAACCTCCCGGCGCCCGCGCGCGTGCTGTGGCGGCTGATCGGCAAGCGGCAGTTCGCGGCGCACCGGGCCCGCATCTACGGCTGAAACCGTGGCGTCGATCACGCAGATTTCTCTTGCAGGGCGGATTCGTGCGGCGAATGCTCGGGAGGGCGCAGCCTCGCCGTCCGCGTGACGGACAGCGGCGGGGCGACTTTGTTACCGGCTGGTAACCAGGGGGTGGGCCGCACACGGCCCCGTTCGTCGAACCACCGCAAGGAGATCCACCGTGAAGCGCGTTGCCACGTTCCTCGTCGCCGTCCTGACCGTCACCACACTCGCTGCCTGCTCCGACGCCGGGGAGGATGCGGCCCCGACGTCCTCGGAGTCGTCGTCGTCGTCGGCCCCGGCCGAGAGCTCGGCCGCCCCCGTGGAGCCGAACGCCGCGCTCGCGTGCGGCCGCTTCTTCAACGGCGGCGCGGGCTCGCTGAACGCGCGTGTGGTCGCGGTCGTCCCGGTCATGGAGGCCCAGGACGCGGGGACCGCGCTCGACGAGGAGCAGACCGAGGAGCTGGCCTCGATCTCCTCGGCACTGGCCGACGCGATCAAGGTGTCCCCTGACGAGCTGGCCGCCGCCTACACGTCGATCCAGGACCGGGTGCAGGGCGCCCTCGACGCAGCCGAGGCCGGTGGCGCGAACACCGCGACGCTCGACTACCCGACCGTGTCCGGGACGATCGTCACGGCGTGCACGACCGCGGGGTTCCCCGTCAGCTGAGACCCGAGCGGGTCGCGGCGAGGGTCGCGACCCGCTCCGCCGTCATCGGCGAGCGACGAAGACCATCTCTCGCCCGGGCCGGTCCGGCGCCTCGCGTACGTCGACCACCGTGAAGCCGGCCTCTGCCAGCGACCGTTCGACGGTCTCGCGATCCCGGAACCTCAGCGTCGAGTCGGAGGTCAGGACGGCGCCGTCCGACGCGAAGACGTAGGACGCGCGGAAGGTCACCAGGTCGCCGACGACCTCGGTCACGTCGACCCATGTCTCCACCCGTCCCACTCCGTCGACGTCGGACGACTCGTAGGTCGCGTCCCGCGTCCACTCCCGCCACGCCTCGCGCGCCGGGATGCGGGTCTCGAACACCAGGTGGCCGCCGTCCGCGAGCGCGCCGCGGACGCCGGCGAGCGTCGCCGCCCACTCCCCGTCGGTCACGAACACCTGAGCGACGTTGCCGGTCATCGTCGCCAGATCCACCTCGAGCGGCGGCAACGTCGTCGCGTCGCCCTCCAGCCACCGGATGCTCTCCGCTCCGTGCTTCCGGCGCGCCACGTCCAGCGACGCCCGCGCGGGGTCGACCCCGACGACCTCGAGCCCGCGTGCCGCGAGCATCAGTGCGAACGTGCCGGTGCCGCAGCCGACGTCGAGCACGCTGCGCGCCCCGAGCTCGTCGACGATCGCGGCGTAGACCTCGAGATCGCTGCGGTCGGGGTCGAGCGGGTCGTACAGCTGCACGAGGCGGGGGACCTCGAATCCGTCGTCGGCCATGCGCGCGACGCTAGGTGCGCGGCGGCCGCCGGTCACGTCGATTTCAGAGCGGCGCCGGCCCCGCCGGGTCGAACCGGTGCTCGTCGGACCAGGGGCTCAGGAGCCCGATCTGATGGCCGTCCGGGTCCGCGAGGACGGCGAACCGGGATCCGAAGAACGCGTCGAACGGCCGCTGCCGGGACTCGTACCCGAGGCCGGTCATCCGCGTCCACACCGCGTCGACCTCGTCGCGGCTCGCCAGATGGATCGACAGGACCGTCGCCGCCGCGGCGTCGTCGGGGTTGCCGCTGTTCCAGTAGGCCACCGACGACCGCTCGTCCAGCTCGACCTTCAGCCCCTCGAACCTGATCTCGGCGTGCGGGTCGACGGGGTCGACGACGTCCCAGCCGAGGTCCCGGTAGAACGCTCCGGCGCGGGCCACGTCGGCGACGACGAGGTTGATCTGCGTGGGACCCGGCAGCGAGTGGCGCGTCGGCTCGTCCTGCGGAGTCTGCTGGTGGAGCAGCAGCCGCCACCGTCCGGAGTCGTCCCGCGCGTAGGTCGACGAGAGGGTCGCGCGGTACGTCGTGCTCCTCCGCCTGCCGACGAACGGGTACACCACCGTCGCGGTCGTCCTCGACTCGACCAGGTGCGGCTCGCCGAGCTCGATCTCGTCCCACCCGGGCGACGCGTCCATGGCACGCACGCACTCGTCGCGGGTCAGCACCGCACCGGGCACGACCACCAGCGCGTCCGCGTGGAGCACCCGCTCGTACGCGACGCCGCGGCCCCGCGCGAGGTCGCTCTCGATCGCCATCAGCTCCTCCACCACACCCATGCGACAAGGCAACCACCGTGACAGTTCCCCGGTCGAGCGGGTGACGTCCGGTGCCAGACTGCAGGACGTGAGCGACGACGCTTCCCCCAGGACACTCCCCTCGGTCGGCCGCACGGTCCAGTCCCGCATCTACCGCGCGGGTGTGTACGGGCGACGGCCCGTCGTCCCGGTCGAGCCCGCCGCGCTCGAGGCGGCCGCCCGGCGGCGGATGACCGACGTCGCATGGGCCTACGTCAACGGCAGCGCCGGCCGGCAGCGCACCGCGCAGGCGAACCTCGACGCGTTCGACCGGCACAGGATCGTGCCCCGCATGCTCGTCGACGTCGAGCAGCGGGACGCGTCGGTCGAGCTCTTCGGCCGCCGGCTGCCCGCACCGCTGCTGTTCGCCCCGATCGGGGTGCTCGAGCTCGCGCACCCCGACGCCGACCATGCTGTCGCGCGGGCGGCGCGGGCGCTGGGCCTGCCGATGGTGATCTCGTCGCAGGCCTCGGTCCCGATGGAGGACGTCGCCGGCACGCTCGGCGACGCGCCGCGCTGGTTCCAGCTGTACTGGAGCAAGGACGACGACGTCGTCGACTCCTTCGTGCACCGCGCCGAGGCCATCGGCAGCGAGGCGATCGTCGTCACGCTCGACACGCACGTGCTCGGCTGGCGCACCCGTGACCTCGATCTGGCCTACCTGCCGTTCGCGCGCGGCGAGGGCATCGCCCAGTACACGAGCGACCCCGTGTTCCGCCGCCTGGTCGAGGCCCGCGTGGCCGCACCGCGACCGACCGAGGAGCCGTCGCCGCGTCCGACCCCCTCCGCGGTCCGCGCCCTGCACTCGATGGCCGGCCACTACCCCGGCCGCCTGCGGGACAACCTGCGCTCCCCCTTCCCCCGAGCTGCCGTCGAGACGTTCCTCGACGTGTTCTCGCGCTCGTCCCTCACCTGGGACGACCTGGCCCGGCTGCGCGAACGGACGTCGCTGCCGCTCCTGCTGAAGGGGATCCAGCACGCCGACGACGCGCGCCTCGCGCTCGACCACGGGGTCGACGGGATCATCGTGTCCAACCACGGCGGGCGCCAGATCGACGGTGCGATCGCCTCGCTCGACGCCCTCCCGGCGGTGGTGGGGGCGGTCGACGGGCGGGTTCCCGTGCTCTTCGACAGCGGGATCCGTAGCGGCGCGGACGTCGTGACTGCGCTCGCACTGGGCGCGCGAGCCGTCCTGGTGGGTCGGCCGTGGGTCTACGGCCTGGCCCTCGCCGGCGCCGAAGGCGCCCGAGCCGTGATGCAGCACCTGTGGGCCGAGCTCGACCTGACCATGGCGCTGTCCGGGGTGCGGTCGGTCGACGAGATCGGGCCGGACCTGCTGGACCGGGTTCCGCGGTGAGGAGACGACCGACCCTGTTCCTGACCGTGGGGCTGCCTGGCACGGGGAAGACGACCGAGGCGAGGCGGATCGAGGCGGAGAGGGGCGCGCTCCGACTCACCAAGGACGAGTGGGTGAAGGCGCTCTACGGGCTCGCGAACCCGCCGGAGGCCTCCGACGTGATCGAGGGCCGGCTCATCGACATCGCGCTGCGCGGTCTCGCGCTCGGCATCGACGTCGTCCTCGACTTCGGCCTCTGGGCACGGGACGAGCGCTCCGCTCTTCGGCACGCGGCAGCGGCCCGGGGTGCGGCAGTGGAGCTGTGCTACTTCGAGCTGACACCGGCCGAGCAGAGACGACGCCTCGACCAGCGGCACGCCGACGAGCCGCACACCACGTGGCACATGTCGGACCAGGAGCTCGCCACGTGGGCCGCCGCGATCAGCGTCCCCACGCCGGGCGAGGTCGACGGCAGCGAACCACTCGATGACCCGCCCGCAGGGTTCGCGACGTGGGACGAGTGGCGCACGCACCGCTGGCCTGCGGTGGTGACCTGAGCTCGGCCACGTCCTCGTCAGCCGCGTGCCTGCGTCGAGGGTGATGTGGCGCGCCGGGGGGTGGGAGTAACGTTCGGCTCGCGCCGCGATGTCGAAGTCGATGATCGGGTGGAGGACGGGATGGCCAAGAAACTGCCTCCCCCCGGGCCGGTGCCCGCGGGGCAGCACCCCGGCTGCGACACGTCGGGCATGATCCTCGTTCACCGGATCTTCCGCTGGCTGTACCGGGAGCTCCCCCAGCTGGTGCGCGAGGTCGGGCCCGGCGACACCGCACGCTCGGCGATCGTCGGCCGCTACGCCTACCTCGACTTCTTCGCGCTGCACATGCACCACGAGACCGAGGACATGGTGCTCTGGGACAGGCTGGAGGCGCGCGAGCCCGCCTGCTCGTTGCACGTCGGTCAGATGCGGGCGCAGCACGCCGAGGTCGCGGTGCGGCTCGCGCGGATCGAGCCACAGCTGGAGCCCTGGGTCGCCACCGCCGACGCCGGCCTCCGCGATGCCTTCGCCACCGACATCGAGGGTCTGCGTGACCTGCTGTCGGCGCACCTCGGGCAGGAGGAGGACGACATCCTCCCGGTCGCGGGCGAGGTGATGTCCCAGCAGGAGTGGGACTTCATGGAGGAGCACACCCGCGCCACCCTCATGGCGCACCGCAAGGAGCTCGGGAAGGACGTCATGTCGCTGCAGGTCGGCCTGCTGATCGCGAGCGTCCCCGAGGCCGAGCGGGAGGACTGGGTCCGCGCCAACGTGCCCGCCCCGATCCGGCTCCTGTACGCGCTCCTCATGAAGCGGAGGTACGACAACGCCATGAGGGAGCTCTACCCGGACCGTCCCGTGCCCTCGATGGTGTGACGACAGATGTGGCGACGCGTGGTCCTCGACGTGCACCTCGATCACCCGCCGTCACGCGTCTACCCGTACTTCGCCGATCCCGGTCGGTGGCCCGAGTTCGCGCCCGCGGTCGACTCCCGTCGCCCGCTGGACAGCGGTCCGCTGCAGGTGGGGAACCGGTGGGCCGGTGTCGACCGCATCGGGCCGTTCCGGATCCGGTTCACCGACGTGCTCGAGGTCCTCGAGCCCGAACGGCGGGTCGTCTGGCACTCGACGTCGCCGTGGAACTCCCGCGTCGAGTACGCGCTCACGCCCGACGCCGGGGGCACGCGGATCCACGCCGACTACGGCGGCGACGTCGCCGACTGGCTCCGGCTGGTGGCGCTCCTGCCGACGTTCGTGCTGGCGCGGATCCTGCTGCGCGACTTCACCGGCCTGCGCCGGGTGCTCGACGCGGAGGACCGGGCTCGCACTCGCCAGACGTGACGCTCCTGCTCAGAACCTCACGCGGTCGAGATAGTCGAAGCCTTCCTGGGCCGCCTCGAACGGGTCGAACGTCGGGTCGCCGAACCGCGGGTCGTGCTCGACGACGTAGTACTTCGTGCTCCCACCCGCGGCTCGGAAGATCGGCGGGAAGTCGATGATCCCGTCGCCGACGACCTCGATCCGACCCGGGAACGGACCGGCCGCCATGTCCTTCACGTGGAACAGCTTGATCCGGTTGCCGTACCGCTCGATCACGGCGATCGGGTTGTCGACACCGCCGCCGTTGGTCGCCCAGTAGAGGTCGAGCTGCAACACGACATTCTTCGGCTCGGTGTACGCCATGAGGATGTCGAACACCGTCCGGCCGCCGAAGACCGTCTCGAACTCGATGTCGTGGTTGTGCACCATCAGCGTCTGGCCGTGCCTGCGCGCCACGGCTCCGAGCCCGTCGAGGTACTCGGCGTACGCGATCCACTCGGCCTCGGTGGTGTACACCGGCGGGAAGATCGGGGTGGACCCGGAACCGAAGTACGTGATGCCCAGGGTCCGGTTGTCCCGCAGGATCTGCTCGATGTCGGCCGGGTTCTCGGGCGTGCCCACGTCGACGTGCCGCGCGGACGCCTTGAGCCGGTACTTGTTGAGGAGCGCGCGGTACTGCTGCGCAGTCATCCCGCTCAGGGTGAACGGCTCGACGTTGCGGTACCCCATGTCCGCGAGGCGGCCGAGCACCTCGTCGGTCCGGGCGATCGTGGCGGCGTCGGTGCCGAAGCCGATGTACTCGGCGAAGGTCCAGAGCTGGACCGAGATCTTGCTCGTCGGCACCCCTCTGCCGTGCCGGTCCGGCGGTGCTGCGGCCGCGGTACCGACACCAGCGACGACGAGGCCGAGAACGACCAACGTCGCGACCATCACGCCGCGCAGCGTCCGGGCCCAGGATCGATACATGGCTTCCATCGGTGCCTCCCCAGGGCACGACCGGGCCTCGTTGCCCGGATCGAGTTCGAGCTCTTTGCACGGTAACCCGCGCCGAAGGGGAGAGCATCTGGCGAGGGAGCAGGCGGTCAGACGTTGAGGCGGAACTCCACCACGTCGCTGTCGGCCATCACGTCGTCCTTGCCGTCGACGCGGCGATCGTCCCGCCAGCGACCTACGCGCTGAACCACGTCGGCAGGACGCCGCGCCGCTCGAGCTCGAAGATCGCGAGCTGCCGGCGCTGGTGCAGGTTGATCGAGTACACGAATGTCCTGTCCAAGGCCTCGGCCTCGAACGCGCGGGCCGAGTCGGCTCGGGCCTGGAGCTTGGCCTTGTCGGCGTCCACCTGCGCCTGCATCTCCTGGAAGGCGTCGCTGCCCGGCCACTGGTTCGCGAGGCCCGCGAGACCCGCCGTGACGGACTCGAACAGGGCGGCGTGCTTCTGCGCCTCCGAGATGGACGTGACGGGCCCGCCGATGCGCTCGATCTCCTGTCGTACCCGCTCCGAGAGCGTGTCGATCAACGGCAGGAGCGCCAGGAGCGCGCTCGTGTCGAGCGTTGCGTACAGACGTTCCACACTGGCGAGATCCTCGGCCTGGTTCATGTCTGCGAGCGTACGGCGCCCTCGGCACCGCAGGTCGGGTCGGTGCGGCGCCGGAGGGAAGTCGCCCGCCCGAACCGGGGCGCACCGGGACAACTGACAGAGGTTCACCCGCTCGGCGCGCAGGGTTTCGGGACGGCGTCAGACGTTGAAGCGGAACTCCACCGCGCATGTCACCGACCAACACCATGCGGTGACGCGCAATTTCGGGCCACCAGGACTGGGCGCCAGAAGGGAACTAGGACAAGGTCAACTCAACGCCGGGGTCGCAAAGAACGCGGTCAAGCCGTGTGTCGATCGCGCCGTCACCGACTCCCACGGACCCGAACTGCACATCTGTCAGGTCCGTATCGCGCAAGTCCGCCCCACTCAGGTCGCACCCAGCGAACCACGCTCCTCGTAGGGACGCTCCCCGGAAGCTCACACCGGTCAGATCGCACAACGTGAAGTGCCATCCGTCGAGAGTGGCGTGACGCAGGTCGGCTCCCGCGAACGTACATCGGTCAAGCCGCAGCATTTTCGGCCCGGACACCGAGGACAACGCCGCCTTGGAAAAATCAAACCGGCGGACCGTCGTGCCATAGCTGGCGCCTGCTAGCGCACTACGGTCGCCCTTCTCGCCCGGACCCTTCGCATTCATGCCGGGAGAGTACTCGCGGACACAAACCGAAGGCGCGTCTGAATCACAGGTGTGGAGAAGTCCGACCGAGCCGCGCGAGCCAGCCTGGGCCATTCCCGCGCTGCGGCGTGGATGGCGGCCCGATCAGACACGCGCTTCGGCTAGAAATCGACAGAAGCTAGACGTTGAACCTGAACTCCACCACGTCGCCGTCGGCCATCACGTAGTCCTTGCCCTCGATGCGGGCCTTGCCGGCGGCGCGCGCGGCGGCGACGGACCCGGCGTCGACGAGGTCGTCGAACGAGATGACCTCGGCCTTGATGAAGCCCTTCTGGAAGTCCGTGTGGATCACGCCGGCGGCCTGCGGGGCGGTCCAGCCCTGGTGGATCGTCCAGGCGCGGGACTCCTTGGGGCCGGCGGTCAGGTACGACTGCAGGCCGAGCGTGTGGAAGCCGACGCGGGCCAGCTGGTCCAGGCCGGCCTCCTCCTGGCCGTTGTCGGCGAGCATCTCGCGGGCCTCGTCGGGCTCCAGCTCGACCAGCTCGGACTCGAACTTGGCGTCGAGGAAGATCGCGTCGGCGGGGGCGACGAGCGCGCGGAGCTCGTCCTGCATCGCGGTGTCGGCCAGGCCGGCGTCGTCGGTGTTGAAGACGTAGATGAACGGCTTGCTCGTCATGAGCTGCAGCTCGTCGAGGTGCTCGATCTTCTTGCCGCTCTGCGAGAGCGTCTGACCCTTCTCGAGGATCGCGAACGCCTCCTGGGCCGCGGCGAGCAGACCGGCGTCCGCCTTCTTGGCGCGGACGTCCTTCTCGAGGCGCGGGATCGCCTTCTCGAGGGTCTGCAGGTCGGCGAGGATCAGCTCGGTGGCGATGATCTCGATGTCGTCCTTGGGGTTCACGTCGCCCGAGACGTGCACGACGTCCGGGTCGGCGAACACGCGCGTGACCTGGCAGATGGCGTCGGCCTCGCGGATGTTGGCCAGGAACTTGTTGCCCAGACCCTCCCCCTCGCTGGCGCCCTTGACGATGCCCGCGATGTCCACGAACGACACGGTCGCCGGGAGGATCCGCTCGGAGCCGAAGATCTCGGCGAGCGTGTTCAGCCGCGGGTCCGGCAGCGGGACGACGCCGACGTTGGGCTCGATCGTCGCGAACGGGTAGTTCGCCGCGAGGACCTGCGCGCGGGTCAGCGCGTTGAAGAGGGTGGACTTGCCGACGTTGGGCAGGCCGACGATGCCGATGGTGAGTGCCACGGGGGGGAAGTCTACGGGGGCCTCTCGTCAGGCGAACGCAACGATCTTGCGCAGCAGGTCCGGTCCGGTGCGGTCGAGGGTGCGTCCGCCGATGCGGACGCCCAGCGCGAGCAGCACCGACCCGAGCACGAGCCCGACGGCCAGGGTCACCCAGCCGAGCGCCTCGGATCCGCCGCGGACCGCGACCACCCCGAGCACGATCTCCGGCAGGCTCAGCGCCATGACGGCGAGCCAGCCGGCGAACTGGGAGACGACGGTCGCCATGGACGCGCCCTGCCTCGTCTGGAACGGGTTCTCGCCCGGCAGCTGGACCGGGTAGACGACCAGCGCCGACAGCACGCTCGACCCGCCGAGCGCCGTCAGCAGCACCCCGAGCGAGAGCCCGAGCAGGGCAGGGATGACCCCCGGCTGCCCGGCCAGCAGCGCCGACCCGACCGTGAGCACGAGGACCGCGGGCACCGCGATGGCACCCGCCGCGATGACCCGGCCCAGCCGGTCGGCGCTGCCGCGCAGGGGCGCCGCCACGTGCGTCCAGAAGGCGGTGCCGTCGTACGCGACGTCGGCGGAGATGCCCCAGCCCATCAGGTATCCCGCGATCGGGCCGATCAGCAGGACCAGGTCCCCGCCCGGACGGACCGCGTAGAAGACGATCGCGAGGACCGGGACGATCGCGACGGCGAGGGCGTACCGGGGGTCGCGCGCCCAGTAGGTGAGGCAGCGTGCGGTGACGGCCCCGAGCGGGGTCGCGGGGAGCCGGTCGAACCAACCGAGACCGTGGCCCCGCGTGGAGACCTTCTCGTGGGCGGGGTTCACGAGCGCGTGGGCGAAGGCCCGGTCCCACACGACGACCACCACCGCCAGCGTCGCCACGGCGATCCCGAACCGTGCAGCCGCCGTCGCCCACTGACCGTCGGCGACGTCGCCCGGGACGGCCCAGGCTGCACCGAGCGGGGTCCAGGACAGCACCTCCGCGATCCGCTCGACGGTCGCCTCGCTGAACGCCGAGCTCTCGGACAACCGGCCGAGGATCGGTCCGACGACGATGAACGGGAGCACCGCGACCCCCGCCATCACCTCCCGGAAGCGTCGGCTCGCGACGAGCGTGGACGCCGCCGAGGTGGTCGCCCGCGCGCCGATGACGCAGGTGGCCAGCCCGATGACCGAGCAGACGACGGCGGCGACGAGGGCCGCCGGGGTGCGCCACCACACGCCCGCCAGCGCGAGCGCCGAGCCCGCGCTCACCACCCCGGGGATTCCGATCAGACCGGCCAGCGCCAGCCCCGTCAGCAACGACCGCTGCGGGATCGCGAACGTGACGAACCGCGCCGGGTCGAGGGTCGAGTCCAGGCCGAACGCGAGCAGGGGCACCAGCCACCACCCGAGCACCAGCACGGACCCGACGAGCACCACGACGAGCCCGCGGATGTCCGGCTCCTGCACGCTGAGCACCGCCATCGACGCGACCACGACGGCCAGCGCTCCGAGGCCGTAGACGACGGCGACGACGAGACCGACCACCTGCCACGCGCTGCGCCGCAGACCGTTGCGCAGCAGGGTCAGCTTCAGGCGGACGAGGTGCGCAACCACGCGAGACCCTCCCCGCTCACCCGGCCGCCGACGAGGTCGACGAAGCGGTCCTCGAGGCTGCTGTCGCCGCGGACCTCGTCGACGGTGCCGGCCGCCAGCACGTGACCGGCGGCGATCACCGCGACGTGGTCGCACATCCGCTGCACCAGGTCCATCACGTGCGAGGACACGATGACCGTGCCGCCCGAGCGGACGTACGAGGCGAGGATGTCGCGGATGTTGGCGGCGGACACCGGGTCGACGGCCTCGAACGGCTCGTCGAGCACGAGGAGCCGCGGGGCGTGCACGAGCGCGCAGGCCAGCGCCACCTTCTTGGTCATGCCCGCGGAGTACTCGACGACCAGCTTCTTGGCGTCGGCGGTCAGGTCCAGCGCGGCCAGCAGGTCGGTCGCACGCGCGGCGACGGTCTCGCGGTCCAGGCCCTGGAGCAGCCCCGCGTACGTGATCAGCTGCTCGCCGGTGAGCCGGTCGAACAGGCGCACGCCGTCGGGGAGCACACCGAGCATGCCCTTGACCTCGACGGGTGACGCCCACAGGTCCTGCCCGTGCACCAGCACGGTGCCGAAGTCGGGCTGCAGCAGGCCGGTGGCCATCGACAGCGTGGTCGTCTTGCCCGCGCCGTTGGGGCCGACGAGTCCGTAGAACGATCCGGCGGGGACGACGAGGTCGATCCCGGCGACGGCGATCTTGTCCCCGAACTTGCGCCACAGTCCGCGCAGCTCGAGGGCGGGTGCGTTCGACATCGGACCACCGTAGTGGCGCCGGAGGCTCGGATCCTCCCCCTTCCGACGGATGTCAGTGGGTGCTGCCAGCCTGCTCGCATGGACACAGGACTGCTGCTCGGACTCGCGATCGGTGCCGTCGTCGGCGTGCTCGTCGGCTGGACGTTCGCGTCGGCCCGCCTTCGGGCGGCGGACATCGAGGCCGCCCGGGCGCGGGCGACGCTCGAGGCCGAGCGGCGGACCGCTGCCGACTCCGGCCGGCTGGCCGACCAGTTCCGGTCGTTGGCCGCCGACGCGCTGGCGACGAGCAGCGACCAGTTCCTCGCCCTCGCGCACCAGCGGTTCGCCGCCGACCACCAGACGCAGGTCGGGGAGCTGGCCCAGCGGGAGCAGGCCGTGCGCGCCATGGTCGAGCCGCTGTCGCGCACGCTCGACCAGGTGCGCGCCGAGCTGTCGACCGCCGAGCAGGCGCGCGCGGCAGGGCACGCGGCCCTCGGGGAGCAGGTGCGCGCGATGCACCAGGCCTCCGAGCACCTGCGCGGGGAGACCGCACAGCTGGTCACGGCACTGCGGTCGTCGCAGGTGCGCGGCAAGTGGGGCGAGCTGCAGCTCAAGCGGGTGGTCGAGGCCGCGGGGATGCTCGCGCACGTCGACTTCGTGGAGCAGGACCAGGTACGGACCGACGACGGGCTGCTGCGGCCGGACATGGTGATCAAGCTCGCGGGCGGCAAGAACGTGGTGGTCGACGCCAAGGTCGCGTTCCTCGGGTTCCTCGACGCCGCGCAGGCCACCGACGAGCGCGTCCGGACCGAGCGGCTGGCGGCGCACGCCCGGCACGTCCGGGCCCACGTCGACGACCTGTCCGCCAAGCGCTACTGGGACCAGTTCGCCCCCGCGCCGGAGTTCGTCGTGATGTTCGTGCCCGCCGAGTCGTTCCTGCACGCGGCCGCCGAGCAGGATCCGCTGCTGATCGAGTACGCGTTCGAGCGCAACGTCGTCATCGCGACGCCAACCACCCTGCTCGCCCTGCTGCGGACGGTGTCCTACGCGTGGCGGCAGGACGCGCTGGCCAGCAACGCCCAGGCCGTGCTGTCGCTGGGCAAGGAGCTGCACGGGCGGCTGGCCACCATGGGATCGCACCTGGCCAAGCTGGGGCGGGCCATCGACTCGGCGGCCGGCGCGTACAACCAGACGGTGTCCTCGCTCGAGACCCGCGTGCTCGTCAGCGCACGGCGGTTCGCGGACCTGCACGTGGTGGACGCCGACCTGCCGACGCCCGACCCGGTGAACCCGCAGCTCTCGGCGGTCAGCGCGCCGGAGCTGGTGGCGTCGGCGGAGGAGCAGATCGTCATGTTCGACGGCCGCGCGGACCGCGACGAGCGAGCGCTGCGCGCGGAGGCCGCGCTCCCGACGACGGACGCCTCGACGGCGTGACGCGCGGTCAGGCGGGCTGGACGTCCAGGGAGCGGCGGCCGTCGCGGCGCGGGGTGACGGGGGCCTTGCCGGCCGCCTTGAGGTCCGCGCGGAGCTCGCGGGGCAGCGAGAACATGAGGTCCTCGGTGGCGGTGCGGACCTCCTCGACGTCGCCGAAGCCGTGCTCGGCGAGCAGCGAGAGGACGTCGCGGACCAGGATCTCGGGGACCGAGGCGCCGGACGTGACACCCACGGTCGTGACCCCGTCGAGCCAGGCGAGGTCGATCTCGGACGCCTTGTCCACGCGGTAGGAGGTGCGAGCGCCGGCATCGAGGGCCACCTCGACCAGCCGCACGGAGTTCGACGAGTTCGCGGAACCGACGGTGATGACCAGGTCGCACTCGGGCGCCAGCTTCTTGACCGCGACCTGCCGGTTCTGGGTGGCGTAACAGATGTCGTCGCTGGGCGGGTCCTGCAGGTTCGGGAACCGCTCGCGCAGGCGGCGGACGGTGTCCATGGTCTCGTCGACCGAGAGCGTCGTCTGCGAGATCCAGATGAGGCGGTCGGGATCACGGACCACCACGTCGGCGACCGCGTCCGGGGAGTTCACCACCTGGATGTGGTCGGGTGCCTCGCCGTAGGTGCCCTCGACCTCCTCGTGACCGTCGTGGCCGATGAGCAGGATGTCGTAGTCCTCGGACGCGAACCGCACGGCCTCCTTGTGCACCTTGGTGACCAGGGGGCAGGTGGCGTCGATCGTCTGCAGGTTCCGCGCGGCCGCCTGCGCGTGCACGGCCGGGGAGACGCCGTGTGCGGAGAACACCACGCGCGCGCCCTCGGGCACCTCGTCGGTCTCGTTCACGAACACCGCACCGCGGGCCGCGAGCGTCTCGACGACGTACTTGTTGTGCACGATCTCCTTGCGCACGTACACCGGGGAGCCGTAGTGCTCGAGGGCCTTCTCGACGGCGATGACCGCGCGGTCGACGCCGGCGCAGTAGCCGCGAGGGGCAGCCAGCAGGACGCGCTTGCGGGGAGCGGTCGCGGTGCCGGGCGCGCCGGTGGCGGAGACGGTCGGGGAGGTCACGGTCCGAGTCTAGATCGGCCGGTCGCGAGGGCCCCTGCCAGGAGGCGTCCTGCGGGTGTGACCTGCACCCGACCCGCACGGCGTCGACACACGGCGGTCGCCCGCGACGGGGCCGTGGCGACCGGCGTGACCGGGCCTGTGGGTGCGATGAGGCAGGCTGGGCGCGTGAGCACCGGCCCCCAGAGCACCCCGGCGACGGCCGGCCCGCCCCCGCTGCGTGCCGCGGACACCACCCCGGACCGGCCCTGGCCGGTCCGGCACCTCGCGCCCAAGATCGCCGACTACATCGCGAAGATGCCGCCGGTGTGGGTCGAGGGGCAGGTGCTCAACCTCAAGAAGTGGAACACCCTCTACTTCCTCACGCTCCGGGACACCGACCTCGACATGTCCCTGTCGGTGACGGCTCCGGCCTTCGCCATCGACAAGCTGGCGGACAAGCTCGCCGACGGCGCGCACCTCGTGGTGCACGCCCGGCCGCAGTTCCACGCCAAGAAGGGCACGCTGACGTTCGCGGCGGACGACGTCCGGCTGGTCGGGCTGGGCGAGCTGCTGGCCCGGATCGAGCACCTCAAGGGGATCCTCGGGGCCGAGGGGCTGTTCGAGCCGTCGCGCAAGCGCGCGCTGCCGTTCCTGCCCACGGTGGTGGGGCTGATCGTCGCGCAGCAGGGGGACGCCGAGCACGACGTGGTGTCCAACGCCCGCGCCCGCTGGTCGGCGGTGCAGTTCGAGATCCGCCGCGTGACCGTGCAGGGTCCGCGCGCGGTCCCCGAGGTCAGCGCGGCCATCGCGGAGCTCGACCGGGACCCGCGCGTCGACGTGATCGTGGTCGCGCGCGGCGGCGGCTCGTTCGAGGACCTGCTGCCGTTCAGCAACGAGTCGCTGGTGCGCGTGGCGGCGGCGTGCCGGACCCCGCTGGTCAGCGCGATCGGCCACCACCTGGACACGCCGCTGCTGGACCTCGTCGCCGACTTCCGCGCGTCCACGCCGACCGATGCCGCCAAGCGGATCGTGCCGGACGTCAGCGAGGAGCGCGCACGCGTGTCGCAGGCCCGGCTCCGCGCGCGCGCCGCGCTCACCATGCGGCTGACCCGGGAGCAGACCGGCCTCGACCACTGGCGCAGCCGGCCGGTGCTGGCCAACCCGACCACGCTGGTCGACGTGCACGAGCACCGGGTCGTCGCCCTGCGGGAGAGCGCTCGGCGCTCCCTGCACACCGCGCTCGTGCACGGCCGGGCCGAGGTCGCCGGGCTCGCAGCCCAGGTGCGCGCGCTCTCGCCGGCGGCCACGCTCGACCGCGGGTACGCCGTGGTGCGCCGGGCCGACGGGCACGTGGTGCGCGACCCCGCGGACGTGGAGGTGGACGACCCGCTGCGCATCCGCGTCGCCCGCGGAGAGCTCGCCGCCCAGGTCGTCAGTCCCTGAACCCCCGGCGTCGACACCGGCGGTCCACTACTGTCGCGGCCATCCGGACGGGGGTGCGATGAGCGGCGGGACGAGCGATCGACGACCGGCGCGCGTTCCCGTCCTGCTGGTCACTCTCGTCGCGATGATGGCCGCGGGACTCGTGTTCGCGCTCGACTGGGTCGTCGGGTGGCCCGGGGCCGTCCTGATCGGTGCCGTCGCGATCGCGGTGATCGGCCTGGCTGTGTTCTTCGTCGCGGGTGTGCGGCGGGCTCGCAGCTCGGGGGTGGGGGTGTTCCGCGCGGTCGGTCGTGCGGTGCGCGGCACGATCCGGGCTGCCGTCGAGCTGTTCTTCTGACGCGCACCCTCACCGAATGAACGGGTCGCCGACGGTGTGGGCACATCCTGGTTGACTGTCCCCGTGCCGAAGCCGTCCCAGTCCCCACCGTCCGACCCGAACGCCGACGTGGCCGCCCTCGGCTACGAGGAGGCCCGCGACGAGCTCGTCGCGGTCGTCGCCCGGCTCGAGGCCGGTGCCGCGACCCTCGAGGAGTCACTCACCCTCTGGGAGCGAGGCGAGGCCCTCGCCAAGCGCTGCCAGGAGTGGCTCGACGGCGCACGTGAGCGGCTCAGCGCGGTGCGTGACACCGCCGCGACCACCGACGAGGAGTCCTGATGACCACGCCCCCCGTCGAGCGCGCCCTCGTCCTCGGTGAGGCGCTGATCGACGTCGTCACCCGTCCCGACGGCAGCCGCGCCCAGCACCCGGGCGGCAGCCCCGCCAACGTGGCGCTCGGCCTCGGGCGTCTCGGTCGGCGCGTGGACCTGCTCACCTGGCTGGGGCACGACACCGACGGCGACCTCGTCCGCCGCCACCTGCGCGGCTCGGGGGTGAACGTCCTGCAGGGCAACCGCTCGGCCCTGCGCACGCCCGTGGCGACCGCTCACATCGGCGAGACCGGCGCGGCGACCTACGAGTTCGACCTCGAGTGGGACCTGCCCGAGACGTGGGACGAGGACCCGGGAGACCCGGTGGTCGTCCACACCGGGTCGATCGCGACGGTGCTGCAGCCCGGCGGAGCCGCGGTCGCGAAGATCGTGGCGCGGCGCCGGGCGACGTCGACCATCACGTACGACCCGAACCTGCGCCCGGTGCTCATGGGCTCACCCGCGCACGCGCTTCCCGTGGTCGACGCGCTCGTCCGGCTGGCCGACGTGGTCAAGGTCAGCGACGAGGACCTCGCCTGGCTGCACCCGGGCGTAGCGCCGGCGGAGATCGCCGAGCAGTGGAGCCGGTCCGGGCCGTCGCTCGTCGTCGTGACGCACGGCGGTGAGGGGGCGTTCGCCAGCACGTCGGCGGGCGCGCGGATCTCGGTCGAGGCCCCGAAGGTGCAGGTGGCGGACACCGTCGGCGCCGGCGACTCGTTCATGGGCGGCCTGATCGACGGGCTGTGGTCGGCCGGGCTGCTCGGCGCGGGTCGTCGTCAGGCGCTCGTCGACGTCGACGCGGCCACCGTCCAGGCGGTGCTGGAGCGGTGCGCGCGGATCGCGGCGATCACGGTGTCGCGGGCAGGGGCCAACCCGCCGCGGCTCGCCGAGCTGGCCTGACGGGGTCGGTCAGGCGCGAGCCTTCTCCCGTGCCTGCGCCCGCTCGAGCGACGCCTTGCGGTCGGCCTCGTTCTCCCGGTCGAGCGCCTCGGCGGCCGTGCCGTTCCACGTGAGGTTCTCGCCGCTCTCCGGGTCGAACACCATCATCCGGGCCGGGTCGAACCAGAGCTCCGCGTCGGCGCCGTCCCGGATCTTCGTCTCCGACGGGAGGGCGACGATCAGCTGGGTGCGCAGCCCCTCGCCGTCCAGGTCGCGGTCGAGCTCCTCGAGCGTCGTCGCGACGTGCGGGTTCGTGTCGAACGGGATGTAGGCGTAGAGCTCGGAGCCGAGCCACTCAGTGACGTCCACGGGCGCGCTGAACGTGACACCGGTGCCCTTCTTGGCGTCCTCGACGAGCGCGGCGTCCTCGAAGTGCTCGGGACGGATGCCGACGATGACGATGTCCTTGCCCTGCAGCTTGGGGGCCAGGTCGGCGGAGATCGGGACCTCGGCGAACGGCAGCGTCATCGTCGACCCGCTGATCTCCCCCGGCAGGAAGTTCATGGGCGGCGACCCGATGAAGCCGGCGACGAACAGGTTGACCGGCTGCTCGTACAGCCCGCGCGGGCTGGCCACCTGCTGGAGCTCCCCCTTGCGCAAGACGGCCACCCGGTCGCCGAGGGTCATGGCCTCTGTCTGGTCGTGGGTGACGTAGACGGTGGTCGTGCCGAGGCGGCGCTGCATGCGCGCGATCTCGGTGCGCATCTGCCCACGGAGCTTGGCGTCGAGGTTGGACAGGGGCTCGTCGAAGAGGAACGCTTCCGCCTCACGGACGATCGCGCGGCCCATCGCGACCCGCTGCCGCTGACCGCCGGACAGGTTGGCGGGCTTGCGGTCGAGGTGGTCCTGCAGCTCGAGCGTCTTCGCGGCGAACTCGACCTTGTCCTTGATCTGCGCGTCGGTGAACTGGCCCTTCTGGAGGCGCAGCGGGAACGCGATGTTCTCGAAGACGGTCAGGTGCGGGTAGAGCGCGTAGTTCTGGAAGACCATCGCCAGGTGCCGGTCGCGGGGGGCCTTGTCGTTGACCCTCTTTCCGCCGATGTGCAGGTCGCCCGCCGTGATGTCCTCGAGGCCCACGATCATGCGCAGCAGCGTCGACTTCCCGCAGCCGGACGGCCCGACGAGGATGACGAACTCGCCGTCGGCGATGTCCAGGCTGACGCCCTTCACGGCGAGGAAGCCGTCGCCGTACTGCTTGACGATGTCCTTGAGAGTGATGGCGGCCATCGGATCTCCTTCGTGGTCAGCCCTTGACGGCGCCCTGGGTCAGGCCGGACACGATCTGGCGTTGGAAGAGCAGGACGAGGATGACCACCGGGATGGTCACGATGATGGCGGCGGCGGAGATCGAGCCTGTCGGCTCCTCGAACTGCGAGGCGCCGGTGAAGAACGCCAGCGCCGCCGGGACGGGACGGGCCCGGTCGGTCGACGTGAGCGAGATGCCGTAGACGAAGTCGTTCCACGCGATGAAGAACGCGATCAGCGCGGTGGTGAACACGCCGGGCGCGGCGAGCGGCACGATCGCCTTGCGGAAGGCCTGCCACGTGGTCGCCCCGTCCACCTGCGCGGCCTGCTCGAGCTCCCAGGGGATCTGGCGGAAGAACGCCGCGAGGGTCCAGATGGAGATCGGCAGGGTCAGCGAGAGGTACGGGATGATCAGGCCGAGCCAGGTGTCGTAGAGGCCGATGTTCCGCCACAGGTTGAACAGCGGCGTGACGATCGAGATGACCGGGAAGATCGAGACGCCCAGCGCGGTGAGCAGGACCATCCGCTTGCCCGGGAAGTCGAGCCGCGCGATCGCGTAGGCGGCGAGCGTGGCCAGCACGACGGCGATGGCCGTGGCGATCAGCGAGATCCCGATCGAGTTGCGCAGCGAGGACAGGAACAGGGTCTGCGCGGACCCGCCCGGCGCGAGGATCTCCTCGTAATTCACGGTCGTCCAGGTCTTCGGCCAGAACAGCCCGAGGTTGAGCTGGCTCGGCAGCTTGAACGACGTCGCGAAGATCGACACGATCGGGAACAGGGCGTACGCGAGGACGAAGATCGTGATGAGCGCCCAGGCGATC
The DNA here is from genome assembly GCF_001426725.1 of Cellulomonas sp. Root137. NCBI lineage: Bacteria > Bacillati > Actinomycetota > Actinomycetes > Micrococcales > Cellulomonadaceae > Cellulomonas > Cellulomonas sp. Root137. Next base: position 250,890 of record NZ_LMFG01000004.1, on the reverse strand, counting down.
TTGGCCCTGGTCGACAGCTGCTTCATCAGCCGGCCCCCCTCGCGCCGCCGGCCAGATCGACCTTGAACAGCTTGACCGCGATCCAGCAGATCAGGATGACGCACAGGAAGAGCAGCACGGAGATGGCCGACCCGAGGCCGATCTCCAGCCGCCCGATCGACGTCCGGTACGCCAGGAGCGAGAGCACCTCGGTGCCGTTGGCCCCGTTGGTCATGATGAACACGTTGTCGAAGATGCGGAACGCGTCGAGGGCCCGGAACAGGACCGCCACCATGATCGCGGCCTTCATGTTCGGCAGGACCACCCGCGTGAGGCGCTGCCACCACGTCGCGCCGTCGACCTCGGCCGCCTCCTCCAGCTCGGTCGGCACCTGCGAGAGTCCGGCGAGCAGGAGGAGGGAGATGAACGGCGTGGTCTTCCAGATCTCCGACATGATGATGACGAAGAGGCTGGTGCCCTGCTGGGCGAACCAGTTGAGGTCCGTGCTGATCCCGGGCACCCAGGCGAACCAGTGGTTGACGTACCCCGAGTTGATGTCGAACGCGTAGAACCACGCGAACGCCGAGACGACGGTGATGATCCCGTAGGGCACCAGGATCGCCGTGCGGAGCAGGCCGCGGAGCTGCGTGATGGCGCGGTGCATGACGAGCGCGAGCGCGAACCCGAGGAGCAGCTCGATCACCACCGTCACGACCGTGATGAAGACGGTGACACCGAGCGCCTGCCAGAAGAGCGGATCGGAGAGCACGACGGCGTAGTTGTTCAGGCCGGTGAAGCTCCTGTCGTCCGGCGCGGTGAGCCGGAAGTTGAAGAGCGAGTCGTAGAAGGCCTGCAGGATCGGGTACAGCGTGACGGCGAGCATGACGATGAACGCGGGCCCCGCGAGCAGCCAGCCGAGGCGGGCCTCGGACCTCGCCCGATCGCTGCGGCCGGCCTTCGCGGCGGCGTCGCGCAGATCCGGTCTCTTGTCGGCGACCGTGGTCATAGCAGCTGCTCCCCTCGAAGCACGGCGGTGATCAGGTCCGTCGACTCCGTCGGCGTCGTCGCCGGGTCGACCGCGCTCGGCGGGTGCCAGGTCTGCTGCAGGCCGGTGGACACCTCGTTGTAGTACGGCGTCTGCGGCCGCGGGACTGCGAGCTCGAGCGACTCCCGGATGACGTCCGCCATCGGGAACGCCTCGGTGACCGCGGGGTCGTCGTAGGCCTCGGTGTTGGACGGCGGGTTGCCGTTCGTCGCGAAGTACTGCGCCTGGTGCTCGGGGGTGACGATGCACTCCGCCGCCTTGTAGGACAGGTCGACGTAGTTGCTGAAGGCTCCGATCCCGAGGTTGATCCCGCCGTACGGGGGTGCGCTCGGCTGCCCCTCGGTCACCTGCGGATACAGCGCCCAGCCGACGTCGTCGAGCAGAGCCTGCTCGAACGTGCCGTCCTCGACGCCGGCCTTCGTGGCGGACCAGACGAACGGCCAGTTGACCATGAACGAGCCCTTGTCGCCCTGGAAGATGGACAGCGACGCGCCCTCGTCCTCCGTCGGCAGGGCGGGACCGCCGAGGTTCTCCTTGCCGATGGTGCCGATGATCGTCGCGGCGGCCTCGCCGGCCGGGCTCTCCAGCCCGAGCGTCAGCTCGTCCGCCGGAGCCTCGGGGTTCTCGAGGATCGAACCCCCGGCGGACGCGACGAGGGCGTTGATCCACACGGTGAGCGACTCGGCCTTGGTGCCCTGGACGGCGAGGTACTTGTCCTGGTCCTGGGACGCGGTCATGATCTGGTCCCACGTCACCGGTGCCTTGGCCGGGTCGAGCCCCGCCGCCGCGGCGACCGACTTGCGGTACCAGAGCAGCTGGGTGTTCGCCCAGAACGGGACGGAGACGAGCTTGTCGTCCCAGGTGGCCCCGGCGAGAGCGCCTGCGACGACGTTCTCCGTCACCCGCTGCGCCACGTCGTCGGGCACGGGCGCCAGGAACCCGGGCTCGGCCATCTCGGGGACGAACGGCGGGTCCAGACTCATGATGTCGATCGACGAGTCCTTGGCGGCCAGGCGTCGGGCGAGCTGCTCGCGCTGGGCGCTGGCGTCGCGAGGGAGGACCGACACCTCGATCACGTACTCGCCGTTCGCGGACTCCGTGCACTGCTTGGCGATCTCCGCCTGTCCGCCGTCGTCCGGGTTGATGTACCAGGTGAGCACGGGAGTCCCCGACCCGGATCCTGCGCACGCGGCCAGCGGGACTGCCACCGCCAGCCCGGTGACGAGGGCCAGAGCTCGTCTGCGTCGTCCCACGGAACACCCCCTCAGGCGGAGACGTCGGCGTCTCACCCCCTTGGCTACACCCTCCGGGTGAAGACACGCCACCGGAACGGGCCGACCGAGTGCTGGAACGCAGCCTGCGGACGGTGCGCGGACCTGCGAGCATGACGCCGTGCCACGACCCACGACGCCTGCCGAAGCCTGGTCCGCGCTGCGCGAGGGGAACGAGCGGTTCGTCCGCGGGGAGATGCTCCACCCGTCGCAGGGCGTCGACCACCGCTCCGAGCTGAGCGTCGCGCAGTACCCGTTCGCGGTGATCTTCGGCTGCTCGGACTCGCGCGTCGCCGCCGAGATCATCTTCGACCAGGGGCTCGGCGACGTGTTCGTGGTGCGCACCGCCGGGCACGTGCTGGACACCACCGTCATCGGCTCGATCGAGTACGGCGTGGACGTGCTCGGCGCCTCGCTGGTCGTCGTCCTCGGGCACGACAGCTGCGGCGCGGTCGCGGCCGCGACGACCGCGCTCACCACCGGCGAGCTGCCCACCGGCTTCGTGCGCGCCATCGTCGACCGGGTCATCCCGAGCATCGTCAACCTGGCCGGTGGGGGGTTCGGCGCCCTCGACACCCTCGACCCGGCCGTCCTCGGCCACGAGCACGTGCGGCACACCGTGCAGATGCTCCAGGGCTACTCGCGCTCGCTCGCGGAGGCGGTCAAGGAGGGGCGGGTGGCGATCGTCGGGCTGGAGTACACGCTGGCCGACGGCACCGTGCACCTGACCGAGTCGCTGGGGGACGTCGAGGTCTAGACGTGCGGCAGGATGGCACGCATGACTTCTGAGTACCGCATCGAGCACGACACGATGGGTGAGGTGCGCGTCCCGGTCGACGCCCTCTACCGCGCGCAGACGCAGCGTGCCGTGGAGAACTTCCCGATCTCCGGCAGCCGCCTCGAGCGCAGCCACATCGAGGCGCTGGCCCGGATCAAGAAGGCCGCGGCCCGCGCGAACGCCGAGCTGGGCGTCCTGGACCAGGACATCGCCGACGCCATCGTCGCGGCCGCCGACGACGTGGCGTCCGGTGCGCACGACGGCGACTTCCCGATCGACGTCTACCAGACGGGGTCGGGCACCAGCTCGAACATGAACACCAACGAGGTGCTGGCCACCCTGGCCACGCGGCGGCTCGGCCGCGACGTGCACCCGAACGACCACGTGAACGCGTCGCAGTCCTCCAACGACGTGTTCCCCACGTCGGTGCACGTGGCCGCGACCGCCGGCGTCGTACGCGACCTGGTCCCCGCGCTGGGCCACCTCGCGGAGGCGCTCGAGGCCAAGAGCGTCGAGTGGGCGCAGGTGGTCAAGTCCGGCCGCACGCACCTCATGGACGCCACGCCGGTCACGCTCGGGCAGGAGTTCGGCGGGTACGCCGCCGCGATCCGGTACGGCATCGAGCGGCTCGAGTCGGCACTCCCCCGCGCGGCCGAGGTCCCCCTGGGCGGCACGGCCGTCGGCACGGGGATCAACACCCCCGCCGGGTTCCCGCAGCGCGTGATCGAGCTGCTGCGCGAGGACACGGGCCTGCCGCTGACCGAGGCCCGCGACCACTTCGAGGCGCAGAGCTCCCGCGACGGGCTGGTCGAGCTGTCCGGCGCGCTGCGGACCATCGCGGTCAGCCTCACCAAGATCTGCAACGACCTGCGCTGGATGGGCTCCGGCCCGAACACCGGCCTCGGCGAGATCGCGATCCCCGACCTGCAGCCGGGCTCGTCGATCATGCCCGGCAAGGTCAACCCGGTCATCCCCGAGGCCGTGCTCATGGTCGCCGCGCGGGTCGTCGGCAACGACGCCACCGTCGCGTGGGCCGGTGCCAGCGGCTCGTTCGAGCTCAACGTGCAGATCCCCGTGATCGCCGCCGGGGTGCTCGAGTCGGTCCGGCTGCTGGCCAACGCGTCGCGGCTGCTCGCCGACAAGACGGTGGTCGGTCTGGTCGCCAACGTCGAGCGCGCCCGCGCCCTGGCCGAGTCGTCGCCGTCGATCGTCACGCCGCTCAACCGCGTGATCGGGTACGAGGCTGCCGCGAAGATCGCGAAGCACGCAGTGAAGCACGGGATCACGGTCCGCGCCGCGGTGATCGACCTCGGCTTCGTCGAGCGCGGCGAGGTCACCGAGGAGCAGCTGGACAGTGCGCTCGACGTGCTGAGCATGACGCGCCCGCCGCAGCGCTGACCGCCGTGCGGTGACGTGGCTCCCCGGGGCCACGTCACCGTTCGGTCACGGTCTGCGGAATCGCTCCCACACCCACGGCCTGCTCGTTTACGCTCGCTGGACCGCGCGCACCTGACCGGTACAGGAGCGCGCCCGCGGTCGGACGACGAGGTCACGAGGGGGTCGGATGGGCTGGAGCCTGCGCGTGCTGCGCCATCGCGCCGCCGCTCAACGGACCCTCCTGGCCACGGTCCTCGCCGTCGCACTGGTGGGCGCCAGCCTGCTCGGCACGTTCGCGCTGCTCCTGTTCTCCAGCGAGAACCGCGCGATGGACGCCGCCCTGACGCGCGCGCCCGCTGCGGCCACCGACATCGATATCGACCTCACGCTCGAGCGCGGCAGCCCGCTCGGCGCCACCGAGGCCGGCGAGGCCTTCCTCGACGAGCTCCTCGGCGGCATCCCGTCGACGCGTGCCCAGTGGCTCACCTCGCCGCTCTACCGGCTGCTGTCCGAGGGCGACACGGTCGGCTCACCCATGGCCTACCTGGCCGTCAACCCCGAGATCCCGGACCACGCCACGCTGGCCGCGGGCGCCTGGCCCGGGCCGGGGGCCGACGAGAGCCGCGTCGAGGTCGCCGTGCCCAAGGTCGCGGCCGACCGGTACGGCTGGACGGTCGGCACCGAGCTGCCGCTGCGGAACCTGACCACCTACGAGCAGAGCACGGTCGCGGTCGTCGTCGGGATCCACGAGCTGGGCAAGCCGCGCAGCCTCTGGACCCGTGACCTCCTGCAGGGCGCCCAGCACGATCCCCGGTACCCGGTGCCCGGCTCCTTCGGCTTCGTCGCCACCGACGCGTGGGGTCCGTTCGTCGTCGCACCCGAGGCGCTCACCGCCACGGGGTCGGTCGCCACGGCCAGGCTGGTCGCGTCCCCACAGCTCGCGGACAGTCCGCCCGGAGCCGTCGAGGCGGTGCGGGAGCGGCTCGACGATGCCCAGGCCACGCTGGTCGCCGACACCGAGTTCGACGTGGTCACCGCCCAGTTCCGCTCGCGTCTGGCTGCCACGATCGACGTGGCGCAGGGCAACCTCGCGGTGACCCGGGTCAGCCTCGTCATCGTCGGGCTCATGCTCGTGGTGCTCGCGGTCACCGTCCTCCTGCTGGCGGCGCGCCTGCTCGCGGACCGCCGCGCCCCGGAACAGACGCTCATGTCCTCCCGCGGGGCGTCCGGCCGCCAGCTCCTGGGGCTCGCGGCGCTCGAGGCCGCAGGGGTCGCGCTGGTCACCACGCTCGTGTCGCCGTGGCTGGCCGTCCTGCTGTTCCAGGCGATCACCTCCGTCGGTCTCCTCGCGGAGGCGGGCCTGCACCACGACCCGGGCCGCCCCGCGTCACTGTGGATCACCTGCGTCGTCTCGTCCTTCGTCCTCGCGGGCGTGCTGCTCGGACCGCTGCTGCGGCGCCGCGGCAGCGTCGTCGACGCCGAGCAGCAGCTCGTGCGCCAGGACGGCCGCGGCGGTCTCGCCCGATCCGGGGCGGACCTCGCGCTCGTGGTGCTCGCGGCCCTGGCCGTGTGGCAGCTGCGCTCCTACCGGTCGCCCGTCGTCGAGGCGGGCTCGGGACGTCTCGACCCCGTCCTCGTGGCGGCGCCCGCCCTGCTGCTGCTCGCCGGCGCCGTCCTCGCGCTGAGGCTGCTGCCCCTGGTCGCGCGCGCCGGCGAGCGGCTGGCCACCCGCAGCCGGTCGCTCATCGCTCCGCTCGCCGCGTGGGAGGTCGGTCGCCGACCCGGCCGGGCCGCAGGGGCGGTGCTGCTGCTCACGCTGGCGCTGGCGGTGGGCTCGTTCTCGCAGTCCTTCCTCGACACGTGGCGGACGTCGCAGGGCGACCAGGTGGACCTCGCCGTGGGGACCGACGTGCGGCTGGACCGCGTGGACGGCTCGGGGATCGCGCAGGCGACCACGGTCGACGCTCTGGCCGACGTGCAGGCGCTCAGCCCGGTGACGTTCCGCTCCGTCACCATGGGACACCCGGCCGACGCCCCCGGCGAGAGCCGGGGCCGTTCGGTCGACCTCCTCGCCATCGACACCACGCAGGCGACCGCCCTGCTGCGCGGTCGGATCTCACCGTCCTGGGACACGATCACGGCACCCCTGCGACCCGCCGAACCGGCGACCGGCATCGTGCTCCCGGGTGCACCGACCAGCCTCCTGCTCGACGTGGAGACCTCCCTGTCCCCCGCCGTCAGCGGGGTCCTGCTGGTCAGCGTGGTGCTCGAGGATCCTCTCGGGACACGGACCCCGGTCGAGCTGGAGCCGCTCCCGCTCGTCGGCGTCACGGACGACGTCGCGGTCACCCTGCCGGCGACCTCGCCGGGCCTGGAGCTGGTGGGGATCGTGGCGCAGGTCCTCACCGACCCGGAGGACCCCGCGGACCTGTTCGGGCAGGGCATGGCCGACGTGCGGCTGGATGTCGGCGTGCGGGAGCTGCGCGTCGTCGAGCGAGCCGCAGGCGCCACCGAGGACACCGTGACCCCCGTCGCGATCACCGCGGCGCCGTGGACCGTCCAGGGTGCGCTGCAGGAGAACAACAACCGACCCCTGATGTCGGTCCGGACCGACGGCGGGGTCCTGCTCGTCAGCGGCGGGATCGACCCGCTCGAGGTCCTCTTCGGGCGCTCGGGGTTCGCGGCGGCGACGTTCGCGGCGCCGGGTCCGATCCCGGTCGTCGTGACCGACACGCTGGTGGCCGCGCTCGGCGTGGAGAAGGGCGACGAGCTCCAGCTCGACCTGGACGGGGTGCGCGTGCCGGTCGTCGTCGAGCGGGAGGTCGCCTACCTGCCGGGTCTGCCCAAGGGCTCCGCCGTCCTGGTCGACCGGGATCTGCTCACGCGCGCGGCGCTGCTCGGCTCGTCGACGAGCGCGCTGCTGGACGAGTGGTGGCTCCAGGTCCCCGACGCCAGCGCGCCCGGCCTGGCCGAGCACGTCCGGCACGAGGACCTCGGTGTCGCCGTGGACCGGGTCACGGCACGCGAGGTCGCCATCGACGGGCCGCTGCGCGTCGGGGTCCAGGCCGCGCTGTGGATCGTGACCGTCGCCGCGGTGGCCCTCGCGGTCGCGGGCTTCGCCATGAGCGCGACCGTGGCGGTCCGCACCCGTCGCCTCGAGCTGGCCCGGTTGCAGGCGCTCGGGACCGCGCGGTCCGGCCTGGTCCGCTCCGTCCTGGTGGAGCACGGGATCCTCGGCGTCCTGGGCCTGCTCGCGGGACTCGCCCTCGGTGCCGTCCTGGGCCAGGTGGTCGCGCCTTTGGTCACCGTGTCCGCCGAAGGGGGGCGGCCCGTCCCGTCGGTGGTCGTGCAGTGGCCGTGGCCCACGCAGGCGGCTCTCGTCGTCGTCCTCGTCGTGCTGGTCGGCGGCGCTGTCGCGCTCACCACCAGCTCGCTGCTGCGCCGGGCGTCGGGCGAGCTCCTGCGGCTGGGGGACGAGCGATGACGAGCACCACGCTGCGCGCGCGGACCGCGGTGGGCTGGCACGCGACCACGGCGGGTGCGGGACTCGTCGCGCGCCGACGCAGCCGGCAGGACGCCGGCCTGCTCGTCCTGGCGGCCGTCGTGCTCGCCGTGACGGTGCTCATCGCGCTGGCGGTCCCCCGGATCGTGCTTCGCACCGCCGACGCGGGCGTGCAGCAGGCCGTCCGGGACGCCGGACCGGCGGCGGACGTGGTGACGGTGCTGGGCAGTGGGCCGGGTCTCGCCTCCGTCGACTCCACCGGGCGGCCCGCGCGCATCGACAACGCGTCGACCCTGGTGGCGAACGCGGCGACGAGCATGCGGAAGTCGCTCCCGGAGCCCGTCCAGGTCGTGACCGGGCCCGTGGTCACCGCGGTCCAGAGCTCCCCGCTCACCGCGCGGCTGGCCGACGGCTTCGTGGCCACCCGGATCGTGCACCTCGGCACCCCGGCCACCCCCGACCCCGTCGTCCGGTGGATCACGGGGGTCGAGCCGCGCATGACCCCCGAGCACCCGGTGGGCTCGCCGGACCCGCGCCTGGTCGAGGTCGGGATGTCGGCCGCGGCCGCGGACCAGCTCGGGATCACCGTCGGCGCCCGTCTTCCGCTCAACGGCCCCACCCGCGGGGAGGCCGTGGCCGTCGTGACCGGGCTGTACGAGCCGGTCGACCCCGCGTCGCCCGTGTGGTCCACCTTCGACGACCTCCTGGACCTCCAGCCGCCGCCCGCAGTGGCCGACGTCGTCGGCCGCGCTGGTCTCCTCACGTCCGACGCCTCCCTGCCCGACGCGATGCTCGCGATGCAGTCCACGAAGTCGGTCACCATGGCGTTCCGGTTCCCGGCCGACCCGGCAGACCTGCGCGCCACGGACACGGGGGCGGTCGCCCGAGCGGTCACCCAGATCATCGCGATGCCGGGTGCGTTGACCGGGTCGGACGGGCGGACGCCGTCGGTCGACAGCGAGCTGGACACCGTGCTGCGGGCGGCCGACGCCCGCCTGCTCGCGGGGACGGCGCAGACCTCGGTGCTCCTCGTGGGCCTCGGGGCGGTGGGAGCGCTGACGCTCGTCCTCGCCGCGCGGCTGCTGGTGGTCCGGCGCGAGACGTTCCTGCTCGCCGAGCGCGCCCGCGGTGCGTCGGTCGCGTCGGTCGGTCTGCGCGGGCTGGTGGAGAGCGTGCCGATCGTCGCCCTCGCCACCGCCGTCGGTGCCGCCGGGGCGTGGCTGGTCGCGCCCGATCCCCGGGGTACCTGGGTCGTGGCCGCGGCGATCGTGCTGGTCGCCGCGACCGCCCCCGCGATCGCCGCCGCGGTGGTGGTGGCCGGCGCCTGGACGGGACGTCGGCTGCCCGCCAACCGGGCGGACCGCGAGCGCGTGCTCGGCCGTCGCCGCGCGCGCCGCCTGACCGCCGAGCTCGCGCTCGTGGCGGTCGCCGTGGCGGCGCTGGTGTCGGCGCGAGGGCGCGGGCTCGTGCAGACCGCCACGGGCAGCGTCGACCTGCTGCTCGCCGCCACCCCGGTCCTCCTGGCCGGCGCCGCCACCGTGCTCCTGGCGCGCGCGCTCCCGCCGCTGCTGCGCGGCCTGTCCGGCCTCGCCGCCCGGCAGCGGTCGCTGGTACCGGTGGTCGCGACCGCCCGCGCCGGGCACACCGCCGGGACGCGAGTCCCCCTGCTCACCCTGACGATCGCCATCGCCCTCGTGGTCTTCTGCGGCACCACCGCGGTCACGGTCACCGCGGGGCAGGGCGCCGCCGCGGACATCGTGGTCGGAGCGCAGGTCCGCATCGACGGGAAGCTCGACCCGGCGGTGGTCGACATGCTGCGCGATGCGCCCGGTGTCACGGCCGTCGCCGGCGCCGCCGTCCTGAGCGAGCGGACGTTCGGGCGGTCGAGCGGGGTCAAGGCGCGGGTGCTGCTCGTCGACTCCGCCCCCCTGGCGCAGATCCTCGTCGCCCACGACCGTGCGGTGGACCCCGGCCTGGCGGCGCTCGGGTCGGCCGGCGGCGGCGGGGTCCCGGCACTCATCTCGCCCACCCTCCAGCGGACGTCCGAGCTCATCGCACCCGCACTCATGGGCGCGCAGGAGTTCGTCGACCTCGACGTCGTCGGTACTGCGGACAACCCCCCGGTCCTGCCGACCAGCGCGTCGACGCTGTCGGTGGCCAAGGGTGTGGTGGTCGTCGACCGGAGCGTGTTCGAGGAGGCCTCCGGGGACGAGCTGCCCGCGACGACGACCTGGGTGGACGGTCCCGGTGCCGTGTCCGCCGTGCGGGACGCAGGAGTGGCCGGCTCCCCCGGGATCACCGTGACCGAGCGCGACGAGTGGCTGAGCACCTGGCGGGCGTCGCCGCTCAACGCGGGCCTGCTCGCCCTGCTCGTCGCGACGGGCCTGGTCCTCGCCGGCTACGCGGCCCTGGGTCTGGTGCTCACCGTCGTGGCGACGAGCCGCGAGCGCGGCCGCACGCTGTCCGCGCTCCGGACGCTCGGGCTCGACGCCCGGACCGCACGCGCGATGACGTTCGGCGAGCTGGCCCCGCTGGCGCTCGCCGCGGTGCTCGCGGGGACGGTGATCGGTGTCGCGGTCCCCTGGGTGCTCACCGGCGCGCTCGGGCTCGACCTGCTCACGGGTGACCCCGCGGCGACATCGCTGCAGGTCACGTGGGTTCCGATCGTGGGGGCGACGGTCGTGGTGCTGGGCGCGCTTGCCGTCGCGGTCGGCGTCGAGTCCGCGGTCCGGCGGCGGGACCGGCTGGGTGAGGTGCTCCGGGTGGGCGAGCGATGAACGTGACATACACCGGCACGATGCGCAGGAGGTCCTGATGAACGCGGTGCAGACGATCGAGGAGCCGACGCTCGGCGCGCTCGAGGCGCGAGCGCGTCAGCGCACGGGTGCCTTCGGGGAGCACGCGCTGATCGTGTGCGACTCCCTGGTGCGCATCTACCAGTCCGAGGGTGTCGAGGTGCAGGCGCTGCAGGGCCTCGACCTGCTCGTCGAGGACGGCGAGCTGGTGGCGATCGTCGGCGCGTCCGGCTCGGGGAAGTCGACCCTGCTGTCGGTGCTGTCCGGGCTGGACGTCCCCACCGCCGGCAAGGTGCGGGTGGGCCCGTGGGACCTCATGGCGATGTCGAGCACGCAGCGGGTGGAGTACCGACGGTCGATGGTCGGGTTCGTCTGGCAGCAGACCGCCCGCAACGTGGTGCCGTACCTGAGCGGGACGGAGAACGTCGCGTTCCCCATGGCGCTCGCCGGGGTGCGCCGCAAGGAGCGTGACCGACGTGCCACGGAGCTGCTGGGCGTCCTCGGGGTCGGCTACTGCGCAGACCGCCGGCCGGGTCAGATGTCCGGCGGCGAGCAGCAGCGTGTCGCGATCGCGGTCGCCCTGGCCAACTCCCCGCAGGTCCTGTTCGCCGACGAGCCCACCGGGGAGCTGGACTCCGCGACCTCGCACGACGTCCTGGAGGGCCTGCGGACGGTCAACCGTGAGCTCGGCACCACCGTCGTGGTCGTCACGCACGACCCCGGCGTGAGCGAGCACGTGCAGCGGACCGTGGCCATCCGCGACGGACGCACCAGCTCGGAGGTCGTGCGGCGCACCCACACCCGCGACGACGGCACCGAGCACGTCGTCGCCGAGGAGCTGGCCGTGCTCGACCGGGCGGGCCGGGTGCAGCTGCCGCGGGAGTACCGCGAGGCCCTGAACCTCGTCGGGCACGTGCGGCTGGCGCTCGAGGAGTCGCACGTGTCGCTCTGGCCGGACCGGCCCGCGCCGACGGCGCCCAGGCCGGGCGGCCGCCACTCGGCGACACACACGCAGGCGACTCCCACCGAGCAGGAGGCCGACCGATGACCGCCCCCACCACGACGGCGACGACCGCACCCGCCGGCACGGACGCCGTCGTCCGGGTCGAGCACGTCAGCCGCACCTACGGCACGGGCTCGGCCGCCGTGCACGCGCTCCAGGACGTCTCGTTCACCATCGCACCGGGCGAGCTGGTCGCGCTCGTCGGGCGATCGGGCTCGGGCAAGACCACGCTGCTCAACGTGATCGGCGGCCTCGACCGTCCGGACGGCGGACGCGTGGTCGTCGACGGGCGCGAGGTCTCGACGCTCGACGAGCGCGGCCTGGTCGAGCTGCGGCGGGACGTCGTCTCGTTCGTGTTCCAGACGTTCGGCCTGGTGCCGGTCCTGTCCGCCGCGGAGAACGTCGGCGTGCCCCTGCGGCTGCGCAAGCTGGCCACCAAGGACCGCGAGGCTCGCGTGCAGCTCCTGCTCGACCTGGTCGGCCTCGGCCCGCACGCGCTGCAGCGTCCCGGCGAGCTGTCGGGCGGTCAGCAGCAGCGCGTGGCGATCGCCCGGTCGCTGGCCAACTCGCCGCGGCTGCTGGTGGCCGACGAGCCCACGGGTCAGCTGGACACCGAGACCGGCACCGCCGTGATGGCCCTCATCCGCGCGGTGGTCGAGGCCGAGGGGATGACCGCGATCGTGTCCACCCACGACCCGCTCATGGTGTCGCTGGCCGACCGCGTGCTGCACATCGCCGACGGGCGGCTGGTCGAGGGCTGACGCCCACGGGTCAGACGGGACGCAGCACCAGGCGACCGACGGGGTTCAGCCACGACGTGCGGGCGAGCCGTCGCTCGCGCACGACGGACGTGCCGGTCCCGAGCGACGCGGCCACGGACTCCTCCTGCGGGAGCGCCCACCGGACGTCGTAGACCCACGCCTGCCCGCCGGGCCGGAGCACCCGTCGAACCTCCCGCAGGCCCGCGTCCACGTCGGCCCAGTGGTGCTGGCTGAGGGTGGACACGACGACGTCGAAGGTGGCGTCGGGCCAGGGCAGCTCCGCGACGTCGGCGACCGCGAAGGTCACGCCGGGCGTCGCTCTCTGCTGCGCCCAGGCGATCATCTCGGTCGAGACGTCGATCGCGTCGATCCTGAGCCCGGGAGCGGACTCGGCGATGCGACGCGGCATCGTCCCGGGTCCGGTGCCGACGTCGAGGACGCGCGCTCCGGCGGGGAGCCGCAGGGCAGCGACGTCGCGGGCGACGCGACGGTAGAGCCGGCCTGACAGGTGACCGGAGACGCGCTCGTACCGGCCTGGGTCGTTCATCGGCCCCATCCCGTGGCCGTGCGGGGTCAGGCGGCCGTGCAGACGGCCACGCCCGTGCTGGTGGTGGTCGGTGTCGGTCATGGAGCTTCTCCCCTACAGTTGTGCGTCACAACTCTTACGACGACAGTAGGCGCAACAGTTGTACAACACAACCTTTCCTGACGACGACCTGAGCCGGTTCTTCCAGCAGCTCGCGCGCACGAGCGGCCTGCTGGAGTCGGTCCAGACGCCCCACGAGCACGCCGGCGTGCGGCTCTCGATGTCCGAGACGTTCGCGCTCGGCGAGCTGGCCGCCGCCGGGCCCCTGTCGCAGCAGGAGCTCGCCGACCGGATGGGGCTGGAGAAGAGCACGGTCAGCCGGCTCGCCGCCGGGATGGAGGGGCGCGGGTGGCTGCGGCGGGAGCGCCAGGCCGACAACCGTCGCCTGTACCGCCTGGAGCTCACCGCGCAGGGCAGCGACGTCGCCGAGCGCGTGGGCGCAGAGCTCCGGGAGCACCACGGCCGGCTGCTCGCCGGGCTGACGGAGCAGGAGCGGCACGCGCTCCGCGTCGGGCTCGGCGCTCTGGTCCGGGAGCTGGACGCGGCACACCGGCACAGCTGAACGCCCGGGCCCCCTGCGTGCAGGGAGCCCGGGCGTCCGGAGGCCGCTCAGACCTCGATGCCCTCCAGCAGCTCGGTGACGAGCGCCGCGACGGGCGACCGCTCCGAGCGCGTGAGCGTGATGTGCGCGAACAGCGGGTGGCCCTTGAGCGCCTCGATCACCGCGGCGACCCCGTCGTGCCGGCCGACGCGCAGGTTGTCGCGCTGGGCCACGTCGTGGGTGAGCACCACCCGCGAGCTCTGCCCGATCCGGGACAGCACGGTGAGCAGGACGTTGCGCTCGAGAGACTGCGCCTCGTCGACGATCACGAACGCGTCGTGCAGCGAGCGCCCGCGGATGTGGGTGAGCGGCAGGACCTCGAGGATGTCGCGGTCCATGATCTCCTCGACGACCTCCTTGGACACCAGCGCCCCGAGGGTGTCGAAGACGGCCTGCGCCCAGGGGTTCATCTTCTCGTCGGCGCTCCCGGGCAGGTAGCCGAGGTCCTGGCCACCGACCGCGTACAGGGGACGGAACACCATGACCTTGCGGTGCTGCCGACGCTCCAGCACCGCCTCCAGGCCGGCGCAGAGGGCGAGCGCCGACTTGCCGGTGCCCGCGCGCCCGCCGAGCGAGACGATGCCGATCTCCTCGTCGAGCAGCAGGTCGATCGCGATCCGCTGCTCCGCGCTGCGGCCGTGCAGGCCGAACACGTCCTGGTCGCCGCGGACCAGCTGCACGTGCTTGTCCGCGGTCACCCGGCCGAGGGCCGACCCGCGCGGGCTGTGCAGGACGACGCCGGTGTGGCAGAGCATGTCGTTGGGGGTCTGGTTCCCCCCGCTGAAGCCGCTCGCGACCTCAGCCAGGGGCACCGACTCGTGCTCCCAGAGCGCCGCCATCTGCTGCTCGGCCAGGTCGAGGGCGTCCATGCCCGTCCAGCCGGAGTCGACGGCCAGCTCGGCGCGGTACTCCTCCGCGCACAGCCCCACGGCCGACGCCTTGACGCGCATCGGGAGGTCCTTCGAGACGACGATGACGTCCCGCCCCTCGGCCGCCAGGTTGGCCGCGACGGCGAGGATCCGGGTGTCGTTGTCGCCCAGGCGGAAGCCGTCCGGGAGCACGGAGGAGTCCGTGTGGTTGAGCTCGACCCGCAGGGTGCCGCCCTCGTCGTTCAGCGGGATCGGGGTGTCGAGCCGGCCGTGCTCGATCCGCAGGTCGTCGAGCATCCGCAGCGCGGACCGGGCGAAGTAGCCGAGCTCGGCGTGGTGCCGCTTGCCCTCGAGCTCCGTGATGACGACGACGGGGAGGACGACGTCGTGCTCCGCGAACCGCAGGATCGCCCGCGGGTCTGAGAGGAGCACCGAGGTGTCGAGCACGTGGGTCTTGCGGCCATCGGCCGTGTGGACGTCCAGCTGGTCGGTCGTGGACTGGGGGTCGTTCTGCGCCTTGCTGACCACGGCAGGCTCCCTCCGGCGCTACGTGCGCCGTGACGGGCACCGGACACCGGCGTCCTGCCAGAGCAGGACCACGCACCGACGTACGGCGACGGGACGGGGGCGGTCGGCCCCTCCGGGAACAGAGGGCCGGATCCGGCCCTCCTCCCGGAGCGGATGCTCCATGGGCTGGCCTCCCGGGGACAACGGTCGCTGTCCTCTACGGCGGAACATAAGCCCGAGGTCCGACGCCACCACCACGACACGCGAAGTGGTTACACGCTGTTCACCTGGCGGTCCCGGCCGCCGATCAGCAGTACGCAGCAGAACCCCAGGTGAGGGCGGCTGTCGGGGCCGCGGGAGGCTCGTCGGCCCCCGACACAATTAACCCGGACGGAGTCAGCGCCCGCCGCGCCGCTCCCGGGCGGCGTAGGCGCGGACCGCACGGAGGAAGTCCACGCGGCGGAAGTCGGGCCAGTAGGCCTCGCAGAAGTAGAACTCCGAGTGCGCGCTCTGCCAGAGCAGGAAGCCGCCGAGCCGCTGCTCCCCCGAGGTCCGGATCACCAGCTCGGGGTCCGGCTGGCCCTTCGTGTACAGGTGCTCGGCGATGTGCTCCACGTCGAACGCCTCGGCGAGCTCGTCCAGGCTGGACCCGGCCTCCGCGTGCTTGCGCAGGAACGACTTCACGGCGTCCGCGATCTCGCGCCGCCCCCCGTACCCGACGGCGATGTTGACGTGCAGGCCGACGACGCCGGCGGTGGCGTCCTGGGCCGAGACGAGCGCCTTGACCGTGTGGTCGGGGAGCAGGTCGAGCGCGCCCACGGCCTGGATCCGCCAGCGCCCGGTCGCGGCGAGCGCACCGACCGCGTCCTCGATGATCGCGAGCAGCTGCTCGAGCTCGTCCGCGCCCCGGGAGAGGTTGTCCGTGGAGAGCATCCACAGGGTGACCACCTCGACGCCGATGTCCTCGCTCCACTCGAGCAGGTCGGCGATCTTGTCGGCGCCGGCCTGGTGCCCGTGCCGCGTCGACTCGCCCACGCTGCGCGCCCAGCGCCGGTTGCCGTCGAGGATGACGCCGACGTGGCGCGGGAGCCCGTCCTTGGGGAGCGACGCCGCGAGCTGGCGTTCGTACAGCCCGTAGAGCGGACGGGGCAGACGCACGCGCACTCCTTCGGGTTCAGGCGACCGGAACCCGCTCACCGTACTCGCCGAGCGTGCCCCGCGGGCCCGGTCGTCCGCCGCAGGCGGAGGTGCTCGCGCCGCGCGCGCGGTACGTTCGGCGGGGTGCCGGCACGGGTTCGACACCCCTACCTACGGTGTCGTAACCTACGGAGTCGTAGGTTCCCCGCTGACGAAGAGAGACCGTTCCATGAGCTCCACCCCCGCGTCCGCTCCAGGACAGCAGCCGGGAACGGCCCTGGGCGGTCACGACGAGCCGGACGGGCTCGTCGAGCGGGTCGCCGAGAGCATCAAGCCGCACCTGCGGGGCTGGATCCACGCGGGCGTCACACCGTTCGTGATCGTCGCGTCGATCGTGCTCGTCGTGCTCTCCCCGACGCCGACGGCGAAGTGGTCCACGGCGGTGTTCGGGCTCACCGCCATCATGTTGTTCGGCACCAGCGCGGTCTACCACCGCGGGCACTGGTCCCCCCGGACCTCCGCCGTCCTGCGCCGACTGGACCACACCAACATCTTCCTGATCATCGCGGGCACCTACACCCCGCTGTCGGTCCTCCTGCTGCCGGCGGACACTGCGCGCACGTTGCTCATCGTCGTGTGGACCGGCGCCCTGATCGGGACGCTGGCGCGCATCTTCTGGCTGGGCGCACCGCGGTGGGTCTACGTGCCCGTGTACGTGGCGCTCGGCTGGGTGGCCGTCTGGTTCTTCCCCGAGTTCTACCGGTCGGGCGGGCTCGCGATCGTCCTGCTCATCGCCGGCGGAGGGCTCGCGTACACGGTCGGCGCGATCGTCTACGGCACCAAGCGGCCCAACCCGAGCCCGCGGTGGTTCGGGTTCCACGAGATCTTCCACGTGCTCACCGTGGTCGGCTACGGGTGCCACTACGTCGCGGTGTCGATCGCGTCCTACGGCTCCGCCTGAGCCTCAGGCCACGGGCACGACCGTGTACCGGCGGTTGGCCAGCGACGGGTTCTGCTCCCGGACGCGCAGCAGCGCCGCGCCGTCCAGGTCCACGGTCCGCACCTGCGGCTTCTCGTCCATCTCCAGCCCGACCACGCCGTCGGGCGCCACGACGAGCGAGCGCCCGGTGACCCCCTTGCCGGCCTGCCCGACGGCCACCACGGCGGCGGTGTTCTCGATGGCCCGGGCGATCGCCAGCGTGCGCCAGTGCATCGCCTTGAGCTCCCCGGCGGCCCAGGCGGCGGGCACGACGAGCACCTGCGCGCCCGCGTCCACGAGTCGACGTGCGGACTCCGGGAACCGCAGGTCGTAGCAGGTCAGCACCCCGAAGGTCAGCCCGCCGATCTCGAGCACGAGCGGAGGGGCGTCCACGGGACCGGGCACCAGCCGGTCCGACTCCCGCTGCCCGAACGCGTCGTACAGGTGCACCTTGCGGTAGACCCCGGCCAGCTCCCCGGCACCGTCCACGGCCACGACCGCGTTCACCGCGCGGTCGTCGCCGCCCTCGGCCGGGAGGGTGGTCCCCGCCAGCACCGCCACGCCCGTCGACCTCGCCCGGTCGCGAAGCATCGTCACGAACGGTCCGTCGATCGGCTCCGCGTGCTCGGAGCCGACGCCGCGGGGGTCGAAGCCCGAGGCGTACTCCGGCACCACCAGCAGGTCTGCGCTGCTCCGCGCCGCGGTGCGGAACGCGTCCTCGACCACCTGGCGGTTGGCGGTGTGGTCGTCGCTGACCTGCAGCTGCGCCACGGTCACGCGCACCGACGGTCGCTGCGGGGGCGCCGGGGCGGAGCTCACCGGGTCGTCCCGCCGGGCTCGTCGTCGGGGTGCACGTCCTTGGGCGCGACCTCGACGTCGGCGTCGACCTCCAGGGCCGGCCCGGCCGCGCCGGCGTCCACGAGGCCGAGGTCGGCGTGCGGCCCGGCCGACCGGTCGTCCTCGTCGTCGTCGAGCCCCAGCGCCTTGGCCCGCCGGTCGACGATGCGCAGCTGCTTGGTCAGCGACAGGAACAGGAACACGACCGCGATCGCGAGCGCGAACGTGAACACGAAGCCGAGGAACCCGGGCGACCCGACCGGCGTCCCGTCGATGGTGACGTCCGACGGGCTGGGGCTCGGTGCGGCAAGCAGGACGGCGATCATGACCGCAGCCCGGCGAACAGGTCGTCCTCGGGGAGCGTGACGGGCACGCGCGTGCCGGCCAGCTCGTACTCCTCGGTGGGCCACTGGGCGACCTCGAGCTCGCGCGGGACCGCGAAGAAGAAGCCGTCCGGGTCGATCTGCGTGGCATGCGCCCGCAGCGCGTCGTCGCGCTGGCCGAAGTACTCCGAGCACTCGATGCGCGTGGTCACCTCGCGCTCGGGCACCTCGCGCGCCTGACGGGAGTCGAGCCAGTCACCGAACGGGGACTCGCGACCGGCGGCGACGATGGCATCGTGGACGGCCCGCATGCGCGCGAGCGAGAAGCCGTGGTTGTAGTAGAGCTTCGACGGCGTCCACGGCTCGCCCAGGCCGACGTAGCGGTCCGGGTCGCCTGCCGCGTCGAACGCCTCCATCGAGACCCTGTGGCACATGATGTGGTCGGGGTGCGGGTAGCCGCCCGACGGGTCGTACGTGGTGATGACGTGCGGCCGGAACTCGCGCACCAGCTGGACCAGAGGGGCCGACGCCTCCTCCAGCGGGACCAGCGCGAAGCACCCCTCGGGCAGCGGCGGCAGCGGGTCGCCCTCGGGCAGCCCGGAGTCGACGAAACCCAGCCAGCGGTGCTGCACGCCGAGCGCGGCCGCGGCGGCCGCCATCTCGTGGCGCCGGTACTCGCGCATCCCGTCCAGGCCGCCCTCGACCGGCGGGTGCTGCGGGTTGAGCACGTCGCCGCGCTCTCCACCCGTGCACGAGACGACCAGGACGTCGACGCCCTCGGCCACGTACTTCGCCGTGGTCGCGGCACCCTTGCTCGACTCGTCGTCGGGGTGGGCGTGCACCGCCATCAGGCGCAGCGGCTCTCCGGTCACCTCGGGCCTCCCGTCGGTCGCCCGCCGATGGCCCGCCGGGTCCGCGGAGTCGCGGTCCGCTCGGCACGGGCGGGTGGTTGGACGAGAGACAATGATCGCCTACCCGGCGCCTTCGTCGCGCCACCGAGCGCGCGCCGCGCGTCCAGCACGAGGAGCTCCGTGACCGAGTCGCCCACCACCCGCCCACCGGCCGGGCGCTACGGACCCGAGCCCACGGCGCGGTCCGTCCGGCGGGGCCGCCTCGGGCTGGTCGCCGCCGCGGTGCTCGGCGCGACGCTGGTGATCTGGATCGGGCTGAACATGGCCGGCCAGCCGGTGTCCTGGAAGGACGTCGGGTTCCACGTCGAGGACTCGACCGCCATCGAGGTGACGTTCGAGGTGACCAAGCCGAAGGAGTCGACCGTGGCGTGCACGGTCACCGCGCTGTCGGAGTCGTACGGCCAGGTCGGCGTCCGGACCATCGAGGTGGGACCGGCCGACTCGGCGACCCGTCGCGTGACGGCGACCGTGCAGACGACCGAGCTCGCGGTGAGCGGGACCGTGGAGCCCTGCGAGCTGGTCGAGCAGCCCTGACGCCGCCGTTCTGCGGCAGAACGGGGCCTGCGTCTGCCCGTCCTTGCTATCCTGTTCGTTTCACCGCCGCCCCGGTCCGGCGCCACGACTGGCGTCCAGAACGAGCGGGGAGCGGCGGTAGCACCCCTCAGTACCCGCACACCGGACGCGTCCCTCGATGCGTCCGCCCGCTCGGACTGCCGTGCGCTGCTCCCCCCGGGGCAGCGCAGACCGGCACGTCCGGCACACGTCAGGAAAGGAGCGATCGTGACCGATACGACTGCGGCCACATGGTTGACCCAGGAGGCCTACGACCGCCTCACGGCCGAGCTCGCGCACCTCGAGGGCGAGGGCAGCGCCGAGGTCATCGAACGCATCGCCGCAGCCCGCGACGAGGGTGACCTCAAGGAGAACGGCGGCTACCACGCCGCTCGTGAGGAGCAGGCCAAGCAGGCCGCTCGCATCCGGGAGCTCAAGGAGAAGCTGCGCAACGTCCAGATCGGGACCCCGCCGGACGACGGCGTCGTCGAGCCCGGCATGGTCGTGACCGCGCTCGTGGCCGGCGACGAGATGGTGTTCCTGCTCGGCTCCCGCGAGATCGCCGGGACGTCCGACATCGAGGTCTTCTCCCCCACCTCGCCGCTCGGTGCCGCGATCAACGGGTCCAAGATCGGCGACTCGACCACGTACCTCGCGCCCAACGGGCGTGAGATCCCCGTCGAGATCACCGACGCGAAGCCCTTCGCGGGCTGACGCACCACGCTCACGAGGCGCCATCCCCTCGGGGGTGGCGCCTCGTTCGCGTCTCAGCCGTCCGTCAGCCGGTAGCCCGCCTCGCGGAGGTGCTGGAGCACGTACTCGCAGTGGTCCGGCCCCTTGGTCTCCACCTGCACCACGATCGCGACCTCATCGAGCTGGAGGTCGCCCACCGTGCGGGCGTGCGACACGTGCATGACGTTCCCGCCGGTGTCGGCCAGCGCGCGCAGCAGGTCCGCGAGCGCACCCGGGGTGTCGTCGATCCGCACCTGCAGCTGCAGGAACCGCCCCGCGGAGGCCAGTCCGTGCCGGACCACGCGCATGAGGACCAGCGGGTCGATGTTCCCGCCGGACAGGATGGCGACCACCGGACCCGTGAGCGGCCCGACCCCGGCCATCAGGGCAGCCGCGGCCGCCGCCCCCGAGGGCTCGACCAGCATCTTGGCGCGCTCCGCGAGGAGCAGGAGCGCGCGCGAGAGGTCCTCCTCCGAGACGCACTGCACCTCGACGTGGTGCGAGGAGAGGATCTCGAACGGCACCGACCCCGGCATCCCGACGGCGATCCCGTCGGCCATGGTCCGCAGCTCCGGCGCCGGGATCGGGTGACCCGCGGCGAGCGACGCCGGGTAGGCGGCCGCGCGGGCGGCCTGGACGCCGATCACCCGCACGTCCGGGCGCAGCTCCGCGAGGGCGGCGACCACCCCGGCCGCCAGGCCGCCACCCCCGATGGGCACGATCACGGTGGCGACGTCCGGCACCTGCTCGACGATCTCGAGGGCGATGGTGCCCTGACCCGCGACGACGTCCTCGTGGTCGAACGGGTGGATGAGGACCGCGCCGGTGCGCTCGGCGTACTCGCGCGCGTGCACCAGGGCCTCGTCGACGGAGGCGCCGACCAGCTCGACCCGGGCGCCGTAGTCCCGCGTCGCCGCGATCTTGGGCAGCGCCGCGTCCGCCGGCATGAACACGACCGCCGTCAGCCCCAGCATCCGGGCCGCGAGCGCGACGCCCTGCGCGTGGTTGCCGGCGCTCGCCGCGACCACCCCCCGCGCCTGCTCCTGCGGGGAGAGCCGAGCCATCCGCACGTAGGCGCCCCGCAGCTTGAAGGAGCCGGCGCGCTGCAGGTTCTCGCACTTGAGCCAGACCTCGGCGCCGCACACCTGCGAGAGGGCGCGGCTCAGCTGCACCGGCGTGCGGTCCGCGACACCGTCGAGCAGCGCGGCCGCGGCGCGGACGTCGGCCAGACCGGTCATCGGGGGTCCGGCGGCGAGGTCGGACCGCCTGGTTCGCCGGCGTCGTCGGCCTCGGTGCCCACCACCGGAGCGGGCGCGTCGCGGTCGGCACGGTCCGCGGCCTCCGCCTGCGTGGCGACCCGCTCCGACGTCGCCTCGGCCACCTGCGCGATGGAACGGTCGAGCACCGGATGCCCTCGGCCGCGCACAGGCACGTGGTCGGCGGTGCCCAGCTGCGGGAACTTGTCGTGCCCGTGCAGGTAGAGGAGCACGGTGTTCAGGGTCGCGGCGATCGGCACGGCGAACAGCGCGCCCACGATCCCGGCGACGAACGAGCCCGCCGCCACCGACAGCAGGACCGCGACCGGGTGGAGCGAGACGGCGTGGCCCATGAGGAACGGCTGGAGCACGTGGCCCTCCAGCTGCTGCACGAGCACCACCACGGCGAGCATCCAGATGGCCGACGCCGGCCCGTTCGACACGAGCGCCACGAGGATCGCGACCGAGCCGGTGACGACGGCGCCCACGATCGGGATGAACGACCCGAGGAACACCAGCACGGCCAGCGGCAGGGCGAGCGGCACCTGCAGGATCGCCGCGCCGAGCCCGATGCCGACGGCGTCGACGGCGGCCACGAGGATCTGCGTCCGCGTGTACGCACCGAGCGTGACGAGCCCGCGACGACCGGCCTGGTGCACGTGCTCGCGGGACCCGCGCGGGAGCAGGCCGACGACCCACGCCCAGATGGTGCGGCCGTCGAGCAGGAAGAAGAACGTGCAGAACAGGGCGATCAGCGCGCCGGCCGCGACGTGCGCCACGGTCGTCGTCGCGTGCAGCGCCCCCGAGACCAGCTCGGAGCTGCCGCCGCTGAGCGACCCCTGGATCCGGTCCATCCAGCCCGAGATGTCGGCGGTCGTCAGCTGCAGCGGGCCCTCGGCCAGCCACGTGGTCAGCTTGTCGATGCCCTGCGCGGCCTGGTCCCACAGCTCGCCGAAGCCCTTGACGATCGACCGTCCCGCGAGCGTCAGCAGGCCGGCCACCACGACGATCAGCCCGACGAGCGCGATCCCCACGGCCGCGACCCGCGGCATGCGCGTCCTGCGCTGGATCCAGCCGACGAACGGCGCCAGCAGGACCGTGAGCAGCAGGGCCACCGCGATGGGGACGACGACGACCTTGAGCTCGCTCAGCAGCCAGAGCAGCACCGCGAGCGCCGCGCCGATGAGCAGCAGCCGCCACGACCACGCGGCCGCGTTGCGCACGGACGGCGGCACCGCCTGGTCGCCGACGGGCTTGGCGGTCTCGACCGGGGCGCTCACGCGTCGCGCCCGGCGGCCAGCGCGGCGTCGAGGTCGGCGATCAGGTCGGCGACGTCCTCGAT
This sequence comes from Cellulomonas sp. Root137, assembly GCF_001426725.1. NCBI lineage: Bacteria > Bacillati > Actinomycetota > Actinomycetes > Micrococcales > Cellulomonadaceae > Cellulomonas > Cellulomonas sp. Root137. The sequence goes on along the minus strand of NZ_LMFG01000004.1, from coordinate 227,747 downwards.
GCCCACCGACAGGCGCACCAGGTCGTCGGGCACCTCGAGCGCGGTCCCCGCCACCGACCCGTGGGTCATCTTGTGCGGGTGCTCGACCAGCGACTCGACCCCGCCCAGCGACTCGGCGAGCGTGAACACGTGGGTGGCACCGCAGAACGCCAGCGCCGACGACTCGCTGCCGGTGCGGAACGAGACCATGCCGCCGAAGCCGCTCATCTGGCGCGCGGCGACCTCGTGCCCGGGGTGGCTCTCCAGGCCCGGGTAGATCACGGACGTGACGGCGTCGTGCCCCTCAAGGAACTCCGCGACGGCCCGGGCGTTGCTCTCGTGCCGGTCCATCCGCACGGCGAGCGTCTTGAGCCCCCGCAGGGTCAGCCACGCGTCGAACGGCCCCGCGACCGCGCCGGACGCGTTCTGGTGGAACCGCACGGCGTCGGCCAGGTTCGTCGTCCCTGTCGGACCGTCGAGCCCCACCGGAAGCTGCGCACCGTCGGCGACGACGAGCGCACCGCCGACCACGTCCGAGTGCCCGCCGATGTACTTGGTGGTCGAGTGCACGACGACGTCCGCACCGAGCGCGAGCGGCTGCTGCAGGTACGGCGTCGCGAAGGTGTTGTCGACGACGAGCAGCGCCCCCGCCGCGCGGGCGTGCGCGGCCAGCACCGCGATGTCCGCGATGCCCAGCAGCGGGTTCGTGGGCGTCTCGACCCAGACCACCTTGGTGCGGCCCGGCTGGATCGCGGCGAGCACCGCGTCGGGGTCCGACAGGTCGACCGGCGTGTGCTCGATGCCCCACGGCCCGAAGACGCGCGCGATCAGGCGGTACGTGCCGCCGTAGGCGTCGTTCGGGACGACGACGTGGTCGCCGGGGCGCAGGGCCGCGCGCAGCAGCGTGTCCTCCGCCGCGAGGCCCGAGGAGAACGCGAAGCCCGCCGCTCCCCCCTCGGCCGCGGCGAGCGCCGACTCCAGCGCGGTGCGGGTCGGGTTGGCCGAGCGCGAGTACTCGTACCCGCCCCGCAGCCCGCCGACGCCGTCCTGCTTGTACGTCGAGGTCGCGTAGATGGGCGGGACGACCGCCCCGGTGGTGGGGTCCGGGTCCTGACCTGCATGGATGGCGCGGGTCGAGAAGCCTGCGGAGGCCCAGTCGTCGTCGTGGGGGTGCGCGTGGTTCGTCACGGGTCCCAGGCTAGGCGCTCACGTCCGAACTGCCGCTCGGGCGCTCCAGGTGCGCTCCGGGTGCGCTCCCGGTCATGTGATCGTGCGCTCTCGGTCTGGTATTGGTTCGGTCAAGAGATCGCCACGTGGGCGGGAACACCGAGCGGGTGCGCACCGTTGCAGATCGCGGGAGGACCCAGGTGACCAACCGGGCTCCCGGAGAGGATCACGACCATGAACTGGCTGTTTGGATCTGCCCTCAAGACCACGATGGTGGCCCCCGAGAAGGCTCTGGCGGGACGCGACCGCTACCCCTACTCCATCCCGACGACCCACACCGTCCTCGGCACCCCGCTCCAGGGCCCGTGGCCCGACGGCACCGAGGTCCTCTACGTCGCGATGGGCTGTTTCTGGGGCGCCGAGCGCACCTTCTGGACGATCCCCGGCGTGGTGACGACGGCGGTCGGCTACCAGGGTGGGTTCACGCCCTTCCCCACCTACGAGGAGACCTGCACCGCCCTGACCGGGCACACCGAGATGGTGATGGTCGCCTACGACCCGACGGTCGTCTCGGCCGGCGACCTGCTGCGCACCTTCTGGGAGTCGCACGACCCGACGCAGGGCTACCGGCAGGGCAACGACGTCGGCACCCAGTACCGCTCGGCGGTCTACACCACGACGCCCGAGCAGGAGCTCGCCGCGCGCACCACGCGCGACGAGTACCAGCCGCGGCTCACCCGGTCCGGCTTCGGCGAGATCACCACGGAGATCCGGTCGGCCGAGGATGCGGGCAGGTTCTACTACGCCGAGGGCTACCACCAGCAGTACCTCGACAAGAACCCGAACGGGTACTGCGGACTGGGCGGCACGGGCGTCTCCTGCCCGCGTCCGACCGGGGCCTGACCTCGACGCGCCCCGCTCGCCGGCCTCCGTCGCGAGCGGGGCGCACCCGTCGGTCGATGCGCGGGTGGGTGGCCGACGTGCCCCCGCTGTCGGCCACCCACCCGCCATGGGGCCTGCCAGGGTCCCCGTCGTCCCGGCCTGCCACCCTCGGCGTCGTCCTTGGCGGACCGACCGGGTCGCTCCCCCTGCCGGTCCGCGGCGAACGTATCGACGCCCGCCGCGACCCGTCTACGACTGTCCATCGGGCGCTGGACCCCGGTCCACCTGCACGTATGTCCAGGTATGTCCGACGGGTCAGCCCTCCGAGTGCCCCAGCGGCTTGTCGGGCGCCACCAGGTCCCGCACCAGCCGCTTCAGCTCCGGCAGGTCCGGGAACCCACCCCGCTCGCCCCGGTCCCACACCAGCGCGCCGTCCACCTCGACCCGGAACACACCCCCGGTCGCCGGCCGCAGCGCCACCTCCCCGAGCTCCCGGTGGAAGGTGGTCAGCAGCTCCTGCTGGTACCAGGCGGCCCGCAGGAGCCAGCGGCACTGCGTGCAGTAGGTGATCGCGACGCGCGGGAGGTCCATCGCGCAAGTGTCGCCCAGCGCGCGGTGACCAGACAGACTTCAGGTCCACCCCCTGGAGGCTGACCGTGCACGACGTAGTCCCCGCCGTCGACATCCCGAGGCCGACCCTCCACACTGCCGGACGCGTGCTCGCCGCCGTCCTGGTCTGCGGAGCCGCGGTGCTCCTGTTCGCGGTCCACGTGCGGCCACTCGGCTACCTGCCGCTGGTGCTCGGCGTCGCGCTCGGGCTCGCCGTCGACCGGCGGCTGGGCAGGGACCTCGCCCTCATCGCCCTCGGCCAGGCGATCATCAGCACGATCTCCCTGAAGGCCGACCTGTCCAACGTGGGCATGCTCAGGTTCACGGTCGCGCTCGGCCTGGCCGTCGTCGTGCCGACACTCCTCTCCAGCAGGGTCTTCCACGACGACAAGATCCACTTCCCCGTGCGCACGGGCCGACGCTGGGACCGCTGGCAGGCGCTCTACCTCGTGGCGGTCGCGATCGCGGCGTACCTGATCCTCCCTGCGTACTTCCTCGGCTCAGGCGTGTGGCAGAACTGGCCCGACCTGGACGGGTCCGGGGACATCGCGCGGCTGTTCGTCGGGGTCAACGCGGTGGGCATCTGGGACGAGCTGTTCTTCATCTGCGTGGTGCTGGCCCTGCTGCGGCCGCACTTCCCGTTCTGGCTGGCCAACGTGCTGCAGGCGACGGTGTTCGTGTCGTTCCTGTGGGAGCTGGGCTACCGCGAGTGGGGTCCGCTGCTGACCATCCCGTTCGCCCTGATCCAGGGCTGGATCTTCCGCCGGACGTCCTCGCTGAGCTACGTCGTGGCCGTGCACCTGCTGTTCGACCTCATCGTGTTCCTGGTGCTCGTGCACGCGCACCACCCGAGCCTGTTCGACATCTTCGTCACCGCCCCCGGGTCGTAGGTTGGACCGGTGACGCTGACGAACTGGGCCGGGAACTACACGTACCGCGCGGGAGTCGTGCACCACCCGGGCTCGGTCGAGGAGCTGCAGGAGCTGGTTGCGGGCGCTCCCAGGATCCGCGCCCTGGGCACCCGGCACTGCTTCAACGACCTCGCCGACGACCCCGCCGCCCTCGTCGTCCTGGACGGCCTGGAGACTGCGCCGGAGATCGACGCGGACGCGCGGACCGTGACGGTCACCGCCGGAACCCGGTACGGCACGCTCGCGCAGCACCTGCACCCGGCCGGCTGGGCGGTGCACAACCTCGCGTCCCTGCCGCACATCTCCGTGGCCGGTGCGGTCGCCACGGCCACGCACGGCTCGGGCGACCGGAGCCGGAACCTCGCGGCCGCGGTGGCCGCCCTCGAGCTCGTCGGACCCGACGGCGCGATCCGGACGGTCCGCCGCGGCGACGACGACTTCGCCGGCTCGGTGGTCGCGCTCGGTGCGCTGGGCGTGGCCACACGCGTGACGCTGGACATCGAGCCCACGTTCGACGTCGCCCAGGAGGTGCACCTCGGCCTGCCGTGGGCGGCCGCGCTGGAGCACCTCGACGAGCTGACGAGCAGCGCCGACTCGGTGAGCCTCTTCACCGACTGGACCGGCGACACGATCGCGCAGGTCTGGCGCAAGACGCGCGTCACGCCGGGCTACCGGCTGCGCACCGAGCTGTTCGGCGCGACCCCGGCCGACGGCCCCCGCCACCCGCTGCCCGGCATCGACCCCGTCAACTGCACCGCGCAGCTGGGCGAGCCCGGCCCGTGGCACGACCGCCTGCCGCACTTCCGCATGGACTTCACGCCGAGCAACGGCGACGAGCTCCAGTCGGAGTACCTGGTCCCGCGCGCCCACGCGGTCGCAGCCTTGGAGGCGATCCGCGCTCTGAGCGACCGGATCGCGCCGCTGCTGCAGGTCACCGAGGTCCGCACGATCGCCGGCGACGACCTGTGGCTGTCCACCGCCGAGGGCGGCGACCGCGTCGGCCTGCACTTCACCTGGCAGCCGCGCCAGCCCGAGGTCGAGGCCCTCCTGCCGACGATCGAGGCCGCGCTGGCCCCGTTCGGCGCGCGCCCGCACTGGGGCAAGCTCTTCGCCGACGCGGGCCGCGACCTCGCCCGCCTGTACCCGCGCTGGGACGACTTCCGCTCACTCGTCGCGCGCACGGACCCCGACGGCGTCTTCCGCAACGACTTCCTGGACCGCCACGTCCGCTAGAACCCGCAACGTCCGAGGATGTGCGCGCTATGACGCCCGCTTCCTCGGACGCTGCGCAGGTCACGCCCGCCAGCGGTTGACCCTCGCCTCGAGGTCCGCGTCCCCGACGCGCCCGGTCGGCGAGAGCGTCAGGACGGAGCTGCCCGGCTGCAGCCGGGGATCGGTCGCGTACCGCTCCGCCAGCTTCACCTCAGCGGACGCGTCCCCGGCGTCCGCGGCGACGAGCAGCTCGGCGACCTCGTCGGCGAGCCGGTCGAGCTCCTCGGCGGGCGTCGGCGTCTCGGGCAGGGTGTCCCCCCACACGTCCCAGAGCAGCAGCTCGTCGCGCTCACGGTGCGCGAGCTCGGTGACGACGTAGCCCCGCACGAACTCCGGCCCGCACAGGAACGGCAGCGAGGGGTCGACGCCATAGCTCGACACGTCGAGCCCGTCGCGACGGTGCGCCTGCCAGACCTCCGCCGCGGTCTCGAAGGGCGCTCCGAGCCCTGTCGCCATGTCGTGCGAGTCGAAGCCGAACCAGTTCTCGGCCATGTCGAGCTCGGGGTCGAACCGCACCCAGCGCGACCCGTCCCAGTACTCCCCGACCACGTGGTCGTGGTGGAACCCGGGGCGGAAGTAGCCGGAGAACCCGACCCGGCTGCGCGCCGGGATCCCGTGCTCACGCAGCACCGCGATCGCGACGAGGGTGTGATCGCGGCAGCACCCCGCGAGCTGCTGGGCGGGCTCCCGCGCGCTGGTCAGCGGGCCGGCGGACCGCCGCTGCGACTCGTCGAGCAGGTCGGAGAGCCACCGCAGGTCGATGTCCGCGTCCTGCCCCGGGACCAGCTGGTCCGCCGCGCCCCGGTAGTGGATGACCACCGAGCAGGCCGCCTGGTGCAGCGAGCCCGGGTCGGTGGGTACCGCGGCGAGCAGGGGCGCGTGCGGGCCCGGGTCGGAGTAGCGGCTGTGGGCGGCGTAGTCGGCGAGCTCAGGCATGCGGCCAGCCTGGAGCCTGCCCCAGGGGCAGGGTCAAGAGACCGGCCGGGCGACGTGCACGACGACGCCCTCGTCCGACCACGGCACGGGGTAGATCTCGCGCTCCGGGCCGCCGTGCGCGCGGCCGCGGGACACGAACCAGGTCTCCAGCGCGACGTAAGCGCCGATGATCTCGGGGTACCGGCAGTCGGCGGCCGTCACCGGGACGTGCGCCACGATCTGCGCGGGCTCCTCCCGCAGCGTGACGGCGCCGGCGGGCGCGATCGCACCCTCGTACGGCACGCACGTCTCGATGGGACCGTCGCCGTCGAAGCCCACCGCCCCGTGGAACAGCACCCAGAACTCCGGGCCGTACGTGGCGCCTCCCGCGTCGAGGAACGCCCGGAGCTCGACGACGTCCGATGTCAGCGACGCGACCAGGTCCTCCTGCAGCACGTGGTGCCGGACCGACGCCACCGTCCGCGGACCCATCGCCTCCACCACGACGTCGTCCACCCCGAACCGGCCCGTCCGGGCGGGTGCGTCCGGCTCCCCGAGGACGTGCAGGACCAGGTCCAGCTCGGGCCCGCGCTCGGTGAGCTCCCGCTGCCGCCCGTCCCACCAGGACCGGATCGCGGCCGCCTGCCCGTTGCTCGCGGCGAGCACGTCGGCGATCGTGCCGAGCGGCATCTCGAGCCGCCGGAGCAGCGAGATCGTGTGCGCCCGGTCCAGCTGGCCGAGGTCGTAGTAGCGGTACCCGCTGTCCGGGTCCACGCGGACCGGCTCGAGCAGCCCGCGGGCGTCGTACAGCCGCAAGGCCTTGAGCGAGAGCCCCGACCGGCGCGCGAACTCGCCGATGGTCACCGCGCCGTCCGCCACGGGCCGAGGATAGCGACGGCCCCCTCCGCGAGGTGCAGAGGGGGCCGTCGCCGTCGGGTCAGTTGCTGGTGCCGACGATGTCGACGACGAAGACCAGCGTGTCCCCGCCCTTGATGCCGGCCTGCGGGACACCGCGGTCGCCGTAGCCCAGGTGCGAGGGGATCGAGACGAGCACGCGCGACCCGACCTGCTGGCCGACGAGTGCCTCGTCCCACCCGGCGATGACCGCGCCGACGCCGATCGGGAAGCTGATCGAGGAACCGCGGTCGTACGAGTTGTCGAAGATGCCGCCCTGCCAGGACTGGCCGAGGTAGTGCACCTCGAGGTCGTCGCCGGCCTCGACGAGGGCGCCGTCGCCGCGGGACAGGACCAGGACCTCGAGCTCACCCGACGCCGGAGCGTCAGGGAAGGTCAGCGTCGGCTTCTGGCCGAAGGAACCCGAGACCTCGGGCAGCGCTGCGGACATGACGTACTCCTTCAGTGGATGACAGTGCCCGCCCATCTTGCCAACCCCGACCGACAGACGCCGAACCGAGGGGTTGACCGCATTGGCTAATGGCATTAGCTTTTAGTCCATGACGACCATCCAGCACCTGCAGCGCCCCGAGGGGCGGATCGCCTACACGGTCGACGGGCCCGCGGACGGCCCGCTCGTCGTCCTCATCCCGGGCATGGGTGACCTGCGCAGCACGTGGCGTGAGCTCACCGGCCCGCTCGCCGACACCGGTCACCGCGTCGCCGTGATGGACCTGCGCGGCCACGGCGACTCCGACACCACGTTCTCGACCCACGGCGACGTCGTGACCGGCCAGGACGCGCTCGCGCTCGTCGAGCACCTCGGCGGTCCGGCGGTCCTCGTCGGCAACTCCATGGGCGCCGGGGCCGCCGGCTGGGCCGCCGCCGAGCGGCCGGACCTCGTCGCGGGCCTCGTCCTGACCGGCCCCTTCCTGCGCGAGCGTCCGATGCCGGCGATCGCCGTCGCGGTCATGCACGGCCTCGAGCGGGTGCTGTTCTCCCGCCCGTGGGGCGGCGCGGTGTGGGCCTCCTACTACCGCGGCTACCTGAACCGCGGCACGAAGGCGCCGTGGCTCGACGAGCACGTCGCCGACCTGCGGGCGGCGATGACGGACCCCGCCCACCTGCGCTCCTTCCGGCACCTGACGGTCCAGCTCACCCACGCCCCGGTCGAGGCACGCGTGCCGGAGATCCTCGCGCCCGCGGTCGCCTTCGTCGGCGCGATCGACCCCGACTTCGCCGACCCCGCGGCCGAGGCGGACTGGCTGCGCAGCGTGCTCGACGGGGAGGTCGTCGTCATCCCCGACGTCGCCCACTACCCGCAGAACCAGGCCCCCGAGGTCGTCGTCCCGCGCACGCTCGCGTTCCTCGCGGACCTGCCCCGCGACGCCGCCGGCCGGTTCCAGGTGCGCGCGGACGCCCGTGCCTAGGGCCGGACTCGACCGGGCCGCCGTCGTCGAGCTCGCCCTCGCGGTGGTCGACGACGGCGGGCCCACCGGGTTCACCGACCTCACGCTCGCGGCCGTGGCCGCTCGCGCCGGCGTCGCGGTGCCGAGCCTCTACAAGCACGTCGCGGGCCTGCCCGCCCTGCGCCGGGAGGTCGCGCTCGTCTGCGTCGTGGACTTCGTGCACACCCTCGAAGGGGTCCGGGAGCGGCACGGCGGCGCCGACATGCTCCCGGCCATGGCTCACGCGACCCGAGACCTCGCCCGTCGCTGCCCCGGCCGCTACCAGGCCGTCCAGGGCACGTCATGGGTCCGCGACCCCGACGCCGGGGCCGTCCAGCAGGCGGGCGCCCAGGCGGTCGCCGAGCTGTCCACCGCCGTGGCCGCCCTCGGGGTGCCCGACGAGCGGCGCATCGACGCCGTCCGCGCGTTCCGCGCCGCGACGCACGGGTTCGTCGTCCTGGAGCTGGAGGGCGGCTTCGGCATGCCCGACGACGTCGACGAGAGCTTCGACTTCCTCGTCGCCTGGCTGGTGGGCGGCCTGGAACGGCTGAGCGTGCGGTAGCCCCCGCGGCCGGTCCGGTGCTGGGATGGGTGGACGCACCGTCAGGGGGTCCACCATGAAGGGTGTCCGCACGGGCTACGGCCTCGCGTACCGGATCGGCTTCGCGCCGTGGGAGCACTACGGACGAGTGGCTGCGTCCACCCTGGGCGCACTGCTGGACCGCGAGGAGGCGGACCGGCCGTACCCACCCGGTCGCGCGCTCGACCTCGGGTGCGGCCGCGGCCAGAAGACCCACGAGCTCGCGCGCCGAGGCTGGGACGTCGTCGGGATCGACACCGCCTCGCACGCCATCGACGTGGCGAGGCGCGGACCGTCCGACGCCCGCTTCGTCGTGGGTGACGTGACGGTGCTGGAGGCCGCCGACCTGGGCGCGTTCGACTTCTTCCTGGACGTCGGCTGCTTCCAGCACCTGGACGCCGAGGAGCGCGCGGCCATGGGCCGAGGAGTCTCCGCGCTCGCGAACCCCCGAGCCACCCTCCTGATGCTCGAGTTCGGGGCCACGCGGCTGCGGTCCCTCACCGGCGGCGTCACGCGCGCGGAGATCCAGGCGGCGCTCCCGGGCTGGGACATGATCGCCGCCGAGCCGGCGGACACCACCGGGCTGGGCTGGCCCCTGACGAGGACGTCACCGCACTGGTACCGGTTCCGCCTGGCGGCGTGATCCTCAGCCCACCCCGGCGACGACCGGTGCGGGTTCGGCTGCCAGCACCCCGCGCAGCCAGCGCAGCTGGCGGTCGAGCTGGAACGCCTGGCCGCCCTCGTGCTGGTTGTAGGCGTAGACCTCGATCTCGGTCTGCGGCCGGACGGCCGCCAGGCCCGCGTAGTGGTTGTACGCGGCGAACACCGTCGACGGCGGGCAGGTCTGGTCGCGCAGCGCGACGGAGAACAGGGCGGGAGCCGACGCCCGCCGCGCGAAGTGCACCCCGTCCAGGTACGACATGGTCCGCAGCACGGTCGCCTCCTGGTCGCGGTGCACCGCGAGGTACTGCACGAGCTCGCCGTACGGGAACGCGTCGGTGATCGCCAGCGCCCGCGGGTAGTGGCACAGGAACGGGACGTCCGGCATGACGGCGACGATCCCGTCGGCCAGCCCGCCGACCGCGAGCGCCAGTCCCCCGCCCTGGCTGATCCCCGCCACGGCCACCCGCGACGCGTCGACCCCGGGCAGCGCCCGCACCGCGTCGACCGCCCGCACGCCGTCCGTGATGAGCCGCCGGTAGTAGTGCTCACGCGGGTCGAGGACCCCGCGCGTCATCACCCCCGGCGACGCCGGCCCCGACCCCGCCGGGTCCGGCGTGTGCCCGCCGTTGCCCCAGGTGGAGCCCTGCCCCCGCGTGTCCATCACCAGGTGCACGTACCCGGCAGCGGCCCAGGCCAGGCGCTCGTGCGCGAACCCCCGCCCGCCGCCGTACCCGATGAGCTCGACCACCGCGGGCAGGTCCCCGGCCACCCCCGCCGGCCGGGTCACCCACGCCTTGATCGGGTGCCCGCCGAACCCGGAGAACGTCAGGTCGAACGCCTCGATCACCGTCAGCCCGGTGTCCACGGGCACCACGGTCAGGCCCAGGTCGAACGTCCTCGCCTCCGCCAGCGTGTCGGCCCAGAACGCGTCGAAGTCCTCCGGCTCGTCCAGCTCGGGCAGGTACCGCTCGAGCTCGGACAAGGGCAGGTCGAACAGGGCCATCGTGCTCCTTCGCGTGGGCCGGAAAGCGCAATCTACCGCGCGAGGAACCCGAGCAGGTCGTGCCGCGTGAGCACGCCGACGGGCGACCCGTCGTCGACCACCATGAGCGCGTCCGCCTTCTGCAGGGCCGACCGCGCCGACTCCACGCTCTCCCCGGAGCCGATCAGCGGCAGCGCCGAGGACATGTGCCGGTCCACGCGGTCGGACAGCTCCGCCTCGCCCGAGAACACCGCGTCCAGCAGCTCGCGCTCGCTGACCGCACCGGCCACCTCGCCGATCTTCACGGGCGGCTCCGCACCGACCACGGGCATCTGCGAGACGCCGTACTCGTGCAGGATCGAGATGGCGTCGCGCACGGTCTCGTTGGGGTGGGTGTGCACCAGGTCGGGCAGCTCGCCGGTCTTGGTACGCAACACGTCGGCCACCGTGGCGCCCTCGTCGGCGGCCAGGAACCCGTACGACCGCATCCACGAGTCGTTGAAGATCTTGGACAGGTAGCCGCGCCCGCTGTCGGGCAGGAGCACGACGATCACCGCGGAAGCCGCGGCCTCCGGGTCCTCCTCCTGCAGCCGCCGGGCGTACCGCAGGGTCGCCTCGACCGCCATGCCGCACGAGCCGCCGACCAGCAGCCCCTCCTCGCGCGCCAGCCGCCGCGTCATCGCGAAGGAGTCGGCGTCGGACACGGCGATGATCTCGTCCGGGACCGTCGGGTCGTAGGCGGTCGGCCAGAAGTCCTCGCCGACGCCCTCGACCAGGTACGGCCGCCCGTCGCCGCCGGAGTACACCGAGCCGGCGGGGTCGGCGCCGATCACCCAGACGCGGCCCTCGGAGACGTCGTGCAGGTAGCGCCCCGTGCCCGTGATCGTGCCGCCGGTGCCGACGCCCGCGACCAGGTGCGTGACGCGCCCGTCGGTGTCTGCCCAGATCTCGGGGCCGGTCGACTCGTAGTGGCTGGCGGGACCGTTCGGGTTGGCGTACTGGTTCGGCTTCCAGCCGCCCGGGATCTCGCGCGCGAGCCGGTCGGACACCGAGTAGTACGAGTTCGGGTGGTCGGGGGCCACGGCGGTCGGGGTCACGATGACCTCCGCCCCGTAGGCCCGCAGCACGTCGCGCTTGTCCTGGCTGACCTTGTCCGGGCAGACGAACACGCAGCGGTAGCCCTTGCGCTGGGCGACGAGGGCCAGCCCGACGCCGGTGTTCCCGCTGGTCGGCTCGACGATCGTCCCGCCGGGCCGGAGCTCTCCGCTCGCCTCCGCGGCCTCGATCATCTTCAGCGCGATCCGGTCCTTCACCGAGCCGCCGGGGTTCATGTACTCGACCTTGGCGAGGATCGTCGCCGTCAGGCCGACCGTCACGGACGTGAGCTGGACCAGCGGGGTGCCGCCGACGAGCTCCGAGATGTGCTTCGCGTACTTCACTGTCCTGCGCTCCCATGGGTGGCGGGGTCGGGCCGACGTCAGTCAGTTCAGGCCGGGGTCAGTCGCCACGCAGGATCGCGAAGATCCGCAGCAGCTCCAGGTACAGCCAGACCAGCGTCACGACGAGGCCGAAGGCCGCCGTCCACGCGAGCTTGGCCGGCACACCGGCCTCCACGCCACGCTTGATGGAGTCGAAGTCGACGATGAGCATGGCGGCCGCGAGCACCACGGCGATGAGACCGACGGCGACGCCGAGCCACCCGGACCGCAGCGGGCCGTAGTCGCCCCCGCCGACCCCGAACAGCATGAGACCGAGGTTGATCAGGGAGAACACGAGGTAGCCGACCATCGCGATGAGCAGGGTGCGCTGGAACTTCGGCGTGACCCGGACCTTGCCGGACTTGAACAGGAAGAGCGACACCGCGAACACCGACAGCGTGGCCAGCACGGCCTGCCCGACGATGCCGTTGTAGAACGACTCGTAGAACTGGCTGATGCCACCGAGGAACACGCCCTGCGCGGCGGCGTACAGCACGATGAGCGGCGGGCTCGGCTCCTTCTTGAACGCGTTGACCAGGCCGAGGACCAGGCCGACGATCGCGCCGACGATCCACAGCCCGGGCGCGAGCACCCAGGTGGCCGCACCGGTGACGACCAGCACGGCCAGCAGGCCCGCGGTCTTCATGATGACGTCGTCGTACGTCAGGCGGCCCGTCTCGCGCGTCGTCGCAGCGGGGGCGTCGTACATCTGGTCGAGGGTGGCGGCGTCGGCCACCTGGGCGCCGGCGGTGCCGTAGGAGACCGTCGACGCGGGCGACTTCTGGCCCCGGCGCTGGACGGGGTCCTGGAAGACCGGACTGTTGTTGAAGATCGGATTGGCCATGGCGTCCTCCTGGACGGATCGGGCGCTGTCAGACAAGGCTGTCACCGTAGCGAACGCGGACAGGGGCGCGTTCGTTCCCGGGTCTTTCCCACCTCGGCCTTTCGGCTGGGCCGCGATCCCCCCATGGTCCGATGTATGTGGTTGCGGCGCACCCCTAGGGTCGTCACGGCTCCACTCCCGACGACGAGGACAAGCGATGATCGAGGCCCACGACCTGACGAAGAGATATGGCACCAAGCTGGCGGTGGACGGGATCTCGTTCACGGTGCAGCCCGGACGGGTCACCGGCTTCCTGGGCCCCAACGGCGCCGGGAAGTCGACGACGATGCGGATGATCATGGGCCTCGACCGGCCCACGCGCGGCACAGTGACGGTGAACGGTCGCCCCTACGCCGAGCACCGCTCCCCCCTCACCGAGGTGGGAGCGCTCCTCGAGGCCAAGGCGGTCCACACCGGTCGCAGCGCGCGCAACCACCTGCGCGCGATCGCGGCGACGCACGGCATCGGCGACAAGCGCGTGAACGAGGTCATCTCCATGACCGGGCTCGACACCGTCGCCAAGCGCCGGGTCGGCGGGTTCTCGCTCGGCATGGGCCAGCGCCTCGGCATCGCGGCCGCCCTGGTGGGCGACCCCCAGACGCTGATCCTCGACGAGCCGGTCAACGGGCTCGACCCCGAGGGCGTCCTGTGGGTCCGCAACCTGGTCAAGTACCTGGCCGCCTCCGAGGGCCGCACGGTCTTCCTGTCCTCGCACCTGATGAGCGAGATGGCCGTCACGGCCGACCACCTGATCGTCATCGGCCGCGGCAAGATCATCGCCGACGGCCCCGTCGACACGGTGATCTCGCAGGCCACCAAGGCCACCGTCCGCGTCCGGTCGCCGCAGGCCTCCGACCTCGCGGCGCGCCTGGCGGGCCCGGCGATCACTGTGACGCCCGGCGAGGAGGGCCTGCTCGAGGTGCACGGCGCCACCGCGGCCGAGGTGGGTGAGATCGCCGCGCGGTCGGCCATCGTCCTGCACGAGCTGACCCCGCTGACCGGCTCCCTCGAGGACGCCTACATGTCCCTGACGTCCGAGTCCGTCGAGTACCACTCGGCCGCCCTGCCCGGCGAGCCGTCCCGGTCGACGGGCGCCCACGCGGCCGTGCCTGACCCGGCAGCAGCCGCCCCGACCACCGGAGAGGACGCCCGATGAGCACCGCCGTCGCCACCGAGCCCCACCGCCACGCCACCGCCCCGACCAGCTACAAGCTGAGCTTCGGTCACCTGCTGCGCGGCGAGTGGATCAAGTTCTGGTCCGTGCGCTCCACCACGTGGACGCTCTCGATCTTCCTGATCGCCACTGTCGGGCTGGTCGTCCTGATCAGCCTGGCCTTCGTGAACGTGCCCAGCCCGGCGGAGGGCGGCCCGCCGGAGGGCACCGCGGGCAACCCGCTCGACCCGCTGAGCATCGCCGTGACGCTCGCCCAGCTGGCTCTCGCCGTGCTGGGTGCGCTGACCATCACCAGCGAGTACAGCACCGGCATGATCCGGTCCAGCCTGACGGCCGCGCCCAAGCGGCTGCCGATGCTCTGGTCCAAGGCGATCGTGCTGGTGGTCTCGGTCTTCGGCGTGGCCCTCGTGGCCGTCGCACTCTCGGTGCTGCTCCAGTGGCTGTTCTTCGACAGCAAGGACTTCTCGATCGACGTGACCGACCCGGAGATGATCCGGCCGCTGGTCGGCACCGCCGTGTACCTGGCGACGATCGCGCTGTTCTCGTACGCACTCGGTGCGCTCCTGCGTCACTCGGCGGCTGCCCTCGCGACCGTCCTCGGGCTCCTGCTCGTGGCACCGATCCTGTTCAGCGCGATCCCGTGGAAGCCGCTGCAGTACGCCAACCCGTTCCTGCCGGGTGTGGCCGGCCAGCAGTTCACGCAGACGACCGAGCAGCTCGAGGCCGCCGCCGCGTTCAGCGACGTCGGTGTGGACCTGACGGCCTGGCAGGGCTACGGGGTTCTCGTCCTCTGGATCGTCGTCGTTCTCGGGGTGGCTGCCGTGCTGCTCAAGAGGCGCGACGCCTGACCCATGGGTCCGCGGCGGGGACGGTCCGGAGGGGGACCGTCCCCGCTGTCATGCTCGACAGCAGGCTCGGCTAGCGTGGGCGGCCGCACACCCGCCCCCCGACGAAGGACCTCGATGACCGACGCACCGGCCCGCCCCCGCCCCGCACCGCTCGTGGCGCAGGTGGTCCGGACCGAGCGCATCGCCGCGACCATGGTGCGGGTGGTCGTCGGCGGCCCCAATCTGGCCGCCTTCACGCCGTCGCCGCACGCCGACTCCTACGTCAAGGTGCTCTTCCTCCCGGAGGGCGCCCCCCGACCGCTCCGGCAGGACGGCCGGCTCGACCTGGACGCCGTGCGCGCGAGCCTCCCGCCCGAGGACCAGCCCCGCCAGCGCTCCTACACGGTCCGCGCGTTCGACCCGGTGGCCGGTGAGCTCACGCTCGACTTCGTGGTCCACGGCGACGAGGGGATCGCCGGGCCGTGGTCGGCGGGCGCGCAGCCCGGCGACGAGGTGCTGCTCAGCGGCCCCGGCGGCGCGTGGTCCCCCGACCCGGACGCGGCGTCGTACCTGTTCGCCGGCGACGCGAGCGCCCTGCCGGCCATCGCCGTCGCGCTCGAGCGGCTCCCCGCCGACGCCGTCGGGCACGCCGTGATCGAGGTGCACGGTCCCGAGGACGAGATCCCGCTGGCCCGGCCCGCGGGCGTCCAGGTCCTCTGGGTCCACCAGGGTGTCGCGGTGGCCGGCCTGGCCCTCGTCGACACCGTCGTCGCCCTCCCGGAGCTCCCCGCGCCGGTGAGCGCCTTCGTGCACGGCGAGGCCGGGGTGGTCCGCGAGCTGCGCCGGCACGTGCGCGCCGACCGCGGGGTCGGCCGGGAGCAGCTGTCGGTCTCGGGCTACTGGCGCCTGGGCACCGACGACGAGGGCTGGCGCGCCACCAAGCGGGACTGGCTGGCGACGATCGAGCAGGCGGAGGCGGCCGAAGGCCTCGCCTGACGGACGAGTCGGGCCTTTCGTCATGCCCCCGCCGCCGATCCCGGCGAGACGATGGACACCATGCAGACGACGTTTCCCGAGGGCTGGCTGCGACTCACCCAGAACGACAAGCAGCAGCACTTCTTCCGGGACGGCATGAGCATCTGCGGCGTGTTCGTGACGCCGACCACCAAGTTCCCCGAGGACGACGGCCCCGACGGTGGCGAGTGCCCCGGCTGCCGCTCGATCTTCGACAACGAGCGGGGCACCGCGCGCTACTGAGGCCCACGCTCGATCGCTCCGTCGCGATCGTGCCCCCGCCGGGGGTCGAACCCGGACTGTGCCGGGTTTAAGCCGGCTGCCTCTGCCAGTTGGGCTACGGGGGCCGCGCCACATCCTGCCAGGGCCGACGACGCGCCCCGTCACGCCGTCGTCGCGACCGGGCCGCCCTGTGCCAGCGCCGCCGCCGCGACCAGTGCGCTCCCGGGCGCCAGGCCCAGCTCGCGCGCCAGCAGGTCGCGGCACCGCCCGAACTGACGCAGGGCCTGCGCCCGGTTGCCGGCACCGACGTGCGCCTCGACGAGCATGCGGTGGGCGGACTCCCGCAACGGCTCGATCGTCACCACCGCGAGCGCCGCCTCGATCGCCCGGCGCCACTGCCCCGCCTCGAGCAGGGTCTGGGCCATCTGCTCCATCGCCTCCAGCGACAGCTGGCGCAGCCGCTCCCGCTCGACGACCACCCAGTCGTCGTACCAGCCGGGCAGCAGCTCACCGCTGAGCACCTCGGGCGCCACCGGCTCGCCGCCGACCAGCTGCGCGTGCGCGGCGACGGCCGCCTCCCGGGCGTCCACGGACGACGGCGCGAGGCCGATCCGGGACCTGCCCGCGTGGATCACGTGCCCTCCGGCGTTCGCCCGCCAGATCGCCGAGCGCAGGCACGCGCCGGCCCGGTCCTCCGTCCGGTCGCCCCAGAGCACGCCCGCCACGTGGGACCGCACCAGCGGGCGCTCGTGCAGCCCGAGGAAGGCGACGAGCCGGGCGGCCGCGGGCGGGAGCTCCCACGCCCGGCCGTCGACGGTGAGCTCGAAGCCGCCGAGCAGCCGCAGCCGCACCGGCGAGCCGAGGGTGGGTCCTTCCGACACCGCGGTCATGTCCGCAGCCTGCGGCGCCCGCGTCTCGCGGACGTCACCGGTGCATCACAGGCCCTCCTCGGCGTCCGTCCCGGCCAGCCGGGCGAGGAACAGGTCCACGCCCGCCCGCACCTGGTCGGGCCCCGCGGCGACGAGCTCCTCGGACCCCTCGGGGGACGACCAGCGCAGCCGGGCCACCACCGTCCCGTTCTGCACCCAGGCGCGGACCAGCAGCACCCCCGAGCGCCGCTCGCCGCCTGCCACGGCACGTGACGGTAGGTCCCGCACGTCGCCGCACAGACACGGCTCCGTCACCGTCGCGACGCCGCGACGGGAGCACGACGCGACGGTGACGGAGCGGTCACGGCCGGCGTCGACGATGGCGCTCACGATCCGAGCCGTGGGGGGCAGCATGATCCGGGAGGTCTCCGAGACCCTCGTCGACGTCATCGAGCAGGCCACGCCCGACCTCGAGTCGTGGGTGGACCTCTCCTCGCTGTCGGCCGCCGACGCGGACCCGACGGTCCGCCGGCTCGCGCTCGCCCTGTACGCGGTCGAGGAGCACCCGCACCTGGTCAACCGGCCGCTGGTGTCCTCCCCGACCGGGCACGTCCGCGCCCCGCTCGCCCTCCGGCTGCACTACCTCGTCACCTACGTCGGGGCACACGACGAGGCCCAGTCCCGGCTGGCGCGCGTCGTCGCGGTGTTCCACACGACGCCGATCATCGGGCCCGCCCAGATGTCCCCGGCGCTGGCCCAGGAGGCCGCGACACTGACCGTCCGCCTGGTCACGACCACCGCCGACGAGCGCAACCAGGTGTGGGGCGCGCTCGGCCGGTCCGCGCGGCTGGCGCTCTTCTACGACGTCGACGTCGCCCCCGTGGACCTCCTCGCCCACGACGGTGCGGGCTCGGTGCGGACCCACCGGATCGACTACGTGGGTGCGCCGTGACCCTCACGACCACGACCGTCCGGCTCGCCCACGTGGTGCACCTGCGGCATGCCGCCACGGGCGAGGCGATCGAGCCGGTGCGCGCGTCCGGCGAGCTGCCGTCCGGATGGACGATGCGCGTCCGTGGTGCCGACGTCGTGGTCACCACCCGCGACGGCACGCCCGTGCCCGCCGCGGACCCGGTCATCACGGTCTCGGTCGGCGACCTGCGCACGGCCGCGCTGCTGGCGACGCCGACCGTCGACGTCCCGCTCACGGCCGCCGAGATCACGGTCGACGTCGCGCCCGTCGCGATGACGCTCGACGTCGAGCTGACCACGCCCGGCACGGGCGCCCCCCGCACGGGCCGGGCGGTCGTGGCCCGCGCCACCTCGGGCCCCACGCCGCGGCCCACCATCGCGCTCCCGGAGACCGATCCGGGCGTCTACGGCTCCGGTCCCGTCGTCTGGACCGCCGCCTTCACGCCGCTCGACCTGCTGGTCGACGGTGACCTGCTCCGCCAGCTCGCCGTGGACCACTCCCGGTCCGCCACGCGCGTCCGACTCGTCGACACGACCTGACTCACGACCCAGGGAGGGCACCGTGACGTACCAATCACCCGGCGTCTACATCGAAGAGGTCCCGTCGGGACCCCAGCCGATCGCCGCCGCATCGACCTCTGTCGTCGCCGTCGTCGGCGCCCTGCGCAAGGGCCCGCTGCTCACCCCCACCCGGGTCACCGGGTGGTCGGACTTCGTCCGCACCTTCGGGCCCGCCCACGCGGCCGGGTACTCCGCAGAGGCCGTGTACGGGTTCTTCGAGAACGGCGGCCCGGCCGCGTGGGTGGTCCGCGTCGACCCCTCGGTCGCCGCCGCGTGGGACGTCAACGACTCGACGCCCGCGCTCTCGTTCACCGCGACGGCGACCTCGCCCGGCGCGTGGGCGAACGGGGTCTCCCTCACGGTCGCGCCGGACACCACCGGTGGCGCCGGCTCGATGGCCCGCGCCGCGGTGAGCGGCACGGTCGCGGTGCCCGCCGGCACGATCGACATCCCGGTCACCAGCTCGGGCGGCCTGTCCGCGGGCGACGCCGTGGTGCTGCTCAACGCGGCCGGGACCAGCGCCGACGCCGTGGTGAACACCGTGAGCGAGACGGCCGTGAACGTGACCGCGGCGGCCGCGATCGCGCTGGTCGCGGGCGACGTCGTCGCCGGGCGCACCGGGTCCCTGACCACCGTCGCGCTGGCCGCGGGGTCGGGCATCAAGCCCGGTGACCTGCTGGTCGCGCAGCGCGCCGACGGGTCGCGGGTCACCGCACTCGTCGCCACCGCCGTGCGGTCGGGTCCGCGCCTGGTGATCACGCTGGCCGCGCCGCTCGGGGCGGCACTGCCCGGGGCAGGTGTCGCCCGGCGGTTCGCCCGCTTCCGCGGCACGATCGCCGGCGGCGCGCCGACGTTCTCGCTCGGCCAGGTCACCTGGCAGGTCCACCCGTCCCTGGTGCCGATCAACGCGGACAGCCAGATGGCCAACGCCCGGGCGACCGTCTCCACCGGCTCGGTGGCGGCGTTCAGCGGGTCGAGCTTCGCGATGCCGGGTGGCCAGAACGCGCCGGCCGGCACGGTGGACATCGACGCGCAGGTCCGGGTCGCCGTCTACACCGAGGCGGTCAACCTGGTGGCGACGACGGTCGCGGACGTGCTGTCCCGGTTCAGCTTCCTGCCCGTCGGCACGGCGATCCGGCTGACCAACGGCGCGCAGACCACGACGGTCACCCGCACCGGGGCCGCGACCGCCACGACCGCGGGCGACGCGCTGCCGCAGACCTTCACGACCGCGACGTTCCTGCTCCCCGCGGACGCCTCCGACGGGGTCGTCGTGCAGTGCGCCGTCCCCCCGGCCGTCGGCGAGCTCGTCGACTTCGCCGGCGACCGCCTGCGGATCGCGTCCGTGGACAACCCGACCGGCACGGTCTACGTGCTGGGCTTCACGGCGACGACGAACATCTCCGCCGCGAACATCGCCTCCGACCCGGGCCGGTTCCCGGTGCTGGCGTACACCTCGACCGCGTTCTTCCCGCTGCGGTTCTCGTTGACCGTCGCCGAGAACGGGGCCGCGGTCGAGACCTTCGCGGGCCTCGCCCTCGACCCGGCGCACCCGCAGTACTACGCGCGCGACGGGGTCGTGAACGGCACCTCGGCCTACGTCACCGTCGCGCCGCGGGCCGTCGGTGCACCGGTGATCTCCGAGACCAGCACCCCCGCGTTCGCCGTCCCGACCCAGGCCGGGGTGGACCGCGCGGCGACCAGCGCCGACTACAAGGCCGGCCTGCTGGCGCTGGAGGCCGAGCCCGAGCCGGCGATGGTGGTCTGCCCGGACACCGTGACGTTCACCGACGCGCTCCTGCAGGCCGACCTCGTGGGCGCGGTCGTGACCCACTGCGAGCAGTTCCGGCGCTTCGCGATCGTCGACGCCCCGGACCTCTCGTCGGACACCGACCTGCTCGACTGGCGCAACACCACTCTGTCCAGCACGTACGCCGCGCTGTACGCCCCGCACCTGCTGGTGGTGAACATCGACCCCGAGTCCTCCGACCGGTTCCGCACCGTGCCGCCGTCCGGCTTCGTCGCCGGGGTGTTCGCGCGGACCGACCGCGAGCGCGGCGTGTACAAGGCGCCGGGCAACGAGCGGGTGGCCGGCATCGTCGGGCTCTCCGAGACGTACACGCAGCGGCGCCAGGACCTGCTCAACCCCGGCTCGGTCAACCTCATCCGGGCGTTCCCCGGCCGGGGCACCCGGATCTGGGGGGCGCGCAACGCGACCGACGACACGACGTGGCGCTACATCAACGTCCGCCGGCTGTTCAACTTCGTCGAGACCTCGGTGGAGACCGGGACGCAGTGGGTGGTGTTCGAGCCGAACACGGCGCCCACCTGGATCCGGATCAAGGTCTCGCTGGAGAACTTCCTCGACCAGCTCTGGCGCGCCGGCGCTCTGGCGGGGAGCACCCCCGAGCAGGCGTACCGGGTGCGGGTCGGCTTCCCCGAGACCATGACGGCGACGGACATCGACCTCGGGCTGGTCATCACGGAGGTCGCCATCGCGCCCGCGAAGCCCGCCGAGTTCGTGATCTTCCGCTTCAGCCACCAGCAGCTGTCCGAGTAGCGGCCTTCCGAGCACGAGGAGCATCCGATGAGCCCGTCCGTCGTGTCGTACCCCCTGACGACCCTGCACTTCGAGGTCAGCTGGGGGGACTCGCAGAACACCTCGAGCTTCTCCGAGGTCAGCGGCCTGACCATGGAGGCCGAGGTCGTGGAGTACCGCGGGGGTGCCGACAAGGCGCTCTCCACGCGCAAGCTGCCCGGCCTGAAGAAGTTCAGCAACGTCACGCTCAAGCGCGGCATCATGCCCGCCGAGGCCGGCAACGGGCTGTTCGAGTGGTTCAACACCGTCGTCGCCGGCAGCGTCGCCCGCCGCGACGTCACGGTCAGCCTCCTCAACGAGGAGCGCACGCCGGTGATGACCTGGAAGATCCAGGGCGCGTGGCCGGTCAAGATCGAGGGTCCGGGCCTGAAGTCCACGGGGACGGACGTCGCGGTGGAGACCGTCGAGTTCGCCTGCGAGGGCATCGCGATCGAGGTGCCGTGATCCTTCCGACGTCGGCGCCGACCACGCTCCCGTACCTCGGGGCGCACTTCGTGCTGGCCGTCGACGGCCTCACGTCGGTGAGCTTCTCGAAGTGCGCGGGGCTGGCCGGCGACGTCGGGGTCGAGGAGTACGTCGAGGGCGGGGAGAACAGGTTCGCGCACCGGTTGCCCGTGCGCGGATCGTTCCCGAACCTCGTGCTCACGCAGGGCGCCGGGCCGTCGACGGAGCTGTGGGACTGGTTCGCGGAGTACCTCGTCACGGGCCGCGTGGCGCCGCGGGACGGGCAGGTCTCGCTCATGTCCACCGTCGACGGGGCGCTCGCACCCGTCCGCGTGTGGGTGTTCCGCCGCGGCTGGCCGGTCAAGCTGACCGGCCCGGACCTCGACGCCCAGTCCGCGGCGGTCGCCGTGGAGTCGGTGGAGATCGCCCACCACGGCCTGCACCTGGCGGCGGTGAGCGTCTGATGGCCGTCGTCATCTCCGAGATCGTCACCGAGGTGGTCCTCGCCCCGCCCGGCGGCGCGCCCGGCTCGGCCGGCAGCCCGGGCACGGCAGCGGTCGGCAGCGACGGTGCGGACGACCCGATGGACGTCGTCGTGCGGCGCGCCACCGAGCGCGTCCTCGAGGTGCTGCGCCGGGAGTGGGACCGCTGATGCTCGACGTCGCGCAGCTCACCAAGCTCACCATCGAGCCGTACCGGGACCAGGAGTTCACGGAGGTCGCCGGACCGCCGTGGCGCGCCCTGCTCAACCCGACCGAGCTGGCGTTCTCCCGCAAGAACACCTACCAGTCGACCCCGTCGGCGGGGTCGTCGGCCCCCCAGCAGTCCTACGGCGGCGGCGAGCCGGACCAGGTCCAGATCGACCTGCTGCTGGACGGCTCGGGCGTCGTCGACTCCGGGGAGACGGTCGGCGAGAAGCTGGACGGCCTGCTGGCGTTCACGGAGTTCCAGTCCGACACCCACCAGCCGTACTACGTCCACGCGTACTGGGGCCGGTTCGACTTCCGCGGCGTGCTCACGCAGGCCGATGTCACGTACAAGCTGTTCGACCGCGACGGCGAGCCCCTGCGGGCGACAGTCAAGCTGACCCTCAAGGAGGTCGTCGCGCCGCAGGAGATCGCCGCCGAGGAGCGCCGCGAGTCCCCGGACCTGTACCAGACCTGGCTCGTCTCCGAGGGCGAGCGGCTCGACGCGATCGCCTACCGCGTCTACGGCGACCCGGCGTTCTGGCGGCCGCTGGCGGCGGCCAACGGGCTGCGCAACCCCGGGGGCGTCACGGCGGGTCAGACCCTCCTCCTGCCGCCCAAGGACAAGGCCGCGGGGTCGGTGCGATGAGCCGCTACGGCACGACAACGACGCCCGACCGGCCCGAGTTCGAGGTGCGGGTGGGGGGCACGGCCGTGCCGCCGCTGGTGCAGCGCGACGTCGTGGAGATCGACGTCGCCGAGGAGGTGGGACGCCACGGGAGGCTCGCCCTGCTGCTGCAGAACTGGGACCCCGACACCCGCACGGTGCGGCACAGCGACGACGGCCCCTTCGCGCCCGGCGCCGAGGTCGAGGTGCTCATGGGGTACCACGCCGAGCTGACCTCGGTGTTCGCCGGGGTCGTGGCCGCGATCACGACGCACTTCCCCGCCGGCGGGCAGCCCGTCCTGCGCGTGGAGGCGCGGTCGCGGTCCATCCTGCTCGAGCACCCGCCGCGGTCGCGGCTGCTCGAGGCGGCCAGCGACGCCGACGTCGTCTCCGCGGTGGCCGCCGACTACTCCCTGACGGTCGACGCCGAGACCGGCGTGACCCGCGCCGCGGTGGTCAGCGACCGGCGCAGCGACTGGGACCTGCTGACCGCCCGGGCCGCCGAGCTGGGCTGGGTCACGTACGTGCGGGACGCGACGCTCGTCTTCCGTCCGCCCGCGGCGCGGGAGGGTCCCGTCGAGCTGGAGTACGGACGCAACGTCACCGAGCTCCACCTGACCCAGGACGTCACGCGCGCGGTGGACCCGGTGGTCGGCGTCGGCTGGGACGTCGAGACCCTCGAGGCGCTCGAGTCCGAGACGGGGGCGACTCAGGCCGGGATCGACCTCGGCGACCGCGCCGACCACGGCACCGCGCTCTCCGACGCCGGCTGGCCGCTGCGCGAGGAGCGTGCGGCGCGCGCGTCGGTCGCGGCGGCGGACCAGGTGGACACGATCGCGCTCGGACGCCAGCGCGCCGCCGCCCTCGGGCACTACCACGGCTACGGCGAGGTGGTCGGGAACCCGGCGCTGCGGTGCGACTCCTGGGTGAGCGTGACCGGCGTCGGGACGCGCATGTCCGGGCCGCACTACGTGACGGCGGTCCGGCACCGGCTCTCGGCGCGCGGCTACCGGACCGAGCTCCAGGTCGGGCGGCCTCCGGTGCTGCTCCCGCCGACCCCGCCGGGCGGCCGGGCCGCACCGCTCACCGTGGGCATCGTGGCCTCCCTCGAGGACCCGGACGGCAGGAACCGCGTGCAGGTCCGGCTCCCCTGGCGCGGCGAGACGGGCGACGGCGTCTGGGCACGCCTGTCGACCCTCGACGCGGGCGACGGCTTCGGCACGGTCTTCGTCCCGGGCGTCGGGCAGGAGGTGCTGGTGGCCCCGCTGGACGGGGACGACGCGACCCTCGTGGTCCTCGGCTCCCTGTTCAACGGCACGCAGGCCGCCCCGGTCACGGTGAGCGACGACGAGAACCTCGTCCGCGCGATCGTCAGCCCCGACGGGCACCGGATCACGCTCGAGGACGGCGACGCGAGCGCGGTGACCATCGAGACCCCGGCCGGCAACATCCTGCGCCTCGCCGAGTCGGACTCCGAGGTGACCCTCACGCACGGGGACTCCGGCAACGCGCTGCGGCTGTCCGACGACGGCATCGAGCTCACGGCCGCGACGGGGGACATCGTCCTGTCGGCCACCTCGGGGAAGGTCAAGCTCGACGCCAGTGGCATCGAGGGCAAGTCCACCGGTCCGGCGAAGCTCGAGAGCTCGGCGACGTTCGACGTCTCGGCGTCGGCGACGTTGGGCCTCAAGGGCGCGCTCGTCAACATCAACTGAGAGGGGGCACCATGCCGGGCGCAGCACGGGTCGGGGACCCCACGGTGCACGGCGGGACCGTCGTGGGCCCCGGCGTGGCGACGGTGCTGGTGGGCGGGATGCCGGCCGCGGTGCTCGGTGACATGCACGCGTGCCCGATCCCCCCGCCCTCCCACCTGCCGTCCACGCCGTTCGTCGCGGGGTCGGCGACGGTGATGATCTCGGGGCGACCGGCGCTGCGCGCCTCGGACGCGTGCGCGTGCGGCGCCAGCGTCGCGGTGGGCTGCCCGACGGTGGTGATCGCATGACCTACGGCGACGACCCGCACCTCGGGCGCGGCTGGGGGTTCCCGCCGCGCTGGGACCTGGCCGAGGGTGCCGCCGCGGCGGTGCTGGCGACCTCCGACGGCGTCCCGCACGTCCAGGAGGCCATGCGCGTCCTGCTGCGCACCGAGGTGGGCGCCCGCGTGATGCGGCCGACGCTCGGGGCGGGTGTCGACCGGTACGTGTTCGAGCCGCGGACCACCGACGTCTGCTACCGGCTCGCGCACGACGTCGAGCGCGCGCTGCTGCTGTGGGAGCCCCGGGTCATCGTCGACGCGGTCGAGGCGGTCCCCGCGGGCGAGGCCGACGAGCGGATCGACGTGCGCATCGCGTACCGCCTCGACCGGCACTCGCGGCCGGACAACCTCGTGATCCCGTTCTTCGTGGCGGGTCCGTCGTGAGCCGCGCCCCCGAGGACGTCCGGGCGGCCCTGGCCCGCGCCGCCGGCCTGGCCCCCTACGACGCGGACCACACCTGGCGCGACGTCCTGTTCACCGGGCCGCAGGACGCCGACCTGTCCCGTCCGGGCGACCCCGACCGCGCCCTGCTCGACGCGCTCGCGCACGAGTACCCCGAGCTCGACGCGCACGGCGACACCCTCCCCGACCGCGCGCACCTCGACTGGCTCGACGGGATCCTCGCGATCCCGCGGCTGCCCGTGCTGCCGGACACCGTGGTGGCGCACGCGACGGTCGACCCGAAGCTGGCGCCCGCGGTCGTCGCGAAGGGCACCGTGCTGCGCGGCGGCAAGGACGCGTTCGGCACCGAGCGTCGCTACACCACCGACGACGCGCTCACCGCGCACGGCGCCACGGTGACCGCGGTGCGCGGCCTGGCGCCGGGCGGCCACCCGACCGGGCTCCCCGGCCGGATCGCGCAGGCGGAGCCGTACCCGCTGACCGTGTCCACCGGCATCCCCGCACCGCACCGGTTGCGCCTGTCCAGCCCGGTGCTCGCGTTCGAGGGCGGGGTCATGACCGTCCGCGTCACCCTCACGGGGGCTGCGTCCGCCGCGGGCCTCGCCGCCGCGATCTGGCGCTACCCGCGGGCGGACGGGTCGGTCGGGCTAGGTGCCGGCTTCGTGGTCGGCAACCAGGTCACGGTCGTGCTGACCCTCGGGTGCGGCCTGCCCGACGACGTCGCGGGAGACCCGTGGCTCGAGGCCAGCATCCCGCCCGAGCACGCGCTGCCGACCGCGCTCGCGTTCACGCAGGCGAAGCTGCAGGTCACCGGCCGGACGGCGATCACACCGCAGGCCGCGTACCTCAACGACGGCCTCCTCGACGTGACCAAGGAGATCCAGCCGTTCGGGGCGGTCGCCAAGCGGGGTGACGCCCTCTACCTGCGCAGCGACGAGGCGTTCGGCAAGCCGCTCGCCACCGTGACCGTGTCGATCCAGGTCATGCAGGAGGGCGGCTCGACGCTCACCTCCGCCGTCGGCGGCAGCGGCGTCCCCGGCTACGTCGCCGAGCAGATCGCCGTGAGCATGAGCTACCTGCAGGACAGCTGGGGCGGCACGATCTCCGAGCAGGTCCAGGACGCGTTCGACC
The DNA here is from genome assembly GCF_001426725.1 of Cellulomonas sp. Root137. Taxonomy (NCBI): domain Bacteria; kingdom Bacillati; phylum Actinomycetota; class Actinomycetes; order Micrococcales; family Cellulomonadaceae; genus Cellulomonas; species Cellulomonas sp. Root137. The sequence goes on along the minus strand of NZ_LMFG01000004.1, from coordinate 201,482 downwards.
ACGTCGCCGGCCTGGTCTCGACCTCGTCGACGCCGCACGTGGAGTGGCAGCGCCGGGTGGACGGCGACTGGCAGACGTTCAAGGACGTCGGTGCCCAGCTCACCGGGTTCACGGCCGCGACCGTCAGCGGCGCCATCGCCTCCGAGGCCACCGTGGTCGGCGGCGAGCGCGGGCACCTGGTGCGCGCCTTCCTCTCGGAGGGCGACTTCGGGTGGACCGAGTACCAGGAGAAGATCGCGGCGTTCGCCACCGGTGCCGTGGCGGGCGACACGCCGACCATGCCCACGCCGCCGGTCCCGCCGATCGTCTCCCGGATCACGCTGACGTACACGACGGCCGCGGTGGCGGCGACGAAGGTCGAGGCGCTCAACGGCTGGGCAACGACGACCCAGTCCGGGTCGGGCGCGTTCCAGCCGTTCACCCGGTCGGTCTCCCCGACGGGCGACACCGGCATGGTCGCGATCGGTCTGGAGCTGCCCGACGCCGCACTCGGGTCGACCGTCTCGGTGTACCTCGGGGTGGAGTCGGCGGCGCCGTGCGGCTCCAGCTCGGACCCGGAGGGTGCGCGCTGGGAGTGGTGGGGCGGCACCGCGTGGCACCCGCTGCCGGTGGCGGACGGGTCCCGCCTGCTGCGCGAGTCCGGCCTGCTGCGCTTCGTCGCCCCGCTCACCTGGGCGGTGGGCTGCACGGCGGTGTCCGCCGACACCGGACGCTGGGTGCGGCTGGTCACCGACGCCCCGGACCGCGTGGGGGTGGTCACGTCCGTGACCCCCGACGCGGTGGTCGCCACCTACCTCAGTCAGGCGCCCGATCCGGCCGCCGACCCGAGCCCGGCGACCGCCCTGCCGCCCGGCACCATCAAGGGCACGCTGTGGCCCGTCCCCGGGGTCAAGAAGGTCACCAACCTCGCCGGTGTCCGGGGTCGCGGACCCGAGGGCGACGTCGCCTACCGCCGACGGGCGTCCGCCCTCGCCCGGCACCGCGGGCGTGCGGTGACGGCGTGGGACTACGAGGAGGTCGTGTCCGTCGAGTTCCCCGAGGTGGCGGCCGTGCGTTGCCTGCCGCACACCGGACCGGGCGGGGTGCGGCGCCCGGGCAGCGTCGGCCTCGTGGTCCTCCCCGACCGTCCGCTGGACCCCGCGCCGCGCCCCTCGGTCAGCCTCGCGGGCCGCATCACCGACGTGCTCGCGCCGATGACCGGCCTGCACGCCGAGCCCACCGTGCTGTGCGCACTGTTCGCCCCCGTCCAGGTGACCACGAGCATCCTGCTGCGCCGCGGGGTCGCGGCCCTGACCGGCCGCTCCGCCGTCGAGACCGCGCTGGAGGCCTGGCTGCACCCGGGCAGCACCACGCCGACCCGGTGGGGTCGCGGTCTGTTCCGGTCCTCCCTCGAGGCGTTCCTCGACGGGCTGCCCGAGGTCGACACGGTGCAGACCGTGACGCTGCGCGGTCCCGACGGGCTGGTCACGGAGCTGGTCGAGGTCGACGCGTGCCGCGGCCTGTTCTGCTCGTCCGCCGCCCACACCATCGCCGTGCAGGAGCAGCTGTGAGCGTCGAACCGGTCCGCACCTTCACCCCCGTCGCCCCCGACGCCGACTGGGAGGGCGTCCGCGTGCGGCTCATGGCCGCGCTCGGCGCAGGCTCGGCCACGACGTGGAGCGACCACAACGCGATCGATCCCGGCGTGACCCTCGCCGAGGCGGCCGCCTTCGGGCTCGCCGACCTGCACTACCGCACCGCCACCCGGCCCTCGACGTGGCCGCTCGAGGTCGCCGCGTGGGAGCCCGCGCCGGACCGGCACTGGCACGCGACCCTGCCACCGGGTGCGACCGCCGTCGTCGCGGACGTGCTCGCGTCCCCCGCGCCCGGCAGCCCCGCGCGCTCCGTCGCCCGCGTGCTCGAACCGCTCGTGCGCCGGTGCGCGTCGCCCGGCGACGCGTTCGCGCTCCTCTCGCGCGCGCCCTGGACCGGCACGTTCACCGCCGCGCAGACGCCGGTGGCGGTGGCGCTGCTGCGCGCCGGGCTGGTGCGCCGGCTGGCGCACGAGCTCACGGACGTCGTCGCCGACGCCGTCGACGCGCAGCGCACCACCGGCGGGAGCGTCGCCGAGCGCGACGCGCGCGCCGCCACGGAGCTCGCGGTCGTGCTCCCGCTCTGGCCGGACGAGCTCGCCGCGGTCGTCCGGCGGGAGCGCCGCCGCCGGTCCGCCGCGGCGATGCTGGACCGCCTCGACGCGATCCTCGCCGCGACCACGGCCCCGGCGGCCACCGTCGTCCGGGCCGAGCTCGCCACCGCCGGCCTGTCCCCCGACGAGGTGGACCTCGCGATGGCCGCCGCACCCGTCCCGCTGGGCGTGGTCCCCGAGGACCTCGAGGAGACCGACGGTGCGTCCCGGGTCTGGCCGCCGCACCCGCTCCAGGCCCTCACGTGCGAGCCCGTCACCGACGCCGACTACGCGCGGCGCGCCCGGACGCACCCCCAGGTGCTGCGGGCGTGGGCGGTGCCCGGCCGGCTGGTCGGCATCGGGTGGGACGGCCGGCCCCAGGCCATCGCCGTGCCCACGGCGGGGTCGGTGACGCTGGTGGTCGAGCGGATGTCCCGGCCCCCGGAGGTGCCCGCGGCCTCCTGGGCGACCACGCCCGTGTTCCTCACCGACGTCCTGCGCACGGCGGTCGGCACCGAGGTCGACCAGCCGCACCCCACCTGGCAGGACACCCTCGACCCGCTCGACCCGCGGCGGATGATCTGCGACGAGGTCGGGGCGACGCTGCTGAAGGTCTGCCCGGTGGTGCTCCAGGGCACGCTCGTCACCGGTGTGGGCGCGGACCGCGCGAGCACGGTCGGCGGGGCGCTGGCACGCGTCGCGGCGTACTTCGCGGCGGGCCGCCCGGAGAGCCGACCGGCCCCGGCGACGGGGCCGCTGATCGACGGGCCGTGGCCGCGCGTCGACCAGCCGACCGCCGGGTGGACGCCCGGCGAGGCGATCCGGTTCACCGAGGTGGTCGCCGCGATCGTCGCCGACCCCGCGATCCTCGGCGTCGAGCTGCTGTCGATCCGGGCGGGCACCGGGCCGTTCGTCGGGTCCACCGCCGGGTCGGTGCCGCTCGACGCCGACTGCGTGCCCGAGCTCGCGGACGTCCAGTGCCTGCGGGTACGGTTCGCGCTCTCCGGGGGGTGCAGCGATGGCTAGCGCCGACTACACCCGCCTCGCCCAGTACCTGCCGGCCGTCTACCAGGACGACGCGGCGTCGTTCGCGCAGATCGACGCGTTCCTCGGCCTGGCCGACGAGCTCAACCACGCGTACCTCGAGCGGCTCGACGACCTGTCGCTCGTGCTGGGCCCGGAGGCCGCGCTGCGCTGGCCCACCGACCTGCCGCTCGACGCCGGACGCGACGCGCTCGTCGACGCGTACCTGTCCGCCTACGACGAGGTGGCCACGTGGGCCGCGTTCGCCTTCCCCGCGTCGTGGGGGCTCGACGAGGCCGGTGTCGCGCAGCGGCGCACGTTCCTGGCCAAGGCGGCCCGGATCTGGCGGCGCCGCGGCACGCCGCGCGGGTTCCTCGACTGGTTCTGCCTGGCCTTCGGAATCGCCGCCGATGCGCGGCCGTACCTGCTGGAGCACTTCAAGGTGCCCGGCCCGCAGATCGTCGACCCGGAGCTCACCGGCACGCTCTTCGTCCCGTCGACGTCGCAGTTCTCCGACTACCGCCGACGCCACGAGGCCGCGGAGTTCGTCGACTGGTACGCACCGGCGCACGTGCTGCTGCGCGTCTGCTGGACCCACCCGGACTTCGCCGTCCCGGACCCGCCCGTGCTGCCGGCCGACCCGACCCCCGAGCAGGTCGCGGCCTTCCAGGCGGCGGTCGACCTCTACCGGGCGGACCTGCGCGCCCTGCTCTGCTCGATCACCTCGTTCATCGACCACGCCAACGGCATCCGGATCTGGGAGTGCATCGACGAGGGCCGCAGCATCGACCGGCTCGACGTCGGGCACCTGCCCAGCGAGGACTGAAGGAGCGCCACCATGCCCGACAACCAGTACCCGGTGTTCGACGGCGGGCAGACCCTCACCGCCGCAGACCTCAACCAGCTGCGCGCCTTCACCAACGGCCGCTCGAGGCTGCTCGGCCGCCTGGTCGGCTTCGGGGTGAACTGCGGGCTCGGCGGCGTGGTGACCAGCACGACCCTCACCATCGACGGGGGCCTCGCGATCGACCAGACGGGCGAGCCTCTGATCCTGCCCGCGCCCCAGTCGATCGCCCTGCCGCCAGCGCTCTCGTCCGGCTCGTTCGACTTCGTGGCCCCCGCGGCCGGCGGGTTCTCCGTCGTGCTGGAGTCGACCGACACCGCCGAGCCCGCGCCCGACTGCGGAGAGGCCGACTGCGAGGGGCACGCCGAGCTGCACACCCGCGCGGTCGCCCTGCGGGTCGTGGCCGGCCGCATCACGGGTCCGCGCTTCGACTTCGCCAACGAGACCCTGCTCACCGTCGAGCCGATGCGGCTCTCGCTCACGTCCGCGCCGCAGGGCTCCTACGTGACCCTGCGGGACGCGCTCGTCGCGCGGCTGAACAACGGAGGGAGCCCGCTGATCAACCCGGCGCTGATCACCAAGCTCCAGGGCACGTCGATCGCGCCCGCCGACCTCGCCGGGGTCAAGGGGTACAAGGCCGGCTTCCTCAACCAGGTGCTCTTCGCGACCCTCGACCTGCTGCGCTGCCGGGCGCTGATGTCGACGGACTGCGACCGCACCACCACGCGGCCCGGGGTCGTGCTCGGCTGGGTGCGTCTGGTGGGCAGCGCGTGGGTGTGGGACTGCGCCTACCGGCACGCGTGGGAGCCGCCGAAGGGGCTGAGCCTCGCGCTCACCGGCGGCGGCTGCAGCTCACCGTGCGGTGTCTGGGTGGACCTGGTGGAGAGCCTGATCTCCGGGTACGCGCCGCCGGACCCGCCGCCCGTGGAGGACGACGACGACGGCCCGATCATCGTCTTCCCTCTCTGCCCGCACGGGATGATCCTCGTGGGCGGCACCTGCCAGAACATCTACTACCCCCCGCTGGAGTTCCCCGACGAGTGGGCGGAGCCCTGGCACATCGATCCGCTCGGGCCCATCTGGAACCCGCCCGACGTGTACCTGCACATCGACGAGGTCGTGACGGACCTCTACCACACGGACCCGTGGTCGTACTTCGGCACGGAGGTCATCGGAGGGCTGCCCGCGCTCGGCCGGGACGCCGGGATCGCGAAGTCGTCCTTCGAGGCGAAGGTCACCGAGCTCGGCGGCACGCCGAACGTCCTGGTGCTCACGGCCGCACAGGCCGCGGCGCAGCCGGGCTACACGCCGGGAGCGTCGTTCAACAAGGCCGACACGATCGTGCTCACGGCGGGCACCAACAACAAGGTCACCGCGCTGGGGCGGATCCCCGCCGCGCACAGCGCGCGCGAGCTCGGCACCGCGCTGCCGGCCGTCACCAGCATGGCGACCGAGGCGCTCGCGGCCACCGAGGTGCAGGCCGGGGGCCTCCAGGTCGTCACCGCCCAGGTGGGAGGTCTGGCCCAGGACATCGTCGGGTTCAAGGGCTTCCAGCAGACGACCGAGCAGTGGCAGAAGGACCTGGGGGCGACGATCGAGGGGCAGGTCCGGTCGCGGGTCGAGCTCGAGATCGGCAACCTCCGGCTGGACGACATGCAGCAGCGCCTCGCCGTGCACGACGGCCAGCTCGACGTGATCGTCAGGGGTGTCGGGCTGACCCGCGCCACGAGACAGCTGGACACCGGGATCGCGCAGGGGATGGTCGAGTTCGCCGGGAGCCTGGCCAACGGGCTGGCAACCCTGGTCACGCCCGAGAACGAGGAGGCGCTCGGGCGGCACATCGGGGAGGCCACGCGTGCCACCTCGACGCTCGAGGAGGCGGCGGCCGGCGGGGAGCCGCAGGCGATCGGCGAGGCGGCGGTCCGGCTGATGGGCACGCTGCGCACGGCGATCAAGTCCGCCGGCATCGACGCGTCCCTGGGCAAGGAGCTGGACGGCCAGCTGAACGCGATGAAGGGCATGCTCGGATGACCGACGTCGTGGTGGACCGGCTGCGCATCCGCGGAGGCGATGCGCGCCGGCTCGCCACGGTCGCGGCACGGACCCTGCCCGGCGCCCTGGACCGCGCGCTCGCGGACCTGGCGGACGTGGAGCTCGACCGGCTCACGGTGCTGCTCCCCGACCCGGGCGACCACGACGACGCGACGCTCGCGATCCTGTGGGCCGACGGGATCCGGCAGGCGGCGCTCGCGGCGGGTGCCCGGCTGCGCGCCCGAGCAGCCGACGACGGCGACCCTGCCGGCGAAGGGACCGACCCGCTCCCCGCCGCGGACGGCACGCCGCCGGTGCGCGCAGCCCCCGACCTCGCCGCCCTCGCGGACGCCGTGTCGGCGTGGCTCGCGGCCGGCAGCGGGACGCCGATGCCGCCGGGTCTGGTCGGTGCCCTCACCGAGCCCGACGTCGCAGCCGCCGTGCTGCGGCTCGTCGGCCCGGAGCGCGCCCGCACGCTCGTCGCGGCCCTGGAGCGGGCGGCGGGCCGGCTCAGGTTCGGGCTCCCCGGGACCGGACCCGGCGCCGCGCCGACCGTGGCGCCGCCGGGTCGCCCGGTGCCCGCGCGCGCCGGAGAGCCCGCTCCCGCGACCGAGCGCGGCGACGACATCCCGGACGACACAGTCACCACCACCGCCGCCCACACGGTGGCCGCGGCGGCACGCGCGCTGCACGCCCTGTCCGGGCCGGTCGCGACCGACGCCGACGTCGTGCCGACCGGGGTCACCCGCTGCGCCGGCCTCGTCCTGACCTACCCGTGGCTGGTGGACCTGTGCCGGCTCGCCTCCGACCTGCACCCCGGAGCCGAGCCCAGCCACGCACGCCGGGTCGCGCTGGCCGCGCTCGCCGACCCCGACGACCCCGACCTGGTCGACGACCCGCTCGTGCGCTTCCTCGCGGGGGCGCCCCAGGACGCCGCGCCGGCTGCGGTCCTCGTCCCGCTCGGCCGTGCGGACGAGGTGCGCGCGGCGGCCGACGACGTCCTGCACCGGTTCGTCGCCCTGCTGCCCGGGTTCGAGGGCTCGTCCGACGGGTTCGTGCGCGCCTCCTGGCTGCTGCGCGCGGGCCTGCTCGACGTCGACCACGACCCCGCCGTGCTCGTCGCGCGGACCGCGCCCCTCGACGTCGTGCTGCCGCTGCTCCCCTACCCGCTCGGTGTGCTGCGCCTCCCGTGGACCCCCGTGCTGTCCGTCCGGTTTCGGCCATGACCGCCGAGCCCGCTCGGTACGCGGCCGAGCTGCGGACCGCGCTGGAGGCGCTCGAGGCGGTCGTCGCCGTCCGGCTCGAGGAACGGCGCGCCGGCCCGGCCGGTCGGCTGCTCGGCCTCGACGCCGCGGACGAGGGCATCCCGGACCTCGCGCGGTACCGGGGGCAGGCGCCGCTGGCCCGGGTGATCGCCGACGCCGGGCTGTCCGCCGCGGAGGCGCTCGTGCTGGTCGCCGCGATCGCGCCGCACGTGGACGAGAAGTTCGACCTCCGGTTCGCCGAGCTGACCGACCGGCGTGACGCGGTGGGGCTGACGGGCGAGGTGGCCCGGACCCTCGTCGCGCGGACGTTCGCCGGCCGGCTCGACGCCGCCGCCCTGCTGTCGTCGGGGGCCCCCCTGCTCGCCTCGGGGCTGCTCACGCTCGACCCACCCGGGGACCTGTCGGGCCGGCTTCGCGCGGACCCAGCGCTGGTCCGCTGGGCGCTCGGTCTGCCGCCCGAGCCGGCGACGGCCTCCGCGGACTTCCCGGCACGGCCGCTGGCCACGGTGCACACGCTCGACGACGTGGTGCTGCCCGGCCCCGCCCGGCGCCGGGTCGCCGACCTCGCGGACCGCATCGCGCACCGTGACCTCGTCGTCGACACCTGGGGGTTCGGGCGGCACCACGACAACACCTCCGGCCTGGTCGCCCTCTTCCACGGCCCGCCCGGGACCGGCAAGACGATGACCGCGGCCGCCCTGTCGCGTTCCACCGGGCTGCCCGCGTACCTCGTCGACCTGTCGGCCCTGGTGTCCAAGTACATCGGCGAGACCGAGAAGGCCCTGGCCCGGGTGTTCGACCGGGCGGTGCGCGAGGGTTGCATGCTCGTGTTCGACGAGGCCGACGCGGTCTTCGGCCGCCGGACGGAGGTCAGCGACTCGCACGACCGGTACGCCAACCAGGAGGTCTCCTACCTGCTGTCCCGGATCGAGGCGCACCCCGGCGTCGTCGTCCTGACCACCAACCTGCTGTCCAACATCGACGAGGCGTTCCAGCGGCGCATCCACGTCATGGTCGAGTTCCCGGAGCCCGGACCGGGCGAACGGTCCCGGCTGTGGCGGTCGGTGCTCCCGCGCGAGCTGCCGGTGGCCCGCACGGTCGACCTCGACGCGCTCGCGCAGCGCTACGCGCTCTCGGGTGCCCAGATCCGGGACGCGAGCCTCGACGCCGCCTACCTCGCGGCGGCCGACGGACGGGTGGTGACCCAGGAGTACCTCGTCAGCGGGATCCACCGGCAGTTCGAGAAGGCCGGACGGACGGTCCGGTGAGTGCCCCGGCCGTCGCCGCGGCTCCGGAGACGGAGCACGGTGCCGCGAGCCGGGCGACGAGCCCCGGCCCGGCACCCCCCGCCCCCGAACCGCTGCTCAGGGTGCCGCGTCCGGCCGCGGACCAGAGCGTCGTCGAGCTCGGTGTGCCGGCGGGCGGCCTCACCGCGCGTCACGCCGAGTGGGGGGTCGACGGCGGTCACGTGCTGCTCACCGGAGCGGCACCGTTCGTCGACCTGAGCGGCCGGGCCGGGTTCCGCGCCGACGGGACGCTGGACGGCACCGTCGCCATGCGCGGCGTCGTGACGCTCCTGGGCCTGCCGGTGGCCGAGACCACCTGGTCCGTCGCCGGCTGGGACGGCGGCGCGCTGGCCGCGCCCGCGGTGAGCCTGCGCGGCACGACGCTCGCCCTCGACCTGTCCCCCGTGGGCGCCGAGGTGGCCCTCACGGCGACGGAGGGGCTGACCGCGTCCCGGACGGACACCGGCGCCACGATCGCGCTGCCCGACGGTGCGCTGCCTCCCGGGCTGCCGCTGGAGCCGCGCGTCGTCGAGCTGTTCCGCGGGCTGCGCGGCTGGGACGTCACCGGGCTGCGCGCGCACCCCGACTCCCCCGTCGAGTCCGCGCCGGCGTTCGTCTCCGACACGGACCTCTTCTTCGCGCCCGGCCGGTACGGACCCGACAGCCCGGAGACCGCCGCCCTGCTCGACGCCGCGATCCGGGCCGCCCTGGCCGGGATCGTCGGCGCGGTCGACCCCACCCCGCCGGCCCCTCCCCCGCAGCCGGCCCCCGGCGCGGGAGAGGCTCCCGCCGCCTCGACGGAACCGGTCGCGGCGACGGTGCCCGAGACGCCCGCGGTGGTGCCCACGGCCGAGGAGGCCGCCGCCTCGGAACCGGCCCCGGCAGAGGGCGCGGCCGAGGGAGAACCCGCACCCGCCGAGCCGCCGGAGGGCGCGGCCGAGGGAGAACCCGCACCGGCCGTCGAGGTCGAGCTCCTCATGCCGCCCGCCCCGACCGAGCCCGGGCCTGCGGCGAAGGCCCGAGCCGGTGGCGTCGCAGGCGGAGCGGGCGGCGCCGCGACCGCGGCCCGGACGCTCCCGACCGCCGAGGAGAACGTCGCCGACGCGCGCGGCGCGGTCACGGAGCCGGTCGCGGAGACGGCCGCCCGCGCCCGCGAGGACCTGGCGGCCGCGCTCGGCGAGCGCCCCGCCCCGAGCCCGGAGATCGTCGAGCTGTGCGAACGGATCCGGGTCGCGATCCTCGAGCAGCGCCCCGTCGACGAGGACGACCTGCTCACCGCCGACCCCACCGCCGCGGCGCAGACCGCGGGCGAGACGATCTCCGGGTCCGTCGAGGGGCAGGTCGGCGAGGTCCAGGGCAGCTACGCGGACCTCGACAACCCCCCGGCCGGGTCGCCCGCGCTGACCCCCACGCCGGTCGTCAGCCCGGACCCGTCGAGCCCCGGCATGGGCGTCGACGCCGCGAGCGCCGCACCCGACCCGATCCCGGCGGAGAACCTGTCGCTCGACGCCGACGTCGAGGCGACGGACCAGCGCATCGCCGACTCCGGCATCGACACCCCCGTGACCCAGGAGATCCCGGACGCCCCGTTCGCCACCGTCCGGGACTCGCGGGGAGAGCTCGGGGAGCTGGCCGCGCAGACCCCCCAGGAGCTCGCCGCGGAGCAGGACGCCGCGATCGCGAGCGCGCAGGCGGACATGGCCGAGCTCCAGTCCCGGGCGACCCAGGCGCTCCTGGCCGCCCGGGCGGGCACGGTCGGCTCGGTCGCCGGCGGCCAGGGCGAGGCCGTGCAGGGCGAGGAGCAGACCCGCGACTCGGTCGCCCAGCGCGCTGACACGATCTTCACCACCGCGCAGCAGCAGGTCACCACGCTGCTCGAGCCGCTGAGCCGGACCGCGATGGCGCGGTGGACCGCCGGGCTGACGCGCCTGTCGCAGGAGTTCCACGACTCGCTCGACCGCGTGGCGGCGTGGATCGAGGAGCGGCACTCCGGCGTCGACGGGTTCGTCGTCGGGATCGGTGACGCGGTCTTCGGCCTGCCCGGGTGGGTGGAGGAGGAGTACGACCGGGCCGAGCGGCAGTTCGGCGACGACGTCTGCGAGCTCCTGCTCGAGATCTCGACCGACGTCAACGCGGTCGTCGCCGCGGCCCAGGCGATCATCGCCCAGGCCCGGGAGGACATCGACGCGGCGTTCACCGAGATGGAGGAGCAGTTCCCGGAGTGGGTCGCCCAGCAGCGGGCACGGTTCAGCGGCATGCTCGACGGGCTCAGCGCCCAGGCCACCGCGGCGCAGACGAGCTTCGTCCGGGACGTCTCGCGGGCCGCCCTGACCGCGGTCGCGGAGGCGCAGGAGGCCACCGAGGCCGCCCGGGACGCGGCGCGCGGCGTCCTCGGACGCATCGCCGCGGCGATCGAGGAGTTCATCGACGACCCGGTCAAGGCCATCATCAACGGCCTCCTGACCCTGGTGAACATCCCGCCGGGCGCGTTCTGGGCCCTCGTCGCACGCATCCAGCAGGTCGCCTCGGACATCGCCGACGACCCCGTGGGCTTCGCGAACAACCTCGTCGCCGGGATCAAGCAGGGCTTCCAGCAGTTCTTCGACAACTTCGGCACGCACATGCTCGCCGGGTTCTGGAACTGGCTGTTCTCCGGCCTCGAGGCACCCATCCCGATGCCGACCGACTTCTCCCCCCGGTCGCTGTTCACGTTCGCGCTCCAGCTCATGGGCATCACCTGGCCGCGGGTGCGGGAGATCCTCGTCCGGCACGTCGGCGAGCAGAACGTGGAGATCATCGAGGCCGCGTGGCAGCTGATCTCCCTGCTCATCGAGCAGGGGCCGCAGGGCATCGTCGACATGATCAAGGAGCAGCTGACGCCCGAGATGATCGTGCAGACGATCCTCGAGGCGGCGATCGACTACCTCGTCGAGACGCTCATCACCCAGGTGGTCATCCGGGTGATCGGCATGCTCAACCCGGCGGGTGCCGCGGCGCAGGCGATCAAGGCGATCTACGACGTGGCGGCATGGGTGTTCCGGAACGCCGCGCGGATCTTCCGTTTCGTCGAGGCCGTGGTCAACGGCATGGCCGACGTCGTCGCCGGCAACATCGGAGGCCTCGCCAACGCGGTCGAGCAGTCGCTGGCGATGCTCATCCCGCCCGTCATCGACTTCTTCGCCGGCCTGCTGAGCCTGAGCGGCCTGCCCAACCAGGTCGCCGAGGTGATCGTCGCGCTCCAGGCCCGGGTCTACTCCGTGATGGACCTGGTCATCGGCTTCCTCGCCGAGCGGGGCCGGGCCCTGCTGCGCGCGCTGGGCCTGGGCGGCGAGGAGGGCGAGGAGGGCGACGGCAACGACGACGAGGAGCTGGGCGCCACGGTGCGGTTCTCCGCGGGCGGGGAGTCGCACCGGGTGTTCGTCCAGGTCGAGGGCACGTCGGCCACCCTGATGGTGGCGTCGGCGGTGCTGCCGATCGAGAGCAAGGTCGCCGAGTGGCGGGGACGCGTCGGCGAGCTGCCCGAGGCCATCCGGCCGTCGACGACGACCAAGCTCGACGCCCTCGCCGCGGCCGTGAGCACCGCGGAGACGACGGCCGACGCGCTCGCCCCCGAGTTCGTCGCGGCGACCGCCAACCCGACCGACGAGGTGGAGCCACCGTCCGACGCGGCGCTGGAGGCCGAGGAACGCTCCGTCGCGACGATGCTCGACGAGCTGTTCGGCATCTTCGAGGGCGAGGGCGCCACCGAGCAGTGGCTCGCGGACATGGCCTCCCTGCTGCCGACGCAGGGGTCCGGGCGCGTCGACGAGGTCCTCGCCGGGTGGCGCGCCCGGCTCGCCGAGTTCACCATCGGCAACCAGCCGTCGGACACCCGCCTCTGGTCCGACACGGTGCTCGACGGCAGCGGGGCCGGTGCGCAGTCGGTGATCGCCGACCCGGGACAGCACCGGCTCCTGCTCCCCTACTTCCAGTCGGCACCGGGGCAGCGGTCCGTCGACTCCGGCGCGTTCTCGTCCTACGTCTTCACGCAGACGAGCCCACCGCACTCGGTGCAGCGGAACTTCCGGCAGGCGTACGGCCAGGCCGCGGTGACCAACCTGCGCACGGAGGCCCTGACCCGGATCGCCGCGGCGACCGTCGGGCCGACCGTGCAGGAGCGGTGGCGCACCAAGGTCGCGGACATCTCGTTCCGCTGGAGCAGCGCCGGCGGCGGCTCGATCACGTGGCCCACCGGCAGGGTGCCGGACCACGAACGGTTCAAGCCGCTGACGATCGCGTACAGCGACGTCAACGGGGTGCGGACGATCACCTACGACACCGAGGCGGGGCAGCACTTCGTCATCACGCGCGACACCAATGCCGGACTGACCATCAGCGTGGAGGGCAAGAACCTGCGGTTCCGGTCCGAGCGGGGACGCGGCGAGACGGAGGACTCACCCGCGTTCCGCAGCAACAACGGGTTCGACCGGTCGCACATCATCGCCGACGAGTTCAGCGGGTCGGGCTGGTCGGCGGGTGGCAACCTGGTGACCGCCAGCGCGCACTACAACCAGAACGTCATGCGCGCCGCCGAGCGCCGGATCGGGACGCAGATCGCCAACTGGGCGCGGCAGAACGGCCTCGACGCCACGGAGGTGACGTTCACGATGACCGTCAACGTCTCGTTCGGCGCGCTGCTCGACCCCGCGGCGCTGGCCGAGATCACGCAGGCCGGAGTGTTCCCGGCCGATGCAGGACGCGACCTCGCCGCCGAGATCCGGGCCAAGATCAACGCCGGTGAGGTGCACCCCGACCTCATGCGCATCACCGGCGTGATGTACGAGTGGGAGTTCACCGATCCCGTCGGACCCGGCGGGACGTGGCCGATTGGAGCGGACCTGTGGCTACTGATCAACGGCTGACCGACGTCGTGGCCTTCGCGGAGGAGTTCCTCGCGGCGGACACGGCGGTCCTGCGCGCGGCGTCGGGGGAACCCGACGACGACGTCTACCTCGAGGCGGTGCGACGGGCGTCGGCGTTCTACGCGTCGAGCGGCGGGCTACCCCTCGGACCGCAGGCAGGGCGCTCGGCCGTGCCGGGCGGCACCTCCCCGCAGGCGACGAAGGACCCGGGCGAGCGTGCCGGCTCGACGCTCTTCGCGGTCGCCCGGCTGGCGTCGGGCGACGGCTGGCTCGCCCTCGTGAGCGGTGCGTACGACACCGACGGTGGCTCGTTCGGCGCCGCACTGCTCGTCGAGACCGTCGGCGGCGAGCTGAAGGTCACGGGCCGGGCCGACGCCGACCCGTTCGTCGACGGGATCGCCTGGGCGGACTCCGGGGGACGGCCGGTGCCCGTCGACGCGCCGCTGGGCGAGTCCGAGACGCTGCGGCTGCCGCACGACCCGGAGCAGGCCGCCTGGCTGACCGGCCGACTCGGCCCGTGAGCGAGCACGGACCCGGCCTGACGTGGCTGGCGGACCGGGTCGGCTGCACACCGGACGAGCTGCTCGCCGATCCCCGGCGGCTGGTCGCGGCGCTGGCCGACGCCGAGGTGGCGGTGCGCGGCCTGGCGACGCGGCTCGACTCCGCCGACGACGACGTGCGCGCCACCGCGGAGGCCGAGGCCGACCGGCTCCGCCGGGCGTTCGTCGACGCCCCCGACCCGGGCGAGCGCTTCCGCGCGACGGTCCTCGGTGCGCTGCGGGACGCGACCGACCGGGTGCGCCGGGCGTCCGACGGGAGGTCACCGGAGGGCGGGTAGCGCGGCCACCAGCCGCGCGGCCTCCTCCGAGGGCGCGACGCCGAGCTCGCGGGCCAGCAGCGACTGGCACTGCCGGTAGGCGTGCACCGCCTCCGCGAGGTTCCCCTCGGCCAGGTGGATCCGGATCACCGCGCGGTGGGCGCTCTCCCGCAGCGGGTCGGAGCGCAGTGCCGCGAGCGCGGCCTCCATCGCCATGCCGAACAGCCCCTCGGCCGCGAGCCGGGCGGCCACGGTCTCCAGCACGTGCAGGCGCAGCTGGCGCAGGCGCTCGCGCTCCGCGGTGAGCCACTCGTCCGACCAGTCGGGCAGGAGGTCGCCCTCGACGTACAGGAGCACGCGCTCGACGGGCAGGGTGCTGCGGCCGTCCATCAGCTCGTGGGCCGACCGCACGAGGTCGGTGACGTCGACGTCGACCGACCCCGCGAGCGCGAGCGCGTCGTGGTCCGGCGCGACGAGCCCGGGCGCCTGCAGGTGGGCTCGCCAGATGGTGGTGCGGAGGCGGGCCAGCGCGCGGTCCTCCGTGGTCTCCGGCCAGAGCTCCCCGGCGAGCCGGCTGCGCCCGCACCGGCCGCGCAGGGCGAGCACCGCGACCAGTCGCTGCGCGGCCACCGGGATGCTCGCCGGGACACCGTCGATCGCGAGGAGGAAGCCACCGAGCAGGGTGAGCCGTCCCCGGGGTGGCCCGTCGACGTGCGCGACCTGCGACATGTCTCCCCCTGAGTACATGTCCACCAGGAGCCCCCCTTCACCGGTGTGATACCGCTCGCGATGTGTGCGACGCGTGCGCCGCGGCCGATGCCGGCCCGCGTCAGCCGACCGGGGCCTGGGCGAGCAGCCCACGGAGGTGGGCCAGGAGCTCGCCACGGGAGTGCAGGTCCAGCCGCTGCCGCATGCGCGCGACGTGGTGCTCGACGGTCTTCGGGGAGATGTACAGCCGCTCGGCGATCTGCCGGTACGTCTGGCCGTCCACGACCAGGCGCGCGACCTCGAGCTCGCGCCCGCTGAGGGGCGGCTTCGCCGCGGGCGTCGGCACCGGCGTGCGGGGGCGACGACGCGCCGGGGCCGGTGCGTCGTCGCGCGCCGGCCGCATCGACCGGGCGGTCTGCAGCAGGCCGACCATCGACGCGCGGTCGGGCGTGCGTGCGGCCGCGTGCCCGACGAGTCGAGCCCCGTCCCAGGCCATGCCGACGCCGACGAGCCTCCGGGCGGCCCGTTCGACGGCGGGCGGGTCCACCCGCGCACCCAGGACCTGGAGCCAGATCCGGGCCGCGTCCGAGAGGACCTCGGCGTAGTGGCTCTCCCGCGCCGCGGCGGCGAGGGGCTTGGTGTGGCGCTCGAGCCAGTCGGGCCGCTCCGCCACGACCGCGACCTGGATCCCGTACCAGTGGTGCGGGACCGACCAGAGGACCGGGTGGCCCAGTCCCTCGAGCAGTGCGTCGGCCTGCTCGAGGTGCGATGACACCCGGTCCGCCTCGCTCAGCCGGGCGGCGGCCACCGCGAGCTCGCCGAGCGGCAGGAGCCCGAACAGGTCCGGCGGCCGCCGCACCAGCGCGTCGAGCGCGCTCGGCCACACCTCCACGAGCGCGGCCAGGTCGTTGGACCGGCGCGCCAGCCCCACGTCGATCGCGCGGGCGAACAGCTCGTCGCGCGTGCCGTACCGGCCACCGGCTGCACGCTCGGCGAGGGACGCCGCCTCGGCCGCCTCGTCCAGGCGCCCGTCCAGCATCGAGGACCACGCGAGCAGCAGGTGGTGGCGCGGCTGCGCCACGGGGCCACCGAGCCCCGCCGCGATCGCCTCCCGCAGCGTCGTCACCGCGTGCACGCTCGCGCCGCAGTGCAGGGCCACCAGCGCGGCGAGGGCCGCCGGGGTGTCGGGGAGCAACGCCCCGCGACCGCGTGGGCGCAGCATCGCCGCGGACTCGAGCAGGGTCGGCAGCGCCACCATCCCGTCGCCCTCGAGCGACTGCTGCACGCCGCGCACCATCGCCTCGCGCGACCCGTCCTCGAGGCTCGGCGGGTGCCCGTCCGCGGGCCAGTCGGGGTGCTGCCCCGCGGCACGCCCGGTCGCGAGCGCAGCCAGCGACCACAGCTGTGCCGCGGCGACGTCGCCGGCGTCCGCGAGCGGCCGGTAGACCGCAGCGGCGTGGCTCTCCAGCCCCTCGAACGCGAGCGCCGCACCGAGCACGCGCGCCGCGTCGGCCGCCCGGGCGCCCGTGGCGTGCGCGAGCGCCTCGTCGGCCAGCCTCGTCGCGGTCTGCACGTCCCCGGCCAGCGCGGCGCTGCGCGCACGGTCCACGGCGAGGGCCTCGCCGTCCGCGCCGGCGGCGAGGGCGTCCGCGAACAGGCTGGCCGCGCGCGCCGGGTCCTGGTCCACCTGCTCGTACGCGGCGCGCGTGCGCAGCGCGGCCAGCCGGGCGTGGTGGACGGTGACGCCCGCGGTGCGGCCGACGATCTCGAGCACCGGGGTCCCGTGGTCCTCGAGCGTGGCGAGCACGTTCGCCAGGACCGAATCGCTGCGCTCCGGGGAGGTGGTGGCCAGTGCGGCCTCGCGCACGGCGGGGACCACCGAACCGTCCGGGCACAGCAGGCCGCTGACCCGGACGTGCTGGAGCGCCTCGGCCACCTCGGTGGGCCCGTGTCCGAGCACGGTGGTCAGCGTGCCGGGATCGGCCGGCGCGCCGAGGCACATCGCCAGCACGACGTCCCGCATGAGCGGCAGGTCGGCGTCCCCGACCCCCGCGAGCCGCCGCACCGGGTCCCAGGCCGCGAGCACGCCCGGACGGTCCCACGGCTGGGGCCCGACGCCGTCGGCCCCGTCGAGCACCGCATCCACGAGGCACAGCACGCCGCCGGTGCACGCCGTGAGCGCGTCGACGGCCGCACGGTCCAGGTCACGGCCCAGGCGGTGGCGCGCGCGGGCCTCGACCTGACCCCGGTCCAGCGAGTCGAGGCTGACGGTCGTCCCGTGCTCTCCGATGAGGTCGCGCAGCTCGCCCAGGCCGCGCTCGACGGGCCACGGACGGAAGGCCACGGTCACCTGCGCCCCGGGGCGGTGTGCCGCGGTGACGATCCGTCGCACCGCGTCGTCACCGAGCGCGTGCACGTCGTCGACGATCAGCGGCCCGTCGCCGGGGTCGTCGCGCGGACGCCCCCGCCCGTTCCCGTTGCGCGCGTACAGGGTCTGCAGCGACCGGAGCGCGAGGGTCTTGCCGCTCCCGCCCGGACCCGTGACCGCGACCAGCCGTGGCGCCTGCGGATCCGCCTCGATGGTCCGGAGCAACCGTTCCACCTGGACCACCCCACGGGCGCCCACGTCGTCGGAGTGCATGCCGTCGTCCCCCACTGCGCCGACCGCGCGCGATGCCGCACGGCTCGTCGGTACGTTCGGTGCGGGCTCGGCCACGTCGCCGGGCCCCCTCCCCCTCGCATGATGCTCTCCGGTCGGGCGAAAAGCACCTTCCGTCCCTATTGCCCCTAATGCCCGACGGCCTGCGTGCGCCGCGCGCCGCGGGCATCGGCGCTGGTCAGGCCGCTCCCCCGGGTCCGGTGCGTCGGGGTGCCGACGATCGCGGCCCGGACGATTTCACCCCTGCCGGCACACGCCCCACGCCCCCTGCCACGCGGTCACCAGGCGCCCCGGACCCCCAGTGCCCCGGTCGCGCGAGGGGGGACGCCCCCGATGGACACCCGCCACGGCCTCCCTAGCGTCGACGTGAGCCGACCGGGATCGGCACTCCGACCGAGAGGAACACCATGTCCAGCGTCGCGAGCACCCTGCTCGACTTCATCCTCAACCTCCTGCGCGACCCGGAGACCGCCGAGGCCTTCGCCAGGGACCCGCAGGGCACGCTCGAGGACCACGGCCTCGGCGACATCACGTCCGTCGACATCGAGGACATCATGCCGGTGCTGATGGACGCGTCGCCGTCCAGCTTCGACCGCGACTACACCACGGGCGGCAACACGCTCGGCGCCACGCAGTCGTCCACGGGCGGCGGCGGATCGGCCGGCGGTGGCGGTGGCGGCGCGAGCGACGGAGGGTCGTCGGCGGCGCTGGCCGGAGGCGGGAGCGTCGGTGTGAGCGCCGCGATCCCCGCGCTGCAGCAGGTGTTCCAGACGTACACGTACAACACCACCTCGATCGACGACCGGGACACGATCGTCGACTCGTCGGTCAACCAGAACATCTGGGCGGACGGCGACGTGCACCAGATGTTCGACCTCGACACGGTGGTCGCGTCCGGCGGCGGGGTGGCGGCAGGCGGGGACATCTCCGGCACGGTCGTCGTCGGCGACGAGAACGTGGTCGGCGAAGGGAACTCCGTCGGCAACACCGACAACTCGAACCAGGGCAACATCACCGACTCGTACAACCCGAGCGACTCGTACAACGACAACTCCGACAACTCGACGGACGACCACAGCGACAACTCCGACGACGACGGGGTCGACAACGACAACTCGCACAACGACAACTCGACCGACGACCACTCCGAGACCGACAACTCCGTCGACGACCACTCCGAGACGGACAACTCCGTCGACGACCACAGTGAGACGGACAACTCGGTCGACGACCACAGCGACAACTCCGACGACGACGGCATCGACGTCGACAACTCGGGCAACGACAGCTCGACGGACGACCACTCCGAGACCGACAACTCCGTCGACGACCACTCCGAGACGGACAACTCCGTCGACGACCACAGCGAGGTCGACGACCACAGCGACAACTCGATCGACGACCACACCGACAACTCCGACGACGACGGCATCGACGTCGACAACTCGGGCAACGACAGCTCGACCGACAACTCGGACGACGACTTCATCGACGACGACAGCTCGTACACGGACCAGTCCGACGACGACTTCGTCGATGTCGACGTCTGACCCGACGCACCACCGACCGGTCCCGGGCCGCCAGGCCCCGGGCCGGTCGGCCGCGCGCTGTGCACCTGCCCGTGCGCGCGGCGACCTGGAGGAGCCACCGTGCTGCCGCTGATGGACCTGCTGGACCGCGCCGAGGCGCTGTCCGGCGACGCCGACCGCGCCGATCTGCTGGAGCGCCTGCGCCACGCCCGCCGACGACTGCACGACCCGCACGTCCGCGTGCTGGTGGTCGGGGAGCTCAAGCAGGGCAAGAGCCAGCTGGTCAACGCGCTGGTCAACGCCCCGGTGTGCCCCGTGGACGACGACGTCGCGACGTCCGTGACCACGGTCGTCGGATGGTCGGCGGCACCGACCGCGGTGCTCATCGGTCTGCCCCCGTCCGCGGACGGCACGCGGGACGTGGATCCGGCGCGCCTGCGCAGGACGACGATCCCGATCGATGCGCACTCGCGGTGCGTCGCGGAGCGCCGGGCACCGGACGGCTCGCCCGTCGACTGCTCGGAGGTGGGCCTGCCCCGGCACGTCCTCGCCGGAGGCCTCGTCCTCGTGGACACCCCGGGCGTGGGCGGGATCGGCTCGGCCGAGGGCGCGGCGACGATGGCCGCGCTGCCGTCGGCGGACGCCGTCCTCCTCGTCTCCGACGCCGGGCAGGAGTACTCCGCACCCGAGATCGAGTTCCTCCAGCAGGCGCTCGCGGTGTGCCCGAACGTCGCGTGCGTGCTCACCAAGACCGACCTGTACCCGCACTGGCGGGCCGTGGCGGACCTCGATCGTCGCCACCTGCAGCGGGCCGGCGTGCGCGCGCCGCTCATCCCCGTCTCCTCGAACCTCCGGCTGCTCGCCGCGCGGCGACAGGACCGCGACCTGCACGACGAGTCCGGCTTCCCCGAGCTGATCCGCTACCTGCGCGACGAGGTCGTCGACAACGCGGGCGTGCTCGCCCGGCGCTCGGTCGCCCACGACGTGCTGACGGTCACCGACCACCTCCTCATGGCCGGCCGCGCGCAGCTCTCCGCGCTGGAGGACCCCGCCGGCGGCGAGACGCTCATCGCCGGCCTGCAGACCGGGCGGCAGAACGCGGGCGAGCTGCGCCGACGCAGCGCGCGCTGGCAGCAGGTGCTCCAGGACGGCGTGACGGACCTGACGGCGGACATCGAGTACGACCTGCGCGACCGGCTGCGCCGCATCGGCCGGGAGGCCGAGGAGGCCATCGACGAGACCGACCCGGGCCCGGTGTGGGACGAGTTCGACGAGTGGCTGGGTCAGCGGGTGCGGGCCACGGTCGCGGCGAACTTCGTCTGGGCGCACGAGCGTGCGCAGTGGCTCGCCGCGCAGGTCGCGGCGCAGTTCGACGCGACCGACATCGCGCTGCCCGAGCTCGTGGCCGGCGACGACGACGAGGCGCTGGAGCTGGTCGCGCGGCTCGAGCGCGTCGAGGTGGAGCGGGTGTCGCGCACGCAGAAGGTCATCGTCGCCCTGCGCGGCTCCTACGGCGGCGTGCTGATGTTCGGCATGGTCACCGCGATCGCGCTCGGCATGTCGCTCATCAACCCGATCTCGGTGGGCGTCGGCGTCATCCTCGGCGGCCGGGCGTACCGCGAGGACAAGGCCAACCGCGTGCGCAAACGCCAGGCCGAGGCCAAGCTCGCGGTGAAGCGGCACCTCGACGAGGTGGTCTTCCAGGTCAGCAAGGACTCCAAGGACCGGCTGCGTCGGCTGCAGCGCGTGCTCCGCGACCACTTCAGCACCCGGGCCGACGAGCTCGTGCGGTCCCTGGACGAGTCGATCCGGTCCGCGCGCGAGGCCACCCGGACCGGACCCGACGAGCGCGCCGGGACGCTGGGCGAGCTGCGCGCACGCGTCGCCGACCTGGAGCAGCTGCGCGCCGACGCGGAGCGGTACGCGCTGCCCGCGCTCGAGGCGGTGCCGGCATGACCGACGAGGACCTCCGGGCGCGGGCCACGGGCCGCCGTCGCCGGCAGGGGGACCCAGGGGACCTGGACGGCCCGCTGCGCCCGACGGCTCGCCGCGCGCGCGAGCTGCTGCAGGCCGCCGCGGACGCCTACGCCGGGGACCCGCTGGTCGCCACGGAGCTGCGCGGGCTGCTGGAGGGCTTCGAGCGGCCGCTGACCGTCGGGTTCGCGGGACTCATCAAGTCGGGCAAGTCGACCCTGCTCAACGCGCTCGTGGGGGCGCGGGTGGCGGCGTCGGACCTGTCGGAGTGCACGCAGACCGTCACGTGGTACCGGTACGGGGAGACGCCGCGCGTCGCCGTGCACCCCCGGTCGGGCCGGTCGTGGGAGAGCCCTGCGATGGCGGGTCGGACCGGGCTCCAGGTCGACCTGCGCGGCACGCCCGTGGACGAGATCGACCACGTCGACGTGTGGTGGCCCGCTCCGGTGCTGCGCGAGCGCACGCTCATCGACACCCCGGGGCTCGACGCCCTCTCCGGGGTCGCGTCGCGACGCTCGCGCGAGTTCCTCACGACGGACGCGGTGACGTCGGCCGTCGACGTCGTCGTCTACCTGGTGCGCCAGGTCCGTCGCGCCGACGTGCGCTACCTCGAGGACCTCGCGCGGCTGCGGGGCGACGGTTCCGTCGCCAGCACGATCGCCGTGGTGGCCCGCGCCGACGAGGTCGGTGCCGGCCGGATCGACGCCCTGGTGTCCGCCGAGCGCCTCGCCCGGCGCCACCGCGAGAACCCGGACGTGACCCGGCTGTGCGGGGTGGCGCTGCCCGTGGCCGGCCTGCTCGCCGAGACCGCCCAGACGCTGCAGCCGGACGAGGCCGCCGACCTGCGGGCGCTCGCGGCGCTGGACCGCGCGGTCGTCGAGGGGCTGCTGCTGTCGGTGGACCGCTTCCGGCGTCCGTCCCTGTCCGTGCCCGTGTCGGCCCACGCGCGCGCCGAGCTGCTGGACCGCCTCGGGATGTTCGGCGTCCGCACCTGCCTGGCGCTCCTGCGCGGCAACCAGCTGGACACGGCGGAGCTGACCACCGAGCTGTCCCGGCGCAGCGGCGTGGAGGAGCTCCGCCGCTCGCTCGACGTCGCCGTCGAGGGCCGCGACCGGCGGCTCGCGCAGGACGCGCTCGGTCGGATGCTCGACCTCGTGCAGGACGACCGGGTGCCCGAGGTGGCGCGCGCGGCACGCCGACTGCTCTCCGCGACGCGTCCGCTGCACTCGGAGTCCCCCGCGGTCAGCGCCGGCGCCGCAGCTCCTTGAACCACCGGCCCGCCGGTCTGGCGGCCAGGATGATCGAGCCGATCAGGGCCAGCCCGGCCTGCGCGAGCAGCGCGACCCGGTTGAGGTCACGGATCATCGAGACGTCGGAGTCGGCCAGGACGTCCTGCACCACGACGACGATCGCCGCGCCGAGCAGCCCGAGCAGGATCAGGCCCCAGCGGGCTCCGCCGTGCCCACCGGCCGTGCGGAGCACGAGCACCAGGTGCACCAGCCACACCAGGACGAGACCACCGACCATGATCCAGACGAGCACGCTCGCGGCGTCCTGCGCGGTGGCGAGCGTGGTCGTCGGGTCCCGCTCGACGACCTCGGCGGCGAAGCGGTCGCGGAGCTGGGGCTGCGAGCGCACGATCGACCCGGCCGCGAGCAGCCCCGCCGCGAGGCTGCCGACCCAGAAGCTGATCCCGGTGGACACCGCGCCCGGCATCGGCGGCGGCGCGCTCGTCGCGACGAACCCCACCCCGCCGACCTCGGGACGCGGGGGCGGCTCGGCAGCCGGGGGCGGGCGCTGCTCCTCGTCGACGGCGGCGTCGTCGGGCGGCGGCGGGGTCGCCTGGCCCTCGGGCTCGCGCGCTGCCGCGGGTGACATGCTGCCCACGCTAGTCGTGACCCCGGCGGCGCCGCCGGGGTTCCCAGGAAACGACGCGAGCCCCCGACCCGGCGGGGTCAGGGGCTCGCTCGCGGACGGTCAGGCGCTCTTGGTGCCCTTCGCAGCCTTCTTCTCGGCGGGCGACCCGGCCTCGGCCTTGATCGCCGGCAGCGCCGGGTCGGCCTCGCCGGGCTCGACAGCGCGGGGCTTGGCCGGCACCGACGCGGCGCGGAACTCGGCCCGCGGGTCGTGCAGGGTGCCGAGCGCGACGACCTCACGACGGAACAGCAGCGAGCCGGTCCAGCCCGCGGCGATCTTGATCTTGCGGTTGAAGGTCGGCATGGCGGCCACGTGGTACGTGCGGTGCAGCACCCACGCGAGGAAGCCGCGGACCTTGATCTTGCCGAACATCTGCGCCACGCCCTTGTACATGCCGAGCGACGCGACCGCACCGATGTTCTTGTGCTTGTACTCCGTCACCTCGGCCGAGCGCAGGACGCGCGCGAGGTTGTCGCCCAGGTGGTTGCCCTCGCGCAGCGCGTGCTGGGCGTTCGGCGGGCAGAACTGGCCCGGGTTGTACAGGTCCGGCACCGCGGCGCAGTCGCCGGCGGCGTACGCGTCCGGCACCGGGGTGCCCTCGGCGTCGACCACCTGGAGGAACGCGTTGCAGGTGACCCGGCCCAGCTTGTCCAGCGGCAGGTCCGAGTTCTGCAGCACCGGGTTGGCCTTGACGCCGGCCGTCCAGACGATGGTCTCCGCGTCGAACTCCATCGTGTTGGAGAGGACCACGTGGCCGTCGACGCAGCTGTTCAGGAAGGTCGACAGGTGGATCTCGATGTCCCGCTTGCGCAGCTGCTCGAGCGTGTAGCCACCGAGCTCCTCGCTGACCTCGGGCAGGATGCGCGGCGAGCCCTCGACCAGGACGAAGCGCACCTCCTCCTGCTCGATCGCCTTGTAGTACTTCACCGCGGCGCGGGCCATGTCCTCGACCTCGCCCAGCGCCTCGATGCCGGCGAACCCGCCGCCGACGAAGACGAAGGTGAGCATCCGCTTGCGCAGCGCCGGGTCCCAGGTGCTCGCCGCCATGTCGATCCGGTTGAGCACGTGGTTGCGGACCGCGATGGCCTCTTCGACGTTCTTGAACCCGATGCCCTGCTCCGCCAGCCCCGGGATGGGCAGCGTGCGGGCGACCGAGCCGAGGCCGACCACCAGGTGGTCGTAGGTGATCCAGTACGGGTCACCCTCCTCGGGCGTGATCTGCACCGTCCGCCCGGCGTGGTTGATCTCGCTGACCTTGCCCTGCAGCACGTCCACGCCCTTGAGGGCGCGGCGGTGCGGGGCGACGACGTTGCGCGGGTCGATCGAGCCGGCCGCCGCCTCAGGCAGGAACGGCGCGTAGGTCATGTACGGCCGCGGGTCGACGACGACGATGGCCGCCTCCCGCTTGCCGAGGCGCTTGCGCAGCCGTCGGGCCGTGTACAGACCGACCGTGCCACCGCCGAGGATCACGACGCGGGGCACCTTGCGGGACTTGCCCGAACGGGCCGTGGCGCCCGCGACGGACGGCGTGGTGGCGACATCGGAGACAGGCGTAGGCATGCCTCAACGGTAGCCGCGCGGGGATGGTGCCGCCCTACGGGGAGCCGGTGACCCTGGGCACAGTGGGGGCTCAGGACGGCGCCACGGCGTTGGCGCGGACCACCGTCGAGTACCACCGCGCGCTGTCCTTCGGGGTCCGCTCCTGCGTCTCGAAGTCGACGTGCACGAGCCCCCACCGCTGGCTCAGCCCCTCGGCCCACTCGAAGTTGTCGAGCAGCGACCAGGCGTAGTACCCGGTCAATCGCACGCCGTCGCCGATCGCGCGGGCCGCCTGCTGCAGGTGCGCGCGCAGGAACTCGAGCCGCTCGGCGTCCTCGACCGTGCCGTCCGCGGTCGGGTCCGGGATCCCGTTCTCGGTGATGACCAGCGGCGGGGCGTCCGGGTAGTCGATGAGCAGGTCCATCAGCTGGTCGTACAGACCCTCGGGGTGCACCTGCTGCCAGGTGGCCAGCGAGGTCGGGTAGAGCGGGACCTGGTTGCCGGCGTCGTCGACCCCCGTGACGCCGTAGTACTGGATCGCCAGGAGGTCGAGCGGCGAGGAGATGGCCTCGAGGTCGCCGTCGCGGACGAGGTCCTCGAACCTCCCGGCGTCCGCCGGCAGCTGCCCCGGCTGGGTGCCGATCGCGTCCGTCGGGTACCGCCCGAGGAGGACCGGGTCCAGGAACAGCCGGTTCTCCACCGCGTCGACGCGCACCGCGGCCGCGTCCGCCGCGCGGTCCACCGGGTACACCGGCAGGAGGTTGAGGGCGATGCCGATGCCGCCCGCCGCACCGCTCGCCCGGAACGCCTGGACGGCCCGGCCGTGCGCGAGGAGCTGGTGGTGGACCGCAGCCGCCGCCTGGTCCTCGTCGGTGATGCCCGGCGCGTGCGCACCCCACCGGTAGCCCACGTAGGCGGTCGTCTTCGGCTCGTTGATGGTCAGCCAGGTGGCGTCGACGTCGCGCAGGGCGTCGAACACGATCCCCGCGTAGTCCGCGAACCGGTCCGCGGTGTCGCGCACCGCCCAGCCGCCGGCGTCCTGCAGCGGCTGCGGCAGGTCCCAGTGGTAGAGCGTGATCGCGGGGTGGATTCCGCGCGCGAGCAGGCCGTCGACGAGCCGCCTGTAGAAGTCGACGCCGCGCTGGTTGACCGCGCCCGACCCCGTGGGCTGGACGCGCGGCCAGGCGACCGAGAAGCGGTAGGCCGGGAGCCCGAGCTCGACGAGGAGGTCGAGGTCCGACTCCCACCGGCGGTAGTGGTCGGCCGCGGGATCACCGGTCGCGCCGTCGGCGATGCGTCCCGGCTCGGCGGCGAAGGTGTCCCAGATGGACGGGCCGCGGCCGTCCGCCGTGGTGGACCCCTCCACCTGGAACGCCGACGTGGCCGCGCCCCAGACGAACCCGTCCGGGAAGACCATCGGCTCGGCCGGGGGCTCCCACGGGGGAACCGTCGTCGAGGGCTCGGACGGCGACGGGTCCCGGGAGCAGGCGGCGAGCGCGCCCGCGGCGACCCCCAGCTGCAGGAGCAGCCGGCGGTCCAGGACGGGACCGGTACCGCGGTCGGGCATGGGGCTCCTCCTCGGGCTCCCAGCCTTCCACCCCGGGGCCGACGACGGCACCGGTCGGGCGGTCAGGGGGTCGGCGTCGCCGAGGGCGTGACGCCCTCGGCCCCGATCGAGGCGTCCGCGGGGGCGTCGAGCGCCGGGGCCTTGGCGAACGGCCACGGCGGCGTGGACGCGTCGGTGCCGATGGGCAGCACCTGCACCCCGTCGTCGCCGTACGTGAACTGCGACGTGGGCGCACCCCGCAGCGGGTACACGTTCCAGCGCGCACGGCCGTCCGCGTCGGTCCGGCTGACGAAGGACCACGGCTCGGTGCCCTCGGGGAACCAGTACTGCTCATAGCCGTTGTCGTAGGTCGTCCGCACCGGACGGCCGCGGTCGTCGTAGACCTGGACGTCCGTGAGCGGGTTGCCCTCGGCGTCGTAGACGAAGAGGTTGCTCACCTGCATGCCGTCGACGACCACCCCGTCGATCGCCTTCTCCTGGAGGATCGTCCGGGTGCCGTCACCGCCGAACGCGCCGGCGAGGTAGGAGTCGTAGACCTCCTCGCGCTGGTGGGACTGGTCCTGCACCGTGACGAGGACCGGGAGCAGCAGGACGACCGCCGCCGCGTTCCCCAGCACGGCGACCCAGGAGACCGACCGCGACTGGAACCAGGCGCCGCGGCCCCACTGCACGCTGAGCAGCACGCAGAGCGCGAGGATCAGCCACAGGGCCAGCTCGGTGGGCAGGAACCGGAGCCGCGCCCCACCGAGCACGTAGACGAGCGCCGAGTAGGCGACCCAGCCGCGCGCGATCCACCAGACCGGCCGCAGCGCGACGAGGAACGCCTCCACGGGCGCCCACCACGTCAGTGCACGGAGGCGCCGCAGGGCCCAGCGCCCGAGCCGGCGGGTGTCCTCGACCGGGTCGCTGAGCACCCGCACGCGGCGCGCGCCGGTGGAGGCCGGCGCCAGGCCGGCGGCCGCGCGGAGCTCGGCGGCGTACGCCTCGGGCGGGCCGAACTGGTCCAGCAGCCCGCGCCCGTGCGCCACGTGGCGCTCGTCGTCGAGCGCCTCGGCCAGGTCGGCCTCGAGGTCGTCCGTGAGGTCGTCGACGAGCTCCGGTCCGAGGTCGACGAGGCTCCGGCGCACCGCCGCGGCGTACCCCGCCACGTCCAGCACGTCCGTGGTGTCCAGCACGCTCATCGCACGACCTCCGTCTTGAGCAGGCGGCCCATCGTGCCTGCGAACTCCTGCCAGTCCTTGCGCTGGGCCTCGAGCATCGCCCGGCCCTGGGCGTTGATCCCGTAGTACTTGCGGTGCGGCCCCTCGTCGCTGGGCACCACGTAGGACGTCAGTGCGCCCGACGAGTACAGCCGCCGCAGCGTCCCGTACACCGACGCGTCGCCGACCTCCTCGATGCCCGCGGCGCGCAGCCGGCGGACGACGTCGTACCCGTACCCGTCCTCGTCCGCGACGACCGCGAGCACCGCGAGGTCGAGCACGCCCTTGAGCAGCTGTGTGGTGTCCATCCGTCCTCCGGTCGACGTCCCGGTCGCCGACAGCCCGACAGGGCGATCGACCGTACCGGGCCGGGAAGCTGGTGCGGGAGCCCCCTCCGGCTCCCGCAGACGCGACGCTATTACACAGTGCGCACTACCGTCCACCACACGGCAGGCGTGTCGCCGACCGGCACGGGTCAGCGGGTGGCGATGCTCCAGGCGATGCCGTCGAGGATGTCGTGCTCGGACGTGACCACCTCGGTGAGCAGTCCTCCGGCGGCGGCGACCTCGTCGCGCACCCGGCGGACCACGTCCGCCCACACCAGCGCGCCGGCGCCGATCACGTCGACGCGACCGGGGTGCATGAACCCGAGCGAGGCACGCTCCGCGCGGGACCGGGCCAGGAGGTCGTCGCACGCGGCGAGCACCACGTCGACCGGCAGCACCGACCCGTCGATGACCGCCGGGTCGTAGGCGGGCAGCCCCAGCCCGTGCGCGGTCACCGTGGTCACCGTGCCGGCCAGGCCGACGAGCGTCACGGTCTTGCCGAGCGGCACGACGCCCGACGCGGTGTCGAGCGCCGCGGCGACGTCGGAGTGCGCGGCGGCGATCTCCGCGGCGGTCGGCGGGTCGCTGCGCAGGTGGCGCTCGGTCATCCGCACGCAGCCGACGTCCATCGAGTAGGCCGCCTCGGGCGCCGTCGTGCCCAGCACCAGCTCGGTCGAGCCACCGCCGAGATCGACCACGAGGAACGGCCCCGGGTGCCGCGCGCCGAGCACGCCGGTGGCGCCGCGGAACGAGAGCTCGGCCTCCTCCTGCCCGTCGACGACCTCGGGCTCGACACCGAGCGCGGCATGCACGCCGGCGACGAAGTCCGCGCGGTTCTCGGCGTCGCGCGACGCCGACGTGGCCACGAACCGGATGGCCTCGACGCCCAGCTCGGTGCACACGTCGTTGTACCGACGGGCCGCGTCGAGCGTGCGCTCGAGGGCCTCGGGGGCGATCCGACCGGTCCGGTCGACACCCTGACCCAGGCGGACGACCTCCATGCGACGGTCCAGGTCCACCAGCGTCCCGGCGTCGGGATCCACGTCGGCGACCAGGAGTCGGATCGAGTTGGTCCCGCAGTCGATGGCAGCCACACGCGTCACGCGGACCATCCTCGCACCGGTCAGCAGGTGCAGCGGTCCGGGCGCCACTCGTCGCGGATCAGGGCCAGGGCCTCGTCGCCGATCGGGTTGACGCCCGGGCCCGCCGCCAGCGCGTGCCCCACCAGGACGTGCAGGCACTTCACGCGCGTCGGCATCCCGCCGGCCGAGATCCCCGCGATCTCCTCGACGTGCCCCAGCGCCTCGCGGTCCACCAGGTAGGCGTCGTGGGCGCGGCGGTACGCGGCCGCCAGCTCCTCGTCCTCGCCCAGCCGCGCGGTCAGCTCCTTCATGAGACCGCCCGCCTCGAGCGTGCTCACGGCCACGACCGCGGGCGGGCAGGTGAGGTAGTAGGTGGTCGGGAAGGGGGTGCCGTCGTCCAGCCGCGGGGCGGTGCGGACCACCAGGGGACGTCCGCAGACGCAGCGCGCGGCGATGCCGACGACGCCGCGCGGAGGGCGGCCCAGCTGCTCGGCGAGGACGGTGATGTCCTGGTCGGACACGGCATCGAAAGAGGAAGGCACTGAGAGGTCCGTTCGTGCGGGTGGGTCAGCCGCCCGCGGGCGCAGCGGGCGTCTCATTGTCGCCCGCGACCGGCGTCTGCCCCGCCACCTCGACCGACTCCCAGACGTTCGCGTACCAGGGCAGCGTCGAACCAGCGTCGAGCACCGGCGCGGAACCGTCGGTGGCGGGCGGCGCGTCGGGGACGGTCTCGGGGTCGACGACGCGGAACGCCTTCTCCCCCGGCAGCACGAACGAGAGCCGCTCCCGCGCCTGGGCCGTCACGTACGCGGGGTCGTCCCAGCGCCGCAGGTCGGCCTGGAGGTCGTCGTTGCGCTGCCGGGCCGCCTCGACCTGGCTGCGCAGCTGGTCCACCTCGACGCGCTGCTGCAGGTAGGAGTGCAGGGTCGGGTAGACCAGGACGAAGGCCAGCAGGAGCACGCAGGAGAACACCATCGCGCGCACGGTGAACAGACGCGGCACCCGCACCTGCACCCGCTCCGCGCGGGGGGTGCCGCGCGGTGGCGTCGGCGCCCCCCGGGTGGCCGGGCGGGAGGCGGCCGGCCGTGACGAGGAGGGCCGGGCGGATGACGAGGGCGTCGGGCCGACGCGGGGTGTCGCGCCGGACCGCGGGGACGACGACCGTGGCGCCGCGGGGCGGCCGCCGGTGTTCCCGCGCGGCACGTTCGCCGCCGGGGTCGGGGCCCCGGACCGTGGGACCGCCGCGCGCCGACCCGGGGCGCTCGGGGACGCCGGGCGTCGGGGGGCGGACATGCGTCGATTCTGCCCCGGACCGTCCCGACCTGGGCGGAGGTCGCTCTCCGTGGCGCGCCGGGCGACCGTTGACAGGTCCCATGCGTCACTCGCTACCATGCGACACATGGAACCGGATGGCTCGGACGCGCACGCGGTGCTCACCCAGCTGCGCCGCGGCACCCTCGAGTACTGCGTGCTCGCGCACCTCGACGGCGGACCCTCGTACGGTCAGGACATCGCCCGTGCGCTCGGGGGCGACGACATCCTCTTCGGCTCCGAGGGCACCCTCTACCCGCTGCTCACCCGGCTGCGTCGACGCCGCTGGGTGGACACCACCTGGCAGGAGTCCCCGACGGGACCACCCCGCCGGTACCACGCGCTCACCGACGAGGGCCGGGAGGCGCTGCGCGCCTTCGTCGCGGTCTGGGAGCCGTTCCGCTCCGGCGTCGACCACCTCATGAAGGGAATCGCCTGATGCGCACCGCCTCGCCGCTCGTCGCGGCCTACCTCGCCGACCTCGACCGCAGGCTCGCGGGCGCCGACCCGGCCGAGCGGGCGGACATCGTCGACTCGATCCGCGAGCACGTCGACGCCGCCGTCGAGGAGCTCGGCCACGAGCCGACCCCCGAGGACGTCCAGCAGATCCTGTCGGACCTGGGCCCGGTCGACGACGTCGCGGCCGCCTGGAGCCCGGAGACGGCCCCCACGGCCGCACCCGCCCGCCGCTCGGTCACCGACTCACCGCTCGGCGTGGCGCTCGTGGCGCTCGGCGGCCTGGTCCTCGGGCTCCTGCTCGTGCCGGTCAGCGTCGTCGCCTGGCTGGTCGCGCCCGCGGCGCTCGCGCTGGCGGTGGCGAGCGGGATCCTCTGGCGGCGCGGCGGCCCGCACGGCGCGGCCTGGCGGTCGACGTTCGTCGCCACCGTCCCCGTGGCGGTCGTGACGTGCCTCGTCATGGGCGCGGCCACGATGTTCCTCTCCGTCGTCTCCGACGAGGTGGCACCCGAGCCCGTCGTGTCGGTCCCCGCCACCCCCTGACCCCGGGCACGCCGACGGCCGGCCACCCGTGCGGGTGACCGGCCGTCGAGGTGTGTCAGGCCGTGAACCGCGGGAAGGCGGAGCGACCGGCGTAGCGTGCGGCGTCGTCCAGCTCCTCCTCGATGCGGAGCAGCTGGTTGTACTTGTTGATGCGCTCGCCACGGGCCGGGGCACCGGTCTTGATCTGGCCGGCGTTCGTGGCCACCGACAGGTCGGCGATCGTGGTGTCCTCGGTCTCGCCGGAGCGGTGCGAGGTCATCGTGGTGAAGCCGCTGCGCTGGGCCAGCTCGACGGCGTCGAACGTCTCCGTCAGCGTGCCGATCTGGTTGAGCTTGACCAGCAGCGAGTTGGCGGCCTTGAGCTCGATGCCCTTGCGGAGGCGCTCGGGGTTGGTGACGAACAGGTCGTCGCCGACGATCTGCACCTTGTCGCCGATGGTGGCGACCAGGTGGGACCAGCCCTCCCACTCGTCCTCGGACAGCGGGTCCTCGATGGAGACCAGCGGGTAGTCCTTCACCAGCTGCTCGTAGTAGGCCGACATCTCCTCGTTCGACAGGGCCTTGCCCTCGAACTGGTAGGCGCCGTCCTTGAAGAACTCCGTCGCGGCGACGTCGAGCGCGAGGCCCAGGTCGACGCCCGGCGTGAAGCCGGCCTTCTCGATGGCGATGAGGATGAGGTCGAGCGCCTCACGGTTGCTGCCCAGGCTCGGGGCGAAGCCGCCCTCGTCGCCGAGTCCCGTGGACAGGCCCTTGCTCTTCAGCACGGACTTCAGCGAGTGGTAGACCTCGACGCCGGTGCGCAGCGCCTCGCGGTACGTCGTCGCACCGATGGGGGCGACCATGAACTCCTGGATGTCGACGTTGGAGTCGGCGTGCGACCCACCGTTGAGGATGTTCATCATCGGGACCGGCAGCACGTGGGCGTTCGGGCCACCGAGGTAGCGGAAGAGCGGCAGGTCGGCCGAGTCGGCGGCAGCCTTGGCGACGGCGAGCGAGACACCGAGGATGGCGTTGGCGCCGAGCTTGCCCTTGTTGGGCGTGCCGTCGAGGTCGATCAGCGCACCGTCGACCAGGCGCTGCTCCGTGGCCTCGAAGCCGATGAGCTCGGGGGCGATCTCGTCGATGACGGCCGCGACGGCCTCCTCGACGCCCTTGCCCAGGTACCGGGCGGAGTCGCCGTCACGGCGCTCGACGGCCTCGAAGGCGCCGGTCGAGGCACCCGAGGGGACAGCGGCGCGGGCGATGGTGCCGTCGTCGAGTGCGACCTCGACCTCGACAGTGGGGTTGCCGCGCGAGTCCAAGATCTCGCGGGCGCCGACGGCCTCGATGCTGGCCATGGGTGCTCCTTCTGAAGCGGGTGGGTTTACGACCTCACCCTAGTGGCGTCCCCGAACGGCCGCCCTAGGCCCTTCGACTGGTGGGACGAGAGTGGTCAGAGCGCCAGCATGATGTGCTCGACCTGGTCCTTGGCGTCCCCGAACAGCATGGACGTGTTGTCGCGGAAGAACAGCGGGTTCTGCACGCCGGCGTAGCCCGTGGCCATCGACCGCTTGAACACGATGACGCGCGCCGCCTTCCACACCTCGAGCACCGGCATGCCGGCGATCGGCGAGGACGGGTCGTCGAGCGCGGCGGGGTTCACCGTGTCGTTGGCGCCGATCACCAGCACGACGTCGGTCTCCGCCAGGTCGCCGTTGATCTCGTCCATCTCGAGCACGATGTCGTACGGCACCCGGGCCTCGGCGAGCAGCACGTTCATGTGGCCGGGCAGCCGGCCCGCCACCGGGTGCACGCCGAACCGCACCTCGATGCCGCGCGCCCGCAGCTTGGCCACCAGCTCCGCCACCGGGTACTGCGCCTTGGCCACGGCCATGCCGTACCCGGGCGTGATGATCACCGTGCGGGCCTCCGTGAGCAGCTCCGCCGCCTCCGGGGCCTTGATCTCGTGGAACTCCCCCAGGTCGACGTCGGACGCCACCACGGTGCCGCCCTCGGCCCCGTACCCGCCGAGGATCACGGAGATGAACGACCGGTTCATGGCCGTGCACATGAGGTAGGACAGGATCGCACCGGAGGAGCCGACGAGGGCGCCCGTGACGATCAGCAGGTCGTTGCTGAGCATGAAGCCCGCCGCAGCAGCCGCCCAGCCGGAGTACGAGTTGAGCATCGAGACGACGACCGGCATGTCGCCCCCGCCGATCGAGGCCACCAGGTGCCACCCGAGCAGGAGCGCGACGACCGTCATCAGCAACAGGGGCAGCACGGCGCCGGTGCCCAGGAACCAGACCATGAGCCCGCCGGAGACCACCACCATGCCGAGGTTCAGCCAGTTGCGGCCCGGGAGCATGAGCGGAGCCGAGCTGATCCGCGTGGAGAGCTTGAGGAACGCGACGATCGACCCGGTGAACGTCACGGCGCCGATGAGCACGCCGAGGAACACCTCGACCAGGTGCGCGGGGTCCGCCGGCTCGGTGAGGAACGAGTTGTACCCGACGAGCACGGCCGCCAGACCGACGAACGAGTGCAGGATCGCGATGAGCTCGGGCATCTGCGTCATCTCGACGCGGCGCGCCTGCCAGGTGCCCACGGTGGAGCCGACGAGGAACACCACGAGGATGAGCACTGCGGTCACCTCGACCGGCCGCTCGGAGCGCTCCAGGGCGAGCGCGACGGTCGCGGCGAGGGCCAGCGCCATGCCGACCATGCCGGCGAGGTTGCCGCGGCGCGCGGTCTCCTGCTTGGACAGCCCCGCGAGGCTGAGGATGAACAGGATGGCGGCGCCGAGGTAGACGGCCTGGGCCAGGGAGGTCAGCACGAGCTCAGGCGTCCTTCCGGAACATGCGGATCATGCGGTTGGCGACGAGGAACCCGCCGAACACGTTGATGCTGGCGACGGCCGCGGCGACGACCGCGAGCACGGTCACCAGCCAGCTGTCGTCGCCGATCTGCAGCAGCGCGCCGACCAGGATGATCCCGGAGATGGCGTTGGTCTGGGCCATCAGGGGCGTGTGCAGCGAGTGGCTGACGTTCGAGATGACGTAGTAGCCGACGATCACCGCCAGGACGAACACCGTGAAGTGGCCGAGGAACGCGGCCGGCGCGAACGAGATCCCCAGCAGCACGACCACGGCCAGGAGCGCGAGGATGACCGACCGGCGCTGCCGGCGACGGTTCTTGTCCGCGAGCGCGGCGGCCTCGGCCTGCGCCCGCTCCTCGGGGGTGGGCCCGGCGACCGCGGCCGGGGCCGCGGAGACCTGCACCGGGGGTGGCGGCCAGAGCAGGTCGCCGTCGTGCGTGACGGCCATGCCGCGCTGCACCGGGTCGTCGAGGTCCAGCACCAGCTGCCCGTCCTTGCCGGGGGTGAGCAGCTGCATCAGGTGCACGATGTTGGTGCCGAACAGCTGGGACGTGTGCTGCGGCATCCGGCTGGTCAGGTCGGTGTACCCGATGACCGTCACGTCGTTGTCGGACACGACGACCTGCCCGGGGACGGTGAGCTCGCAGTTGCCGCCACCCGACGCGGCCAGGTCGACGATCACGCTACCCGGCCGCATGCCCGCGACCATGGCCGCGGTGATCGTCGTCGGCGCCTGACCGCGGACCAGCGCGGTGGTGATGACGATGTCCGCGTCCGCCGTCTCGGCGGCGTACATCTGCGCGGTCAGCCGCTCCTGCTCCTCGGTCAGCGCGCTCGCGTACCCGTCCGAGCTGACCGCCTGCTGCGCGGCCTCGGCCTGCACGAACGTGGCGCCCATCGACTCGATCTGCTCGCCGACCTCGGGCCGCACGTCGAACGCGCGGACGCGGGCGCCCATGCTGCCCGCGGCCCCGATCGCGGCCAGTCCGGCCACTCCCGCGCCGATGACGAACACGCGCGCCGGCGGCGTCTTGCCGGCGGCGGTGACCTGCCCGGTGAACATCCCGCCGTAGACCTCGGCGGCCTCGACGACCGCGCGGTAGCCCGCGACGTTCGACATGGTGCTCAGCACGTCGAGCGCCTGCGCCCGCGAGATGCGCGGCACGGCGTCCAGCGCCAACGCGGTGACGCCCCGCGCGTGCAGGCTCTCGACCAGGGCGGGCGCGGCGGCCGGCGCGAGCATGGCGACGAGCGTGGCGCCCGGGCTCAGCGCGGCGACCTCGGTCTCCGTGGGCGGGTGGACCTTGGCCACCACGTCGCTGGACCAGACGTCGGCTGCGTCGCCGACGGTCGCGCCCGCGACCTCGTAGGCCTCGGCGCGGAACGTCGCCGCGTCACCGGCTCCACGCTGGACGACGACCTCGTAGCCGAGATCGACCAGCTGGCCGACCGTCTTCGGGGTCGCGGCGACGAGCCGTTCGCCGGCTCGGCTCTCGGTCGGGATACCGATGCGCATCGCTGCGGTCCTCCGTCGGATCGTCTGTGGTGGCCTGTCGCCGGGGGGACGACGGGCCGCGCCCATCATGGCGGCCACCGGAAGGTTATGGGGTCCGACGGACTGCCGGCAAGCGCTTTCCTTCCGCCTCTCGGATGATCGCCCGAACCTTCATAGCAACTGCGGGCGGCGCAGTCCCCGGTCCAAAGTCCTGGGCAGCGGACGAGGAAGGACGCGCCGGCCGCGAGCTCACCACCGCCGAGTGGGCGAGCTACCTGTCCGAGCTCGGGCCGCGGCGCGACACCTGCTCGACGGCCCGCACGGCGTCCTCGAGCTGACGGACGGCACCGCGCAGCGCCGACTCGGCGTCGACGCCGTGCGCCTCCGCGTCGACCAGCACCCCGAGCAGGCGTCGGCCGACCTCGTCGGGCGGGTCCACCTCCCGGGCGAGCCCCGCGGCGTCGATCCCGGCGCGCTGGGCCCGTGCCAGCACCTTCTGGCCGCGCGCGAGGGCGCCGATCGCGAGCGGGATCCCGTCCAGCGCCGACCCGCGCTGCTTCTCCGCGTTCTTGAGCCGGTCCCACTGCACGTGCACGTCACCCTCGACCGGAGCGCCCTCGAAGACGTGGGGGTGCCGGCGCACCAGCTTGGCGACGAGGTCCGCGGCGACGTCGTCCACGTCGAACGGGTCGGTGGGGTGCTCCGTCGCGATGCGGGCGTGGAACACCACCTGCAGGAGCAGGTCACCGAGCTCCTCGCGCAGCCCGACGCGGTCGTCGGTCTCGATCGCCTCCGCGAGCTCGTGGGCCTCCTCGAGCACGTACGGCACGAGCGACTCGTGCGTCTGCTGGGCGTCCCACGGGCAGCCGCCCGGCGAGCGCAGCCGGTCCATCACGCGCACGAGGGCGCGCAGGGAGTCCGGCTGCGGGTCCGTCACGACGCGGAGGGCGACGGCTCCGGCGTCGGCTCGGCGGAGTCGTCGGGTACCGGGGCCGAGGACGCGACCAGCCACGGGGCGGGGACCGGGTCGGCCACCTGGTTGCCGTCCTCGAGCGAGGCGAACCGCGGGTTCACCTCCACGTCGAGCTCACGCAGGCGGGCGTCGATCTCCTCGCCGATGCCCTCGTCCTCCGGGAGCCCCTGCAGGTTGGTGTAGGCGATCGAGTAGCGGGCGACGGCCAGCGACGGGTCCGTGAACGTGGCCGTGGCGCCCTGCACCTTCTGCTGGACCACCTGGGCGAGCAGCGCCTCGGCGTCCTCGTCGGAGACACCCACACCCTTCTCGGCCGCGAGCTCGACCACCGTGGGCTCCTGCACGAGCACGGCGAGCACGTTGGTGGTCGTCACGCCCTGGAACCACGGCGCGAGCTCCTCGAGCGCGGCACTCACGTCCGCGGTGGGGATCGCCGTGCCGTCGACCACGGCGGCCGCGCCGGGCTGCCCGGCACACCCCGCCAGACCGGCCGTCGTCGCGAGCGCGACCAGCACACCCGCTGCCCGCGCTCCCGCACGCCACTGCACCGCCACCTGAGACCTCCTGCGTCGTCGCTCGTCGATCGGGGTCATCGTAGGGCCCTCACCTGCGCGCGGCGCCCACCGTCGCCGCCGCCGAGACGTCGCCCCGCACGATCGCGTCGATGAACTGCCTCGCCCAGAGCATGACGTCGCGGCCCTGCACCGGCTTGCCGCCGATCCGCGCCGTCATCGGCCAGGGCACCAGCACCGTGCGCACCGTCGGCTTGAGCACCGCCCCCGGGTAGAGGCGCTTCAGGCGCAGCTGGGCGGACTCGGGCAGGTCCACCGGCGCGAACCGGATGAACTTGCCCTGCGCGGTGACGTCCGACAGCCCGCTGTTGCGCACGTGCTGGCGGAACTCGGCCACCTCGAACAGGTTGTCGACCGCGGCCGGCACCGCGCCGTAGCGGTCCACCAGCTCGGCCCGGACCTCACCGAGGGTCGCGGAGTCCGTCGCCGCCGCGATCTTGCGGTACGCCTCGAGGCGCAGCCGCTCGTGCGCGATGTAGTCGTGCGGGATGTGCGCGTCGACCGGGAGCTCGATGGTGACGTCCGGGACCTCCTCCTCCACGTCGCCGCGGAAGTTCGCCACCGCCTCGCCGACCATGCGGATGTAGAGGTCGAAGCCGACGCCCTCGATGTGCCCCGACTGCTCGCCGCCCAGCAGGTTGCCGGCGCCGCGGATCTCCAGGTCCTTCATGGCGACGGCCATGCCCGCACCCAGGTCGGTGTTCGCGGCGATCGTCTGCAGGCGGTCGTGCGCGGTCTCCGTCAGCGGCTTCTCCGGCGGGTACAGGAAGTAGGAGTACGCACGCTCGCGCCCACGACCGACGCGCCCGCGCAGCTGGTGCAGCTGGGACAGGCCGAGCAGGTCCGCGCGCTCGAGGATGAGCGTGTTCGCGTTGGAGATGTCCAGGCCGGTCTCGACGATCGTCGTGCAGACCAGGACGTCGAACCTCTTCTCCCAGAAGTCGACGATCACCTGCTCCAGCTGGTGCTCGTTCATCTTCCCGTGCGCCACCGCCACCCGGGCCTCGGGCACCAGCTCCATCAGGCGCGACGCGGTCTTCTCGATCGAGTCCACCTTGTTGTGCACGTAGAACACCTGGCCCTCGCGCAGCAGCTCGCGACGGATGGCCGCGCTGATCTGCTTCTCGTCGTACGCGCCGACGAACGTCAGGACCGGGTGCCGCTCCTCCGGCGGGGTGGCCAGCGTCGACATCTCGCGGATACCGGTCACCGCCATCTCCAGGGTGCGCGGGATCGGGGTCGCGCTCATCGCCAGCACGTCGACGTTGGTGCGCAGCGCCTTGAGCGTCTCCTTGTGCTCGACGCCGAACCGCTGCTCCTCGTCGATCACCACGAGGCCGAGGTCCTTGAACCGCACCTCCCCGGTGATGAGCCGGTGCGTGCCGATGACCACGTCCACCGTCCCGTCGGACAGGCCGGCGACGACCTCCTTCGACTCCTTCGGCGACTGGAACCGGCTCAGGGCCTTCACGGTCACCGGGAACGCGCTGTACCGCTCGCTGAACGTGTCGAGGTGCTGCTGCACCAGGAGCGTCGTCGGCACCAGGATGGCCACCTGCTTGCCGTCCTGCACCGCCTTGAACGCGGCGCGCACGGCGATCTCGGTCTTGCCGTAGCCGACGTCGCCGCAGACCAGGCGGTCCATCGGGATCGGCTTCTCCATGTCCGCCTTGACCTCGTCGATCGTCGCGGCCTGGTCCGGGGTCTCCACGTACGCGAACGCGTCCTCGAGCTCGCGCTGCCACGGGGTGTCCGGGCCGAACGCGTGCCCCGCCGTGGCCATGCGCGCGGAGTAGAGCCGGATGAGCTCGGCCGCGATCTCCTTGACGGCCTTCTTGGCCCGGCCCTTGGTCTTGGCCCAGTCGCCGCCGCCCATCTTGGACAGCGACGGCGCCTCGCCGCCCACGTACTTGGTGACCTGGTCCAGCTGGTCGCTGGGCACGAAGAGCCGGTCGCCCGGCTGGCCCCGCTTGCTGGAGGCGTACTCGATCACGAGGTACTCGCGCGTCGCGGCGTTGGCGCCGGTGCCGATCGTCCGCTGCACCAGCTCCACGAACCGCCCGACGCCGTGCTGCTCGTGCACCACGTAGTCGTGCGGGCGCAGCTGCAGGGGGTCGACCACGTTGCGGCGCCGGCTGGGCATGCGGCGCATGTCGCGTGTGCTGGTCCCGGCACGGCCGGTGAGGTCCGACTCGGAGAACACGGCCAGGTGCAGGGGCTCGGCGACGAAGCCGGGGCCGACGGGGGCAGGCACGACGAGGACGACGCCGCCCTCGGGCTCGTCGGTGATGGTCCCCACCAGCCGCGCCGGGACCTCGGCGGCCTTGAGCTGCTCGACCATGCGCTGCGCGGGACCGTGCCCCTCCGTGGCCAGCACCAGCCGCCAGCCGGCCTGCTGCAGCACGCGCACGTCCGCGACCGCGCGGGCGACCTCCCCGCGGTAGCGCTCGACGTCCCGCGCCGCGATCACGAGGGTCTGCGCGGTCGCCGCCAGGTCGTCGGCCATGGCGCTCAGGTGCGGCGCCTCGTTGCGGGCGGGTGTGTGGCCGGTTCCCGTCGCTCCCTCGTAGAAGTCCTCGGGCTTGGCCGCCTCCGTCGCGTCGACGTCCAGGGAGAACGGCGAGAGGGTCCACCAGCCGAGGCCACGCACGGCCGCGAGCCCGCGGATCTCGGCGAACGACGCGAAGCTCGCCGCCGACAGGTCCAGGGGTGTCGCCGCGCCGGCCGCGGCGGACGTCCACGCGGCCTCGAGGAACTCCTGCGTGGTGGCGACGAGGTCGTGCGCCCGGCGCCGGACGCGCTCGGGGTCGACCATGACCAGCAGGCTGTCGTCGCCGACCAGGTCGAGCACCG
Organism: Cellulomonas sp. Root137; assembly: GCF_001426725.1. NCBI lineage: Bacteria > Bacillati > Actinomycetota > Actinomycetes > Micrococcales > Cellulomonadaceae > Cellulomonas > Cellulomonas sp. Root137. Next base: position 161,592 of record NZ_LMFG01000004.1, on the reverse strand, counting down.
GCACCATCGACTCCACCAGCGCGGGCGCCAGCGACTCCATGCCCTCGACCGCGATGCCCTGCGCCAGCTTGTCCAGCATGTCGACCGCGCCCGGCAGCTGCGGGATGAGCTCGGTGGCCCGGGCCCGCACGGCGTCGGTGAGCAGGATCTCGCGGCACGGCGGGGCCCACACGCCGTGGTCGGCCACCTCGAGGCTGCGCTGGTCGGCGATGGAGAACCAGCGGATCTCCTCGACGTCCTCGCCCCACAGCTCGACGCGCAGGGGGTGGTCCTCGGTGGGCGGGAACACATCGATGATCCCGCCGCGTACCGCGAACTCGCCGCGCTTCTCCACCATGTCCACGCGCGTGTAGGCGGCCGCGACCAGCTTCTCCGCGAGGTCCGCCAGGTCCACCCGGTCGCCCGTGCTGATCGCGACCGGCTCCAGCTCACCGAGCCCCTCCACCACGGGCTGCAGCAGCGCGCGCACGGGCATGACCAGCACCCGGACGGGACCCGCGTGGCCCTCGGTCTCGGGGTGCGCCAGCCTGCGGAACACGGCCAGCCGGCGGGCCACCGTGTCGCTGCGGGGCGAGAGGCGCTCGTGCGGGAGCGTCTCCCACGACGGCAGGACCGCGACGTCGTCGGCCGGCAGGTAGCACCGGACCGCGGCGGCCAGCTCGTCGGCGTCCCGGCCCGTGGCCGTCACCACGACGAGGGGCCGCCCCGAGGCCAGCGCGGCGAGCAGCGGCGGACGCACGCCGGCGGGGCCGACGACGTCGAGCTCCCCGCGGGCGCGGACGTTCTCCACCGCGGCGGCGGCGGCCGGGTCGGCGAGGAGGGCGGGCAGGAGGCCGGTCAGGTCCATGGAGTCCTTCACATGGTCGGGGGCGTGCGCACAGCACGACCGCCCCGGATCCAACGGACCCGGGGTGCTGCGCCAGTCTACGAGCCGCCGCCCACACGCGACCGCTAGCCTGCGCGCAGGAGCTCGGGACCGAGGATCAGGAGTAGCCGTGCACGTCGTGGTGGTCGGGGCCGGGATCGTCGGTCTGGCGGTGGCGGCGCGTCTGACGCGCGACGGCCACCACGTCACGGTCGTCGAGAAGGAGCGGGCCGTCGCCGTGCACCAGACCGGCCGGAACTCGGGGGTCATGCACTCCGGGCTCTACTACCCGCCGGGCAGCCTCAAGGCGCGCATGTCGGTGGCCGGGCAGCGCAGCATGACCGACTACGCCCGCGAGCACGGGGTCGACGTCGAGATCACCGGCAAGCTCGTCGTCGCGACCGCGCCCGACCAGGTGCCGGGCCTGCACCGGCTCGCCGAGCGCGCCCGCGCCAACGGCGTCCCCGCGCAGCTGGTCGGGAAGGCCGGTGCCCGCGAGCGGGAGCCGCACGTCGCCTGCGTCGACGCGCTCTGGGTGGAGAGCACCGGGATCGTCGACTACACCGGCGTCTGCCGCGCGCTCGCGGCGGAGGTGTCGGAGCGGGGCGGCGACGTGCTGCTCGGGGCGCCGGTCGTCGGCGCGACCGAGACCGAGGACCGCGTGCACCTGCGCATCGAGCGGGGTGACTCGTTCTCCGAGCTGCGGGCGGACGCCGTGGTGGCCTGCGCCGGCCTGCACGCCGACCGCGTCGCACGCGCCTGCGGCCTCGACCCGAGCGCACGGATCGTGCCGTTCCGCGGCGAGTACTTCGAGCTGTCCTCCACCGCCGCCGAGCTGGTCAACGGCCTCGTCTACCCGGTGCCCGACCCGCGGTTCCCGTTCCTCGGCGTGCACCTCACGCGGATGATCGGCGGTGGCGTGCACGCGGGCCCGAACGCCGTCCTCGCCCTGGCGCGCGAGGGCTACTCGTGGCGCGAGGTGAACGTGCGCGACGCGGCCGACGCGCTGACCTGGCCCGGCCTGTGGCGGATGGGGGCGCGCAACATCGTCCCGGGCGCGCGCGAGGTGGCACGGTCGCTGTCCCGGCGCGCGTTCGCGCACAGCCTGGCGGCGCTGGTGCCCGCGATCGTCCCGGACGACCTCGCCCCCTCGCCCGCCGGGGTGCGCGCGCAGGCCGTGGCACGCGACGGCCGGCTGGTCGACGACTTCCTGCTGCAGCGCACCGCGCGTCAGGTGCACGTGCTCAACGCCCCCTCACCGGCGGCGACGTGCGCCCTGGAGATCGCCGACCACGTGGTGGACGAGCTCGCCCTCGCCTGACGCGTCCGCCTCTGGACCGAACGTGTGACGGCACCCTTCTGACCCGGGTGAAAAGGGTCGCGCACGGTCTGAACCGGGTCTCTGCGTCGGTACCGTGAGCACCTTCCACATGTCCGCTTTCTGGCGCTTTGGTCGGTCGTCGATCCGCTGGATCCCACCCCTGCTGAGGTCGCCGATGCTCACCCCGCACAGCCTGTCCCGGGCCACCACCGCAGCCGCCGGTCGCGGTGGCGCCGTGGTGCTCGCGGCCGTGCTCGTGCTGGGTGCGACGGCCGGGTGCACCGCGCCGAGGTCCGATCCCGACGCCGCCGCCTCGCCGTCGTCGAGCGCCACCCGCGAGAGCGCCGGTACCGGTGCCGACGCCACCGACCGGCCCACGGACGACGCGTCCGCGCCCGGCGCGGCGAGCACGCAGTCGTCGGAGAGCGGCGGCGCCGAGGAGTTCGCAGGCGAGATCATGCCGTCGCAGCCGCCCGGTCCGTCCGGGCTGCCCGACACCGCCGTGCCGGGACCGTCGCTGACGGGCCCGCTCCCCGCGACGGGCGCGGCGAACGGCGCCGTCGTGACGGGTTTCCCCACGGGGGTCGTCCCGATCGTCGACGGGCTCACCGTGGTCTCCAGCTCGGTGTCCGCGTCCGGCGACCGGCTGCAGGTCGGGCTCCAGGCGAGCAGCGACTCCGCACCCACCGACGTCCAGGCCGCGTACGTCGCCGCGCTCAGCGCCGCCGGCTTCACGGTCGGCGACTCCCCCGCCCTGCCCGGCTCCCTCGCCACGTCCTTCACCCGCGGGCCCGACGCCCTGGTGCTCACGGTGCGCGACCGCCTCGGCGGCGGGACCGAGCTCTCCGTCGCCGGCGCGCTGACGACGGCCGGGTGACGGGCGGTGTACCTGTCCCTGCGCGACCGACCCGCCCGCTCCGACGCCGCGTCCCCCGAGGAGGCCCGAGCCGTCAGGGCCGCCAAGCGCGGTCGGGTCTCGTCGGTCGTCATCACGCTCGGCGTGGTCAGCATGCTCACCGACATCTCGTCGGAGTCCGTGGCGGCGGTCCTGCCGCTCTACCTCACCACCGCGCTCGGTCTCTCGACGCTGGCCTACGGGTTCGTCGACGGGCTCATGCAGGGCGCCAGCGCGCTGGTCCGGATCGCCGGCGGCTGGGCGGCGGACCGCGGCGACCACCCCAAGTGGGTCGCGGTCGTCGGGTACGGGCTGTCGGCCGTGACGCGCGGGGTCCTGCTCGTCGCCAGCAGCTTCGCGGCGGTGACGGCGATCGTCGCGATCGACCGTGTCGGCAAGGGGATCCGCACCGCGCCGCGCGACGCGATGATCACCGCCTCGTCGGACCCGCGCACGCTCGGCCGGTCGTTCGGGGTGCACCGCACGCTCGACACGATCGGGGCCGCCCTCGGGCCGCTCCTCGCGTTCGTCGTCCTGTGGGCCATCCCGGACGGCTACCAGACCGTCTTCGTCATCTCGTTCGGGTGCGCCGTCATCGGGCTCGCGGCCCTCGTCCTGCTGGTGCCCGACCTGCGCCCGCGCCGGGCGGCCTGGCTCACGCAGCACCGGTCGCGCGAGGCCCGCAAGCTGCCCAAGTGCAAGGGCTGCACCTGCGACATCCCCGGGCTCGAGCCGGCCGGCCGGCCCTTCAGCTGGTCGTTCCTCACCGAGCCGGGCCTGCGCCGCATCTTCCTGATGGCGGGCATCCTCGCCCTGCTCACCGTCGGCGACGGCTTCATCTACCTGTCCCTGCAGGCCCGCGACGGGTTCGCGACGCAGTGGTTCCCGCTCCTGTACGTCGGCACCAACCTGGCCTACATGGCGCTCGCGATCCCCGTCGGTCGGCTGGCGGACCGGGTGGGCCGGGCGCGGGTGTTCGTGTGGGGCCACGCCGCGCTCGTGATCGCGTACGTGTGCGCCGGCGTCGCGACCGCCTCGGCCGTGACCACCGTGGCCGCCCTGCTCCTGCTCGGGCTCTTCTACGCCGCGACGGACGGGGTGCTCGCCGCGCTCGTCGGGCGCCGGGCCGCCCCGAACGCACGGGCGTCCGCGATCGGCACCGCCCAGACCGTGGTCGCCGTGGCCCGCATGGCCTCGTCCGCGCTCTTCGGCCTGCTCTGGTACACCGTCGGACGCGGGCCCGCGATCCTCTCCGTCGCGGTCGTCCTCGCGTGCGCGGTGCCGATCGCCTGGTACGTGGTCCGCGGGCTCGACGCGCCCGCGGCGGACGCCGACGCTGCACCTGAGCTCGTCGACGCCGAGGACGGCCGGTGAGGCGCGTGCAGCCGCGCGTCGCGATCCTGGTCGCCGTCACGGTCGTCGTCCTCGTCGGGGTGGGCGCCTACGCCGTCTCCGCCTGGCGCGCCAACCGGGCCGCGATCGACTCCGCGCCACCCGTCGCGTCGACGGCCCTGGACGCCGTGCTCGCCGCTCCGCACATCGTCTTCCGCTCGACGCTGCCCGGCAACGAGTACGGCCTGGTCGCCGCGGTCCCCCTCGACGACCCGGACGGCGCGCGCGCGTTCACCGACGTCGCCTGCGACCGCGTCGACGTCGCCGGGCCCGTCGCCTCGTGCCTGCGCACCATCGCCGGCATCGCCACCCGGTGGGAGGCCGAGGTGCTCGACTCCGACTGGCGGCCCGTCGAGACGTGGGGCCTGCCGGGCATCCCGAGCCGTACGCGCCTGTCCGACGACGGTGGCCTCGTGGCGACGACCTCGTTCGTCACCGGCCACTCGTACGCGACGGTCGGCTTCTCGACGCTCACCGAGGTCCACCGGGCAGACGGCACCTCGCTGGGCAACCTGGAGGACTTCGCGCTGACGGTCGACGGAGCCCCGTTCACCGCCGCGGACCGCAACATCTGGGGCGTGACCTTCGTCGACGACGACGCGTTCTACGCGACCGCCGCCTCGCAGTCCGTCGGCAGGACCTGGCTCGTGCTCGGCTCTCTCGAAGACCGGACCCTCACGTCCCTGCGCGACGACGCCGAGTGCCCGTCGATCTCCCCGGACGGCACGCAGGTCGCCTACAAGAAGGTGGTCGACACGGTCGGGGGGCAGCCGGTCTGGTCGCTCGCCGTGCTCGACCTGGCCGACGGCACCGAGACGCTGCTGCCGGCCACCCGCGGCGTCGACGACCAGGCCGCGTGGCTCGACGACGACACCCTCCTGTACGGGCTGTCACGAGCGGACGAGCCGGGCACCACCGACGTGTGGGCGGTCGACACGACCCCCGACGCCACCCCGGCCGTCCTCATCCCCGGGGCGTGGTCGCCGGCGGTGGAGGGGTGATCCCGGCGCCCGGCGACGTGCGCTGCCTGGTGTACGCCCCCTACTCGTTCAGCGGCCGCGGACCTGCGGAGAGCTGTGCGCAGATCGCCGGCGGGATGGCTGCTGCCGGCATCGGCACCGAGGTCCACGCCGGCCGCAGCAGGACCCCGCTCCCCGCGGGGGTGACGGTGCGCACCCCGGTCGCACCGGTGACCAGCCGACTCCCGTGGCGCCGGGTCGAGCGGCCCGCGCTGCGTCTGCTCGACCGCGGGTTCCGCCGCGCCGTGGCTGCGGCCGATCCCGGGTCGACCGTCGCCCACTTCTGGCCCGGCACGCCGGGAGCCGCCGTCGAGGCCGCCCGCGACCGGGGCATCGTCACGGTGCGCGAGATGATCAACTCGGCCTGCGCGACCTCCGGCCCCCTGCTGGACCGGGCCTACGCCCGCCTCGGCATGCCCCCCACGCACGCGGTGACCCGCGACGTGATCGAGGGCGAGACGGCCGAGCTGCGGCTCTACGACTACTACTTCGCGTCGAACCCGGAGGTCGAGAAGTCGCTCCTCGCGCTCGACGTCCGGCCCGAGCAGATCCTGCGGACGTCGTTCGGCTGGCGGCCCGAGCGGTTCGCCCTCGGCGATCCGGTCGAGCGCGGGCCGGGCTTCCGAGCCGTGTTCGTCGGCCGGATCGGTGTGCGCAAGGGAGTGCCCGAGCTGCTGGACGCCTGGGCGTCGCTGGACGTCGAGGGTGAGCTGCTCCTGGTGGGCGCCGTCGACGACGAGATCCGTGACCTGGTCGACGAGCACGCCCGGTCGGGCCGCGTCCGGCTGGCGGGCTACGTGGACAACCCCGCCGCGCTGTACTCGGGGTCGGACGTCTTCGTCTTCCCCACCTGGGAGGAGGGCGGGCCGCAGGTGACCTACGAGGCAGCGGCCTGCGGGCTCCCGGTCGTCACGACCCCGATGGGTGCCGCCCGCCTGGTCGAGGAGGGGCGCACGGGTGTGGTGGTCGAGCCGGGCTCCGCGCCGCAGATCGCTGCCGCGCTCCGGCTGCTGGCCGAGGACGCCGAGACCCGCCGCGCGTACGGGGCGGCCGCGCGGACGGCCGCCGACCGGTTCACGTACGGCCGCGTGGGCGCTCAGCGCGCGGAGCTGCTCCGCGGGGTGCTCGACGCCCGCACCGTGAGCTGATCCCCGCTCACTGGTCGGCGCCGGGCCGACGCCGGTCGATGTTCGCCGCCGGTCCGGACGCGACCACCTTGGCGTCGTTCGGCGCGAGTTCCTGCGGCGGGGCCGGTCGCTTCCCACGCGGCGGCGGTCCTGCCGGCTGGGTACGTCTCCGGCCCGCCCCCGCTGTCGACCGGCGTCCGTGCCGGGGTCCTGCCGCTGCGTTCGGTGCCGCGGGGACCACCCCGGACCACGGCTGCCGGGCCGAGCGCGGCTCGAGGATCTGGATCGCCGCGAGCACCCCGACCCCGACCAGCACCCAGATCATCGCCAGCGCGCGGACCTTGCTGCCGTGCATGTAGGAGATCGACGGCGCAGCCGGCACGACCGCCGTGGTGATCAGGTCCGACGGTGCGACGCCCTGCTGGAGCCCGGCGAGCTCGGCGTCGATGCGCTCGATGAGCTCCGCCCGACGCGCCTTGACGACGTCGGCCGTCGGGCCGCTCACCTGGATGTCGAGCACCTGGCGCGGGTACACGCGCGACCACTGCCCCCCGTGGTCCGGCAGCTTGACCTGCCACCCGTCGAGGATGCCCTGGCCGACGATCGTCGCCGCAGGGTCGGCCATCTGGTTCCAGGCGGCGTTCCCGTTCACGCGCTTCGCCACGGCACCGGCGGCGATGATGAGGTCGCTCGAGGTGGTCCGCAGGGCGTTCGGGTTGATCGCGCTCGTGGGCGCCAGGAACGTGACCTCGGCGTGGGACCAGTACGCGCCCTCGGCGGTGACGGCGACGTAGCTGGCGAGCAGGCCGATGAGGACGGCACCGAGCAGCACGTACCACCGGCGCACGAGCGCCTGGAGCGCGTCCCAGATCGTCATCGCCCGCCACCTCCTGCCACCTCGTCGAGTCTGGCATGCAGACCCGGGCGGACCGCTCGGCGACCGGATGAAGATATCGTGACGAACCGGACATGATTCCGGGTGCGTGTGCCGGGAGTGCAGACCCCGGCGCTAACCTCGAGGAACCGCCGCCAGCCCGTCCGCTCGCGGACCGAACTGGACAGGAGCAGCCATGGAGCTCACCGCTGTCGTTGCTGCACTGCTGCGGCGGTGGTACGTGGTGCTCGTGGGTCTTCTCATGACCGCGGGGCTCGTGTACCTCGCCAACGACGCCGTCCCGCCGACGTACAGCGCGACCGGCAGCGTGCTCCTCCTGCCGCCCGGCGCCTCCCTCGAGGACGGCTCGAACCCCCTGCTCCAGCTGGGCGGTCTCGAGCAGCCCGCGGCGCTCGTCGTCGCGTACCTCGCGGGCGACGAGGCCCGGCAGGTGTTCGCGGAGGACTTCCCGAACACCACCTACGACATCGTGCTGGACCCGCTGTCGCGCGGCCCGCTCATCCTGATCACCGTGGAGGACCCCTCGAAGGACGACGTGATGGGGGCCCTGAACTCGGTCCTCGCCACGCTGCCCGAGGCCCTGTCCATGCTGCAGGACCAGGTCGACGCCCCGGCCGACTCGCGGGTCACCTCGATGCCGCTGTCGGTCGACAGGGAGGCCACCACCGAGCGCGGCGACTCGCTGCGCGCGCTCATCGCGGCGGCCGGGTTCGCGCTGGTGCTCACGCTCGTCGGTGCGATCGCGTTCGACGCCCTGGCCGCCCGGCGCCGGGAGCGCCGCCGCGCGGCGGTGCGCGCCGACGAGGCCGAGACACCCGCCCTCGCGACCGTCCCCGCGGAGCCGTCCGAGGCAGCCGTGCCGGAGGACACCGCGCCCGACGCGACCCCGGTCGTCATCCCCGAGCTCGTCCCCGACGTCCCCGAGGTCGCTCCGGAGCCGGCGCCGGACCTGGCGGAGCGCGGAGCGCTGTCGGACGCCGCCAAGACCTGGCCCGCCGGCGTCCCCCACATCGAGTCGCGCGACTTCGCCCGGTCGGAGGAGCAGTACGGCTCGGAGTGGCCGCCGCGGGCGCTGGACGGGCCGTCCCGCGACGACGAGTCGCGCGTCGCGCGTCGTGGGTAGCTCGACCGACTCGACCGTGACGACCGCGCGGTCGCGCGACGCGCTGCGCACGACCGGCGTCCTCGCGTGGCTGACCGTCTACCTCGTCCTGCTGTTCGGCATCCCGTCGCGGCTGGTGTTCCACCCGCTGGGCAGCGCCGGCGCACCCTCGACGCTGTTCGGGCTGGCGAGCGCCCTCGTGTGGTTCCTGGCGCAGCTCTGGCGGTCGGCGAGCGTGGCAGGTCCGCGTCGACCGGTCCGGATCGCGCTCACGTACTTCCTCGTCACCGTCGGGATCAGCTACGTGGCGGCGATGACGCGGCCGATCGACTCCGACGAGATCAGCCCGGCCGACGTCGCGGTGCTCGTGGTCATCTCCTGGTCCGGCGCGCTGCTGACGGCGCACGACGGCCTGACCAAGCTGCGGGACGTCGAGGTGCTGGTGCGCAGGTTCGCCTTCATCGGCGGCCTGATGGCCCTCGTGGGGCTCGCCCAGTACGTCACCAAGCAGCCGCTGGTCGACCGCATCGCGATCCCGGGCCTGACCGCGGTCAGCGACGTCAGCGCGGCCTTCCGCAACGGCCTGGTGCGCATCTCCGGGACGGCGACCAGCCCGATCGAGTTCGGCGCGCTGCTGTCGATCCTGCTGCCCCTCGCCCTGCACGGGGCGCTCCACCCCGCCGGGCGCGGGTTCCTGCGCCGCTGGTTCCCGGTCGCGACGATCTCGCTGGCCCTGGCGCTCTCGATGTCCCGCTCGGCGTACATCGGCCTCGCGGTCTGCATGGTCGTGCTCCTGGTGGGCTGGCCGCCCGCGCTGCGCTGGCGGGTGGGCGGGTCGTTCGTCGTCGTCGCCGGGGTGCTGGCCGCCGGCGTCCCCCGCCTGTTCAGCTCGGTGCGCGGCATGTTCAGCGGGGTGAAGGACGACCCGAGCATCACGTCACGGACCGACAGCTACGCGGTCGCCTGGCAGTTCTTCACCGACGCGCCCTGGTTCGGTCGTGGCCTCGGCACCTTCCTGCCCAAGTACCGGATCTTCGACAACAACTACCTCGGGCTGCTGGTCAGCGGCGGGATCGTCGGGACGGTCGCGTTCCTCGCCATCCCGATCACCGCGATCGTCGTCCTGGTGCGCCGCCGGCGCCGATGGGCGGACCCGCAGTCGCGCGACCTCGCGCTCTCGCTCGTCGCGGGGATCCTGGCCGGTGCGGTCTCGCTCGCCTTCTTCGACGGGTTCGGGTTCCCGATGACGATGGGGACGCTGTTCCTGGCGCTCGGCATCGCCGGGGCGCTGATCCGCCTGCATCCGAGCGACCGGGATCCGGACCGACCACCACCGGCGGTCGACGTGGAGCCGCCGACCGCCCTGCCCGGCCCGTCGACCGCACTCACGCCGCGCACCGAGCCGCTCGACACGCGCCGAGCCCGGCGCGTGGGCTCGACCGACGGGTCACGCTGACGGCGACGTCTCAGCGCGCGGGACCCCGGGACCGGACGAACGACTCGAGCGCGCCGGGCGCCTCCAGGTCGACGTAGGCGCGGCCCCACGGGTCCTTGCTGTCCGGCGCAGGGTCGTCCGACGGGACCGTCGAGCAGAACCCGAGCAGGCCGTCGAACACGCCGAGGTACCGGCGTCGCTGCGGCCGCCAGTCGAGCTCCGCGACGGCACGCTCGCGCGCGGCCAGCGACAGGGCGACCCGCCGGTCCTCGTCGTCCAGGAGCGCCTCGACGGCGTCCGCGAAGGCGCCGACGTCCCCCGACGGCACGATGACGCCGGTGTCGCCGGCCGAGAAGCGGGTCTCGGTGAGGTCGAACGAGACGGCCGGCACGGCGTACGCCATGTACTCCATGGTCTTGTTCATGGTCGACGCGTCGTTCAGCGGGGTGTTGCGGTCCGGCCCGACCCCGACGCTCGCTGCGCTGAGGTAGTCGCCGATCTCCCGCGGCCCGACCCGGCCGGTGAACTCCACCACGTCGTCGAGCCCGAGCGCGGTGCACTGACGCCGCAGGTCCTCGAGGGTGTCCCCGAAGCCGAGCAGCGCCGCGCGCACGTCCCGGCGCCCGCGCACGCGGACCAGCTCGTCCATGACCTCGAGCACCACGTGCACGTCGTCCTGCGGGCCCATGATCCCGAGGTAGGCCAGCAGGTGTCCGCCGCGAGCGCGATCCGACTCGGGGACCACCGGCCGCATCCGGCGGGTGTCCGGACCGCTGCGGACGACCTCCGTGTGCTCGCGCGGCACCCCACCGCGTTCCAGGGCGACGCGGCGGTACGACTCGTTGGTCGAGATGACGCGGTGCGCCGCCCGGAACGTGCGCCGCTCCAGCCAGAGCAGTCCGGCGTACTGCGCACGCGCCCCGGCCGACCGCGGCTCACCGAACCGCGAGCGGAAGAGCTCGGGGTTGAGGTCGTGGTGGTCGAAGACGAAGCGCACCCCGGCGACGCGCCACAGGAGCGCCAGCAGCCAGTAGGTGTCCGGCGGGTTGCACGCCTGGATGACGTCGAACCCGCGCTCGCGCCGCACCACCACCGACAGGAGGGCGGTGCGCAGCCACGAGTACGCGAACTCGACGACGAACCCGAGCAGGCCGTTCGCCTCGGGCGCCGGGCGGTACTTGTAGATGCCGACCCCGTCCAGCACCTGCCGGGCGGGGTCACCAGGACCCTTGGGGCAGATCACGCTCACCTCGTACCCCGCGGCGGTGAGCGCCTGCGCTTCGAGCCACACCCGCCGGTCGAGGGGCACGGGGAGGTTCTGGACGATGATGAGGACGCGAGGGGGACGCATGTGCGGGCTCCGTCAGGCCGACGGGAGCTTGCCCTCGACGAACTGCGCGAGCGAGCCCAGGGTCTCGAAGATCTCCCCGGAGAACTCCTCGTCGTCGATCGTGATGCCGAAGTGCGACTCGAGGTTGGTGACCACCTCGAGCACGCCGAGGGAGTCGAGCTCGGGGACGGCGCCGAACAGCGGGCTGGTCGCCGTCAGCGTCGCGGCACGGTCCTCGATACCCAGCGTGGTGACGACGATGCCCTTGACACCCTCGAGTGTTGCGTCGGTCATGAGGCTCCTTGGTGGTGGGTCAGACGAGGATCTCGACGGGTGCGGGATGGCCCAGGAAGGCCGTCGGGCTGGCGGTGAGCCCGTACGCGCCGGCCTGGAAGACGACGACGAGGTCGCCGACGTCGGCCCGCGGCAGCTCGACGCGGTCGCCGAGCAGGTCGAGAGGGGTGCAGAGGCAGCCGACGACGGTCGCCGTCTCCTCCGGCTCGGCCGAGACCCGCTCCCCGACGGCGAGCGGGTAGTTGCGGCGGATCACCTGGCCGAGGTTGCCGGACGCGGCCAGCTGGTGGTGCATCCCGCCGTCGACGACGAGGTACGTGCTGCCGCGCGACACCTTCCGGTCGACGACCCGCGTCACGTAGACGCCGGCCTCGGCGACCAGGTAGCGGCCGAGCTCGATGACGAACTCGGCGTCCGGGAGCGCCGGCGCGAGCCGCGTCTCCACGAGCTCGGTCAGGTGGGCAGCGACCGCGACGACGTCGAGCGGCTGGTCGGTCGGGAAGTACGGCACGCCGAACCCGCCGCCGAGGTTGACGTACCGGACCGGCTGCGGCGCCTCGGCGCTGAGGGCGAGCACCAGCTCGACCGTGCGCGACTGCGCCTGCATGAGGAGGTCCGCCGACAGGTTCTGCGACCCGGCGAAGACGTGGAACCCGAGCAGGTCGACGCCCGCCGCGTCCAGCTCGCGCAGGAGGTCCGGCACCTGCTCGGCGTCGACGCCGAACTGCTGCGGCCCGCCGCCCATCCGCATCCCCGACCCGCGGACCGCGAAGTCCGGGTTGACGCGGACGGCGACGCGGGGCCGGATGCCGAGCTCCGCGCCGGCCGCGACGACGCGGCGCGCCTCGCCGCTGGACTCGACCTCGATCGTGACCCCGGACGCGACCGCCTGCTCGAGCTCCGCGGTGGTCTTGCCCGGCCCGGCGAAGCTCACGCGCGACGGGTCGGTCCCGGTGTCCAGCGCCACCCGCATCTCGTAGGCGCTGGCGACGTCGAGCGAGTCGACCAGGGACGCGAGCAGGTGCACGACGGCGGGCATGGGGTTGGCCTTGACGGCGTAGCCGAGGCTCAGCCGTTCGGGGAGCACGGACCGCAACAGGGCGACGCGCTCCTCGACGAGGCGCCGGTCGTACGCGAAGAACGGGGTCGAGCCGACGCGTCGCGCCAGCCGGTCCACGCCGATCCCGCCCACGGTCAGCACCCCGTCGACCTCGCCGAACGAGGTGACGGTGGTCGACGCCGTCACGACGCGTACTCCGCCCGGACGCGCGGTCTGTCGTACTTGCCGTTGGGCGACCGGGGAACCGAGTCCCGGACCACGATCTCGGCGGGGACCATGAAGGTCGGCAGCGCGCTGCGCAGGGCGGTGAGCAAGGTCGCCGGCTCGAGCGTCGCGCCCGCGGCGGGTGCCACGACCAGCACGATCCGCTGTCCGAGCCGGTCGTCCTCCACGCCGAAGGCGACCGCGTCGACGGCGAGCTCGGTGCGCAGCGCCGCCTCCTCGACCTCCGACGGGCTGACCCGGTAGCCGGACGTCTTGATCATCTCGTCCGCACGCCCGACGAAGTAGAGGAAGCCGTCCTCGTCGGCCACGACGGTGTCCCCCGACCACACGGCGAGCTCCGGCAGCCGGTGCCCGGTGGTCGGCCCCGGGACCGGGCGGAACCGCTGCGCGGTGCGCTCCGGGTCGCCCCAGTAGCCGAGCGAGACGAGGGCGCCACGGTGCACGAGCTCGCCGGGCTCCCCCGGGTCGCAGCGGGTGCCGTCGGGCCGGACCACGAGGATCTCCGCGTTCGGGATCGCCTTGCCGATCGAGTCCGGCCGGCGGTCCACCTCGGCCGGGTCCAGGTAGGTGGACCGGAACGCCTCGGTCAGGCCGTACATCAGGTACGGGCGCGCGTCCGGGAACAGGGCGCGCAGCTTGTCGAGGACCGTCTTCGGCATCCGGCCCCCGGTGTTCGCGAAGTACCGCAGCGACTCGCGTGCCTCCGCGGGCCAGTCGAGCCCGGCGATCTGGATCCACAGCGGGGGCACGCAGGTCAGCCCGGTCACCTTCCACCTCGCGCACGCACGGGCCACGTCGGCGGGGACGAGGTAGTTGAGCAGGACGACGTGCGCGCCGACGGCCAGGGCCGTGGTCACCTGGGAGAGGCCGGCGTCGAAGCTGAGCGGCAGGACGGAGAGGATGACGTCGTCGGCGGTGTTCTCGAGGTACTGGCTGACGCTCTGCGCCCCGACCACGAGGTTGCGGTGGCTGAGGACGACGCCCTTCGGCAGGCCCGTGCTGCCAGACGTGTAGAGGATGGCGGCCACGTCGAGGTCGACCCCGGCGGGCGGCGGCTCGACCGTCGCGTCGCTCAGCAGCGACCCCCAGCCGTGCACCGCGATCCCCTCGGGCGCCGCCGCGGGATCGTCGACGACGACGACGTGCTCCAGGGCGGGGCACTGCGCGAGCACCTCCGTGAGGAGGTCGAGTCGTGCGGCCGACGTGACCAGCACGCGAGCGCCCGAGTCGGTCAGGATGTGGCCGACCTGGGCGGGCTTGAGCAGCGGGTTGACGGGCACGAACGCACCGCCGGCCACCGACGTCCCGAGGAACGCGGTGACGGTCTCGGGGCGCTTCTCCAGGAACACGGCCACGCGGTCCTCGCGCGCCAGGCCGAGGCCCGCGAGCGCGGAGCCGCAGCGGCGCGCGGCGGTCCAGAGGTCCGCGTAGGTCAGAGTCTCGTTCTTGAACGAGAGCGCGGGTGCGTCTCCGGTCAGCTGGGACCGTGCTGCGAGGAGTTCGTGCCAGACCGTGACCACGGCGTCAGCGTAACGACCGCTCCTGCCCGGATTCGGGGCACAAGGGGTGAAGTCACCACGGCACGGAGGTGATCTCGCTGTAGAGGTCGTCGACGTCGCCGGCCTCGACGTCGGCCCCGCGGAACAGCTTCGGCCGCCCCATGACGGTCCGCGACAACCCGACCGGGCCGCCGACGATCCGTCGCTCGGCCAGCAGGACCGGCATGCCACGGACCAGCAGGTGCGCACCGAGGGGGCCCACGCCGCGCAGGAACAGGGCGGTGTCGCCGACGTGCACGAGCGCGGCGAACAGGGGCAGCCGCTTGCGCCGCACCCGCCGGTACATCACGTAGCACGGTCGGTCGTCGACCAGCAGGACGACGTGCCGCACGGCCGCGGCACCGGCGTGGTCGCGGAAGATCTCGGCGTCGCGCCCGGTCAGGAGCCCGGCGATGCGCCCCTGGTCGGTGACGACCGTCACCCGCCGTCGCCAGAGGGGGAGGTTCGGCCGGACGTCTGTCGTCGTGTCGAGCCTCTGGAACCCCAGCCGCAGGTCGATCGGCACCACCGACCCGCTGGGCGACAGGTCGGTGAACAGCTCGGCGCCGCTGGACAGCAGGGCACGCAGCAGCCGGAGGCCCTGGGCTCCGTACCCGTCGAGGACGCACCAGGCCGCGAGGTTGCAGACGCGTCGCTCCCGGCCGGCGACGACGCGCTCCGAGAAGAAGGCGGCGTAGACACCCACCAGGACCCCGTCGGCCCGCAGGCAGTAGCCGTGCGTCGGCTCGGCCGTGCGCCAGGAGGGCACGAGCGCTCGAGCCCAGTCGTCCGCGGACAGCCCGCTGTTGAGGTTCTCGTGCAGGAACCGAGCGATCTCGGGGAGGGAGTCGTCGTCGACCGGGCTGAGCCGGACAGGGGTCGTCACGGTCGTGCAGCCTGCCACGACGGGCGTGGCGTGTCATCGCCGCGGGGCCGCCGCAGGCCGTCGCCCGTCCGGGTGAAGGTTGTCCGAAGATGCCCGGTTCCATGGGGCAACAGGTTCAGTTTGTCTCATATATTGAGACAAAGTCCATAACGAGTTTTGTTGGACGTTCTTCCAGTTCAGCCCAAGATCGGGGGATTGGACCCATTGCTCCATCCGGGTGAAGGTTTGTCGGTAAGTTCACCCATGCGAGCATGAGGGCCGCTTCGTTATCCAACAGTGACAAAACGGCGCCCCTCCGCACGGAGACATGAGATACCGGCCCACCGGGCCTCCGCGGCGCCGCGATGGTAGGGAGACACACCTCGTGAATCGATCGAGCACGCACAGAGCGCCCACCCGGCGCGCGCCCCTGGCGCGAGTGATCGCGACAGTCGCAGCAGCAGCGGTCGTGGGGGTCACTCTCAGCATCGCCAGCTCCGGCGCCACCCTGACACCGGCCCAGGCTGCGGCAGCGATCGAACCCAAGGTCACCGTCTGGGGCGACTCGGTCCCCGCAGGCGGCACCGTCGACGCCGACCAGGACAGCGTCGAGCTGGGTACCCCGTTCACCCCCGCGAAGGACGGCGTCGTCCTCGGCGTCCGGTTCTACAAGACCCCGGAGAACTCCGGCGCCCACGTGGGCAACCTCTGGGACGCCTCGGGCAAGCGCCTCGCGTCGGTCACGTTCAGCGCCGAGACCTCGCGCGGATGGCAGACCGCGTACTTCGACAAGCCCGTGCAGCTGAAGGCCGGCTCCGGCTACGTCGCCTCGTACCTCGCCCCGAAGGGCCGCTACCTCCAGACGCAGCAGTTCTGGTCCGGCTCGCAGACCGACCTCCTGTCGGTCCCGCGCGGCAGCTCGGGCGTCTACTCCTACGGGAAGTCCAGCTCGTTCCCGAAGCAGACCTGGAACCGCAGCCAGTACTGGGTCGACCCGGTGTTCGCGCCGTCGACCGGCGCCGGCGGCACGCCGACGGCATCGCCGACCGCGACCCCGACCGCGACCCCCACCAAGACGCCGGCCCCGACGCCCACCGTCACGCCGACGCCCACCCCGACGCCCACGGCGACGCCGACGCCCATGCCGACGGCCACCCCGAAGCCCACCCCCACCCCCACGCCGACCCCGACGACCACGCCGACGCCCACCCCGCCGCCGGCCACGGGTGCCTACCCCAGCGCGTCGACCACCGGTGTCCCTGCGGGTGTCGCCCTGACGCCGTACACGGGCCCGTCGCGCATCACGCAGCCGGGCACGGTCATCGACTCCAAGCTGATCACCACACCGCTGGTCATCACGGCCGGGGCGAACGACGTCGTCATCCGTAACTCGATCATCCGGGCGAACGGGTTCTGGCTCGTCCTGAACGACGAGGGCGCGAAGAACCTCCAGATCGTCGACACGGAGCTTGACGGCAACAACAACACGAACAACGACGCCGCGGTCGCCGGACGGAACTACACGCTGACCCGCGTGAACATCCACGGCACGATCGACGGCCTCAAGATCGGCGACAACGTCACCGTGCAGGACTCGTTCATCCACGACCTGCTCATGACGTCCGACTCGCACAACGACGGCATCCAGTCGCTCGGCTCCGACAACGTCAAGATCCTGCACAACACGATCCTGGTGGCGAAGGGCTCGACGTCCGCGATCATCCTGTCGACCGGCTCGGCCGACTCGATGAAGAACATCCTCATCGACAGCAACCTGATGGGCGGCGGCGCGTACACGGTGTACGGCGGCTACCAGCAGGGCACCGACGTGCTGTCGCGGGTGAACAACGTGGTCATCTCGAACAACCACATCACCACGACGATCTTCCCCAACGGCGGCGCCTACGGACCGTTCTCGTCCGTGAACGCCCCCGCCGTGACCCTCTCGGGGAACGTGTGGCACGACGGCCCCAAGGCGGGCCAGCGCGTCGGCTGACCCCAGCACGCAGGGCATGACCCGCACCGGACGTGATCCCGTAGTCTCGGGCTCGCGTCCGGTGCGGCTCTGTCTCCCCGCCTGACGGTCCGTACCGGCAGGACGAGGAGGAGCGGCCCGATGACCAGCGTGATCATCGCCGCGTACAACGAGGCGGCGGTCATCGGTCGCAACCTCGACCGGCTCCTCGCCGGGGCTGCACCCGGCGAGCTCGAGGTGATCGTGGTGGCCAACGGCTGCGTCGACGAGACGGTCGCCGCCGCGAGCGCCCGCGACGTCCACGTGCTCGACCTGCCGACGCCCGGCAAGGCGGCCGCACTCAACGCCGGGGACGCGGTCGCGACGAGCACCCCCCGGGTCTACCTCGACGCCGACATCGCCACGACGCCCGCCACGGTCCGCGCCCTCGCCGCCGCCCTCGCGCAGCCCGGCCCGGACGGCGCACCGGCCCCGCTCGCGGCGGTCCCGGACCGGCACCTCGTCCTGACCGGCCGCCCGCTCGCCGTCCGCTGCTACTACGCGATCCAGTCCCGCCTGCCGGCCGCGCGGACGGGCCTCTACGGCCGCGGCATGATCGCCCTGTCGGCCGCGGGTCGGGCCCGCTTCGACAGGTTCCCCGACGTGCTCGCGGACGACCTCTTCCTCGACTCCCTCTTCTCTGCGCAGGAGCGCGTCGTGCTCGACTCGGTCACCACCGAGGTGGAGACTCCCCGCCGGACGGGCGATCTCGTCAAGCGACTGACCCGCGTGCGCCGCGGGAACGTCGCCTTGCGCGCGAGTGCTGCCGAGCAGGGCCGGACCGGCGTGCGCGCGTCCAGCCGCACCAGCTGGCTCACGGACGTCGTCCTGCGCCGCCCGTGGCTCGCCCCCGCGGGCGTCGTCTACGCCGTGCTTACCCTCGTCGCCGACCGCCGCGCACGGCAGGGCGGCGAACGGTGGGAGCTCGACACGTCATCGCGGCTGGTCGGCTGATGGGCCGGCGGGACGTGCGCAACATCTGCTTCCACGGCATCGGGACGCCGGGCCGGACGATCGACGACGACGAGGCCCGGTACTGGATCACCGCCGACGAGTACCTGCGCATCCTCGACGAGGTCGCGACGTGGCCGTCGACGGTGATCTCGTTCGACGACGGCAACGCCTCGGACGTCGAGCTCGGCCTGCCCGGGCTGGTGGAGCGCGGCCTGACCGCCACGTTCTTCGTCCTCGCGGGCCGCCTGGACACGGCCGGGAGCGTGACGACGCAGCAGGTCGCCGAGCTCGGTCGCGCGGGCATGCGGGTGGGGTCGCACGGCATGGACCACGTGTCGTGGCGGGGCATGTCCCCCGACGTCCGCCACCGCGAGCTCGTCGAGGCCCGCGAGGTGATCGCAGCCGTCGCGGGCGACGTCACCGAGGCGGCCCTGCCGCGAGGTCAGTACGACCGCACGACGCTGCGCTCGCTGCGGCAGCTGGGGTACACGGCCGTGCACACCTCCGACCGGCGCCTCGCGACGGCCGGCGCGTGGCTCCAGCCGCGGTTCAGCGTGACGCGCGACGACACGCCCCAGACCCTGGCCAGCGCGGCGCTCGTCCCCCCGCCCGTCCACCGTCGTGCGGCCCTCGAGCTCAAGGGACTGCTCAAGCGCTGGCGGTGACCGGCGCGATGCTGTGCGGGCCCGGGGTCTGGCGCAGGTAGCGCGGGCTGAGCAGTCCGCGCAGCGCCGCTCGGCTCGTCTCCTTGCCGAGCAGGGCGCGGCTGCCCTCCCGGCCGACCAGCACCACCCAGAAGGCGGCCGTGGCGACCGGACCGTGCCGGCGGCCGTACAGACGGAGCCGGTTGGCCACCAGCAGCCGCCACAGCGCGGGGTTGCCGGCCGAGCCGCCCTCGAGGTGCACGGCGTGCGCGGTCGGGACGAACCACGTGGGGTGCCCGGCGTCGCGGGCGCGCAGGGCGAAGTCGGTCTCCTCGGAGTACAGGAAGTACGACTCGTCCCACGGACCGACGGCGTCCCAGCACGCCGCGGAGACGAGCTGTGTGGAGCCCTCGGCCCAGTCGGTCGGCGCCTCGGCCTCGTAGTCGCGGGGGTCGGTGATCACCTCGCCCAGGTCGGCGAGGGAACCCGCGCGCTCCGCGCCGAGCACCGCGTCCGCGACGGCCCGCCGCAGCGTCGGTTCGCGGCGTCGCGACGAGATGAGCTTGCCGCGGGCGTCGTCGAGCCTCGGGACGACGATCCCGGCACCCGTGCGACCGAGGGCGGCGACGAGCTCGGGGACGCAGCCCGCACCCAGCCGGACGTCCGGGTTGAGCACGAGCACGGCGGACCGGTCCGGCACCTGCGCGGCACCCAGGTTGATGCCGGCCGCGTACCCCCCGTTGCGGGCGGACCGCACGACGACGGCGTCCGGCGCCAGCTCCTCGACCGCCTCGACCGTGCCGTCGCGCGAGCCGTTGTCCACCACGACGAGCGTCCAGTCGAGGGACCCCAGCCCGGCCGGGAGAGAGGCCAGGAGCCCGGGCACGACGTCCGCGCTGTTGTACGTCACGACGACGACCGCCACCGGACCGGGGGCGCCGCGGGGGTCAGCAGGCACCGTGGTCATCCTCGGGTCGACGGGCTGGAGCGGGCTGCGGGCATCGTTGCACGGCACCCGATCGGGCCGCATCACCCGTCCGCGCGCGGGGCCCGCAGACGCTCGCCACCACCCGGGTGAACCTCGCCGCCAGGTGTCCAACCTGCCCCTTTCGTCCCCTATCGTCGACACGTCGATGCGACGCACGAGCGCTCGGGGGGAGGTCACGATGACAGGCACGCAGCCGCGCCGCACACCGGTGTCGATCGTGTGCGTCTTCAACGACCTCGACGTCCGCACGACGTGCCTCGACGCCTCGATCACCGCCGGGCTGCCGGACGCTCCGGAGACCGAGTACCTCCCCGTCGACAACCGCGAGGGTCGGTTCAGCTCCGCCGGCGCCGCGCTCAACGACGGCGCCGGCCGAGCGCGGCACGACGTCGTCGTCTTCGTGCACCAGGACGTCTACCTGCACTCCCTGGTCGCGCTGGAGGTCGCCGCGGCCGCGCTGCAGGACGACCCGGCCGCCGGACTCGTCGGCGCCGTCGGCATCACGTCGTCCGGCTCGGTGGCCGGGGTCGTGCGCGACCGCGTGGTGATGATCGGGACCACCTCGGCACCGTCGACCCAGGTGGACAGCGTCGACGAGGTCCTGTTCATGATCGAGCGCGAGCGCGTGCTCGCGGAGCCGCTCAGCGAGCACCCCGACCTGGCGTGGCACGCCTACGCGGTCGAGTACGGTGCGCGCGTCCGCAGCCAGGGTTTGCGCGTGCGGACCCACGACGTCGTCCTGACGCACAACAGCATGACCACGAACCTCGACCGGCTGGCCGAGGCGCACGCGCGCGTCGGGCACGCGTACCCGGACCTGCTCCCCCTGCACACCACGTGCGGCGTGGTGCGCGCCGCCGAGCACCGCGGCCGGTGGAGCACCGCCTGGCGCCGCCGGCACGGGGTGGCCACCTGGCTCCGGGAGTCGCTCGCCGCGGTACGGCTGGCCCGGCTCGACGGCCGCGGCACCCGGGACGTCGTGATCGGCGACATCCGGCTGACCGTGGACGACGTGCTGGACCTCGGCGACGTGAGGCACCTCGACGTCGTGAACCTGGCCGCCAGCCCCTCGGACGCGCAGGCGTGGACCCCGGTGTCGGTCTCCCGCCGCGGCCGGGACGTCTCCGCGACCGCGACGACCGTCGACGAGCTCGCCCGATCGATCGTCGCGCCCGAGCCCGGCCGGGCACTGCTGGTCGCCGACGTCGACGAGGCCGCGCTGCGCGCCCTCGCGCCCGCGCTGCGGGACATCCCCCACCTGGTCGGGCTGGCGCAGGACACCGGCGGCTGGATCCTGGCCGGCGCGGCCGTGGTCGACGTCCGCGCACCCTGGCCGACGCGGCGCAACGCCCCCTTCGGCCTGCGCCCTCGTCCCGCGACGGCCCCGGAGAGCTCCGCAGGTGCACCCGCGGAGCTCGCCCGGTAGCGGCGTCGCCATGTCGGTGCACGAGTCGCCGCCGAGCCGGGTCCACCGTGCCGCTTCCCGCGTCGCCGCCGGTGCGCTGGGTGTCGCCGTCGGCGTGGTCGACCTGACCTCCCCCGGGCTCCGCTACGGCTACGTGCACCCGCTCGCGCGCGCGCTCCTGCGCCGCCCGCTGGTCTCGCTGCCCGCGGTCGACGGTGCCGCGTTCCACCCCCTGCCGACCGGCGACGCCGCGCGCCGGGCCGACCTGCGCTGCGGGCTGGTCGCCGACTCCCTCGACGTCGGCGGGATCGGGCGCGTCGTCGAGATGCTGGCCGAGGGGCTCGCCGCGGAAGGGATCGAGCCGGTCGTCGTGTGCCCGGCCGAGGGGCTGCGGACCGCCCGGCTCCGGGAGCTCGGCATCGAGGTGATCGTGGCCGCCGACGCGCGGTCGGCGGCGCAGGCCATGGCGGCGGCACGGCTCGACGTCGTGCAGGTGCACAGCGCGCCGGACCACCTGGTCGCCGCGGTCTTCTCGACGGGTGCGCCGCTGGTGCCCGTCCTGCACAACACGGAGATCCACTACTCGCCCGAGAAGTGGCGGAGCACCGCGGAGCTGTTCGAGCGGGCCGACTCGGTGATCGCCGTCAGCGCGCTCGTCCGCCAGTTCCACGTCGAGCGCGTCCCCGCGAGCGCGGGCGAGAAGATCGTCGTCGTCGCCAACGGCGCCATGCCGCTGCCCGCCGCGACCGAGCAGGTGCGGTCCGCGGCCCGCGCCGCGCTGGCGCGGACGCTCGGCACGCCGCTGACCGGCGAGATCGTGTTCGCGTGCCTGGCCCGGTACGACGCGCAGAAGAACATCGCCGGCACCGTCGCCTCGTTCCTGGCGGGTGCGCACGGCGCGCGGGCGCACCTGGTGGTGGCGGGCGACCCGTCGGACTGGCTCGAGTACCGCCGTGCCGACGCGATCCGGCGCAGCCACCCGCACGGCGACCGCGTCCACCTGCTGGGCACCTCGGACGCCGCCACCCTGCTGTGCGCCGCCGACGCGTTCGTCCTCGACTCGTTCTTCGAGGGCTGGCCCCTGGCCGCCACGGAGGCGGTGTCGGCCGGCCTGCCGATCGTCATCAGCGAGGCCGGTGGCGCGGCGGAGCTCGTGGGCCGCGCGGCGCCGGGGTCGACGCTGGTGAGCAACGCGAGCGGTGCGGCCTCGGAGGTCACCGACCGACGTGCGTCCGTGGCACGCCGGCGGGCCACCCGGCAGACGAACGCGGCGGAGATCGCGGCCGCCGTGGCCCACGTCGCCGAGACCGTCCGGACGCAGGGCCGCTCGGCACCGCCCACCGGCGACAGCTTCGCCGCGATGGTCGCCGGGCACGCCGCCGTCGCCCGTGCTGCGGCCGCCCGCCGCAGCGACGCCGCGACGCACGGCCGGGCGGGACGATGACGGCCGACCAGGAGCGGGTCACGACGCCACCGTCCGAGGGAGACCAGCCGTCCGGCAGCCTGGGCCGCGCGGCCGCGTCCGGGGCGGCCTGGCTGACCGCGCAGAAGTGGATCGTCCGGCTCTCCGGTCTGGTGACGATCGCGGTCCTGGCCCGCATGGTCACGCCGGAGGAGTTCGGCGTCGTCGCGGTGGCCTCGGCGGTCATCCCCTTCGTCCTCCTGCTGTCCGACCTCGGCCTGTCCACCTACCTGGTGCAGGCCGACGACCCCGACGAACGCATGCTGAGCACGGGGTTCTGGTTCTCGCTCGTGGCGGCCTTCGTCATCGGCGGAGCCCTGTTCGCCTGCGTGCCGCTCGTGGTCACCGCGCTGGACGCGCCCGAGGCGGGACCGGTCCTGCGCGTGCTGCTCGCCTCCGTGCCGCTGGTCGTCGTCGCCGCCGTGCCGACCGCGCTGCTGCGGCGCCGGATGGCGTTCCGCAGGCTCGCGATCCAGGGCACGGCCGCGGCCGCGCTCGCGCAGGTGGTCGCCGTCGTGATCGCCCTGGCGGGCGGCGGGGTGTGGGCGCTCGTCGCGCAGGCGATCACCACCACGCTCGTCACGACGACCGCCGCGTGGCTCGCCGCCGGCTGGCGGCCCACCCGCTCGTTCTCGCGGAGCGAGTTCGGCACCATGGCGCGGTTCGGCTACAAGGTCGTCGGCGTCGAGCTCGTGGCCGTGCTCCGGAACTGGGCGGAGACGGCGATCATCGCGGTGTCCCTCGGGACCGCCGCCCTCGGGTACCTCACCATCGCCCAGCGGCTCGTGCAGGTGGCCCAGGAGCTGGGCGGGTCCGCGGTCGCGCCCGTGTCCGTCGTCGTGCTCGCCCGCGTGCGCGACGTGCCCGACCGGCTCCGCCAGGCGTACCGGCGCGCGTCCTCGTTGACCTACGGCGCCGTGACGCCCGTGCTCGTGTTCGTCGCGGTGGCCGCCCCGGTCGTCATCCCCCTGCTGTTCGGGGCCCAGTGGGACGAGAGCGTGCCGGTGACCCGCGGCCTCGCGGTGGCGGGGATCCTGACCATCGGCGCCCTGCTCGACCACGGCCTGTTCTACGCGCTGGGCCGCGCCGGCAAGTGGTTCGTGTACGCCACGATCACCGACGTCATCACCGTCGCGGCCACCGCCCTCGTGGTGTCCCAGGGCCTCACGGCGGTCGCCTGGGCGTTCGTCGGCGTCGCGGTCGCCGCGACCGCGGCGCGCTGGGTGCTGGTGTCCAAGGAGATCGGGACGACCGTCGGGGAGCTCGCCCGGTCGTTCGGCTCGGTGGCGGTGTGCGCGCTCGTCTCCGGCGGGGCCGGCCTGCTGGTCCTGACGCTGGTGCCCGGTCCGCTGGTCGTCCGCACCGGGCTCGTCGGTGTCACGGTCCTCGCCACCCACCTGCTGCTGCTGCGGCTCGTGCTGCGGGACACCTACCAGGACGCCCTGGCGCTCGCTCCCCTGCCCTCGTCGGTGCGCAGTCGTCTGCAGCGGTTCTCGCGGCTCGAGACCAGCTGAGACGTCAGCGGGCTCCCGCGACGCGTGCGAGCTTGTCCGGGACCCGCCGGGCCTCGACCGGGAGGTCGGACCACCACGAGCGGGCCGTGTACGAGGTCAGCGCGGTGTCGTAGAGCCCGACGAGCTTCTCGGCCATCGCCGTGAGCCCGAAGCGCTGCTCGGCGAACGTCCGGCTGAACTCCCCGAGCCGTCGCCTCCGGGGCTCGTCGTCCACGAGCGTGAGCAGGTTCTGCGCCAGCAGCACGTCCGGCTCCGCCACCGCCTCCGGGCTCCAGTAGCTGCTCCGCGCGAGCAGCGCGGCGTTCTCGGGCTCGAGGACCGCGCTCCAGCCGGCCTCCCCCTGCACCACGAGGGGCTTGCCGTGGGCGAGCCCGCGGGCCGCGGAACCGCCCATCCCGAGCACGATGTCCGCGCGCGCGTAGGCCGGCCGGGGGTCGGACATCGCGCCCAGGAACCGGACGGCGGGACGACCGAGGTCGGCGTTCGCCTTCTCCCCGAGGGTCCGCAGCCGCGACTCGGCCGCGCCGGTGCCCACGATCTCGAGCACCAGGTCGTGGTCGGCGAGCCGCCGGACCGCGCCGATCGCGGCCTCGACCGGCACCGACTTCATGTCCTCCTCGAGCCGGGACACGATGACGATCGTCACGCTCTCGTTCGGCGGGGCGTCCGCGTCGCGGGGCCGGTCCCGCAGCATGTCGACCGGCGGGCTGATGAGCACGGTCGGTCCGGGACGGTCCTCGCACTCCTCGAGCAGGTACTCCGTCCCGACGATCAGCGGGTGGTGCCGGTGGACCGAGTGGTGGAGCTCCATCTCGTACATCGTCTGCACCCACGGGAGCCGGCCGAACCTGCTCGGTCCCCAGTAGAAGGCGCGGGCAGCACCCCACGTGCCGTAGGCGTGCAGCAGGTCCGCGCCGATCTCGTCGGCGGTCCGCCGCAGCACCCGGCTGTAGGCGAGGGCCGTCGACGGCTCGCGGTACGGGGTCACACGGACCCCGCGCTCGGCGGCGACGTCGAGCAGGTTGGCGCCCGGGCCGGTGGGCTCCGGGCCGATCAGGTGCGACTCGTACCCGTGGGGCACGACGGCGGCTGCCAGGTCCACCGCGTTGATCTGCGTCCCGCCCAGCTCGAGGCTGTTGAGGTGCACGAGCACCACGCGTGGCCTGGCGGCCATCAGACCGCTCCGGCCAGCACGTCCACGACCCGCTCCTGCTGCGCCGCCGTGAGGTGCGGGAACATCGGCAGCGAGAGGATGCGGTCCGCGGCGGCCTCCGCCACGGGGAACGCACCGGCGCCCAGGCCCAGGCCCGCGTAGGCGCCCGTCAGGTGCACGGGCGTCGGGTAGTGGATGCCCGCGCCGATCCCGGCCTCGTTGAGCGCACGCAGCACGCGGTCGCGCTCGTCGACCTGCACGACGTACAGGTGCCACACGTCCTCGTTGCCGACGGCGCTCACGGGCACGCGGACCCCCGGGACGCCGGCGAGCAGCTCGGCGTACCGCGCCGCGGCGGCACGACGCGCGGCGTTCCAGCCCGCGAGCCGGCGCAGCTTCGCCTCGAGCACCACGGCCTGCACGGTGTCGAGCCGCGAGTTCATGCCGATCGCCTCGTGCTCGTACTTGCGCGCCGAGCCGTGGGCCGCGAGCACGCGCACGGTCCGGGCCACCTCGGCGTCGGACGTGGTCACCGCTCCGGCGTCGCCGGCGGCGCCCAGGTTCTTGCCGGGGTAGAAGCTCGTGCCTGCGGCCAGCCCGAACGAGCCGGCGGCGCGACCGTGGCGCAGCGCGCCCTGCGACTGGGCGGCGTCCTCGATCATCGGCACGCCGGCGTCGGCCGCCAGCTTGCTGATCTCCTCGACGGGCGCCACCTGGCCGAACAGGTGAACCGGGACGATCGCCTCGGTCCGGGGACCGACCGCCGCCCGCACCGCGGCCGGGTCGATCAGCAGGTGCACGGGGTCGACGTCGACGGGCACCGGGACGGCGCCGATCCGGGACGCCGCCTCCGCGGTGGCGATGAAGGTGTTCGCCGGGACGATGACCTCGCCGCCCGGCCGCACCCCCGCGGCGCGCAGGGCGAGCTCCAGCGCGTCGGTGCCGTTGGCCACACCGACACAGTGGGTGACCTGCGAGAACGCCGCGTACGCGGCCTCGAACCGGCCGACGGCCGGTCCGCCGACGAACGCCGTGGTCGCGAACACCTCGTCGAGACCGGCGCGCACCTCCTCGGCGATCTCGGCCTGCTGGGCCCCCAGGTCCACCAGCGGGATCGTCGTCATGCCCGTGCTCCTTCGTCGATGTGCTCGGTGAGCCCTGCGGTCGCGGGCCACCCGTCGTTGCGGTGCCGGGCGATCCCGGACGGGACGCCGAGCGGTCGCGCGGGCACCCCCGCCCACGTCTCGCCGTCCGGCTGGTCCACCAGGAGAGCTGCGCCCATGCCGAGCGTCGCTCCCTCCCCCACGCGCACGTTCTCGCGCACGGAGGCGTTCATGCCCAGGTAGGCGGCGCGTCCTACGACCACGCCGCCGCCGAGCGCCACGCCCGCGCACACCGTGCTGAAGTCCTGGAGCACGCAGTCGTGGGTCAGCGTCGCGTTCGGCATGACGACCACGTGCGAGCCGACCGTGACGGCCGCGGTGAGCGCCACGCCGGCCAGCACGATCGAGCCGACGCCCACCTCGCACCCGGCGGGGACGTCGACGTTCGGGTGCACGACGGTCGCGTACCGGATCGGGAAGACCCCGAGCCCGTCGAGCCGGTCGACGATGGCCTCGCGGATCGCCCCCTTGCCCGCGCAGACCAGCAGCTCGGCGTCCGGGTGGTCGGTCACGGCGTCGAGGCTGCCCAGCACGGGCAGGCCGTCCAGCGTGGTCCCGTGCCGCGCGACGTCGTCGTCCAGGAAGCCGACGACCTCGTGCCCGCCGTGCTCGCGCACCAGCGCGAGGACCTCGCGCGCCAGCCCGCTCGCGGCGACCAGGATCAAGGGCGTGGCCACGTCAGCCACCCGCCGAGCGCAGGGCGTCGACGACCCGGGACTGCTCGGACTCCGACATCTGGTGGAACACCGGCAGGATCAGGGTCGTGTCGGTGAGGTGCTCGGTGACCGGCAGCGGCGCGTGCGCAGCTCCCGCGTAGGCGGGCTGGCGGTGGGTGGCCATGATGCCGCGGCGCGCGGAGATCTCGGCGTCGGCGAGGTGCGCCAGGAGCCCGTCGCGGTCGAGGGGGAACTCCGGTCCGACCTCGACCCAGAACGACTGGAAGTTACAGGTGCCCCAGTCCGGGTCTGCCACGGCGCGCAGGCCGGGCAGGTCGGCGATCTGCTTGGCGTAGGTCGCGGCGATCTCGCGGCGCCGCGCGACGACCTCCGGGAGCCGGCCCAGCTGGACGATGCCGACGGCCGCCTGCAGGTCCGTCATCCGGTAGTTGTAGCCGACCTCGAGGTACTCCTCCGGGGGTGCCAGCACGCTCGCGTGCCGGGCGGCCGCGGAGACGCTCATCGCGTGCTCGCGCAGCCGGCGTGCCCGCTCGGCCCACTCGGCGTGGGGCGTGGTGAGCATCCCGCCCTCGCCCGTGGTGACGATCTTGCGCGGGTGGAACGACCACGCGGCGACGTCCGCGCCGGCGCCGACGGGCCGGCCGCGGTAGGTCGAGCCCGCCCCGCAGGCCGCGTCCTCGACCACGACGATGCCGCGGGGGTCCGTCACGGCGCGGATCGCGTCGAGGTCCACCGGGACACCGCCCTGGTCCACGACGATCACCGCGCGGGTGGTGTCGGTCAGCACGGCCTCGACCGTCGCGGCGGTGAGGTTGCCGGTGACGGGGTCGACGTCGGCGAACACCGGGCGCGCCCCCACGTACACGGGGGCGTTCGACGTCGCGATGAACGAGAACGACGGGACGACGACGTCGTCACCGGCCTGCACGCCCGCGACGATCAGTGCGAGGTGCAGCGCGGTCGTGCAGGACGACGCGGCGACCGCGTGCTCGACCTGCATGGCCTCGGCGAACGCCGCCTCGAACGCGGCGACCCGCGGTCCCTGCGCCACCCAGCCAGACGCGATGACCTCGCTGACCGCGGCGATCTCCTCCGGACCGAACCACGGCTGCATGACGTTGACACGGCTCACTGGCGTGCACCCGCCGTGCTCAGCGCGCGGCCCGCCGCGATCTCGCTGCGCAGGGGACGCCACCAGGCGACCAGCTCCCGCAGGCCCTCCTCGAGGCCGATCTGCGCCTCGAAGCCCAGGTCGATGCGGGCGGCGGACGTGTCGGCGAGGCGGCGCGTCACGCCGTTGACCGCACGGTCCGGACCGTGCTCGACTGCCAGGTCGGAGTCCATGGCCCGCAGCAGCGCCTGCGCCAGCCCGAGCAGGCTGGTCTCGGTGCCGCTCGCGATGTTGTAGACGCCGTCCACCACGTCGCTCGTCGCCGCGAGCAGGTTGGCGCGGGCGATGTCGGTGGTCACCACGAAGTCCATGGTCTGCAGCCCGTCGCCGAAGATCAGGGGCGGCTGGCCGTCGGCGATCCGCTCCATCCAGCGCACCAGGACCTCGGTGTACAGGCCGTGCACGTCCATGCGCGGGCCGTACACGTTGAAGTAGCGCAGCAGCACGTAGTCGAGCCCGTACATGGCCCGGAAGCTGCGGGCCATGCCCTCGTTGAACGACTTGGCCGCCCCGTAGAACGTGTCGTTGTTGTGGTGGTGGTGCCGCTCCCCCGTCGGGAACTGCTCCGCCAGCCCGTACACCGACGCGCTCGACGCGGCGATCACCTTGTCGACCTTGTGCTCCGCCGCGGCCTCGAGGACCGTGAACGTGCCGTCCACCAGCACCTCGAGCGCGAGGCGCGGCTCCTCGGCGCACTGTGTGATCCGGATGGCCGCCTGGTGGAACACCAGGTCCTGCCCGCGCGTGACGTCGTGCACGAGGTCGCGGTCGCGCAGGTCGCCCTCGACGAGCTCGACCTTGCCCGTAGCCAGCGCGTCGGCGAGGTTCTCGCGCCGTCCGCGGACCAGGTTGTCCAGGACGACGACGTGGCCGGCGCCGGCGTCGACGAGCTGGTCGACGATGGTCGAGCCGATGGTCCCGGCCCCGCCGGTGACGAGGACGCGGGCCCCCTGAAGCGTGCTCATGCGACGGTCTCCCACAGTGGTGCGGACGAGGCGACGGGGGTCAGACGACCGCCGTCGGCGAGGCTCAGAGAGGCGGACTCGAGGACGTCGAGCACCCGCAGGCCGGCGTGGCCGTCGGTGCGCGGCGCGCGACGCTCGCGGATGGCCGACGCGAACTCGGCGACCATGACGCCGAGCGCCTCCTTCTCCGGGAGCGCGGGCGCCCAGGCGTCGCCGAGCCGGTAGGAGATGTTGGCGGTCGTCTTGTCCGGCAGCGGCTGCCCCAGTTCGACGCCGCGGTCGTACACGGTGAGCCGCTGCTGCGGGGACAGGTCGTCCCAGACGAGCGTGCGCTTGCTGCCCCCGACCACCATCTGGCGGATCTTGGTGGGGCTGAGCCAGTTGACGTGCACGTGCGCGATCGCCCCGCCCGGCAGCGGCAGGGTCAGGTAGCCGACGCAGGACTGCCCGGTGCCGAGCGGGTCGGCGCCCTGGGCGGCCACGCCCGACGGCACGAGCCCGCCGGGCAGGATGAAGTCGAGGATCGACAGGTCGTGCGGGGCCAGGTCCCAGAACACGTCCACGTCCGGCTGCACGATGCCGAGGTTGATCCGCACCGAGTCGACGAACAGGATCTCGCCGAGGTGCCCCTCCGCGATCAGCTCGCGCATCTTCAGCACCGGCGCCGTGTAGCAGAACGTGTGGTCGACCATGAGCACCCGGTCCAGCTCGGCCGCACGCGCCACCATCGTCCGGGCGCCTGCTCCGCGGTCGGCGATCGGCTTCTCGACGACGACGTGCTTGCCGGCCTCGAGCGCGGCGAGCGCGATGGGGGCGTGGGTGCGGGCCGGCGTCGCGATCGCGACCGCGTCGACGTCGTCGCGGGCGAGCAGGTCGCTCACCGACGTCATGACGTCCACGGTCGAACGCGCCCCGACCACCTTGCGGGCCCGGTCGGCGTCCAGGTCGCACACGGCGACGAGGTCCCAGTCCGGGCTGTTCCGGAAGTTGCGGGCGAGGTTGGGGCCCCAGTAGCCCGCCCCCACCACAGCCGCACGCAGCTGGTCGGTCATGTCATGCCCCTCACGTCTCGGTGGGCTCCAGTGTCACGAACTGGAGGGGGCATGTCCGTAGAAACCGGACATTTTCACCCCGCTGCGACAGGGTGAACACCCGAACGGCGGCATGACGTGCGCAGGACCCGCGACCGCTGACGCCGGGGGGGACGTCTCGGCGGCCGCGGGCCGTGCGGCGGCCTAGCCTGCCGGGACGAACACCAGGTCGACACCGAAGAACGTCGGCGTCGACGACGCCGGGAACGTCGTCCCGTACACGTACGCGCCGCCCGTCGCGATGGTCGACAACGGACCGACGGTGCGCACGGCGGCGAGGCCGTTCGACGTCACCGCGTACCGGCCTGACGTCGAGTGGTACGCGGCCGTGTAGACCTGCCCGGGCACCAGGACGGCCGGGCTCGTCAGCGGGACGGTCTGCCAGCCGGACGCCGACTCCGCCGTGGAGGGCGCCTCCGCCACCTTGGCGCCCGCCGCGTTCCAGAGACTGACGGTGTGGGTGCCGGTGTTGGTCGCGCCCTTGTAGAAGCGGATGGCCGTCACGGAGCCCGCGACGCTCGCCGTGAACCGCGTGCCCACCATGACGGGGTCGGGGTCGTTCCACGCGGCGACCGTCGGGACCTCGGAGTCCGTCCACAGCGACACGGCCGAGCCGGTCGCCGCCGCCGTGCTGAACGTCCACGCGCCGCCCGGGAGCGGCGTGCCCGCCAGGGTCGTGGCCACCGAGATCGTGCTCCCCGCCGGGAGCGCGGAGCTCGGCGTGAACGCCACGCGCCGCGTCGCCGCGTCGTAGGAGCTCGCGCCCGCGATCGCCCCGAAGGGGCCGGACAGCGCCAGCGTGGGCGTGCCCGACGCGGGCGCGGTGGAGAGCGTCGCCGCGACCGTGGCCGTGGTGGAGATCCCCGTCGCCCCTGCGGGCGGGGCCTGCGCCGAGACGGTGGGCAGGTCCGGCGCCGCCGTGGCGAACACGACGTCGACGAAGTAGTTCGTCTGCTGCCACGTCTCGGTCGGGGCGACCCCTCCGCTGCCGTACCGGTAGCGACCGTTCCCGACGGCGGGCGTGGTCAGCGGCCCGACGGTCCGGTTGACGGTGAAGTCGTTCGGGGTCGCCGCGTAGTGGCCCTGAGGTGCGTGGTAGGACACGACGTAGGTGGTCCCGGGGGCCACCTGGTACGGGCTGGAGAACAGCGCGGTCTGCCAGCCGGAGGCCGACTCGTCGGCGAACGTCACGGTCCGCAGCTGCTCGCCGGTCGAGCTCCACAGCGACCCGGTGTGGGTCCCCGTGTTGCCGGCTCCCTTGTAGAACCGGACGCCGGTGACCACGCCCCACGCCGTGGGGCTGAACGAGACCCCCAGCTCGACCGCGGACGGGTCGTTGACCGAGCTGCTCGCGGGCGTGAGCCCGCTGAAGAGCGTGCAGGGGCACCCGTCGGAGCTGGCCGTGGTGAACGACCAGACCACGTCGGCCAGGGTGCTCCCCTCGGTCGAGACCAGACCGCTCGCCGTCGCGGTGTACGCCGTGGACCGGGCGAGCGCCGCGGACGGGGTGAACACCAGCGTGCGGTTGTCGGTCGAGCGCGTCGCGGTGCCCGGCACCGTCGTCGACCCGGCCTTGAGGCCCAGCGTGGCGCCGGACGCGAGCGGGGCGTTGAACGTGACCGTCACGGGTGCCGTGATCGACGCGCCCGGGTCGGCCGACGCCGGGGTCCGCGCGGACACGGCCAGGGCCTGGGCGTCCTGCGTGAACACGACGTCCACCAGGTAGCTGGTCGAGCTCGTGGACCCCGGGTAGCCGGTGCCGTAGGTGTAAGCGCCGCTCAGCGACTCGGTGCGCAGCGGCGCGCGCTGCAGCCCGGTCCCCGAGAAGGCCCCTGCGGTCGACGAGTACCGGCCGACGGGCGCGCGGTAGGCGACGACGTACTCGGTGTCCTTGAGGATGCGCACCGGCGTGCTGAACAGGACCGTCTGCCAGCCGGACGTGCTCTCGGTGCCGAACGTCGCCTGCGCGAGCGGCGCCGAGCCGCCCACGGCCCACAGCTGCCCGACGTGCGTGCCCGTGTTGTTGGGGCCCTTGTAGAAGCGGACGCCCGTGACGGAACCGTCGACGCTGCTGGCGAACCGGGTACCGAGCGTGACGGCGTCGGTGTCCGGGTCCTGGAGCGTGGTCGGCACGGCGGAGTCGTCGTAGAAGCTGACCGTGCGCGCACCGGGCACCTGCGGCGGTGCAGCCGTGGTGAAGGACCACGTCGACGAGCCCGAGATGCTCTCGCCGTTCGCCGACGCGCTGATCGCGGCCGTGTACACCGTCGATGCGGCGAGCGGCGCCGACGGGGTGAACGTGGCGCGCCGGGTGGTCGCGTCGTAGCTCGTCGCGCCGGCGACCGCCCCGCCGCCCTGCGCGGTGAGCGTCATGGCGACCGAGCCGGCCGTGAC
Organism: Cellulomonas sp. Root137; assembly: GCF_001426725.1. Lineage (NCBI taxonomy): Bacteria > Bacillati > Actinomycetota > Actinomycetes > Micrococcales > Cellulomonadaceae > Cellulomonas > Cellulomonas sp. Root137. The sequence continues at coordinate 128,634 of NZ_LMFG01000004.1, read as the reverse complement.
CGCCTTGTTCAGGACGACGCTCACCGGCGAGCCGACGGGCACGCTGGTGGACCCGCCGAGCGGAGACTGGCCGCCGATGGTCAGGGGCGTGGTGTCGACGGAGGAGAAGACGACGTCCACGAAGTAGTGCGTCGACCGGAAGCTCTGGGCCGGGAACGTGCCGGGTGCACCGAACGTGCCGGAGGCCGAGGCCCCGAACCCGCCCGCGACCTCGAGCGGCGGTGCGGAGACGCCCCGGTACCAGAACGCGTCGTCCTGCACGGCGTAGTGCCCGGCCGGCGCGGTGTACGACACGACGTAGGTGGTGCCGGCGGCGATCTCCACCGCGGGCGTCAGCGTGGCCGTCTGCCAGCCGGCGGCGGACTCGTTCTGGAACGTCGCGGTCGCGAGGCGCGCACCGGTCGCGCTCCAGAGCGCCCCGGTGTGGGCGCCGGTGTTCCCCGTGCCCTTGTAGAAGCGCACGCCCGTGACGAAGCCGTTGCTCGTGGCGGCGAACTTCAGCCCCAGCTCGACCGCGTCAGGGTCGCTGGCGGCGGGCACCTTGGGGACGGCCGTGCCGAAGATCGAGCACGGGCACGCCACGGTGAACGACCGGGTGGCGACCGCGCCGATGTTCGCGCTGTCGTCGACCGCGCGGACGCGGACCGGCGTCGACCCCGTGCCGGACTGCACGTAGGTGTAGCTCCAGGCGGTCGTGCCCGTGGCCGGGTGCCAGGACGCACCGCCGTCGGTGGACACCTCCACGCCCGCCACGCGGCCGCCGACGTCCGTCGCCGAGCCGCTGACCGTGACCGTGGTGCCGTTGGCGATCGACGCGCCGGACGCCGGCGTGCTGATCGTGGCGACCGGGCCGGTCGTGTCGGTCGAGGCGGTGGCCGCGACCAGGCCGGTCATCAGGGTCCCCGGCTGAGCCTTCATGTCCGCGAGGAGGTTGACGGTCGCCTGCTGCATGCGGGGGTCCGCCGCGGCGCCGGCGCCGTCGTGCTCCTGGTCGAGGCCCCACGCCCACTGGATCGAGCCGGCGGAGAACACGAGCGCGCCGCTCGAGGCCCGGTAGAGCGTGAGGTGGTGGGTCGTCGTGCCCGCCGCGACCACGTTGCCGAAGTCCTGGAGGTACTCCGGGACCGCGCCCGTGGTCGTCGACAACCGGACGAGCCCCTGCGGGCGCGCCCCGTTGTCGACGTCTTCGTTCGACTCGTAGCCGATGGTGTGCGGCGCGAGCGCCGCCTTCGTCCCCGTCGCCAACGAGGTCAGCGAGGTGTTGCGCCACAGCCGGTACTTGCCCTCGTCCGCCGAGACGGTCACGGGCAGGTCGGAGTAGTTCGCCACGTACATGGTCCCGGTCAGGGCGTTCTCCGGCCGGCCTCCGCCGTCGGCGGGCGCGGAGAAGCGGGGGTCGCGCCACGTGCCGGTCCACTCCGAGGAGCTCTCGTCGACCTTCCGGTTCGACCATGTCTCCTTGAAGGACGTGAGGGTCCGGTACGCCGTCGGGGTGCCCGCGATCGAGTTCTCGTAGCGCGTGCGCCAGTACGCCTCGTTGCCGCTGAAGAACGCCAGGCTCACGCCGGCGTCGCGGGCGGCCTCGATGTTCGCCCGCTGCGCGCCCGACCAGTACTCGTCGTGGCCGACCGACATGAAGACCTTGTGGTTCTTGATCAGCGCGCCGCGACGGTCGGAGTCGACGCCCGCCATGTAGCTCACGTCGTACCCGTTGCGCTCGAGGAAGCGCACCATCGCGAACTCGGAGCTCATGTAGAAGTCGCGCCCCTGCACCCAGTTGCGCGTCGCGAACGGCCGGTTGTAGCTGAGCTTGTAGGCGCGCCCGACGGCTCCGCCCTGGTAGAAGCTCGAGCCGCCGTACGTGTTGTACGCCTGCCACGTCGTGTCGGACGTCTGGAACACCACGGCCGACGTGCTGGCGTCGTTGCGGACGATGAACGTGATGTGGCTGGAGTCGTCGGTCACCGGGTCGGTCAGCTTGGCCACGTAGACGCCGGACACCGCGGTGGTCGGCACCGCCCAGCTGGCCGAGACCGCCCACGCTCCGCAGTCGTAGTTGCCCGTGTCGTCGTCCGAGGTGCAGCCGGGCTGCACCTGGCGGACCGACGGTGACGGCACCGACGTGATGAACCGCGCGCCGTCGCCGCCGTACCAACCGGTCCGGTAGATGTCGATGTCGTAGTTGATGGCGTCCGTCTTGATCTTGAACTGGACCGTGGTGCCCACGTTCACCGAGATGTCGGTGGAGTACCCCTGGATCCCGTCGTCGCCGGCGCCGTCGATGTCCCAGACGTCCGGGTCGGTGCCGGCCTTCGAGTTCTCGCAGACGACGGGATTGCTCCCGACGGCGCACGGGTCGGCGGCGGCACCCGGTGTCGCGGCCACGACGACGAGGGAGGCTCCGGTCGCGAGCGCAGCGATCAGCCCGACGAAGCGGCGGTGGGCGGGACGGGCACTCATGGGACGCTCCGTGGGAAGGGGATCGGGCTACGGTCGAGCGCAGCTGCCCGCGTGCGCTCTCGTCGACCAGGGAGTCTCCGGGAGCACTCCTGATACCGGACGATAAGGGACATCTCGGACTCTCCGGGCGTTCGTGGGGAGATATCACCCGTCGTGACACGGATGGCCCAGCGCATGACGCCTCGACCGTCGACGCGCACGGCCGGAGCGCGACAGAATCGCGGTCCACGCCCGACGACGAGGAGCCCGCCGTGCCCGACACCACCCCGACCGTGGCAGCCACCGCCGACGTCGACCCGCGCGCGAGCATCGGCCCCGGGACGCGGGTGTGGCACCTGGCCCAGGTCCGGGAGGGTGCGCGCGTCGGAGCGGACTGCATCGTCGGCCGCGGCGCGTACATCGGCCCCGGAGTCGTCGTCGGCGACCGGTGCAAGATCCAGAACCACGCGCTGGTCTACGAGCCCGCTGTGCTCGAGGACGGCGCCTTCGTCGGCCCCGCCGTGGTGTTCACCAACGACTACTACCCGCGGGCGATCAACCCGGACGGCAGCCTGAAGTCGGCCGACGACTGGCACGCGGTGGGCGTCACGGTCCGCACGGGCGCGTCGATCGGGGCACGGTCCGTCTGCGTCGCGCCCGTGACGATCGGCCGGTGGGCGCTCGTCGCCGCCGGCTCCGTGGTGACCAAGGACGTCCCGGACTTCGCGCTCGTCGCGGGCGTGCCCGCGAGGCGGATCCGCTGGGTCGGCCGCGCCGGCGCGCCCCTGGACCCCGACGGCGACCACACGTGGATCTGCCCGACGACCGGCGAGCGGTACGTCGAGCAGGACGGCCTGCTCCGGCTGGCTCAATAGGCTCCGGAGCCGCCGAACACCGCGCGGCCCGTCTTCCACAGGATCATCAGGTCCATCGCGACGGACCAGTTGTCGACGTAGCGCAGGTCCAGCCGGATCGACTCGTCCCACGAGAGGTCGGCGCGGCCGCTCACCTGCCACAGGCCGGTCAGGCCGGGACGCACCCGCAGCCGGCGGTAGACGGCGTCGTGGTACTCGTCCACCTCCGCGGGCAGCGGCGGACGGGGGCCGACCAGCGACATGTCCCCGCGCACGACGTTCCACAGCTGCGGCAGCTCGTCGATGGAGTACCGGCGCAGGAGCTTGCCCACCCGGGTGATCCGCGGGTCGTCGTGCATCTTGAACATCAGGCCGTCGCGGTCGCTGCTGGCCAGCAGGGCAGCCTTGCGCGCCTCCGCGTCGATGTACATGCTGCGCAGCTTCCACATGGTGAACTCGCGTCCGTCGACGCCGATGCGCCGCTGCCGGAAGAACGCCGGCCCGCGGCTGTTCAGGCGCACAGCCAGCGCGGCCGCGGCGATGACCGGGGTCGCGGCCAGCAGGATCATGGCCCCGAGCGTGCGGTCCAGAGCGGACTTCGCGAGCATCCGACGACGCGGCGACGACGTCTCCACCTCGAGCAGCGACAGGCCTGCGGTCGGCCGCAGGTGCACCCGCGGACCGAGCACCTCGACGAGGCCGGGGGCCACCACGAGGTCGACGCCGGCGCGGCCGAGCGCCCAGGACAGGCGCCGCAGGGCGTCCCCCGACAGCTCGCTGCCCGAGACGATGACGACGTCGACCTGGTGGTCGTAGGCCACCTGCGGGATGTCGGCGAGCGCGCCCAGCGTGGGGACGCCGTCCTGCGGGGGTCGGTCGGTGATCGCCGGCAGGCACACGCCGATCACCTGGTAGCCGTGGTAGGTCGCACCGCGCAGGTCGTGGATGAGGTGGTGGACCGAGGTGGCGTCGCCGACGACGAGCGTCCGCGACATCGCGACCCCGCGGCTGCGTCGCCCGTGCAGCGACCGACGCAGGGCGTGGCGACCGACCGCGGCGCCGACCGACAGGAGCACCACCGTCGCCGCGACCTCGAGCCGCGGCAGCGGGACGGCGAGAGCGACGCTGCCGAGGGCGACGATCGCCGCGGAGCCGAGACCGGCCCGGAGCACCGCCTGGAACTCGACCGGGCCGTCGCCCAGGGTCTTGCGGTCGTACCCGCGGCCGAACGCGACGGCCAGCAGGAAGACCGCGGCCGCGACGCCGGGCCACCCCGACGAGGGGCCGGCGGCGAGGACGACGCCCGAGACGACGAGCGCCGCGATGACCATGTCCAGCACCAGGGCCTGCCGGACGTAGTGCCCGGCGACGGAACCCCAGTGCTCGGCGTCGAAGGCGGCGAGCGCCTTGCGGGGGTGGGTGACGAACGGTTCCGTGGATGCCCACGACCGTCGGGGCCCGGTAGCTGCCCTCCGCCGGTCGAGGAGAACGTCCATGTTCTCTGCCGGATCCTCAAGGATCGTCATTCCGATAACCGTCCGCCCCAGGTGTGCTCTTGCGTCTGGCTTGGAGGCTATGCGTGGGCATTGGTCGGAGATAGACCCTTTTGTCCGTTTTCACCCACCGTTCACCCTCTTGGGCTGTTTTGCGGCGTCAGGCCTTCGTGTGGAACTTCAGCTGAGCCGCCTCGAGCCCGTCGAGCACGACCAGCTCCACCGCGTCCGCCGCCTGGTCCACGAGCCAGGGCAGCTCCTTCAGCTCGTTCTTGGCGAAGTCGCGCAGGACGAAGTCCGCCGGGTCCATCCGGCCGGGCGGGCGACCGACCCCGACGCGCACCCGCACGTAGTCCTTGGTGCCCAGCGCCTTGGTGGTGTCCCGCAGACCGTTGTGGCCGCCCTCGCCGCCGCCGCGCTTGAGCCGGACGTCGGCGAACGGGATGTCCAGCTCGTCGTGCACCAGCACGGTGCGCTCCGGCGGCACGTCGTAGTACTTGGCCAGCGCCGCGACCGGACCGCCCGACACGTTCATGTAGGTGGTCGGCTTGGCCAGCACCACCCGCGGGCCCGGCGCCCCGCCCGGCAGCACGCCGAGTCGCGCCTCGGCCACCGCGGCCTGGGGCCGGCGCGAGAGCAGCCCCGACGCCCGGGCGCCGAACGTGGTACCGGTCCGGCTCGCCAGCTCGTCCAGGACCATCTGGCCCACGTTGTGCCGGTTCCCCGCGTACTGGGTTCCGGGGTTGCCCAGGCCGATGACGAGCCAGGGTCCGTCGCTCATCGGGTCTCCTCTACGGGTGGGTGCGGGAACAGCGACGCCCGGCACCGTCAGGAACGGTACCGGGCGTCGCGCAGCGTGCAGCTGGGTCAGCCGCCCAGCGTGGTCTCGGCCGCAGCAGCGGACGCAGCGGACTGCGACGCGGCGAGGTCCGCAGCCGCGGCGTCGGCGGCGACGTCCTCGGCCGAGGCGTGCGGGACGCTGATCGCGATGACGGTGAGGTCCGGGTCGCTGAGCAGCGTGGCGCCCTCGGGCAGCGTGATCTCGCCGGCGGTGATGGTGGAGCCGCCGGTCAGGCCCTCGATCGAGACGTGGACCTCGGAGGGGATGTGCGTGGCCTCGACCTCGAGCGACAGCGCCTGCGTCTCGAAGATGTGGATCGTGCCGGGGTAGGACTCGCCGACCACCGCGACCTGGACGTCGACGGTGACCTTCTCGCCGCGCGTGACGATGAGCAGGTCGACGTGCTCGATGGTGTTCTTCACGACGTCGCGCTGGACGTCCTTCGTGATCGCCAGCGTGGTCTTGCCGTCGAGCTCGACGGAGAACAGGGCGTTGGCCTGCTTGACCGCGAGCATCGTGGCGTGGCCCGGGAGGGCGACGTGCAGCGGGTCGGAGCCGTGCCCGTAGAGGACGGCGGGGATCTGGTCGGCGCGGCGCAGGCGGCGCGCGGCACCCTTGCCGAACTCGGTACGGGTGGTGGCGACGAGCTTGACCTCGGACACGTGTACTCCCCAGTGCTGACGTCGGCGCAGTGTCGCCGACGTGACGGTGTGATGGCGTGGCGTGCGCGGCCAAGGAGCCGTGCGACGCGGATCTAGACAGGTGTGGTGGCCTCGACGCGGGACGCAGGACGGGCACGCGGAGGCGCTCGCCCAGTCGATCACGGAGCGCAGGTGGTCGTGGAACTTCGTCGACCGTCCTTCGTCCCTCGCCGAGGCAACCTGGAGAGCCTACCCGAGCGAGCGGGCTGAGCCCAACCCGCCGGTCAGACGGACGGCTCGGCCCAGGCCCAGCGGACGGTCACGTCGGCGGACACGATCTGCTGACCTGCCTCGACGGGCACGGACATGGCCTTGGCGACGCCCATCGCGCGTCCCATGCGCAGCGGCACCGCGTCGGACCCGCCCTCGGTCACCCACTGGACCTCGCCCAGGCGCCGACCCGACAGCGTGGCCCAGTGCGTGGCGCGGGCGACGGCATCCGCCCAGGCGGCCTCGCGGGCCCGCTCGCGCGGCTGCGTGGGATCGCTGACCTCGAGCCGGATGCCGTCCATCCGGGCCGGCTCCCCGCCCGCCACGACCGCGGCACCCACCACGTCACCGGCGACCGCGACGTCGTGCAGCGTGACCTGGAGCCCCAGCCGCGCCACGACGCGGGAGGACCCGCGCGCCGAGCCGTCGGTCCAGGTGCTCGACTGGGTGGTCCGCAGCCAGCGGTCGTCGACGCCGGCCTCGCGCAGCACGGCGCGCATCCGGTCCAGGCACTCCCCCGCCTCGGCCAGGGCACGCTCGGCGTCCACCGCGCGCGCCTCGGCGCCCAGGTCGGCGATCGCCACGTCCGGCACGGCCTCGGCCTCGCCGAACCCCGTGACGGTCACACCGCCCCGCGGCCCACGACGGCCACCGTGCTCGTCGTCGCGCCCGGTCATGGGGTCAGGCCTGGCCGTCGAAGAGGGACGTCACCGAGCCGTCGTCGAACACCTCGCGGATGGCCCGCGCGATGAGCGGCGCGATCGACAGCACCGTCAGCTGCGGGAAGCGGCGGTCCTCGGCGATCGGCAGCGTGTCGGTGATGACGACCTCGCGGGCGCCGCAGTTCTGCAGGCGGTCGACGGCGGGGTCGGAGAGCACCCCGTGCGTGGCGGCGACGATGACGTCCTTCGCGCCGGCCTCCATGAGCACGCGCACGGCCCCGGTGATGGTCCCGGCGGTGTCGATGAGGTCGTCGACGAGCACGCAGCTGCGGCCCTCGACGTCACCGACGACGCGGTTGGCGACCGTCTTGTTGGGGCTGCGGATGTCGCGCGTCTTGTGCACGAACGCCAGCGGGCCGCCGCCCAGCTTGGCGGCCCACTGCTCGGCGACGCGGATGCGGCCGGCGTCGGGCGACACCACGGTGACGTTGGACGTGTCGACGCGGCTGCGCACGTACTCGGTGAGGATCGGCATGGCCCACAGGTGGTCCACCGGCCCGTCGAAGAAGCCCTGGATCTGCGCGGCGTGCAGGTCGACGCTCATCAGACGGTCGGCGCCGGCCGTCTTGAACAGGTCCGCCATCAGCCGCGCGGAGATCGGCTCGCGGCCGCGGTGCTTCTTGTCCTGCCGGGCGTACCCGTAGAACGGGGCGACCACGGTGATCGTCTTGGCGGACGCGCGCTTGAGGGCGTCGACCATGAGCAGCTGCTCCATGATCCACGTGTTGATGGGCGACGAGTGCGACTGCAGCACGAACGTGTCGGCGCCGCGCACGGACTCCCCGAACCGGGTGTAGATCTCCCCGTTGGCGAACTCGTAGGTGGTGGTCGGCAGCAGGTCGATGCCGAGGTGGGCCGCGACGCTCGTGGCGAGGTCGGGGTGCGCCCGCCCCGTCAGGAGGACGAGTCGCTTCTCGCCGTCCGAGGAGATGATCCCGGTCATCGTGCGGAGTCCTTCGGGTTCGAGCCGGCGGAGTCCGGCAGGGCAGGCGGCGGGGTCGGCGGTGCGTCGGCGGACGCTGCGGCGGCACGGTCGCGCTCGGCGCGGGCCTGCGGGGAGAGCTCGGGGTCGTCGCTGCCCGGCCGACGGACGACGGCATCGGCGGCGGGCGTCCCGGCGCGGGCGCGCGCCACCCAGCCCTCGATGTTGCGCTGGGCACCGGCGCTCACGCCGAGCGCGCCCGAGGGGACGTCGCGACGGATCACGCTGCCGGCGCCCGTGTACGCACCGTCTCCGATGGTCACCGGGGCGACGAACATGTTGTCCGCGCCGGTGCGGGCGTACGAGCCGATGGTGGTGCGGTGCTTGTTGACGCCGTCGTAGTTGACCGTCACCGAGGCAGCGCCGATGTTCGTGTGCTCGCCGATCGTCGCGTCGCCCACGTAGGACAGGTGCGGGATCTTCGACCCGGTCCCGATCTGGGCGTTCTTGGTCTCGACGAACGTGCCGATCTTGCCGTCGTCGCCGAGCACGGTGCCGGGCCGCAGGTAGGCGAACGGTCCGACGCTCGCGCCGGCGCCGATGACGGCCAGGCTGCCGTGGGTGCGCACGACGCTGGCCCGGGGGCCGACCTCGACGTCCGTCAGCGTGGAGTCGGGACCGACCGTCGCGCCCTCGCGGACCACGGTGGCGCCGTGCAGCTGCGTGCCGGGCAGGAGCGTCACGTCCCGCTCCAGCTCGACGTCGACGTCGACCCACGTGGTGGCCGGGTCGACGATCGTGACGCCCTCGCGCATCCAGTCCTCGAGGATGCGGCGGTTCATCTCGGCCCGCAGCACCGACAGCTGGACGCGGTCGTTGACGCCCTCGACCAGCACGGGGTCGTCGGTCCGCAGGGCGCGCACGTGGCCGCCGTCGGTCCGCGCGATCGCCAGCACATCGGTCAGGTACACCTCGCCCTGCGCGTTGTCGCGGCCCAGCCGGCCGAGCGCGCCGCGCAGCACGTCGGCGTCGAACACGTAGATGGAGGAGTTGATCTCGGCGATCGCGCGCTGCGCGTCGTCGGCGTCCTTCTCCTCGACGATGCCGAGCACGTCGCCCGTGCCGGGCTCGCGCAGGATGCGGCCGTAGCCGGTGGGCTCCGCGACCTCCGTGGTGAGGACGGTGACCGCGTTGCCGTCCGCGTGGTGGGCCGCGAGCAGCTCGTGGAGTGTGGCCGCGTCGAGCAGCGGGACGTCGCCCGCGATGACGACGACGGCGCCGGAGACCTGCGCGTGCGTGGCCGAGCCCGCGGTCCGGTCGTTGGCGGCGTCGGCCTGCGCGGCGGCGTCGAGGGCGCGCATCGCCACCTGGACGGCGCGGCCCGTGCCGGGAATCTCGTCCTGGTCGGCGAGCAGGGCCTGGGGGTCGACCTCGCGGACGTGCGCGGCGACCCGCTCACGCTCGTGCCGGACGACGACCAGCACGCGGCCGGGGTCGAGGGCGCGGGCGGTGGCCAGCGCGTGGCCGACCATGCTGCGGCCGGCCAGGGTGTGCAGGACCTTGGGAGTCGCCGAGCGCATCCGGGTTCCTTCACCTGCGGCGAGGACGACGACGGCGGCCGGGCGGGGGAACGTCACCAGCGGGTGCTCCTCGCGGATCTGCCCGGGTCTCGGGCGGTGGATCTCGTGCGCACGGTGCACTCTACCCGGGGACGGAGGTGGCTCCGGCCGGACCATGGTCCTCCGGCGCCTCCTCGGGCGCCGGGGTGATCTGGCGCGGCACCGGTGGCGGGATCCGTCGTCGGCGGGCGATCAGCACACCGGTGACCACGGCACCGACCGCCGCCACGACGATCACGCCGGTCCGCACCCCCACCTCGCTGGCACCTGCCAGGAGGTCGACGATCTGGGACACCACCGCGAACAGGAAGAGCCCGAGCACGAGATACAGAGCACGCGTCGAACGCGTCGTCGCCATGGACGCACCGTACCGCGTGGCTCCGCCCCCAGGATTCGAACCTGGACTGCACGGCTCCAAAGGCCGGCGTGCTGCCGTTACACCAGGGCGGACCGACACCTGACGCGTCGTGGCCGCCAAGTCTGCCAGGCAGGACGCACCCCTCACGGCATGATGGGCGCGTGGCCCCCGACTCCAAGCGCGCTCCCCGCTCCCGCATGACGGGGACGCAACGGCGGGCACAGCTGCTCGACGTGTCGCGTCGCCTGTTCGCCGAGAAGGGCTTCGACGGCACCAGCGTCGAGGAGATCGCCGCCCGCGCCGAGGTGTCCAAGCCCGTCGTGTACGAGCACTTCGGCGGCAAGGAGGGCGTCTACGCCGTCGTCGTCGACCGCGAGATCCAGGCCCTCACGAGCGCGCTGACCGGTGCGCTCGAGGGCGGCGGCCACCCGAAGGTGCTGGTGGAGCGGACCGCACTGGCGCTGCTCGGCTACATCGAGGCGTCGGAGGACGGGTTCCGGATCCTCGTGCGCGACTCCCCCGTCGCGCAGGCGACCGGCACGTTCTCCAGCCTGATCGGCGACGTGGCCACGCAGGTGGAGCACCTGCTGGCGGACCAGTTCAAGAAGCAGGGGCAGGACCCGAAGACGGCGCCGATCTACGCGCAGATGCTCGTGGGCATGGTCGCGCTCACCGGGCAGTGGTGGCTGGACGCCCGCAGCCCCAGCAAGAACGTCGTCGCGGCGCACCTGGTGAACCTGGCGTGGAACGGGCTGTCGGCGCTCGAGCGGCGGCCCACGCTCACCCGCACGGTGTGAGAGGGATCTCTGTCGACGTCGAGTAATCTCGCGTCATGGCGACACGCACCTCCCCGGACGCCCCGGGGGCCCGCGACGAGGTCGATCGCATCGTCCTCGCCTGGGAGCGCGAGCGCCCCGACCTGGACGTGCGCCCCCTGACCGTCCTGTCCCGCGTCAGCCGGCTGGCCCGGCACCTGGACCTGGCCCGGCGCTCCGCGTTCGCGCGGCACGACCTGGAGACGTGGGAGTTCGACGTCCTCTCCGCGCTGCGGCGGGCGGGCGCCCCGTACCGGCTCTCCCCCGGCGCGCTGCTCACCCAGACCCTGGTCACCAGCGGGACCATGACCAACCGGATCGACCGCCTCGCGGAGCACGGTCTCGTGGAGCGGATGCCCGCCCCCGACGACCGCCGCGGGGTCCTGGTGCAGCTCACCCCCGCCGGCCTGGCCCGCGTGGACGCGGCGTTCTCCGACCTCCTCGACGTCGAGCGTGGCCTGCTGGGCGACCTGGACGAGGCCGACCGCGACAAGCTCGCCGACCTGCTGCGCGAGGTGACCGCGCCGTTCGACGCGTCGTGAGGGCATGACGGCGGCACGGTCCGCCGCCCGGGGCCTGCTCCTCGCCGCCGTCCTCCTCTACGCCCTCAACCTGCGGGCGCCGATCACGGCACTCGCGCCCGTGGTCGACGACGTCCGCCGCGACCTGGGTCTGAGCGCCGCCGGCGTCGGCGTGCTCACCGGCGTCCCCGTCCTCTGCTTCGCCCTGGCCACGCCGTTCATGGCCGTGCTGCTCGGACGCCTGGGCACCGGCCGCGTCGTCGCGGCGTCGCTGGTCACCGTGCTGGCCGGGACCCTGCTGCGCTCCGCCGACGGGTTCAGCACCGCATTCGTCGGCACCGTCCTCATCGGGGTCGCCATCACCGCGGGCAACGTCGCCGTCCCGGTGGTGATCGGTCGCGACTTCCCCGGGCACGTGCCCCGCGTGACCGGCCTGTACACCGCCGCGCTCAACGGCGGCAGCGTCCTGACCACCACCCTGACGGCACCGCTGGCCGACGTGGTCGGCTGGCGGTGGGCGCTGGCGTCCTGGGGTCTGCTGGCCGTGGTCGCGCTGGTGGTCTGGCAGCGGGCGTACCCGCTCGGGCGGCCCGAACCCGTCGTGGTCGTCGCCACCTCCGCGGCACCCGACGTGTGGCGGCGGCCGGTCACCTGGTTCCTGGCGGTCGCGTTCGCCGGGCAGGCGTTCGGCTACTACGCGGTCAGCGCGTGGCTGCCGTCGCTCCTGCACGACACGCTCGGGCTCGAACGGGCCGCGTCCGGCGGTGCCGCGGCGCTGTTCCAGCTGTTCGGGATGGTCGGCGGCATCGCGGTACCGATCGCCCTGGGTCGGCGCGCGCCCGTCGCCGCGGTGTCCGCGGCGATCGCCCTCGGGTGGGTGGCCCTGCCCGTCGGCCTGCTGCTCGCGCCGTCCTGGTGGCCGGTGTGGTGCACGTTCGCGGGCGTGGCCCAGGGCGGCAACTTCGCGGTGATCTTCACCGTCATCGCCTCGAGCGCCGGGTCGCCCGCGGCCGCGCGGCGCATGTCCGCCACCGTGCAGAGCATCGGCTACGGGTGCGCCGCCCTGGGCCCGAGCGTGCTGGGGGCGGTGCACGCGTCCAGCGGCGGGTGGACGGCGCCGCTGCTCGTCGTGCTCGCCGCGGTGCTCACCATGGGGGTCTCGTCGGGCCTCGGGCTGCGGAGCATGCGCCGAAGCAGCTAGCCGACGATCTCCGCGGCCTCCAGCCAGGCGGCCTCGAGCTCGTCCTTCTCGGCGGCGAGGGCGCGGAGCTCCTCGTCGAGCGCGGCCACGGCCTGGTGGTCGGTGGCCTGGTCCGACATGCGCTGGTGCAGGGCGGTCTCCTGGTCGGCGATCCGGGACAGCCGCCGCTCGATCCGGGCGATCTCCTTGCGCGCGGTGCGCAGGTCCGCCGTCGACACCACCGCGGGCGCCTGCGTGCTCGCCGGGCGCGCGTCCAGCGGAGAGGACACCGACGACTCCGCGGCGCGGCGCAGGTCCAGGTACTGCTCGACCCCGCCGGGCAGCTGGCGCAGGAGGCCGTCGCCGAGCAGGGCCATCTGCGTGTCGCACACCCGCTCGAGCAGGTACCGGTCGTGCGAGACGACGATCAGCGTGCCCGGCCAACCGTCGAGCAGGTCCTCGAGCGCGGCCAGCGTATCGGTGTCGAGGTCGTTGGTGGGCTCGTCGAGCAGCAGCACGTTGGGCTCGCCGACGAGCAGCCGCAGCAGCTGCAGCCGGCGGCGCTCACCCCCCGACAGGTCCCGCACGGGGGTGCGCGAGCGCTCGCGGTCGAAGCCGAGCCGCTCCACCAGCTGCGCCGCCGTGAGCTCCTTGCCGCCGACGACGACCGAGCGCTTCTCGCTCTCGATCACCTCGATCACCCGCAGCCCGGCGAGCTCGTCGAGGTCCTCGACGTCCTGCGTCAGCTGCGCCACCTGCACGGTCTTGCCGCGCTTGACGCGGCCGGTCGTCGGCTGCTGACGGCCGGACAGCAGCCGGAGCAGGGTGGTCTTGCCGGCGCCGTTGACGCCCACCAGACCTACCCGGTCCCCCGGGCCGAGCCGCCAGGTGATGTCGTGCAGGAGCGTGCGGTCGCCGTAGACGACGGACGCGTCCTCGATGTCGAGCACGTCCTTGCCGAGCCGCGCCGTGGCCATCCGGGTGAGGCTCAGCTGGTCGCGCGGGGGCGGCTCGTTCTCGATGAGCGCGTTGGCGGCGTCGATCCGGAACTTGGGCTTGGACGTGCGGGCCGGAGCACCCCGCCGCAGCCAGGCGAGCTCCTTGCGCAGCAGGTTCTGCCGCTTCTCCTCCGTGGTCGACGCCGTCCGAGCCCGCTCGGCCCGCGCCAGCACGTAGGCCGCGTAGCCGCCCTCGTACTGGTCGACGTCGCCGCCGTGCACCTCCCACGTGCGGGTGCAGACCGCGTCGAGGAACCAGCGGTCGTGGGTGACGACCACCAGCGCGCCGTTGGACCGGGTGTAGCGGTCGACCAGGTGCGCGGCCAGCCACGCCACGCCCTCGACGTCCAGGTGGTTGGTCGGCTCGTCGAGGACGAGCACCTCGTCGTCCCGGACCAGCAGCGCGGCCAGGGCGACCCGGCGGCGCTGGCCACCGGACAGGGTGGCGACGTCCGCGTCGAGCGCGACATCGGCCAGCAGGCCCGCGTGGACGGAGCGGATGCGGGAGTCGGTGGCCCACTCGTGCTCGTCGGCGGACCCGTGCACGACGTCGAGGACGGTGCTCCCGGCCAGCAGGTCGTCGCGCTGGTCCAGGATCGCCACCCGCACGCCGCCGGCGCGGGTGACCCGGCCGTCGTCGGGCTGCTGGAGCCCGGACAGCACGCGCAGCAGGGTGGACTTGCCGGCGCCGTTGGGGCCGACGACGCCGATCCGCTGGCCGTCGTCGAGCCCGAGGGAGACACCGTCGAGAAGGGTGCGCGTGCCCAGCGTGAGCGTGACGCGGTCCGCGCCGAGAAGGTGAGCCATTTCCTGTGAAGGCTACCCGCACACCCGCACAGGTCCTCCACGCCGACCGCCGATATCGGCACTGACCTGCGCACTAGCGTCCGGAGCATGACGCAGCACGCGCGCGCCCACGGGCGGACCTGGCCCCGGTTGGTCGGCCTCGCAGCCGTCGGCGTCCTGGCGTTCGGCGTCGCCGGCGCAGCCGCGGTCTACCTCGAGCTCCAGTCGAACATCGGCGAGGTCGACCTGACCGGCCTCGTGGGCGACGACAGTGCACGGCCCCAGGTGACGGAGCCGCCGCCCGGGGACGCCCGCGCGGGATCGCCCGTGAACCTGCTGATCATCGGGTCCGACGACCGCAGCGGCGAGAACGGCACGATCGGCGGCGCGGAGGAGGGGATGCAGTCCGACACGACGATCGTCGCGCACGTGGCCGCGGACCGGTCCCGCGTCGAGCTGGTCTCCATCCCGCGGGACCTGCTGGCCGACCGGCCGTCGTGCTTGATGACGGACGGCAGCACGACGCCGGCACGCGAGGCCCGGCAGTTCAACGAGGCGTTCCGGATCGGCTGGGACCACGGCCACGATGTCCGGTCCGCGTCGGCGTGCACGTGGAAGACGGTGGAGAGCCTCACGGGGGTGCGCCTGGACGGTCTGGTGCTCGTGGACTTCGTCGGTCTGCGCGACATGGTCGAGGCGATCGGCGGCGTCCCCATGTGCCTGGCGACGGACCTCGACGACCCCGAGTACACCGGCCTGCACGTCAAGGCCGGCCCGCAGGTGTTCGACGGCCCCACAGCCGTGCAGTTCGCCCGGGCCCGGCACAACATCGGCGACGGCTCCGACACCGGACGGATGAAGCGCCAGCAGGACCTCATGGCCGCCATGGTCCGCTCGGTGCTGAGCCGCGACGTGCTGACCAGCCCGACCGCACTGTTCCAGTTCGCCCAGGCCGCGACCGGCTCGCTGACCGCGAGCACGGGGTTCCGGGACCTCACCGACCTGACCGGGTTCGGGCTCTCGCTGCGCGGCCTGCAGGCGGACCGGATCGTGTTCGCGTCGATGCCCACGGTCGCGTCGACCAGGCAGCGCTACCGGGTCGAGGCCACCGCCGAGGCCGCCGAGCTGTGGGCCCGGATCGCCGCGGACCAGCCCGTGGGCGAGGCCCCGGCGGCCGCCGACGCGCCGCCGGCGGACCCCGCGGCCCCGGCCACCCCGCCGCCGGCCGTGGAGACCCCCTGGACCCCGCCCGGTGGCGTGCTCACCTCGGCGGACGACTCGTCCACCTGCGCCTGAGCACCGTCAGCGCGCGAGGTACTCCGCGAGCACGTCGAAGATGCCCTGGAAGCCGGCCTCGCGCTGGCTGCCGTCCTCCTGGCCGTCCAGGAACACGCCCTGCTCGGTGTACGTGAGGCGGGTGCCGCCCTCGACGGCGGTGAACTCCGTCGTGGTCAGGGACGTGGACAGGTGCCGGCCGCCCACCCACATGTCGTAGGTGGAGACGATCCGCGCGCGCTCGACGATGTCGGTGTACGTGGCGACGTACCGGCTCGTGGGGCCGTCGTGCCACTGACCGTCCTGCACCGCCTGGCCGCCCACGCGGAAGTCCTCGGAGGCCTCGGTCTCGGTGAACCCGGGGTCGGAGCCGAACCACCGGGCGTGCTGCTCCGGGTCGGCGAACGCGTCCCACACCCGGTCGAGGGGCGCGTCGAACGTGCGGTCGACGACGAACGTCGCGTGCGCGACGGTGCTGGTGTCGGTGGTGTCGGTGGGCATGGTCAAGCTCCTGTCGTCGAGGTGTCGGTGGCGAGGAAGTCGCCGAGCCGGTCCAGCCGGCGCTCTGCCGGGAGTCGTTGGCGACCCATCCACTCCCCCGCGCCGGTGAGGGCGTCGGGGGCGAGCTGGACCGTGCGGACGCGGCCGATCTTGTGCGAGGTGACGATGCCGGCGTCCTCGAGCACGGCGAGGTGCTGGTGCACGGCGGGGAGCGACATCGCGAACGGTGCGGCGAGCCCGCTGACCGAGACCGGACCGCGCACCAGTCGTTCGACCATCGCGCGGCGGGTCGCGTCGGACAGGGCCCTGAAGACCTTGTCCAGCTCGCCATGGTTAAGCATGTGCTTAAGTATTGCTCCTGACGGACAGATGTCAAGAGGGGGGTGACGTCAGTCGGTCGAGCTGACCACGCGCGCGCCGGCGACCGGGCCGGAGGCGGTCAGCACCCGGTCCGCGACGCCGGAGGCCGTGAACGCGGCAGCGAGCACGAGCGCGTGCTGGCGGCTGCGGCCGAGGGCGGCGACCGTGGGGCCGGACCCGGACACGACCACGCCGAGCGCCCCGGCGTCCTCGGCGACCGCGAGCGGCTCGGCGAGGCCCGGGTCGAGCTCGAGCGCCGCCATCTGCAGGTCGTTGTGCAGGGCGGCACCGAGCGCCCGCGGGTCCCCCGCCCGCAGCGCCTGCATCAGGGGCACGTCGTCCTCGGGGTCGGGCACGACCGTGCCGGCGCGCAGATCGTCGAACGCCGCGTACACCGCGGCGGTCGACAGCCCCCGGTCCTGCACCGCGAACGCCCAGTGGAACTCGCCCCGGCTGAGCGCGGCCGTGAGCAGGTGACCGCGGCCGGACCCGACCGCGGTGTGGCCGGCGAGCGAGAACGGCACGTCCGACCCCAGCTGGGCAGCGAGCTCGAGCAGGTCGTCGCGGCTGAGCCCGGTGCGCCACAGGGCGTCGCAGGCCACCAGCGTGGCGGCCGCGTCGGCCGAGCCGCCCGCCATGCCCCCCGCGACCGGCACACCCTTGATCAGGTGCAGGTGGACGCCCTCGTCGATGCCGGCGTGCTCGGCGAGCAGATCGGCCGCACGCAGGGCGAGGTTGGTCCCGTCCGTGGGCACCAGCTCGGCCTGCGGACCGCTCACGGTGAGCGAGCGGGACTCCGCCGAGGTCGCGACGACCTCCTCGAACACCGACACCGCCTGGAAGATCGTCGACACCGGGTGGTACCCGTCGTCCTCCCGCGGGCCGACCCGCAGCGAGAGGTTGACCTTCCCGGGCGCACGGACCTTGACCTCGTGATCGGGCAGCGGGGCCACGGGGGTCAGCGTCACGGCTCCACTGTGCCAGGTCGGCCGCCGACGGGCTCGGGGTGCCCGAGGTGCTCCGCGATGCGCGCGAAGCCCGCGATGTCCACCCGCTCGCCGCGGGCCTGCGGGTCCACACCGGCCGCCTGGAGCGCCGCGACGGCCGCCTCCGCCGAGCCGGCCAGGGAGGACAGCGCGGACCGGAGCATCTTGCGGCGCTGGGCGAACGCGGCGTCGACCACGGCGAACACCGCCTCGCGGGACGCGTCGGTGGCGGGCGGCTCGCGGCGGTCGAAGCGCACCAGTGCCGAGTCGACGTTGGGTGCGGGCCAGAAGACGGTGCGCCCGACCGTGGCGGTGCGCCGGGCCGACGCGTACCAGGCCGCCTTGGCGGACGGCACGCCGTAGGTGCGGCTGCCGGGGGGCGCAGCGAGGCGGTCGGCCACCTCGGCCTGCACCATGACGAGCACCCGTTCCAGGGAGTCGAACCGCTCGAGGAACGTGAGCAGCACGGGGACCGAGACGTTGTACGGCAGGTTGGCGACGAGGGCCACGGGCGGCGGTCCCGGCAGCGCGTGCAGGTCGAGCGCGTCGGACAGCACGATCGTCAGGCGGTCGCGGCCGGACTCGTCGCGCAGCACCACCGGCTCGTCGTCGGCCCCCGCGTGGATCGTCAGCCCGGGGACGTGGCGGGCGACCGTGGCCGGCAGGAGACGCGCGAGCGTGGGGTCGATCTCCACGGCGACGACGTCGGCACCGGCCTCGATCAGGCCGAGGGTCAGCGATCCCAGGCCGGGGCCGACCTCGACCACGCGGTCGCCCTCGGCGACGTCAGCCTGCCGCACGATCTTGCGCACGGTCCCTCCGTCGAGCACGAAGTTCTGGCCGAGGGCCTTGGTCGGGCGCACGCCCGCGCGCTCGGCGAGCTCGCGGATCTCCGCAGGCCCGAGCAGCGTGGTGGTGGTCGGCATGCGCACGAGCCTAGGCGAGCGGGGACGACGAACCCCCCGCCCGGAGTCCGGACGGGGGGTTCGAAGGGTGCGTCAGGTGAAGAGGTTCTTCCCGCAGTGCGGCCACTGGCCGGCACCGGAGCGGTTGTAGAGCATCTTCGCGCGGGCGGTCTGCTCCTCCGGCGAGGCCTGCGAGGGCAGCCCGGCGCCGCCGACGGCCTGCCAGGTGCTCACCGAGAACTGGTAGAGCCCGTGGTACTTGCCGGTGCTCGACACGGCCGTGGGGTTGCCGCCGGACTCGCAGCGGGCCAGCGCGGCCCAGTTGAGCGAGTCGGCGTCGCCCCCGGCGGTGACCGGGGTGCCGGTGGCCGCGGGCGTCTTGGCGACCGGCGTCTTCGTGACGACCGGTCGGGCCTTCGTGCCGACGCTGAGGACCTCGTCGACCGGGGCCTGCGTGACGGCGTCGGAGAGGGTGACGCGGCCGGACTCGACCCCGTCCACCGTGGTGACGCGCTCGACGAGCGTGCGGACGCCGGGGGCGCCGGCCGTCAGCGTGCGCTTCTGGTCGGTGTAGCGCGAGGCGTCCTGCTGCGTGGTCGACGCGAACGCGACCTCGTGCGTGGACGTGACGTCCTGCACGGCGACGCGGTTGACGACCACCTGGACGCGCCCGGTGTCGCTCTGCACCACCGAGACGCGGTCCAGCGGGTTCAGCGTGATGCCCAGCTCGCCGAGCACCTGCGCGACGCGGGCGTCGGCGTCCGGGACGGCGAGCGTGGTGCCGTCGACGAGGACGTCGGCCGGGCCGTGCAGGGCCAGGTCGAGCGACAGCTCGGGGCGGCCGCCGGCGGCGGACCGGGACGCGACGAGGGCCACGGCCTGACCGCGCGCGGAGAGCGAGTCGAGCGCCTCGTCGGCGGACAGCGCGGTCGTCCACACGGACGTCTCCTGGCCGTCGATGCTGACCGCCACCTGGTGCGCGTGGCGCACGACGATGTCGGCGCCCTCGGGCAGCGCGCCCGTCAGGCTCACCTCGTCGCGGGCTCCGACGACCACACCCTGGTCCTCCAGGAGCCCGTCGACCGACCCGGCGAACGTGCTGAGGTTGGTGACCTCGCCGTCGACGTCGAGCGTCACGGACTTCTGGGCGTGCGCGAACGCGGCCGAGCCGCCCGCGAGGACGAGCGCCACCGCGGCGGCGGTGATCGGCAGGATGCGTGCCCGACCGGACCGCTGGTCCGTCGGGAGGAGCTCGTCCGGGGTGTCAGGCTCGGACGTGGCGCGTGATCGCGCGGACAGACCAGGGATCAGGGTCGAGAACTGCACGGGGCTCCAGCCGTCGAGGTGCCCGGGCACGGGGTGCGGAGTGCCGCTAGCAGCACCCGACGGTGGACCCCTGGTTCGAGGCTCTGCGGTCACCCGGAGGGGGGTGACTCCCGTCGGTCCCGGATCCCCGATCCGGCCGTCACGGCGGCCCGCCTGGAGCGGGCGCCGACCACCCGGCAGGAAGGGAAGCGGCACAGGTGGGCCACCGTCCAGATCGCCGAGCGTGACCGACCGTAACCGGATCGTGATCGAAACGCCAGGCGCGCCTCCCGCGCGATGCGCTAGAAGCGTGGCCCGTTCAGCCGTTCTCGCACGTCAGGGGCGTGAGCACCGTCACAGGGGCAATTGCCCCCGGAGGCGGACAGATCAGTACCAGCCCTTGGCCTGGCTGTGCGCGTAGGCGCCGCACGGATCGCCGTAGCGGCCGCCGATGTAGTTCAGGCCCCAGGTGATCTGGGTGGCCGGGTTGGTCCGCCAGTCGTCGGCCACGGTCGCCATCTTGGTGCCCGGCAGAGCCTGCGGGATGCCGTAGGCGCCCGACGACTTGTTCTCGGCGTTCACCCGCCAGCCGCTCTCCTTGTTCCAGAGCGAGAGCAGGCACGCGAACTGGTCGTCGCCCCAGCCGCGGGCCGCCGCCATCTCCTTGCCGAGCGCCTGCGCGGTACCCGGCTCGACCGCGACCACGGACGGGTCCGGCAGCTCGGCGGTACCGACCTTGGTGACCTGCGTGACCGGCGCGACCGTGACGACCGAGGCGATCGGCGTGCGGCCGGTGACGACGCCGCCGACCACCTGCAGCTCGTACGTGGTGGTGCGGACGCCGGCCTTGCCCTTGGTGGCGATGACCGTGTTGCCCTTGATCATCCCGGGGTCCTCGACCTCCTGGGACTCGAACGGCATGGCCTCGGTCACGGTCTCGCCGCCGGTGCTCGCCCGGGTCACCAGGACCACGAGCCCGTCGACCGCGGTGGCGTCGAGCGAGACCGACACCTGGTCGCCGTCGTTGAGCACGAGGCCGATGTCGCGCAGCGAGTCGCGGACCGTGGCGGCGCTGCTCACGCCGTCGATGACCTGGCCGTCGACCACGAGGTGCAGGGTCTTGAGCGTGGACACGCGCAGGGTGTCGCGGCCGAGCGACGCGGACCGGGACGCCGACAGGCGCACGTCGTCACCGCGCAGGCCGAGGCCGTCGACCGCCTCGCCGACGGTCAGCGCCGTGGTCCACACCGAGCGCTCGGACCCGTCGACCTCGACCGCGAGCTCGCGCCCGTGCCGGACGACGATCTGGCCGGACCGCGCGATCGGCTGGTCCACGGCGGGGGCGACGAGGTCGCGCTCCCCCACCTCGATCTCCGCGCTGGCGAGCATGTCCCCGACCGTGCGCCCGAACGCCTCGACCTCGACCGACGTGCCGTCAACGTCGACCGTGACCGTCTTGTGCAGGACCGCGAACGCGCTGGTCGCCGCGGCGACGACGGCCAGCACGGCCGCCTGGGCCACCACACGCGCGGCACGTCGACCACGGAGTCCGCGACGCTGGGTCGCACGCTCCTGATCGGGCCTCACGCGGTGGGTCCTCTCGACACAAAGGATGCGTCCGTCCTGGACGCAGGTCCGACCGTAACCGATCCGTGACCGAGGCGGTAACCCGAGGTCCGTCCTCCGGGACCGGGATCACCCGACTGTCCGGCGACAGACCGGGTCATACCGCTCACCACGTGCCGTAGACCGCCTCGGACGTGGCCGCGAGCGCGGTGCACACGTCCTCCAGCGATCTGCCGGTGACCTCCGCGACCGTGCGGACCGTCCCGGGCAGCAGGTAGGGCGCGTTCGGGCGGCCGCGGAACGGGTGCACGGTCAGGTACGGCGCGTCCGTCTCGACGAGCAGCTGCGACGGCGGCACCTCGCGCAGGGCGGCGCGCAGCTCGTCGTTGGCGCCGAACGACACCGGGCCGGCGAACGAGAGGTACCAGCCGTGCGAGACCGCCAGTCGGGCCAGCGACGCGTCGCCCGAGAAGCAGTGGAAGACCGTGCGGTCCGGGGCGCCGTCGGCCAGGAGCACCTCCACGACCTCGTCGTGCGCGTCCCGGTCGTGGATCTGCAGCGCGAGGCCCAGCTCCTTGGCCAGCGCGATGTGCGCGCGGAACGCCTCGCGCTGCACCGCCCGCCCGGCCGGCCCGGCGCGGAAGTGGTCGAGGCCGGTCTCCCCGATCGCGCGGATGCGCGGGTTGGACCGCGCCGTCTGCTCGACGCGGTCCAGCGCATCGGCCAGGCCGACCTGATGGGCCTCTTCCGGGTCGAGCCCGTCGGGCGCCACCTCGACGATCCCCGCGTGCCGGACCGCCTCGTTCGGGTGGATGGCGACGGCTCCGAGCAGCTGTGGGTGCTCCTGGACGACGCGGTCGGTCCACGCGATCGACTCGAAGTCGCAGCCCACCTGCACCATGCGGGTCACGCCGACCGACGCGGCGCGCTCCAGGTGCGCGGCCAGGTCCGCCGCCGGACCGTCGGCCGCCGTGCCGCCCTCGTCGCGGTGCCAACCGTCGGCCCGCCACGTCACCACCGAGTCGAGGTGCGTGTGGTTGTCGACGACCGCGACCGGCAGCGGCTCGGGCGGCGCGGGCCAGCCGCGCTCCCCCTTCGACCGGGCCATCAGGCCTGGCGCAACCGCTCGAGCTCCTCCTCGACGATCGAGTCGTCGAGCTTGGTGAACACCGGCACCGGCTTGGCCACCGGCGTCCCCGGCACCACCTGCTCGGAGCGCCACGGCGCGACCGTGCGGCCGAGCTCGTAGTCGCCCGTGATGATCGGGTAGTGGCGCGAGTCGTCGTCCAGGTCGGTGACCTCGTCGATGCGCGGCAGCGGCGAGAACGTCCCCGTGCGGCCGAACGTCTCGTGCACCGCCTGCGCCGAGTGCGGCAGGAACGGTGCCAGCAGCGTGTTGGCGTCACTGACCGCCTGCGCGGCCGTGTGCAGCACCGTGCCCAGGCGGTCGCGGTCCTGCGTCAGCTTCCACGGCTCGGTCTCGGAGATGTACCGGTTGGCCTCCTGGACCACGCGCATCGCCTCGCTGACCGCGGCGCGGTTGCGGTGGGTGCCGAGCAGCTCGCCCACCTTGCCGAAGCCCGCCGTCGTCGTCGCGAGGAGGCCCTGGTCCACCGGCTGGAGCTCGCCCGGCGCCGGGATCTCACCGAAGTTCTTGTGGATCATGCTCGCGGTCCGGTTGACCAGGTTGCCCCAGCCCGCCACGAGCTCGGAGTTGGTGCGCGTCTTGAAGTCGGCCCACGTGAAGTCCGAGTCCTGGTTCTCCGGCCCGGCCACCGACAGGAAGTACCGCAGCGCGTCCGGCTGGTACCGGGACAGGACGTCGCGCACGTAGATGACGACGCCGCGCGACGAGCTGAACTGCTTGCCCTCCATGGTGAGGAACTCGCTGGACACCACCTCGGTGGGCAGGTTCAGCGTGCCGAACTGCCCCGGCGAGCCGCCCTTGGTCCCGCGGCCGTCGTACGCCAGCAGCTCGGCCGGCCAGATCTGCGAGTGGAAGGTGATGTTGTCCTTGCCCATGAAGTAGTAGCTCAGGGCCTCGGGGTCGTTCCAGAACGGGCGCCACGCATCCGGGTCGCCCTGGCGGCGCGCCCACTCGATCGACGCCGACAGGTACCCGATGACCGCGTCGAACCACACGTACAGGCGCTTGGCGGGGTTCTCCTCCCAGCCGGGCAGCGGGATGGGGATGCCCCAGTCGATGTCCCGCGACATGGCCCGCGGGCGCAGGTCGTCGATGAGGTTGAGCGAGAAGTTCAGGACGTTCGGGCGCCAGTCGGTGCGCGTCCGCAGCCACGCCTCCAGCGCGCTCGCGAACGCGGGCAGGTCCAGGAAGAAGTGGTTCGACTCGACGAACTTCGGCGTCTCGCCGTTGATCCGGCTGTGCGGGTTGATCAGGTCGATCGCGTCCAGCTGGTTGCCGCAGTTGTCGCACTGGTCGCCGCGCGCGCCGTCGTACCCGCAGATCGGGCAGGTGCCCTCCACGTACCGGTCGGGCAGCGTGCGGCCGGTGCTCGGCGAGATGGCGCCCATGGTCGACTGCTCGATCATGTAGCCGTTCTTGTGCACCGTGCGGAACATCTCCTGCACGACCGCGTAGTGGTTGCGCGTGGTCGTCCGCGTGAACAGGTCGTACGACAGGCCCAGGTTGGTCAGGTCCTCGACGATCACGCGGTTGTACCGGTCCGCCAGCTCCTGCGGGCCCACACCCTCCTGCTCGGCGAGCACGAGGATCGGCGTCCCGTGCTCGTCGGTGCCGGAGACCATGAGCACCTCGTTGCCCGCCATCCGCATGTACCGGCTGAAGATGTCGGAGGGGACACCGAAGCCGGCGACGTGACCGATGTGACGGGGGCCGTTCGCGTAGGGCCACGCGACGGCCGAGAGGATGCGAGACATGCGCCCGATCCTAGGTGAGCGGCGCGAGGGCTTTCAGTCGACGACCACGCGCAGGATGCGGTCGTCGCCCGGGCGGATGCTGCCGCGACCGTCGGTGTTCCCCGTGACCACCCACAGCGAGCCGTCGGGGGCGGGCTCGACCGCGCGCAGCCGGCCGCGCTCGCCGTCGAGCAGCGCGTGCGGGGTGCCGACGCCGTCGTCGGTCAGCGGGACCCGCCACAGCCGCTCGCCGCGCAGCCCCGCCAGGTAGACGGCGTCGGCGGTGACGGCCAGGCCGCTCGGTGACGCGTCGTCGGTCCCCCAGACGGCCACGGGCTCCACGAAGCCGTCGACAGCGCCCTCGCCCTCGACCTCCGGCCAGCCGTAGTTGCCGCCCGGCTCGATCAGGTTCAGCTCGTCCCACGTGTTCTGCCCGAACTCCGAGGCGAACATCCGCCCGTCGGGAGCCCAGCCGATCCCCTGCACGTTGCGGTGCCCGAGGCTCCACACCGGGGAGTCCCCGTCCGGGTTCCCGGGGGCGGGGTCACCGTCGGCCGTGATGCGCAGGATCTTGCCGTTCAGGCTGTCCGGGTCCTGCGCGGAGGGCGGGTCGCCCGCGTCGCCGGTCGTCACGTACAGGGACCCGTCCGGCCCGACGGCGAGCCGGCCGCCGTCGTGGTTGCCCGCCTTGGCGATGCCGGTGAGGATCGGGCGCAGCTCGCCCAGGGTCGACCCGTCGAGCGTCCCGCGCAGGACCCGGTTGTCGTCGGCCGCGGTCGCGTACAGGGCCAGGTCCACCGCGCCGTCCGACGACCCGAGCACGGCGACGCCCAGCAGCCCGCCCTCACCGCCGGGGACGACGACGTCGGCGAGCTCGTCGGCGCCCGGCCCGGTCACGTCGGTCGCGGCACCGTCGGGCCCGACGAGGACCAGCTGGGCGGCGTCCCGCAGCGTGACGACGGCCTGCCCGTCCGGCAGGAACGCGATCCCCCAGGGCACGGCGAGGTCCCCGATGATGTCGTCGACCTCGGTCACCTGGCCGGTGGCCGGAGCCGAGGTCGGCGGGCTCTCGGCGCTGGTCCGGGTCGGCGTGGTCGTCGGGTCCGGGGACTCCGCCGGGGACGTGCAGGCCGCGAGCCCCGCGACGGCCACAGCCAGTCCGACCCACGCCGTCCGTCGCACAGTCATGCCCCAGCCGATCACGCGCCGCGCGGCCGCGCACCCCGTGACCGGGTCAGCGCGTCTTCGCCGCCAGCGCGGCCGCGTACAGGTCCCGCTTCGGGACGCCGGCCGCCAGCGCCACCTCGGCGACGGCGTCCTTCAGCCGCTCCCCGCCGTCCGCGCGGGACAGCACCTCGGCCACCAGGTCCGCCGTCGACAGCTCCACCGCCTTCAGCGCCCCGCCGACCACCACGACGATCTCCCCGCGCACCTGGTCGGCGGACGCCCAGGCGACGAGGTCCGCGAGCGGTCCCCGCACGATCTCCTCGTAGGTCTTGGTCAGCTCGCGGCACACCGCGGCGGGGCGGTCCCCGCCGAACGCGTCGGCCATCGCGGCCAGCGTGTCGTCGAGCCGGTGCGGCGCCTCGAAGAAGACCATCGTGCGGCGCTCGTCGGCGAGCAGCTCGAACGCCCGCGCGCGCTCCCCGGGCTTGCGCGGAGGGAAGCCCTCGAAGCAGAACCGGTCCGTGGGCAGCCCTGAGAGCGCGAGGGCGGTCAGCACGGCGCTCGGACCGGGCGCGGCGGTGACCGGCAGGCCCGCGGCCACGGCGGCGCCCACCACCCGGAACCCCGGGTCGGAGACGGCGGGCATGCCGGCGTCCGTCACGACGACCACCGTGCCCCCGCCGGCGACGACCGCGAGCACCTCCGCCGAGCGCTCGACCTCGTTGTGCTCGTGGAAGCTGAGCACGCGACCGCCGATCTCGACGCCCAGTCGAGCCGCCAGCGCGCGGAGCCGTCGGGTGTCCTCGGCGGCGACCACGTCGGCCTCCGCGAGCAGCCTGCGCAGGTGCGCCGACGCGTCCTCCGTGTTGCCGATCGGCGTCGCTGCCAGCACGAGGCGGCCGGGGGTCTGCTGCTCTGCGTGGCTCACGCGGTCAGCCTGCCACCTCCACGACGGCGTCCCGCAGCGCTGAGCCCTCCCCGCCGTACAGGCGCCGCCCCTACGATGACGCCGTGCCGCCCCTCGGAGACGACGACGCCCCGACCCTGACCGCCCGTCAGGGAGACGTCGCCCCCTCCCCGGATCCCGACGAGGTCGGCACGGAGCTGCCGGACTCCGCCGAGACGGTCCCCCCCGGCGAGCCCCGCGAGTTCGAGGGGCCCCAGGAGTCCACCCACCGCCGCCTGCTCCGGCGGCTGATCGGCGACGACACGCTCGCGATGGACGCGACCCCCCGCGCCCGCCTGACCGGCTGGTTGTGGCCGCTCGCGGTCACGCTGCTCGCGGCGGTGCTGCGGTTCTGGGACCTGGGACGCCCGCACAACCTCGTGTTCGACGAGACGTACTACGTCAAGGACGCGTTCTCGCTGCTGGTCAACGGGTTCGAGGCCACCTGGGGCGAGGAGCCCAACCCTGCGTTCGAGGCCGGCGACACCAGCGGCCTCACCACGACGGGTTCGTACGTGGTGCACCCGCAGGTGGGCAAGTGGCTGATCGCGCTCGGGATCCACGTGGGCGGCGGGGTCGGCAGCTCGGCGGCGTGGCGGCTGGCGGCGGCGGTCTGCGGGGTCCTGGCGGTCCTCATGGTGGCGCGCATCGGCCGTCGGCTGTTCGCGTCGACCGCGCTGGGCACCCTGGCCGGCCTGCTGATGGCGGTCGACGGCGAGGCGATCGTCATGTCGCGGATCAGCCTCCTCGACCCGTTCCTCATGTTCTTCGTGCTCGCCGCCTTCGGCGCACTGCTGCTGGACCGCGACCAGGCGCGACGACGCCTGGCGGCACGGACCGCCCGGGTCCTCGACGCCGGGGAGGAGCTCGGCGACGGCCCGCGGCTCGGCGTCCGCTGGTGGCGCCTCGCCGCGGCGGTGCTGCTCGGGCTCGCGCTGGGCACCAAGTGGTCGGCGATGTACTTCCTCGCGGTGTTCGGGCTGATCAGCGTGGCCTGGGACCTCACCGCCCGCCGCAGCATCGGGGTGCGCCTCTGGTGGCGTGCGGGGATCCTCAAGGACGGCGTCGTCGCCGGGATCTCGATGGTCGGCATCGCGCTCGTCGTGTACGTCGGCTCGTGGTGGTCGTGGTTCGCGCACCGGGGCGCCTACGGCCGGCTGTGGGCCGAGCAGAACCCGGACCTGGGCGTCCAGTGGCTGCCGCCGGCGCTGCGCTCGTTCTGGAAGTACCACCAGGACATGTGGGCGTTCCACAACGGCCTGGAGACCCCGCACTCCTACGCCGCGCACCCGCTGGGCTGGATCGTGCAGTGGCGGCCGACGTCGTTCTGGTACCCGACCGAGGTCTCCGAGCTGTCCGGTCAGGCGGCCCAGGACGCGTGCGGTGCGGCCAGCTGTTCGCAGGCGATCGTGGCGCTCGGCAACCCGGTGCTCTGGTGGTGCGCCGCGGCGGCGGTCCTGGTGGCGGCGGTCTGGCTGTTCCGGTACCGCGACTGGCGGGCGGGCGCCGTGCTGTCGGGCATCGTCGCCGGCTGGCTGCCGTGGTTCGCCTACGCGCACCGCACGATCTTCACGTTCTACTCGATCGCGTTCACGCCCTGGGTGGTGCTCACCCTGGTCTACGTCATCGGTCTCGTGGTCGGGCCGAAGGACGTGGACGAACGCGGTCGGCGCTGGGCGATCGTGGGCTGCGGGGTGCTCGTGGCCCTGATCCTGGGCGTGAGCGCGTTCTTCTACCCGATCTGGACCGCGTGGATCGTGCCCTACGACTTCTGGCACTCGCACATGTGGCTGCAGACCTGGGTCTAGCGGCTCAGCGCTGCGGCCAGTCCACCTGCGGGCTCGCGTACCAGGACAGCCCGAGGCGGTCCCAGAACGGTGCCTGCTGCGCGATCCGGGTGCGGAAGTCCTCCCAGTCGCGGCGCTCCGGCGCGGACCAGGCCACCTCCGCGATCGCCGCCAACCGGGGCAGGAGCATCTGCGTCAGGGCCGGCAGGTCGCGCAGCGTCTCGGTCCAGATGGCCGCCTCGACGCCGATCACCGCGTCGCCCGGCACTCCCTCGATCAGGGTCGACGGCTCCCAGTCGTAGGCGTCGCGCAGCTCGATGTGACCGGCCCACTCCAGGCCCAGCTCGGTGCTCGCGTCGTACTTCATGTCGAGGTAGGCCTTCGACCCGGGGGACATCAGCAGCAGCGCACCCGCCTCGGCCGCCGCGACGAACGGCGCCGGGTCCACGCGCGTGTCCCAGTACTGCACGACCGTGCCGGGCTCGAGCGGGGTGTGCGCGATCTCCTGCCAGCCGACCACCTTCTTGCCGGCGGCCCGGACCGCGGTGGAGGCGGCTGCGACGAGGGTCGCGTACTCGTCCGCCTCCATGGTGAGCACCTCGTCGCCGCCGATGTGCACGTAGTCGCCCGGCGTCATCGACGCGACGTCGGAGAACACGTCGGTGAGGAAGGCGCCCGTGGCGGGCAGGTCCGCGTGCAGCCGGCTGAACCCGACCTCGATGCCGGTGTAGGGGTCCGTCGGCTCGCCGGACGGCGTGAGCTCCCCGTACGCGTGGGTGGCGGCGTTGACGTGACCGGGGACGTCGATCTCCGGCACCACCCGCACGCCTCGGGCCGCGCCGAAGCCCACGATGTCGGCGAAGTCCTCCGCCGAGTAGAAGCCGCCCGGGTCGCCGTCGACCGACGTGCTGCTGGACAGCCGCGTGAGCAGCGGGCGCGACGGCACGTGCAGCCGCCAGCCCTGGTCGTCGGTGAGGTGCAGGTGCAGGACGTTGAGCTTGTAGTGCGCCATGACGCCGATGACGACCTTGAGGTCCCGCACGGGGACGAAGTGCCGGGCGACGTCGATCGACAGGCCGCGCCAGTCGTAGCGCGGCGAGTCCTCGATGCGCACCGCGGGCACGCGCAGGACGCCGCCGGGCGCGGACACGATCAGCTGGCGCAGCGTGACGATGGCGCGGACGAGGCCGGCGGGGGTGCGCGCCTCGAGGTCGATGCGCCCGTTCCGGGAGATCACGCGATAGGCCTCGTCGCCGGGCGGCAGCGACTCCACGAGCCGCAGGCGCACGATGTCGGACGCGCCGCTCTCGGCGTACCGCACCTCGACGGCCCGTCCGCCCACCCGGCCGAGCAGGTCGGCGACCAGCACCGCGATGCCGATGAGGTCGGGGCGGCCGTCGGCCACCACGGTGGTCGCCTCGGTCAGGACGAAGGGGGCGTCCCCGGTCCGCTCCAGCACAGCGGGCTGCGGGATGACGGCGATCACGTCGGGCACGGGGCTCCTCGGCGGGACGGGCGGTGGACGACCTGATCGAATCGTTCCGGGGAGACGCTACTCGACCTGGGCGGCAAGTCGCCGCGCGAGCACCGCGCACGTCGCCAGCTGCAGCTGGTGGAACGCGATCACGGGCAGAGCGACGCTGGCCGCGAGCGCCGGGTCGAACAGCACGGCGGCCATCGGCAGGCCCGTGGCCAGGCTCTTCTTCGACCCGCACATCAGCAGCGCGATGCGGTCGCCGCGCTCGAGCGAGAGCCACCGTCCGCTGTTCCACGTGAGCAGGAGCATCGCCACCAGCATCACCGCGCACACGACGAGCAGGATGACGAGAGCCACCCAGGTGACGTGCGACCAGGCACCCGAGACGGTCGCCTCGCTCACCGACGTGTACGCGACGAGCACGATCGTGCTGCGGTCGGTGACCCGGGTGAGCTGCGGCCGGGCACGCAGCCACGGCCCGATCCAGCGCTGCACCAGCTGCCCGAGCGCGAACGGCAGCAGCAGCTGCAGGAGGATCCCGGTGACGTTGCTCCCCGACACCGCGGCGGTGCGGACCATGAGGACCGCGACGAGCAGCGGCGTGAGCACGATGCCGACGACGTTCGAGATCGTGGCGCCGGTGATCGCGCCCGCCACGTTGCCGCGCGCGATCGACGTGAACACGACCGACGACTGCACGGTCGAAGGGAGGAGCGCGAGGTACAGCAACCCGGTCTTGAGCTCGGAGGAGAGGACCGCGTCGGGCAGCAGCTGGACCAGCAGGCCGAGCACGGGGAACGCCACGTAGGTGGACGCGAGCATCGACCCCTGCAGCCGCCAGTTGCGCAGCCCGGCCCAGACGTCGCCGGTGGCCAGACGCGCGCCGTACAGGAAGAACAGGACGACGATCGCCGCGGTGCGCACCACGTCCAGCACGTCCGCGACGCCGCCCCGCGCAGGCAGCAGCAGCCCCAGCAGGAGC
Source organism: Cellulomonas sp. Root137 (assembly GCF_001426725.1). NCBI lineage: Bacteria > Bacillati > Actinomycetota > Actinomycetes > Micrococcales > Cellulomonadaceae > Cellulomonas > Cellulomonas sp. Root137. The sequence goes on along the minus strand of NZ_LMFG01000004.1, from coordinate 98,038 downwards.
GCCGAGAGGATCATCACGACCAGCGGGTCGACCCACGCGCGAATCCGGTTCCAGCGGCTCTGTGAAGCGATTCGGGCAGGCACGACGCGGGGCACGGCGACAGTGTGCCATCGCGCTCGACGCGCGAATCCGACAAATCACCCCTAGATTCATCGGTCGTACCCGATCGAACCCCTCGAAGTCTAGGAGTTCCACATGACACCCGAAGGCATCATCTCCGCCATCATCATCGGCGCGGTGATCGGCATCCTCGGCCGACTCCTCGTGCGCGGTCGTCAGCGCATCTCGCTGCTGCTGACCATCGTGATCGGAATCGTCGCCGCCCTGATCGGCACCTACCTGGCGTCGCTGGTCGGCGTCCAGGACACCGCCGGCGTCGACTGGATCGAGCTGCTCTTCCAGGTGGTGCTCGCCGCGGTCGGTGTGGCCGCCGTCTCGGGCAACCGCAGCCGCCGCCGCAGCCTGCTCTGAGCCTGCGCGACCCCCGAGAACGACGAAGGCGGCCTCCCGATGGGGGGCCGCCTTCGTGCTGCGGGTGGAGCTGAGGGGATTCGAACCCCTGACCTTCTCATTGCGAACGAGACGCGCTACCAACTGCGCCACAGCCCCGCGAGCGGGCTAAAGACTAACACCAGCGCCCGGTGGATCGCGAAATCCGGCGGGTCACTCCCCGGCGACGCGACGCTTGGCCAGGACCGCGTTCAGGTCGATGCTGCCGGTCGTCTCGACGGGCGCCTCGAGCGGCGTGCGCTCGGTGTCGGCGGGCGCCTCGACGTCGGCTGTGCGGGCGGCGGTCGACCCCTCGAGGTTCTCCAGCGGGACCGGCTCACGACGCGGTGCGGACGCCTTCATCGTGTAGGTGGGGCGCGGGACGGGCACCGGGGACCAGGCCTCGTCGTCCTCGGCCGCGGCCGTACCGGTGGACTGCTCGGCGACGGACCTGCGGACCACCGGCACCTGCCCGGTGGACGCGTGCCGCGCGGGGCCCTCGGACTCGCCCTTGTCCTCGACGATGCGGGCGAACACCTCGGTGCTGGCGTCGGACGGGTGGACGGCGCGGCCGGTGACGAAGGCCATGGGCGCCTCGAGCGGTGCAGCCGGCGCCTCCTGCGCAGGGGTGGGTGCGGGCTTGGCGACCGGGGCGGTCCGCGACGCGGTGGCCACCGCGCGCATCGCACCCGTGCGCGGCCCGGAGGCCACCCGGCGCTCGTCGGCGATCTTCTGCGCCCAGGCCTCGTCGGCCTCCCGGCCGGCCAGCACCGCGCGGCGGCCGAGCACCAGGACGGAGCCGAGCAGGACGGTGGGCACGGCGCCCGCGACCCAGGTGACCAGCGGGTTCAGCCCGACGACGGTCCAGCCGACCACGGTCGCGACCACGAGGAACCCGGCCAGGAGCGCGCGACGGCGCGCGGCGGCGCCACGACGGGCGACCGAGGCCGCTCTCGCGGCACGTGCCTGCGCGGCGCGGCGAGCCGCGTCGGCGGTCATCCGGTCCTGGGTGCCGTGCGGTCGGTCCACGGTGGTGCCTCCTGTCGCGCTCCCGGTGGCCACCGGGAGCCCCTTGCCCGGGGTCAGCAGCCCCGCGGTACTGCTCGCCGTCGGCCCGCACTCCGCGGACGAGGCCTCGAGGCGGATGCGCCGGTCGCTCACCGCGACCACGCGCAGCGCCTCGGAGAACCGGTCGTCCGCCCGGGACTCGAGCAGCTGCTGCCGGTGCCGCAGCTTGTGCGGCACCAGGTATGCCACCCACAGGCCGACCAGCGCGAGCGCGACCGGTCCTGCGAGATCGTTCACGTCACGACGGTAGGCGTCCCGACCGCGCCCACCCGGGACCAGTGCGGCGTGTCGGCCTGTGCGTCACCCGTTCCGGGCGCGCCACCGCTCCAGCAGCCCGCCCGGCACGTCCTCGACGGTGAGCGCGAACGAGCGGTGGTCGCACCAGCGGTCCTGGATGTGCAGGTACCGCTCGCGCAGCCCCTCGTCCCGGAACCCCAGCTTCTCGACGACCCGCAGCGACGGCCCGTTCTCCGGGCGGATGTTGATCTCCACCCGGTGCAGGCCCAGCGCGTCGAAGCAGTGGTCGGTGGCCAGCGCGACGGCCGTCGGGGTCACCCCCAGCCCGGCGACGTGCTCGGACACCCAGTACCCGACCGCCGCGGACCGCAGCGACCCGTAGGTGATCGACGACACGGTCAGCTGTCCGACGAGCCGACCGTCGAGGTCGATGGCGAAGGGCAGCGTCACGCCCGCGCGTGCCTGTGAGGACAGCGACCGCACGAACGTGCCGAACGACGGCCGGGGGCCCGTGACCGGCACGGGGCTCGTGGCGTCCCACGGTTCGAGCCACGCGGCGTTCTGCGCCCGCAGCGCCATCCAGGTGTCCTGGTCGCGCCGGCGCAGGGGACGCAGCCGGACGTTGCCCTCGACGAGGACGGCGGGCCACCCGGTCGCCATCAGCCCTCCAGGACGAGGCAGTGGACCACCTGTCCGGGGTGCACGGTCAGGTCCTGCTCGCCGACGACCGCGAGCGCGTTGGCGTGCGCGAGGGCGCTTACCGTGGGTGCCGAGGGGTCACCGAGGGGCGTCACGCGGTAGCCCTCGTCGGGCGAGCCCAGCACGGTGGCCGGCACGAACTGGCGCAGCCCCGGCGGCGAGACCCAGCCCTCGACGACCTCGGCGGCGACGGACGGGCGGAACAGCTCGGCGTGCCCGGCCATGGCCCGCAGCGCCGGTCGGACGAACACCTCGAACGACACCTGCGCGGCGACGGGGTGGCCCTGCAGCGCGAAGATCGGCACGGACTTGTCGCTCGCCAGGTCGTCGGCCACCGTGCCGAAGCCGTGCCGCTGACCCGGCGTCATCGCGATCTGGTCCAGCCGGACGCTGCCCATCGGGGCCAGCACGTCCTTGACCGTGTCGTGCGTCAGCTCGGACAGCCCGCCGGTGATGACGATGAGGTCGGCGCGCACCAGCTGGTCCTCGATGGCCTCGCGCAGGATCGCGCGGTCGTCGCCGAGGATGCCGACCCGGACGGCCGCGGCTCCGGCGTCCCGGACGGCCGCCTCGAGCGCGTGCCCGTCCGCCTCGAACACCTCGGCCCCGGTGCGGTCCGCGTGGGTACCCGGCTCGATCAGCTCGTCGCCGACCGACAGCAGCACCACGCGCGGCGTCGGGTGCACGCGCAGCCTTCCTCGGCCCATCGCGGCGGCCAGCGCCAGCTGCCGGGCGCCGAGCCGGGTGCCCGCCTCGAGCACCACCTCGCCCGCGCGCACGTCGGAGGCCGCCGCGCGCACGTGCTGGCCGGCGACCGCCGGACGCTGCATGGCGACGCGCGCGGTCCCGCGGTCGGTCTCCTCCAGGGGCACGACGGCGTCGGCACCCAGCGGCAGCGGCGCGCCGGACGCGATGCGGACCGCCGTGCCGGGCACGAGCCGGAGCGGGCCGCCGGGCCCCGGGCGGACGTCGTGCGCCACGGGCAGCGCCTGCGCGCTCGCGTACCCGGCACCGGCGGTCTCGTGCGCGGCCACGGCGTACCCGTCGCGCGCCGCCACCGCGAGCCCGGGCAGGTCGTGCGTCGCGGTGACGTCGGCCGCGAGGATGCAGCCGACGGCGTCGCGCAGCACGACGTCGAGCGGTGCGACCGGTCCGACGGCGGCCAGCACGGCCGCGAGGTGATCCTGGACCGATCTCATGCGCGCATTGTGCCCCGCCCGGGGGGTCAGTCGGTGAGGGTCTGCGCGAACTCGCCCAACCAGGTGCGGAAGTCGGGGCCCAGATCGGGGCGGTCGACCGCGATCTGGACGACGGCCTTGAGGTAGTCGAGCCGGTCGCCGGTGTCGTAGCGCCGTCCGCGGAACACGACGCCGTACACGCCGCCCCCCTCGGACGCCGGCAGGTCCGCCAGCGTGGCCAGGGCGTCGGTCAGCTGGATCTCGCCGCCGCGGCCGGGTGCGGTGCTCTCGAGCACCTCGAACACCGCGGGGTGCAGGACGTAGCGGCCGATGATCGCGAGGTTGCTGGGGGCCTCGTCGGCGGGGGGCTTCTCGACGAGCCCGGTGATCTTCACCTGGTCCACGTCCGCCGCGCCGTCGAACGCCTCGACCGCGGCGCACCCGTACATCGAGATCTGCGCCGGGGGCACCTCGAGCAGGGCGATGACCGAGCCGCCCGTGCGCTCCTGCAGCGCGAGCATGGTGCTCAGCAGCTCGTCGCGCTCGTCGATCAGGTCGTCGCCGAGCAGGACCGCGAACGGCTCGTGCCCGACGTGGTGCTTGGCCTGGAGCACGGCGTGGCCGAGACCCTTCGGCTGGCCCTGGCGGACGAAGTGCACGTGGCCGAGGTCGGTGGACTCACGGACCTTGGCGAGCCGTTCGAGGTCGCCCTTCGCCTCCAGCGCCGCCTCGAGCTCGGGAACGGCGTCGAAGTGGTCGGCGAGGGTGCGCTTGGAGCGGCCCGTGATGAGCAGGACGTCGTCGAGCCCGGCCCGCACGGCCTCCTCGACGACGTACTGGATGGCCGGCTTGTCGACGACCGGGAGCATCTCCTTGGGAGTCGACTTCGTGGCGGGCAGGAACCTGGTCCCGAGGCCCGCGGCGGGGATGACTGCCTTGTGGATGGTCATGTCCGGACCCTAGCCGCGGGGGTGGGCGGTGCGCAGTGGCGTCCGTCACCACCTGGACGAGGAGACAAGTCATACCCCGGTCGGTCGTGGGTGAGCCTCCGGGTTTGCGACACTGGTCCCATGAGCAGCGTCGCCCAGCCGTATCCGCGCGTGTCCGAGGGGGACGAGGTCGAGGACGTCAAGGAACGGCTCCGGGTGGCGATCCGCAACGCCCGCAAGATGCGCTCCGTGCGCCTCCGCGAGGCAGCCGCCCAGCAGCTCGCCGACGTGGTCCTCACCATCCCCGCCGTCGCCGACGCCTCCTGCGTCTCCGTCTACGCCGCGCGGGCCCCCGAGCCCGGCACCGGTCCCCTCCTGGAGGCCCTGGCGGCCCGCGGCGTCCGCCTGCTCATGCCCGTGCTGGGCAGCGGCCTGCAGCGCGACTGGGCCGAGTACTCCGGCGCCGACGACCTGCGCGAGCGCGCCCCCGGCCGCCCCCCGGAGCCGGGCGGTCCCACCCTCGGCGCGGCTGCGCTGGCGGAGGCCGACGTCGTGATCGCCCCGGCGCTGGCCGTCGACACCACCGGCGCGCGGCTCGGTCAGGGTGGCGGCTGGTACGACCGGGCGCTGGAGCACATCCGGCCGGGCGTCCCCGTCATCGCCCTGGTCTTCCCCGAGGAGCTCTACGACGCCGGCACGCGCCCGCTGCCCCGCGAGCCGCACGACCGGCTGGTGGACGCCGTGGCGACCCCCGAGGAGTGGCACCGCATCACGGCGTGAGCGTCAGCCTGTCCCGGGCGTCCGCCTCGGTGGCGGCCTGGGTGAACGGCCACGGGAAGGTCTCCCCGCGCGACCAGGGGCCCAGCTGGTCGGAGTAGTGCACGCTCGCCGGGTGCCCCGAGGCGCCGGTGAAGGTCACCCACGTCGACGCATCGAGGTCGCCGAGGTCGACGACCATGCGCATCGACGGCCCCGCGGTCACCCCGAACGACTCGGAGCTGGCGTCCCAGGCGGTGGCGTTGACGATCGAGGACCCGCCGCCCACCGCGACAGCGTCCGGGTTGACCAGGTTGCGGATCACCCCGGGCAGCGACGCACCGCCCAGCACCGGGTGCTCGGGGGCTGCCGTGTGCACCAGGCCCCACCGCCAGTCGGACGCGTCGCGGCCCAGCTGCGCGGTGAGCTGGCGGCGCGCCTCGACCATGGCGCGGGTCAGCACCTCGTCGCGTCCCTCGACGACGCCCGCGGTCGTCTTGTCGTCCCACCACGGTGACGCCGGCTCCTCGAGCAGCCGGCGGACCACCTCGAGCCAGCGCGACCCCCCGTTGGGGCCGTAGCCCTCGGGCAGGTCGTCCGCGAACGCCGACCGGAGCACGTCGACCCACACGGCCGCGAAGTACGCGGCTGCGGCCGAGTCGGAGGACTGCACCCGGTCCCACGTGCGGAGCAGCTCCTGCCCGTCGTCGTAGAACGAGTCCTCGATGTCGAGGGTCAGCAGCACCGGGACCAGCACGTCCGCGAAGGGGCTGTGCTCGTCGCTCTGGATCCGGGCCATGTCCGCCACGTCGACCTTGTCGTCGGTCGTCGCCGCCGTGAGCAGGGTGCGGATCCGCTGCGCGCGGTAGCCGTAGTCCCAGTCGTCGGTGAGGAACGGGCCCACGCCGGCGGGGGTGACCGCCTGGTTGGCCGTGACGACGAACCCCTCGACCGGGTCGAGCGCGCGCGGCATCGCGGCCGCGTCGACGAAGCCCTGCCAGTCGTACCGGCTGTCCCAGCCCGGCCGCGGCCACGTGCCGTCGGAGGGCACCGGGCCGTCGGAGACGTTCGCGCGGACAGGGATCCGGCCCGGAGCCTGGTAGCCGATGTGGCCGTCCGTCGTCGCGAAGACGATGTTCTGCGACGGCACGTCGAACAGCGCGGCGGCCGCCTGGATGTCCGCGGCGGTCTTGGCGACGTTGATCGCCAGCACGGCGTCCATGGTCCGACCCGGCTGCAGGGCGGTCCACGCGAGCGCGACCTCGAAGGTCCGGCCGGGCGCGCCCTCGGGGACGGGGGCGGTGCCGACGCCCACGAGGTCCAGCACGTCGGACACCAGCGGCCCGTGCACGGACTCCCGCACGGTCAGCCGCACGTCGTCGCCGCCGTTGACCTTGATGACCTCGGTGCGCTCCGTGATCGGCGCCGACGCCCCGTCGAGCCGGGTGGTGTCCTCGTCGACCCGCTCGAGGACGAAGTCGGTGACGTCGGCGCCCAGGTTGGTCAGGCCCCACGCGAGCGAGGCGTTGTGCCCGATGACCACGCCCGGCAGGCCCGCGAACGCGAACCCGGAGACGTCGTACGGGCACGCGGCGGACACGTCGTCGCACCGCAGGCCGATCTGCTCCCAGATGCCCGGCGCCGAGATGCCGAGGTGCGGGTCGTTGGCCAGCAGCGGCTTGCCGGACTCGGTGAAGGCGCCGGAGACCACCCACGAGTTCGACCCGACGCCCTCGCCGTCGCCCACGAGGTGCGGCACCGCGGCGAGCGCCGCGGACGCCGACGCCATCGCCTCCTGGAGGTCCGCGCTGTCGAGGTCGAGCGAGGTCGTCCTCGACGCCGCCTGCTCCACCGTGGTGACCGGCAGGTCCGCCGCGGTGAGGATCGGCAGGTTGAGGTCCTGCGGGTACGTGGGGAAGAGCTCCTCGACCCGGGCGACGTCACCGATGGTCGAGTACGAGGCAGCGCGCTCCAGCTCGGCGTCGTAGTTGCCGCGCAGGTCCCAGGCCATCGCCTTGAGCCACGCGAGCGAGTCGACCGGGTCCCACTCCTCCGGCGCCGCGACGTCCACCTGCAGGCCGAGGACGCTGTACTCGACGGCGACCGCACCCGGGTCGCGGTCGGCGAGGTAGTCGTTGACCCCGTCGGCGTAGGCCTGCAGGGCGTCACGCGTGGCGGGTTGCAGGAGGTCCCACTCCTGCTGGGCCACCCGGCGCCAGCCGAAGGTCCGGATCACCTTGTCGGCCGCGAGCGCGTCCTCGTTCTCCCCCACCAGCTCCGACAGCCGGCCCGACGTCACGTGCCGGCGGTAGTCCATCTCGAAGAAGCGGTCCTGCGCGGCGACGTAGCCCTGGGCGCGGAACAGGTCGCGGGAGGTCGTCGCCGTGATCGTCGGGACTCCCCGGTCGTCGCGGGTCACGATGACGTCGGCGTCGAGGCCCGCCAGCTCCTTCTCGCCGGAGACCTCGGGCAGCGGGCGCCGCACCACGATGACGGCCGTGACCATCACGGCGACGAGCGCGAGGACGACCACCGCGGCGACGGTGACCAGGGAGAGACGAAGGAGGCGGCGACGAGACACGCTTCGGAGGGTACTTCGCCGCCACCGGTCCGGCTGGCGTGGCGCCCGGCGCGGGCGGTCGGAATGTCCTGAGCGGCGTAGCGGTTACGATTGGCACTCGGACGATGCGAGTGCCAGACCGACTGACCCGCTCGATGAGCTGCCAGGAGAACTTCAGTGCCCACCTACGCCTACGCCTGCACGGCATGCGGTCACGCCTTCGAGACGGTGCAGTCGTTCAGTGACGACTCGCTGAGCGTCTGCCCCGAGTGCGACGGACGCCTGCGCAAGGTGTTCTCCTCGGTCGGCGTCGTGTTCAAGGGCTCCGGGTTCTACCGCAACGACGCGCGCGCCGGTGCGAAGTCGTCGGCCCTGACCCCGGCCGCGAGCACGACGAGCCCCGCGCCGGCGTCCTCGTCGTCGGACTCCTCGACGTCCGCCGCGTCCTCGACGCCCACGCCGGTCGCGAAGCCCGCCGCCTCCGCCTGACCCTCGTCGCCTGAGCCTCGGCGCCGTCACCTGCGGGTGGGGGCGCCGAACTCGTCTGTCGAGCCGCCCGCAGCCCTCGCGCACGCGGGGGCTGTTCACATCGTCGCCGTCCCCGGCTTCCCGCACCCGCGGCCGCTCTACCGTCGGCCGTCATGCACCCCCACCTGCTCGCCGGCCGCCCGCCGCCGCTCCCCCACCGCCGCCGCCCGTGGCAGGTGACCCTGCGGTCCGCCCTGTGGCGCACTCGGTTCGCGGTCGCCGCGGCGTTCCTCGGCGTCGCCGCCGCCTGCATAGTGCAGTCGCTGCGCCCGCCGGACCCGCCGACGTCCGCCGTGGTGGTCGCGGCGCGGGAGATCCCTGCCGGGACCACGCTGACCAGCGCCGACGTCCGCGTCAGCCGGTTCCCCCGGTCCGTCGCCCCCGACGGAGCGGTCACGGACCCGGCGGACGTGGTCGGCTCCGCTGCCGCCGTCCCCCTCGCGACCGGCGTCCCGGTGCTCCCCGGCCTGCTGGCCGACGACGAGGTGCGCGGACCGCCCGGCACGGTGGTGGCGACGGTCCGGTTCGCCGATCCCGCCGTCGCGGGGCTGCTGTCGCCGGGCGTGCGGGTGGACGTGCTGGCAGCGACGGCGGAGGGCGGCCCGGGCGGGGTGGTCGCGACGAGGGCGCTCGTCCTGCCGGTCGCCCGTCAGGACGGCCCCGGCGGTGCGCTGGGTCTGGGCGGCTCCGGTGACGCGTCGGTTCCGGTCCTGCTCGCCGTCTCCCCGACCGAGGCGCCCGCTCTCGCGGGGGCCGCCGCTTCCGCGTTGCTGTCCGCGGTCGTCGTGCCATGATCGTGCATTCCGGGCGCGCTGCGCCGACGGAGCACGACAACCCCCAGAACCCTGACCCACCTCAGTGGCCGCAGAAGGCGGACCACCGACCGAAGGGAATCGCGACGATGCTCCAAGGATTCAAGGACTTCATCTCCCGCGGCAACGCGATCGAGCTGGCCGTCGGTGTCGTGATCGGTGCCGCGTTCGGCGCGGTCGTCCAGTCGCTCGTCGACGGCTTCATCGGGCCGCTGATCTCGGCCATCCTCGGCCAGACGGACCTGAGCCAGGTCTGGACCTTCGAGATCAACAACGCGATCTTCTCGTTCGGCCTGATCCTGCAGGCACTCATCCTGTTCCTGTTCACGGCCGCCGCCGTGTACTTCTTCATCGTCGTGCCGATGAACGCCCTGGCCGCGCGCCGCAAGCGCGGCGAGGAGGTCGAGCCCGAGGCGCCGGCCGAGGACGTCCTGGTGCTCCAGGAGATCCGCGACCTGCTTGCCCGCAACCTCACGCCGGCGATCATCAACGACGCGGGCGCGGGCGCAGGAACCGGCCCGACCACGCCGCCGCCGTCGATCCCGCCGACCGTCTGACCGGGCCCCTGCGCACGTCGGCGGGAGCCGGACGAGCTCCGGGCCCGCCGACGGCCGTCAGCGGCCGTCCGGCTGCGCGCGCTGGCCGAGCATGGCCAGCGCCGCGCGTGCGACGGCGACGCGCTGCTCCGGCCGGGTGGCGTCGGGGTGGGTGGTGACCTTCACGCCGATGTAGCGCGCCGTGCCGGTGGTGGCGGCGAGCGTGGCGTCCACCTGGGCACGATCGAGGAGGCTGGCGCTCGACGCGGCCAGCGCCGGGTCGTCGCCCGCCGGTGGGATGTGGGTGTCGTCCCACGGCCGGCCCCAGGCGGTGACCTGGTCGGTCGCGCCGGAGAACATCACCCCGCCGAGGAGACCGGCGTCGACCGCGGCACGCACGTGCTCGGCCGGTGTGGATGCGGAGCGGCCGTCGATCGCGGACCGTCCCCAGTTCACCGTCAGACGCGCCGGTCCACCGGCCAGCACGGCGAGCTCGTGCTCGAGGGACAGGAAGCCCTTCTGCGGTACGCGCGTCGACTCGGCGGCGTCGCAGTGCTCGATCGTGACCAGCGCGCCTGCGAGGTCGAAGGCAGCGATCTGCTCGATCGAGCGGGCCAGGGCGTCGGGCGAGGCCAGTGTCGTCGGTGCCGAGTTCACCTGCACGGCACGCACCCGGACGCGCCCCGCCTGCTGTGCGAGCTGCTGCGCGAGCCGAGCGGCCTCCGCGACGTCGTCGAGCGCGGCGCGGCGGCCGCCCTCGTCGGTGGACGCCAGTCCGTACCGCGGGTCTTCTCCGAGTCGCTGCATCACCGTCGGGATCGCCGTGACCACCAGGTCCCACGACGGCAGGACGTGCTCGTCCCACCACGTCGCGGGGGCGGACGCAGCGGCGAGCGGGAGCTCGAGGCCGGCGATCGGCAGGTCGGCGAGCAGTCGGAAGGTCTCGCGCCCGGCGGTCGGCGGCATGCCCGCGACCAGGGCGTACGCGCCGAGGAACGGCCTGTCGGCTCCTGAGGTCATGCGCTCGACGACGTGTCGAGGGTGCGCACCGTGGCGAGAGCACGGCGCCGTCCGGGCGGGGACTGAGTGATCTTCAACGGACTCTCCTGACAGATGACGTCTGAGCGATCAGGGCGTCCACCACCGCCGGCCAGGCCGGAACCTGCGCTACCGCAGCGCGGCGAGGAACGTCAGCGTGCGCTCCGTGAGCAGCTGCGCCGCCGCGGGGTCGTACGAGGACAGGCTGCTGTCCGCGAAGAGGTGCTGCTCGCCCGGGTAGACGAAGAGCTCGGCGAGCTCGGTCTCCTTCACCAGCGCGCGGGCGGCGTCGATGTCGCCCTCGCCCGCGAAGAACGGGTCGGCGTCCATCCCGTGGATCTGCACCGGCACACCCGCCGGCCACGGGCTGTCGAACTCCGCCGTCGGCACGCACGAGTGGTAGAACAACGCGCCCCGAGCGCCGGGACGCGTCTGGGCGAGCATCTGCGCGGGCAGGACCCCGAGGGAGAACCCGGCGTAGACCAGCGCGGCGGGCAGCGTGTCCACGGTCTGCTGGCCGCGACCCATCACGGTGCCGAACCCGACCTCGCCGGCGTACGCGAGCCCCGCCTCGAGGTCGTCGAACACGTGCCCGTCGAACAGGTCCGGCACGTGCACGGTGTGCCCGGCGCCACGCAGCGTCTCCGCGAACTCCTGGACGCCGGACGTCAGACCCTGGGCGTGGTGGAACAGCAGGACCTCGGCCATCGACTTCTCCTTCGTGGGTGCACTCGGTCGGCTCGGCGATCCTCCCGCACGGGTCCGACACGCGCGCGCTACCAGTGCGGTGGCTTGTCCTGGCTCAGCCGGTCGTCGTTGGAACCGGCCTCGCGGTCGCCCCAGCCGACGTCGGAGTCGTCGACGCTCCGCCGCGCGACCACCGGCTCGGGCGCGGGTGCCGCCGACCCCGTCGGAGCCGGAGCCTCCACAGCGGGGTGGGTGGAGACGAGGTTCGCGTCGTCGCCGCCGACCGTGCCCGCGTGGCGCACGGCACGACGCGGCCGACGTGCTGGCTTCTCGGACGCGGTCACGGTCCGATGATCCCACCGGGGTGGGTGGGTCAGCGCATCGCCCGGGTGATCGCGCTGCGCACCGCGGTGTCGATCCGGTACGACCGCCGCGTGATGCCCAGCTCGTCCCGGAGGGCCGCAGCCAGCTGCTCGCGGGTCCGCTCCTGCTCGTCCGACTGCAGCCACGTCACCAGCTCGTCCAGCTGGTCGTCGCTGTAGGCACCGATCGGCAGACCGCGTCGCACGTCGGGCCGCTGCCGCGTGGGCACCGCGAGGGCGAGCTGGAGGGCACGGCTCGGCGGCTCGTCGGCGCCGTCGGTTCCGCTGTCAGAAGGCGCAGCGGGCTCGGCAGGCTCGGGAGTCTCAGCGGGCTCCGCGTCGGCGGCCTCGATGACCTGGACCGTCGACCACACCCCGGTCGCAGGGCGGGGCTCGTCCGGGTGGGCCGATGCCCGCGCCGCCGCACGAGCAGCCGAGGACTCAGGCGTCGGCAGCTCCTCGGTCTCGTCGGCCTCGTCGAGCAGGCCCAGCTGCAGCGGGGCGCTGCGGGGCGCCGCCGGTGCGGGGACGCGCGCATGCACGGCCCGGCGGATCCGGTCGACCTCGGCCTGCGGATCCATGAACGCGGCCGCGGACCAGACGCGGATGACGCTCCAGCCCACCCGCTCGAGGCGGTCGGCGGTGAGCCGGTCGCGGACCCGGACGCTGCGCTCGGCGGTGTACTCGGCGTCGTCGGTGAGGACGGCGACGAGCATCTCGCCCGGCAGGTCGGGGTGGCCGACGACCAGCGGGATCCGGTCGCCGCCGGGGATGCCGTGGTCGGCCTCGACCAGCAGGCCGTGCTTCCAGAGGCGCTCGGCGAGGTCGAGGAGCAGGCGGTCGGGCTCGGTCGCCGCGGCGAGGGCCTCGTCCGCGGCGGCTGTCGCAGCCGCCAGGGTCCGCAGCAGCGGGTCGGTGGGCTCGGGCGGCGTGACCAGGTCGGACACGTCCTGACCGGCACCGCGGCGGGCGGCGAACGCGAGCAGGTCGGTCAGCAGCCGCGGACCCGGACCGCGCAGGCGCTCGGGGTCGAGGTCGTCGGCGCCGAAGCAGGCGACCACGGTCAGCCGGTGCCGCGTGGACCCCAGCGCGTCGAGCAGCAGGGCGTCGCCCCCGGGCGCGGAGATCGGTCCGAACGTGTGCAGCACGCGGCGGTGCGGGGTCCGGCCCAGACCGAGCGACAGGATGATCGCCTCGCGGCGCAGCCCGGCGACGTTGGGCAGGTCGGTGACCACGAACGGGTCGACGCGGCCGGAGTCGAAGAAGGCGGCGAGCGCCGGGTTGCCGCGGACCTCGGACAGGACCGCCTCGCGCACGGCCTCGGCGTGGGTGGAGGTGGCGGTGATGACGGCGAGCGACTCGTCGGGGCGCAGCAGCGCGTGCGTGAGCACCAGCTCGACGACGTGCTCGACCTCCTCGCGCGTCGAGTCCACCGACCCCGTGTCGCGGTCGGGCATGCCCGTGCCGTCCACGAGGTCGAGGCCGACCAGCGGCCGGTACTGCGGGAGGGGCGTCGCGCGGAGCACGCCGGCGTAGCCGTGGGCGGCGAGGAACGCGGTGAGGTAGGGGTCGCGGCGGGACGAGTCGGCGCGCAGCGCCACCGAGGGCAGCACGTCGGCCAGCTCGCGGACCGCGGAGCCGGAGGCGCACCGGGCGTCGCCGACGACGACCACCTGCCGCCCGCGCGCGACCGCGGCGAGCGCGACCTCGACGGGCAGGTGCGCGGCGGAGTCGATGACCACCAGGTCGACCGTGCGCGTCGGCGGCAGCACCTGCGGGACCAGCATGGGGCTGGCCGCGATGACCGGCCGCAGCCGCCTCGCCACCTCGGGGTGCCGCACCACCGTGTCGCGCAGCGACGTGAGCCGCTCCTCGACCAGGTCCGCGAAGAGCGCCTCGGCCTGCTCACGGTGCTGGCGCAGCGCGTGCGAGACATGGCCGACGACCGCGCCGAGCACCGGTCCGGACAGGCTCTTCACGTGCGCGCGGTCGAGCGTCGCGTACTGCGCGGACATCGCGCCCAGCGCGGTGCCGTCGTACCCGGCCAGCGCGGGGTCCTCGGAGAGGATCTGCTCGATGACGGTGCTCCACCAGGCCAGGTCGAGCTCGGCCGGGGCGAGCGCGGGGTCGATGCGGCGAGTCGCCAGGTCGTCGACGAGCGCGCCGAGGCCGGCCGAGCGCAGGCGGTGCAGGAGACCGGTCCGGTCGGGCAGGTCGGACAGGGCGTCGGTGTCGGAGCGCAGCCGCGTGAGGCGCTCGGTCAGCGCCGCGAACGGCAGGCTGGACAGGCCGGCTCCGCCGGGGGTCGTCGCGAGCACCTCGTCGAGTGCGTCGAGGTCGGCGCGCACGGCGGCGAACTCCTCCTCGATGTGCTCGAGGCCGTCGGGCAGCCGCGGCCACCCGCCGGACGGGCAGTGCGCCTGCCAGATCTCCCGCTGCGCCTGCACCTCGAGCAGCCCCGCGTGCAGGTCGGCCACCGGACGCCCGGGACGGACCATGTCCTTCGACTGCTTGCGCAGCCGGCGACGGAGCCAGTAGCCCATCTCCATCCCGCGCTCGGCCCGCCACTCCTTGGTGGCCGTGGCGGCGACGAGGTCGGCGGCGGTGCGCTCGAACACGATCGGCTGGAACACGTCGAGCGCCGCGCGGACGCCGTCGAGCATGGTCAGCTGCTCGGCCCACGCCACGACGGTGGTCGCCTGGGTCAGACCGGTCTCCGCGGCCACCTGCGCGGTGCGCTCGACCAGGGCCGGGAGGGTGGAGTCGAGCACGCGGGCCAGCCGGCGGACCACGTTGTCGGCGTCGGCACGCGTGCGCAGGTCGGCGCCGTACCAGGGGGTGTCCGTGGGCCGCAGGCGGAAGGCGCCCAGCTCACCCGCGCGCACCAGGTCGGTCGTCAGGTCGGCACGGCGCTCCGCGTCGAGCACCCGGGCCACGTCCGGCGACAGGCGCACGGTCGTCTTGGGGGTCGGCCGCGTGGAGGTCAGGCGGGCGAGCTGCTGCAGCGCGTCGTACGCCGAGACGCCCCACGGCGCGCGCTCGGCGTGCAGCGCGTCCACGTACGCCCGGAGGCGTTCCCGTGTGGCGACCAGCTCGCTGCGCAGCGCGACGACGCCGTTCGCGTCGACCGCGGGAGCCTCGAGAGTCATCGCGCCGAGCAGGCGTCGCGCGATCGCGGACCGCCAGCCGGCGTCGGGGGCGACGTCGAGCAGCAGGTCGCCCAGGCCCAGCGCGCCCAGCCGGTCCGCGAGCGCGGTGGCCGCGCGGCGGTGCCCGGGCACGTACAGGACGGTGCGACCGGTCGCGGCGGCATCGGCGACGAGGGCCGCCAGGGTGCCGGTGACGTCGGCACCGGCGGGGGCGTCGACGAACAGGTGCGTGCCGGTGGCCACCACGTCGAGCACGTGCTGCTGCGCGGGGTCGAGGTCGCCGACGCCGCGCTCGTGCCCGGGGTCCCGGTCGCCCCGGACCGGGACGGGCAGCACCCGACGCAGCCGCGCCCGGGACTCCTCGACGCCCGCGAGCGCGGAGACGACCTCGTGGCGCTCCAGCGTGCCGGACAGGCCGTCCAGGTCGTCGACCAGGATCTGCCCGGGGTGGACGAAGGTGCCGACGACGACGCGCTCGCTCAGGGAGAAGTCGTCGAGCACGGCCTCCCCCAGCGACGTGAGCCGCTGGAGCGCGCCGCGCGGGTCGAACCCGTTCGACGTGAAGGTGCCGCGCGCGACGGCAGCCGGGTCGAGCAGTGCGCCGCGGGCGCGCAGGGCCCGCGCGAGCACGGGGTTCACCTCGAGCGACGGCTCGAGCGCGAGCTCGTAGTCGCTCTCGCCCGAGCCGCGGGCGCGCAGCGTGACCGGGCGCAGGAGGACGGGAGCGCGGACCGTGCGCGGGGCGGCGGCGTCGTGCTGCTCGCCCTCCCCCGACCGCTGACGCGTCACCGAGGCGAGGGCTGCGACGTCGTCGCTGGCGATGTCCGGGGTGGTGCGCTCGGTCCAGGTGGCGACGCCGATGGCCAGGGACGTGGGCGCGATCCCGTACCGCTGCGCGTACACGGCGGCGCGGGCGCTCACCGCCCGGGCGCGACGGCGGGCGGTCGAGAGGGCCGACCCCTCGCGGATCAGGTTGGACAGGCGCGTCTCGCGGCCGGCGAACAGCTGCGAGATGCCGGACGGGTGCGCGGCCGACAGGTCGAGCGCGGCGTCGCCGAGCAGCTCGACGTCGACGAGCGTCGACCCCCCTGCGGCCTCGACGAGAGAGGCGCGCCAGGTGGCGACGGCTCCTTCGAGGAGCTCGGCAGGCGTGGGGGGCTCGACGAGCACCGGGCGGTCGGCTGGGTCTGCGCCGGTCTCAGGAGCCTGGTCGGGTCCCGGGCCGGAGGCGCGCACGGGGACGGTCACGCTGGAACGCTAACCGCGCTGCCGCGTGATCTCGGGCATGGCGCGCCGTAGGGGGCCGACCCGGACACACAGAGAGCGGGACGGGTCAGGGGACCCGTCCCGCTCTCTGGACGCGAAGACGGTGCGCACCGCGCAGGGGGCAGGCGATGCGCACCGTCAAGACGAGTGTGCGGCACGAATACGGTGCTGGTCAAACGTCCAGGCCGCCCATGCGGGTGAATCCCGCGGGTGGATTCGCCAACCTGGGAAGACCCTGAGATGCACCCCGGAGAGCGCCGGATGGCGCGCACCGGTCCGTGTGCCGCGTGCGGGCGTCACCGCACCGTGGTCGAGGCGTCGGAGGGCTCAGGTCCCGCTGGTCACGAGCCACCCTTGCAGCACGGCTGAGCGAGCACGGAGGCGCCGGCCGCGGGTGGCGTGAGGGCTGCTCCCGTGACACCCGTGAGGGCGGTGACGGCGAGGACGAGGGTCAGGGCGATGCTGCGCTTCTTCATGAGAGACCTTTCCGAGTACGTGTCATTCCTCACGCGTCGCCGCCTCCGGGGGCAGCTGCGGCGACGCGTCCTGACGGTGGTCTCAGAACGTGCCCTTGCAGCACGGCTGAGCGGTGACGGGGGCGTCGGCGGACGAGCCCGTGGCTCCTGCGACACCGGCGAAAGCGGCGAGGGCGATGGCCAGGGCGATGCTGAGCTTCTTCATGAGGGTGCCTTCCCGAGGACGTACGGGGCTGTCCCGTACACCTGGAATGGTCCCTAGCCCGTGTCTGGACCGCAATGACGCAGGACAACGGGGGGGTAGACATCGGCTCGAGGCCGGTTTCAGACCCGCCTGGGCGGCGGGAGGACCCCGCGGATGCCGGCCGCCGCGAGCGCCCGGCCGTACGCCTCCACCACGCGCTCGTCCTCGTCGCCGGCCACACGGAGCCGATCGCCGATGCGGCGCCAGAGCACCGCGGCGGACCGTCCCGACGAGATCATGTCCAGCAGCTCGGCGGCGGAGCGGTACTGCTTGACGGCCTCGGTGCGGGCGCTCTGCGCGAGCATGGCGTCGCCCAGGGCCTCGTGCGCGGACGCGGCGTCGCGGCGCACTCCCTCGCGGAGCAGGTCGACCGACTGCTTCGCGTACTGCTGGGCCCGCGCCGGGTCCTCCAGCAGCAACCAGGCGCGGGACCGGACTGAGTCGGCGCGGGCCAGCTCGATCTGCGACTCGCCGACCTCGAGCGCGGTCTGCGCGGCGTCGAGGTCGGCGAGCGCCTCGGCCGGCCGCGGGGGGTCGACCGAGACGAGCAGCAGCGCCCGGTCCAGCCGGAGGCGCGGCAGGTCTCGGTCGATCTCGTCGGACCCCGCGAGCGCGATCGCCGCCTCGAGCTGCTCCAGGGCGGCGTCGGGCTCCCCCAGGGCGTCGTCGACGAACGCCAGGTTCCAGTGCACCGACGACACCGCGCGCGCCGAGCCGTGCCGCCGCGTGTGCGCGAGCAGCTGCCGGCCGCGGTAGCGCGCGTACGTGGTGTCCCCGCGGGCGATGTACGCCCAGATGATCGTCGACTCGAGGCGCACCACCTCGTCGCTGCCGGTCACCGACTCGGGCAGCTGCGCCAGCAGGGCCTCCCCGCGTGCGACGGCCCGGTGCAGGTCCGCGAACTCGGTCAGCGCCATGACGATCCGCATCGCCGCGTAGGCAGCCTGGGTGTACCGGCGCGCCTCCATCAGCTGCGCACAGACGCCCTCCAGCGCCTCGACCGACGCCTCCAGGTCTCCCGCCAGGTCGAGGGCCTCCGCGTGCGCGAGCCCGACACGAGCGGCGGTGTCCACGTCGAGACCGGACAGCTGCACCTGCGCGAGCACGTCGGCGGCCTGGGCCGCCTCGCCCATCCGGGACAACCGGCGTGCCTCGATGAGCGCCCCCTCGGCGGAGCGGTACTCGGGCGCCTCCTCTCCGTCGAGGAGGAACGCCACAGACACGCCCAGCACGTCGGCCACGCGGGCCAGGGCGTCCTCGCCGAGGGTGCGGCGGTCGCGCTCGACGTGGGAGATGTAGGTGGGGTGCACTCCGGCCCGACGCGCGAGCTCGCCCTGGCTCAGCCCGGCCTTCTGCCGCGCGTCGCGCACACGTCTGCTCAGCGGATTCACGTACTCACGATAGGGACCGTCGCCGCGACCGGCTACATCGTGACGACCACCTTCGCCCGTGCGTGGTCGCTCTCGAGGTACCGCAGGGCGTCCGCCGCGGCGGGCAGCGGGTACGTCCGGTCGACTGCCGGGGTGATCGTCCCGGCCTCCGCCAGCTCGCGCAGGGCGTCGAGGTGCTCGGCGCCGGGCCGCGTGGACAGGGAGACGATCCGCTGCCGCCGCGCGAACGCTGCCGCCAGCCGGCTCCGCACCAGCAGGACGATCGGGCCGAGCAGCGAGCCACCCTCGTACACCCCCCCGCCGGACAGGACCAGGGTCCCGTCGGGCGTCAGCGCGCGGCGCAGGTCGCGCAGGGAGCGGTTGCCGACGAGGTCGAGCACGACGTCGTACCGGCGGTCGCCCCGGAACGCGTCGTCGCGCGTGTAGTCGACCACGTGATCGGCGCCGAGCGACCGGGCGAGGTCGACGTTGCGGGTGCTGCAGACCGCCGTCACCTCGGCGCCCCAGGCGTGGGCCAGCTGCACCGCGAACGTCCCGACGCCCCCGGACGCACCGTTGATCAGCACGCGTCGGCCGGGCTGGACCAGCCCGTGCAGACCCTGCAGGGCGGTCGTCCCCGCGAGGGGCACGGCCGCGGCCTGCTCGAACGTGAGGTTCGCCGGCTTGCGCGCCACGAGCCGCTCGGGGGCGCTCACGTACTCCGCGAGCGCTCCGTCCGACTCCCCGTAGACCTCGTCGCCGACCTGCAGGCCGGTGACGTCCCGGCCGACCGCCTCGACGGTGCCGGCGAAGTCGGAGCCCCGGATCGGCTCCTTCGGTCCTCGTCGGCCGAACTCCGGGGACAGCCGCGCGATGTACGGGTCGCCCCGCATGAGGTGCCAGTCACGGGCGTTCAGCGACGCCGCGCGCACCCGCACCAGCACCTCGTCGGCCGCGGGCACCGGTTGCTCGACGTCGTCGAGCGTGAGCACGTCCGGGGAGCCGTAGCGGCTCTGCACGATCGCCTTCATGACAGTCCTCCTTACGTCGTAAGGGAAGACTGTCTTACAAGGTAAGGTTGGTCAAGACCCCGCGCGCCGCTCCAGACCGTCGAGCAGCAGATCCAGCCCGAACTCGAACTCCGTCCGGTCGTCGCACCAGCCGATGGTCGAGTCGGGGTCGTCGTGCGCGACCTCCGCCAGCATCGCGGAGAGGAACGGGAGGTCGGCGGCGAGGTCGGCCGGCACGGGTGCCGTCGACTCGCCGGCGCCGGGGTCGAACAACTCCTGGGAGAAGCCCAGCGCCCGGCTGCCCAGGGCGTGCAGCGCGTGGTGGATGAGGTCGTACGACAGCCCGCCCTCGTGCAGGAGGCCGACGAGCCGGTCGTGGTAGCGCACCACGTTCGGGCTCACCGCCGAGCGCGTCTCCAGCACGCGCGGGGCCCAACGGTGCCGGAGCAGCACCCGGCGGGCGGTGAGGATCCGGGCGCGCACGGCGGCCTTCCAGTCGTCGCTGCGATCCAGGCCGTCGACGGCCTCGTTGATCTCGGCGACCACCAGGTCCACCGCGCCGTCCAGCAGGTCCGCCTTGTTGGCGACGTGGTGGTACAGCGACATCGCCTCGGCGCCCAGCTCGTCGCCCACCCGGCGCATGGTGACCGCGTCGATCCCGTGCTCGTCGGCGATCGCGACCGCCGTCCGCAGCACGCGCTCGCGGCTGAGCGGGAGGCGCTGCTCAGGCACCTGGACCGGGTCGGCCGTCACGCGACATCACCTCTCTCCTCAGCGGATCGTACGAGGTGAGCGTCGGGTCAGTGCGACCGGACCCGGCTCCGGACGCGTGCCGGCACGCCGCGGCGGCGCACCCGGGTGATCCGCCGCGGCGCCGCGGCCCCCCGCACCACCGTCCCGTCGGCCGCGGTGAGCCGTCGCTGTGCGGCCGCGTAGGCGGGTACCAGCAGGACGACCGCCCCGATCCACGCCAGCGGGTTGCCCCAGACCACGCCGCTGTACCCGTAGGCCGCCCCGAGCACGCCCGCGGCGCCGACGCGGCAGACCAGCTCGATCACGCCGGTCATGGTGGGGACGGCCGTCTGGCCGAGGCCCTGGAGGGCTCCGCGCAGCACGAACAGCACGCCGAGGACCACGTAGAGCACCCCGTTGACCAGCAGGTAGTGCGCGGCCATGTCGACGACCCGCTCCTCCCCCGCGCCCACGAAGACGCCGATGATCGCGGACCCGCCGGCCACGAGCACCACACCCAGGACAGCCGAGCCGACGACCGAGATCCACATGCCCTGCACGACGCCCTCCCGGATGCGGTCCAGCCGGCCGGCGCCCAGGTTCTGCGCGACGAACATCGACACCGCCAGGCCGAGCGACGCCAGCAGCGCGACCGCGAGCCCGTCCACCCGCGCGGCCGTGGTGTACGCGGCGACCGCGTCGGAGCCCAGCGCGTTCAGGCGCACCTGCACGGCGAGCGTGCCGATCGCGATGATCGACGCCTGGAAGCCCATGGGCAGGCCGAGCCGCAGGTGCTTGCGCAGCTCGGCGCCACTGACCCGCCAGTCGGCGCGGTGCACGTGCAGGACGGGCACGCGGCGCCGCACGAACTCGAGGCAGAGGGCCACCGAGACGCCCTGCGAGAGGACCGTCGACCACGCCGCACCGGCCACGCCCATCCCCAGACCGGCCACCGCGCCGACCACCAGGACGATGTTCAGGACGCAGCTGAGCGTGAGGAAGATCAGGGGTGTGCGCGAGTCGCCGATGGCCCGGATGACCGCCGACAGGAAGTTGAAGAACATCATCGTGCTGGCGCCGAGGAAGCTGATCACCGCGAAGGTCGTCGCCTCCGGGAGCAGCTCCTCGGGCGTGTGCATCAGCCGCAGCGCCGGGCCCGCGAGCAGGGGCGCCGCCACGGTGAGCACCACGCTCGTCGCCGCCGACAGGACCGCCCCGGCCGCGACCGACCGGCGCACCGCGGCGTGGTCCCCCGCGCCGAACGCGTGCGCGGTCGGGATCGCGAAACCGTTCGTCATGCCCCACGCGAAGCCGAGCAGGAGGAACAGCAGCGCGCCCGTGGCGCCCACGGCGGCCAGGGAGTCGACGCCGAGCACGCGGCCGACGACGACGGCGTCGGCCGCTTGGTAGAGCTGCTGGACGACGTTGCCGACGAGCAGGGGGACGGCGAACAGGAGGATGACGCGCCAGGGACGACCGGCGGTGAGGACCTTGGGCACAGCGGAACCTTGAGACGGAGGGGCGGGGGTCGTACGTCCGCGGGGGTCGGGGTGCCGGGTCGCGTCGCACGTCGATCGTATCGATACGATCCCGCCGGGACGAAGCTAATTGATGCAGGTCACAGCACGTGTACCGCCGGGATCCGGAGGACTCGGGCATCCCGGGCCCCGGACATGGCTGCGGGCGCCGGCGATGGTCGCCGACGCCCGCAGTGGTAGGGCCTGTCGCGCCTAGACGGCACGGTTCCGCAGACTCCGCGCGTGGGAGTACGCGTTGACCATCGCCTGGTCCCAGATGCCCGTCGGCGCGCGGCCGAGGGCCCGCTGGATCGCAGCGGTCGTCTGGTCGTGAGCCGCGCGGGACTGGTTGCCCCACACGCCGTCGTCGGCGACGCCGACCACGCGCTGCGTGAACTCGATGCCGTGCGGGAAGGTGACGCCCATGAGGTTGCTCGCCGCCTTGACCGCCTCTGCGCGCAGGTCGGTGTCCGCACCCCACACCTGGTCGGCGCTCCCACGCACTGCGCGCTGGAGCGCCTCGGTGAGCACGTCGCCGCCGCCGCGCGGTGTGAACGAGCTCTGACCGAGGTGGCTGAACGGTCCGACGTCCACGTGCAGGTGGTTCTTGTGGTGGCCGGCGACGCCTGCGACGCCGTCGCGCGCGAAGATGACGCCGAGGCCGAGCTCCTGCGCCCGGTCGACGGCCGCGATCAGCTGCTCGCGCTCGTCGGGACCGTTCTTGTTGATGTCGGCCGCCTTGCCGAAGCCGCCGTCGCTGTCGAAGTGCCACGAGCCGTGCGTGTGCACGGGGTGGACGGCGGAGAAGCCGTGCATCTCCCCGACCGAGTAGCCGTTGCGCTGGGCCCACAGGCAGAACGTCACGAGCGTCTGCGTGGGCGACAGCTGATTTCCGAGTGCCATCAGAGGTCCTTCCCTTCCAGAGTCGCGCGCCGGTGCGACGCGTGTGATGTAAGGGAAGGGAGGGCCCGGAGGGTGCAGATACGTCAGACGGTGGATGCCCCCTGGATCGCGTCGAGGTCGCGCACGGCGTAGCGGTGGTGCTCCCACTCCTCCTCGAGGATCGTGTGCAGGCACGACAGGACGGTCTCCGGGTGCTGCGGCGCCCACGGGTTGGTGCGCGGTGCCGCCAGCTCCTCGGGCGTGACGGTCGCGAGGAAGTCGGTCACCATCGCGACGCGCTCCGCCCGGACCGCGAGCACCTCGTCGTACGACGGCCGCCCGGTGACGAAGATCGACAGGTCCAGCCCGTCGCCGCTGGCCCCCGTGTTCGGCTGACCGATCGGGTGGTACGGCTGCTCGACCTGCTGGACCGCCCTGCGCAGCCACGTGTCGATGGCCATGACCAGGTGCCGCAGGGTCTGCGCGAACGACCACTCCCCGTCCACCGACACGTCGACCGTCCCGGCCGGCATCGCGTCGACCCGCGCGAGCGTCGCCGCCCAGGTGCGCTGCAGCACCTCCCAGGCCGCACGCAGACCGTCCGGGTCCGGGGCGCGCTGGTCGGCCCGTCCGGGGAACCGGCGGTTGAGCTCGGCCTCGACGAACGGGACGACGTTCACCCCGTTGACGAGAAGTACGGAGTCGCCCTCGAGCAGCCACGGGGCATCGACGTCCAGGCCTGCCGCGTCGACCCCACGCATCACGACGCCGGACACGTCCGACCCGACGAACCGGGCGCCGCGCAGGTCGGCGCCGCGGAACTGTGCGCCCTGAAGGTCGTCGGACCCGGTGAAGGTGGCCACGGGCTCCAGTGTCGTGGCCACCGATCGGGGCTGTCCACGACCTACCCTGGTCGCGTGGAGTCCACAGTCAGCGGCGTGCTCGCCGAGCTCGCGGCGTTGGAAGACCCGAAGATCCGGGCGGTGAACGAGCGCCACGGCGACGACCACGGGGTCAACCTGACCAAGCTGCGGGCGGTCGCCAAGGAGCTCAAGATCCAGCAGGACCTCGCCGGCGAGCTGTGGGAGACCGGCGACACCGCCGCCCGGCTCGTCGCGATCCTGATCAGCCGCCCCACGCTGTACACCGCCGCCGAGCTGGACGCGATGCTGCGCGACGCCCGCGTGCCCAAGGTGCACGACTGGCTGGTCGGCTACGTCGTCAAGAAGAACCCGCACGTCGAGGAGCTCCGCATCCTCTGGTTCGCCGACCCGGACCCGGTCGTGGCGAGCGCTGGCTGGGCGCTGACCAGCGACCGCGTCGCGAAGTCGCCCGACGGGCTGGACCTGCCCGGGCTGCTCGACCTCGTCGAGGCGCAGATGAAGGACGCCCCGGACCGGCTGCAGTGGGCGATGAACGAGTGCCTGGCGACCATCGGGATCCACCACCCCGCGTACCGCGACCGCGCGCTCGGGATCGGTGAGCGGCTCGAGGTGCTCAAGGACTACCCGACGCCGCCCGGCTGCACGTCCCCGTACGCGCCGATCTGGATCAACGAGATCGTCCGGCGGCAGGCGGTCGGGTAGCCGCTCAGGGGCGCGCCCCCCGCCGGTTCGGCTCCTCGATCGGGGCCGCGTCGACGAAGGTCCGGGCGTGCACCACGTCGGCGTCGTCGACCAGCCACAGGTGCAGGCGTGCGGCCGGGAGGTCCCCTGGAGCAGGGACCCGCAGCCGCACCGCCCCGGACAGCACGAACGGTTCGGCCTTCAGCTGCTCCGACTCCACGACGAACGCCCGCTCGACGTCCGGCCGCCCACCGGGCGTCGACCACGCGCCGCGCACGCGTCCCGCCAGCGGTGAGGACCCGTGGTGAGACACGTGCACGTCCAGCGCGAGCGGGCTGTCGGGCATCGGGATGTCGGCTCCGGCGCGGGCCGGCACCAGGTCCACGACGAGGACGCTCGTCGCGTTGACGAGGGCGGGATCCAGTCCGCCGAGGTCCTTGGGCCGTCGGTCGGCGTCCACCACCCCGGCCATCTCGTGCTCGACGTCCGCGAGCTCGGTGTAGACGTAGCCGGCGAACCGGTCGTGGCGGCGCAGCTCCTGCGTCTGCCAGCGCATGCTCCACGCGCGTTCGAGGCTGGTGAACCCGGCGCCGTACTCGCTGTTGAGGATCGGCACCCCGGACCGCGGGAACT
Source organism: Cellulomonas sp. Root137 (assembly GCF_001426725.1). NCBI lineage: Bacteria > Bacillati > Actinomycetota > Actinomycetes > Micrococcales > Cellulomonadaceae > Cellulomonas > Cellulomonas sp. Root137. The sequence goes on along the minus strand of NZ_LMFG01000004.1, from coordinate 73,315 downwards.
CCGGGGAGCCGTACAGCGACTTGTCGACGACGAAGTCCGGGCCCAGATTCACCTCGAAGTGCTCCAGCGACCCGTCGGCCATGGCGGCGAGGTTGTCCGCCCACGCCTGCGGGTCCTCGTCGTAGTAGTGCCAGTCGACCAGGTCGCTGCGGACGTGGGACCAGCCGGAGTTCTCGACGATCGGGCGGGTGCTGTCGAGCGCGTGCATGACGTCGTAGGCGTGCGCCGCCGCGGCCGCGCGCTCGGGGCTGCCGGGGATGTCCCAGTCCAGACCCCACTCCTCGTTGTACAGCCCCCACACCACGATGCTCGGGTGGGTGCCGTCGCGCTCGACCATCGGCGCCAGCTGCGCCTCGAACGCCTCGGCGGCGTCGGGCGACCAGCGGCTCGGGGCGGGCGGCTCGGCCCACACGAGCATGCCCATCCGGTCGGCCTCGTGCAGCCAGCGGGGCTCCTCGAGCTTGAGGTGCTTGCGGACCAGGTTGTAACCGAGGTCGCGCGCCAGGTCGAGGTCGGCGACGAGAGCCTCGTCGGTCGGCGCGGTCAGCCCGCTGCCCGGCCAGTAGCCCTGGTCGAGGACGCCGCGGACGTAGAGGCGTTCGCCGTTGAGCAGCAGCTTCTCGCCCTGGATCTCGACGCGCCGCAGGCCGCCGGTCACCAGCACGCGGTCCACGGGATCCCCGTCGACGGTGAGCTCGACGGTGTACAGGTGCGGGTGGGTGGGCGACCACAGGTGCGGATCCGGAACCTCGAGGCGCCCGGACACGCGGCCGTCCTCGTCGGAGACGAGCTCCACGCCGGCGGTCTCGCCGGCGAGCCGGACGGTCACCCAGGTGCCCGCGGGCGCGTCGCCGACGAGCACCCCGGAGACGTCGAACCCGGTGAGCGAGTCACCGCGCAGCGCCACGCTCGCCAAGTGGGTGCGGCCGCGCGCCTCCAGCCAGACCGGCTGCCAGATCCCCGACGTCGGGGTGAACGAGACGCCGTCGTAGTCGTCGCGCGGGATGGACCGCTGCTTGCCGTGCGGGATCGCGCGCTTGTCCGCGGGCGCCTCGACCTCGACGGTCAGCTCGGCCTCGTCGCCGGGTGCCAGCACGTCGCTGACGTCCAGCTCGAACGACTCGTACCCGCCCACGTGCACGCCCACCTCGACACCGTCGAGCAGGACGCGGGCACGGTGGTGCACCGCGCCGAAGCAGAGCACGACGCGCGACGAGCCCCACGCGGCCGGGACGCTGACCCGGCGCCGGTACGTGCCGCGCTCCAGCCAGGTGCGCCGCAGCCCGGAGGCCGCGGTCTCCCACGCGAAGGGCACCACGATCGTCGCGGGGCCGTCCTCGGAGTCGAAGTCCCACTCGCCGTTGAGCGTGAGCCACGAGGCCGACCGGTCACGGTCCGGACGCGGGTACTGCGAGCGCGGCGGGGATGAGGTCATGGTGGTGGTGCCTTTCAGGGTGGGTCGGGCTCAGCCCTTGACGCTGCCGGCGAGGATGCCGTTGATGAAGTGCTTCTGGAGGACGATGAAGATGAGCAGGAGCGGGACGAGCGCGATCGACGCCGCTGCCAGCAGCTCGCCGGTGACCGTGGCGTAGTCCGCCCCGATCCGGTTGCCGGTGATGTTCTGCGCGAGGCTGGACAGGACCACCTGGAGGGTGGACATCCGCTCGGAGCTGGCGATCACGACGGGCCAGACGAAGTCGTTGTAGATGTTCATGACCGTGAGCACCGCCAGACCGGCCAGCGCCGGCTTGATGACCGGCAGCACGATCCGCGCGAAGATCCCGAACTCGGAGCACCCGTCCACGCGGGCCGCGTCGAGCAGCTCGTCCGGCACGGCCGCGATGACCTGCCGCATCCAGAAGATGGCGAACGCGTCGATCGCGCCCGGCAGGATCAGCGCCTGGTACGTGTTGACCCAGCCGAGCTCCTTCATCTCGAGCAGCAGCGGGATGATCAGGACGATCGTCGGGAGCATGAGGGTGATGAGGACCGTGCCGAACAGCAGGTCCTTGAACGGGAACTCGTACTTGGCGAACCCGTAGGCGGCCAGCGGCGCGAAGAACAGGGTCAGCCCGCCCTTGAGCACCAGCACGATGCCGGTGTTGACGAACCCGCGCACGATCGGGACGTCCTGGAACATCCGCTCGAAGTTGTCGAGCGTGATCTGGGACGGGTCGAAGCCGAGCGGGTCGCTGATGATCTGGTTGGCCGGCTTGAACGCGGACAGGAACGCCCAGACCACGGGGGCCAGGAACAGCAGGGTCAGCAGGACCAGGAACACCTGCGTGACGACACTGCTCAGGGTGAGGCGGGTGCGCGTCATCTCAGTCCTCCGACCGCAGGAGCCGGACGAAGCCGAGCGACAGGACCGTCACGATGATCACCAGCAGGAACGAGTTGGCCGCCCCCGTGCCCAGGTCGGCGCGGGTGATGTGGTTGTAGAGGTAGAGCCCGGCCGTCGTCGTCGAGCTGTACGGGCCGCCCTGCGTCACGACGAACGGCTCCGCGAACATCTGGAAGATCGCGAGGGTCTGCAGGACCACCGAGAACAGGAGCGTCCGGCGCACCAGCGGGATGGTCATGCTCCGGAGCTGCCGGAGCCGTGACGCGCCGTCGATCGAGGACGCCTCGTACACCGCCGGGTCGATGGCCTGCAGGCCCGAGAGCAGGATGATCACGATGAACCCCGTGGTCTTCCACAGGAACAGCAGCGCCAGCGTGGGCTTGGCCCACTGGCTGGTGACCAACCAGCCGACGTCCGGCAGCCCGACCGCGTTGAGCACCGAGTTCACGGCGCCGTACTTCTGGTCGAACACCACCACCCAGATCTGTGCGACAGCGACGAGCGGCGTCACGAACGGGACGAGGAACGCCACCCGGTAGAACGACCGCATCCGGGTCTTGGCGTTGTCCAGCAGGACGGCGATCGCCAGGGCCAGCACCATCTGCACCGGCACGATCAGCGCCCACATGGCCGCCGAGTTGCCCAGCGACGACCAGAAGGCAGGGTTCTGCAGCAGGTAGGTGTAGTTGCCGAGGCCCACCCAGTGCGCCGCCCCCGAACCCCGCCAGTCGGTGAAGCTCAGCTGGAGGGTGAAGAGCATCGGGTAGACGCTGAAGGCGACGAACAGGGCGACGAACGGGAAGACGAAGGCGTAGGGCGCCAGCCTCCGTCGCGACGACGCCGTGTGCGGGCGGCGTCGCGACGGAGAGACTCTCCCCGCCGGCCGGGTGGCGACTGCGGTGGTCACAGCGATGGTGTCCTCAGGTGGTGGGGCGTACTACTGCCGGTCGACGAGGTTCGCCTGGATGTCCTGCGTGGACTGGTCGATCACCTCGGCCGGGGTCAGCTGGCCGTCCAGCATGCGCTGGATGTTGTTGCCCAGGTAGTCGACGGCGCCGGTCCACCAGGTGGGGATCGGGGTGCCGACGGGGATCTCCGTGCTGGCCTCGGTGGCGGTGGCCCACAGGTCCTGGCCGCCGAGCGCCTCGACCGGTCCGAAGAGCGGCTTGGCCGGGTCGGCCGCGGGGACGAAGCTCGGGATCGACGTGTTCAGCCCGTCGGGGTAGACGTCGTTCGGACCCCAGACCGCGGTGTAGCCGGCCTCGTCGAACATGAGGAACTCGTAGAACAGCCAAGCGAGGTCGGAGTTCTCGCCCTGCTTGGGCAGCACGAACGACGAGCCGCCCATGGCGCCGCTGCGTGCGCCGCCGTCCTCCCACGCCGGCAGGGGCATGGCCTTCCAGTCCCCCGTGGTCTCCGGGAGCAGCTGCTGCGGGGCGAAGCTGAACCAGATGGCCCAGGGGTAGAAGACCTGCTGGCCAGACTCCAGCGGCGCGATGTCGCTGGGGCTCAGGTACTCCGCGCGCGTGCCGAGCCCCTCCTTCTGGACCGTGTCCAGCCAGGTCAGGATCTGCTCGTACTCCGGGGAGTCCAGACGCAGCTCGCCGTTCTCGTCGGCCAGGCTGGTGCCCAGCTGGCTGGCGTACATCTCGAGCTGCAGCTGCCCGAGGAACGGGCTCTGCTCGAGGTGGATCGGCTGGGCGCCCGGCACGGCGGCCTGGTACTGGCGCGCGGCCTCGAGCAGGTCGTCGTAGGTCTCGATCGCCGTCGCGTCGACGCCGGCCGCCTCGAGCGCGGTGGCGTTGTAGTAGAGCAGGCCGGGGTCGCTGTCGAACGGGACGCCGTAGATGCCGCCGTCGAGCGAGTTGACCCCGACCTTCTGCTCGGAGATGTCGCCGAGGTAGGGCTCGAGCACACCGTCGAGGTTCCACAGGTACTCGGAGAACCCGGCCACCTTGGCGTCGTCGAGGAACACGCCGTCCGGCACGTCCGTGCCGGTGATCAGGGTGTTCTGCAGCTTGGCGTCGATGTCGATCGCCTCGTGGTGGACCGTGATGTCGGGGTACTTCGCGTTGAAGTCCGCGATGACCGAGTCGAAGACGTTGAACAGGTCCCCGGAGCGGTCCCAGATGGTGATCTCGCCGCTCGGCGACTCGGCGGTGGGGGCGACGAGGACGTCGGCGTCGGCGCTCGGGGTCGCGTCGCCCGTGGTGATCGAGGGTCCGCAGGCGGCGAGGGCGGAGGTGGCCAGGACGGTGCCGACGAGCATCGCCGCGGCGCGGTGGGACCGGCGCGAGCCGGTGTGGAGCTGGTGCATGGAGCACTCCCTTGTGCACTCGGGGTCGGACGGCGCGGCTGGTCCGCAACGCTTTGCCAACGTGTGCAAACGTAGCCCTCGTTTGCACACGTTGCAAGGCCTATGATCAGCACGTCGGCGAGCGAGAGGATGAAACGTGGTCGCCACCCTGCGGGACGTCGCCACTCGCGCGAAGGTGTCCGTGCGGACCGTGTCCAACGTGGTCAGCGGGTACGAGCACGTCAGCCCGCAGATGCGCGCACGCGTCGAGAAGGCGATCGCCGACCTCGACTACCGCCCCAACCCGGTCGCCCGCACCCTGCGCACCGGCCGCACGGGCGTCCTCGGCCTCGTCGTGCCGGAGATCGACGTCCCCTACTTCGCCGAGCTGGCCCGCGAGATCATCCACGCCGCCGCCGCGGTGGGCTACCGCGTGATGATCGACCAGACCGGCCACGACCACGAGCGCGAGCGCGAGCTGCTCACCGGCGGCGACCGCAACATGCTCTTCGACGGAGTCCTCTTCAGCCCGCTGGTCACGCGCGAGGAGCTGCTCGAGATGCAGGGCAGCCGCACCATGCCCCTGGTCCTGCTGGGCGAGCACGACTTCGACGGCCGCTACGACCACGTCGCCATCGACAACGTCCAGGCCGCCCACGACGCCACCGCGCACCTGCTCGCCGGCGGCCGCCGACGCATCGCCGCGATCGGCGCGCAGCCGCAGGAAAACTACGCCACCCCGCAGCAGCGCACCGCCGGCTACCAGCGCGCGCTGGAGGCCGCCGGACTGCCGCTCGTCGAGGAGTACCTGCGCCCGGCCGTCCACTACCGCCGGGCCGACGGCTACGCGGCCGCGCGCGAGCTGCTCACCCTGCCCGAGCCCCCGGACGCGATCTTCTGCTACTCGGACCTGCTCGCCATGGGCGCCCTGCGCGCGGTGTTCGACGCCGGGCTGCGCGTGCCGCAGGACGTCGCGATCATCGGGGTCGACGACATCGAGGAGGGGCGTTTCTCCCGGCCCTCGCTGAGCACCGTGTCACTGGACACCCCCTTCATCGCGAGCCAGGCCGTCGCACGAGTCACCGCGCGGATCGCGGACCCGGACGCGCCGGCGGTCGAGATCACGGCACCGCACCAGGTGCTGGCGCGGGAGAGCACGGCGACCAGCGCCAAGTAGCGCCTCCGCAAGGTGAGCGACGATGCGCCCGACTGGCGCGCCCGTGAGAATGGCTGAACGGCCCCGCAGCTCCTCGCCGACGTCGACGGCACCACGCTGCCCGTCACCGCGGACTCGGCTCACGGCTGGTTGACGACTACGTGCGCGCATCCACGATTCCCGCATGGATAGGGTCCCGGGCATGCACACGTCCGATGTCGCCCACCAGCCCCCGCCAGGGCCGCGACGATGACGGTGGAGCGCACCTTGGCGAAGGTCGACGAGGACCTGCGCACGGGCGACGTCGCGATGGCGCGCAGGCGCCTGAAGAGCCTCGTCGAGAGCCTGCCGCACGAGCTCGACGCTCGGGAGCGCCTGGCCGAGGTCTGCCGGCTCGACGGCGACCGGACCGAGGCCGGGCGCTGGTCGTACCTCAGTGAGCAGCGCGACCCCGCCGAGGTGGACGCGTTCGAGCGCGCCTGCGGCCGCGACCCGGTCCGGATCATGCAAGGACTGCGGTGGCGCGGGCCGGAGGAGCAGGCAGCGAGCGAGCTGGCGCGGCAGCGGCTGCTCGAGATCCGCGCGCGAGCGGAGTCCGCCGCGGGCAAGAAGCTTGACTGGTCGGACCGCGAGCGCGACGTGTCGGGGCCCTGGTGGGAGGGCCTGACGGCAGTCGGGTGCGCGATCGTCGGCCTGATGCTCGTCGGGTTGGTGGTCGTCGGCGCAGTCACGGTGTTCCGGTGGATCGTCTGAACGGCCGCGACTCACACGCGGTGCTGCGGCGGACGCGTTCCCCGGGGTAGGCCGATCAGCTCCTGCAGGCGAGCAGCAGCCCGGGAAACGCTGGGATCGAAGCCGACGAGTCCATAGGCCTTGACCACCGTGCCGGCCTTCGTCGTCAGAGCGACCGTGCGCAGCCAGGAGGTCGGGCTGTTCCGGACGATGAGGCCGTCGTAGTTGCGGACCCGCACGTCGTCGATGTCGGCGAGGGCGATCCGACGCGTGCTCAGCAGGTTGCGGACGACCGCGTGCGAGTCGGCAACCGCGACACCCATCCGCGCCGCCCGGACCGCCGCGACGATCGAGACGGCCGCGAGCAGCGCTCCGATCGGGGGGAACCCCGGTTGCGCCGCAGGACCGGGATCGATCATGCCCCCGACGCACACGAGGGCGAAGAGGGTCCAGTACGCAACGGCGACGGCGCGATAGGTGCGCGTCCGAACGACGCCGCGCGCCGTGTTCTCTGCCGTCGATGACACGCGCGAGAGTATGCGGCACCTTCTCCCCCGCGTGGTTCCAGCCGGAGCCGTTGACGCGGACGACGGATGTCCTCCATGGTCGGGCGATGCACTCGGCGATCGCACTCTCCGACGACGCGGACGACTTCTCGCAGGCGAGATTCCGGTTCGCCCCTCCCGACAACGAGGCCCCCGCCGCCGTCGGCGTGAGCGGCGTCATCGGGCGGGGCACCGACACCGCGATCCTGCTGGTCGGCCTCGCTCGCTACACCGGCGGGCTGCACATCGACCTGGCGATCCGCCGCCGCCTCGACCCCGGGCCGGACGACCACCTCCATGTCACGTTCAACGCGGGGCTGCTCGTCGGCGTCGAGCTCGCCGACGGTGGCACCGTCGTCGCCGGGTACGACGACTGGAACAACCTGCCCGCCGCGGACGAACCGCTGCTCACCCACCGGGGCGGTGGGGGCGGTGGTCGCGAGTGGTCGAGCACCCTCTGGCTGACGCCTGCGCCGCCGCCCGGGGACCTGGTGGTCGTCGTCGCGTGCCCGGCCCTCGGCGTCGACGAGTCGAGGTTCACGGTGGACGCCGAGGCGCTCCGAGCCGCGGCCGACAAGGCCGAGGTCCTGTGGCCCCGCGAGCCGGACCAGGTGCACCATGCGGTCCGGCAGAACCCCGTCGACGTACCGCCCGGCGGCTGGTTCGAGAGGGCGTTCGCCGCCCTACCGACCGACGAGCCCGCCGGCTGAACCGGCCGACCACTCGTCCTCGAGCACGGCGTACTGGTAGGCGTCGCGATCCTGCGGTGACGGTTCGCGTCGCATCCCGAGCCGCTCGAGCAGCCGCCACGACCGGGTGTTGTCGGGGCTGCATCCGGCGGTCACGCGGTGCGCACCCCAGCTCCGGAAGCAGACGTCAAGGAGCGCGGCGCACGCCTCGGTCGCGTAACCCTGACCCCACTGACCGGGGTCGAAGACGTACCCGAGGGTGTACGTGTGCGGGTCGTCGCGGTGCAGGTACAGGTTGCCGATCAGCCGGTCGTCACTGCTGCGGCACACGGCCCAGAACGACTCGTCGCCCTCGCGGTCGAACGCGAGCTCGTGGCACTGCAGGCGGCTCTGCACGCCATACGGCTCGAAGCGGACGGCCTCCGGCTGCGACAGGTAGCCGTGGAGCGCATCGCCGTCGGACGCGGTGAAACGCCGGATCGTCAACCTGTCGGTGCGGATCTTCTCGAGGGCGCCGGCGCCCTGCTTGGTGATCACGCCCACCAGCCTGGCCTCGGCGCAGGCGTGCCAGGGTGGACCTAGGTCACCGTCAGGACGGGAAGTGCCTCCACTGCCCTTCCGAGACCACCTCGACGGCACCGTCGACCACGGTGATGGCCGTCTGGTCGTCCATCGCGTAGGCGGGCCCACCGACGCGGGCCGCCCAGCGCTCCGCGGCGGCCATCGAGTTCCCCGGCGTGCCGTCGGGAGCCAGGTGGGGACAGATCGAGAAGTCGACGATCCCCAGGGTGCTGTCGTCGCCGGTCGGCGGCTTCCACCCCACGAAGTCCTCGCCGATCCGGGGGGTCATCACCATGCTCCCGGCACTCAGTCCCACCCAGACGGTCTCGCGCAGCGACGGGATCAGGTCGGCCAACCCGGACTCGCGCATCCAGTGGCACAGGTAGAGGGCGTCGCCGCCGGCCACGAGCAGCACGTCGGTCTCCCGGACCAGCGGCACCCAGCGCTCGTCGTCGATGCTGGGCAGCGCGGTGAGCTCCAGCACGCCGACGGACTTCCAGCCCAGGTCGACCATGGGGTTCTCGGAGGTCCCGCTGATGAACTCCCAGGGCTTGACGCCGGGGCCGACCCACGGGTGCCCGTACTGCGCGGTGGGGATGCACAGGGCGGTGGACTCGGAGATGGGCTTGCCCAGCAGGGCGACCAGCGCCTCGCGGATGCTCGGGTTGGTGACGCCGCCGGAGGTGAGGAGGAGCTTCACGACGCCCACCGTATCGACGGTCACCGACGGACGAGGCCCAGCCACCGGGGCACCCGCCGCCGGTAGTCGTCGTACGGCGCACCGAACCGCTCGTGCAGGAACCGCTCCTCGGGGAGGATCGCGCCCCAGAGGACGAGGAGCACTGCCGCCGGGAAGAGGGCGAGCCCCCAGAACGTCGGTACCAGCAACCCCAGGGCGAGGTAGAGCACGAGCAGGCCGACGTACAACGGGTTGCGGGAGAGCCGGTACGGGCCCTCCTCGATCATCGCGCGCGTCGCCTGCCCCGGCAGCAGCCCCGTCTCGTGCCGGCCGAACAGCCACAACGACCAGCCGTTCCACACGACGACCAGGGCGACCAACGCCCAGCCGAGCGGGATCCGCCAGCCGCCGAGGTCGACCGGGTCTCCCCAGGCTCGCGTGGCCAGCCAGCCGACGACCAGCGGCGCACCGATCGCGACCGGCGGCCAGAGCCGGAACGCCACGACGCCCGCAGGACCGCTCGCCATGGCGTCAGTCTCGTCCGGCTAGCGGCGCGCGGCCCAGACCAGCACGCCGGACCCGTCGACCTCGTGCAGCTCCACGACGGGACCACCCGCGCCCGCCGTCAGTACGTCGCCGGGCTGCGCGGTGCCGACCTCCCACGTGCCGTCGGGCCGCTCGTAGGTGAGTGCGGGGCCCGGGCCGGCGTCGAACGGCAGCGAGGCCGTGCCGCCGTCGGCCAGCAGGCACACCGACCCGTCGCGACCCGCGTACGCGCTGGCGCCGCCGGGGAGCTCGGTGATCGACCCGGCCGGCAACTCGTCGCACGCGTACACGACCTCGCGCTCGGGAGGCGTCGTCACGGTGGCGACGACCGCCCACGCGACGAGCGCCGCCGCCAGCCCACCGGGCAGGAGCCGGCGCGCCGACGGCAGCGACGGGCGACGCACGACCGCCAGCACGGTTGCCGTGAAGGCGAGCCCGAGGAGCCCGCCGATCGTGTTGAGAAGCAGGTCGTTGACGTCGAACGCGCGCCACGACCACCCGACCGCCGCGGACACCAGCAGCTGGACGGTCTCGATCAGGAGCGTGACCCCGAAGCACGCGAGCACGAGCGCCTCGTACCGCCAGCGCACGACCAGTGGCAGCAGGATGCCGAACGGGATCGTCATGAGGACGTTGCGCTGGACCTCCCACCCGCCGAGCAGGTCGGGCCGCCGCAGCGCGAGGTCGTAGGAGGGGCCCGTGCCTCTCTCGAGCTGCATGGACGGCAGCGGCAGGAACGCCGCACCGGCGAGCACCACGAGGTACAGGACGAACGCCACGGTGGCCGCGCGGCGGAGGGCGGGAGCGCGCTGATCGGTCACCGCACCAGCGTCACCGCGCGACGTAGGCCGGCGCGTCCCCCGACGGCCGGACCGTCCGTCAGCCCACGGTCGGACGTCGCGGGGTCAGTCCACGTCCTGCGCGGCGAGCGCGTCGGTCAGCAGACCGACCAGGGCCTCGAGCTGCACGTCGGTCGACGAGGCGTCCTCGTCCCCGGCACCGTCCAGCGCCCGTGCAGCCAGACCTGCCTTGCTGTCGATCAGCTCGGCGATCTTGGCGTCGATGGTCTGCGCGGCGATGATCCGCCACGCGGTGACGGGCTCGTCCTGGCCGATCCGGTGGATCCGGTCGATCGCCTGCGTCTGCTCGGCGTCGGTCCAGGACAGCTCGGCCAGCACCAGGTTGGACGCGACCTGGAGGTTCAGCCCCACGCCGGCGGCCATCAGGGAGCAGACGACGATCTGCACCTCGGGGTCGTCGGTGAACGCGGCGATGTTCTTGTTGCGCGTCCTCGTGGTCTGGTCGCCGCGGATCGACGCGTACTTGATGCCGCGGTCGGCGAACGTCTGCTCGGCCTGGTCCATCACGTCGATGTGCCTGGCGAAGAACACCACCTTGCCGACGTTGCGGGCCAGCTGCGCCGCGTAGTCGGCGGCCAGCCCTGCCTTCGCCTGGCCGATCCGACGGACCATCGTGAACACGTTCTCGCCGCCGGTCTGCGAGCTGGAGTCCTTGAGCTCCGCGGCCGCGACCCGGCGCACGAGGTGGTCGTCGATGCCCTCCACCACGGCGCCGCTGCTGGTGTGCCACTCCACGGCGGCCCGGTAGCGCTCGACCAGCCGGGTCGCGAGGGCGGCCTCGGCGGCGCGGATCGAGCGGCCGACCGCGCCGTCGAGCTCGACCGGCAGGTCCGCCACCCGGCGGGCAGGGATGTCGGCGACGACATCGATCTTGCGACGACGGACGATGCCCATGTCGATGACGCTGGACCGCGCGGCGGCGGAGAACCCGCGGTCGGCCGGGGTGAGCCCGGACTCCTCGAGGGCGGTCATCAACGCGCCGAGCGGCTTGGTGTCGTCGATCCAGCCGAGGAACTGCCAGATCGCCCGGAAGTCCTCGATGTCGTTGATCAGCGGCGTGCCGGTGAGCGCCATGAGCAGCGGCCGTGCGGTGCGGGCGCGGATCCGCTCGGAGATCGCGAGGACGTGCTTGGAGCGCTGCGACGACTTGTTCTTGATGAAGTGCGCCTCGTCGACGACCATGCCGCGGAAGCCGTGGTCGCCGAGCCAGCCGACGTGCCGGTCCAGGAGCTCGTAGTTCACGATCACGACGTCCGCGAACCCGTCCATCCGGTCCCCGTCGCCGTGCACCACCGTGGGCCTGCGGAACGGCGTCCACATCCCGACCTCGTGCGCCCAGTTGGTCTTCACCACGTTGGGCACCACGACAAGCAGCGGGAAGGCGTCGGCCGCCTGCGCGGCGAGCAGCGCCTGGGCGGTCTTGCCGAGCCCGGGCTCGTCGGCGAGCAGGAACGTGCGGTGACCGTTGGCAGCGGCCGTGACGACTCGCGCCTGGTGCGGCATCAGCTCCCGTCCCGCGGAGACGGACACGGGCCGGGCCTCGGGCAGCGTCATGCAGGCGGGGGCGCCGGTGGCGGCGACCTCGAAGGACCGGAACAGCGGTTCGAGCAGCTCCCAGCCCGCCAGCCGGTGGGTCCGCGGAGCGACCCGCGCGGCGGCGGCCGCCTCGTAGTCCGGAGCGAGGAACGGGTTCGAGAGCTGGCGTGAGATGACCGACCGCGGGACCACCCGGTTCTCGACGCCGGGCGCCGGCGCAGCGGGCGCGGCGGGCGCGGGCGGCTCCGGGGGCTCCAGCCCTCCTTCGCGCATCAGGGTCGCCTTGTAGTCGTGCGCCGCGTCGGAGACCTTGGCATCCTCGGCCAGCAGCGCGAGCAGCGACGTGTCGCGGGCTGCGGTCCTGGCCAGCATCGTCGCCACGCCGTCGAGCCGCTTGAGCTGCTCGGCACGCTTCGCCGTGGTCAGGCCGGTGTCGGCCTTCACCCGGGCCCGCTCCTCGCGCACCAGCAGAGCGACGACCTGGAACTTCGTGCGCATCGCCGGGCGCGTCGGCGGTCGCTGCACCGCGCGGTCGACCTCGCGGGCGACGTCGGCGAGCACCGGGATGATGCCCTGCTCGGTCGGGCGCTGCGGGGAGCGGCGGCGCTGGGCGCCGGGGTCGGTGCGCGCGCGACCGGACCCGCGTTGGCCTGGTCGAGCCACGTCTCCTCCTTCGCCAGCATCGCGCGCCGCGACTGCGGCGCCGAGCGTCGTGCAACGAGCACCGGGCCACAGGCTCGGGCCAGGGCGCTCGGATCGGTCACCGCGCAGCATCCCCGCGTGCGGGGCACGCGGTCCGGCACCGACGCCGACGGTGACACGCCGCCGGGCTTCCTCGTGAACACCGCGCGGCACGGTCATGGTCCGGCGTGATCGCCGGAGCACTGGGAGCCTACCGCCGAGTACCTCGACCTGGTCAGCGGCGGCGCTGAATGCCCGGAGTTTTCGCTGGGTCGGCGATCCCGACCCAGCCGCAGCACCACATCGCGATCGGGATACTGGCTGCATGGTCACGCAGCGCCGTCAGCCGTCGTTCAGCGAGATCGTGGACGCGGTGAAGGCGACGCCAGCGGCCACACCCCCCGAATCGGATCGACCCGGCGTCCGCGCAGACGGCCAGATCATCGACCCGCTCGGACGTGCCTACACCGAGACCGCACGCGACATCTCCTCGGCTGCCGCCCACGACGCCGCGGCCGCGGGCGCTCAGGTGGCCTGGGACCCCTGCGGCTGCGGCGGCTACTGCGGGCTCCGTTGGTTCGACGTCGTCGATGTGGCTCGCATGGTCGTCGCCGGCCGCCCGAACATCCGACGAACCAAGAAGGCGTACGGCAGCATCTCGGAGTACCGCGGCGAGGATGGGCGCGTCCTCTTGCTCGTCGAGGCCGATGTTCGCTGGGGTGACTTCCTCGCGTAGAAGCGGCCGATCCGGTGCCGCCGAGCCGTCAGGGACGCGCAGTGGCTGGTCCGTAGATCGTGATCTGCATGCTGCCACCGACCTCCATGTCGACCCGGGCGCAGTCCACCTCCTCGTCGGGGACGCCGGTCGTCGGCCAGTGGTGCTCGGTGCCGAGGGCAGCCTCCGCAACCTTCTGGGCATCCCCGAGGCTCACGCACGTGTGAGCGATTCCCACGCGAAGAGCGGTGCGGATACCGGACGTGGTGGGTCCGGCGGTGCGCTCCCAGTCTTCGGAGCGGAGGGGAAGCACGTCGATGGTGTGGCTGGCGGGATCGAGCATGTCGAGGGCGGCGCACTCCATGCCGGGTGGGAGCAGGTCGGCGTCGGGGACGTCGTCGGTCACGATGGTCCACCCGGTCAGGTCCAGGCGGTCGAGCTCAGCCCGCGCGAACTCCTCGGCCTCGGAGGTGGAGAAGCAGTGGGACGAGCCGCCGTCGACCCAGTCCCTCATGGATGCGCGCAGCTCCCGCTCGGCGCCAGCGGTCGGGGACACCGCGAGCAGCTCGGCACCCTCGGGTACCTGGCCGCGTGGGGTCACGAAGACCGCGTCGCCGTACTCGAACGCGACGGGATCGCTCAGGGGTGGAAGGCCGGCCTGGGCACGGTAGGTGTCGCAGTCGGCGACGGGGTCGCCGGTGAGGTTCGGTCCGGAGACCATCGCGACGCCGGCCGCGGTCTCGTTCCAGACGCTCTGGCAGTTCGGGCCGTCCCCGGTGCCGCCGAACCACTGCTGGTGCACGGCGTAGGCGGAGCCGCCGCCGACGAGCGCGATGCTCAGACCCGCGATGAGCGTGCTTCGACGGCCGATGCGGCGCCGACGCGAGGTGGATGAAGAGTCTCGTTCGGTCATCGTGATTCCTTGACGCAGGGCGCGCACGGCACCTGGGTCGAGGTGCGACAGGTCCAGCCCGGCGACCGGGTCGGCGCTGCGCAGCTGCGCGATCACGTCGTCGTGTGTCATCGGACCTCCTCCACCTCGGGACGGGCGGGTGCCCATCCATCCCCTACGTGTCCGGATGGGGCCACCCGTTGCTCGTCCGCGAGGGCGGTCATCTCACGGAGGAGCCGCTGGCGGGCTCGGTGCAGTCGGACCCGGACCGTGGCGCGCGAGACGCCCAGGGCCACCGCGATCTCGTCGCGCGCAAGGTCCTCCCAGGCGACGAGGCGCAGCAGCTCGCGGTCATCGTCGCCGAGCCGTTCCAGCGCGACGGTCACGTCGCTGAGGTCCGCGGGCGGTGCCGCGATGTCGGTGAGGCCGTCGCGGAGCCTGTCCGCGAGAGCGTGCCGCCGCCGCTCGCCGCGGTAGTAGTTCGCCAGCACGCGGCGCGCGACGCCGAACAGCCACGGGCGTGCCTGGTCGGCGGGCGGGACGTCCTCGAGCCTTCTCCAGGCGACGAGGTACGTCTCGGCGACGACGTCGGCTGCGTCGGCGGGGTCGGCGACGCGTCGGACGGCGTAGGCCAGCAGTGCGCGGTGCGTGGCGTCGAACAGCGCTGCGAAGCGCTCCTCCGGCGAGGTCATGAGGCCCTTTCCGACGACGAGACCCGATGCTGCCCACATGTCCGGCCGGGAACCGAGCGTTGCACGGCCGAGGCACCTCGCTCGGTGCGTATCGAGTCCGGCGTTGCACGCGACCGGCGTCAGTAGAACCCGCCCTCAGGATTCGGTGCCAGGTACACGTCGACCAGCTCGTCGCGGAGCACGAACCGGACCTGTGAGGTCGGCTCGCCCGACGGTGCGGGTGGGAACATCTCAGGCGGGAAGTCGAGATCGGCGACGGGGTCGAGCGACGGTGCTGAGCAGCGGACCATGACGATGCGATTCTCCGCGACCATCGCGAGGCACCGCTTCGCCTCCGGCGTCGTCGCGCTCCAGACCTGCAGCTCGCCGTACGAGCCGTAGGAGACGAAGTCGGCCTCCGTCACGCCCAGGTTCGTGGCGGTCTCGTCGTCGAGAGGAATGGCCCCCCGGTCGGGATCGGCCTGCGGCGTGAGCTGCGCTACCGGTGCGGGCTCGCTCGACTCGTTGACGGCGAGGACACCGATGGTGACGGCTGCCACCAGCACCGCAACCGCGGCGATGACCCATGGCAGGACGCGTCGGACACGCCCGTCGTGTGGATCTCGTGGTGTGGTGTCGAGCGCCGGCCCGTCGGCTTGTCCGCCTTCAGTCGGGGGCTGGCGGCCCATGGCATCGGGCACTGTCGGATCGTGCTCACGGCCGTTCATCTGCGGGTCCTCTCGATCGGATCAGCCGGGCTGACTGCTCGCGCTGTGGACCGGAACAGTGGCGCGGCGCCCTGCTATCCGCGCGACGCGGCCGGGTCGGCGGCCCTCACGAACACGTAGACGTTGACGTGGTCGCCCTCGAGCGCGAACCGGATGACACTGCCGTCCGGCAGGCCGGCGAAGACTCCCGGGGGGAGGACGGAGAAGCTGTAGAACGGCCCCAGGTCGGCGATGGGGTCGTCGCCTTGGGGCGAACACACTTCGGCACCGATCCCCTCCCTGAGCCCCTGGCCGGGGTGGGCCACGAGCAGGCACGTCGTGCCGTAGCGAGACTCTCCGCTCCAGACACTGAGGCCCCCCACGTCCTCATAGCGCCGCATCTCATCGGCACTGAGATTCAGCGCGTTGAGAGTGCCGTGATTGTCTTTCGGCTCATCCGCGTCCGCACCGACCGACTCCAGTGCGAGCACGTAGTCCTGTGCGAGCACGTAGTCCTCGGGCACGTCGGGCGGCGTGGTGAGGCCCAACCTGCCCGAGGTGAGGATCACGACGGCCGCCGCACCGACGAGTGCTGCCGACCGGAGCCACGCCTTCCCGCGACGCCGGCGACGCTGTTCCAGAGGCGCGGCCGACGGGTCGGAGGGTTCGACGAGCTCGACGTCGGCCATCCTGACCACCCGATTCCGCCTTGCGGATCGCTTCGCCACCATCGGACATCCCCCGCGGCCGTACCGCACGCAGCACTCCGTGTGCGTCACGGTCGAGCGAGCGGCTCCGTGAGCGCTTGTTCGGGTCGCGTCAGCCAGGTAGCCCCGACTCGGGTCGGGTCCTCCACGCGGCGAGGTGTCACTCATCACCGTCCACCGAAGCGGGACGACGGTCAAGAGTCGCCGCGGTCCGAGGTCCGCGGTGGGCGCCGGGCACACCTACGACGGCAGCCGCGTGGAGAAACTCAGCGGTGACCTGGTTCTTCCGGACCGGCCACGTCACGGCCGAGACCTCGGAGCGACATGGCAACAAGCAGGAACCCCATGACCGAGGCACCCGCGATCACCACGATCGCCGCCTTTCGCCAAGCCGGCGACAGGTAGTTCGAGCTAGCCGCAGGCGAGGGGTAGTCCGAGTACACGGGGATGCCCCACGGCAGAACGACGATGGTCACGACAGATATCGCGACGAGGGCGACACCGATCCAGAGCATCGCTCGCGATCTGGATTGAGCCGTCACGGGCACTACCTTCCGTTAGCCGATGAATCGCAACCTACAAGCAGCCGGACCGCCGGCGGGTGGGTTCACTTGGGGCACATTGCCCTGGGCCGATGTGGTCTTGCGTCCTTGTGCGCTCGGGCGGCCCTACTGTCGTCGAACGGTGGTGGATCGCCGGAAGGAGAGCACGTCGTGGGCGCATGGGGACCGGGGCTCTACTCGGATGACTTCGCAGCCGACCTGAGGACGACGATCAGGACGGTGTGCCGCCTGCCCCTCTCGGGCGAGGAGATCGTGGGACTCCTCCAGGAGCTCGAGCCGGTGGCCGCGACCGCTGACGACGAGGACTACACGACCTTCTGGCTGGTCGTCGCCGACCAGTTGCATCAGCGCGGAATCGCCTCCACTTCCCGAGAGCGCGCGCTGTCCATCATCGACGACCGGTCGAACCTCATCGGTCTCGCGGAGCGTGAGATGTCCGAGGCAGACCTGCGCAAACGCGAGGTCGCTCTGAGGACGCTCCGCGGCAAGCTCGAGAGTCCACTCCCGGACAAGCCGCGACGGGTGCTTCGCTCGCCCCAGCCCTTGCTCGTATCGCCGGGCGAGGTGTTCGCCTTCCCGGTCGACGCCCGCGGGAATGTCCGAAACCCCTACTTCCCTGACGGCGTCGATGCCGGCATGGATCCCGTCGGCTGGGGCTGCTGCGTCGTCGTAGCCGCAGACCACGCGCTGGGCTACCTGGCCTGGTATGCGGTCCAGCGCGACCTCACGATCGAGCCGGAACGACCGACGCTGACTCGTGCCGTCGAACGACTTCAGGGTCGACCCGCCGGGTTAGGGACGCTCAGCAAGGCCCATCTGCGTCGGATGGGTTGGGAGAATCTGGGGACCATGGCGACACCTGATGTCGTGCGGCCCGCGCCCGACGAGATCATGCAGGCAGTGGCCTCGGATATCTCGATCTCCAACGCTCTCTGCCGCTGGGAGAACCTCGCGACATAGGGCGTCAGCGCGTCCGATGCGTGCGGCCCTAGAGTCCTTCGTGTCCGCCCTCCGGCCAGTGCCCCGCTCCTGCGCGCCACGCTTCGAGGCGTTCGTCGAGCACGGGCGCGATGCGGTCGTAGTTCTGCCAAGTCCCCCGAACTTGGTATGGGCCGGCATCCGGGAAGACGCGTTCGCAGTCCTCGAGATAGAGCCGCTCGTAATAGGCGCCAGCGAAGGCATTGGCTTCGGCATTCAGCATGGACGACATGAGAACGCCGTCCCACTCGGCGTACAGGTCGTCGGGGCGCCCGCGGCGGTTGCGGAGCGCTGCGATGTTGCGGGGACTCTCGGTGACGAGCATGTCCCCGACCATGTTGCGGTCGGCGATCCACGCAAGGAAGAAGCCCGTGTGCACGAAGGCCTGACGCTTTCGGGTCCATCGCGGGAAGTCGCCGTCGTAGTGCCACTTCGCCTTGTCGTACGCGACCGGATTCTCCGAAAAGAACGTCCCGAACCGGCGTCGGTGGCGCACCCGCGACGCACCAAGCGATCGTGTTCTGGACAGAGCGCACCTACAACCCCCGCCGACGCCAGCGCGCCCTCGGCACGCTCACACCCGTCGAGATCGGACTCGCCTTCACCGACCAGACCGCAGCCATTGCGGCCTGTTCACCAGGTGCAGCAGTCCCGGGAGACCCCCTCTGAAGCGACCCAAACCTAGCCGGCCGGCCGGCATCCTTGATGCCCAGACAGCGCCTCCCGGCGTAGAACGACAGCGATGAGATGCACCGATACCGAGCCGACGACGCGAGCGCTAGTGTCCCGCTATGGACATCCCGGGGCAGTCCGAGCTTCAACACCGCATACGGCGAGCTTGCCTCGATGAGGACGCGAGGCCGCTCGTGTTCATCCTCGGAGCTGGCGCATCTGTGGGTGCCGTCCCCGGAACCGCCGAAATGGTCAACTACTTTGAAAAGTCTCTCGCCTCAGACCCGGAGGACCTCGCTGACTTCAAATCCACGGTGCGCACTCTTGATGGGGCACAGCAATACCAGGCCGCCGCCCGTTTCCTAATCGAGCGCGCAGGACTAACCCATCTCAATCGCGTGATTAGGCTCGCCACTCTCCGAGCACGAACCCCTACCGTTTCTGCCGAACTCGCGCGGAACTATCTCAACGACGAATCACGATTGAAGGATCTCGAAGACGACTTCGCCGGATGGGCAATTCCACAGGGAATCGCGGCCATCGCTCGAGTCTTGTCCAGAGTACCCATCGATGTTCGCGGTCCGATCCTTACAACAAACTTTGATCCACTGCTCGAGACCGCCCTGCACGCATGTGGAATCGAATCCTATCCGATCGTTGCCGACGGAGATGGTTCATTCACATATCCAGAGCGGCCGTCGGCCATTGTGCCCGTTGCGCACCTACACGGCTATTGGCGGCTCGGAGACACACTCCACACGTCGGCGCAATTAGAGCGGCCTCGACCCCGATTGCTGGCAAGCCTTCGGCAGATACTGACGAACTCGACCTGTGTAGTGCTGGGGTACGGCGGTTGGGACGATATCCTCACGTCGTCCATCCTCCAGCTGGTCGCAGAGGGCAATCAGCGCTTGCTGGAGGTGTTGTGGGCCAACCATGGTCCGGAGCCCACCCTCGGCGCACTGCGCGGCAACGACTTGCCGGGCCGAATTCAGCCATACGTGAACGTTGACATTAATTCTCTAATGCCCGCCGTCGACAATGCACTTGCATCGCGTTCCAAATACCGACTGACTTCCGCGCTATTTAGGAAGAATCGCCAGGCCATCAGCGGGTGCACTCCTATCGACACCGAATTTCGAAGGTTTGAAATGGCGCGCGACTCCAGTCCTGCGCGCACACTCGCATTCTTTGATGGACGGGAGCCCAACTGGGGCGATATCTTCGGCGGAGTAGCTGCTCCTCTTGCCCGTTCGAGGGCAATTCTCGGGGATGCGCTTCTCTGGGAAATCGCCTCCCCCGGCTACCTGATCGAAGGGCCAACTGGAGAGGGTAAATCGACAGTCTTGAAGCAGGTCGCCGGCGCGCTCGCGGAAAGGTCCGAATACCAAGTTTGGTGGGCGAATCAGGGCGACCGGGTTGACGTCGACGCCTTGCTCGCGCTGTCGGTCACGTCCGCTCGAATTTGTCTCTTTGTCGACGACGCGGACCTCCACGTGGCCGAGTTGGCGGAGCTGCTGGAACGAATCGAAGCGGACGAACGCACAGACATCCGTGTCTTTATGGCCGCCCGGGACACAGACTGGAGGCGATCAGCGAGTCGATACCCGATCCCGAATGGTCGTTACGTCCGTCACATTGTCAACGGAATATCGCTCGCCGACGCCACCATGCTGGTTGAGGGTTGGAGCGCGTGGGGCGGTCGCGGACTGGGGCGCTTGGCCGACATATCCGGTTCATCCGCAACCCGTGCGGAGCATCTGTATCAGCAGAGCCTGGGCGCCGGCGAAAGCGCGCTCCTCGGCGCTCTCCTGAGCACGCGCTACGGCGGGGAGTTTCGCGAACATATTCGCGAATTGCTTGCGCGGCTAGGAAGAGTTGCCCTCCCGGGACGAAAGACACTGCTGGATGGCTATCTGATCGTCTGCGCGGTACATGAGATGGGTCTCGGATCGACGGCGATCGAACATCTCGCGTGGGCTCTTGGTCTGACCGAAGCAGAAACTCTACCACTCGTCGTTAACCGCCTTGGATTTGAGGCGGCTGCTCAACGCCATGGCGACTACCTGGCTCCGCGGCATCCTAGGATTGCAAGAGTTGCTATCGAGCTGGCGGAAGAATTTGGCCGGCCGCTCGATCAAGTATTGCACGATTTCGTCGCCGACGTGACCGCACACTCGGTGGGTTCACGTTGGGGCGAGGAGACTCTTGCTGTTGTATTCGCTGGGCAACGCATCGAGAGTGAGGACGTGGCAGTTGCGGCTATGGCCGGTGCGGTTGCCGGAGATCCGTCCCAACTGCGTCTTCGATGCGCACAGATTGGCGTATATCGCCGCTTCGAGAAATTCGATCTGGCCGAGAAGGTATGTTCGCGTGCGTGGTCCGATTTCTCCACCTTGTCGGACACGAGAATTGCGATGCGCTCGTTCTACCGAGAGTGGTCGCGGGTGGTCGGACTGTTGGGAGACTACCGCGCATCGGCGGCCCTGAATGCCTGCGCGCTTCTAGACCTTCCTGAGGCGGATAGAAACGATCGAAACAACGCCGGACGCGCGCTTTCGGGTCTTGCTTTTTGCTTGCAGCAATTGGGTCCAGACACTCTTCAGCAGGCTACGCAGTTCGCCGGAACCTGCGCCGAGGAGGCCATGAATATTGCGACAGATTCGGAAACGCGTGCCCAAGCCGAGCGAACGCTCGGCCGCGCGGTCTACGACGGATATCAGACGGCAAAGAACGACGCCTCGCACCGACAGGTCGTCCGCGACTCCGTGCGCATTTCATTGACGCTATCAAACACCGGCCCCGCCCGCCAATTGCGGGCTCGAGCAGACGAGATTCACGACCTTCTTTTCCTGTTGGGGATCTGACGTCGGCGCTGATCACTCCAATTCAATTCTTCGTCAGTCGAGGCGCAATACGGTCGGCTCGCAGACGTTGGCCCACTATTCATACTGTAATACATTGTCAAATGCTAGATGCGGGCCGCGTTTCCCGCCACCAGAGCCCGTCGGTTCATGCTTTCGCATTTCGAGACGGAACAGGCGATGCGTGGCCCGGGACGCACTGACGAGCCTGCCGTGCAGGTACTGGCGTCGCGGGCGTCGGTCACACGCTCGGCGAGGCTGCGCCTACCCCGGTGAGCCCGTGCATCGCAGACATGCAAGAAGAGTCGGGCTGTGATCCTTCGCTAGCACGTTGCCCGTCGCCGATGAGCCGCTAGAGACTGTGCGGCCACGCAGCTCGGCTCTAGCGATGGCAGACAGCTCCAGGACGAAAGACGTTGACCACCTGCGGGATGCGGACAAGGGTCGGCCTCATGCATTCGACCCTGGCTGTCTCCGGCAACGCGGACGACGTCGCGCAGGCGAGATCCCGGTTCGGACCGCCGGACAACCGAGCCCCCTCCGCTCTCGGTGGGAGCGGCGTCATCGGGCGGCCGGCGGACGTGGTGAACCTACTCGTCGGCCTCACTCGCTACACCGCCGGACTGCAGATCGAGCTGGCAATCCGGTGTCGTCTCGATCCCGACCTCGGCGCTCGCGTGCACCCGGCAGTCGACGCGGGACTCTTCGCCGGAGTGGAAATCGCCGAAGGACGTACCGCCGCCCTAGCCGGGCGCTACGTCCGGAACAACTGGCCGGCAGCAGACCAGCCGAGGCTCACCGACTGGGGTGGTGGCCGCGAGATGTCGAGCGCCCTGTGGATGACCCCAGCGCCGCCGCCCGGAGCCCCGGTACTCGTCGTCGCCGACCCGGCCTCGGCGTGGACGAGTCGAGTTTCACCGTGGATGCCGAAGCACTTCGAGCTGCGGCCGAGACGGTTGAGGTCTTGCGGCCGAGCCTGCTTGATCAGGCGTATCCGGCCGCTCAGCCGCCGCTCGACGTACCACCCGGCGGCTATCTCACACGGGTACGTCCGTCGGTAGAGACCGACGAGACTGGCTGACTCTGCGGCTGAGCGGTGGTGCCTTCCGTGGCACACGCAACCCGCCGCCCGTGGTGCCTTCCGCGGTGCTCGGTGGCGAGGGAGGTTCGGAGCCCGTAATGGTCGCACCCAGGCACGGATTGCGCGCCGGCGAAATCTACCTCGCGTCTCGCGCACATTTCCGCGCAGCAATCTGTAGGAGCACTCGCCAGAGCTGCTCCCACGGGAGGTGATTGCGGTGCTGTCGATGCACAAGCTGACCGTCGGCGACGGATACGCGTACCTGACGCGGCATGTCGCGGCCGGCGACGCGGGGTTGGCCGCTGGCGACTCGCTCACTGCGTACTACGAGCTGACGGGTAACCCGCACGGCCGGTGGATCGGCGGTGGTCTGAGCGCACTGGGCGACGGCCGGCTCAGGGTCGGCGCGGCCGTCTCCGAGGCTTCGATGACGGCGGTCTTCCGCGACGGCCGCGACCCCATCACCTTCGAGCCGTTGGGCACGCCCTACAAGCAGATCGTGCCCGACGAGGGCTGGCACACCGTCGCCGGCTACGACCTGACCTTCACGGCGCCAAAGTCGGTCTCGATCCTCTGGGGGCTGGCCGACGACCGGACGCGAACCGCTCTCCATGACGCGCACAGTGCTACGCGGGAGCGACGACCCTGTGCGACGTTGAGCGGGCGTCGGTGGGCCGGCCGCTGCGCAAAGACGCGGGCGCTCCTGCTGACCACAGAGTCACTGCGCGCGCCGCGGCAGGATCAGACCTCGAGGAGCGACGGGTCGTGCCACGTGTCTCGATACTCAGGAGCGATGAGGAACCGCGAGCCGGGTGGCATTGCCAGCAAGTCAGAGATCTCTGGCAGTCGTTCCACCAAGTGATGCTGATGGATCGGAACGAAGAAGTCGCCGTCCGGGCGCAGCTCACCCGTCCAGCAGTACCAGCCCGAGGTGTCGGCAGTCGGCGGATGGCGGAGGCCGTGGATCGGGTAGGACCAGGTGCTCCCGAGCAGGGAGCGAGACACCCCGAGCTTGAGTTCCACCAGTCGCAACCTGCCTTCCAGCGTCACTGCTGACCACATGCTGACCACGAACCGGACATTGCGGTCGCGACCACGACACCAGTCGCACTCAGGATCGCTCTGACCTGCACCAACACACTGTGCGCCTGGGCAGATTCGAACTGCCGACACCCGCTTTAGGAGAGCGGTGCTCTATCCCCTGAGCTACAGGCGCGCGATCCACGGGGAACGCCGGAGAGCCTACCGAACGCGCGGGCGAACGACCGAAGGCGAACGCCTCACCGGCGCCACCGGAGCACGTCGCGGACGGGCCGCAGGTACACACCCTCGGCGGCCAGGTCGGTGCGGGCGTGCCGGCGGTGGTGCAGCACCCCTGCGAGCCCGACGAGCCACGGCAGGAGCAGCACCGCGAACGCGATGCGGTACGCGTCGAGCGTGTACGTGGCGGCCCCGGGCGGTGAGACCAGCTGGAGCACCAGCCCGACGGCGAGCACCCCGAGGATCGTCGAGGTGAACCCGCCCATGTTGACGAACCCCGTCGCCGCCCCGAGCCGGTCCGGGGGCGTGAAGGTCCGCGCGAAGTCCACGCCGACCAGGGAGATGGGTGCCCCGGCGCCGAGGACGACGACGAACAGCAGCAGCTGCCACAGCGGCCGCGGGGTGTCGAACGCCAGCAGGACAGCCCAGGCCACGAAGGTGGCGCCGGCCGTCGCGAGCACCGCCCAGCTGCGGCGCAGCGGGTGGCGGGCGGTGAAGTGCCCGGCCAGCGGTCCCGTGACCATGGCGGAGACGGTGAGGACGATGAGCAGGAGGCTGGCCTCGCCGGGGGTGCGGTTCTGGGCGGTGACGAAGAACGGCACGCCCCAGAGCAGCGCCACCACGTTGGCGGAGAACGGGCACAGGAAGTGGCTCCAGAAGCCGAGTCGCGTGCCGTGCGGGCGTGCCGCCGAGCGGACCGCGGAGAAGAAGCGCTCGGACGTGGGCGACGACGACACCGCGGAGCGGATGCCGACGAAGGCGACCGACGCCGCCACGACCCCGAGGCCCGCCAGCGTCGCGAACGCGACCGTCCAGCCCCGCGAGTGCAGCAGCCACGCCACCGGAATCGCGGAGGCGAGCTGGCCTGCCTGACCGATGAGGCCCGTGGTCTGCACCATCACCGGCACGCGGCGAGGCGGGAACCACTCGGCGACCAACCGGCACGCGCCGATGAAGATCGGGGCGTCGCCCGCACCGATGAGCACGCGGGCCACGAGGGCCCACCCGACCTCGTCGGAGACCGCCAGAAGAAGTTGTCCCGTGGCCATCACCAGGGACCCGGCGACGAGCACGGACCGGGCTCCGAACCGGTCGAGCAGCTGGCCCGCGGGGAGCTGCATGCCCGCGTACGCGGTGAGCTGGACCACCGAGAAGAGCGCGAGCATGGTGGCGGAGAGCCCGAACCGGTCGATGGCGTCGACGCCCGCCACCCCGAGGGCCGTGCGGTGCATGACGGCCGTGAAGTACACGACGACGGCGGCGGCGAACACGACGCCCGCGGTGCGGGGAGTCTCTCCCGATCGCGTCGTTCGCACGCGGCACCGTACCCCGCGGGCACGAGGCCACCGCTGGGCGTCCGCCGCAGAATCACCCCAAACGCCCATAGACCCGCGCAGACCAACCGCGGGACGATCGCCGCAGGGGAAGGCTCAGCGGAGGGGGACCGCGATGGCTGCGCTGCGTGAGGCTGATCTGGCACGGGAGACGTACCGGCATCTGAGGATGATCCTCGTCGCGCTGGCGGCGTTCCTGCTCATCGGCTCGATCTTCGGGCTCGTCTTCTTCGGCAAGTTCGAGGGGTCCATCAGTGCCAACTACCTGGGGCCGCTGCGCGACGTGTTCGTCGCGGCGCTCGTCGGCATCGCGGTGTGCCTGGTGGCCTACCGGGGGCGGACGCTGGAGGACTTCGCGCTGAACCTGGCCGGGTTCTACGCGTTGTTCGTGGCGTTCGTGCCGACGGACCTGGACGACACCCTGCGGGGCATCACGGACCCCGCCATCCGCGAGGAGATGGTCAACGGCATCCGGGTGTCCACCATCTCGGTGCTGGTCGCCGCGGTGGTGCTGGTGATCGCCGAGAAGCTGACCGGCAACTGGCCCGGCGACGCGCTCGGCTCCAAGCCGAAGAAGGCGAAGGGCTTCTACCGGTTGTCCTGGCTGCTCGCCGCCGTGTTCGTGGCGCTGCTGGTCTATCGCATCTGGGAGGGCACGGACTTCGCCTGGATCCACTACGCGGCGACGTTCGGGCTGATCATCAGCATGTCGGTCGCGGTCGCGTGCAACGGGTGGCCGAAGGCGGCGGGCGAGGACGACCTGCCGGACCAGTCGCTCTACAAGTGGATCGCCGTGGGCATGACGCTCGGCGGGATCGCCGTCCTCCTCCTGGCGTACTGGCTGTTCCGTGGCTACCACGTGGCCATCGCCGAGTGGTGGGAGGTCGGGCTGTTCCTGATCTTCTGGGTGCGGGAGACGATCCGGAACTGGGACTCCCCCGCGAGGGCGAAGAAGGCAGCGGAGGCAGCGGCCGGAGCGGTCTAGCGCTCGACGCGAGACAGTCAGTTCCGCGTGGCAGGATCGCGGGATGACGACGGAGCAGAAGCAGGCGCCCGACATCACCAAGAACGCGGGCGACACCGAGCTGTGGGTCGAACGCACGGGCAAGCGCCTCTACACGGGCCGCAACTCGCGCGGGGCCGAGGTGCTGATCGGCAGCGTGGGCGTGGAGAACGTGTTCAGCCCGGGCGAGCTGCTGAAGATCGCGCTGGCCGGCTGCAGCGGGTTGGCGGCGGACGCCAAGCTGAGCCACTACCTGGGCGACGACGTCGACGTGACCATCAAGGCCTCCGGCATGAGTGACACCGAGGAGGACCGGTACCCCGCGATCGCGGAGGAGCTGGTCGTGGACCTCAGCGCGCTCGACGCGGCCACGCGCGAGCGCCTCATCAACCTGGTGCACCGGGCCATCGACTCGCACTGCACGGTCGGCCGCACGCTCGACGCCGGCGCCACGGTGCAGCTGACGGTCACCGGGGAGCGCTGATGCCGGCCCTCGTCGAGGCGGCGCTGGCGAAGGCCGTCACGATCCCGTCGGCGACGATCCACGCGCACGTCGACTCGTTGCGCCGCCGGAACCCGGAGGCGACGCCCGAGCAGTTGGTGCGCCTCCTGGAGAAGGAGTACCTGCTGGTCGTGCAGGGTGCCGGTGGCGCGGTGGGCGCGTCGGCGGCGGCTCCCGCGGTGGGCACGGGCGTCGCGCTGGTGCTCACGGCCAGCGACGTGGCCACGTTCTTCGCGGCGTCGGCGGCGTTCTCGCTCGCGGTGGCCAGCGTGCACGGCATCGAGGTCGAGGACTCCGACCGGCGTCGCGCGCTCCTGCTCACCACGATCCTGGGCGACTCCGGCGGCAAGATCATCACCGACGGCGCGGAGCTGACCAGCGTGAGCGTCGCGCGGGCGCTGCTGACCCGGATGCCGATGGCGACGGTCCGCAAGGTGAACACCACGATGACCCGCCGGCTGGTCCGCACGCAGCTGACCAAGCAGACCGGGCTCGCGGTCGGGCGGCTGATCCCGTTCGGCATCGGCCTGGTGGTCGGCGTCGCGGGCGCACGGGCGCTCGGCAAGAACGTCATCGAGGGCGCGCGCAAGGCGTTCGGTCCGCCGCC
Source organism: Cellulomonas sp. Root137 (assembly GCF_001426725.1). Classification (NCBI taxonomy): domain Bacteria; kingdom Bacillati; phylum Actinomycetota; class Actinomycetes; order Micrococcales; family Cellulomonadaceae; genus Cellulomonas; species Cellulomonas sp. Root137. Next base: position 46,134 of record NZ_LMFG01000004.1, on the reverse strand, counting down.
GCTGACGTTCCCGAAGGTCATCGAGATCGCGGGCCCGAACGACACACCCGTGATCCTGCCCGCCGAGCCCAAGCGGCTGACGGGCAGGTTCAAGCGGATCGGCTCGAAGAAGTAGGTCCTACCAGCGCGCGTGCACGTGCTGGCGGATCCGGCCGTCGTAGATCCCGCGCAGCCCGCCGAGGGTCTCCTCGTCGACCGGTGCCAGCGACGCTGCCGCCGCGTTCCCGACCGCCTGGGCGGCTGAGCGCGCACCGGGGATGACGACGGACACGCCGGGCTGGTCGATGATCCAGCGCAGGGCGAGCTGCGCGGTGGTCCAGCCCTCAGGGGTGAGCGACGCGACCTCGCGCGCGGCCGCGACGCCGACCTCGAACGGCACGCCCGCGAACGTCTCGCCGACGTCGAACGCTTCCCCGGCGCGGTTGTACGACCGGTGGTCGTCGGCTGCGAACTGCGTGTCCTCGTCGTACTTGCCGGACAGCAGTCCCGACGCCAGGGGCACGCGGGCGATGATCCCGACGCCCTCCTGCACGGCCAGCGGGAGCACCTGCTCGAGCGGCTTACGACGGAACACGTTGAGGATGATCTGCACGGTCGCGACGTGCGGGCGGACGATCGCCTCGAGGGCCTCGTCGACGGTCTCGACGGAGACGCCGTAGGACGCGATCCTGCCCTCGTCCACCAGCACGTCGAGGGCGTCGTAGGTGGACTCGCGGCGGAACACCTCGGTGGGCGGGCAGTGCAGCTGCACCAGGTCGAGGGTGTCGACGCCGAGGTTCTCGCGCGAGCGGTCGGTCCAGGCGCGGAACCAGGAGAGCGTGTAGGCCTCCGCGGTGTGCGGGTCGGCGCGGCGGCCCATCTTCGTCGCGACCGTGATGCCGTGGTCCGGGCCGCGGGAGCGCAGGAACGTGCCGATGAGCTTCTCGGAGCGTCCGTCGCCGTAGACGTCGGCCGTGTCGAGGAACGTGACGCCGGAGTCGACGGCCGCCTCCAGCACGGACAGCGCGGCCTCCTCGGTGACCGATCCCCAGTCCGCACCGAGCTGCCAGCAGCCCAGCCCCACCACTCCGACCGACCGACCCGTACGTCCCAGAAGCCTCGTCTCCATGGACAGCGACGTTACCCGCGCGGACGATGGCCAGGTGACGAGCATCCCGATCGACGCCGTGGTCCGTTCCTTCCCGGTCGACGCCACGACGGCGTGGGACCTCGTCACCGACCTGCGCAACCACGAACGGTGGATCCCGCTGACCCGGGTGACCGTGGAGGGGTCGACCGTGACGGCGGTCTCCGGTCCCCTGGCCAAGCGCGGCTTCCCGGGGCTGACGGACGTGATGACGATCGACACGTACGAGCCGCCGACCGGCGACGAGCCCGGCATCGCCACGTACACCAAGGTCGGCCGCGTGCTCAAGGGCCACGCGAGCATCGTCGTCGTGCCCGCCGGACCGTCGTCGAGCAAGGTCTTCTGGAGCGAGGAGGTCTACCTGGCCGGCCCGCTCCCCCGGCGACTCACCGGGGCCGTGCTGAAACCGTTCCTCGGCGTCATGGTCCGGTACGCGCTGAGGCGTGCTCGCAACGAGGTCCGCGCAACAGATCGCAACTCCTAGCCGGATCTGCGCAACGGATCGTGCCCCAGCGCGCAATCCGAGATGAACGGTCCGGGCCGTACCGGCTCGTACCCTCGTGGGAACGACACGCCACGAGGAGCCTTCATGACCCCGACCGCCCCCGGACGTACCGATCGCCGCTACCTGATGTGCGAGCCCGTCCACTACACGGTGTCCTACGAGATCAACCCGTGGATGGACAAGACCCGGTTCACCGACGCCGACCTCGCGGTCCGTCAGTGGCGCACCCTGCGCGACACGTACCTCGACCTCGGCCACACCGTCGAGACGATCGACCCGATCCCCGGCCTGCCGGACATGGTCTACGCGGCCAACGGCGCCACCGTGCTGGACGGCGTCGTGTACTCCGCCAAGTTCCGCTACGCCGAGCGTCAGCCCGAGGGTCCCGCGTACCAGAAGTGGTTCGCCGACCGCGGCTACGTCACGCACACCGCCGCCGAGACCAACGAGGGCGAGGGCGACCTGCTGGTCGTCGGCGACCTGGTCCTGGCCGGCACCGGCTTCCGCACCGAGCGGTCCGCGCACGCCGAGCTGCAGGAGCTGTTCGGCCGCCCGGTCATCTCGCTCGACCTGGTCAGCCCGCACTACTACCACCTCGACACCGCGCTGGCCGTGCTGTCGAGCGACCCCGCCGACCCGCAGATCGCCTACTTCCCGCCGGCGTTCTCGGCCGGCTCGCGTGCGGTCCTGCAGCAGCTGTTCCCGGACGCGGTCGAGGCCACCGAGCGCGACGCGGTCGCCCTGGGCCTGAACGCGGTGTCCGACGGGTACAACGTGGTCGTCGCGCCCGGTGCCGTGGACCTCGCGGCTGCGATCGCCGAGCGTGGGTACAACCCGATCCCCGTGGACACCAGCGAGCTGCTCAAGGGCGGCGGCGGCGCCAAGTGCTGCACGCTCGAGATCCGGCCCGCCTCCGGTTCCGGGCGATGACTCTCGTGGAGGTGGCCCCGGCGTCGGTCCTGGCCCCCAACTACCACCCGCTCCCGGTCACCCTGGTCGACGGCCTGGGCTCCTGGGTCACCGACGACGAGGGCAACCGCTACCTCGACCTGCTGTCCGGGTACTCGGCGCTGAACTTCGGCCACCGGCACCCCGTGCTCACGGCCGCGGCGCACGCGCAGATCGACAAGCTGACGCTCACGTCCCGCGCGTTCGACCACGAGCTGCTCGAGCCGTTCGCCGCGCGGCTGGCCGCTCTGATCGGGCCGCTGGTCGCCGGTCCGCCGATGGTCCTGCCGATGAACACGGGCGCCGAGGCCGTCGAGACCGCCATCAAGGCCGCACGCAAGTGGGGCTACGACGTCAAGGGCGTGCCCGCCGACCGCGCGACGATCATCGTGGCGGACGGCAACTTCCACGGCCGCACGACCACGATCGTGTCGTTCTCCACGGACCCCGACGCGCGCCGCGGCTTCGGCCCGTACACGCCTGGGTTCCGGGTGGTGCCGTACGGCTCCCTCGAGGCGCTGCGCGACGCGATCGACGAGACCACGGTCGCCGTGCTCCTCGAGCCGATCCAGGGCGAGCAGGGCGTCGTCGTGCCCCCGGACGACTACCTGCCCGGCGTGCGCGCGCTCTGCACGTCGCAGGACGTCCTGTTCATCGCCGACGAGATCCAGTCCGGGCTCGGCCGCACGGGCACCACGCTCGCGTCCGAGCTCTGGGGCGTGAAGCCCGACCTGGTCACCCTGGGCAAGGCGCTCGGCGGCGGGGTGCTCCCCGTGTCGGCCGTCGTCGGCCGCTCCGACGTGCTCGGCGTCCTCACCGCGGGCACCCACGGGTCCACGTTCGGCGGCAACCCGCTGGCGTGCGCGGTCGGCCTCGCGGTCGTCGGCCTGCTGGAGACCGGCGAGCTGCAGGCTCGCGCCACGACGCTCGGGATCGAGTGGGGTGCCCGCCTGGACGCGCTCGTCGACGCCGGCCTGCTGGCCTCGTCGCGCCGCGTGGGCCTCTGGGCGGGGCTGGACGTGGCCGAGGGCCGCGGCACGGGGCGTCAGCTGTGCGAGCGGCTCCTGGCCCGCGGCGTGCTGGCCAAGGACACCCACGGCAGCACGATCCGCCTGGCTCCCCCGCTGACGATCAGCACGGAGGACCTGCACCTGGCCACGGACCGCCTGACGGACGCGCTGCGCTGACACGGACGTCCGAGGAAGTGGCTGCTCGAGCGACCACTTCCTCGGACGCTCGGCGAGTGCACCCCACAACGTCCGAGCATGTGGCTGCCAGGGCAACCAGATGCTCGGACGTTGCGGGTGTCAGCTGAAGCGGACTGCGCCGAAGAGCCAGCCGTTCAGGCCGGCGCCGCCGACCGACATGCTCGACACGTCGGTGCGGCGCATCTGGGCGTCGTGACCGGCGGACCGCGACCAGGCGGAGACCATCGAGGACGCCGAGCCGTTGCTCACGCAGGCCACGATGTTGTCGCCGCCGGAGTGCCAGATGCCGCCCGCGTTGGCCATGGTGATCGCGTGGCTGACCAGGCTGCCGCTGCGGGAGACCGACAGCTGCGAGAGGCCGAGGGAGGCGCGGTAGGCGTTGATCGCGGAGCCGATCGCCGAGACGCTCGACTCGCCGGCACCGGACCCACCGGAACCGCTGCAGACCTTGCCGCCGCTCGGGATGCCCACCGACGGCGCGACGGGCGCGGCGGCGGAGCCGGACGTGGGGGCGGTGGAACGGGCGGTCGACCGCGTCGGCGCCTTCGTGGTGGACCGGGCGGCGGCAGCGGCCTGCGCGGCGGCGGCAGCGGCGGCCTGCTCGGCGGCGATGCGGGCGGTCTCGGCGGCCTGCCACGCGACCTGCGCGTCGACGGCGGCCTTCTCGGGTGCAGCGACCCCGGCGACCAGGGAGCGCAGGGACGCGAGGCTGACGTCGGACGCGGTGAGCGCGGTACCCACGGCACCGCTGGCGCTCGCGAGGGCGGTGCGGGAGGCGTCGCCCGCATTCGGGACGACGAAGAGGACGGCGTTCGCGTGGTCGACGGCGGCCTGTGCGCTCGCCGTCGCGGCGGCGCGGCTGCTCACGTACGCGGTCTGCGCGACGACGGCGTCGGTCTGGCGCTCCACGACCGCGTCGCGGGCGGCGGCCTGCACGGACTGGTCCACGCGGAGGTCCGCCTCGAGCGCCTTGGCCCGCGCCGTCTGGGCCTGCTGCTCGGCGGCGTAGACGCCACCCCCGGCGGCCACGGCGATCGCGACACCGGCCGCGAGGCCGACCCACACCGAGCGACGGACGGCGGCGATGCGGGCCGCGGTCTCCTCGACGAGCGGGGACGGCGCGGTCCGCTGGTGCGGGACATCGACCTGGGTGGGGACGTCGTCGACCACCGGCACGGGTGCACTGATGACCGACGGTCGCTGGCTCGGCACGACGTCGAGCAGCTTCTTGGTGTCCTTGACCACGTCGCCTCCTTCGCGGGACCCCTGCATGCGGCGTGACCGGGGCTCCCTCTCATCTCGGCACGTACAGCGTCCGGCTTGAGGCCAGATGCCCCTTTTGGTGAATCACCCGTTCGGAGTAGTGCCTGGTGCAGGTTGTCAGTTCTTTCGGGCTAACACCAATCGGGGCCCGACCGACGATGATGTGACCGTGACCGACGACTCCGGGCTGGACGCCCTCGACACCGCCATCCTTCGGGTGCTCGCACTCGACGCCCGTGCGACGTTCGCGCAGGTGGGAGAGCACGTCTCGCTGTCCGCACCGGCCGTGAAACGCCGGGTCGACCGGCTCCGCGAGCGCGGGGTGATCCGCGGGTTCACCGTCCGGCTCGATCCGGCGGCCATGGGCTGGCAGACCGAGGCCTTCGTCGAGCTGTTCTGCCAGGGCTCCACCAGCCCGGCGACCATGCGCGCGGCGGTCGAGCACTACCCCGAGGTGGTCGCCGCGAGCACCGTGACCGGGGACGTGGACCTCATGGTGCAGGTGCGGGCGCGGGACATGCGGCACCTGGAGCGGGTGGTGGAGAGGCTCGCCGCGGAGCCGTTCGTGGCGCGCACCCGCTCGACCGTGGTGCTCTCGGCGCTGGTCCGCCGCCCGGACGTCCCGCCGGCCCCGGAGGGCTAACCGGCCACGGCCTCCGCGGTGGCGCACCGGTTGGTGACCACCATGACGGGGCAGTCGGAGTGGTGCAGCACCGCCTGGCTGGTGGAGCCCAGCAGCAGCCCGGCGAACCCGCCGCGGCCGCGCGAGCCGACGACGATCAGGTCGGTGGCCACCGAGAACTCGGTGAGCAGCTCCGCGCCCGTGCCGTCCAGCGCGATCCGCCGGACCGTCACGTCCGGGTGGTCCACCAGCGCGCGGTCCACCACCACGTGCAGACCCTCGGTGACGTCCCGCAGCACCTGCTCGTGGTCCACCGTGGCCGGCAGCCACGCCAGCACCCCGGTCATCGAGCCCACCGGCACGCCCGCGACGGCGGTCAGCTCGGCGCCCCACGCCTCGGCCTCCCCGATGGCGTACCGGAGCGCGTGCTCGGCCTGGGGAGAGCCGTCGACGCCGACGACGATGCGCTTGACCGGACGCGGTGCCGGGATGGGGGCGTCGTCGGGCAGGGTCCGGCCGCCCTCGCGCAGGGGCACGACGACGGTCGGGCAGTACGCGTGCGCCGGCAGGGCCGACGAGACGGTGCCGAGCAGCCGGTCCGCGAACCCGCCGCGCCCCCGCGTGCCGACGACGGCGAGCCGGACCTGGTGCGACAGGTCGACGAGCACGCCGGCGGCGTCGCCCGTGTGCACCTTGGCCGTCACGGGGATCCCCAGGGGTGCCACCCGCTGCGTGGCCTCGGCGAGCACCGCCTTGGCGCCCTCCTGGATGGCCGTGTCGTCGAGCGCCGCATAGCCGCCGTCGAGCGAGGCCGCCGTGAACGACGGGAGCGAGTAGCTGCAGACGAGCCGGATGCCCCACCCGTGGGCCCTGGCCTGCGCGGCCGCCCAGTCGAGCGCGTGCAGGCTCGCCGCGGACCCGTCCACCCCGACGAGGACCACATCGTCACGCGTCATCCGGAGCCTCCGTGCTCGTGCCGAGCCCACCGTGCGCTCGTCCCAGTGTCTCCCACCAGTGCGCCGATGCACCCGTGAGTAGCCGGAATGATGCCATACGTTGGTGGATTCTTGACGAAGACGAGAGTCAGGCCACCACGTACTGGGACCACAGCGGCTCGGAGCGGACCGATGTGGTGCCGAACGCGACCGACCACCGCGGAGCCCGAGGGACGAACGGCAGCTCCCAGCCGATCTCGTGCAGCAGGCGGTCGGCCTTGCGGTGGTTGCAGCGCACGCAGGCGGCGACGACGTTGGTCCACTCGTGGCGGCCGCCGCGCGAGCGCGGGTTCACGTGGTCCACGGTGTCCGCTCCCCCGCCGCAGTAGGCGCAGCGGTGGTTGTCGCGCTGCAGCACCGTGCGGCGGGTGGGGGGCACCGGGCGGCGCACCGGGACGTGCACGTAGCGCGTCAGGCACAGGACGACCGGGAGGGGCACGGACACGTGCTCGGAGTGCAGCAGGCGACCGTCGGTCTCGAGCACGGTCGCCTTGCCGGACATGACGAGCACCACGGCGCGCCGCAGGCTCACGATGCACAGGGGTTCCATGCTGGCGTTGAGCAGCAGGGTGCGTGCTCCGGACGCGATCAGCCCTGGTGAGCCGACCTCAGTGGCTGCCCCACCGACGGCCTCGGTGGACAGCTTCGACGCATTCATGAGCACGGCGTTCTCCCGACCTCGGGGGTCGAACCGGCTGGCTGCCGGCCCGGCGAAGCGAAGCAACAGCGTGGTGCACGGCCAGAGTACGCGCCGGTCGGTGCGGAGGGCCGCAGGAAACCGACGAGGCCCCGACGACATCGATGTCGTCGGGGCCTCGTCGTAGAACGCGGTTCGGTGTCAGCCGATCCGGATGAAGACGGGCGAGCTCTGCCAGATGGCGCGGAACTGGATCGTCTTGCCCGGGCGGGGCGAGTCGATCTGCTCGTTGCCGCCGGCGTAGATCGAGATGTGGCCGGGGCTCCAGATGAGGTCACCAGGCTGGGCGTCCGCCCGCGAGACGATGGTGCCCGCAGCCTTCTGTCCGGCCGAGGTGCGCGGCAGGGAGATCCCGAGCTGCGCGAACACGTAGCTGGTGAAGCCCGAGCAGTCGAAGCCGGCCGGGGTGGTGCCGCCGGAGAGGTACGGGGTGCCGACGTAGCGGGCCGCGATCTCCAGGACCGCGTTGCCGGAGACCGACGACGGGGCCGGTGCGTTGGCGACCGCCGGAGCGGCTGCGGCGGTGGTCGTGGCGGCACGCGTGGTGCTGCGCGACGCAACGGCGGCCTTCACCTTGACCGGCGGCGGGGGCGGCGGCGTCTCGGCCGTCACGACCGGGGCGTCGAACGTCCACGCGGCCTCGACCGGGGCGGTCACGACGGGGGCGGTGTTCAGCACGGCGCGGGCCGAGGCCGTCAGCGCTGCGGTGTCCACGGCGGGGAGTGCGCCTGCGTCACCACCGGGGGCGGCGCTGGCGGGCGAGCCGAGCATCGAGACGACGAGGCCCGACGATGCGGCGACGACGGCTGTACGGCGTCCGACGGTGCCCATCTGGTCCGAGGCGGCTGCAGCAAACTCGGTCAAGGGCGTCGATGGACGGCGCGCCGCACGATGGCGGGCGCGAGTGGTGCTCACGGTCACGCGTTGCCTCTCCTGATGCCTACGAGGTCAGCTGTCGGGTTCGGGTGGGAGAACACCCGGCCGTGTCCCCGATCGAGATCGGATCTCCGGCTTCACCCCAAGGACACCGAACTTCCGGTGCCCGCAATTGGGTCCCCCGCCCCTGCCGGCGGTCAGTGCGGACCTCGTGGCGGCGGCAGGGTTAGGCGTTCCGCTCGAGGGCTTCTCCGGAGGAGGGTTCTGGAGAAGCAGGTCGAACGTACAGGACGCCCGCGGCGATTGTCACGTTCCGATCACGGAAATCTCTGCTCTTGTCGGACACGCGTCTTGGACGCGTGGTCCGAACTCCGAGGTGACCTGCAAAGACGCCGATCAGAGGCGTGGGAGCGCGCGCACGGATCACACCCACGAGGGATCGCGAAGATCACGGTCGTGCGGGACGGAGCACTCCCAGGGGCCGCCCAGGGGCCTCTCAGACGGGTCAGCGGGCCCCGACGAAGATGTGCCGCGCGACGTCCTCGGGCAGGTCCAGCACGGTCTCCGACCCGGGCGTCGACACCGTCACGGTGCCGAGGCTGCGCTCGATGGCGATCTCCTGGTGCGGGAGCACCCCGGCTTCCGCCAGCCGCGTGAGCAGCTCGACGTCCACCTGGAGCGGCTCCGCGATGCGGGCCACGACGGCCCGCTCGACGCCGTCGGCACCCTGCTCGCCGCGGTAGGTCACCAGCGACGTGACGCCGTCGAGGAAGCTCACGTGCGTGGTCTCCTCGCCGATCTCCCCCAGGCCCGGGATCGGGTTGCCGTAAGGGTCGAAGTGGGGGTGGTCGAGCAGCGACGCGAGCCGCTTCTCCACTCGCTCGCTCATCACGTGCTCCCAGCGGCAGGCCTCCTCGTGCACGTACGGCCACTCCAGGCCGATGACGTCCGTGAGCAGGCGCTCGGCCAGCCGGTGCTTGCGCATGACGCGGACGGCCTTGCTCATGCCCAGCTCCGTCAGCTCGAGGTGGCGGTCGCCGGTGACGACCACCAGCCCGTCGCGCTCCATGCGGGCCACCGTCTGCGAGACCGTCGGCCCCGAGTGCCCCAGCCGCTCCGCGATGCGGGCGCGCAGGGGGGTGATGCCTTCCTCGGTGAGCTCGTAGACCGTCTTGAGGTACATCTCCGTCGTGTCGATCAGGTCGCTCACTGCAAGGCCTCCCGCGTCGGGTCGTCGTCGCACGGAGGCCCCAGCCGGGATGGGGCGCGCGCTGTCACAGATTAGTTGGTCGAGCCGACAGTCGGGGGCGGGGTCCGCGACTGTCCGCCAGACCAACTAACCTCAGCGACGTGCCCGATGCTCACGAGATCACGATCCCCGCGCACCTGCTGCCCGCGGACGGCCGCTTCGGCTCCGGCCCCTCGAAGATCCGGCGCGCCCAGGTGGACGCGCTGGCCGGACCCGCCGCGGAGCTGTTGGGCACCTCGCACCGGCAGGCCCCCGTCCGCGCTCTCGTCGGACGCGTGCGAGCCGGGCTCGCCGCCCTGTTCGACCTGCCCGAGGGCTACGAGATCGTGCTGGGCAACGGCGGCTCCACCCTGTTCTGGGACGTGGCGACCCTCTGCCTGATCGAGGACCGGGCGGCGTTCGGCACGTTCGGCGAGTTCGGTGCCAAGTTCGCGGCCGCCGCGACCCGTGCCCCGTTCGTCGGCGAGCCCGTGGTCACCAGCGCGGAACCCGGCGGCGTGGCGGTGCCGGCCTTCGCGGACGGCGTCGACACCTACGCGTGGCCGCACAACGAGACGTCCACCGGCGTCGCCGCGCCCGTGCGCCGGGTCGCCGGCTCGCACGCGCAGGGCGCGCTGGTCCTCGTCGACGGCACGTCGGGCGCCGGGGGCCTGGCGGTCGACGTGGCCCAGACGGACGTCTACTACTTCGCGCCGCAGAAGTCGTTCGCCTCCGACGGCGGCCTGTGGCTCGCCGCCGCCTCCCCCGCCGCGATCGAACGTGCCGCCCGGCTCGAGTCGGGCGGGCGGTGGATCCCCGAGTCGCTCTCGTTCACCACGGCCCTGGCCAACTCGCGGCTCGACCAGACGCTGAACACGCCGGCCATCGCGACCCTCGTGCTCCTGGCCGAGCAGCTCGACTGGATCCTCGGCAACGGCGGCCTGGCCTGGGCCGCGCACCGGACCGCGACGTCGGCCGGCCACCTGTACGGCTGGGCGGACTCGCGCGACTGGGCGACGCCCTTCGTCGCCGACCCCGCGCTGCGCTCCAACGTCGTCGGCACCATCGACCTCGACCCCGAGATCGAGGCCCCGACGGTGGCGCGCGTGCTGCGCGCCCACGGCGTCGTCGACGTCGAGCCCTACCGGAAGCTGGGCCGCAACCAGCTGCGCGTGGCCATGTACCCGGCGGTCGAACCGGAGGACGTGCTGGCCCTCACCGCCTGCGTCGACCACGTGGTGGACCAGCTCGTCTGAGCGTGGGCCCGCCTCCCGCGGTCAGCGCGGGAGGCGGAGTCGGTGTGCTTGTGGGGGTCAGGCCGTCGGACGGCGGCGACGGGCGATCGAGACGAGCGCCACGGCGAGCGCGCCGACCAGGACGAGCGCACCGCCGGCCAGCAGCAGCGGCTGGACCTCCGAGCCGGTGGCGGAGAGCACGGCGGCCGTCGGGTTGTCGACGAGGACCTCGCTGTCCTCCGGGTCGGTGTTGCAGGTGGGGGTCGACGGCGGGTACGCGACCGTGACGGTGGCCTCGGGGTTCACCTGGAACAGCACCTGCACGCTCGGTCGCACCCAGTCGAACTCGTCGCCCTCGACCCAGGAGCCGTCGGACAGCTGCGTCCAGCCGGGCCAGTCGATGCCGCGCCCGTCGGGACCGGCCACCGCGCCCGGCCAGTTGACCGTGCCGCTGAGCGGCTGGTCCGCGTAGATCACGTCAGGACCGCTGGGGTTCACGAAGGTGATCGTCGTCGTGGTGCTCGGCGAGCCGATCACCTCGAGCGCGTAGTTCAGCTTCGGCACGTCGTTGTCGCAGACCGGCGCCTTGACCAGCACGTTGAGCTGGCAGGCGCGCGGGGCGCCGTAGCCGTCGACCTTGTCGATGCAGCCGTACACCGGCTCGGCCGTCTCGGAGACGGAGGGCGACGGGCTGGGGCCCTCCGCCGAGGAGGGCAGCGCGCCGGCGAGGGCGACGAAGACTGCGAGGAACGCGACGACCGCGCCCCGTACGAGCCTGACCATGATCGTGCCCCTGTCGGCTAATCGGACATTTCGGTCCCCATTGTGTCCTGCCGTCGGGGGTTTACACATGGGCATAACGGGTGATTTCGGACGTTTCGCCCGTTCACTCTCCCGGGGAGCACGTCGCCGTGACCAGGCCTGGGCTGGTGAGCGTGGGCGTGGTCCACACGTCGACCCGGCCGTCGCGGACCGGCACGTCGAACCGGTAGGTCTCCCGCGCGCCGGGCTCGAGCCAGGAGGTCACCACCTGCACGTTGCGGCCGGCTGACTGCCCGGTGCCCCCGGAGACGGCGCCCTCGTTCCGCCCGAGCGCCTCCAGCGGCGCACCCACCGGCGCGTACACGGTGATGTTCGTCGCGAGCCACCCGGTCGGCAGCGAGGTGAAGCTCCACCCGGTGACGTACCGCGGGAACGTCGCCACGTCCGCGGGCGGCCGGTAGTCGAGGTCGAGGCGGACCGTCGCGGTGGGCTCCGGGCCGTCGCAGCGCAGGTCCTCGACCGTCACGGCAGTGCTCAGGTAGTAGCCGAGCTTACCCGCGGTGCCGTCGTTGAGGAACACCCCCGTGGCGTCCGGGAACGGGCCGGTGAGGAAGGCAGCGCCCACGCTCGTCGCCACCAGCCTCTTCTGCTCCTCGGGGTGCGCCGACCACATCCGCAGCCGGCCCTCGGCACCCGCCCGGGCCAGCGCGTCGACGACGGCCCGCGAGTCGCCCTGGCCGGCACCGACCGCGCGGAAGATCGTCGACGCGACCCCCGTGTAGAAGGCGTCGCCCGCGGCCGCGTCGTCGCCGAACGTGAGGTACGCGTCGCGCAGCAGGACCTGCAGGACGTTCCCGGCGTCGATCTGCTGACCGCTCGGCTCCGTGACCGCGCCCGTGGCGCCGAGCAGGTAGGAGACCGCCACGGGGTCGGTGGCGATGACCCCGTCCACGTGCGTGCCGATGTCCCGCTCCCAGCGGGCCGTCAGCAGCTCGGCGCTCCGCGGGAAGTCGGGGGTCATCACCGCGTTCTGCACCCAGCGGCCCAGCCGGTCGGTGTCGAAGCGCAGCTCCTCGTCGCTCAGCGGCAGGATCGAGGTCTCGATCCCCGGCAGGTCCGCGGTGGTGCGCTGCTCGGTGAGGTCGATGGTGCCGTCGTCGGCCTTGAGCACGGCGAACGCCCCGACGATCCCCCCGGCGCTGCGCAGCTCCGAGGAGTTCAGCGAGACCAGGAGGTACGTGCGCGGGCCGTCGACGCCGAGCATCGGCGGCAGGAGCGCGGCCACCTGGGCGCCCGCGTCGAGCGCACCCGTGACCTGGGCCAGCCCGTCCTGCAGCTGGGTCACGGGCCCGGCGAGCTGCGGGACGAGCGCCTCGGTGTCGATCGCGGCCACCGCGGCCTGCGCCGTGTGGGCGCTCGCGGCGGCGGCCGCGATGTCCGGGGCCGCCTCCACCAGGGGGGCGAGGTCGATCCGACCGTCCGTGCCGCGCGCCTCCTGGGCGTGCAGGACGTCGTCGATGCGCCCGACGGCCGGCAACGCGTCGCGCACCACGTCGTCGAGCGAGACGGAGACCACCCGGACGGCCTCGAGCTGCGCGCCCACCCACGGCACGTGCTCGGCCACCCGCCACACCGGGTCCGACGTCGCCCGGCGGGCGGCCGCGAGATCCGCCTGGATCTCCGGGAGGCGGGCCTCGATCTGCTGCGTGTCACCGTCACCGACCACGCTGCGCAGGTCGACCACCACGTCCTTGGCGGAGAGCAGCGCGGTGCCGGCCTGGTAGCCGCGGAACGCCAGCCAGCCGGCGGCGACCACCAGCACGACGAGGACGACGAGGATGCCGAACGCGATGCGGCGGGCAGTTCGGCGGCGGCGTCGGGGAGGTTCGACGGTGGGTTCGTCGCCGGGCGCGGTCGCCTCAGGCGCGCGCGGCTCGTCGACGGTGGCACTCACCCACTGATCGTGACATCTCGGACATCTCGGACGACATGCCTGGGCGTCCTCTTCACCCGAGCATCCACCCGGACGGACGCCGCAGGTCCGGCCCGAGGAGTTCCCCGGACCGGACCTGTGGTGGTCGTGCGCTCGTCAGCTCCCCGAGATGTACCCGACCACGTCGGCGGCCACGTGCACCGTCCCGCCGGGTGACATGTCGGAGTAGAGGTTGACGATCCCGTCGTCCGGCAGCGCCACCACCACGAGGTTCGGGACGTCGCGTCCCGGCACGTAGTTGATGGTCGACGCCGTGGGCGGGGTGGTCGATCCGGTCGCGTTCGGGTAGACCCGCAGGTTGCCGAGCGCGGACGGGCCGATCGCCGTCACGTTGAGCACGACGGCCGACGCGTCGGCCGGGATGCCCCCGGTGCCCGGGAGGTGCACCTGGTAGACCGTCCGGGCCTGGAGGGCGCCGGCGATCGTCCCGAGGTGACCGGTGCCCGGCCGGGTGTCGAGCACGCGGGTCGGCGTCAGCGCCGAGTACGTGGTGTCACCGACCACGTAGCCCGTGACGTCGAGGATCACCTGGACCGGCGAGGTGCCCACGGAGGCGGTGGTGTCCGAGTAGAACGACACCTTTCCCGAGGCGGGCAGGTCGACGATCGTCGCGTTGGCCTTGTCCTTGCCGGCGGCGAAGTTGACCACCGACGCGTTGGGCACGGCCTGGCCGGCCGGGAAGACCCGCAGGTTGCCCTGCGCGGTCGCCCCGGTGACCGTGGCGTTGAGGATCACGGCGCTGGCGTCCGCCGGCACCCCGGCGACGCCGGTGACCTGGACCGTCTGGACCGTGCGCGGTGCCACGGGTCCGTTGACCGTGCCGACGTGCGCCGACCCGGCACGGGTGTCGACGAGCCGCCGGGACGCCTGCGTGACGATCCCCGCGTCCGGCATGGTGAAGCCGGTGACGTCGAGGAGCACGCCCACGGTGCCGCTGCTCCTGGTGAAGTAGCAGACCTTGCCGTTGGCGGGCAGCTGCACGAACGCCGCGTTGGCGACGTCCGCGCCGGGCTCGAAGTTGACGGTCGAGCCCGCCGGCGGCGCGGTGGCACCGGCGCCGTCGGAGTCCGGGTACACGACCACGTAGCCGAGCGCCGACGGGTGGACCGTCGTCACGTTGAGCACCACGCCCGACGCGCCGACCGGGACGCCGTTGGTGCCGGCGATCTGCACGCACGTGGGCGTACCCGGCACGACGGCCGGGGAGCTCACCGCGCGCTGCGGCGTCTGCGACACCACACCGTCCGCCACGTCGACGAAGAGGAACGACGCGCTCGTCGTCGAGGTCCCCGCCGGCGTGGTCACCCGGACCGGCACCGTGCCCGCGGCGTGCGCGGGGGCGACGACCGAGACCTGCGTGGCCGAGACCACCTCGAGGCCCGTGCCCGGGGTGTCGCCGAACGTGACCGCCGTGGCGCCCGTGAAGGACGTCCCGGTGACGGTGACGCGGACGTTCCCGTCGGTGGTCGCCACCGCGGGCGAGACCGTCGAGACGGTCGGACCCGCGGGGACGACGGACTGCGCGAGCGTGGCGGTGCTCGCCCCGTACGTGCCGTCACCCGCGAACGAGGCCGTGACCGAGTGCGTCCCGGCCGCGAGACCGGTCGGCGAGTACGAGGCGACGCCTGCGACCGCCGGCACGCTGACCGGGGTCCCGCCGTCGACCGCGAACTGCACCAGGCCCGTCGGCGTGCCCGCGGCGGACGTGACCGTCGCGGTGAACGTGACCGCCTGGCCGACCGTGACGGACGGCGCCGAGCTGGTGAGCGCCAGCGCGGTCGGCTCGGGTGCGTACGTCAGCGTCGCCGGGCTGCTCGCGCCGCCCAGCTCGGTGGTGACGACGACCGGCACCTCGCCCGCCGCGTGCGGCGGGACGGTCGCGCGCAGCGACGTGGCGGAGTCGACGACCACGCCGGTCGCCGGAGCCCCGCCGACCGTGACGCTCGCGCTCGGGTCGAAGCCCGTGCCCGTGATCGTCACCTGGGTACCGCCGACCGCGCTGACCGTGGCCGGTGAGACAGCCGCGACGGTGGGGGCCGGCGCGGGCTCGCCGGGGTCGAACTCGACCGAGCCCCAGGCCTCGTCATAGGTCGCGCTGCCGCTGTACAGGGCGTTCAGCTCGAAGTACTCGATCGCGGGATCGGGTGTGAAGGTGAACGACGCCCGCCCCTGCGCGTTCAGCGCGGCGTCCGCATACCGGCCGTTGGCGTAGAAGTCGACGGTGCCGGAGGGCGTGCCCGAGGCTCCGGAGACGTCGATCGTGACGGTCACGGGGCGACCGTTCACCGGCGTGCTGGGCGCAAGGGACATCTCCACCTCGGGGACCACGGAACCCCGGGGCGGCAGCGCGATGTCGATGTTCTCCACGGGGGCGCCCACCGCCGCGGGCAGGCGCGTCGCGTGCGAGTAGCGCGGCGTGCCGGTCGCACCGGCGTAGTAGGTGCCGACGCCGGAGTAGTCGGACCCCCACGGCTCCGCGCTGAGGGTCGCGCTGGCCAGGACGGTCACGTCCCCGGCACGGATGCCCGTGACACGGTAGTCACCGTTCTCGTCCGTGTTGCCCGTGCCGCCGTAGCCGGCAGGGCTGACGCTCTCGACCCAGACCGCCGCGTTGCGCACGGGGGTCCCGTCCGGTCGCGTGATGGTGCCCGAGACGATCGCGCCGCGCTGGAGCCGGGTGTCGGGCACCTGCTGCTCCGGACCCGTGCCGATCGTGATCTTCTGCGGCGACTCGGGGACGCCGCCGTCCGGGTAGTAACCGGAGAGCAGGTCAGAGCTCATGGGCGCACTGACGTAGAGCGACACCGCCCCCGGCCGCAGGCCGCGCAGCGTGTACGTGCCGGTCGCGTCGGTGGAGGCCGAGAGGTTCATGCCGTCGCTGCTGTGCGCGGACACGAAGGCGCCCTGCACCGCGACGCCGTCGGGGTCGAGCACGCGTCCTGTGAGCGAGACCCCGCGCTCGAGCGCGACATCCTCGAGCTCGGTGCGCACGCCTGCGGTGATCGTGACCGGCGTCGCGGAGTCGGAGCCGCCCGCGTCGAGGTACCACTCGTTCGCCCACGCGCTGCCCGTCGGCGCCTGGACCTGGAAGGCCCAGCTGCCCGGCGCCAGTCCGCCCAGGGAGTAGTACCCCTCGGAGTCGGTCGTGGTCGAGTTCACGTAGCCCGCCCCGGCGAACCGCGGGCTCGCCATGACCCAGGCGTTGGCCACCGGGTGACCGTCTGCGTCGAGGACGCGGCCCTCGACAGCGCCCGCGGGCTCGAGCTGGGCGTCGACGCCCGTGACCGTGCCCGAGCCCGTGGAGGTCACGAGATCGGCATCCATGTACTCGTGGGCGTTGTCGTAGTACTCACCGCGCAGGAGAGATCCCGTCGCGCCCTGGAACTGCACCCGGTAAGAACCGGCCGTCAGGCCGGCGGCCCGATACGTGCCGTCGACCCCGGTCGTCGCCCCCACGATGGCACCTCCCGTCGAGGGGGAGAGGAACACGTTCGCGTCGGCGACCGGGTCGCCCGCGGCGTCCGTGACCGTCCCGGTGATCGCGCCGCCGTCCGCGAAGGTGACGTCACCGAGCGGCGTCGTCTGTCCGGCGACGACCGTGAGCGGCGTCGCGCCGGCCTGGGTGGTTGCCCCCTGCCAGTACTGCGTGACCATGCCACCGCCGTACGGAGGGTCGAACCGCACGACGTAGGTGCCCTGCGCGAGGTTCTTGGAGAACGTGCCGTCGAGCAGGGTCGGGGCCGTCGTCATCGTGCCGTCCGTGGTGCTGGTGAAGTTCACCGACGCCCAGGAGACCGGTGCGCCGGCGTGCAGCAGGCGGCCGGTGACGATCGCGGCCACCGGCATCACGATGTCTTTGCCCTGCAGCTGTGCGAGGTCGGCGACGGGGACGATCTGCGCGGCCGGGCTCGACCCGCCGTAGTAGCTGTCCACGAGTGCGGAGCCCCACGACGAGGCGAAGATGCGGTAGTCGCCGGATCGCAGGCCGCCGACGTGGTACTCACCGTTCTCGTCGGTGGTCGCGTAGCGGCCCATGCCCATGAGGTCCGTGGGGGTCACCGAGATCGACGCCCCGACGACCGGGGCGCCGGTGGAGTCGGTGACGCGACCGTCGACGCTGGCGCCGAGCCCGAGTGCGGCACTCACGGCGGTCGTCTGGTCGGCCACGACCGTCACGACGGAGGCCGAGGCGGACGTCGCAGCGTTGTCGTAGAACTCGCCCATCAGGTCGCTCGAACCCATGGTGCTGAACTCGACCCGGTAGGTGCCGGGCTCCACGTCGTCGAGGAGGTACGTGCCGTCCTCGTTCGCGTTCCACGAGTAGTAGTTCCACTCGCCGGTCGCGGTCGACTGTGCACTCACGGCGACCGCCGACGGCGACTCACCCGCGGGCACCGAGACGGTGCCGGCGATGGCGCCGTTGCCCGGCATCGTCGCGGCCGCAGGAAGCGATGCGCCCCCGACAACCAGGGCCGCGAGGCCCACCATGGCGGCGAGACGTCGCCCGCCCGCCTTCCACCGGTCGGCCCTGACCGGGCTCGTTCGACGCATGCTTCTCCCCTTCGGAACGGCGGGTGCTGCCCGTTCGGGGAGGCCGCCTGGACGCGCGCTGTGCGTGTACCAAGGCGGACGGTAGCGGTGCGTTCCGACATCGCGCGGGGCTTCGGCGACCCCGGACCGAGCAATGGTGATATACCCGGGCAACCGAGCGGGTGAAATTCTCAGGCGGCGGTCTGGCGGTCCGCGGCTTCCTGGGTGGCGAGCCGGGAGGCGGTCTCCGCGCGGCGGTCGGGCAGGGTCGGGTAGAGCACCTCGAGGTGGGGCCGGGTGCGCACGTGGTACCGCACCGTGACGTCCCACTTCTTCCACGCCCACAGCGCGGCACCGGTGGCGACGAGCAGCGCGGAGATCGAGCCGATGCCGATGGCCCAGCGCGGGCCGTACGTCTCACCGATCCACCCGACGATGGGCGACCCGATGGGCGTCGCGCCCAGGAACACCATCATGTACAGGGCCATCACGCGCCCGCGTACAGCGGGGTCGGTGCTCAGCTGGATGGTCGCGTTGGCCGCGGTCATCATGGTCAGCGACGCCAGCCCCACGGGGATGCAGGCGATCGCGAACGCGACGTAGGTGGGCATCAGGGCCATCACGCCGGTGGTGATCCCGAACGCGAACGCGGAGCCGATCACCAGGCGGACCCGGGGCCGCTCCCGCCGGGCTGCCAGCAGGGCACCCGTGAGGGAGCCGATGGCGAGCACCGACCCGAGGATCCCGTACTCCCCCGCGCCCTTGCCGAACTCGCTGCGCGCCATCATGGCGCTGGTCAGCTGGAAGTTGAGGCCGAACGTGGACACCACGCCGACGACCACCATGATCACCATGATGTCGCTGCGCCCGCGCACGTAGGCGATGCCCTCGCGCAGCTGGCCCTTGGCCCGAGCGGTGGTGGGCATCGGGCTCAGCTCGGACGTCCGCATGCGGGTGAGCGCGAGGATCGTCGCGAAGAACGTCACCGCGTTGATGAGGAACACCCAGCCCGTGCCGACGGCCGCGATGAGCAGGCCGGCGACGCCCGGACCGATCAGCCGGGCGGCGTTGAAGGACGCACTGTTCAGGCCCACCGCGTTGGCCAGCTTCGACGCCGGCACCAGCTCCGCGACGAACGTCTGACGCACCGGTCCGTCGATGGCGGTGACGCAGCCGAGCATCAGCGCGAACAGGTACACCTGCCACAGCTGCGCGTGCCCGCTGAGGACCAGGACACCCAGCCCGGCGGCGAGCACCCCCTGGCCCACCTGCGTGGCCATGAGCAGCTTGCGGCGGTCCACCCGGTCCGCCAGCAGACCGGCGTACGGGGACAGCAGGAGCACGGGCGCGAACTGCAGGGCGGTGGTGATGCCGACGGCCACGCCGGACTCGTCGGTGAGCTCGGTGAGCACCAGCCAGTCCTGGGCGACGCGCTGCATCCAGGTGCCCACGTTCGCCACCAGCGCCCCGGCGAACCACAGCCGGTAGTTCCGGAACTTCAGCGAGGAGAACGTGGGACTCATGAGGCGGCGATCCTCCGCAGCAGCTCGGCGGCGTCGGCGAGCAGCGTGCGCTCGTCCTTGGTCATCTTGCTGAGGCGCTCCGCCAGCCAGGCGTCGCGGCGTCGGCGGGTCTCGTTGACCTCGGCGACGCCCGCGTCCGTGAGGGTGACGACGACCTGCCGGCCGTCCGTCGGGTGCTCCGACTTGGCGACGAGGCCCAGCTCCACCAGGCCGTTGACCGTGCGGGTCATCGACGGCGGCTGGATCCGCTCGCGCTCGGCCAGCTGCCCCGGCGTGAGGGGGCCGTCCTTGGTCAGCCACGCCAGCACGGTGAACTGCGGATCGGTCAGGCCGGCCTCGCCCCGCTCGGCCCGGATGCGCCGGGACGCCCGGCCGACGGCGATCCGGAGTTCACCGGCGAGGGCGGAGGCTGAGGGCATGATCCTTACTCTAACTCATTACCTTGCGTAAGGACACTTGCCCGTACGCTGTCGGCATGGACGAGCGGCAGCGGCGGGTGGTGATCGGGCTGCTCGTCGGCGCGCTCGTGGCCGCCGCGGTGCTCGTGCTCAACCCGTGGCACCTGCACGACGCGCTCGACGCGCCGATCGCCCGCGGCCTGGGACGCCTGCACGTGCTCGGCCTGCCGGAGAAGCTCAACGTGCACGCCGCCGAGTTCGCCGCGAACATCGCGCTCTTCGTCCCGCTCGGGCTCCTCGGCGCCCTGCTGGTCCCCCGCCGACGCTGGTGGGTGGTGCTCGTCGCGCTGGTGGCCCTGTCGGTCGGGATCGAGGTCGTGCAGGCGTTCGGGCTGTCCTACCGGCAGCCGTCGGCCCGGGACGTGCTGGGCAACTCCCTTGGCGCGGCGATCGGCGTGGGGCTGTCGCTGCTGGTCCGCAGGCCGGCGCCCGCATGACCGCGCGCAGGGTGCAGACGGCACTGTTCGTCGTCTACCTCGCCGGCCTGGTCCGCGTGACCCTCTGGCCGAAGCTCGGGCCCGACGACGGCTTCGACCTGGTCCGCACCGTGCTCACCTGGCTCGACGTCCACGGGTTCCCGCTCACCTACAGCGCCACCGAGTTCGTCGCCAACATCGCGCTCTTCGTGCCGTTCGGCCTCCTGGTCGCGCTGCTCACCCGGCTCCGCCCGTGGACGGTCGTCGGGCTCGGTCTCGCGACCTCGGTGGCCATCGAGCTGGCGCAGCTGTTGTTCCTGCCCGACCGGGTGGCCGACGTGCGCGACCTCGTCGCGAACACGCTGGGGACGGCGGTGGGCGTCGCGGTGCTGCTGGCCGCCCGCACGCGCCAGCAGGAACCCGTCCCGGCCCGCTGACTACGGCCCGAGGAACACCTGGGAGCAGAGCATCTCCCCGTCGTCGAGCAGGCAGCCGATGCCCACCTGCTCCAGGCTCGGGTCCAGCAGGTTGGCGCGATGGCCCGCCGAGGCCAGCCAGGCATCGGCGACGTCGTGCGGGGTCGCTGCCGCGCGGGACAGGTTCTCGGCCGCCACCGTCGACGGCGGGCACGCCTCGAGCACCGCAGTCATCGGAGCGTGCTCCAGCTCCTCCCCCACCAGCGCCTCCGCCCGCAGGTCCGCCTCGCCGACCGCGCACTCCGAGACCGTGAGCGCCGGCAGTCCCTCGTCCGCGCGCGCCTCGTTGGTCTCCGCGACCAGCTGCGACGCGTACTCCTGCGGGTCGGCCCCGTCGGGCGACCACGGCTGCAGACCCCGGTCCGGCCGCACGACCAGCAGCACCGCGACGACGGCCAGGGCGACGCCGAGCACGACGAGCACCCAGCCGAGCGCCCCCTTGCGGGCCACGGTCAGGGACGGCCCAGCGCGCGATAGGTCCAGCCCGCCGCACGCCACGCCGCGGGCTCGAGCACGTTGCGACCGTCGAGGATCCGCTTGTGCGCGACAACCTCCGCCAGCGCGTCGGGGTCGATCTCCCGGTACTCGGACCACTCCGTGGCGAGGAGCACCACGTCCGCATCCTTCGCCGCCTCCAGCGCGGTGGCCGCGAAGTGCAGGTCCGGCCACTTGGCGGCGGCGTTCGCGACCGCCTGCGGGTCGGTGACCGTGACGTGGGCGCCCTGCAGCTGCATCTGGGCCGCGACCGAGAGGGCGGGCGAGTCGCGCACGTCGTCGGAGTCGGGCTTGAACGCGGCACCGAGCACGGCGACCTTCTTGCCGACGATCGAGCCCTCGCACACCTCGCGTGCCAGATCGACCATGCGGACCCGACGACGCATGTTGATGGAGTCGACCTCCCGGAGGAACGACAGCGCGTCGCTCACCCCGAGCTCGCCGGCACGCGCCATGAACGCGCGGATGTCTTTGGGCAGGCACCCCCCGCCGAACCCGAGGCCGGCGTTCAGGAACCGCCGCCCGATGCGCGCGTCGTAGCCGATGGCGTCGGCCAGGCGCGTCACGTCCGCGCCGGTGGCTTCGCACAGCTCGGCCATCGCGTTGATGAACGAGATCTTGGTGGCGAGGAACGAGTTGGCCGCGACCTTCACCAGCTGCGCGGTCGCGTAGTCCGTGACCACCAGCGGGGTGTGCTCCGACAACGGGGTCGCGTAGACCTCGTCGAGGATGCCCTTCGCCTTCGCACCCTCCGGCGTCGGCTCCCCGTCCTCGTCGGTCGGAACCCCGTAGACCAGCCGGTCCGGGTGCAGCGTGTCCTTCACCGCGAAGCCCTCGCGCAGGAACTCCGGGTTCCAGACGAGGATCGCGCCCGTGCCCTGCAGCGAGTCCGCGATGGCCTCCGCCGTGCCGACCGGCACCGTCGACTTGCCGGCCACAACGTCACCAGCCCGCAGGTGCGGCAGCAGCGCCTCGACGGCCGAGTTCACGTAGGTCAGGTCCGCGCGGAACTCCCCGTGCACCTGGGGCGTGCCGACACAGATGAAGTGGACGTCCGCGCCGTGCGCGTCGGCCATGTCCGTGCTGAAGCTCAGTCGCCCCGTCGCGCCCGCCTCGGTGAGCAGCTCCGGCAGGCCCGGCTCGTAGAACGGCGCGCGGCCTTCGCGGAGGGCTTCGATCTTCTTGACGTCGACGTCGATGCCGATGACGTCATGGCCGAGCTGGGCCATGCTCGCGGCGTGGACGGCACCGAGGTAGCCGCAGCCGATGACAGACAAGCGCACGGGAACTCCCCCGGAAGTGGTTGACGATCCGCCCCGCACTGTACCTGTGCGTTAGGGCTGCAACGTGGTGCGCAGCTGCCGCTCAACGACCTCGAGATACGCGTTGAAGACGCGCTCAGGCCGGGTGCTCGTCGATCAACGCGACGTCCTCTGGGGCGTACAGCTCGGCAATGATCTGATCGTTGAACGACTGCCCCAGATTCTTGAGCAGCAGCCCGCTCTGCTGGCTGCGCGGGACGATGGGAAAGTGCTCCGATCGAGGACCGACCTGGCGGACGGCGACACCGGCTCGCAAAGCAACCCAGTGCAGCCAAATGTCATCGTTCCTCCGCGACACCGCCATGAACTCGTCGCCACGCTGCGCAATCGCGTCGAGCATGTCTGGCGGATAGAGCACCCCCGAGACGCCCGTGGCGAAGACGCGACGTGACGGAGTCTCGATCGGGCACGAGGGCCAGCTCGCGTAGGCGTCAAGTGCGCCCTCCGTTGTCGTTATCCAGTGTGCGCGAAACGCGATGACCGCCCCCGGGCTCTCTTGGCTTGCGCGACACAACGCCCCGAGCCACCGCCTCGGATAGAGGATGTCGTCATCGGCGGTGACGAGAGAAACGCCCTGACCAACGCCAGCCTGAACAGTCGGGTAGTACTTCGTGTGAGGGCCGCGGTTCTCCGTGAGCATCAGTTCGACTCCCCGCTGCATCGCACGAGACACTCCGCGGGGCGGGTGGCTGTACAGGTCGGGGTCATCTACCCAGAGGATCAGTCGGCCCGGCCTCCTCCGCCCGCGTCCGATGGATTCAACGGCAAGGTGGACTCGCGAAGCTCGTGCTCCATACGTCGTCATCGACACGGTGGGGCTTTCCGGATCGCCGGTGAGCGGCCGCCGGCTCAGCATGCTTCGAACCTCGAGGAGCGCGCAGATGCTGCGCGCACGCAGCGCGCTCGCAAGACGCCTGACCTGTTGACGCACATCCACGATCACAGCTCTCCCCGCTACCACTTCAGTTGACCTCGGACCCAGCAGGCGGGCGGCGGCGGCCTCGAACACGTCGGATGACCTGTCTGAGCAGGTCGACGTCCGTCCGTCGCAGGCCATAGAAGCCTGTCGCACGCGCGTCCGACGTCCTCGACATTGCAAGGATGTTGAGGTTCGCCGACACCAGATTCCCGACGAACGTTGCAAGAGCCGCGCCGAGTGCACCCAGAATCGGCGCCAGCAGCACGAGTGCGATCACGTTCACCACGCAAGCCGTGGCAAGGCTCGCACTGCGGAGGCCGGGCCTTCCGCGGCCAGCAAGTCCCGCCCCTGCTACCGACCCCGGAGTGGAAATCGCGACAGAAGCTAGGAGTACGAGAGTGGCGGGAATCGCGTCGGAGAACTCGAGCCCGAACACGAGCGGCACCAAGAATGGTGTCACAAGCGCAAGAACGACAGCGATCGCGGCAGTGATCGAGCCCGACACGCGCGCGGCGGCGGTCAACCGCGTGGTCGACGACGCGGCCCCACCTACGCTCTCTGCTGTGAACGTCACGTCACGGATTGCGCTGTTGACGATGAGCGGGACCTCGCCGATCGCCACCGCCACGACGTAGTACCCGAGTTCCCTCGTTCCGGCCAGCGGCGCCATGACAGCCTGGTCGAGCCTGATGAGAAGAATGCCGGAGACCGCACCGAGCCAGACACGCGAGCCGTAGGCGAACATCGAGCGTGTTCCGAAGGTGTCCGAGCTCGCCTCGGGATCCGCCATCGGAGCAGGAAGCCGAAGATACGCAACAGCGCCGAGAATCGGCCCGAAGGTCAGGACCACCGTGGCGCTCAGCGTATTCAGCTCGCCTGTGGCGGCGAGCGCAGCAATGGCGCCGGCTCGCAGAACCGCCGAGCTGGCACGCTCCTGCGCAACCACGCTCCACGCATGGAGGGCTGACGCCCGCGCCCTCAGGACCCCGAGCCAGAGCGTGGGGACGACGCCGAGCAGCGAGAGCACGATCAGTGCCTGAGTGGCGGAGCTCCCGTCACTGAGCCAGTCCGACGCCAGAAGCGCGAGGAGCGACCCCACGACTCCGGCGACCGACACCCAGCCGAGTCCTCGACGGAACACCACTCGCTGAGTGGACGGGAACCGTGCGGATGCGTAGGTGACCGCCTCGGGGATGCCGAATCCAGCGATTGTCACCAGAAGTACGAAGGGGCCCTGCGCTGCCGCGACTACTCCACGGTCGTCGACACCCAGAGTCCGCGCAAGGATCGGAGCGATGATCAGCGCCGCGAGCGGCGGAAATGCGTTTCCTGCAACTGAGAGAAGTACGTGGCGGGACATCGACCCGCTGGACGGGCCAGTGCTCATGCGCGCCCGAACGTCGTGTAGACACGCGGTCGGGGTGAGGTCGGCAGCGCGCGACGACGGCCCTCAGGCTGCGCGTTGCCTGGTACGCCCGTCGGATCAGCGGAGAGATTGATGATTGCGAACACGCCGCACCACGCGATCCACGCGTTCCCGTCGAATACCTCGAACCGCAACGCGGTCTCTGCAACACCGATCGTCAAGAGACAGACGACGAACAGGCCCGGCGCTAGCGACGCGGGCGCCACTGCAGCGGCACGCACGACAGCAGCCCAGATAAGCGCGCCCAGGCACACGAGCGCGAGTGCTCCGCCCATGACGAGAAGCGTGACGGCTTGGTTGTGACCGTGATTACGTACGAAGCCGATCGAGTCAGTCAGTGCCGAGCCGGCCTGGAAAGCCTTCGTCCCTTGGCCGAACGTCAGTGGACCTGCTCCGCTTCGGACCGTGTCGAGCGCCTGCACCCAGACTTGGCCCCTTTCTGTGAACGCTCGGGCGTTCTCTGTCGACAGTGGGAGTGCCACGATGACGACCGAGATCACCAGAGACGCTGCAGCCAGGACAGTTCGCGCTGAGCTCCGCACGGCGACCGAGACGAGGAACACCACCAGCATCACGACCGCGGCCACCAGCGCGGTACGCGACGCGGTCAGCACCAAGGCTCCGAGAACGAATGCGTAGCCAGCACGGCGGAGCCACGCCCGAGGCACCAGAGAAACGAACGGAAGGCCCATCGCGAGCGCCATACCGAGCGGATTCATCTGGGAGTACGGCCCTGCTAGGAGCCCGCTGTAGATCAGCCCCTTTGTCTCGGCACCCTCGATGTTCGATCCAAAGATCCAGCCGGCGTCCGACAAGACACCCATTGCCAGGCTCACCGTGGCGAGGGTGATCGTGAGGTAGCCGAAAAGCGCGAGATCCCGGACCGATGGGCGGAGTGCGCGCATCGTCCAGCAGACGAGCAGAAGCACCACCAGGGTGCGCAGATTGGGAGCTGATCCCGATGTCACGACGGTGACCAGCGACATCGCGACAAGCAGCGTGCTGAACGTAACGGCGTGCCACAGCGGCGCCTGGACTCCCCGCAGCGAGCGGGCAAGGATCCAGCACGCCACGGCGACGACGGCGAGAAAGCACGCCGTCTCCACGAGTCCGCCCAGGCGTGTAGCAGTGACGGGAGCCGTTGCATAGATCGTCGGAGGCAGGCGGCCGCCCAGGAGAACGTTCACTCCAGGCCCGAGCACGGTATAGGCGAATACCAGAGAGACGAAGAGCACGAATGATCTCTGCTGGCGGGGTTGGCCGTCCGCGGCTTTGTCCACAGCCTTCGCCTGCGGTGCAGTCCTTGTCTGGATCATTTGTCGATCGCCGCCAGATGCTGCTCCGGAATTCGGCCCTCAACGCGGGTCAGCCCGTCCCAGAGACCTCGCACCGCTGCGGACAGCGAAGGACGGCGCTCAGGTCCACCTGCCAAGCACGCACACAGCGACCGCACCTCTCGCGCAAGCCCTGCAACTCCAGGCATGAGGTAACGGGCGCCGTGCTTCTGGAGCAGTCGCACGCGATTCCGAAAGATGTAGTACCTCCGCGTCGGGGAGTGCCAGGTGTACTGGAGTGTGCGTCCACCGACGGGCGAACGGAGCGAACCAACCGTCCCTAGCCGATGAGAGACGTACCCAGTGTCCAGTGCGACAGGAGCACGCCCGGCAGCTCGGAGTCGGATCACAAAGTCGACGTCGATGGAATCGATGAACATCGACTCGTCGAACGATCCGACCTCGGCGAAGGCCGACGCTGCGATGACCATGCCGGACTGGATGGGCCAGCGGGCCTGCAGTTGACCGCCGTCTACCGCTTCGGGTCCCGGCCCGATCCGTGCTGGCACCACCACCGGGTAGTCGCGTCCTGGGTCCGCCACGAGCGCTACCGCAGCGGCGACATAAGCGCTGTCGGGAAGACTGTCCTGATCAAGCGTCATAACCACCTGTGCGCCAAGGCCGATCGCCCTTGAGACGCCAGCGTTGAGAGCCGCGCCGATCCCGCTGTTGCTAGGCATCACCACGATCTCGGCGACCGAACCCAACGTGTCGAGCGCGTTGACCTCGTCCCCCGAGTCGTCGACGAGCACGACGAGACCAAACTCCTTCATTCGCATGCACGCCTGCTCAAGCTCCGCCACGGACGGTCGAAAGCAGGGGATCACCGTAGCGAACACCGAGCCCGGCTGCGGCGGCTCGACCGGCGCGGTTCCGTCAAGCGCACTCATGCGGCGCGAGCCTTTCGTGAAGGGCGCATTCCGGCGATAGAGCCCTGAATGACGGCCAGCGAGCCCGATCGATGACCCGACAAGAACGCTTGTCCCGCAAGCGCCCCTCTGCCGCTCAGGACACCCATCAACCAACCAGACCAACCGAAGTGCGTTTTCACAAGTCGGACCACGCTCTCACTTCCGTGGAAGTACGTGACGTCGGACTTCGCGTCTCCGCCTCCCGTGGTGCCTCCGCCGATGTGGTCGATCTCCAGGCGAGACAGCGCCCTCAGCCGGCACTGCGTCCGGAGCACCAGGTCCGCCTCCTCGCAGTACAAGAAGAATCTCTCGTCGAGACCTCCGGCCCGCTCCCAGAGCTCTCGGCTCAATGCGATGCAATGACCATCCGGGAATCTCACGCGCCACGGTCGCTCGGCGCCGAGTTGACCAGCGGGAAGCTGTCGCTTCCGGCCACTGACGAGACTGAGCTCCGAGACACCTGACAGTCGACGGCCACCCTGCCGCGTCGGCGCGTAGTGCGCCGCTCCCTCGTCCTCCAAGACATCGGCCAGAGCAGATCCAAGGGAGCCACTGGTCACCTCGCAGTCCGGGTTCAGCAGCAGGACCGCCGCGGGCGACGCGGAGGCCACCGCCGCATAGGCGCGATTGTTCCCCGCCGCAAACCCGAGATTCTCCGGTGCCCGCGTCAGTGTCACCTGCAGGCCGCGCGCGCGAGCGTCGGCGACGATCTCCTCGAGCGACACCCACTCTGCTGCGTCCACCGAGTTGTCCACGAGAGACACGACGACCCTGGCGAGGTCCTCCTCCGCCGCCAGGACGCTCGCCAGCATGGTCGCGACCGACGAGGACGAGTGATAGTTCACCACCAAGACTGCTATCTGGCTCACCATCAGTTCCGACCCCGGGAGACGTACTCGATCGTCGTCCCCCGCCAGCGCTTCGACGCCGCTCGCCAGTACTCGGCTGGCGACGTGCTCAGGGCAAGACCGATCGCCGCGACAGCGCGGCGCCACCGACTGGCGTCGTGGAGCAGCGTCGACTTGAAGTCCATGCGCCGCAGCTGCCGACGATTCTGTCGATTGAACTTCGCCGAGTGCTTGGCGATGTACCCAGCGCCTCGACGCCCAGGTGTCGCGATCGACGACAATTGCCCGACAGCATGCACGTGACGCGTAACTCCGGCCTGCGTCACCACGGCATACGCCTCCCCGTGTTCGAGCAACCGAACCAGCAGGTCCAGGTCGTTCAGGACTCGCAACGACTCGTCGAAGCCATCGACGTCGTCAAGGACGGATCGGCGGAAGATCACGTTGCTTCCATAGAAGCCCGGATTGTCCCCGTAGACGTCAGAAGGCCCCAATCCCGGGGGCATCGCTCCGTCAGGGACCGTTCGCACCCCGTCCGACCTGCGCGTCCAGGTCACCACGAAGCCGACCGCGTCGTCCTCGAGCGCCCGCACCGCGCGCTCGAGGTACTCGGGATCCCACTCGTCGTCGTCGTCCAGAAAGGCGATCACGTCGCCGACGGCGAGTCGAGCTCCTGCATTACGGGACCGCCCCGCCGACCCGTCGTCCGTCGGGTCCTCCACCACCCGAACACCAGCGGTACGGAAGCTGGCCGTGGAGACTGCGTCGGCCGCAGCGCCGTCCCCGACGTCGTCGACGATCAACGTCTCGAGCGGCACGAGCGTCTGACCGCAGATGCCAGCGACCGCTCGGGTCAGTTCAGCCGGCCTGCCGTGCGTCGGGACGACGCAACTGACACGCACGGTTGCGCCACTCACGCGGAACCTCCCCGGACTGACGCGCTCATGCGTTCGCCACCCAAGTGGTGATCTCTTGATCAAAGCGCTCGGTGTCGAAGTCTCGCGCGCGGATCCTGCACGCCTCGGCACTCACGCTGGTCGCCCGGTTGAAGGCATCTCGTTTTGCCTCGGGTGATGAGAGCTCGTGGATATGCGCCCCGTGAAGGCCATCCACGACGGTCTCGCTCGCCCCACCCGCATCGGGGACGATCACAGGTGTGCCCAAGGCCAGGGATTCCACGGGCATGATGCCGAAGTCCTCGATGGCCAAGAACACGTACACGACTGCGCGCTCGAACAGGGCGTAGAGCAGTTGATCCGACGGCGCACCGACGAAGAAGACGTCCGTCGCAGAATCTTCCGCGAGGGCCTCGAGCCGACGCCGGTCAGGCCCGTCGCCCGCCAGAACCACGGGCAGCCCGACCGCTTCACCGATCTCGATCGCCTGTTCTAGTCGCTTGTACGGGACGAACCGTGAGGCGCCAAGGACGAAGTCGGCAGGCAGCGACTCGAAGATCTGCCGGTCCCTCCCCTCCAGCGTGTCCGCCCAGGGCTCACCCGCCTGGATGTTGCGGACGTCGACCGGCGGATAGATCACATCGGCGTCCCGCAGCCACGAGCTCTCGATCCGCTCTCGGACGAAGTTGCTGATCGCTGCGATCTTGTCCGGTTCCTGCGCTCGCTTGCGATCGATGTGCTTGAGGGCCGGCGCGAGTGCACGCGCGGCGAGTCCGGCACCCCGGGTGTCGAGCTCGGGAGTCCAGACGTAGCGAGCCGGGGTGTAGACGTAGGCGTACTTCGGCACGTCGGGTGCACCGGCGAGCGACACATGGTGTGCAAAGAGGTGAGAGCTCGCCAGGATCCAGTCGACCGAGGCGATGTCGCGGTCCCGCCAGGTCATCGGCATCGCCGGCAGGGCGAGGGCCTTGTGCCGACGGAACGGAGTTCGGGCCATCCACGACTCCTGGACGTCCCTGCCGGGGTAGCGCCGACCGGCATCGTCGTTCCACAGCGTCAGCACCTTCGCGCCCGGGAAAGCAGCGACCATCGCGTCGAGAACCTTCTCCGATCCTCCGGTCCTGCTGATCCACTCGTGAGCAATCACGCCGCCCACTAGTACGCGCCCTCGCGACCCAGCATCGCCTTCATCGTCCTGGCCAGGATCAGGAGATCCGCGAAAAGGGTCCAATTCTCGACGTAGTTCACGTCCATCCTGAGCCCAGCTTCAGGCGACAGATCAGATCTCCCCGAGACCTGCCAGAGCCCGGTGAGGCCGGGCTTGACCAGGAGACGCCGATGGCCGGTGCGGTCGTACCGCGCCACCTCCTCCGCGATCTGCGGTCGCGGTCCCACAAGGCTCATGTCTCCCCGAAGCACGTTGAAGAGCTGAGGAAGCTCGTCGAGGGAGTAGCGCCGGAGGAATCGCCCCACGGTCGTCACCCTTGGATCGTTCTTGGGCTTGTAGAACATGCCGATCTCGCCGATCCCCTCGGCCGCCAGCACCTCGCCCAACCGGCTGTGCGCGTCAGCGTCCATCGATCGGAACTTGAACATCCGGAAGTTCCTGCCGTCCTTGCCGATGCGATCCTGGGTGTAAAGCACCGGTCCGCGGCTGGTGCATCCCACGATGATGGCTATGAAGACCAGCACGGGTGAGAGCAGCACCGTGAAGGCCGCAGCCGCCGTCCAGTCGAAGATGACCTTCGCCACGTACTTCACCCCAGTGAAGCGCGGCTCGTCGACATACATCAGAGGTAGTCCGCTCACTGGTTGCATCAGCACCCTGGGACCGGCGACGTCGATCAGGGAGAGTGTCAACGCGAGGTCGACGTTCGTTCCTTCAAGATCCCAGCCCAGCCGACGAACCGCTTCCGAGGTGATGACATCGGACCCGGCCACGGCAACGGCGGACGCGCGGATCCTCACCGCGACGTCCGCAGCATCGCTAAGGGTCCCGAGCACCGGCACCGTGTAGACGTGCTCGCCAGGCTCTACCTCGCCAGCCGGAACACAGACCCCGACCACGGTGTAACCGGCTCGCGGGTTCTTGCCGAGCTCATCGATGAGGCTGGCTGCCTGCTGCCGGTGTCCGATGACGACGATCCCGGACTGGAAGCCGCCGGCGTCGCGCTTGCCGTGCAGCCACTGGCGCCAGAGGTAGCGCGTGAGAAGCAGCATCGTGAGACCTAGAGGGGCGGCGATCGCCAGGTATCCCCGCCCGATGTCCATCTTCAGGAGGTAGGCGATCACGGCCACGATGGCGAAGAGGCGCCATGTCGCAGAGAAGACCCGCGCGTACTCCGCTGGTCCGGTGCCGACAAGTCGCCTGTCATGAGTCCTGCCGAGCTCGAGCGAAGCGAGCCAGGCCGCAGCGAGCACGATCGTGACGACGAGATAGCTCGGCGAGTACTCACCGGAGACCGTCGTGACGCTCCCATCGATCCGCACCACGTAGGCCACGAGGAGAGCGAGGATCACGCAGACTGCGTCGGTCGCGGCCGTTCGGGCGGCGTAGCCGACCCACCATCGCCCTAGTCCGTCTGCGCGGGAGGGCGCATCGGATTGCGCCGTGTCCGGGGCATGGCGGCGCGCCATCTCTTGATCGGTCATCCTGGTCCCCCGGCCTGGAAGGCGTCCGCGATCTGACCGCGAATAGGTGCCCAATACTACAGCGCCAATTCCACGAGCAATTCGGACAAATGATGACACGGGGCGCTGGCTCGGCGCGATCCGAGACGGCGGATAACTCGCCCGGACGCCCAATATGGGTCCGCTCCCACCCGGGATCGACGCCGAGCAGTTGTCCGGTTCAACGCATGAGAGAATCGACCCGCGTCACACCCGCGGCGCACGGGGCACGGGGAGAAGCAGGTCGTGGAACTTCAGGACTATCTGGTCATTCTGCGCAAGCGCTGGATGTCCGTCGTGATCATCGCCGTGCTCGCCACCGCCGCTGCGGTCGCCGCGTCGTTGGCCATGACACCGGTCTACACCGCCTCGACTCAGCTCTTCGTGTCTGTCCAGGGCGGCGCGTCCTCTAGCGACCTCCTGCAGGGTGCGAACTTCACACGGCAGCAGGTCACGTCCTACACACAGCTCGTCTCGAGCCCTCGCGTCCTGGAGCCGGTCATCGACGACCTTGGGCTCGACACGCGCACGGATGCTCTGGCCGGGCGAGTGAGTGCCGAGTCGCCGCTGAACACCTCGCTCATCAACGTCGCCGTGACAGACGAGAACCCGGCGATCGCCGCGGCGGTGGCCAACGCAGTCGCTGTGCAGTTCAAGGACGTCATCGCGGACCTCGAGACCCCGAGCGGCGGCGGCGACTCCTCAGTCAAGGTGTCGATCGTGCGTGACGCGGCAGCGCCCGAAGCCCCCTCGTCGCCGAATCTCAAGCTGAACATCGCGCTCGGTCTGCTGGTCGGTCTTGCCGTCGGCGTCGGTACTGCAATCCTCCGCGAGGTTCTCGACACTCGGGTCCGCTCCGACGCCGACGTTGCCCGCGTCACGGACACCTCAGTCATCGGGATCATCCCGAACGACGAGGACGCTCCACAGCACCCGCTAATCGTGCAGAGCAGCCCGCACAGCCAACGGTCCGAGGCCTTCCGCCGCCTTCGTACCAACCTGCAGTTCCTCGACATCGCCGACCGGCCGCAGTCGATCGTCATCACCTCGTCGCTCCCCGGCGAGGGCAAGTCGACGACCTCGATCAACGTGGCGATCACGCTGGCGGACGCCGGCACACGCGTCGCGCTCATCGACGCAGACCTGCGCCGCCCTTCCGTGGCCAAGTACATGGGCCTCGAAGGCAGCGTCGGGCTCACGACCGTGCTCATCGGTCGGGCAAGCGTCGAGGATGTCATCCAGCCATGGGGCAACGGGTTCCTGCACGTGCTGCCGGCCGGGCAGGTGCCGCCGAACCCGAGCGAGCTGCTCGGCTCTCTGGCCATGGCCAACCTGCTGGAGAAGCTGACGAAGCAGTACGACGTCGTCATCGTCGACACCGCTCCCCTGCTGCCCGTGACGGACGCCGCGATCCTGTCGAAGCTGACCGGAGGTGCGCTGCTCGTCGTCGGTGCGGACAAGTTGCACCGCAACCAGCTGGCGGAGTCCGTTGGCAACCTCGAGACAGTGGGCGCGCGCATCCTCGGCATCGTGGTGAACCGCCAGAAACGCAAGCAGGGCGAGCAGTACGCGTACTACGACTACACGCCGACGCCAGCCACCTCGGCGGACTCCGGCCGGACAAGCCGCAAGAAGCGCAAGAACCCGGTGACCGGCCGCGTTCCTCAGGTTTCCGAGCCGACCGGAGCAGTCTCAGGTCCCACAACCCTCTGGCCAGGCGACTCCCTGAGCGAGACACAGCTGAAGGACTTCCAGCGTCAGCAGGCACAGAACGCTCCGGCGCAGCACCAGCGCCCCGGCAGCTGACCGCACGGCGATCCGTCACGGTGGCCCCGGACTCACTGGTGTCCGGGGCCACCGGCATGTCCTCCACAGTGAGGACACGGCGTGGCCGCAGAGCGATACCCGGGGATCCGCCGACGGTGCCGGAGCATCGCATCGACTCGCGGGCCACGTGCATCCGCCCGCCGCGCTCTCAACGCTCGGCGAGGTCGCCATGGGGCTTCTGCGCCGCCGGAGGCTCGACCAGGCTCCGAACCGACGTGAGGAGCCGGAGGCCTACCCGCACCCGCCTGGGAAGAGGCTCAACCCTCAGGCGAGAGAGACCGCACGTACTGCTCCACACACACGAGAGCCCCGCACCATCCGGCGCGGGGCTCTCGTGTGAGGTGCTAGGCCATTCAGGCCGGAACGCCAGCCTGACGACGACGGGCGACGACGACGCCACCGGCGCCGACGAGGACCAGCGCACCGGCACCCAGGGCGATCGGCAGCGCGTTCGAACCGGTCGAGCTCAGGCTGCCCGCGGCACCCGCAGCGGCCGCGACGGCGACCGTCTGGGTGCTCAGGACGGCGCCCGAGGCCGTGTCCGTGGCGACCACGGTGAACGTGCCGGCCTGGCTCAGCGTGACGGTGAAGACCGCGGTGCCCGAGGCGTTGGTGACCTTGGTGAGCGACTTGGTGCCGGCGATGGTGATGGACGAGTCCGGCAGCGAGGCCGGGTTGCTCGTGACGGTCAGCGTGACGTTGGCACCGGCAGGGCCGGTGACGGTCACGGTGAAGCTCTCACCGGCGGCGGGCGTGGCGTCGGAGACGGTGCCCTTGTTGGAGAAGTCACCGGCGCCGTAGGAGAAGGCAGCGGACGGAACGAGCGCGAGTGCCACGGCAGCAACAGCGACCAGAGCGGTGCGACGAATCTTCATGTGGGTGTCCCCCCGGACGGTCGTGTTACAGGAGTGGCTTGAGTTGAGTACCGAGGCAACCGTACCTGCTACTTCTCACATGCGGAACCCGCGATTGCGTCACCCTTTTGGCGGGCAGTCGGCGTCGTGTGGATATGCACGTTTCCAGTCTGTTTCCGGCCGGTCACGATCTGCAGATCAAGCGTCCCACTCTCGCCCGGTTTGAGTGTAAATGTCCGAGCCGCTACCCCCAAGTCGTCGTGCACCTGGGCGTTCACACCCTGCGGCTCGGGTTTCACCCGCACCGATTCGATTCCACCACCAGCCGGTGCGTAGATCAGGACATTTGTCCGAATGTCCCCGAGGGGAACAATGTCGTCCAGACCCACCAGGTACGAGGGCAGCGCGGCTGCGTCCGCGGGGGCGTCGTAGGTCAGCGTGACCACGGCATCGACGATCTGCGAGCCGTCCGGACGGCACGTCGTCGCTTCCGCGTCGACGGTCAGGTCCAGGTAGTAGCCCACCTTCGCCTGGGTGCCGTCGTTGAGGTAGACCCCGATCACGGCGGAGTCGCCGTCGACCCCGCGGAGCGCTCCACCGAGCACCGTGGGCGCCAGCTGGGTCTGCTCGTCCTCGTCGGCGGACCACACCATGAGCCGGCCCTGGCGTGCAGCCTCGGCCAGCGCGTCCATCACCGCAGGCGCGTCACCCTGGCCCCCCACCACAGCGGCGAAGACCGAGCGCGAGGTGTCCGAGAAGTAGGCGTCCTGCTGCCGAGGGTCTTCGATCTCCAGGTAGACCTGGTTGAGCAGGCGCTGCGCCGCGTCACTGGCCGAGAGTGACGACCCGTCCGAGAGCGTCACGGGCCCGGTCGCCTCGAGGACCAGCCCGAGAGCGACCGGATCCATCGAGAGCACGCCGTCGATCGTGCCGCCCACCTTCTGCTCCCAGATCGCCTTGGCCAGCGCCCCGGTCCGCGGGAAGTCCGGGGTGAACGTGACGTCGCGCATGTCGGTGCCGAGCAGGGGGCCGAAGAGCGCGTTCTCAGCGTCGGTCAGGGGCAGCGCAGGCTCCGACAGTCCGCTAAGGGATCCACCGGACCGCTCCTCGACCACGGTCACCGCCCCAGCGTCCGCGTGCAGGTGCATCACCGAGCCCGGGATGCCGCCAGTCGCACGCTGCTCCGCGTTGTTCTGCACGAGCACCAGGTAGTCGCGCGGCCCGTCGGCGCCCATCATTGCGGGCACCAGCAGCGCGGCCCGGGCCGCTGTGGCGGTGGTCACCGCGACGTCGGCCACCTGGTCGCGAAGGGTGTCGACGGGCTCGGCGACCATGCCGATCAGCGCCGAGGTGTCGAGTTCCTCGAGCTGCTGCGCGGTGATCTGCACGGAGTCGTCGGCGGCGACGATCGCCGGTGCGGCCTCCTGGAGGGGCGCCAGGTTCACGCGCCCACCGACGGGCGCCAGCGCCGCCGGGTCGACGATCGTCGTAGCCTGCATGAGCGACGGCAGGGCGCTCTGCGCGAGGTCGTCGACCGCGCCCGCGACGGTCTGCACGGCCCGCACGTTCGGACCCGCCCAGGGCAGGGAGCCGGCGAGGGTCCAGACGGGTCCCGTGGTCGAACGGGCGGCCGTCGACGAGTGTGCCTGCAGCTGCACCAGGGTCCTGTCGGCCGCCTCCGAGTCGCCCGCTCGCACCTGCTCCTGGAGCTCCTGCACGTCGGCGCGCGCGGCCTCGAGGGCGTCGGCGGCGCGCAGCGCGTCGGTCACCAGCCAGACACCCAGGCCGACGACGACCAGCAGCGCGAGGCCGCACCCGATGAGCACCCGTTTGAGCACGCGACGACGGCGAGCGCGGACGTACGAGGAGCGCCGGCGCCGGACCGTCTCCGGGTGCTGCGGCGCCTCCGGGACCGGCTGCCCGTTCCAGCCGTCCCCCCAGCCCGGGTGCGTCACGACGTCTCTCTCCCCCTGGACACGCCGCCGCCCGGCTCGGGCGACCGCGGTCGGAATGGTACCGGCGTGTCCTGGGTGGTCCCCCTGTCGGGGGTGAGATGTGTGCGCCGATCGGGTCACTCGATGCCAGGATCCGCGGGCCGGTCCCCCAAGATGGTGCCCGTGACCCCCTCTGACCTGGCCGAGCCCCTGCGCGTCCTCGTCGTCTGCACCGGCAACATCTGCCGGTCGCCGGCGGCGGAGCGCCTGCTGGCCGCCGGGCTCGGCGCGGCCTACCGCGGGCGGGACGCCGCCGGCGGGCTGGCTCCGGCGATCGAGGTGGGCTCGGCGGGCACGGGCGCGATGGTCGGTCACCCGATGACCGACGAGATCGCGGCGCTCGTGGCGGCGCAGGGCGTCGACCCCCGCAACTTCGAGGCGCGGCAGCTGGTGGCCGGCATGGTGCAGCAGGCCGACCTGGTGCTCGCGCTGACCCGCCGGCACCGGTCCGCCATCGTCGAGCTGGCCCCCGCCGCCGTGCGCCGCACGTTCACGCTGCGGGAACTGGCACGGCTGGCCACCGACGTGGACCCCGCCACGCTCCCCGGCTCCAACGCCACGACGGCCGACCGCCTGCGGGCGCTCATCCCGGTCGCCGCGGCCCGCCGTGGGCTTGCGGCGCACCGACCGGCCGACGACGACGTGGTCGACCCCTACCGCGGTGACGCGGCCCTGTACGAGAAGTCCTTCGGGCAGCTGCTGCCCGCCGTCGAGACGATCGTCGCGGCCGTCCGGCGCTGAGCGGACGACGAGGGGCCGGGTCCGTCGCGGACCCGGCCCCTCGTGCGTGAGCTGTCAGATGCCGAACGCAGCCTTGATCGGGCCGATGAGGAAGTAGGCGACGAACATCGCCGAGGCCACCCACATGAACGGGTGGATCTCCCGCACCTTGCCGACGGCCAGCTTGATCACCACGAACGTGATGATGCCCGCGCCGATGCCCGCCGTGATCGAGTACGAGAACGGCATGATGATGATGGTGAGGAACGCCGGGATGGCGACCTCCCAGTTGCGCCAGTTGATGCCGGCGATCTGGGTGACCATGAGGAAGCCGACGACGACGAGCGCCGGGGTGGCCGCCTCGAACGGGACCAGCGCCACCAGCGGCGCCAGGAACGTGGCCAGCAGGAACGCGATGCCCGTGACGACCGCCGCCAGCCCGGTGCGCGCACCGTCGCCGACGCCCGACGCGGACTCGATGTAGCTGGTGTTGGACGAGACGCTGCCCGCACCACCGGCCGCCGCCGCGATCGAGTCGACGATGAGGATCTGCTTGGTCTTCGGCGGGTTGCCGTCCTTGTCGAGCAGGCCGGCCTCGCCACCGACGGCGACCATGGTGCCCATGGTGTCGAAGAAGTCGGCGAGGAGCAGCGAGAACACCAGCAGGATGACCGCGACCAGGCCGATGGACTCGATGGAGCCGAACAACGAGAACTGGCCGACCAGCGAGAAGTCCGGCGCCGCGACGATGCCGCCCTCGGGCCAGTGCGGGACCTCGAGCGACCAGCCGGCGGGGTTGACCACGGCACCGGTCTCGTCGGTCTTGCTCCCGATGTTGCCGATCAGCTCGATGAAGAACGCCAGCACGCTCGCCGAGACGATCGAGATGAGGATGGCGCCCCGGACCTTGCGGACCATGAGGATGATGGCGAGCAGCAGCCCGAACACGAACACCAGGAGCGGCCAGCTGGCCAGCGAGCCGGCGATGCCGAGCTCCACCGGGGTGGCCATGCTGGCGGGGATCCGCACGAAGCCGGCGTCGACCAGACCGATGAAGGCGATGAACAGGCCGATGCCGACGCTGATGGCGGTCTTCAGCTCGAGCGGGACCGCGCGGAAGACGGCCTCGCGGAAGCCGGTGAGCACCAGGACCAGGATGATCAGGCCCTCGAGAACCACCAGGCCCATCGCGTCCTGCCAGGACATGCCCGGCAGCGAGGCGATGGAGTAGGCGACGACGGCGTTCAGGCCGAGCCCGGCCGCGAGCGCCAGCGGGAAGTTGGCGACGACGCCCATGAGGATGGACATCACGCCGGCGACCAGCGCGGTCGTCGCCGCGACGGCTGCCAGGTTCGGGGCGTCGCCGCCACCGAGGAACAGGCCGTCCCCGGACTGGACGGTCCCGATGATCAGCGGGTTGAGCACGATGATGTAGCACATCGTGAAGAAGGTGACGAGACCACCACGGATCTCGGTACCGATGGTCGAACCGCGCTCGGTGATCTTGAAGTAGCGGTCGACGGCGTTCGTCGGGGGCGCAGGACGCTCTGTCTGCGTGGAGGGGGTCGAAGACATGCGCGCAGTGTGGCAGAACTGTGTGACCCCGATGTTGCGGGATCAGCCCAGGAACACCTGCGCGCAGAGCTGACCCTTCGGGCTCGCGGTACAGGCGACACCGATCTGCGTGTACGTCGGGTTGAGGATGTTCGCGCGGTGCCCGTCGGACCCCATCCAGCCCGCGACCACGGCCAGCGGCGTCGGGTAGCCGAGGGCCAGGTTCTCCCCGACCGCGCGCGCGGCGCACGCCTCCAGGACGGGCTCCAGCGGGTCGTGCTCGAACCGGTCCTCGGCCACCAGGAGGGCGGTGCGCGCCGCAGCCTGCTCCGTCCCGCAGGCGGAGACCGCCAAGGGCGCGAGCCCGACGGCGGCACGCTCGGCGTTGGTGCGCGTGACGATCTCGTCGCTCACGGTCGGGACGGGCGGCTGGGCGGGCGCGACCGGCGCGACGGGTGCCGCGGACGTCGCCGGGGCGGTCGGGGCGACCGAGGCGCTCGGCGGGACCGCGGCCGGCGGTGCGCTCGTCGCGGGCGCTGTCGCGGTCGGCGACGTGCTCGCCGGGGCCCGTACGCCCGACCGCGTGGCCGGGTCGTCGTCCCGCAGCGTCAGGAGCGCCGCGAAGTCGCCCGGCTGGATCGGGTCCGGGGCCGAGCTCAATGCGATCGGAGTCGTCACCAGCGCGAGCGTGGACAGCAGGACCAGTGCCGACCGACGCGGCCATCGGCGGCCACCAGCACGACGTTCCCGCAGGTCCCGGCGGTGCCAGTGCTCACGCGGGACGGGCGTGAAGGGATGCACCCGAGGGACGTTATCGGCTTCCGGACAGAACGGACAGTCCGCACCGGGTGCTCACAGGACCAGGAGGGAGAACCTGCCTGCCCCGTAGCCCGCCACCTCGACGTCCAGGTCGGTGCGCCGCACGTACGCGAGCACCCAGGTGGCGACGTCGGCCGGCAGCGGGTGACGGGGCTCGTAGAGCGCGTCGAGCCGGACGTGAGGCGCGCCCTCGGCGTTGAACAGCGACGCCATGACGTTGAGCACCTCGCCCGCGTTCTCGGACAGTGCGGGCGGCAGGACGCTCTCCGTGATCGCGTCGGCGGCCACCCGCACGGGCACCAGCCCGAGCGCGGCACCCACGTACGCGGCGAGCGGCAGGTCGAGCAGGACGATCGCGGACATGGCGAGCCTGTTGTCCACGTAGACACCCACGAGGGTGCCGTCCCCGTCCTTCGGGTCGAGCATCGCTCCCCCGGTGGTCACCTGGACGTCGCGCCCGATGAGCCCCTCGACCAGCTCGCGGACGTCCTTCGCGGAGGGCAGCGGCGTCTGCGCGCTCATGCGAGCACCGGGTCGATGACCTCGCGGAACGCGTCCGGCGTGAACGGCTTCGCGATGAGGAACAGGGCACCTGCCGCCTCGGCCTGCGCGCGCATCTCCGGGGAGCCCTCGGACGTGACGAAGCCGAACGGGGTCCCGAACCCCTCCGCGCGCAGCCGGCGCAGAAGGTCGATGCCGTTCATGTTCGGCATGTTCCAGTCCGACAGGACGACGTCGGGCTCGTCGGCCCGGATGGCCTCCAGGGCCTCGGCGCCGTCGGCCGCCTCGCGGACGTCCCAGTCGTAGCCGGCCTGGCGCAGGGTGCGGATGACGATCTGCCGCATCACGCGGCTGTCGTCGGTGACGAGGACTCGGATCATGGGAGTCGGGTTCCTTCCGGGAGAGCGGGCTGGGCGAACGCCCACACGGCGACGACCAACGGGCGGCCGCGCCAGGACAGCGGGAGCTCCTGCACGAGCTGGGCACCGGGCACGGCCGGGGCGGCAGGCGCCACCTGCGGCAGGCCGAGGCTGCCCTGGAGGGGCAGGAGCGACTTCACGTTGCCGCCGACCACGTTGGCCACCTCGCCGAACGCGTCGACCAGGTCCAGCGACGAGACGACCTCGTCGTCGCCCATGCCGAGCAGCGCACGGGCGAG
This sequence comes from Cellulomonas sp. Root137, assembly GCF_001426725.1. Taxonomy (NCBI): domain Bacteria; kingdom Bacillati; phylum Actinomycetota; class Actinomycetes; order Micrococcales; family Cellulomonadaceae; genus Cellulomonas; species Cellulomonas sp. Root137. The sequence goes on along the minus strand of NZ_LMFG01000004.1, from coordinate 5,525 downwards.
GTCGTCCGCGGTGGCGCCGGACGTGGTCAGCTCCGCGCGGCCCGGCCACGGGCCGTGCAGGTCCACCCACGCGACGACGCCGTCCTCGATCTCCGGCAGCTCGCCGGGCCACGGCTGCAGCAGGCCCACGTCGCCGTCGACCATCGCGGCGAAGACCTCCTGCGCGATGGCCAGGACCTGGTCGTGCTCGACGACGGTGCTCATGCGTGCTCCTCGACCGCGAGGAGCCCGAGCAGGTCGAGCTTCCCCCGGATGGCGTCAGGGGTGAACGGCTTGATCAGGTACTCGTGCGCGCCCGCGGCGAGGGCGCGCACGATCTGTCCCTGCTCGCTCTCGGTGGTGACCATCATCAGCGTGATGCTCCGCCACGCCGGGTTCGCGCGGACCTCCGAGACGAACGTGAGACCGTCCATCACGGGCATGTTCCAGTCGATGCAGGCGAGCTCGACCTGCAGCCCGTCCTCGAGCAGGTCGAGCGCCGCGCGGCCGTGCTCGGCCTCGTGCGTCTCGAAGCCGAGCGGGTGCAGGGCCCCGGACACGATGCGTCGCATCGTGCGCGAGTCGTCGATCACGAGCGCTCTCATCGGGGGGCTCCTCGGGTCAGCACGGAGGCGGGGACGACGGGGGTGGGGGCGGACCACGTCGCGGTCCGGGGCTGCGGGATGCTCGGCGGGTCGGGCACCGGGCGCAGCGGGCGGTAGATCGAGCCGGCGCCGGCGGGCATGCGGACCCAGTCGTCGTCCACGCCGATGGTGGTCTCGGCGGCGCCGAGCAGCAGCGCGCCGTCGGGACGGAGCACCTGCCGCAGGCGGCGCAGGATCGCGCGCTTGGTGGGCAGGTCGAAGTAGATGAGCACGTTGCGCAGGAACACCACGTCGAACGGACCGCCGGCCGGGGGCGCGTCGAGCAGGTTGTGCGCACGGAACGTCACGTGGGTGCGCAGCTGCGGGGCGACCTCCCACCCGGCACCCGCCCGGGCGAAGTGGCGGACGAGCATCGGCGCCGGCAGCCCCCGGTTGACCTCGAGCTGGCTGTAGTGGCCCTCCCGTGCGCGGGTGAGCACCTGCTCGGACAGGTCCGTCGCGAGGATGTCGAACGACGCGCTCGACGGCAGGCAGTCCGCGAGGGTCATCGCTATCGAGTACGGCTCCTGGCCGGTCGAGCACGCGGCGGACCACACCCGCAGGCGCGTGGCCGGCCCGCGGGTGGCGACCACGGCCGGCACGACGGTCGAGCGCAGCGCCCCGAACGGGGTGGAGTCCCGGAACCAGGACGTCTCGTTGGTGGTCAGCGCCTCGACCACGCGGACGAGGTCGGCCTCCCGGCCGCCGCCGCGGACGCGCCTCACGTAGGCGTCGACGTCGACGATCCCCTCCTCGCGCGCCAGCGGCAGCAGCCGGCTCTCCACGAGGTACTCCTTGCCGGGTGCCAGCTGGATCGCGCTGCGCCGCCGCACCAGGTCGGCGACGAAGGAGAAGGACTCCGGGGTCAGACCCATCGAGAGCTCCTCTCACCGGCGTGGGCCTCGGCGAGCACGCGCTCGATCGTCGGGGCCACCTCCATCAGCGGGAGGATGCGGTGGGCGAACCCCGCGGTCGCGACCGCACCGGGCATCCCCCACACGACGCTGGTCGCCTCGTCCTGCACCAGGACGGTCCCGCCCGCACCGACGACGTCCTCGCACCCGGTCCGGCCGTCCGCGCCCATGCCGGTGAGCACGACGGCGAGCAGGTCGCCGCCGAACACGCGCACCGCGGAGCGGAACAGGACGTCGACCGACGGGCGGCAGTAGTTCACCGGCGGTCCGTCCGTGAGCACCGTCCGCAGGACGTCGCCGCGACGGTGGAGCTCCAGGTGACGGTCACCGGGAGCGACGTGCACCGTGCCCGGACGCAGCTCCGTGCCGTCCTCTGCCTCCACCACGTGCGCGGGCCCGAGCCTGTCGAGCCGGGCGGCCAGCTGCCGGGTGAACACCGGGGGCATGTGCTGGACCACGAGCACCGGCACCGACGGCGGCGTCGTCAGCGCCGCGAGCAGCTTGGACAACGCCTCCGGACCACCCGTCGACGAGCCGACGACGACTGCGCGGACGGGGTGCGACGCCGGTTCCGGACGCACCGCGACGCGCGTCCGTGCGGGCGTCGGCAGCACCGCGGGACGCGCGGCAGTCGTCGTCCCCAGCGGGCCGCGGCTGCGGACCGGTCCCACCAGCGCCTTGATCTTGGGGATCAGGTTGTCGGCGACCTGCGCGAGCGACTCCTGGACGCTGCCGACGTTCGCCGGCTTGGTCACGTAGTCCTGGGCGCCCGCGACGAGGGCGTCGAGGGTGGCCGACGCGCCGCGCTCGGTGAGCGTGGAGAACATGACGATCGGCATCCGGTGCCCCGAGCGTCGCAGCGCGCGGACCGCCTCGATGCCGTCCATCTCCGGCATCTCGATGTCCATGGTGACCAGGTCCGGTGCCAGCTGGGCCACCTTGGACTGGGCCAGCTTCCCGTTGGCCGCGACCCCGACGACCTCGATCTCCGGGTCCCTCGACAGCGCGTCGGTGACGAGTCGGCGGACGACGACCGAGTCGTCGACCACCAGCACGCGGATCCTCGTCACGGTTCCTCCTGGGTCGGCCACCGGGGTTCCGGTGTCGTGCTGCCTATCGGCGCGGGTGCGGGCGTTGTGAGCGGGTCAGAAGGTGAACGCGGACACCCTGTCCCGCAGGCGGTGCGACAGGACCGCGAGCTCGTCGACCTGTCCGCCGACCTCCACGAGCACGTCGGTGCTGCTCTGGGCCGCGGACGCCACACCCGTGATGTTCGCGGCGATCTCTCCGGACCCGGTCGCTGCCTCGGCCACACCGCGCGACATCTCGTTCGTCGTCGCCGTCTGCTCCTCGACCGCGGACGCGATGGTCAGCTGGAAGTCGTTGATGGACGTGACGATGGCGCTGATCTCCGCGATCGCAGACACCGCCCCGGCGGTCTCCAGCTGGATGGCTTCCACCCGGCGCGCGATGTCCTCGGTGGCGCGGGCCGTCTCCGAAGCGAGCTCCTTGACCTCCCCCGCGACGACGGCGAACCCCTTGCCCGCCGCCCCGGCGCGCGCGGCCTCGATGGTGGCGTTGAGGGCCAGCAGATTGGTCTGCGCGGCGATGGTGGTGATCGTCTTGACCACGTTGCCGATCTGCTGACTGGACTCCCCGAGCCGGGCGACCTGCTGGTTGGTGGCCTCGGCCACGCCGGTCGCCTTGTGCGCCACCTTGGCGGCCTCCGTCGCGTTCTGCGCGATCTCCCGGATGGAGGCACCCATCTGCTCGGCGCCCGCCGCCACCGCCTGGACGTTGCGGCTGACCTGCTCCGCCGCCGAGGCGACGACCCCGGCCTGCGCGCTGGTCTCCTGCGCCGCTCCCGCCACACGCCCGTTGGACTCGGTGAGCTGCTCGGCGGAGGCCGCGACACCGGCCGCGGTCTCGACGACGCCCGCGAGCGTGGCCCGCAGCGACGTCTGGGCGCGGGTGAGCGAGGCGGCCATCCGGCCGGTCTCGTCGCCCGACTCGACGGGTGAGACTACCGTGAGGTCGCCGTCCGCCATGGCGTCGAGCGACGCCTGGACGCTCCGGACGGCGCGCGTGATCCGCCGGGTGACCGCCGCGGCGAGCGCCCCGGAGCACAAGGCACCGAGCACGAACGCGATCGCGAGCAGCAGGATCGTCCGGTCGACCTCGGCCTGGCCGGCGGCGAGGATCTCGTCGACCTGCGCGTCGACCTGGCCCTGCGCGAGCGCGAGCGGGCGACCGGCGGCGTCGGGGTCGGCGGCCGCGCTCGCCCGGATCGCCGCGGCGAGACCGACCTGGTCACCGGCCTGCACGAACGGCACGAGGGTGGCGTCCCGGTACTCGACCCAGGCGTCCCAGCGGGCGACGAAGTCGGACCACTGCGCGGTCTCGGCCTGCGGGAACTCCTCGATCACGGCGATCTGCCGCGCGACGTCGCCGTCCACCCAGGCCGACGACGTGAGCAGCTGGGTGCGGACCGCGGGGTCGGCCGCCTCGACCGCCCGGTGCACCAGCAGGTGGCTGCGCGCCTGCGCGGTCCGCAGCTCCGCCATCGCGGACTGCAGCCGGCCGGTGAGCGCGGACATGTCCTGCAGGTGCTCGCCCGCGCGGTAGAGAGCGACCGCACCGGCGCCGCCGACCAGACCGAACATGGTGCCCAGCACCACCAGGGCCGTCGCGATCTTGGCGCCGATGGGCCGGTCCCAGAACCAGCGGGCGCGCGTACGGGTCGTCGTCACTTGGATCCTCCAGCGGGCGGGGTGCCCAGCTCGTCCTGCGAGTAGTAGCCGCCGTCCACGAGGACCTCGCGGTAGTTGTCGAGCGTGACCAGCTGCGGGGCCAGCAGGTACGACGGGACCACCTGCACGCCGTTGTCGTACGAGGTCGTGTCGTTCACCTCGGGCTCGTCGCCGGCCAGCAGCGCGCGCACCATCTGCACGGCCACCTCGGCCAGCTGCTGGGTGTCCTTGTAGACGGTCGAGTACTGCTCGCCCGCGACGATCGAGCGCACCGACGCCAGCTCGGCGTCCTGGCCCGGGACCACCGGCAGAGCCGGTCCGTCCCCGCCATAGCCGAGCCCCGAGCGCACCGCGTCCAGCACCGCGATCGCGATGCCGTCGTTGGGGGCCAGGATCCCGTCGAGGTGCAGGCCCGCCAGGTACGGACCGGTCAGCGTCTGCAGGCGTGCCGCTGCGGTCTCACCCTTCCAGCCGGGCGTCCCCACGGTGGCGAAGTCGGTCTGGCCCGAGGGCACGACGAGCACGCCGGAGTCGAGGTACGGCTGCAGCACCGACATGGCGCCCTGGTAGAAGACCGTGGCGTTGTTGTCGTCGGGCGAACCGGCGAAGATCTCGACGGCCCACGGACCGGGGGCCGCCGTCCGGGCACCCGACGCGTCGATCGCGCCGAGGCCGGTGAGCAGCGCGTTCGCCTGCAGGACGCCGACGCTCCAGTTGTCGAACGACGCGTAGTAGCCGACGTCCGGGCTGTCCCGGATGAGGCGGTCGTAGGACAGGATCGCGATCCCGGCCGACGCCGCCTGCGACAGCACCCCGCGGAGCTTGCTGCCGTCGACGGCACCGACCACCAGGGCATCCGCCCCGGCGTCGATCATCGCGGTGAGCTGCGCGATCTGGGTGTCCACGCTGTCGTCGGCGTACTGCAGGGAGACGTCGTAGCCGAGAGAGGTGAACTGCGCCTCCAGGTTCTCGCCGTCACCGATCCAGCGCTCCTGCACCGTGGTGGGCATCGCGACCCCGACCAGCTGGGTCTCGTCGTCGGCACCGGGTCCGGCGCAGCCGGTCGCGAGGAGGCCGACCGCCACGAGGGCGGCCGCGGCGCGCTTCATCGAGGCGCCCATCAGAACTGGAACGCCGAGACGCGGGTGCGCAGGTCGGTGGACAGCCGGGCGAGCTCGCCCACGGCCTGACCCATCTGACCGAGCACCTCCGAGGACGACGCCGCCGAGGACGCGACC
>NZ_LMFG01000003.1:0-527676 GCF_001426725.1 Cellulomonas sp. Root137 | reverse complement strand
AAAGGTCTGCACCGCCTGCGGCAACACGGTTTGCCGTACCCCGTCCCAGCGACCAGGGTCGTGCTCGGCCACGGCGACTCGAGGGGCACCCGGGGAGGGCARGAGCCGGTCCACTGTGGCCGCCAGGTCTGGTCGTGCCGGTGACAGGCCGGCGACCGTGACGACCAGGCCCGCGCCGACCAGGGCGCCGACGAGCAGGACGATCCATAGCGTCATGGCGTGCTCCCGGTGTCCGGGGAGGTGAGGAATCGGGGTTCGGGTTGGGTGAGGGTCAGGGCCCGGATCCACAGCAGGCACCCAGCGAACGCGGCGGCTATCGCGGCCAGGACGAGCTGGCCCAGGCTGTCGCCGTAGGGCTGCAGGTAGGTGCCGTTGAGCATCAGCAGTCCGGCGGCGCCCAGGGTGATGAGGGTGACCAGGCGGGCGGTGGAGCGGGGTCGGGCGCGCTCGGCCTCGACCTTGCGGCGCACGGCGACCTCGTCGGCGACCGACCCGGCGACGGCGGTCAGCACCGCGGACAAGCCTGGCCCGCGCCTCTGGGAGGCCAGCAGCAGGGAGGCGACGACGAAGTCACCAGCGGCATCGTTCAGGTCATCGGCGAACGCCCGCAGCGCCTGTTCCGTGGGCCAGCGGGCCGAGATGCGCGCGACCAGCGCGCCGATCTCCCGCGTCAGGGGTGGCGGGCAGGTTGAGGCGGAGGCGAGGATCCCTTGTTCGAGGCCGACGCCGGTGGCCAGGACGTCGGCCAGGCGGCGGGTCCATTCCTCGATGGCCTCAACCCGGTCGATCGCCTCGGCCGCGACCTTCGCGGAGCCCAGTAGGTAGGGCAGTCCGACGACCGCCGCGGTCACGACGAGGCCGGCGACCGGCCATCGGCTGACCGCCCACGCCAGCACACCGGCGCCGGCGGCCAGGATCCAACGCCATCGTCCCCACCAACCGACGGTCGGACGACGCGCACGGAGCCGCTTGGGCCGTGGTGGCGGAGGGTCGCTGCGGCGCAGCCCGGCGGCCGCGAGGAGMAGACCGGCGACGAGCAGGGCACCGGCCAGCGCGGCCAGTGCCGGTGTCATGGTCGGCCTCCGTCCAGCGGTGCGGTCCAGGTGCCGGCCCGGTGGTCGAGCAGTGCGGGGTCGAACCCGGCCCGTACCAGGTCCGGCAGGCACACGGGGCGGTGCAGGGGGACCGCGCGGCCGTCGGGGCCGGGTCCGAAGACGGTGGTGGTGGCGGGGCGGTTCGCTTCGCCGAGGCCGGCGATCTCCACGACTTGCGACACGAACCGGTGCCGMTKSCCGCCGGTCGCGGTGTCGTCGAGGAGCTCGAGGTGCACGAATAGGTCGACCGAKCCGGCCAGGAGCCGGTAGGCGAAGGTGTCGGTCATCGAGACGCCTGCGGACAGGCACAGGGTCACGATGCGGTCGACCGCGTGCTGGGCGGACCGGGAGTGCAGCGTGCACAGTGACCCGTCGCCGGTGGACATGGCTTCGAGCATCGGCAGCACCTCGGGGCCGCGGACCTCCCCGACGATGATCCGRCGCAGGTTCAACCGCAGGGCATCGACCACGAGATCGGACAAGGTGATCTCCCCGGCCCGGCGRCCGGTGGCGTCCTTCTCGGCGGACCCTTCGCGTGCTTCCAGGGCTACGACGCGGGGGTGCCGGTCGGGYAGGTCGTGYAGGTGCAGCTCGTACTCCTTCTCGATCGTCGCGAACCGYTCCATCGGYGCGAACTCRTTGGCCAGAGCYCGGATCAAGGTGGTCTTGCCGGCGTTCTGCAGCCCGGTCACCACGATGTTCTTCCCCGACCGCACGGCCGCTCGGAGGAACTCGGTCAGGGCGGTGTCGAGGGTGCCGAGGGCGATCAGRTCGTCCAGGTCGACGTCGCGGACTCGCGGACGCGGTGGCGGCGGATCACGACGTGCGGCTTGGGGGTGGTCCAGGCGACCGCCGCGAGGCGGGACCCGTCCTCGAGCCGCAGGTGCAGTGCRGGGTGGGCCGAGGAAAAGGTCCGTTCGGCGTTGCCGGTGCGGGCCGCGAGCAGCTGCAGGATCTCGATGAGCTCGGCGTCAGAGTCGGCGATCGGCGGGTGTTGTAGGTCGCGGCCGTCGGCGTAGGACACCCAGACGTGGTCGTGCCCGTCGACCTCGATGTTCTCGATCGCCGGGTCCTCGATCAGCGGTTGCAACCGGCCGAGCCCGAACAGGGCCGCCATCACCGCCCGCGAGGTCACGATCTCCAGGTCCAGCGGCCACGGCTCCTGCCCGTGCCGCACCCGCTCGCGCCCGCGCTCGGACAGCTCAGCGGCGACCAGCGAGCGGGCCAGCTCACGTCGCGCGTCGGGGGAGTCCAGATGCTGTGCCTGCAGCCGTTCGGCGAGCCGGTCGGCGACCACCCGGCGCACCTCACGCACCAGGGTCACATCCGGCACGGGCAGCACGAGCCCGGCGCCGTTGGTCAAGTGCGTGGCGGCGGGACCGAACCCGTTCGTCGCCCGGGTGGTCTCGTCCAGGCCGGTCATGACGTCACCGCCAGGTCGGGGCTCGGGGCGAGCTGGGCGAGGCGCTCGATCACGGCACGGACGGTGCGCAGCAGCGGGGACCGCTCGAACCGCCAGCCCTGGGCGCCGCCCTCGGCGAACCGGCCAGCCGTCCACGCGTCGAGAGCCACCGGCAACGCGTCCGCAACGGCGAGGGTCGTGGTGATCTCGCCGGGGGAGTACCCGTCCCCGACCACCACGGCCACCGGCGCGATGCGGCCTGGGCGCTCGTCGCGCAGCCTGCGCACCGCCGCGGCGGCCGGCACCAGTGACGCGATCTCGCTGCGGGCCATCACCACCACGACGTCCGCGGCGTGCAGCAAGCTCGTCGGTTCGTACCGGTGCCCCAATCGGCCCGCATCGACAACCACGTCCACCCCGAACCGACCCAGCTCGCGTGCTGTGTCCGCCAACGCGGTCCACGTTCCGGCCAGGGGCCGGGCCTGCAGCGGGTCGGACACGCCAGGTAGCAGCATTCGGGTCGAGTCTGCGTCGAGCGCGAGCGCGCATTCGATCGTCTGCTCCGCCGAGAGCGGCGGGCGTTGTGCTGCCAGCGCGAGCACCCCGGCGCTGTCCGGAACCCCGGCTCGCAGGTACCCGGTCAGCAGCCCGGACCCGGCCGGGTCCGCATCCAGGAGCAGAACCTTCCGGTCCGGGTGCACCGCCGGCCACATCCAGGTCAATGCCAACGACGTGGTCGTCACGCCGGGGGCTCCGTGTGCCGAGCACACCACCACGACGCTCACATCGACCCCTGCGCCGGCAGGACGACCAGGGCGAACCGCCCGGTTGCAGCGCGAGTCGCCAACGCCGGCCCATCCTCGGCCGCCGCCACCACATCCGCGACCACCAGACCGTTGATGTCCGGTGCGCCGACGCGGGCCACAGTGGCAGCGAACGACTTGGGCGTGCCCTCCACGGGGTCGGCCCCTTGCGGCGGTGCATCCACGACCAGCACGGCTTCGCCTGCGGTCAGGCCGCCGGCGGGCACCCGTTCGACTGGCAGCGGCAGCGGCACGAGGACCTGGCCCGGCCCGACGACGCCTGCCGAGGTCACGTCGGTGCGGGCGAGCAGCGTTCCCTTCGCCAGGAAGGCCGCGGCGACCTTGCCCACCAACTCCCTCGCGTCGTCGGCTGGGACCGTCTCGACGGCCGGGTCGACCGCTACCGCGGTCGTCGCCAAGTCCTCCGCGGTGATCGGGGCACCGTAAGGCACGTCCGCGGCCATCACCACCACGTCCACGCGGTGCCCCGAGCTGGAGACCAGCCACACCGCGGCCAACGCACCTAGGACCACCATGACGATCCCCGCCACGACGAACAACGGCCGACGTCGACCATGCGGCGCCACCACGCGCGGAGCACGCAGCTCCGCGCGCGCGGGCGCACCGTTCAGCGTGGACTTCTCACTCGTTGCCGTCATGGCAACCTCCCCCTGCAGGCGGGCACGCCGCCGGTGACTACTCCTGGGTGATGAGCACCTGCATCTCACCGATGCGCACGCTCGCCGTGGACTGCCGCGTCACCGTCAGGGCACCCGAGGCACCCCCACCGGTCCGTCCCACGTCGTCGTCGCGGTGACCGGGAACGCCTCGTTCGGCTGCCCGGCGGACGACTGCTCATAGATGTGCTGGCACGTCGGAGACGTGACACCACCGGTGTAGTACGGCGTGCCCGCGTTCTTGCACGTCTCAGTACGCCCGTCGCCCATGTCCCACACGATCTGCCGCGCCTGCGCGGTCGCGGTCACCGACAGACCCGGCACCGCGGCCGTTGCCGAGTTCGGCCCCCACGTCGTCGGAGCTACCTCGGTCCACAACCACACCGGCAGGCCGACCAGGCCGTGCTCGTCGCCCTCGATCGTCATCCGGATCGCCGGCCCAGTTAGCGCCATCCGCGCCAACGCCTGCTGGGCCAGCTGCGCCGGAGTCACACCTGTCCCGCCGTAGCCCGGAGGGTCCGTTGGCGCCCACACCCACCCGTCGACGCCTCCTGCGTGGGTGGCTGCGCACGAGACGGTGTAGATCGCGCCCTCGGGAAAGCGCCCGGCCCAGATCACATCGGTCTCGGGCGGCTGGTGCTCGAGCTTCTTCCAGTAGCAATCGTCACCATCGTTGAACCAGCCGAGCGGCCCTTGGCACGGGACTACCCGCCCAGTGCTGGAGACGGTGCACTCACGCACGATGATCTCCCCGCCGTCGGCGTCCACCGGTGGGGCAGGCTGACCGGGCTGCTCGACCTCAATGACGCAGAACGTGGTGTTCGGCGCGCATGTCACGCCCGACGGCAGGACACCGAGACTGACGCCAGCTAGCAACGCTGCGACGCCGAAAGCCGCGCTCAGCACGGCGCTTCCCGATCCACATTGGATGTGCGAATCGTCCAGTGATCTACGTAGAAGTAGGCGGTCGACGTAGTCAGGAGCTTCTGCTCCTGCCCAGGTGCCGCTGCTGATGTGCCCGTGGCCGTGTAGATGGGCTGCCAGTTCGTTCCGTCGACGCAGTCGACGATGGTGGCGGAGCCGCTCTCGCCCAGTACCACCTCGGACACGGCCGGACTCAGAGCTGGCTGTCCAGTGACGGAGATTCCGGAGTTCCGGAAGGTGAAGACGCTCGACGCTACGTCCGCGAACGCCTTGTCGACCGCGAACCGTTCGAGTTCAGGTCCAGGGTCCTTCGTCGGATCGGCGAATGCCGCGACCTTGGCGGCCCAGTACCCGTGGTACGCCTCGAGGATCGCCACCTCGGCGGCGGCGAGGGTCGGGTCNGGCGGCCCAGTACCCGTGGTACGCCTCGAGGATCGCCACCTCGGCGGCGGCGAGGGTCGGGTCCACCGACCGGGTTGGGCTGACCGTCGGTGTCGGGGCCGCCGTGGAAGCCGACGGGGTCGGGCTGGGTGTGGGTTCAGGTTGCGTGCACGCGCCGAGGAGGACCGCGACGACGATCAGCACCGTGGCGATCACGGTCCCGTTGGTGATCTGTCGATGTCTCATCGCCAAACACCCGCCCCCTGACGGCACCCGCTGACGCACGCACCGCTCGACGACACCGGAACGCCCATTCCATACCCAAGCGGGTGAACCGCACTAGTCGGAACCGTCAGGTGATCCATGACTGANCCCGCTGACGCACGCACCGCTCGACGACACCGGAACGCCCATTCCATACCCAAGCGGGTGAACCGCACTAGTCGGAACCGTCAGGTGATCCATGACTGACTGCCTCCCCATGCCCATAGGTGTGCCACGTGATGCGTAACCCGCGAGCCACGCGCGGGGAATCTGTGGACGGGACTCAGCCTGCACGGCGCTGTGGACAGGCGTCTGTTGCGGCTTCCTCGGCGCGACGGGCGGCGAGGACGGGGGAACGGTCAGAGTGCCGGCGGGTCGTCATCAATGCCGTATGCACGACGGGGGACTCGACGACAGTCGGTCCTTCGGCGACGATCCGCGCCAGTACGCCCGGCCAGTCGCTCGTCCCACGGAGTGCAATCGTGAGCCGGCGTGCCTGCCACGCCGGGATGCCCAGCGCGCTGGCCATCGCCCGCCAGCCGGGGAACTGCGTGCGATCGTCGACCCGGGTTGAGGTGTCCAGCACCATCGCCAGAATCTTGGTGGCCATCTGTTCGCTCCACCCGACGAGCACCAGGGCGCGGCACGCCGCCTCTGCCAGGCCGCCCGCATGCAACGGAGCGGACGGGTCGGGATCCTCAGAGGCCGGCTCCCAGCCGGCCTCGAGCAGCAGATCGAGACTCACGGCCGGGCCGACGGCCCCGTAGCGGGATGCGACCTCGAGCTTCCACGCACGTCGGTCGTTGGTGGCGAACCGTGCGGCGACGATCTCGCCCAGCAGCTGCCGCCGGGCGACCTGCCCGAGGATCCCCCACGGAGAGGTCGCGGTGCGCAGCGCGGGCTTGGTGAGCTCCACCCACAGTGCCTGCCAAGCCGTTGCCTCGGCCTGTGATGCGGCCGCACCCCGAAGTCCGACGCTGATCGCCAGCGGGCGAACGATCCGCTCACGCACGTAGTTCAGAAGGGCGGTGCCGGTCGGCCCGTCCCAGCCCTCGCTGTCGATCACGGAGAGCATGCTCAATAGCGATGCACGATCGCGGACGACGCGCACGTCGTGCCCGGGCTCGTCGCCGGCTGTGGGATCCGGTGTCGTGGTCATGCTCGCCTCCGGTGTCGTCGATGGACGACACGCAGGCTTCCCAAAGGCGATAGACAGACCAATCACGCGGGCTCGTCCACCTCGATGTGATCGGTTCGTCTATCGATGACGCCAACGGATCACAGACGGGGGGCGAAACGATCACATCGCACTGACCTGGTGCGTCACATGCAGTCACGGGCCGCGCTAGCCAGAGGATCTACTTGCGCGACACCGCGGAGGCCCACACCCAGACGAAGCCTTCCCGGCCGCCAGAATCGAGGTAGCGCACGTTGACCGCGCGGCTCGTCCACGCGACTGCGACGCCGTCGACCTCGAGGTCTCGCCCTTTGCCATCGACGATCCACGCGCGGATCGGAAGCTGACGCTCAGGCCGGGCGACACCCTCGGTACGGACTGCCGCCGGCACGTCCCGAGCGGCGTCGCGAAGCGGTACGCGCTCAATCGGCATGCCGCGGACCTTGACTCGAACGCATGTTCGATAGCCTATCTCGGCCGGGTCGCGGCTTCGAGCGCAGAGCGGGTGATCAAGTGGCGATGCCAAGTGAGTCGAGGAGTTGTGGGACAGGGCGTTCGTTGTCGAGAAACCCGTCAGCCAGGGTCGCCACTCTTGACCTCAGTTGCCGTAAGTCGTAACTTACCGTTCGTGGCTACTTACGGGTCGGCGGCGAGTTGGGAGGCTCTGGGCGACTCGACCAGGCGGGCGATCGTCGAGTGTCTGGCTGACCGCCCGCGCGCGGTGGGTGAGTTGGCGGCAGAGCTGCCGATCAGCCGGCCCGCGGTCTCACAGCATCTGAAGGTTCTGAAGGACGCGGGGCTCGTCACCGATCGGGCCGCGGGTTCCCGGCGTGTGTACCGGCTCAGCCCCGAAGGGCTTGGCGCACTCCGCGACCAGCTGGAGACGTACTGGACGCGTGCTCTGTCCGGCTACGCCGACGCAGTCGAGCAACCGCCGGAGGAGGAGCAATGAGCTCAGCACCGCAGACCGCAGTCCTGCGGGAAGTCACCGTCGACGCCCCGATCGACCAGGCGTTCGCGGTCTTCACCGCACGCTTCGGGGACTTCAAACCGGCCGAGCACAACATGCTCCAGGCGGCGATCGACGAGACGGTGTTCGAACCGTGGGTCGGCGGGCACATCTACGACCGAGGGATCGACGGGTCAGTGTGCCGATGGGCTCGCGTCCTGGCCTTCGAGCCGCCGCACCGCGTCGTGTTCAGCTGGGACATCAGCCCGCAGTGGCAGCTCGAGCCCGACCCCACCCGGACCAGCGAGGTCGAGGTCACCTTCGTGTCCGAGAGCGCCGGTCGCACGCGCGTGCAGCTGGAGCACCGCCACCTCGACCGGCACGGAGCGGGATGGTCCGCCGTCAGCGAGGGCGTCGCGGACGACGAGGGCTGGCCCCTGTACCTGACCCGGTTCGCCGACCTGCTCGCAGGAGGACGCTGACATGTCCGCCATCACTGTCTCCGTCGAGGTCGAGCGGAGCGCGCCCGACGTGTTCGACTACGCGACGGATCCGACCCGCTTTCACGAGTGGCAGCAAGGTGTCGTCAGCGGCGAGATGGAGCAGCCCGGCGTCCCGGCGGTGGGAACGAGATGTCGGACTGCCCGGCGGATCGGTGGCGCGACCCGCGCCAGCACGTCCGAGCTCACGCACATCCAGCCGGCCGAACACTGGGGAGTGCGCGGCATCGACGGTCCCATCCGAGCCATCGTCGACCTGACGGTTGAGCCTCTCACCCCGGCGTTGACCAGGCTGACGATCACCGTCGACTTCGAGGGGCACGGCATCGGGCGGCTGCTCGTGCCGCTCGTCGTTCGACGCCAGGCTGCGGCCGAGATGCCTGCGAACCTCCAGTTGCTCAGACGTCGCCTCGAGCTGGCGGATTCAGCCGCCCGCTGACGACCTTCGGGGGTCGAGGACGAGGAGCTATCAGTCACCTCTCAGGTGGGTCCCGCTACGTTTCGAGAGTGAGCGAGCTGTCGCGTTCGGCTGATGTCGACGTGCTGGTGGTCGGGGCGGGGCCTACCGGACTCACCCTGGCGGCGGAGCTGGCTCGTCGGGACGTCCGGGTACGGATCATCGACCGCCGGCACGACCGTGTGCACGAGTCCCGGGCGCTGGCGATCCAACCGCGGACCCTGGAGGTCCTCGCCCCGTTGGGCGTGACCGACGAGCTGATCCGGCGCGGCAACCCCGCGGTTGACGTGCAGATCCACTTCCCCCGCAAGGTCGTGCGCGTGCCGCTGTTCGACATCGGAGCCACAGACACGCGATACCCGTTCCTCCTCTTCCTCTCGCAGGCGGAGACCGAGGCGGTGCTCGGTCAGGACCTGGACGCCCGCGGTGTCCGGCTCGAGCGCGGGTTGGAGCTTGTCTCGTTCGAGGACGGCGACGATGCCGTCAGGTGCACGGTGCGCGACGAGTCCGGGCGCAAGGAGGTCATCGAGGCGCAGTACGTCGTCGGGTGTGACGGGTCGCGCAGCGCGGTGCGCCGCGAGGCCGGGATCAGCTTCACCGGCAGCGCCTACCCGCAGACGTTCGTCCTGGCCGACCTCGAGGCGGATGGGATCCAGCCGGGCGCGGCTCACGCATTCCTCGGCGGGGCGGGCATGCTCTTCTTCTTCCCGCTCGGCAGGCCCACGACCTGGCGCATGCTGGCGATGCGTCCGCCTGGTCAGTCCGCGAGCGACCGCGACACCGTCGAGCTGCGCGAGGTCCAGGCTCTCGCCGACCGCTACACGAACGGCGGCGTCCGGTTGCGCGACCCGGTGTGGATGACGAACTTCCGACTGCACAACCGCGGAGCCTCCCAGTACCGCGCCGGTCGAGCGTTCGTGGCCGGTGACGCCGCGCACGTGCACAGCCCCGCCGGTGCGCAGGGGATGAACACCGGGATCCAGGATGCGGTGAACCTCGCGTGGAAGCTCGCACTCGTGATCTCCGGACGGGGTGCACCCGCACTGCTGGACACGTACGAGTCGGAGCGCGCGCCGATCGGCCGCACGGTGCTGCGCTTCACCGACCGCGCGTTCACCATCGCCACGTCCACCCACGCCGCCGTCGTCTTCGCCCGCACCCGGATCGCGCCGGCAGTGCTCCCGCTCCTGGTGCGCATCCGCGTGGGGCGCGCTCTGGCGTTCCGGACGATCTCCGAGATCGCCATCCGCTACCGGCGCAGCCCGCTCTCGGTAGACGGGCACGGAGCCGTCGGCCGCGCAGTCCGCGCCGGCGACCGCCTCCCGGACGCGCCGCTGACGCTCGACGGCCGGCCGACGACCTTGCACGAAGCCACCGCAGGTCGTGGGTTCCACCTGATCGTCCACGGGCCCGCCGACGCCGCGTGCCTCGGCGTTGAGCGCTCTCTGGGCGGCGGACCCGGCGAGGTCGCATTCCACCGCCTGAGCAAGGTCGCGGCCCCGCACGTCCTTCACGACGCCACGGGGTGGGCGCACCGGCTTCTCGGGGTCGACGGCTTCAAGTCCGGACACCTCCTGGTCCGCCCCGACGGGTACGTCGCGTACCGCGGCGGCGGTGACCTGACCGGAGTGCGGGAGTACCTCGACGACTGGCTGATGCACTGATGCCCCGCTCAACTTCGAGACAGAGCTGACCTCCAGGAGGTAACCTCCACTATTCATTGGAATATTGGAGAAGCATGACCAAGTCTGAGCTCTACGACGCACTCGCTCGAACCGGCAAGGCGCTCTCCAGTGGCAAGCGCCTGGAGATGCTGGAGCTCCTCGCCCAGAGCGAGCGGGCTGTGCAGGAGCTCGCCTCCGTCGCCGGGCTGAACCTGACCACGGCATCGGCACACCTTCAGGTGCTGCGCGACGCCGGGCTGGTGGTCTCCAGGCGCGCGGGCACGCGAGTCATCTACCGCATGGCGGGCGATGACGTGGCGGAGCTGGTGACTGCGATGTCCCGAGTCGCCGAGCATCACCGACCCGAAGTTCGTGACGCGAAGGCTCGCTACCTGCCCGACGACGTCGAGCTCATGAGCCGAGTGGAGCTCCTGGAGGCTGCCGCAGACGGGCGTGTCATCGTCCTCGACGTGCGGCCCCGCGGCGAGTACGAGGCAGGTCACCTGCCGGGAGCCGTATCGATCCCGGTGGACGAGCTGCCGGACCGGCTTGCCGAGATCCCTGCAGATGCGGAGGTCGTGGCGTACTGCCGGGGTCGGTACTGTGTCATGTCCTACGATGCCGTGCGCCTTCTCAGCGACGCCGGCCTCTCGGCGCGACTCCTCGACGAAGGAGTGCTCGAGTGGCGCTCCGATGGCGTGCACACCGTCACCGGCAGTGCGCAGTGAGGCCGCCCACGAGCCTGCCTCTCCTACAGGACGCACCGGAACAGAAGCGCGTCCTGTCGATCCTCGTGCTCGCGCAGGTCCTCAGCGGCGCCGGCCTAGCCGCGGGCATCACCGTCGGCGCGCTCCTTGCACAGGACATGCTGGGCACCACCAGCCTTTCCGGACTCCCGAGCGCCCTGTTCACGCTGGGATCGGCGGGAGCGGCGCTGGCAGTCGGCGCACTCTCGCAGCGGTCTGGTAGGCGCGTCGGACTGGCGACGGGGTACGCGCTCGGTGCCATCGGCAGCGTCGGCGTCGTGATCGCCGCAGTCTCCGACAACGTCCCCCTCCTGTTGCTCGCTCTGCTCGTCTATGGCGCAGGAACCGCGACGAACCTGCAAGCCCGCTACGCCGGTGCCGATCTGGCTGCTCCTTCGCGACGCGGACGTGCCGTCTCGACCGTGCTCGTCGCCACCACGCTCGGTGCGGTCGTCGGGCCGAATCTGGTCACCATCATGGGCGACCTGTCGATGACGTGGGGGATCCCCATGCTGGCCGGCCCGTTCATCCTTGCTGCGGTCGCGTACGGGGCGGCGAGCATCGTGCTCGGACTGCTCCTTCGCCCAGATCCCCTTCTGCTGGCGCGGCGGCGTGCGACGGGCACGTCCGAGCACGTCTCGTTCCCGGACGTACCCGTTACTTCGCCGACTCGCTTCTCGCGCGACGTCGCCTTTGGCGCGAGTGTCATGGTGATCTCTCAGCTGGTGATGGTCGCGATCATGACGATGACCCCGATCCACATGGCCCACCACGGTCACAGCCTGGCCGCCGCCGGGATGGTCATCGCCGTGCACATCGGCTCGATGTACCTGCCGTCGCCGCTGTCCGGCTGGCTCGTTGACCGACTGGGCTCGACCGTGGTCGCCGGGCTCGCCGCCGCGACGCTGATGAGCGCCGGGCTCCTAGCCGCCTCCGTTCCCGCCAGCTCGGTCGCCGGGCTCGCCGTCGCGCTGGGGCTGCTCGGCCTCGGCTGGAGCTTCGGGCTGGTCGCAGGGACAGCCATCATCACGGGAGCAGTCCCGCTGGCCACCCGCGCCCGGACGCAGGGGAGGGTGGACGTGCTGATCGCCCTCGCCGGTGCAACAGGCGGGGCTGTGTCCGGACTGGTCGTTGCCGGCGCGAGTTACACGGCTCTCGCGCTCGGTGGTGGATTGATCGCGCTCGCGCTGGTCCCGCTGGTGGCCGTCGAACGCGCGCGGCACGTCGTTCTGTCGAGGCCTGGGGTCCTCGCGGGTCGATAACTGGGCATCGAAGCGACGCCCCTGAGGCTTCGATCGCAGGAGCAGGCGGCCACGAGCGTTGATCGACGTCGTTCAGGCGCTCATGAGCGATGCCGTGCAACGAGCCGCAGTGTGCCGAGGCCGGCGCCGGACTCCGCTTGGTCGAGCGATGCGGAGGCGGGTGATGGATAGACGGATCGATCACATCGACGATGTCGACCGAGCTCGGGTCATCGACGCGTGTGCGAATCGCGCGCGCGAAAGTGCAGGTCACAGGGTCGGCGAACGCGCGTGATCGTTCTGTATATCGATGTCGTGGACCGTAGGACGGCAACGCCCAACTAGGAGGTCTGGTCATGTCTGCACCTGTAACCGAGCGAGTCCTGGTCTCGAGTGAGCTACTCGATCATCGGCAGTCATCCTCACCCGAGCAGCACGTCGTCGAGGTCAGCGTCCAGCACGACAGTCGCGTTCTGTTGTCCGTCGTCGAGGCCGCGCAGAGACTCGGGGTGGGTCGTAGCACCATGTACGAGCTCCTGGGCTCAGGCCAGATCGAGTCCGTCCACATCGGCCGGCTCCGCAAGGTTCCTGTCTCGGCCCTGAGCGCCTTCGTGGAAAACCTTCGCGAGCACTCGTCGGGCGGCGACGACTCGGAGGCAACCCTTCGACTCGCGTAGCGCCGGCGTCCACAACTTGCTAGCTCGGCGTCCATCTCGCGCGCCAACGCCAGAGACTGGCAGACAGTCATGGGGAGGCGGCGACATGAAGCGACAAAACCGCGAAGGCACCTTCACCCGGCGCCCGAACGGGCTGTGGCAAGCGCGAGTCGGGTATACGGACGCTGATGGCGTTGCCCGGAGGTTGTCGGTCTACGGCGCGACCCAGGCGGAGGCACGCCAGAAGATTGAGGACGCCCGCGCCCGCATCCGGGTCGGCCAGCCCGCCAAGGACGCGACGATGACGGTTGCCGCGTGGTGTGAGGTCTGGGCTGCGGGCACCCTCGCGGCGTCGTCCCGCCGTTCATCGACCAAGTCGCTGATGAACTCCATGTTGGAGAAGCACGTCATGCCGACCAAGTTGGGTCGAGTCTCTCTGGCCCGCCTTCGGCCTTCACACGTCGATGCGTGGGTGATCGAGTTGCGCGGCCGGAAGAAGACCGTCGCGGGGCCCGACGGAGAGCCCCGGACCGTCCGCGCGCTCGGTGACGCCTCCATTCAGCGCGCCTTCCGCGTCCTGCGGCTCCTGCTCGATGGCGCGGTCCGCGATGGCCTTCTCGCGACGAACCCCACGCACGTTGTCGCGCAACCCACAGCCGAGCGCGCCGAGGCCCGGGTGCTGTCCGCAGCTGAGATCGCAGCGATCCTGATCGCTGCCGGCGAGATGGACGCCCTGCGCCTCGAGCGTGGGGGATACCGCACACACCACCGCGCGCTGTTCGCGCTGATCGCCGGAACCGGGATCCGTAAGGGTGAGGCCCTGGCGCTTCGTTGGTCCGACCTCAACCCCGAACTCGGCACGCTCACGATCCGCGGCACACTGTCGCGCCACGACGGCCACCTCGTGGTCATGCCTCCGAAGACTCGAGCCTCGCGGCGGGTCTTGACTCCCTCGGCCGGCGTGCTGGCCCTGCTGGAGGTGCATCGGACGGCGCAGGAAGCAGACCGGCACCTGGCCGGCGACCTCTGGGTCGAGACCGGACACATCTTCACCTCCGCCACCGGCAGACCGCTCGACCCGCGGACCGTGCTGCGCGCGTTCACCGTCGCGGCGCAGCACGCAGGCATCACCGGGGTCTCCGTGCACACGCTCAGACACTCGGCCGCGACGACCATGCTCGAAGGCGGCGTCCACCTCAAGGCCGTCTCCGAGCTCCTGGGCCACGCCGGCACCCAGATCACTGCCGAGGTGTACGCGCACCTGACGACGCCGACGGCACGCAAGGCGATGGACACGCTCGGGGATTCCCTCGGACTTTGACACTTTGCGGCCAGGTTCGGATCGCGGACCTCGCCTCAGCGGAACGGACCCCGAGCCGGTGGCGTCCAGCGCCGTCCGCGTCCGTCCATCGGCCCGCTGCGTACGCCAACTGGAGACCTGGTTGGCGTACACAGTTGGCGTACGCATGACTGAGGGCCGTTCCGATGATCCGGAAACGGCCCTCTGACCTGCGGTAATGATGGTGGGCGATACTGGGATCGAACCAGTGACCTCTTCCGTGTCAGGGAAGCGCGCTACCGCTGCGCCAATCGCCCGGGGATCAAGCCGGGTAGTACATGAGGTGAAACAAGAAGCTGCTACGAGGTGGAGATGGGATTCGAACCCACGTATACGGCTTTGCAGGCCGCTGCCTCGCCACTCGGCCACTCCACCCTGAGACCGCAGTCCTCAGCGGCTGCGGTCAGCCGATCAGGAGTGTCTGCCTCGAGCGGACGACGGGATTCGAACCCGCGACCCTCACCTTGGCAAGGTGATGCTCTACCACTGAGCCACGTCCGCACAGCACGTCGTCCCGGCATTCACCGGTGTTCCGTGTGCGTCCCGAACTCTAACTGACGATCTCCGCGAGAGTCCAACTGGCTCCCGCCAGCCGGGTGATCGTGCGGATCGCGGGTGGCCGAGGTGCCGGTCGATAGCGTGTGCGGGTGCCTGAGCAGACCTCCCGTTCCCGTGGCGTCGCGTGGTTCGCGGGCGTCGAGGCGACGGGAGTCGTCGAGGTCGTGGACGTGCGGACCGAGCCCGAGCGGCTCTCGGAGCCGGGCTGGTGGGCGGTCGTCGGGGACTTCGAGGGGCGCGTCCGTGCGTGGCGGTTCGCCGAGACCAGCACGGGTCTGCCTGCGGCGGGAGCCTGGACCGGGCCCGACGTCACCGCCTGGGAGTCCTCGCTGGACCGGGCGGAGTACGTCTCCGCCGTCGACCGGGTGCGCGACCACATCCAGGAGGGCGACGTCTACCAGGCCAACCTCTGCCGCGTGCTCCGTGCGCCCGTGCAGGACGAGCCTGACGCACGTGCGCTCGGTGCGGTCCTGGCGGCGGGCAACCCGGCGCCGTACGCAGGCGGCGTGCAGGTGCCGGGAGAGGTCTGGGTGGTCACGGCGTCGCCCGAGCTGTTCCTGCGCGTGGAGGACGGTGTGGTGACCTCCGGGCCGATCAAGGGGACGGCGGTCACCACGGACGCGCTGACGGACAAGGACCGCGCCGAGAACGTCATGATCACCGACCTGGTGCGCAACGACCTGCAACGGGTGTGCGTGCCGGGCACCGTGGAGGTGACGACGCTGCTCGGCGAGGAGCGCCACCCCGGACTGGTCCACCTCGTCAGCACCGTGCAGGGCGTCCTGGCCGACGACGTCCTGCGAGCCCCGGACCTGTGGGCGCGGCTGCTCGACGCCACGTATCCGCCGGGGTCGGTGTCGGGCGCCCCGAAGTCCTCGGCCCTCGACATCATCGCCGCACTCGAGACCGTCCCGCGCGGGCCGTACTGCGGCGCGGTCGGGTGGATCGAGGTGCGCCCCGACGGGTCGGTGCGTGCGGAGCTGGCTGTCGGCATCCGCACGTTCTGGTGGGAGGACGGCGTGCTGCGGTTCGGCACGGGTGCAGGCATCACGTGGGGGAGCGACGCGCAGGCGGAGTGGGCCGAGACCGAGCTCAAGGCTGCACGGCTCGTCGGCCTCGCCTCCGGCGTCCGTGTCCCGCCGATGACAGACTGACCCGATGGGTGTCGTGATCTGGTCGAACGGTCGTCTGCACGGTCCGGAGGACCTTCTCCTGTCGGGCATCGACCACGGGCTGACCGTCGGCGACGGGGTGTTCGAGACGTGCGCGGTCTACGGCGGGACCGCGTTCGCGCTCACCCGTCACCTGCGGCGCCTGAAGCGGTCCGCGCTGGGCATCGGTCTGGCCGAGCCGGACGAGGACGCGGTGCGCGAGGGTGTCGCCGCGGTGCTCGCCGCCGCCGGACCGGACACCGGCCGGCTGCGGATCACGCTCACGGGCGGGCCGGGCCCGCTGGGCTCCTACCGGTTCGCCCCCGAGGACCAGCACCAGAGCGTCCTCGTCCTGGCCGGCCCGGGGGCGCGGTCCGAGGTCTCGCGCGTCGTGCGGGTGCCGTGGGTGCGCAACGAGCGGTCGGCGGTCGCCGGCCTGAAGACGACGTCGTACGCGGAGAACGTGGTCGCCGTGGCCGAGGCGTACCGGCAGGGGGCCGACGAGGCGCTGCTGGCGAACACCGTCGGGGAGCTGTGCGAGGGCACGGCGTCCAACGTCTTCGTCGAGCGCGACGGCGAGCTGGTGACCCCACCCCTGTCCAGCGGCTGCCTGGCAGGTATCACCCGCGAGCTCCTGCTCGAGTGGTCGGCCGCCGCGGGGCTCCCTGTCAGGGAAGCGGCGCCGGGGGAGCTCCGGTACGAGGTGCTCGACGAGGTCGCCGGCGGAACTGCGCACCTGACGATGAGCGGCTCGATCCGCAACGTCTCGCCCGTGGTGAGCCTCGACGGCTCCGACGTCGTCATCGGGCCGCTCTCACGGCAGGCGCAGCAGCTGTTCCAGGCACGGTTGGCTGACGACCTCGACCCCTGACCGGGTCCGGACATGCGACGACCGGCCCCGCCTGAGGCGGAACCGGTCGGCGTGAGCTGGGGTCAGGCGGTGAGGAGAGCGGCGATCAGCGCCGTGATCTCGCCTTCCATGCGGTCGCTCTCGGTGCCCAGAGGCACGAGGGCCTCGGTCCCGGCGAGGAATCGCTCGATGGGCTCCGTGGGAGCGGCGAGGAGCGCGCTGCCCTCGACTCCACTGAGCGACACGAGCGTGTAGTCGGGGTCTTCGTCACGCCACACCTGCACGTCACCGGTCCCGGCGGGGGCATCGGCCGTCGCGTGCATCCCCAGGGAGAGGAGCTCGCGGCCGATCAGCCAGGTCGACATGGTGTGGGGGCCCGTGAAGACCGCGCGCACCGTGTACGGATCGGAAGTTCTGAAGGAGAACTCGGCGCTCACGGGGATGACGCTGGCGTCGGACCCGATGAGCTGCATGGCGACGACCTCGACGACGTCATAAGTCGAGCTCGGCATCGGGTCCTCCTGTTCGCAAGGGCTGGAGGTCCCATCATGGCAGGCCAGATGCCCGATTGGACCGGTAGGCGCTGCGAGTTCACCCGGAGGGACGCGCGAGTGGATCAAGCGACCAGGTGACAGCACCCATCTTGGGGACGGCGCACCCTCTTGACGCCAGCCTCACGACCTGCGTGCGGCGCGTTTCGGATTCTAGACCCGACACGGGTAGCATCCTCTTCGATGTCACCCGCGGGTGCACGTCGTCTTCGCGTACCGGCGTGTCGCGAACAGGACGGTGCTGGCGGCGACGGGCGATTGGCTCAGTTGGTAGAGCGCCTCGTTCACACCGAGGAGGTCATCGGTTCGAGTCCGGTATCGCCCACCAGCGTCACACAGAAGAGGCCACCTTCGGGTGGCCTCTTCTGTCGTCCGCCCGGCGTAGCGTGAGGAGTGCAGAGGGCTCCCCTCTCGTGGAAGGACATCACGATGAAGCGCCGCGGAGTCGTGGCCGTCGTCGTCCTGCTGGTCGCCCTGCTCCTCACCCCCGCGGCGCCGGCCGCCGCGGCCCCCTACTGCGGCGTCCGATGGGGATCGCTCGCCAAGGGCACCAGCGCGGGCTCGATGACCGGGGACGTCGGCAACGTCCGTACCGGACGACACACCTGCTACGACCGGCTCGTCGTCGACGTGGTGGGGCCCTTCGCCGGCTACACCGTCTCGTACGTCGACACGGTCACCGGGGTCGACGGCCGCGCCGTGGCGGTCCGCGGTGGGGCGCGGCTCCAGATCGACGCCCGCGCCTGGACCCAGACCGATGCGGCATGGGTCCCGTACTTCGTGTCGGGCTTCGGCGGGACGGTCGAGGACATGCGCGACGTCAGCCGCTACCGGACCTTCCGGCAGGTCTCCTGGGCAGGGACGGCCGACGGGCTCTCCACGATCGGCCTGGGTGTGCGCGCCCGGCTGCCGTTCCGTGCGTTCCTCCTGCAGGGACCCGGCGAGGGGAGCTCGCGGCTGGTCGTGGACGTCGCCCACCGGTGGTGACGGTCGATCCCGCGCAGACCGGACGACGTGAGTAAGGCGTCGGGCAGGCGGCGGCCCCGCCGGTAGCATCGAGGGGCTCGCCGCCAGGGCGAGCGGCCACGAAGGAGGCTGTACCGGTGCCCGAGCTCATCACCCTGACCGTCGACGGGATCGCGACCACGGTGGAGCCGGGGACCACGGGTACGGACCTGTACTCCGCCCGCCGCGACGTGCTCGTCGCCCGTGTGGACGGTGAGCTCCGTGACCTGCACCTCCCGCTGCCGGACGGCGCCGTCGTGGAGGCCGTGACCATCGAGGAGCCGGACGGCCTCGCCGTGCTGCGGCACTCCGCCGCGCACGTGCTGGCCCAGGCCGTGCAAGAGGTCAACCCGAAGGCCAAGCTCGGCATCGGCCCGCCGATCACCGACGGCTTCTACTACGACTTCGACGTCGACACCCCGTTCACCCCCGAGGACCTCAAGGCGATCGAGAAGGTCATGGGCCGGATCGTCAAGGAGGGGCAGACCTTCCGGCGCTGGGACGTCACCGAGGAGCAGGCGCGCGCCGAGCTGCGCGAGGAGCCGTACAAGCTCGAGCTCATCGGCCTCAAGGGCGACCCGACGGCGGCCGACGGTGCCTCCGTCGAGGTGGGGCTCGGCGGCCTGAGCATCTACCAGAACGTGCGGGGCGCCGGCCGCGAGAGCGAGGCGGTCGTCTGGCAGGACCTGTGCCGCGGCCCGCACGTGCCGAGCACCCGGGTGCTCGGCAACGGCTTCCAGCTGACCCGGTCGGCGGCCGCGTACTGGCGCGGGTCCGAGAAGAACCCGCAGCTGCAGCGCGTCTACGGCACCGCCTGGCCGACGAAGGACGAGCTGCGCGCCTACCTCGAGCGCATCGCCGAGGCGGAGCGCCGCGACCACCGCAAGCTGGGCAACGAGCTGGATCTGTTCTCCTTCCCGGAGGAGATCGGCTCCGGGCTGGCCGTGTTCCACCCCAAGGGCGGCATCATCCGCATGGAGATGGAGCACTACTCCCGCCGGCGGCACGTGGAGGCGGGGTACTCGTTCGTCAACACCCCGCACATCACCAAGGAGCAGCTGTTCCAGATCTCGGGGCACCTGGACTGGTACTCGGAGGGCATGTACCCCCCGATGACCCTGGACGAGGAGCGCGACGCCGAGGGCAACATCCGCAAGCAGGGGCAGAACTACTACCTCAAGCCGATGAACTGCCCGATGCACAACCTGATCTTCGCGGCGCGCGGGCGTTCGTACCGGGAGCTGCCGCTGCGGCTCTTCGAGTTCGGCACCGTCTACCGCTACGAGAAGTCGGGCGTGGTGCACGGCATGACCCGCGCCCGCGGGTTCACCCAGGACGACGCGCACATCTACTGCACCCGCGAGCAGATGAAGGACGAGCTGACCAGCCTGCTGACCTTCGTCCTCGACCTGCTCAAGGACTACGGGCTCGACGACTTCTACCTGGAGCTCTCCACCAAGAACCCGGAGAAGTCCGTCGGCTCCGACGCAGCCTGGGACGAGGCCACCGAGACGCTGCGTCAGGTGGCCGAGGCGTCGGGCCTCGACCTGGTGCCGGACCCGGGCGGTGCCGCGTTCTACGGTCCGAAGATCTCCGTGCAGGCGAAGGACGCGCTGGGCCGGACCTGGCAGATGTCGACCATCCAGCTCGACTTCAACCTGCCGGAGCGGTTCGAGCTCGAGTACACCGCGCCCGACGGCACCCGCCAGCGGCCCGTGATGATCCACCGCGCACTGTTCGGGTCCATCGAGCGGTTCTTCGCCGTGCTGACCGAGCACTACGCCGGCGCGTTCCCCGCGTGGCTGGCGCCCGTGCAGGTGCTCGCGGTGCCCGTGGCGGAGCCGTTCGAGGGCTACCTCGACGACGTCGTCTCGCAGCTGCGGGCGCAGGGGATCCGTGCCGAGGTGGACCGGTCCGACGACCGGTTCGGCAAGAAGATCCGCAACGCCAGCACGCAGAAGATCCCGTTCGTGCTCATCGCCGGTGGCGAGGACGCGGACGCGGGGGCCGTGTCGTTCCGGTACCGCGACGGCCGCCAGGACAACGGCGTGCCGGTGGCGGAGGCGATCGAGCGGATCGTCTCGGCGGTGCGCGACCGCGTGCAGGTCTGAGCGTGAGCGAGCCCGCCGACCACTTCGCCGGCGTGCCGGACGGCTTCGAGAGGCTGTGGACCCCGCACCGCATGGCGTACCTGGGCGGCCAGGACAAGCCGGTCGACGGCGAGGCCGGCCAGGGGTGCCCGTTCTGCCGCATACCGACGCTGTCCGACGAGGACGGCCTTATCGTCGCGCGCGGCGAGGTCGCGTACGTGGTG
Organism: Cellulomonas sp. Root137; assembly: GCF_001426725.1. Lineage (NCBI taxonomy): Bacteria > Bacillati > Actinomycetota > Actinomycetes > Micrococcales > Cellulomonadaceae > Cellulomonas > Cellulomonas sp. Root137. Next base: position 506,973 of record NZ_LMFG01000003.1, on the reverse strand, counting down.
CTCAACCTCTACCCGTACAACTCCGGGCACCTTCTCGTCTGCCCCTACCGGCACGTCGCCGACTACACGGAGCTGACCGAGCCGGAGGTGGCCGAGGTCGCCTCGCTGACCCGGACGGCGATGGGCGTCGTGCGGCAGGTGTCGGCTCCGCAGGGCTTCAACCTCGGCATGAACCAGGGCGACGTGGCGGGCGCGGGCATCGCGGCGCACCTGCACCAGCACGTCGTCCCGCGATGGGGTGGGGACTCCAACTTCCTGCCGATCGTCGGGCGCAGCCGCGCGCTGCCCGAGCTTCTCGGCGACACGCGGGCACGGCTGGCGGCCGCCTGGCCGACCGGATCGAAGGGATGATCGGCACGTGCTGAACGGACTGCGCGGCGCCATGACGCGCTTCTTCACCCCGATCGCCAGGGCGCTCCTGCGGCTGGGCGTCTCACCCGACGCGGTGACCATCGGGGGCACCCTCGTCGTCGTCGTCACGGCGTTGTGGGCGTTCCCCACCGGGCACCTGCTCGTCGGTGCCCTGGTCATCGGGGTCTTCGTGCTCACCGACTCGCTCGACGGCGTGATGGCGCGGCAGTCCGGCCGGTCCGGGCCGTGGGGCGCGTTCCTCGACTCGACCCTCGACCGGTTCGGCGACGGCGCGATCTTCGCCGGGCTCGTCCTGTGGTTCACGGCAGGCGGGGACGACCGGCTCACCGCGGTCCTGGCCCTCGCGTGCCTCGTGCTCGGCTCGATCGTCCCGTACGCCCGCGCCCGGGCCGAGGGTCTCGGCATGACGGCGTCCGGCGGCATCGCGGAGCGCGCCGACCGGCTCCTTCTCGTCCTCGTGGCGACCGCGGCAGTCGGGTTCGGCGCGCCGGACGTCGTCCTCACCGTCGTGCTGGCCCTCCTCGCGATCGCGTCGGCCGTGACGGTCGTGCAGCGGATGAGCAAGGTGTACCGCCAGGCCGCGACGCAGGTGTCCGAGTGAAGGTGGACGTCGCCCGCGCCTACGCCCTCGCGTGGAAGGTGGCCGGCAGGCTGCCCGGCGTGGTGCTGCGCGCCCTGTGCGACCTCGCGGCGGACGTGTCCTGGCTGCGTCACGGCGGTGGGGTCCGCCAGCTGGAGAGGAACCTCGCTCGGGTGCGTCCCGAGCTGGACGCGCGCGGCCTTCGCAGGCTCAGCCGGGCGGGCATGCGGTCGTACATGCGCTACTTCGGGGAGGCGTTCGCCCTCGCGACGATGTCCGAGGAGCAGGTGGACGCACGCGTCCGGGCCGTCGGCATGGAGAACCTGCGCCGCTTCACGGACCAGGGCCAGGCCGTCATCCTCGCGCTCGGTCACACCGGCAACTGGGACCTCGCCGGCGCGTACTCCACGCGGGTGATCGCGCCGGTCACCACGGTGGCGGAGCGCCTCGAGCCCGAGGAGCTGTTCCAGGAGTTCGTCGCGTTCCGGGAGAGCATCGGGATCACGATCTTCCCGCTGACCGGCGGCGGAGACGTGTTCCGCGGCCTGGTGCGCGCTGCACGTGGGGGGGCGGGCCTCCTGCCCCTGCTCGCGGACCGCGACCTCACGGCCAAGGGCCTCGAGGTGGACCTGTTCGGCCACCGCGCGCGCGTCGCCGCGGGTCCCGCCGCGCTGTCGGTGACGACCGGTGCGCCGCTGGTCACCACGGTCATCTACTACGAGCGCCTCCGCGGCGCGCAACGTCGGGCGGCCGGCTCGCCGTGGGGCATCGTCATCCAGTTCAACAAGGCGATCGAGATGCCCGCCGACCTGCCGCGTGCCGACCGGGTGCGCGCGTTGACGCAGGCCTGGGTCGACGAGTTCGCCGCCGGCGTCCGGCAGCGCCCGCAGGACTGGCACATGCTGCAGAAGGTGTTCGTGGAGGACCTGGACCCCGCTCGCTACGAGGCGACGCTCGCGGCGCAGGGGAGTGCGCCGTGAGCCCGCGCAGGGCGGAGCGGGCGCTGCGGGTCGGGATCGTGTGCCCGTACTCCTACGACGTCCCCGGCGGGGTGCAGTTCCACGTGCGGGACCTGGCCGAGGCGCTGATCGCCCGCGGGCACGACGTGTCGGTCCTGGTGCCCGCGGACGACGACACCCCGATCCCGCCGTACATGACCGCCGCCGGCCGTGCCATCCCGGTCCGGTACAACGGGGCGGTCGCGCGGATGACGTTCGGACCGGTGACGGCCGCGCGCGTCCGCAAGTGGCTCGCGGCGGGGGAGTTCGACGTCCTGCACCTGCACGAGCCGGTCACGCCCAGCCTCGGGATGCTCGCCCTGTGGATCGCCGACGGCCCCATCGTGGCTACGTTCCACACCGCCCTGATCCGCTCGCGGCCGCTCCAGATGGCCTATCCCTTGGTGCGGCAGTCCCTGGAGAAGATCTCCGCCCGGATCGCCGTGTCGGAGGACGCGCGCCGCACCCTGGTCGAGCACATGGGTGGCGACGCGGTGGTGATCCCGAACGGTGTCTACGTCGACGCGTTCACCGCGGCACAGCCGGACCCCCGGTGGACCGGCACCCCCGAGCGGCCCACGATCGCGTTCCTCGGGCGGCTCGACGAGGCGCGCAAGGGTCTGCCGGTCCTCCTCGAGGCCGTGCCCCACGTGCTCGCCGCCATTCCCGGTGCCCGCTTCCTCGTCGCCGGTCGCGGTGAGACCGGTCCCGACGAGGTGCGCGAGCTGCTGGGCGAGCAGGCGGCGGCTGCCGTCGAGTTCCTCGGCGGGATCTCCGACGACGACAAGGCGAACCTGCTGGCCTCGGTCGACGTCTACTGCGGTCCGCAGACCGGCGGCGAGAGCTTCGGGATCGTCCTGGTCGAGGCGATGAGCGCGGGAGCCACCGTCGTCGCCAGCGACCTCGGGGCGTTCTCGCGCGTGCTCGACGACGGCGAGGCCGGCGAGCTGTTCCGCACCGGGGACAGCGAGGACCTCGCGCGCACGCTGGTGCGGGTGCTGCAGGACCCGGAGCTGCGGGCCCGGGTCTCCGCGCACGCGCTCGAGGTCGTCCGGCAGTACGACTGGTCGACCGTGACGGACCAGGTGCTGGCCGTCTACGAGATGGTCGTGGCCGGGCGGCAGTCACCCGTCGGCGAGGACCCGTCGTCGGTGCGGGGCGCGCGGCTGCTCGAGCTGCGCCGGAACAGGGGTGAGTCCCGATGAGATGGTCCGAGATCACGGTCTACGTGACGATCGTCCTCGCGCTCGCCGGGTGGTGGCTGTGGGTGGCGGCGTCGCGCCTGGACCGCCTGCACCGGAAGGTCGGGACGTCCCGCGCGGTGCTCGACGCCCAGCTGGTCCGCCGCGCGACGGTCGCGGCGGAGATCGCGACGTCCGGCCTGCTCGACCCCGTGAGCTCCGTGCTCGTCGGCGAGGCGGCGTGGGCCGCGCTGTCGACGGGGACGAGCGAGCTGCCTGCCGACCTGCTCGCCCTGGTGGGACCCGACGACGTCCCCGCCGGCGGTGCGGCGCTGCTGGACGTCGACCGCGGGGGCATCGAGAGCGAGCTGTCGGCGACGTTGCGCGAGGCGCTCGACGAGCCCGAGGAGGTGGCCGCGCTGCGCGCCGACCCCGCGGGTGAGGAGCTGATCGCGCTCCTCGCCTCGTCCTGGTACCGGGTGCAGCTGGCCCGCCGGTTCCACAACGAGGCGGTCGCCCAGACGGCGCGCGCCCGGCGCGGCCCGCTGGTCCGGCTGCTGCGGCTGGCCGGCCACGCGCCCGAGCCGCGCAGCCTCGAGATGGACGACGCCTGGCCCGAGAACCTCGGCCGTCCGGGCGCGCGCAGCGGTCCCGCGGAGACCGCCGCCCCGCGCTGAGACGCGCCCGGACGTGCGTCGAGCACGGTCTACGATTGCCCGATCAGGCCGCCGTCCCTCTCGAGGTGGCGGCCACACCCCGACCGCACCACGATCTGTGAGGCTCGACGTGACCAGCGAGAACAGCCAGCCCACCACCGCGACGCACGCCGGCGTCATCGGCACCGCCCGCGTGAAGCGGGGGATGGCCGAGATGCTCAAGGGCGGCGTCATCATGGACGTCGTCACCGCGGAGCAGGCGAAGATCGCCGAGGACGCCGGAGCCGTCGCCGTGATGGCCCTCGAGCGCGTGCCCGCCGACATCCGCGCCCAGGGCGGCGTCGCGCGCATGAGCGACCCGGACCTGATCGACGGCATCATCGAGGCCGTCTCCATCCCCGTCATGGCGAAGGCCCGGATCGGCCACTTCGTCGAGGCGCAGGTGCTCCAGTCGCTCGGTGTCGACTACGTCGACGAGTCCGAGGTGCTCACGCCCGCCGACTACGCGCACCACATCGACAAGTGGGCCTTCACGGTTCCCTTCGTCTGCGGCGCCACCAACCTCGGCGAGGCCCTGCGCCGCATCACCGAGGGCGCGGCCATGATCCGCTCCAAGGGCGAGGCCGGCACGGGCGACGTCTCCAACGCGACCACGCACATGCGCACCCTGCGTGACCAGATCCGCCGCCTCACCTCGCTGCCGGAGGACGAGCTGTTCGTCGCCGCCAAGGAGCTGCAGGCGCCGTACGACCTGGTCAAGGAGGTCGCCCAGGCGGGCAAGCTCCCGGTCGTGCTGTTCACCGCGGGTGGCATCGCCACCCCGGCGGACGCCGCGATGATGATGCAGCTCGGTGCCGAGGGCGTGTTCGTCGGCTCCGGGATCTTCAAGTCGGGCAACCCGGCCGAGCGCGCCGCGGCGATCGTCAAGGCCACCACGTTCTTCGACGACCCGGACGTCATCGCCAAGGTCTCGCGCGGTCTCGGCGAGGCCATGGTCGGCATCAACGTCGAGGACGTGCCGGAGCCGCACCGCCTCGCCGAGCGCGGCTGGTGACGCAGGACCACGCCATGTCGGAGGCCGCGGACGAGTCGTCCGCGGCCTCTGCCGTGCCCTCCCGGTCGAGCGCCGACGGCGGGGGGCCGGTGCACGCGCTCGGGACGGAGTGGCGGCGGGGCGACGACGGCCTGCTGTTCCGCGAGGCGGCCCGCGTGATCCTGCTCGACGAGGACGACCGGGTGCTGCTGATCCGTGGGCACGACGCCGACCAGCCCGACCGCAGCTGGTGGTTCACGGTCGGCGGGGGGATCGACGACGGCGAGGACGCCCTGTCCGCCGCGGTGCGCGAGGTCCGCGAGGAGACCGGCATCGTGCTCGACCCCGCGCAGGTCCTCGGGCCCGTGTTCACCCGGTCGGCGATCTTCGACTTCTACGCCGAGCACTGCCGGCAGGACGAGGTCCTGTACCTGGCGCGCGTCCCCGCCGCCGCGTTCGCCGCGGTCGACCGGGCCGGTTGGACCGACCTGGAGCTCGACGTCATCGACGAGCTGCGCTGGTGGTCGCTCGACGACCTCGACCTGGTGGACCTCGAGGTGTTCCCCGACCGGCTGGTCGAGCTGGTCCGCGGGCTGCTGCCGGCGTGGGACGGCGTGACGCGTCACCTCGGGCTCGCCCGCGAGTAGGTCAGGTGACGACGTTCCGCCTCGACCACGCCGGGTTCAGGTGCTCGCCGCGGTCCAGCACGTCCCGGAGCGTCCGCGCGGCGGTGACCAGGTCCGCATGGGTCAGGTACGGCGCCGCGACGCCCAGGCGCACGATGTCCGGCGTCCGGAAGTCGCCGACGACGCCGCGGGCGGCGAGGGCCTGCACGATCCCGTAGGCGTCGGGGTGCCGGAAGGCCACCTGTGAGCCGCGCAGCCGGTCGACCTCCGGCGAGACGAGCGCCGCCTCCGGCACGACCGCGGCGACCGCGTCCCGCAGGAACCGCGTGAGGGACAGCGAGCGGACGCGGACGTCGTCGATCGTGAGGCCGTCGAACGCGCGGAGCGCCGCCTCGAGAGCGAGGAGCGAGAGCATCGGCGGGGTGCCGATCCGTGCCCGCGCGATGCCCGGGGCGCCCCGGTACACGCCGGCCATCGCGAACGGCTCCGCGTGGCCGTTCCACCCCGGCACGACGTTGACGAAGGCGGCGTGGTGCCGGGCCGCGACGTAGCCGTACGCGGGGGCGCCGGGACCGCCGTTGAGGTACTTGTAGCCGCAGCCCACCGCGAGGTCGACGTCGTGCTCGTCGAGCCCGACCGGGAGGGCACCCGCGGAGTGGCAGAGGTCCCAGACGACGACCGCGCCGGCGTCGTGCGCGGCCGCCGTGATTCCCGGCAGGTCGAGCAGCTCGCCGGTCCGGTAGTCCACGTGGGACAGGACGACGGCTGCGACCTCCGACCCCAGGCGTGCACCGATCTCGGCGGGGGTGGCGTGCTCCACACGCCAGCCGACCTGGGTGGCGACGCCGGCGATCACGTACTGGTCCGTGGGGAACGAACCCGGCTCCGTCAGCACGACCGAGCGGTCCGGGCGCAGGGCCGCGGCAGCGTGCAGCGACTGGTGCAGGCGGACGCTCGTGGAGTCGCCGACGACGATCTGGCCCGGCGCGGCGCCGACGAGCCGCCCGACGGCGTCGCCCACACGCTCGGGGGCGTCCCACCAGCCGTGCGTGTTCCACGAGCCGATCAGGTCGCGCCCCCACTGCTCGCGCACGGCCGACTCGACCGCCTCCGGCACGCCGACGGGGAGTGCCCCGAGCGAGTTCCCGTCGAGGTACACGACTCCGTCGGGGAGCAGGAACCGGTCCCGGAGGTCGGTCGCCGCGTGCTGGGCGTCGAGGGCGGCGGCCCGTGCGTCGAGGTCGTCGGTGGTCACGGCGGCGAGCCTACGGCCGCGGTCGACGCCTAGACTCGCCCGTCGTGACCGTGACCGTCGGAGTCCTCGCCCTGCAGGGAGACGTGCGCGAGCACGTGCACGCCCTCACGTCCGTGGGTGCGCAGGCCGTGCCCGTGCGCCGGCAGCGGGAGCTCGACACGGTCGACGCCCTCGTGATCCCGGGCGGGGAGTCGACGACGATCGACAAGCTCCTGCGGGCGTTCGAGCTGTTCGGGCCGGTCCAGGAGCGGTTGCGCGCCGGGATGCCCGCGTACGGGTCGTGCGCGGGGATGATCCTGCTGGCGGACCGCGTGATCGGCGGGATCGAGGGCCAGCAGACGCTCGGCGGGGTCGACGTCACCGTGCGCCGCAACGCGTTCGGGCGGCAGGTGGAGTCGTTCGAGACCGACCTGTCGATCGAGGGCGTCGACGGGCAGGTGCACGCGGTGTTCATCCGGGCGCCGTGGGTCGAGGAGGTCGGTCCCGCCGCCACGGTGCTGGCACGCGTCGAGTCGGGTCCCGCCGCCGGTAGGATCGTGGCCGTCCGCCAGGGCCCCTTGCTCGTGACCTCGTTCCACCCGGAGGTCACCGGTGACACCCGGGTGCACCAACTGTTCGTAGAGATCGTCCGCGACACCGTGTGAGGCGCAGCAGCCGGCACAGGTCGCGGGAGACGAAGGGGTAGCTGAAGCGATGTCGGGTCACTCCAAGTGGGCCACCACCAAGCACAAGAAGGCCGTGGTCGACGCCAAGCGGAGCAAGCTCTTCGCCAAGCTGATCAAGAACATCGAGGTGGCCGCGCGCACCGGCGGCGGTGACCTCGCGGGCAACCCGACGCTCTTCGACGCGGTCCAGAAGGCCAAGAAGAACTCGGTCCCGATCGACAACATCAACCGTGCGGTCAAGCGCGGGTCCGGCCAGGAGGCCGGTGGCGCCGACTACGCGACGATCATGTACGAGGGCTACGGATCCGGCGGCATCGCGGTGCTGGTCGAGTGCCTGACCGACAACCGCAACCGCGCGGCGTCCGACGTCCGCGTCGCGTTCACGCGCAACGGCGGTCAGATGGCCGACCCCGGCTCGGTCTCGTACCTGTTCTCCCGCAAGGGCGTCGTCATCGTGCCCAAGGAGGGCACCGACGAGGACTCGGTGGTCGAGGCGGTCCTCGACGCCGGCGGCGAAGAGGTCAACGACATCGGCGAGGCGTTCGAGGTCCTCTCGGAGGCGACCGACCTCGTCCCCGTCCGCACGGCCCTGCAGAACGCCGGGATCGAGTACGACTCCGCGGACGTCGTGTTCTGGCCCGCCACGCAGATCGAGGTCGACGCCGAGGGCGCGCGCAAGATCCTGCGCCTCATCGACGCGCTCGAGGACTCCGACGACGTGCAGAACGTCTACGCGAACTTCGACGCCTCCGACGAGGTCATGGCGGAGCTCGAGGAGGACTGACCTGCGCGCCTCCCGGTCGGGCGCCCGATCGGTTGCGAGCATGAGCCCGTGCGCGTCCTCGGTGTCGACCCCGGCCTGACCAGGTGCGGTCTCGGCGTCGTCGACGGTCTCTCGTCCCGCCGGCTGTCCATGGTGGCCGTCGGCGTCGCGACGTCCGACGCCCTGTGGGACGTCGACCAGCGGCTGCTGGTCATCGAGCGGCAGATCGAGGAGTGGCTCGAGGAGCACGCGCCCGACGCCGTGGCGGTCGAGCGGGTGTTCGCGCAGCAGAACCTGCGCACCGTCATGGGCACCGCGCAGGTCGCCGGCATCGCGATGGTCGCGGCGGCGCGCCGCCGGATCCCCGTGGCGCTGCACACGCCGAGCGAGGTCAAGGCCGCGGTGACCGGCAACGGGCGCGCGGACAAGGCGCAGGTCCAGACGATGGTGCAGCGACTGCTGCAGCTCGACGAGCTGCCCCGACCGGCGGACGCAGCCGATGCGCTGGCCCTCGCCGTCTGTCACCTGTGGCGACCCGCCGGTGCCCTCGGCGCACCCCAGCGCGCGCCGGGCTCGTTGACCGCCGCGCAGCGGGCGTGGGCCACCGCCGAGCAGGCGGCCCGGCGCCGCGGCTGACCGCGTGTCTTCGTACACGTGTTCGTCTGCGTGTGCCAGAGTGTCCGGCAGAAGATCTCGTTCTCGACTCATGGAGGTGGCCGGGTGATCGCGTCGGTCCACGGCACGGTGCAGGCGTTGCGGCTCGACGCCGCGGTGGTCGAGGTCGGGGGAGTCGGGCTGCTCGTGCACGCGACACCGGCCACCCTCGCCGGGCTGCGGGTGGGGTCGACCGCGCAGCTGGCCACGTCGCTGCTGGTGCGGGAGGACGCGCTGACCCTGTTCGGCTTCGCCGACGCGGACGAGCGCGAGGTCTTCGAGACGGTCCAGACGGTCAGCGGGGTCGGTCCCCGGCTGGCACTGGCGATGCTCGCGGTGCACACGCCCGACGGTCTGCGGCGCGCGGTGCTCGACGAGGACCTCAAGGCCCTGCAGCGCGTGCCGGGTATCGGGCTCAAGGGCGCGCAGCGGATCGTGCTCGAGCTCAAGGACCGGATCGGCGCCCCCGCGAACGTCTCCGCTCCGGCGGCCGCGGTGTTCGGCGGTGACCGCCGTGACCAGGTGGTCGAGGCGCTCGTCGGCCTGGGCTGGAACGCGCGCGCAGCCGGTGACGCGGTGTCGACCGTCCTGGAGGGCACCGAAGGGCCGGTGGCGGCCGACGAGGTCGCCGGCGTGCTGCGTGCGGCGCTCCGGACGCTGGGCGGCGGGCATGGCTGACGAGCGCGAGGAGCTCGTCACCGAGCGGTTCGCGGCCGAGTCGCTCGTCCAGTCCGGCGCCGACGAGCTCGAGCGTGCGGCCGAGGCGGCACTGCGCCCGCGTCGGCTCGACGAGTTCGTCGGTCAGCGCGTGGTCCGCGACCAGCTCTCCCTCGTGCTCGACGCCGCGCGCGGCCGCGGGAAGGCGCCGGACCACGTGCTGCTCTCGGGACCGCCCGGGCTGGGCAAGACGACGCTCGCGATGATCATCGCCGCGGAGATGGGCGCCCCCCTGCGGGTCACCAGCGGCCCGGCCATCCAGCATGCGGGCGACCTGGCGGCCGTCCTGTCCTCGCTCGAGGAGGGCGAGGTCCTCTTCCTGGACGAGATCCACCGGCTGGCACGTCCCGCCGAGGAGCTCCTCTACATGGCCATGGAGGACTTCCGCGTCGACGTCATCGTGGGCAAGGGGGCGGGTGCCAGCGCGATCCCGCTGACCCTGCCGCCGTTCACGGTGGTCGGCGCCACCACCCGCGCCGGACTGCTCCCGGCGCCGCTGCGCGACCGCTTCGGCTTTACGGCACACCTGGACTTCTACTCGTCCGAGGAGCTCGAGCGCGTGCTCGTCCGGTCGGCCGGCCTGCTAGGCGTGCCCCTGGAGCACCCCGCTGCCGCCGAGCTGGCCTCGCGCTCACGCGGGACGCCACGCATCGCGAACCGGCTGCTCAGGCGCGTGCGCGACTGGGCGGAGGTCCGCGGCGACGGGACGCTCAGCCTGGTCGCGGCACGCTCGGCCCTCGAGGTCTACGAGGTCGACGACCTTGGGCTCGACCGGCTCGACCGGGCCGTGCTGACGGCGTTGTGCACGCGGTTCGGCGGCGGGCCGGTGGGGCTGACCACGCTCGCTGTGGCGGTCGGCGAGGAGCCCGAGACGGTGGAGACGGTCGCGGAGCCGTTCCTGGTGCGCGAGGGTCTCGTCGGTCGCACGCCGCGCGGTCGGATCGCCCTCCCGGCGGCCTGGGCGCACCTCGGTCTCGAGGTGCCCCACGGGTCGGGCACACTGTTCGGCTGAGGCGCCGCTCGAAAGCGCAGATCTCGGAACCCTCGCGGGGGCCCGTGCGTTGGAGCGGCGAGCCGCTGCGCCTAGACTGCGGCGGACACACCACCCGATCGGAGCCGTACCGCCGTGGAACTCATGCTCATTCTGGCCATCGCCCTGGGCGCCCTCTGGCTCATGTCGAGCCGTACCCGCAAGCAGCAGCGTGCGGCACAGGAGTTCCGGAACAACCTTGTGGCCGGTGACGAGGTCATGACGGCGTCCGGCCTGCTGGGCACCGTCGTGGCCGTCGAGGACGACGTGATCACGCTCGAGTCGAGCCCCGGCGCCCAGACGCGCTGGATCCGCGCGGCGATCGCCAAGAAGATCGAGCCGCCGGTCGACGAGCTCGACGACGCCGACGACGACGAGCTCGAGGACGACGTCGACGACGAGAACGACGTGGTGACCGATGCCGACCGCATCAGCCGCGCGAACGACGACGTGATCGACGTCCCGGACGACCTGTCCTCGCTGCCGCCCGCCCGCAAGGATGGGGAGCCGGACACCAAGTAGACCGTTTCGGTCCGGGTGACGACGCCCGGACCTCGACCCCACCGATCGCCTTCCGCGGTCGGTGCGCGCACGAGAGAAGAACTCCGTTGGCTCCTCCTACACGCCGTCAGAGGCCCGTCCGCACGCTCGTCGTGCTCGGGATCCTCATCTTCGCGCTCCTCGGCACCATCGCTGCGGGGACCAAGTGGTCCACCGCGACATGGACGCCGAACCTCGCGCTCGACCTCGAGGGCGGGACGCAGATCATCCTGACCCCGGTCGCGGAGAACGGCGAGGAGGTCACGTCGCAGACGATCGCCCAGGCGATCGACGTGATCCGCCAGCGGGTCGACTCCTCGGGAGTCGCCGAGGCCGAGATCACGAGCCAGAGCGGCGGCAAGATCGTCGTGGCGCTGCCCGGGAACCCGAGCGAGGAGACCCTCGAGCTGGTCCGGACGTCGGCCCAGATGGCGTTCCGGCCGGTGCTGGCCATCGGCAACCCGACGCCGACGGACACGACCCCGACCTCGGAGCCCACCGAGTCCGCGGCCGCGACCGACCCGGCCGCGCCGGCTCCGACGCCCACGCCCACCGCCGCGGCGGAGGAGCCGTCGGACGTGCCCAGCAAGGCAGCGCCCGACAACCCCAGCGACATCGCGTACTACGTCACCCCGGCGGTGCAGGCGCAGTTCGACGCCCTCGACTGCACGGACCCCGCCAACCTCACCGGTGGCGTCAACGGGGACCCGGACAAGGCCTTCGTCACGTGCGGCCAGGACGGCAGCGCGAAGTACATCCTTGGTCCGGTGGAGATCGAGGGAGCGCGGATCTCCAGCGCGACCTCGGGCCTGAACCAGCTGCCCAGCGGCGGTCAGGGCAACAAGTGGGTCGTCAACATCGCGTTCGACAACCAGGGCACCACCGAGTTCACCGACGTGACCACGCGTCTGCAGGGACTCGCGGCCTCGCCGCCGCAGAACCAGTTCGCGATGGTGCTCGACGGCCTCGTCATCTCGGCGCCCAGCCTCGACACCGGCGTGATCATCGCGGACGGCAAGGCGGAGATCTCCGGCACGTTCACGCGTGAGTCGGCGGCCAGCCTGGCCAACCAGCTGAACTTCGGTTCACTCCCGCTGACCTTCACGGTGGAGAGCGAGGAGCAGATCTCGGCCACGCTCGGCTCCGAGCAGCTGGAGAAGGGCCTGCTTGCGGGCCTCATCGGCCTCGGCCTCGTGGTGATCTACTCGCTGCTGCAGTACCGCGCGCTCGGTCTGGTCACGGTCGCGTCGCTGGTGATCGCCGGGGCGCTCACGTACAGCATCATCACGCTGCTCTCGTGGACCCAGGGGTACCGGCTCTCCCTGCCCGGTGTCGCGGGCCTCATCGTGGCCATCGGTATCACGGCGGACTCGTTCATCGTGTACTTCGAACGCATCCGCGACGAGCTCCGGGAGGGCCGGACCCTCGTCGCGGCCGTCGACCGTGGCTGGGAGCGCGCTCGTCGCACCATCCTGGCGTCGGACGCGGTGAACTTCCTCGCCGCGATCGTGCTCTACCTCCTCGCCGTCGGCAGCGTCCGTGGGTTCGCGTTCACCCTCGGTCTCACGACGCTGATCGACGTGCTCGTCGTCTTCATGTTCACGCACCCGCTGATGCAGCTCATCGCACGGACGAAGTTCTTCGGCCAAGGTCACCGGCTCTCCGGGCTGGACCCCCGTCGTCTGGGCGCACCCGAGACCCGCTACGTCGGCCGCGGCCGTGTGGTCCACGGTCCCCGGACGACCTCGGACGACGAGGTGGTCGAGGACGCTCCTGTCGACGCCGAGCCGACGCCCCGCGTCCCGGTCGCCGTCGGCGGCGGGACGAGCGGGCTGACCATCGCGGAGCGCCGTGCAGCGGCCCGTGCCGCCGAGCAGAAGGCCGCGACGACCGATGCCCCGGTCGACGCACCCACGCAGGACGCCGAGCCCGAGTCCGGGCGCACCGAGGGGAACGAGCACTGATGGCCGCCGGATTCGCCCAGTGGGGCAACGACCTCTACACCGGCCGCCGTTCGTACGACATCGTCGGCCGCCGCAAGATCTGGTTCACGATCTCCACGATCCTCGTGCTCCTGTCCGCGGTGCTGCTGATCAAGCCGGGCCTCAACCCCGGCATCGAGTTCCGCGGCGGCTCGGAGTTCGTCGTCTCCGATGTCGCCACGACCGACCAGCAGCTGGCCATCGACACCGTGCTGGCGATCTCCCCGGACGAGCAGCCGAAGGTCACCACCGTCGGTTCCAACGCGCTGCGCATCCAGACCTCGACCCTCACCGCCGACGAGGTGACCGAGGTCAAGAACGCCCTTGCCGCCGCGTTCGACGTGTCGGCGGCGACCGACGTCACGAGCTCGTTCATCGGGCCGTCGTGGGGCGCCGACATCTCGAAGAAGGCCATCAGCGGGATCGTCGTCTTCCTGCTGCTCGCGACCGTCGTGATGACGATCTACTTCCGCAACTGGCGGATGGCCGCGGCGGCGCTGATCGCGCTGTTCCACGACCTGATCATCACCGTCGGCGTGTACGCCGGGGTGGGCTGGGAGGTCACGCCGGCCACGGTGATCGGCTTCCTGACGATCCTCGGGTACTCGATCTACGACACGGTCGTCGTGTTCGACAAGGTGCGCGAGAACACCGCCGACACCCTGATGCAGTCGCGGTACACCTACGCCGAGAAGGCGAACCTGGCGGTCAACCAGACGCTGGTGCGCTCGATCAACACCTCCGTCGTCGCCCTGCTCCCCGTGAGCGCGATCCTCTTCGTCGGGGCGTTCATCCTCGGCGCGGGCACGCTGCGGGACATCGCCCTCGCCCTGTTCGTCGGCATGCTGATCGGCACGTTCTCGTCGGTCTTCCTCGCCACGCCGTTCGAGGTCGCCCTGCGCGAGCGCGAGCCGGCGATCCGCGAGCACACCAAGAAGGTCCTGGACGCCCGCAAGGCGCGCGCCGAGGCCGGCGAGGACGACCTGGTCTCCGCCGGTCAGGTCCGCGTAGCCGTCGGCGCGCTCAAGCCGGGCGCGCACCAGGGCAACGCCGCACAGCCCAAGCGGAAGCGATGACCGTTCCCGACCGCGCGGCGGGGGTGCCTGCGGGCGCTCCCGCCGCGCGTGCGGACGTGCTGCGCCGCATCGACGAGCTCGTCCGGCTGGTGCCGGACTACCCGCAGCCGGGCATCCTGTTCCGCGACATCATGCCGCTGCTGGCGGACGCGTCCGCGTTCGCGGACGTGATCGCCGAGATCGCCGGGCGCGTCGACGGCCCGGTCGACCTCGTGGCCGGCATGGAGGCGCGCGGCTTCCTGCTCGCCGCCCCCGTGGCCGTGGCGCTCGGGGCCGGGGTGCTCCCGGTGCGCAAGGCCGGCAAGCTCCCGGGCCCGACCGCGTCGGAGTCCTACGAGCTCGAGTACGGCACGGCCACCATCGAGATCCACCCCGCCACGGTCCCCGAGGGTGCCCGCGTGCTGGTCATCGACGACGTGCTCGCCACCGGCGGTACCGCGGCGGCCACGGTGGCCCTGCTGCAGCGCTGCGGCGCGGACGTCATCGGCCTCTCGTTCCTCGTGGAGCTCGAGGCCCTGCGGGGTCGAGACCTGCTCACCGGCCACGCCATCGACGTCCTGGTCTCGGTGCCCTGACCAGCGTGGTCGCGGTCGCCGTGACCGTCCCACCCGCCGCACGGTCGTAGACTGTCGCCTCGACCGTGGGAGGGGGTGTGATGAGCGAGGACGTGCGCACGCCCGAGACCGGTGTCCCGGCGGCGCAGAGCGACTCTCCGTCCAGCCGCATGCGCTCGCGCCTCGGCCGGTTCGGCGCCCGCAGCGGTGCCGCGTTCCCGGCCATCGAGCCGGTGCTCCAGGCTGCGCGCACCAACCACCCGAAGGCCGACCTCGCGGTGGTCGAGCAGGCGTACGTGGTAGCCGAGAAGGCGCACCGCGGACAGCTGCGCAAGAGCGGCGACCCGTACATCACGCACCCCGTGGCGGTCGCGACGATCCTCGCGGAGCTGGGCATGACGCCCTCGACGCTGGCTGCGGCGCTGCTGCACGACACCGTCGAGGACACCGAGTACTCGCTCGACCAGCTGCGCCGGGAGTTCGGCCCCGAGATCGCGATGCTGGTCGACGGCGTGACCAAGCTGGACAAGGTCACCTACGGCGACGCGGCGCAGGCCGAGACGGTCCGCAAGATGGTCGTCGCGATGTCGAGGGACATCCGCGTGCTCGTGATCAAGCTCGCCGACCGCCTCCACAACGCGCGGACGTGGAAGTTCGTCGCCGCGGCGTCGGCCGAGAAGAAGGCCCGCGAGACGCTTGAGATCTACGCGCCCCTGGCCCACCGGCTGGGCATGAACACGATCAAGTGGGAGCTCGAGGACCTGTCGTTCGCGACGCTCTACCCCAAGGTCTACGACGAGATCGTGCACCTGGTGGCCGAGCGCGCCCCGGCCCGCGAGGAGTACCTGGCGACCGTCCGTGAGCAGGTGGGCGCCGACCTGGGCAAGGCAAAGATCAAGGCCACGGTCACCGGTCGGCCCAAGCACTACTACTCGATCTACCAGAAGATGATCGTGCGCGGCCGCGACTTCGCGGACATCTACGACCTCGTCGGGGTGCGCGTCCTGGTCGACTCGGTGCGGGACTGCTACGCGGCGCTCGGTGCGCTGCACGCGCGGTGGAACCCGGTCCCGGGCCGGTTCAAGGACTACATCGCGATGCCCAAGTTCAACCTGTACCAGTCGCTGCACACCACGGTGATCGGTCCGGGCGGCAAGCCCGTCGAGATCCAGATCCGCACGCACGACATGCACCGCCGGGCGGAGTACGGCGTCGCCGCGCACTGGAAGTACAAGGAGAGCGCGAAGAACGCCACCACGGGGGAGAAGGACGCCGCCGGCAACGACATGCAGTGGCTGCGGCAGCTGGTCGACTGGCAGAAGGAGACCGCGGACCCGAGCGAGTTCCTCGACTCGCTGCGGTTCGAGATCGCCGGCTCCGAGGTGTACGTGTTCACGCCGAAGGGCGACGTGATCGGTCTGCCGTCCGGGTCGACGCCCGTCGACTTCGCGTACGCGGTGCACACCGAGGTCGGCCACCGGACCATGGGCGCCCGCGTCAACGGTCGCCTGGTGCCGCTGGACTCGTCGCTCGAGAACGGCGACGTGGTCGACGTGTTCACGTCGAAGTCGGAGACCGCCGGTCCGTCCCGCGACTGGCTCGGTTTCGTCAAGAGCCCCCGCGCCCGCAACAAGATCCGCCAGTGGTTCTCCAAGGAGCGCCGCGAGGAGGCGATCGAGCACGGCAAGGACGCCATCGCCAAGGCGATGCGCAAGCAGAACCTGCCGATCCAGCGCCTGCTCTCGCACGAGTCCCTCGTGGCCCTGGCCAACGAGATGCGGTACGCCGACGTCTCCGCGCTCTACGCCGCGATCGGCGAGGGGCAGGTGTCCGCCGGGACGGTCGTGCAGCGGCTGGTGCAGTCGATGGGCGGCGAGCCGGCGGCCGAGGAGGACCTCGCCGAGGTCGCCCGGCCCGGGCAGACGCAGCGGCGGGTCCGCACCGGCGACCCCGGCGTGGTGGTCAAGGGCGTCGACGACATCTGGGTGAAGCTGGCCAAGTGCTGCACCCCGGTGCCCGGTGACGAGATCGTCGGGTTCGTGACGCGGGGCGCCGGCGTGAGCGTGCACCGCTCGGACTGCATCAACGTGACGAGCCTGCGCAACGAGCCCGAGCGCATGGTCGACGTCGAGTGGAGCCACACCAGCTCCTCGCTGTTCCTCGTGCAGATCCAGGTGGAGGCTCTCGACCGCAGCCGCCTCCTGTCGGACGTCACCCGCGTGCTGTCGGACTCGCACGTGAACATCCTGTCCGCGTCCGTCTCGACCTCGCGCGACCGGGTGGCGCTCTCACGGTTCGTCTTCGAGATGGCCGAGCCCTCCCACCTGGCGTCGGTCCTCGCCGCGGTGCGCAAGGTCGAGGGCGTGTTCGACGTCTACCGCATCACGGGGGCCAAGGCCGCCGAGGAGCCGGCGATCCGCGCCTGACGTCAGAGGTCCTGCAGGGTGCTGCGAGCCAGACGGACCCCGCGCTGGCCGCGGAGTTCCGCGAGCTGCTCGAGCGCCCGCTCGGGGTCGAACCCCACCTCGCGCAGCCCTGTCAGCAGCGGCACGGCCTCGTCGCGCGGCAGCATCCGGGCGAGGTCGGTGCCCGTCCGCTGCACGGTGGTGACACGGAGGCGACCGACGCGGACCACGTCGTGCGGCGGGAGGTCGGCCTCGGCGGCGAGGCGTTCGGGGTGCGGGTCGGTCCGGCGGCCACCGGTGCGCACGAGCACGTCGACGCGGACCGGCGAGAAGGACCCGGTGTGCACCCAGGCGGCCGCGCGTCGTCCGACGACCCCGCGGGCCGGCACCAGCGGCGCCAGCGCGACCGCGCGCAGCTCGGGGGTGTCCGCGAGGTCGGCCGCGATCGCGACCTCCCCCCAGACGATCCGCACGACCCCGTCGCGGAGCAGACCGAACCAGGCGGCTGCCCCGACGTCCGCGCGGCTGAGAGTGCGGGGGAGGACCGGCGGCACCGGGCGGAACTCGTCGAGTCGGGTGCTCACCCGTGCAGCATGGCGGTAACCGGGACGTCGTCCGCCGCGGACGACGGATCTGTGGACGACCGAGGCCCCCACCCGGAGGGGCAGGGGCCTCGGTCCGTCAGGCTAGAGCTCAGCCGCGGGCGTCCTGAGCCGCGCGCTGCACCTGCTCGAGCCAGGCGCGCCGGGCGTCCAGCGCGGCCTGGGCGTCCGCGATCTTCCGGGCGTCGCCTGCTGCCTTGGCGCGGTCCAGATCTGCCTCGAGCCCGGCGATCGCCTGCTCGAGCTGCGCGGCCGCACCCTCGGCACGCGCGCGCGTCTCCGGGTTGGTGCGGCGCCACTGGGCCTGGTCCGTGTCGCGCACGACCGTCTCCACGGCACGCAGTCGCGCCTCGATCCGCTGGACGTCGGCGCGCGGGACCTTCCCGGCCGCCTCCCACCGGTCCTGGATCTTGTGCAGCGCCGCCTTGGCCGCCGCGAGGTCGGTCACGGGCACGAGGGCCTCGGCCTCGGCCAGCAGGGCCTCCTTGACCTCGAGGTTGGCGCGGAACTCCTCGTCGGTCGCGGCCGACTGGGCGTCCCGTGCGGCGAAGAACGCGTCCTGTGCCGCGCGGAACCGGGCCCACAGGGCGTCGTCGTCGGCGCGGCTCGCCCGTCCGGCCGCCTTCCACTGCGCCATCAGGTCGCGGAAGACCCCGGCCGTCGCGCCCCAGTCGGTGCTCGACTGCAGCCGCTCGGCGTCGGCCACCAGGCCCTCCTTGACCTGCTTGGCGGACGCGTTGCGCGTCTCCAGCTCGGCGAAGAAGTGGCGGCGTTCGCGGTCGAAGGTGGTGCGCGCGTGGCTGAACCGCTTCCAGAGGGACTCCTCCGTGGGCCGGTCGAGGCGCGGTCCGCTGCGCTGCGCCTCCTTCCACTGGTCCAGGAGCACACGCAGCTGCTCGCCGGCCGGCCGCCACTGGATGCGGGACGGGTCCGTGGACGCGATCTTCTCGGCCTGCTCCACGATCTCGGTGCGGGCCACGACCGCTGCCTCGCGCGCCGCGGCACGCTCCGCCTCAGCGACCGCACGGCGCTCGGCCGCGGTCGCCCGGAGCGCGTCGAGGCGCGCACGCAGCCCGTCCAGGTCGCCCACCGCGGCGGGCTCGGCGACCTCCTCGGTGAGCCTGGCCAGCGTCTGGTCGATCTCCTTGACGGACAGGTCCGTCGCCGCGAGGCGTGCCTCGAAGAGCGTGACCTTGGCCTGCAGGTCCAGGAACCGGCGGACGTAGAGCCCCAGCGCGTCCTCGGTCGTCGCGCCCGGGTACTGGCCGACCACGCGCTCGCCCGCTGCTTCGCGGACCGAGACGTTGCCCTCCTCGTCCACGCTGCCGAACGTGGCGGCGTGGGCTGCCTCGGCGGCATCCTGCGGGGGCGGGACGGGCGCGGCCGGTGCGGCCGCGGTCGCTGCGGGGGTCGGGTGCGTCGGCGGGTGGGGGACCGGGCGGGGTCGCGGGACCGGGCGCACGGTCGCCGGGGCCGCATCCTCGACGACGGGCTCGTCGGGGGCGGCGGGAGCGTCGGTGACGTCGTCGGTCGCCGGGGCTGCATCCTCGACGACGGGCTCGTCGGGAGCCGCGGGAGCATCCGCGACCTCGTCGGCGGGCGCTGTCGCATCGCCGGCGGTGGTCTCATGGACGACGGGAGCATCTGCCAGAACCGTCTCGTCGGCGACGGGAGCGTCTGCCAGGACGGTCTCGTCGATGGCCGCGGGTGTGTCGTCGACGACGGTCTCGTCGGCAGTCGAGGACGGCTCGCCGGCCGGCGCCGCCGACTCCTCGGGTGCCTCGACGGCGGGAGCGTCCTCCGTGACCTGGTCGGGAGCCGTCTCGTCGGCCTCGTCAAGCGCCGCGGGTGCGGCGGGCTGCTCGGCGTCGGGCGCCGGCACGAGGTCGTCGGGGTCGGGTCCGGACGTCGGGGTCTGAGTCACTGGATGTTCACTCCCTCGATGATGACGTCGGACACCGGGACCTGGGTCCCTTCGACGGTGCCCGCGTCGGCGATGGCCTGCAGCACGTCCATGCCGGACGTGATGTGGCCGAACACGGTGTAGCCACCCGCAGTGTCTGCGGGAATAGGTGAGTCCTCGTAGACCAGGAAGAACTGGCTGCCCATCGAGCTGCCGTCGTTCTGGGTCCGTGCCATGGCGATGGTGCCCGCCGGGTACACGCCGTCGGCGGGTGCGTTCTCGATCGGGCCCCACGTGTAGCCGGGTCCGCCGGTGCCGCCGGTGCTGGGGTCCGCGACGCCGAGTGCGGTGGGGTCGCCGCACTGGAGCACGAAGATGCCCTCCTCGGTGAGGCGGTGGCACTTCGTCGAGTCGAAGAAGCCCTCCTGCGCGAGCGTGACGAAGTTGGCGACCGCCTGCGGCGCGGCGGCGCCGTCGACCTCGATGCCCAGGTCGCCCTGGGTGAGCGCGATGTCGCCGGTCCAGGTCCGGCCCTCGGCGAGGGCGGGGTCGGGGACGTCGGCGGAGTTGGCGGGCGGGGTCGTCGCCGTGGCGGTCGGCGTGGGCGAGGCGGCCGGGTCGTCGTCGTTCGTCAGGGCGATCGCGGCGACGACGCCGGTGGTGAGGACGAGCGCGGCGACGATGCTGCCGGCGATCACGCGCTGGCGGTGGCGGCGCGCGCGGGCCTTGGCCTGGCGCTCCTGCCACTTCTCGTACCGGCGGCGCTCGTACTCACGCTCGCTCTTCGTGGACACGCACACGCTCCTCGCGTCGTCGTGCGGTGCGGCGCGTCGTCCGCCAGCCGCACTGCATGTAGGGGACCCGGGACAGTCTAGGCAAGCCAGCGGCACCGGCGACCAGCGACGCCGCGGGGCGACATCACAGTCCGGACACGCCGGGGGATACCGTGCGTCCCATGCAGGTCATCACCGTCGTCTCCGCGGTCTTCGGCGCGCGCTGCAGCGTGCTGGTCCACGACGACGGCTCGTGCGTCGTCATCGACGCCGGAGCTGGCGTCACCGACTCCGTGCTGCAGCTCGTCGCGGACCGGGACCTGCAGCCGGCTGCGGTGCTCGCGACGCACGGCCACGTGGACCACACCTGGGACGCCGGCCGGCTGTCCGAGGCGCTCGACGTGCCGGTGGTGCTGCACGCCGCGGACGTCTACCGCCTGGCGGACCCGTTCGGGACGCTCGGGCTGCTGGGCTCGTCGGGGAGCCCGTCGCACGACCCGTCCGGCCCTCTCGCCCAGGCGATCGCCGCGACCGGGATCGACCCCACGAGCTACACGGCCCCGCACAGGGTCGAGCCGTTCGGTGGCGCCGACGACGCCCGCTCCGCCGACACCGTCCTCGAGCTCGGCAGCCTCCGGATCGTCGCCCGGCACGCCCCCGGGCACACCGAGGGCTCGACCCTCTACCTCGTCGCGGACGTCGCCTTCACGGGGGACGTCCTGTTCGCCGGATCGATCGGCCGCACGGACCTGCCCGGCGGCGACGACGCGACGATGCAGCGGACCCTGCGCGAGGTCGTCGCGACCCTGCCGCCCGCGACGGTCGTCGTCCCCGGGCACGGGCCGACGAGCGACATCGCCACCGAGCTGGCACGCAACCCGTACCTCGCGCGGCTCTGAGCTCCTTCGCGGTCTGGAAGGATCAGGCCCCATGGCGCGACCCACCCCCCTGTCCGGATTCCCCGAGTGGCTGCCCGACGGACGCCTCGTCGAGCAGCACGTCCTCGACGTCCTGCGCCGCACGTTCGAGCTGCACGGCTTCGTCGGCATCGAGACGCGCGCCGTCGAGCCGCTCGACCAGCTGCTGCGCAAGGGCGAGACCTCCAAGGAGGTCTACGTCCTGCGCCGGCTGCAGGAGGAGGCAGGGGCCGAGCCGGACCGCGCGGGCACCCTGGGCCTGCACTTCGACCTGACCGTGCCCTTCGCGCGGTACGTGCTGGAGAACGCCGGGCACCTCGCGTTCCCGTTCCGGCGCTACCAGATCCAGAAGGTGTGGCGGGGTGAGCGGCCCCAGGACGGGCGGTTCCGCGAGTTCGTCCAGGCCGACATCGACGTCGTCGGCGCGGGCGCGCTGCCGTACCACTACGAGGTCGAGCTCCCGCTGGTGATGGCGGAGGCGCTCGGTGCGCTGCAGGAGATCGGTGTGCCGCCGGTCCGGATCCTGGTGAACAACCGCAAGGTCGCCGAGGGCTTCTACCGCGGGCTCGGCCTGACGGACGTCGAAGGCGTGCTGCGGAGCATCGACAAGCTCGACAAGATCGGCGCGGACGCCGTCGCGGCACTCCTGGTCGCGGAGGCCGGTGCCGACGAGGCCCAGGCGCGCGCGTGCCTGGAGCTCGCGTCCATCAGCGGCTCGGACGAGTCCGTCATCGACCGGGTGCGGGCGCTGGCGGGGGAGTCGAACGAGCTCCTCGACGAGGGACTGGCCGAGCTCGGTGCGCTCATCCGCGCGGCCGCCGTCCGGGCGCCCGGCGTCGTCGTCGCCGACCTCAAGATCGCCCGCGGGCTCGACTACTACACGGGAACCGTCTACGAGACCGTCCTCGTCGGGCACGAGCAGCTCGGCTCGATCTGCTCCGGCGGTCGCTACGACACGCTCGCGTCGGACGGCGCGAACACCTACCCGGGCGTCGGGTTGTCGATCGGCGTGTCCCGGCTCGTGTCGCGCCTCCTGGGTGCCGGCCTGGTGAAGGCCACGCGTTCGGTCCCCAGCGCCGTGCTGGTCGCCGTGTCGAACGAGGACGCGCGCGAACGGTCCGACGCCGTCGCGACTGCGCTGCGCAGTCGGGGCATCCCCGTCGAGGTGGCACCGTCCGCGGCGAAGTTCGGCAAGCAGATCCGGCACGCCGACCGACGCGGGATCCCGTTCGTGTGGTTCCTCGGGGAGGACGGGTCGGCCGACCAGGTCAAGGACATCCGCTCCGGCGACCAGGTGGACGCGGACGCAGCGACGTGGACGCCCGACGACGCCGACCTGTGGCCGCGCGTCGTGCCTGCTTGACAGTCGTTCGAACAGGTGTTCGCATGAGTGCATGCGATGGGACGGTCAGAAGCTGGGGAGCGACGAGACGTCGGCTCTGCCCGGGCTCGCGCTCGCCGGGCTGCAGCGCAGCGTGCGCACCCCGGAGTTCGCCGGGGTCACGTTCCACGAGGTGACGTGCCGGAGCGCGCTCAACAAGGTCCCGGCGGCGTCCTCGATGCCCTTCCGGTGGACGGTGAACCCGACGAGGGGCTGCCTCCATGCGTGCAGGTACTGCTTCGCCCGTCCGACGCACGAGTACCTGGACCTGGACGCCGACCGGGACTTCGAGACCCAGATCGTCGTCAAGACCAACGTCGTCGACGTGCTGCGCGCCGAGCTCGCGCGGCCGTCGTGGGCGCGCGAGCACGTGGCGCTGGGGACCAACACCGACCCGTACCAACGCGTCGAGGGTCGGTACAGGTTCATGCCGGGGATCATCGAGGCGCTGGCCGCGAGCGGCACGCCGCTGTCCATCCTCACGAAGGGCACGCTGCTGCGCCGCGACCTGGGTCTGCTCGCCGAGGCGTCGCGGACGGTGCCGATCGGGATCGGGGTCTCCCTGGCGATCGGTGACGAGGCTCTCCAGCAGGCCATGGAGCCCGGCACACCGACGCCCCGGGCGCGGCTCGACCTGATCCGGGCGGTCCGCGAGGCCGGGCTGCCGTGCGGCGTCATGGTGGCGCCGGTGCTGCCGTGGCTCACGGACGACCGGGGGCGCCTCGACGCGTTGCTGCGGGACCTCGCGGACGCGGGCGCCACCGGGGTGACCGTCCTGCCGCTGCACCTCCGGGGACCGGTCAAGCCGCTCTTCCTCACCTGGCTGCGCGAGCACGCTCCGGCCCTCGTGCACCGCTACGAGGAGCTGTACGGGCGCGGGGCCTACGTGCCGCGGGAGTACGCGCGGTGGCTCGACGAGCGCGTGCGCCCGCTGCTGGTGCGGCACGGCTTCGCCGACGGGGCGGGTCACCGGGCGGGACGGCGCGAGACGCCGGGGGAGGGCTCGTACCCGACGGGCAGCCTCGCGGCGGCGGAGCTGCCCGCGCTCGAGCCCAGTGTGGCGGCCGCGCAGCCCGTGCTGTTCTGACGGTCGCCTGCTCGGCGGGTGGCTCAGCCCCGTCGCGGCTAGGGTGCCCGGATGCGCGCACCCGCAGGACTCGGCTCGCGGACGGTGGACCGTTGGGTGTTCGACGGGCACATTGCGGGCACGGGGACGCAGGAGGGCACGCGGATCGTCGTCGGCCGCTGGCTCGCGTCGCCCGTCGGTCCGTTCGCCGACGTCATGGTGGAGCGCGCCGACGGCACGCGGCTGCTCCTGGCACCCCGCGACGACGTCGCCGAGCTGGTGGCGGCGACCTACGACTTCGACGCCGTGCACGTGGTCCCGGTGGTGCTCGCGGCGGACGAGGTCCGGCGTCGCTGGCGGCTGCGGGCGGGCCCGTTGACGGCGGACCTCACGATCGGTCCGCGGACCGCCGTCGGGCACCTGCTCACGCTGGTGCCGCGGTCCCGCGCGGCCGCCCCGCTCGTCGCCTCCGCGGTCGACCCGGTCGCCCGCCTGCTCCTCGACGGCGTGCGCACCCGTGGGACTGCGGGACGAGGCCGACGCGAGTGGTACACCGCGACCGACCAGCACGCCGTGACCGCGGTGCGCGCGCTGTGGGGGTCGGAGGACCTGGGCGCGCTCGCGCCGGTCGATCCGCCGGTGCGGTTCGGGTTCTCGTCCGTGCCGTCGGCGCCCACCGTCACGCGCGTGCTGACGACCATAGAAATCGCGGCGAGCCCCTCCCTGCCCGGGCACTAAGATCGTGCGGGCGTCCGACGGGCGCACCCACCACCCCGACCCCGAAGGACCTTCCGTGCTCCGCACCCACACGGCCGGCTCGCTGCGAGCCGAGCACATCGGTACCACCGTCACCCTCACGGGCTGGGTGGACCGGCGGCGGGATCACGGAGGGGTGGCTTTCGTCGACCTACGGGACGCGTCCGGTATCGCCCAGGTCGTCATCCGCGACGAGGCCGTGGCGCACGGTCTGCGCGCGGAGTACGTGCTGCAGGTGACGGGCGAGGTCGGTCGCCGGCCCGCCGGCAACGAGAACCCCAACCTGGACACCGGCGAGGTCGAGCTGGTCGCCGCGCAGGTTGTCGTGCTGAACGAGGCCGAGCCGCTGCCGTTCCAGGTCTCGTCGTCGCTCGACGAGCCGATCGGCGAGGAGGCTCGCCTCAAGTACCGGTACCTCGACCTGCGCCGGCCGGCCCCGGCCCGCGCGATGAAGCTGCGCGCCAAGGCGAACCAGGCCGCGCGCCGCGTGCTCGACGCGCAGGACTTCGTCGAGGTCGAGACGCCGACCCTCACGCGCTCCACCCCGGAGGGCGCTCGCGACTTCCTGGTGCCTGCGCGCCTGGCGCCCGGCTCCTGGTACGCCCTGCCGCAGTCGCCGCAGCTGTTCAAGCAGCTGCTCATGGTCGGCGGGCTCGAGCGCTACTACCAGATCGCCCGCTGCTACCGCGACGAGGACTTCCGCGCGGACCGGCAGCCGGAGTTCACGCAGCTGGACGTCGAGATGAGCTTCGTCGAGCAGGACGACGTCATCGCCCTCGGCGAGCAGATCCTGGTCGCGCTCTGGGACCTCGTCGGGGTCACCATCCCGACGCCGATCCCGCGGATCACGTTCGCGGAGTCCATGGCGCGCTATGGCAACGACAAGCCGGACCTGCGGTTCGGGCTCGAGCTGGTGGAGCTCACCGAGTACTTCTCCGAGACCCCGTTCCGGGTGTTCCAGGCGCCGTACGTCGGCGCGGTCGTGCAGCCCGGCGGAGGCTCGACGCCGCGTCGCGGGTTCGACGCCTGGCAGGAGTGGGCCAAGCAGCGCGGCGCCAAGGGCCTCGCCTACGTCACGGTCGGTGAGGACGGCGAGCTCGGCGGTCCCGTGGCGAAGAACCTCTCCGAGTCGGAGCGCGCCGGGCTCGTGGCGGCCGTGGGCGCCAGCCCCGGCGACGCGGTCTTCTTCGCGGCCGGCCCGGTGAACGACGCGCGGGCGCTCCTCGGTGCCGCGCGTCTGGAGATCGGCCGCCGCGGCGGGCTCATCGACGAGAACGAGTGGAAGTTCGTCTGGGTGGTCGACGCCCCGCTGTTCAAGCCCACGGGCGAGGACGACGACGTGGCGGTCGGCGGGGGTGCCTGGACCGCGGTGCACCACGCGTTCACCTCACCGACGCCGGAGTGGCTCGACACGTTCGAGCAGGACCCCGGTGCCGCGCTGGCCTACGCGTACGACATCGTCTGCAACGGCAACGAGATCGGCGGCGGGTCCATCCGTATCCACCGCCGGGACGTGCAGGAGCGCGTGTTCGAGGTGATGGGGATCGGGCCTGAGGAGGCGCAGGAGAAGTTCGGCTTCCTGCTCAAGGCCTTCCAGTTCGGCGCGCCGCCGCACGGCGGGATCGCGTTCGGCTGGGACCGCATCCTGGCCCTCCTGACCGGTTCGGAGTCCATCCGCGACGTCATCGCTTTCCCGAAGTCGGGCGGCGGGTTCGACCCGCTGACGGCGGCTCCGGCACCGATCACGCCCGAGCAGCGCCGCGAGGCCGGCGTCGACGCCAAGCCGAAGGTCGCCACCGAGGCCTGATGGTCGACGTGCTCGAGGTCCTCCCGCCCCGGTGGCGGGAGGACCGGATGCTGCGGGGCGACCGCGTCCGCTGGGACGCCGTCGAGGCACTCGGCGACGACGACGCGGTCCTGCTGGTGCTGGGCGCTCGGGATCGGCCGAGCCTGCTGGGCCGTGGCGACCCGGAGGCCGTCGAACGGCTCGTCGCCCGTGCGCCCGTCGGTGCTGCCCGCTGGCTGAGCGTTCCTCGCGGGGCGCTACCGGCGGCCGCCGTGCTGGACCGGCTGGGCCTCGTCCCCTTCTCGACCTGGGACTGGCTCTCGACCGACGGGTCGCCTCCGCCGGTACCGGGCGAGCGCGAGGTGCATCGGCTCGACGTCGGCGCGGACGAGGACCGGATCCGCGCCTGCCTGCGCACGGCCAACCCCGGCACGTCCGCCGACCCGACCGGCCCCGGCGAGATCGGGTGGTGGGGGGTCGAGGTCGACGGTGCGCTCGCCGGTGTCGTCGGCGTCTCCGCACGCGGCGGGGTGGACGGCCGTCCGTCGTGGCACGTGCACGGCCTGGGCGTGGTGCCGACACTGCGCGAGAGCGGGATGGGGACCGCACTGACCGCCGCCGCGACGCGGGCTGGTGTGCTGGCCGGGGCGTCGTGGGTCTCGCTGGGCATGTACGCGGAGAACGACACGGCACGCCGGATCTACCGTCGGCTGGGCTTCCGCACCGACGCGGAGCTCACGTCCTTCTCGCCTCCCGGCTCGGTGCGGCCGCCGGGCTAGTCACCACGGCCTGGTGGGCCAGCGCTCCTGCGACAGCGACGGGTTGCGACGTCCCTCGGTCTCGACGGCGGGCGGGCGCGCCTGTAGCGGCGGCGCCTCGTCCTCGTGGACCCACGCCCAGATGCCGGGCAGGAACTTCAGCCACAGCAGGGCGTTGTCGGGCTCGACGACGATCCACCACTTCTCGGAGATCCATAGGAACAGCAGCGCGGCCGCGACCAGGATGCCGGTCCAGCCGACCCCGATCCACAGGCAGAGCCAGACCACCGTGCCGAGCAGCGTGCCCACCACTACGACGGTGACGGCGGTCGCGACCGTCCGACGGACTGCGCGCCGCGGCCGCCACGTCCACCGGACGCCGAGGACGTCCTGCCAAGTCATGCCTGCTCCCTGCGACGCGCGGACGGCGGAGTCGCACGGTAGCGCCGACGGCGCTGACGCCACATGTCGTTCACCCGTGCGCCAGGCGCGCCGTCAGTGGGTGATGGAGATGCGGTCGTAGGCGCGCCGCAGGAACGGGGGTGCCCACCAGTTCGCCCGGCCGAGGAGCGTCATCGTCGCCGGCACGAGCAGCATCCGCACCAGGGTCGCGTCGATGAGCACGGCGACCGCCAGCGAGAAGCCGACCTCCTTGATCACCAGCAGCTCGCCCGCGACGAAGCCGGCGAACACGACGATGACGATCAGCGCGGCCGAGGTGATGATCCGGCCCGACCGCTGCAGGCCGAGGCGCACGGCGTCGTTGTTGGGCACGCCCTGGTCGACGAGCTCCTTGATCCGGGACAGCAGGAAGACCTCGTAGTCCATGGCCAGCCCGAACGCGAACGCGACCACCAGAGCCACGACGTAGGTCTCGATGCCCCCGGTCGGCGTGAAGTTCAGCAGGCCGGACAGGTGGCCGTCCTGGAACACCCACACGAGCACCCCGAGCGCAGCCGCCAGGGACAGCGCGTTGGTGAGGAGCGCCTTGACGGGAACCACGACGGAGCCGGTCATCAGGAAGAGCAGGACCAGCGTCGTGATCGCCACGATCCCGATCGCGATCGGGGCCCGCTCGACCACGGCGGCGGTGAAGTCGATCTGGGAGGCGGCCTGACCCGTGACCCAGGTGGGGAACGGCGCGTCGAGGTCGCGGACCTGGTGGACGACCTCCCGGGAGACGGCGTCACCGGGGTCGTCGGTGTCGGGCCGGACCCCGATCACCACGTAGGAGTCCACGGGCGACGGCGGGTCGACGGACGCGACGCCGTCGAGGTCCTCGAGGGTCGCGGCCCACGCGGTGGCCTCGTCGAGGGACGTCTGCGCGACGACGGTGATCGCCGGCGTGGAGGCCGCGGGGTAGTTGCGGGCGAGGTCGTCGACGAACTCGCGCTGGGTGCTGCCCGGGGGGAGAAGCTCGGTGGTCGAGTTGCGCAGCTCGATGTGGGCGAGCGGGAGGGCGAGGATCCCGAGCACCGCGAGCGACCCGAGGAGCACGAACCAGGGGTGCCGCTGCACCCGCGCCGCGAGCCGCGAGAAGAGCCCTTCCTCGGTCTGCACGTCGGCGGTGCGCGCCAGGATGCCGCGCAGCCCGGGGACGCGCGCCAGGATGCTCGGCCGGATCAGCCGGCGGCCGGCCAGCACGAGGAGTGCGGGCACGAGGGTCAGGGCGGTCGCAACAGCCACCACGATCACCGCGACGCCCGCCGCACCGAACGCCCGCAGGATCGGCGGCCGGAAGACGAGCAGACCCGCGATGGAGATGGCCACGATGAGCGCGGAGAAGGTCACCGTGCGGCCGGCGGTGGCCATGGTGCGCTCGATCGCGGTCAGCACGGCCCCGTCGCCGCGCCGTCGTCGGCTCCCGCGCCCGCCGTCGTCGTCGACCACGTGGTGCAGCTCCTCGCGGAACCGGGACACCATCAGCAGGCCCCAGTCGATCGAGAGGCCGAGGCCGAGCACGGTCACGATGTTGACCACGGACGAGTCGAGGTCGAGCAGGTAGGAGAAGCCGAGCAGCGCCGCGAGGCCGCCGGCGATGGAGGCGATCGCCCCCATCATCGGCATCGAGGCCGCGAGGAACCCGCCGAAGACGAGCACCATGATGAGGAGCGCGATCGGCAGGGCGATGGTCTCGCCGGTGCGCAGGTCGGTCTCCACCTGGTCCGTGATGGCCTCGACGATCAGGCTCGTGCCGCCGACGATCCCGGTCACGCCCGGCGCGGCGACCTCGAGGTCCGCGGGGACGTCCCGCAGGCGCTCCTCGACCTCGTCCAGGGCGGCCTGCTCCTCCTCCGGGGGCAGGTCCGGGGCGATCTCGACCACGACGAGGAACCCGTCGCCGTCCACGGCGAGCAGAGGGGCGGCGGCCGGGTTGGCGGCGCCGTCCGGGAGGCCCAGGGGGTCGATGACGGAGGCGACGCCCTCGATCGCCGCGAGCTCGGCGCGCGCCGGGGCGAGGGACGTGGCGACCTCGGGGTCCGTCGGGTCGACACCCTGGAGCACCAGCGTGAGCGAGGGGCCGCTCTCGTCGGACTCCTCGAGGATCTGACGCCCCTCGGCGCTCTCGGACCCGGGGACCGACGGAGCCCCGGTGCTCAGGCGGTCGAACAGGTTCTCGCCGTGCACGCCCAGGACGGCCAGGCCGTAGCCGAGCACGGCGAGGACCAGCCACGCGACGACGGTGAGGCGTGGATGGTGGGCGACAGCGCGACCTACTCGGGCGAACACGCCGGTCATCGTCGCAGGTGGAACGGCCGTCGCGCACACGGAGTCACCGGATCGGCGTGACGGCGTCTCTCGGACGTGGGTCCTCGTGCGTACCCTGCCCGCATGGACCTGTTCGATGCGGTGACGTCGACGGCCACCGGCCTGCCCGCCGTGGGTGCCGGCGCGCCGCTCGCCGTGCGCATGCGGCCGCGCGACCTGGGGGAGGTGGCCGGCCAGGAGCACCTGCTCGTCGGGGGCTCGCCGCTGCGCCGTCTGGTGGAGCCGGCCAACGAGGCCGCGCGCCGGGCCGCGCCGACCTCCGTCGTCCTGTGGGGGCCGCCCGGCACGGGCAAGACGACGCTCGCGTACCTCATCGCCGCCACGTCCGGCCGCCGGTTCGTGGAGCTGTCGGCCGTCACCGCCGGCGTCAAGGACGTGCGCGCCGTGATCGAGGACGCCCGTCGCCGGCTGGCCACGGACGGCACCGAGACCGTCCTGTTCATCGACGAGGTGCACCGGTTCACCAAGGCGCAGCAGGACGCCCTGCTGCCCAGCGTGGAGAACCGCTGGGTCACCCTGGTGGCCGCCACCACGGAGAACCCGTCGTTCTCGGTGAACTCGCCGCTGCTGTCGCGGTCCCTGCTGCTCACGCTGCAGCCGCTGGACACCGAGGACGTGCGCCGACTGGTGCGCCGCGCGGTCGACGACGAGCGGGGTCTGGACGGCTCGATCAGCCTGTCCGACGACGCGGAGGAGCACCTGCTGCGCCTGGCCGGGGGGGACGCGCGCAAGGCGCTGACCATCCTCGAGGCCGCCGCCGGGTCCGCCCTGTCCGAGGACGACGCCGTCCCGCCCGTCGCCGTGGACCTCGCGACGATGGAGCGGGCCATCGACGTCGCCGCGGTGCGCTACGACCGCGACGGCGACCAGCACTACGACGTCATCAGCGCCTTCATCAAGTCGATGCGCGGCTCCGACGTCGACGCCTCGCTGCACTACCTCGCGCGGATGATCGCCGCGGGGGAGGACCCCCGGTTCATCGCCCGCCGCATCGTGATCGCCGCGGCCGAGGACGTGGGTATGGCCGATCCGAGCGCGCTGCAGACGGCGGTCGCGGCCGCGCAGGCGGTGGCGCTGATCGGCATGCCCGAGGCGCGGATCATCCTGGCGGAAGCCGTGGTGCACCTGGCGACGGCCCCGAAGTCGAATGCCGCCTACACCGGCATCGACCGCGCCCTGGCCGACGTGCGTGCGGGTCGCATCGGCTCCGTGCCGTCCCACCTGCGCGACGCGCACTACCCAGGGGCGAAGCAGCTGGGGCACGGCACGTCCTACCTGTACGCGCACGACCAGCCGCACGCGGTGGCCGCCCAGCAGTACCTGCCCGACGAGCTGGTGGGCACGCGGTACTACGAGCCGAGCGACCGCGGCTACGAGCGTCAGGTGACCGAGAGGCTGGATCGCATCCGCGCGATCCTCGACGAGCAGGGCTGATTCGGGTTTCACCGCCGCCGCAGGGTAGAGTGTCACGGTCGTCCGCGGGACGGGTGTGCATCCACGCCCCCAGCTCGGACGGCCACCTGGGGCCTTAGCCAGCGTCGGAACAAGACACGACGCACCACACGGTCGGCCCCACGCCCGGCGGAGCTCTCCGACTTCGGGTGTGACGTCTACAACGACAGGAAGTAACTCTGTGAGCAGCGTGACCCGCTCGCGTCGCCAGGTGCGCCTTTCCCGCGCCCTCGGCCTCGCGCTGACGCCCAAGGCCGTCAAGCACTTCGAGAAGCGGCCGTACCCCCCCGGCGAGCACGGCCGTGCGCGTCGTCGCACCGAGTCGGACTACGCGGTCCGTCTCCGCGAGAAGCAGCGTCTGCGCGCCCAGTACGCGCTGCGCGAGAAGCAGATGGCTCGTGCGTACGAGGACGCCCGCAAGGCCCCGGGCCTGACCGGTGAGGCGCTCGTGGAGAACCTCGAGACGCGCCTGGACGCCCTCGTCCTGCGGTCGGGCTTCGCCCGCACCATCCTGCAGGCGCGCCAGGTCGTCGTGCACCGTCACATGCTCGTCGACGGCAAGATCGTGGACCGTCCCTCCTTCCGCGTGAAGCCGGGCCAGACGCTCCAGGTCAAGCCGAAGAGCCAGGCGACCGTGCCGTTCCAGGTCGCCGCCGCCGGTGCCCACCGCGACGTGCTCCCCACGGTGCCGGGCTACCTCGACGTGCAGCTGGAGAAGCTCAGCTCCGTCCTGGTCCGCGCCCCCAAGCGCGCGGAGATCCCCGTGACGTGCGAGGTCCAGCTGGTCGTCGAGTACTACGCCCGCTGATCCGATCTCCTCACGGACGCCCCGCCGCGCACCTGCGCAGCGGGGCGTCCGTGCGTTCAGGACAGGTAGGGTTTCGGCGGGGTCGACGACCCCAGGACCAGGAGGCTTGACATGTCGGTGGGTGACGTCGCGGGTCTGATCGCCGCGATCGCGTTCGTGCTGCTCGTGGGCTTCTTGGCGGTCCCGTTGATCAAGCTGGGACGCGTGCTGGACGAGACGCGGACCTCGGTCAAGGAGATCACCGACCACACCGTGCCCGTGCTCGACGAGACGGCCACGCTCGTGGCGTCCTCGAACACGCAGCTGGCGAACATCGACACGGTCACCACGGCGGCCGCGCAGGTCTCGGAGAACGTCTCGGCGCTGACCTCCCTCTTCGCCGCCACGGTCGGCTCACCCATGATCAAGGTCGCCGCCTTCTCGTACGGCGTGCGCCGGGCGCTGTCCGGTCTCGCGGCGAGCGCACGCCGGAGCCGATGATGGCCCGCCGCCTCACCTGGCTCGCGGTCGGGGTCGTCGTCACCGTCGTCGTCCTCCGCAAGGGGCGCGCGGTCGTCGAGACGTACCTGCCCGCCGGAACGACCGACGCCGTCGACGGGGTCCAGCGGGTCTCGCACGCGGTCGCCACCCTCAAGAGCGAGTTCCTCGCCGGGATGGCGGAGCGCGAGCAGCAGCTGCGGCACGACCTCGTGGGCGACGCCGACATCGACACCCTGCGGGCCGAGCGTCCGGAGCGCGTCGACAAGCTCCGTCGAGCCTGGGCCTCCCGCCGCGGCGACGACTGGGCCGGTCCCACCGAGGACCCGGACGACGACGACGGCTACACCTTCTTCTAGGCACCACCCCGATCACCACAGAACGACGACGAGGACACCGATGCGTACCGCCGAGATCCGCCAGCGCTGGCTCGACTACTTCGAGGGCAAGGGTCACGTCGTCGTCCCCTCGGCCTCGCTGATCTCGCCCGACCCGTCGACCCTGTTCGTCATCGCCGGCATGGTGCCGTTCATCCCGTACATGCTGGGGGAGCAGACCGCGCCGTGGCCGCGCGCCACCAGCGTGCAGAAGTGCGTGCGCACCCTCGACATCGAGGAGGTCGGCAAGACCACGCGGCACGGCACGTTCTTCCAGATGAACGGCAACTTCTCGTTCGGTGACTACTTCAAGGAAGGCGCGATCACCTACGCCTGGGAGCTGGTCACCGGGTCGCGCGAGTCCGGTGGGTTCGGCTTCGACCCCGACACCATCTGGGTGACCGTCTTCCACGACGACGACGAGGCGGCCGACCTGTGGAAGCAGATCGCCGGGCTGCCCGACGAGCGGATCCAGCGCCGCGGCTGGAAGGACAACTTCTGGTCCACCGGTGCGCGCGGACCGTCCGGTCCCTGCTCGGAGATCTACGTGGACCGCGGTCCGGAGTACGGCGCCGAGGGCGGCCCGGTCGTCGACGAGGACCGGTACCTCGAGATCTGGAACCTCGTCTTCATGCAGTACGAACGCGGTGACGGGGGCGGCAAGGAGAACTTCCCGATCCTGGGCGACCTCAAGCAGAAGAACATCGACACGGGCATGGGCCTCGAGCGCGTCGCGTACCTGCTCCAGGGTGTCGACAACCTGTACGAGATCGACGAGGTCTTCCCGGTCATCCAGGGCGCGCAGGAGCTGTCCGGCAAGCGGTACGGCGCGGTGCACGACGACGACGTCCGGATGCGCGTGGTCGCCGACCACGTGCGCAGCGCGCTCATGCTCATGGGCGACGGCGTGACGCCGTCCAACGAGGGCCGCGGCTACGTGCTGCGCCGCCTGCTGCGCCGCTCCATCCGGGCGATGCGGTTGCTCGGCGTCGAGGACCTCGCGCTGCCGTCGCTGCTGCCCCTGAGCAAGGACGCGATGAGCCCGTCCTACCCGGAGCTCGCGGCGAACTTCGAGAAGATCAGCCAGGTCGCGTACGCGGAGGAGGACACCTTCCGCCGCACGCTCGCGGCCGGGACCATGATCCTCGACACCGCGGTGCAGGCGGCCAAGTCGTCTCCCGCGCCGCTGCTCACGGGTTCGCAGGCGTTCCAGCTGCACGACACCTACGGCTTCCCGATCGACCTCACGCTCGAGATGGCGGCCGAGCAGGGCGTCTCCGTCGACGAGACCGCGTTCCGCACCCTGATGAAGGAGCAGCGGGACCGCGCACGTGCGGACGCGCTGGCCAAGCGCGCGGGCCGGGCCGACACGGCGGCCTACCAGGAGCTGCACAGCACGCTCAGCAGCGAGACCGCCAAGCCGGTGCAGTTCATCGGCTACACCGACGCGACCGCGCGCTCGCGCGTCGTCGGCCTCCTGGTGGACGGCGTCCCGGCGCCGGCCGCGACCGCGCCCGCGGACGTGGAGGTCGTGCTCGACGTGACCCCGTTCTACGCCGAGGCGGGCGGGCAGCTGGCGGACACGGGTGTCATCGTGCTCGACGGCGGTGCACGCATCGAGGTCGACGACGTCCAGGCGCCGGTCAAGGGGCTGTCCGTGCACCACGGACGGCTGGTGGACGGCACGGTGACGTTCGGCGAGTCCGGGACGGCGTCGATCGACATCCACCGCCGGCGCGCGATCGCGCGCGCCCACACGGCCACGCACCTGGTGCACAAGGCACTGCACGAGTCCATCGGGGAGAGCGCGACGCAGGCCGGCTCGCTCAACGCGCCGAGCCGGCTCCGGTTCGACTTCCGCTCGCCGTCCGCGACCTCGTCGCAGGTCGTCGCGGAGATCGAGGCGCGCGTCAACGAGCGACTGCAGGACGACCTCGAGGTCACCGACTCGGTCATGCGGATCGACGAGGCGCGGGGCCGGGGTGCGATGGCCCTGTTCGGCGAGAAGTACGGCAACGAGGTCCGTGTCGTCGACATCGGCGACGGCTGGTCGCTCGAGCTGTGCGCGGGCACGCACGTCAAGCGGTCCGGCGAGCTCGGCCTCGTCACCCTGCTGTCCGAGTCGGCGATCGGCTCCGGCGTGCGGCGTGTCGACGCGCTCGTCGGTGCGGGTGCGTACGGGTACCAGGCCAAGGAGCGTGCCCTCGTGGGTCAGCTCTCCGGGTTGCTCGGGGCGCGTCCCGACGAGCTCTCGGAGCGGGTGTCCGCGCTGCTCACCAAGCTCAAGGACTCCGAGAAGGAGCTCGCGGCGCTGCGCCAGGCGACGCTGCTCGCCCAGGCGGGCGCGCTGGCGTCCGGTGCGCAGACCGTGGGGGAGACCCGCGTGGTCACGCACGACGCCGGCGAGGTCGGTGGCGACGAGCTGCGCACCCTCGTGCTCGACGTCCGCTCGCGGCTCGGTGAGGCCTCGCCCGCGGTCGTCGCGATCGGTGGCGTGAGCAAGGGGCGCCCGGTCGTCGTCGTGGCGACCAACGCGGCCGCGCGCGAGCAGGGCGTGCGCGCCGGGGCCCTCGTCCGTACCGCGTCCGGGATCCTCGGCGGCGGCGGGGGCGGCAAGGACGACCTCGCCCAGGGTGGCGGCACGGATCCCGCGCGGCTGGCCGAGGCGCTGTCGGCCGTCGCGACGGCGGTGAGCGGCTGACGTGCCCGCCACCCCCGATCCCGACGCGACCGTCGTCCGCGGCGCCCGCCTCGCCGTCGACGTCGGCTCGGTCCGTGTCGGGCTCGCGAGCAGCGACCCCGACGGGCTGATCGCCACGCCGGTGGCCACGCTCGCGCGGGCGACCGCCACGAAGGGTCGGCTCCCGTCCGATCTCGCGCAGGTGGTGCTTGAGGTGCAGGAGCGGCGTGTGGGTGTTGTGTACGTGGGCCTTCCGATGCACTTGTCGGGTGCCGAAGGTTCCGCATCGCAGGCCGCGCGCGCGTACGCTGTCCAACTGGCGCAGGCCGTCGCACCCGTCGCGGTGCGTCTGGTCGACGAGCGGATGAGCACGGTGTCCGCCCATCACGCGCTGCATGCGTCCGGCCGATCCGGACGCAGCCACCGGCAGGTCGTCGACCAGGCGGCCGCGGTGGTGATCTTGCAGTCCGCGCTGGACGCGGAGCGTGCGTCGGGACGACGTCCCGGTGAGCGGGTCCCGGTCGACCCAGGACAGCACGTTCCAGTGGCGCGCGGGGGGGCTGCGGGCGACGCACGGACGACTGTGGAGTGACGCGCACGTGACCAACAGCCAGACCGACCGCTGGGCCCCTGGAGAACGGAGTGACGAGGTGAGCGATCTCTTCGGCGGCGACACCCGCGTCGCCCCTCCTGAGCACCGGTCGTCGCGATCCCGCGGTCGAGCCAAGGAGCAGCGCGAGCGCAAGCGACGCCGCCGCCGCTCGATCTGGGTCCTCGTCGTGGCCATCCTGATGGTGGTCGGCGCCGCCTATGTGGTCGTCGAGCTGATGGGTGGCCTGTTCCAGGGTCAAGGAGGCTCCGCCAGCGGGGTCGACGACTACAGCGGGGTCGGTCACGGCCGGGTGGAGATCGTCATCAAGCCCGGCGACACCGGCGCGGACATGGCGACGACGATGGTGGACGCAGGGGTCGTCGCCACCGCCAAGGCCTTCAACGACGCCTTCGCGGCGAACCCGCAGGCCAGCTCGATCCAGCCGGGCACCTACTCGATGCTCCTGGAGATGAAGGCGTCGGACGCCGTCACCGCGCTCCTCAACCCGTCGAGCCGGGTCTCGTTCAAGGTCACGATCCCCGAGGGGCTCACCAAGAACCAGATCGCGACGAAGCTCAGCGAGAAGATGGCCGTCCCCGTCGAGGACGTCCAGGCAGCGATCGCGGACCCCGCCGCCATCGGGCTCCCGGCCGAGGCCAACGGCAACGCCGAAGGCTGGCTGTTCCCGGCCACCTACGACATCCAGCCGGACGCGACGCCGGCGAGCGTCCTGGCCCAGATGACCGCGCAGACGGTCGCCGTGCTGACGCAGAAGGGTGTCCCGCAGGACCAGTGGGAGACCGTGCTCAACAAGGCGTCGCTGGTCGAGCGCGAGGCGAAGCTCCCCGAGGACCGGCCCAAGGTGGCGCGCGCCATCGAGAACCGGCTCGCCAAGGAGATGGTGCTGCAGATCGACGCGACCGTCGCCTACGGGCTGGGCATCTCGGGCATGGACCTGACCACGGAGATGACGAAGGACGACTCCAACGCCTACAACACCTACACCCACCTCGGGTTGCCGCCGACGCCGATCGCCTCGCCGGGTGCGGTGTCGATCGACGCGGTCCTCAACCCCGAACCGGGTGACTGGCTGTTCTGGGTGGCCGTCAACCTCGACACCGGGGAGACCCGCTTCGCCGTCACCAACGACGAGCACAACGCGAACAAGGCACTCCTTCGTCAGTGGCAGGCGGAGAACGACGGATAGCTCGGCACGGGTACTCGCTGCCGCAGCAGCGCCGACCCGGTAGCAGGACGACGAGTCATCGACACAGTGACAGGCGTAGTCAACACATTGACTGGCCTGGGCCCC
Organism: Cellulomonas sp. Root137; assembly: GCF_001426725.1. Taxonomy (NCBI): domain Bacteria; kingdom Bacillati; phylum Actinomycetota; class Actinomycetes; order Micrococcales; family Cellulomonadaceae; genus Cellulomonas; species Cellulomonas sp. Root137. Next base: position 469,477 of record NZ_LMFG01000003.1, on the reverse strand, counting down.
CACCGATACGCTTCAGGCGCCGCAAATGCACCTTTTGTGCGGTATGCCATGAATGACGAATTCAAAGGGGAATTGAATGCGCAAGCTGTTCTCGGCTGTGTCGGTGCTGGCTGTCGCGGGTGTCCTGTCGGTCGGAGCCTTGGCTCCGGCGAATGCCGCGGTGAGCGCGAGCCCGGCGAAGTCCGCGGTCGTCGCGGCACCGGAGGCGCCGTCGCAATGCACGGGAACGGTGGTGCGCTACGGCTCGCGAGGGGACTGCGTCAGGATCCTGCAGATCTCGCTCAACATGGTCTACCAGTACGGGATCGCACAGGACGGCATCTTCGGGTGGGGGACCCACGCGGCCGTGCGCAACTACCAGAGCAGGCGTGGCCTCGTCGTCGACGGGATCGTCGGTGCCGCGACCTGGGGCGACATCGTCTTCTGCACGTCCCGCTACCAGAACGGTGCCCCCGGCTGCCCGTGACGTACGCGTGCCGGGTCCTGCCCCGGCACGAAACCTTCGGTGGACCCCTCTGACGGTGACGTAGGGTTCCTGCGGGCAACAGCAGCGCACGAAGCGACCGACCGCGTCCAGGACGTCGACGCGGTCGGTCGCTCGTCGAGCAGAGTCGGCCGGCGGGCTCGGCTCATCCTCGGCGATGACGCACGTGTGAGCTCCTGCTCGATCAACGTCCACGGAGGGGAGCTCCGATGCACAGCACCGACTCAGGGACACGAGGTCCGCGGCACCGCGCGGCTGTCCTCGGCCACCCCGTCGCACACTCGCTGTCACCGGCGCTGCACCGTGCCGCGTACGCAGCGCTCGGCCTCACCGACTGGCGCTACGACGCCGTCGACGTCACCGAGGCCGAGCTCGAGGCGTTCGTGCGCGGGTTGGACGACTCCTGGGCGGGACTCAGCCTCACCATGCCGCTCAAGCAGACCGTCATCCCGCTGCTCGACCACGTCGAGCCGCTCGCCGAGGTGGTCGGTGCGGTCAACACGGTGCTGTTCCAGGGGCGCACGCTCGTCGGCGCCAACACCGACGTGCACGGGATAGTCGCCGCCCTGGGCCTGGATGCTCCGGTCGGTACCGCGGCCGTTCTCGGCGCCGGCGCCACCGCGTCCTCCGCGCTGGCCGCACTCGCGCAGCTCGGCTGCACCTCCCCGGTGGTCTACGTGCGCGCCGTCGCACGCGCCGGTGGCCTCATGCGGGCCGCGCACCGGATGGGGGTCTCGCCGGTGTACCGCACGCTGGACCACGCCGCCGCCGAGATCGGGCAGGCGGACGTCGTCGTCTCGACCCTCCCGCCGCACGCCGCCGACCCGCTGGCGGGCCGGCTCGAGCACGCCTCGGGCACGCTCCTGGACGTCGCGTACGACCCGCGACCGACCGCGCTGTCCGTCGCCTGGGCGGCTGCCGGGGGAGTGGTGGTGGGTGGTGAGCAGATGCTGCTGCACCAGGCCGCCGAGCAGGTCCGGCTGATGACCGGGCACCCCGCACCCCTGGCTGCGATGTCCGCCGCGCTCGAGGACAAACTCGCCGGCTGACTTCCTCAGGCACGTCGACCTCCCTGCCGATGTCTACGAAGACATCCGCGCGGCCAGCACCCGGCCGCCAGTTCGACCGGAGGGACGCGCGTGAAGCAGCTCGGGGAGATCCTGCTCGACGACGGCCTCGTCACGGAGGCGCAGCTGCTGGCCGCGCTCGACGAGACGCTGGCCCGGGGCACGACGTTGGGACGCACGCTGGTCGAGCTCGGGGTCCTCACGGAGTCGCAGCTGGTCAAGGCGCTCGCCAACCAGGTCGGCATGGACTTCGTCGACCTGGACGACTACCCGGTCGACCGCATCGCCGTGAGCCTGGTCCCCGGCGCGTTGTGCCGCCGCTACTCGGTGCTGCCGGTTGCGCTGGAGGGCGGGTCGATCGTGCTCGCGACCTCCGACCCCGGCAACGTCATGGCCGTCGACGACGTGCGCTCCGTCTCGGGCATGTCCGTCATCCCCGTTATCGCCACGCACGACAACCTGCTGCGCGCGATCGACCGGTTCTGTCGTGCCGACGACGAGATGGAAGACCTGTCGCAGGCGTTCGAGGACGCCGACGCCGAGGCCGAGGCCGACCTCTCCAAGATGGCGGAGATCGGCAACGAGGACGCGCCGATCGTGCGGTTCGTCAACCTTCTGGTGACGCAGGCGATCACCGACCGGGCCTCGGACATCCACATCGAGCCGTCCGAGCACGACCTGCGGGTCCGCTACCGGATCGACGGCGTGCTGCACGAGACCCAGCGGGCGCCCAAGCAGATCACCGGCGGTGTCATCAGCCGCGTGAAGATCATGAGCGACATCGACATCGCGGAGCGCCGCAAGCCCCAGGACGGGCGCATGTCGGTGGTGCACAACGGCCGCAAGATCGACCTCCGGGTGGCCACGCTGCCGACCGTGTGGGGCGAGAAGGTCGTCATGCGAATCCTCGACAACTCCACCGCGAGCCTCGACCTGCGTGACCTGTCGTTCCTCGAGTCGAACTACGAGGTGTACCGCGAGTCGTACACCAAGCCGTACGGGATGATCCTCGTCACCGGGCCGACCGGTTCGGGCAAGTCGACGACGCTCTACGCGACGCTCAACGCGGTGTCGAAGCCGGAGATCAACGTCATCACCGTCGAGGACCCGGTCGAGTACCGCCTCGCCGGCATCAACCAGGTCCAGGTGAACCCGAAGGCGGGGCTGACGTTCGCCGGGGCGCTCCGGTCGATCCTGCGCTCCGACCCCGACGTCGTCCTCCTGGGTGAGATCCGCGACCACGAGACCGCGCAGATCGCCATCGAGGCGGCCCTCACCGGTCACCTCGTGCTCTCGACGCTGCACACCAACGACGCGCCGTCCGCCATCACCCGTCTGACGGAGATGGGGATCGAGCCGTTCCTCGTCGGCTCGGCGCTGGACGCCGTCGTGGCCCAGCGGCTCGCGCGCAAGCTCTGCAACAAGTGCAAGGAGCCGTACACGCCGACCCCCCAGGAGCTCCTGGCGGCCCGGTTCCCGTGGGTCGACGGCGAGCCGCTGCCGGAGCTCATGCGCCGGGTCGGCTGCGCCACGTGCTCCAAGACCGGGTACCGGGGCCGGCTCGCCCTGCACGAGGTCATGCGCGTGACCGAGGAGATCGAGCGCCACGCCGTCGCGCACTCGTCGTCCGCCGACATCGCCGCGACCGCCGTGAAGCAGGGCATGATCCCGCTCCGCGACGACGGCTGGCACAAGGTCGCGCTCGGTCAGACCTCCATCGAGGAGATCCTTCGCGTCGTCGTCACGTAGTAGCGACGCGTGCTGATGCCTCAAGTCGGGCATCTGCACCGCCGATGAACGGTCCAGAACGAAGGCCTGGTACCGGCACGTCCGTGCCGGTCCATCCGGGCGACCACGTGGAGGGAATGACGTGAGCGAGAACTATCAGGCACCCGCGGGGGAGCCCTCGCGGCCGTTGCCGCCCTACCGACCCGTCGGACCGCAGGCGGGGGCGCCGGCGATGTTCTCGCCGATCCCGTCGCAGAGCACGGCGCCGTCGGCGCCGCCCAGCCCGCCGCCGTACCAGCCGCAGGCTCCGGTCGCGCCCGGTGCGGCGTACCAGCCCGGCCCGTCCGGTCCGCCGGCCTACACGACGCCGCCTGCTCCGCCGGCGACGTCGTTCACGCCGCAGGTGCCGACGACCTCCGCGATGGGCGCCACCCGGGTCTTCATGCCTGCCCCGGCCCCGGCGGTCGGCGCCCCCGGACACGTCCCGGCTCCCCAGCCGGCGGCTGAGACGGCAGCTCGGCCCGCTCCCGCTGCCCCTGCCCCCGCCCGCGACCGAGGTCAGCGTCGCGGTATGGGTCAGGAGCAGAAGGAGGGCGACCTCCCGATCGACGAGATCCTCACCGAGATGGTCCGGCTCGGCGCGTCCGACGTGCACCTGACCACGGGCACGACGCCGATGGTCCGCATCAACGGCTCGCTCAAGGCGCTCGACGGTTTCGGCCAGGTCATGCCCGAGGGCCTGCGCCGCACGCTCTACGCGTTCCTGACGCAGAAGCAGCGGGAGAAGTTCGAGACCAACCTCGAGCTCGACCTGTCCTACTCCGTGCGCGGCCTCGCGCGCTTCCGCGTGAACATCTACCAGCAGCGCGAGTCGATCGGCGCCGCCTTCCGGGTGATCCCCTACGAGATCAAGCCGCTCGAGGCGCTCGGGATCCCCGCGGTCGTCGGCACGTTCGCGGGTCTCCCGCGCGGGCTCGTGCTGGTCACCGGTCCGACCGGCTCCGGCAAGTCCACGACGCTCGCCTCGATCGTCGACCTCGCCAACCGGACGCGCGAGGACCACATCATGACGGTCGAGGACCCGATCGAGTTCCTCCACCGCCACAAGAAGTGCGTCGTGAACCAGCGCGAGGTCGGCCAGGACACCCACTCCTTCGCCAACGCGCTCAAGCACGTGCTCCGGCAGGACCCCGACATCATCCTGGTCGGCGAGATGCGTGACCTCGAGACGATCTCGGTGGCTCTGACCGCCGCCGAGACCGGTCACCTGGTCTTCGCCACGCTGCACACCCAGGACGCGGCGCAGACCATCGACCGCGTCATCGACGTGTTCCCCGCGCACCAGCAGTCCCAGGTCCGCACCCAGCTGGCCGGCGCCATCCAGGGCGTCGTCTGCCAGACCCTGGCCAAGCGTTCCGACTCGCCCGGCCGTGCCGTGGCCACCGAGGTGCTCGTCGCCACCCCCGCCATCCGCAACCTCATCCGCGAGGGCAAGACGCACCAGATCTACTCGGCGATGCAGGCCGGTGCCAAGCAGGGCATGCACACCATGGACCAGCACCTCTCCGAGCTGGTGAAGACCGGCAAGATCACCTACGAGACCGGTCTGGAGAAGTGCCATCACGTGGAGGACTTCAACCGTCTGACCGGCCGTTTCTCGGGCGGGTCGCAGGGCGCCGCCGGTCTGGGTGACCAGGCGAGCATGGGTGGCGCCGCCTTCGGAAGCCAGGCCGTCTGATGGCCGGCGGGGCGAAGACGTTCGAGTACGCCGTCCGCGACAAGGGCGGCAAGATCGTCAAGGGTCGCGTCGAGGCGGCCAACCAGGCGGCGGTGGCCAACCGGCTCCGCGAGATGGGCCTCGCGGCGGTCTCGATCTCCGAGGTCAACACCGCAGGGCTGAACGCCGAGATCAACATCCCGGGCTTCGGCGGCAACAAGATCTCGCTCAAGGACCTGGCGATCATGTCGCGCCAGCTGGCCACGATGATCGACTCGGGCCTGTCGCTGCTGCGCGCCCTGTCCATCCTGGCCGACCAGACCGAGTCGAAGCCGCTCGCCAAGGTCGTGGCGCAGGTGCGCAACGACGTCGAGGTGGGCACCGCCTTCTCGACGGCGCTGAACAAGCACGCCGACGTCTTCCCGCCGCTGATGATCAACATGGTCAAGGCCGGCGAGGTGGGCGGGTTCCTCGACCAGACCCTGGTGTCGGTCGCGAACAACTTCGAGTCCGAGGTCAAGCTCCGCGGGAAGATCAAGTCCGCGATGACGTACCCGGTCGTCGTGTTCGTCATCGCGATCCTGGCCACCGTGGGAATGCTGCTCTTCATCGTCCCGGTCTTCGCGGGGATGTTCGAGTCGCTCGGCGGAAAGCTGCCTCTGCCCACGCAGATCCTCATGTGGATGTCGCAGGCGCTGAAGATCACGATCATCCCGCTCATCGTCGTCCTGGTCGCTTTCTCGGTCTGGTGGGGAAAGCACAAGAACGACCGCGGAATCCGGGAGCGCGTCGACCCCTGGAAGCTGAAGCTGCCCGTTTTCGGGCAGTTGTTCCGAAAGATTGCGGTCTCCCGCTTCACCCGCAACTTCGGCACGATGATCCACGCCGGCGTCCCGCTTCTGCAGGCGCTCGACATCGTCGGTGAGACGAGCGGCAACCTCGTGATCGAACGCGCCGCCAAGGCGGTGCAGGAGTCCGTGCGACGCGGAGAGTCCCTGGCAGGGCCGTTGTCCCAGCACCCGGTGTTCCCGCCGATGGTCGTGCAGATGATGGCCGTCGGTGAGGACACCGGTGCGCTGGACACGATGCTCGCCAAGGTCGCCGACTTCTACGACGACGAGGTCGAGTCCACCACCGAGCAGCTCACGAGCCTCATCGAGCCCCTCATGATCGTCGTCATCGGCGCGATCGTCGGCTCCATGGTCATTGCCATGTACATGCCGATCTTCGGCGTGTTCGCGCTCATCGAGTGAGCGGCCCCCGGGGTATTGCTCCGGGAGAGTGAATCCGCAGCGTGCTGCGCATTCTGCTCAAGGTGCGGGCGGCCCGGGACGATGCATGGGCTGTAGGACCGAACCGGCTCTGCCGGACTGAATGAGACACAGACCATCCGCACTGACTTCATGGGGAGCTCAACATGATCGCTCGTATCCGCAAGTCCATGGAGGAGAAGGACAAGGGCTTCACCCTTATCGAGCTCCTCGTCGTCATGATCATCATCGGCATCCTCGCGGCCATCGCGATCCCGGTGTTCCTGAACCAGCGCAAGAAGGCCGTCGACACGGCCGCCAAGGCGGACGTCTCCACCATCGGCAAGGAGATCGCCACGCACTACGTCGACGGCGACCCGGCCGTGGCGGTCACGGTCGGCGGCGGCGACGGCTCCGAGTACACGCTGAACAGCGAGGGCATCGGCGCCTCGAGCGACAAGCTGGGCGTCCCGGTCGTGTCGTTCACCGGCACCGACCTGTCGACCACCTGGTGCGTCGAGCTCCCGATCGACGCGGACGCCGGCACGCTCACCGAGGTGTCGTACTCCGCTGCCGAGGGTCTGCAGCTCGCCGGCTGCTGATCGAAGCACTTGATGCCCCGGTGGGCGACGCGAGCAGCGCTCTCGTTGCCCACCGGGGCTTCTTCGGTCGTCGTACCACCGATTCGTCCGGGTCATCCGCACCCGTCCCCCGCCCGCTGACAGGCAGAGGTGTACACCGTGGTTCGTAGCCCGCACGGCGCCCGAGGCGCCGACCAGGGGTTCTCCCTCATCGAGCTCGTCGTCGCGATGGTCGTGCTCGGCACCATGGCCATGGCGGTCATCGGCGTGATCATGAGCTCGCAGGCGCAGGGCGTGACGAACCGCAGCCGCATCGCCGCGGCGAACCTGGCCGCCCGCGAGATCGACCTGGTGCGCGAGGAGTTCGGCGCCAGCAAGACGGGGCCGGTCAACCTGGCGAACGCCGGCTACGTCGTGAACCCCCACCCCCTGTCGGGCGGCACCGCGGGCCAGCCGCTCCTCATCGACGGCCGTGAGTACACGGTCACCCGCACCGCCCAGTGGAACATCGCCGGTACCGGAGCCTCCGCCTGTGAGGGAGGGTCGCTCGTCGCGTACCCGACCCTGGGCGTGACGGTCTCGGTCACCTGGCCGAACATGGGCTCGGTGCAGCCCGTGGTGAGCACCGCCTCGCTCGCTCCGGACAAGAACACCGGCATCCCCACCACCGACTCGTTCATCGCCGCCAAGGTCCTCGACCAGAACGCCGACCCGCTGGTCGGCATCCCGGTCTCCGCGACCGGCGCCGCGACGACCATGGGCTACACCGACGCGTCCGGCTGTGCCGTGATCCGGGTCAGCCCGGCGATCGCGGGCACGGCCTACACCATCGCGGTGGCCGACAGCTCCTACGTCGACCTGTCCGGCACCGCGAACCCGAGCAAGAACTCGGGCGTCATCCTCCAGGGTCAGATCTACGCCGGCGCCAGCTTCACCGTGGCCCAGGGCGGCACCGTCACGATCAAGATCGTGCGGTCCGACGGGCAGCCGCTGAGCGACGCCCAGGCGGCCGGCTCGGTCGTGACCCTCGTCGCGTCGCAGTACTCCGGCGCCTCGGGGGAGACCCAGCGCACGGCAGCCGGCGTGCTCACCACCATCCCCAACCTGTGGCCCACCGGGTACGGCGGGTACTTCGGCAGCGTGGCGCCCACCGGCGGCTACGCCATGCAGGACCTGCCGCCGGGCGGGAACATCACGATCGAGGTGCCCCTCGAGATGGCCTCCGTCCTCGTCACCGGGCTCCCGTCCGGCACGACGAACGTTCTCGCCGTCCCCACCGGCACCGTCCCCACCACGTGCGGGACCGGGACCTCCGAACCGGTCTCCGGCGCGGGTGCCACCTTCCTGCTCATGCCCGCGGCCTACGACTTCTACGCGGTCGGCAGCATGTTCGCCTGCTCGCCGGGCCCGGTGAACGTCGCGCTCGGGAGCGGTGACAACGAGGACATCGTCTGGGCTACCACGACGATCCGCATCCAGGGCCTCGCGGCCGGGACGGTCTGGATCGCGGAGAAGCAGAAGTCCGGGCTCACCTCGCTGACGACCTGCCCGACCACCGTCGGGGCGATCGCGATCAACATCGACGGTGCGCGTACGGCGCCCGTGGCGATCCCGGCGGGCAGCTGGTACGTGTGGCAGACGAACGGCGCCTGGAACGGGACCTGCACCAGCTACCCGGACCTGATCAGCGCGTTCTCGGCGCCCTACGGCACGGCCACCTCCAAGACCTGGGGAGTGACCCCGCCGCCGACTCTGTACGCCGCGATCACGATGACCAACATCACGTCGCAGCGGTACCTCGTGCTCAGCACGGCGACCACGAACGGCTCCTGCACCGCGACCAACGTGCCGACGACGGGGACCAAGTACACGTCGACGACGAGGACCTCGTCGAACGGCCAGAACCTCACCGTCAACAACGTCCCGCGGCCGACGACCGGGACCAGGACGTACTACGCCTACCTCTGGAACAACAACGGTTCGAACGGGAGCATCGGGTGCACGGCGGTGGGGACCTACATCGTCGGCCCTGGGACCGCGACCCTGACGAAGCCGTCCGGCACGACGTCGGTCGGGCCGTGATCGCCCACCTGCGCCGGGCGATCCCGGCACGACGCGACGACCGGGGCACCTCGCTGACCGAGATGCTCATCTCGATGACGATCTTCTCGGTCCTGCTCGCCGCGGTCGGGACCCTCACGATCGGCTTCATGCGGACCAACGCCCAGTCGATCTCCCGGCAGGACCAGGTCGACTCGGCGCGTGTGGTCGTCGCGACGATGACCAAGACGCTGCGCACGGCGGTCATGCCCAGCCAGCTGACCACCACGTGCACGCTCTGCACGCAGGACGCCTTCGTCCTCGGCCGGGACTTCGCCGTCCAGTTCTACGCGAACGTCAACAACCCGGGGAACACCGTCGGTCCGAGCCGCGTCACCTACACGCTGACGACGTCGGGTGTCGGGGCGGGCACGCTCGTCGAGAAGGTGCAGGTGCCGGACTCGAACGTGCCGGCGGCGACCGGGTACGTGTACTGCGACGCCGAGGCGTCCGGCGCGCCCGCTGCCTGCCGCAACCGGCTCAAGTCGCGCACGCTCGCCACCGGGGTCCAGTCGGACACCGGCGCGATCTTCGCCTACTACGACAGGACGGGCGCCCGGCTCACCCCCCCGACCAACGGCACGCTGACGGCGGACGAGCTCAAGCGGGTGCTCGCCGTGGAGCTCGTCGTGTCCGTGCAGTCGCAGAACGCGACGAAGGTCGACCCCACGACGTACATCCAGCGGGTGACGCTGCCGAACGCGCAGGCCGTCCTCCGCCAGGACGAGGAGGACTGATGACCAGGTTCCGACGTACGCGGAGCGCCGGGGAGGACGATGCCGGTATCGCTCTGCTCATCGTGATCGGGTCCATGCTCGTCCTGGCGATGCTTGCGCTCACCGCCCTGGCCTTCACCGTCTCGAGCCAGAAGTTCGCGCGCTACGACCAGGACTACTCGAGCACCATGTCGGCGGCGCAGTCCGGCATCGACGACTACATCTCGCGACTGAACCGCGACGACGGGTACTTCCAGGCCGTCGACTGCACCAACGTCGCCCTGCGGGGCCCGTCCGTGCCCGGCAACATCTGTGGCTGGGGCGCAGGCACGGCCGTCGGCTGGCTGCCGGTGTCTCCGGGGGAGACCGGGGACAAGGACGCCTTCTTCCACTACTCGGTCGACTCCACGCGGGCGCTGACCGAGGGCACGATCACGGTGCGGTCCACCGGACGCGTCAACGGCGAGTACCGCACCGTCGAGGCGGCCGTGGGCAAGGGCGGGTCGACCGACTACGTCTACTACACCGACTTCGAGTCGGCGGACCCGTCGAACGTGCAGTCGTACACGGCCTCGAAGATCGCCTCGCTGACCACCACCCAGAAGGCCGCCTGTGGCCTCGGCGGGTACGACGCCGCCCTGTACTGGTGGGAAGGGCGCGAGGGCAAGAGCTGCAACGAGATCCAGTTCGCCCCCGGTGACGTGCTCGAGGGCAGCGTGTTCACCAACGACTCGGCGCTGGCCAACGGTCCGACGTTCACCGACGGGTTCATGTCGGCGAACCCGGAGTGCAAGAACGTCACGGCGTCGACCTCGACCTGGAAGTGGTGCCTGCGCAAGACCGGCGGCACCTACAGCACCGCGAACTTCAACAACGTCCGCCCGCAGTACTCCACGGCGCTCTACCTCGACGACACCTCGGCGGCGTTCACCAGCTACCCGGGCTGCCACTACTACGGCTCGACGCGGATCATCTTCGAGGCCGCGGGGACGATGCGGGTCTGGAACAAGGTGGTCAACGGTGGCGGCGTGCCCACGGCCATCGCGCCCCCGGGCGGGACGCAGCCCTCCTGCGGCTCCACCACGGAGCTGAACTCGGCGGCCGGCGCATCGGTGGCCGTCCCGGACAACATGGTCATCCAGGTCTCGCCCGAGAACAGCGGTGTCACGCACGCCCGCTGCGACGCCGGGCAGATCGGTGGTCCCGGGACGTCGACGCTGCCGCTCGGCACCTACACGAAGGCGATGGCCGCGGCCAAGCCGCCGCTGGGGAGCTCGACCTACACGTTCGACCTGACCATGAAGGAAGCGACGAAGTACTGCCAGGAGGGCAACCTCTACGTGCAGGGCACCGTCAAGGGTCGCGTCACGCTCGCCGCGTCGCAGTCCGTGGTCCTCACCGGCGACATCATGCTGGCCGGCGGCCTCAGCGGCGCCGACATGGTCGGCCTCGTCGCCACGAACTCGGTCGAGGTGTTCCACCCGTGGATGACCAGGGTCAGCGCCCTGGGCGGCACGGCGTGCCCGGGTGGCTCCGCCTGCAAGTGGGACAACGAGCCGGGCACCGAGATCGGGGCAGTCGCGGGCTGGCCCGTCGACATCACGCCGCCGGCGGGGATGACTGCGTTCACCGGGATCGAGATCATGGGCTCGATCCAGACCCTGCAGCACTCGTTCTACGTCCAGCGCTACGACAAGGGCACCGGCGAGGGCCAGCTGCGGGTGGACGGTTCGATCGCCCAGCGCTGGCGCGGCATCGTCGGTACGGGCAACGGCGACACCGGGTACCTGAAGAAGTACGTGTACGACACCCGGCTCAAGTACAGCGCCCCGCCGTACTTCCCCCGGTGGGTCAACGCGCAGTGGTCGCAGCGCTACTTCGGCGAGAGCAACACGCCTCCCGAGCTCAAGTCCTGACGACGACGCGGCCGTCGTACCCGAGCGGGTACGGCGGCCGCGGCGGTTCGCCCCGGCTTGTGCGGATGGTCCACCGCGATCCATGAGACTCCGGCCACAGTCTGTCGGCCGGGCTCAGGACCGCCCCCGCCGGTGCCGTTGGGTGGGGAGCGCGTTCCCCGTCGCGCTCACGCGGGACGGACCTGGAGCGGAGGATCGTGGCCACACCGGCACAGCGCAGGCGCGCGCGTCTGCAGTCCGACGAGTCCGGCTTCACGCTCATCGAGCTGCTGATCGCCATGATGATCATCACCGCCGTGCTGTTCGGTCTGATGGCCGTGCAGACCTCCGCGCTGGTGACGACCGCGCAGACGCGCCAGCGCACCCAGGGCACGGCGGTGGCCAACCAGGTCATGGAGCAGATGCGGGCCCTCCCGTGGGCGTCCTTGTCCAAGGGCATGCGCTCGACGTTCGCCTCGGCCGCCGGGGGAGACCCGAACGTCTCGGGGTCGCGGCTGCGGCCCGTCGCGGACCCCTCGATCGACGAACCGCTGGTGACCAGCACCGACCAGACGACGGACCGCGCGCCGCTGTCGGGCGCGGGCGGCTCGAACAAGACCGTGGAGCCGGACCCGTCGATCCCCGGTGTCGTCTACACCAGCCGGGCCTACGTCACGAGGTCCCCGCAGACCGCCGCCGCCGTCCTCACCCTCACCGTCGTCACGTCGTGGCGCGCGAACCAGTCGACCACCCAGAAGCACGTGATCCTGCGGTCCCAGGCCTTCGCGCCAACGGGCGGCTGCGGCGACTCGTCGAACCAGCCGTACCTCGGCGCGTGCCAGGCGCTGCTGTCCGGTGACGCGGGCGCGATCGGCCCGACCGTGACCGTGACGGCTGCCGGTGCGGGTCCCACGGGGCCGGTGACGACTCCCACGACGCCGATCATCCCGGGCACGGACGCGACCGTCGCCACGTTGAGCCTGGGCACCGCGGGCGTCGGTGTGACCTCCCAGCAGGCGACGGCGGTGGAGGCGACCGCGACGCACGCCGGAGCGCAGTCGGTCACTGCGGACGCCGACGTCGCTGCCGTCTCCACGGGAAGCGGTCGGTTGACGAACAACGCGTCGAACGACGCCGGGTCGGCCGGCGCCGCACCCGCCAACCCCGCCGACGTCACCGGCGTCGGGTCTGCCTCGCCCCTCACCCTGTCGGGGACCGGCACGACGCTGCAGCTCGTGCCGCCGACCGGCGCGGCGGCCGGTCTCAAGGCGACCACGACCCTGTCCTGCGCCGCCGGCATCCCGGCGGGACAGGCCTGTGCCGCCGCGGACCTCACCGGTGGTGGCACCGGGTCCGTGGTGCTCACCGCGGGAGGTTCGCCGTTCACGGTGGCCTCCGTGGCCGGTGGCGGGTCCGCGAAGACGCTCGGTGCTCGGTTCAGCTCCGCCGCCGGGACGGCCGCCGTGGGTTGTGCGGTGATCTCCGGTGCGGGCTGCCTGGGGACGTCGGTGAAGCGCACCGTCGGCGCGACGAGCGTCGGGTGGGGAGCCTGGACCGGGGGAGCGGCGCCGTCCGGCCTCGCGTCCGTGTCCTCGTACTCCGACGCCACGCTGGTCGAGCGTGGTCCCTCGCAGAAGACCACCGCCGCCGTGACGTCGCGCAGCGGGACGGTGAGCTACTGGAACGGCACCGGCTACAGCACCCTCGCCGTCACCAGGCTGACGAGTGCCACGGTCGTGACGCCGACGGTGACCGTGACGGTCGGTGCCGTCACCGTGTCCGCGACCGCCACCGTGACGGTGACCCCGGCCATGGCGATCGCCTCGAACCCCGACCCGGTCGGCTGCTCGGGGCAGGGCTGCTCCATCACCTCCGACACCGGCAGCCTCACGCTGACCGTCACGTACGTCGTGACGTCCGGAGGTGTCCCGTCCGCGTTCACCGCGGCCGCGAGCCTGGGTTCGGGTCGGGCCAGCGCCGGGTTCAAGGCGGCTCCGAGTGCGTGAGCTGCGGCGGGCCGTCCGGGCCCGGCTCGCCCAGGGCGAGAGGCGCGAGAGCGGCTGGACCCTGGTCGAGCTCATCGTGTCGATGGGGATCTTCGGCGGCCTGCTCGCCATCGTGTTCTCCGTGCTCGTGACGGTGAGCATGCAGACCAAGGACAACCTGGCTCGCACCAGGGCGGTCGACGAGACGCAGATCGGCCTCATGCAGATCGACCGTCAGGTGCGGTCGGGCAACGTCATCGCCGACCCCGCCAACGAGGGTCCCGCACTGTCCGGCGTGGAGCCGTACTACGCGCTGCGCGTCTACACGCAGACCGACGGCGTCTTCCAGTGCGTGCAGTGGCGCGTGCGCTACCCGGCCGGGTCGTCGTTCGGTGAGCTCGAGTACCGGTCGTGGAAACCGACGTGGCAGTCCACCGGGGGCGTCCAGCAGTGGCGCACGGTCGCTCGGAACATCGTCAAGCCCGCGACGAGCACCGTCGTCGCCGCCGACCCCGCCACCTGGCCGCCGTTCTTCGTCCAGGCGACGGACGCCGAGTCGTCGTCGTCGGCCCAGACCATCCGGGTCACCCTGCGCGTGAAGGACCCGGCCCAGCGGGCGTCGTCGAAGCCCGCGACCGTGACGTCGACGTTGACCGGCCGCAACACGATCTTCGGGTACCCCGCGGACACCTGCAGCCCGGTCCCACCCCCGTGACCGCGCCCGTCATCGACCCCAGGAGCACGAGAACCATGCGGAACGCCCTTCGCCGACGCCTGGCCGCCTCCGGCGACGACCGGGGGGCCGCGCTGGTCGCCGCCGTCGCGGTGGCACTCATCGGCATCATGCTCGTGTCCGTGGTCGTCGCCAACGCCGTCGCGGCGTCGCAGGACTCCGGGGAGGACCGCGCGCGGACCTCCGGCATCCACACCGCCGAGGGAGCGGTCGACGCGGTCTACGCCGAGCTGGAGACGTGGACGCCGTGCAGCTGGCCCGCAGCCGGGCCGCTGAACGGAGGCACGTCACCGTCACGCACGACCGCGACGGCCACGGTGCAGTACTTCTCCGCGTCCGGTGTGCTCCTCACCTGCGGTCCCGGGGGATCGCTCACGGGCGGGCCCCTCGCGTCGGCGGTGGTCACCGCGACCGCGACCGCAGCCGACGGGACCCGGCGGACGGTGCAGTCCAAGGTCGCCCTGACCCCGTCGACCACCCAGGGCAGCGGTGCCGCGATCTTCGCGGCCAACAGCATCATGACCACGAACAACTTCACGGTCACCACGACGCTCCCGGACACCGACGTGGACGTGTGGGTGGACGGCGGGAACGTCAACTGCAACTCGAACGTGCAGATCAAGGGCAACCTGATCGTGGTCAACGGCACGGTCGACATCTCGAACAGCTGCCGGGTGACGGGCAACCTCTGGAGCAAGAAGCAGCTCACGGTGCACCAGGCCGCTCCCGGTGGCCTGCAGACGGTCGGGCAGAGCCTCTACGTCACGGCGAACGCGTCCCTGGCCGCGGGCACGAGGATCGGCGGTGACGTCGTGCTCACGGGAGCCCTGTCCGGCGGGACCCCGATCGTCGGCGGCGCGATCCGGCAGGGCGTGGCGCCGGCGAACATCCCGCAGTATGTCCCGGTGAAGCTTCCCGAGGTCCTGTACCGGCCGGCGGACTGGACCGGGTTCGTCAACACCGGCGACCGGCAGGCTGCGTACCGCACGTGGGTGCGGGCGCAGGCCGCCGCCAACGGAGCGCCGAGCTGGGCGGACGCGATGAACCCGGCCAGGGACCAGTGCAGGGTCGCGGGTGCCAGCTATGACGCCAACGGGCCCCTCGTCGGCCCGACCGTGCCGACCGTGTTCGACACCACCAACTGCGCGGAGACCCGGTTCGAGGGCGGCCTCAACATCAAGCTGCGGTCCGACATGGTGATCTTCGCGAAGAGCTTCTACTCGACCGGTGACTTCAAGGTCACGTCGGCGGACGGCGCCCAGCACAAGTTCTGGGTCATCGTGCCCGACCGCATCCCGAACGGGATCGCGGAGTGCAGCGGCGGTGCGGGGAACATCAAGAACGACTCAGGATCGCTCGCCATCGCGCCGATCACCTTGTTCATGTACACGCCGTGCACCATCGACACCAACAACTCCACGGACTTCTACGGCCAGCTCTACGGCGGGACGGTCCAGCTCCGGAACTCGATGACCATGAACTACGTCCCCATCGGCATCCCGGGTGTCGTGCTCCCCAGCACCGACCCGATCAGCAGCGCCGGGTACCGCGTGGACGTCGTCTTCAAGCGCGAGATCAGGAACCCGTGACCGGCCTGCTCGTGGCGGTCGCCGTCGTCGTCGGTCTGGCCATCGGGTCGTTCCTCAACGTCGTCGTGTGGCGCGTGCCGCGCGGTGAGTCGGTGGCGCACCCGCCGAGCGCGTGCCCCCGCTGCGGCCATGTCATCCGCGCGCGGGACAACGTGCCCGTCGTGTCCTGGGTGCTGCTGCGCGGGCGATGCCGGGACTGCGGTAACCCGATCTCGGCGCGCTACCCCCTCGTCGAGGCGGGCACGGCGGTCCTGTTCGGCCTGACCGCCTGGTTCACCGGCCCTGCGTGGACGCTGCCCGCGCTGCTCTACCTGGCCGCCGTCTCCGTGGCCCTCGCGCTCATCGACATCGACACAAAGCGGCTCCCGAACGCGATCGTGCTCCCGTCCTACCCGGTGGCGCTGGTTCTCCTGGCGCTCGCCAGCTGGAACCCCGGGGGAACCTCCGACTGGTCGGCGTTCGTCCGTGCCCTGATCGGGGGCGCCGCGCTGTTCCTCGTCTACTTCGTCACGGTCCTGGTGTACCCGGCCGGGATGGGGTTCGGCGACGTGAAGCTCGCCGGCGTCCTCGGGCTGTACCTCGGCTGGTTCGGCTGGGGCGCGCTGTTCACGGGCTGGTTCGCGGCCTTCCTCCTGGGCGGGCTGTTCTCGGTGGGGCTGCTGCTCGCCGGACGCGCCGGCCGGAAGTCGGGGATCCCTTTCGGCCCCTGGATGCTCCTCGGGGCCGCCGTCGGCATCGTCCTCGGCGAGCCGCTCTGGGCCTGGTACCTCGGCGCGCTCTGAGCAGGGCAGTCGTCCGCGGACGGGGCGCACAAGATCGGCCGAACGTGCTCAAGTCGGCCGTCGCGACACCCGATAGGACGAAGGAACTCATCCGTACGTAGGAAGGACCCTCGTGGCCACCACACGCGTCATCGGGCTGGACATCGGCTCGTCGTGCGTCCGCGCTGCGGAGCTCGAGTTCGGGAACGGCGGACCTCAGGGCAAGACGCCTCCCACGCTCGTGCGCTTCGGCCAGGTCGCGCTCCCGCTCGGCGCCGTGCGCGACGGTGAGGTGGTGCAGCCCGAGACCGTCTCCAGCGCGCTGCGCCAGCTCTGGGCGCAGGCGAAGTTCGAGTCCAAGGACGTCGTCATCGGCGTCGGCAACCAGCGCGTGATCGTCCGCGAGCTGGACCTGCCGTGGATGCCCCTCAGCCAGCTGAAGGCGTCGCTGCCGTACCAGGTCAGCGAGCTGCTGCCCATGTCCACGGACGACGCGCTGCTCGACTACTTCCCGACCTCCGAGTCCGACGGACCCCAGGGCCGCACGGTGCACGGCATGCTGGTCGCCGCGCAGCGCGACACGGTCAACGCGAACATCCTGGCGGTCGAGGGCGCCGGCCTGCGGCCGCGGATGGTGGACCTGAACGCGTTCGCTCTGCACCGCTCCCTGGCCCGCGGCGAGCTCGCGCAGTCCACGGCCGCCTTCGTCGACATCGGCGCCTCGATCACGACCGTCGTCATCTCCGCACAGGGATCGCCCCGGCTGGTGCGCTCGCTGCCGACCGGCGGCCAGAACGTGACCAACGCCGTCGCCAGCGCGCTGGGCATCGCCGCCGCCGAGGCGGAGGCCGTGAAGCGCGAGATCGGCATCGGCTACGCCGTCGGTCCCGAGCGCGCGGACGCCGCCGAGGCGATCAGCACGGTCGTCCGGGCGCTCGTCGAGTCGGTGCGTAACACGTTCGTCTACTACTCGAGCAACAACCCGGGCGCAGGGATCGACGTCTGCGTGCTCACCGGCGGTGGCTCGCACCTTCCCGGGCTGGGCCAGTACCTGTCGAGCGCGAGCCGGCTGCCCGTCACGCTCGGTGATCCGCTCGCCGGGCTCCGGTCCGCGAAGTCCGTGCAGCGCGACGCGCTGAACGGGCACGAGTCCTTCATCGCCCTTCCCGTCGGACTGGCCTACGGAGTTGCCGCATGACCACGTTGATCGAACGCCCGCGGTCCCGGTCGACCGCCGGCACCGCCCTGAGCGGAACGCTGCCGCAGGTCAACCTGCTGCCCCCCGAGGTCCGCGCGGCGCGCGGGCTGCGGGTCACCAAGCGCTGGCTGCTGATCAGCCTCGTGGTGACGGTCTTCCTGTGCATCGGCGCCTTCGGGCTCGCGCTCATCTCGGGTGCGACTGCCGCCTCCGAGCTCGCCGAGGCGCAGGCCGAGACCACCCGGTTGGACAACGAGGCCGCCAAGTACGCCGAGGTGCCGCAGGTGCTCAACGCCCTGCAGCAGGCGGAGACGGCGCGCACGCTGGGCATGTCCACCGAGGTCCAGTGGAAGCCCTACCTCGACGCCCTCACGAGCGTCCTGCCGGCCGGTGTCAGCATCGAGTCGATCATCTCGGTCGGTGCCACGCCGTTGGTCGCGCCGGCTCCTCCGACGGACCCGCTGCAGGCGCCGAGCGTCGGGCAGCTCGCGTTCACCGCTCGCTCCCTGACCGTTCCGGACACCTCCGCGTTGATCGACTCGCTCAACGCGATCCCCGGCTTCGGCGACGCGTGGGTGTCGTCCGCCGCGGTGTCGGAGGACGACACGGGCACGTTCTACACCGTCTCTGCGACGGTCCAGCTGACCGACGCGACGTACTCGCACCGGTTCGACGCCGGCACCGAAGGGGAGGGCTGACATGGGCGGCGCCAAGAAGAGCACCTGGATCGGTGGCACGGTCTTCATCGGCCTCGTCATCGCCGCGGCGGCGTGGTTCCTCGCGATCTCTCCGACCATGTCGGCCGCGTCCGAGATCCGGTCCGAGGCGCAGAGCACCCGGGAGCGGAACGAGCTGCTCGAGCTCAAGGTGACCAAGCTCAGGTCCGACTTCGAGAAGCTGCCGGAGTACCGGGCCGAGCTCGCCGGGATCCAGCTGCAGATCCCGACGGACGCCATGCTCTCGGACTACCTGCGGCAGCTGGACATGATCGCGATCGCCCACTCGGTCACGCTGACGGCGGTCACGCCGTCGGTCCCGCAGTCGGTCGTGCTCGCGGTCCCGGCCGTCACCGCGCCGGTGCCGGAGGCGACCGAGGAGTCGGGTTCGGAGTCGGACGAGGCGGCGGTCGCACCCGCCACCACCGCCGGTGCCAACGGCCCGGCCGGCTTCACCGCGATCCCGTTCTCGCTCACCGCGCTCGGGACGTACGACAACACGCTCGCGTTCCTGAACGACCTGCAGAACTCCACGCAGCGGCTCTTCCTCGTCACGGGCTTCACCGCGACGGCGCAGGACCAGCAGGACGCCGGGAGCGGGAAGCCGGCCACGGCGGTGGGTGACCAGGAGCTCATCATCACGGGCTACACGTACGCCCTCCCGGATGCGCTCGCCGTTCCTCCGGCAGTCGACCCGGCCGCGGCACCCCCGGTGCTCCCGGGTGCGACTCCGGGCAAGAACCCGCTGGTGCCGGTCGCCGGTCGCTGACCGACGTCGCACTCACGGTCCACCCTCCGGGCGCCAGCCCGGGGGGTGGACCTCGTCATGGGAGGATCCGTCCATGCTGCGTTGGTTGACCTCCGGTGAGTCCCATGGTCCGGCGCTCGTCGGCATCCTCGAGGGCCTCCCGGCGGACGTCGAGGTGCAGAGCTCCGACATCCAGAAGGCGCTCGCCCGGCGCCGGCTCGGGTACGGCCGCGGTGCGCGGATGAAGTTCGAGCAGGACGAGGTGCGGCTGCTCGGCGGCGTGCGGCACGGCCGGACGCAGGGCGGTCCGGTCGCGATCGAGATCGGGAACACCGAGTGGCCCAAGTGGGTCGACGTGATGTCGTCGGACCCCGTGGCGGACCCCGACGTGCTGCTCCGTGCGCGGAACGCCCCCCTGACACGACCCCGGCCGGGGCACGCCGACCTGGTCGGCATGCGCAAGTACGGGTTCGACGACGCGCGGCCGGTCCTCGAGCGCGCGAGCGCCCGGGAGACGGCCACCCGCGTGGCGCTCGGCACGGTGGCGGCACGGTTCCTCGAGCAGGCCGCCGGCGTGCGGCTGGTGTCGCACGTCGTGAGCATCGGGCCGGTGTTCGCACCGGACGACGCTGCTCTTCCGACACCGGACGACGCCGCCGCGCTCGACGCGGACCCGGTGCGCTGCTTCGACCCGGCAGCCTCGGCCGCGATGGTCGCGGAGATCGACGAGTGCCACAAGGACGGCGACACCCTCGGCGGCGTCGTCGAGGTGCTCGCCTACGGGCTGCCGTCCGGGCTCGGGTCGTACGTGCACTCCGACCGGCGCCTCGACGGGCTGCTGGCCGCGGCGCTCATGGGCATCCAGGCGATCAAGGGCGTCGAGGTGGGGGACGGGTTCCGCACCGCTGCCCGACGGGGGTCGCAGGCGCACGACGAGATCGAGCGGGACGCGTCCGGGCGGATCGTGCGGCGGACCAACCGCGCCGGCGGTCTCGAGGGTGGGATGACCAACGGCGAGATCCTGCGGGTGCGTGCCGCGATGAAACCGATCTCGACGGTGCCGCGCGCGCTCGACACGGTCGACACCGCGACGGGTGAGGCGACCAAGGCCCAGCACCAGCGCTCGGACGTCTGCGCGGTCCCGCCGGCCGCGGTGGTCGCCGAGGCGATGGTCGCCCTCGTGCTCGCCGACGCGCTGCTGGCCAAGACCGGCGGCGACTCCGTCGCGGAGGTTCGCCGGAACCTCGAGGCGTACGTGGCGTCGATCCCGGACCTGCTGGCGTGAGCCCGGTGCCAGGCCCGCACATCGTCCTCGTCGGCCCGCCCGGCTCCGGCAAGTCCACGGTCGCGCTGGCCCTCGGGGAGCGGTGGCAGCTGACCGTGCGGGACACCGACGCGGACGTCGAGGCCACGGCGGGCAAGTCGATCGCCGAGATCTTCGTGGAGGACGGCGAGCCGGTGTTCCGCGACCTGGAGCGGGACGCGGTCCGAGAGGCGCTCGCCGATCACGACGGTGTCCTGGCGCTCGGCGGGGGCGCCGTCCTGGACGAGAGCACCCAGGAGCTGCTGACCACGTACGCGGCGGGCGGAGGAGTCGTCGTCTTCCTCGACGTGACGCTCTCCCACGCCGCCCCGCGCGTCGGCTTCAACCAGTCGCGGCCCCTGCTGCTGGGCAACCCGCGGGCGCAGTGGCAGGCGCTCATGGAGGCCCGTCGGCCCGTCTACGAGCGGCTGGCGACCGTCCGCGTGCTCACGGACGGCCAGCGGCCCGCCGACGTGGCCGAGCTGATCGAACAGGAGCTCGCGGTCCTGCGCCGCGGCGAGGGGAGCACTCCATGACCGAGTCGCGGACCGTCCGGGTCTCCGGCGACCAGCCGTACGACGTCGTCATCGGCCGGAACCTGCTCGGCGCACTCCCTGACCTGGTGGGCCCGGGCGTCCGACGGGTCCTCGTGGTGCACCCCGCGGCGCTGGCGACGACCGCCGACGCGGTCCGGGAGGACCTCCGAGCGCACGGGTACGAGGCGTTCATCGCCGAGGTGCCGGACGCGGAGGAGGCCAAGACGGCCCAGGTCGCCGCGTTCCTGTGGCAGGTCCTCGGGCAGGCGGACTTCACGCGCTCCGACGCGATCGTGGCGGTCGGCGGGGGCGCGACGACGGACCTCGGCGGGTTCGTCGCCGCCACCTGGCTGCGTGGCATCCGCGTGGTCCACGTGCCGACCACGCTGCTCGCGATGGTCGATGCGGCCGTCGGCGGGAAGACGGGGATCAACACCGCCGAGGGCAAGAACCTCGTCGGTGCCTTCCACCCGCCCGCCGGGGTGCTCTGCGACCTCGCTGCGCTCGAGTCCATGTCGAAGCACGACTTCGTCGCCGGGCTCGCCGAGGTGGTCAAGTGCGGCTTCATCGCGGACCCGCGCATCCTCGAGCTCGTCGAGGCGCACACCGACGTCCTCACCGATCCCGTGACGGCGGCGTCGTCACCGGTGCTGCTCGAGCTCGTCGAGCGCGCCGTGGCGGTCAAGGCCCGGGTGGTGGGGGAGGACCTCCGTGAGGGCGGCCTGCGCGAGATTCTCAACTACGGGCACACGTTCGCGCACGCGATCGAGCACGTCGAGCGCTTCCAGTGGCGGCACGGCGCCGCCGTCTCGGTGGGAATGGTCTACGTCGCCGAGCTCGCGCGGCTGGCGGGGCGGCTCCCCGACGAGGTCGTCGACCGGCACCGCGCGATCCTCACCTCGCTCGGGCTGCCCGTCACCTACCGCGGCGACCGCTGGGACCGGCTCCTGGCCGCCATGCGCCGGGACAAGAAGACCCGGGGAGACCTGCTGCGGTTCGTCGTGCTGGAGGACATCGGCAAGCCCGTGCGTCTGGAGGGGCCGGACCCGACGCTCCTGGCCGCCGCGTACGCCGAGCTGAGCGAGGGCGCCCCGGCCCCGTCGCGCGCGATCTCCCTCTGACCAGCACGACCGTCACCTAGGCTTCCCGGCATGACGCGCGTGCTGGTGCTCAACGGTCCCAACCTCGGTCGGCTGGGGGTGCGGGAGCCCGAGGTGTACGGCTCCGCGACGCACGCGGACCTGGTGGCGGCCGTCGCCGGCTGGGCCGACGAGCTCGGCCTCGAGGTCGAGGTGCGCCAGACCGACGACGAGTCCGTGCTGGTCGGCTGGCTGCACGAGGCCGTCGACGCGCGCGCCCACGTGGCGCTCAACCCGGCCGCGTTCACGCACTACTCGTACGCGCTGCGGGACGCCGCCGCGCAGGTCACGCAGGCGGGGCTCGTGCTCGTCGAGGTGCACCTGTCCAACCCGTACGCGCGCGAGTCCTTCCGGCACGTCTCCGTGGTCGGACCGATCGCCACGGGCACGATCGCCGGCTTTGGCGTGCACGGCTACCGCCTCGCGCTCGAGGTCGTCGCCGCCCGGGTGTGACGGCGGGCAGGTCGTCGCACGGTACGATGGTCGGCGGTCTGCGGCCGGGGAGGCCGCGCACGCCCTGCAGGGGCCGCGCTTCCGGCGGACCGCACAGAACTCACTCGACAGGAAGCGACGATCGTGGCGACCACCAACGACCTCAAGAACGGCACCGTGCTGAAGATCGACGGCCAGCTGTGGACCGTGATCGAGTTCCAGCACGTCAAGCCCGGCAAGGGTGGCGCCTTCGTCCGCACCAAGCTGAAGAACGTCATGTCGGGCAAGGTCGTCGACCGGACGTTCAACGCCGGCCTGAAGGTCGAGACGGCGAACGTCGACAAGCGCGACATGCAGTACCTGTACAAGGACGGCACGGACTTCGTGTTCATGGACACGGACACGTACGACCAGATCCACATCCCCGAGGTCACGGTCGGCGACGTCTCGCACTTCCTCCTCGAGAACCAGAACGCGATGGTGGCGACCAACGAGGGCGTGCCGCTCTACGTCGAGCTCCCGCCGTCGGTGATCCTCGAGGTCACCTACACCGAGCCCGGCCTGCAGGGCGACCGCTCGTCGGCCGGCACCAAGCCCGCGACGCTCGAGACCGGGTACGAGATCCAGGTGCCGCTGTTCCTCGAGGCGAACACGAAGGTCAAGGTGGACACCCGCGACGGGAGCTACCTGGGCCGCGTGAGCGACTGAGGTGGGAGCTCGCACCAAGGCCCGCAAGAGGGCCCTCGACGTCCTCTTCGAGGCCGACCAGCGCGGCGTCGACCCCGTGAGCCTGCTCGCGGACCGCATCGCGCAGCCCGGCACGGAGGCCTCGCTGCCGCAGTACTCCGTGGACGTGGTCGAGGGCGTCATCGCCGAGCAGGACCGGATCGACGAGCTGCTGGCGACGCACGCCCACGGCTGGA
This sequence comes from Cellulomonas sp. Root137, assembly GCF_001426725.1. Lineage (NCBI taxonomy): Bacteria > Bacillati > Actinomycetota > Actinomycetes > Micrococcales > Cellulomonadaceae > Cellulomonas > Cellulomonas sp. Root137. The sequence continues at coordinate 445,876 of NZ_LMFG01000003.1, read as the reverse complement.
CCATCGACCGGATGCCCGCGGTCGACCGTGCCCTGCTGCGCATCGGGACGTGGGAGATCCTCTTCAACGACGACGTCCCCGACGCGGTTGCCGTGGACGAGGCCGTCGAGCTCGCGCGGTCGCTCTCCACGGACGACTCGCCGCAGTTCGTCAACGGGCTCCTGGGCCGGATCGTCGACCTCAAGCCGACGCTGCTCGCCTGACCTGCTGTCGACGCCCGCGCACCCCCAGGGGAGCGCGGGCGTCGTCGTACCCGCGCCTGGGCCGTCCGGGTGATCGTGGTCGGGCGGGGAGCAGTGAATGTGCAGGTGGGGCCTGCAACAGGTGCCTGCAAGTTGCAGCAACGTCTTGCACGGGTGGTTCCCCACCCCTAACCTCGGGCACGCCGCGGCCCGACGACGGGTCGTGCCCGACCGTCGAACCCGGAGCCACCGATGCACCGTCGCATCCGCCACGCCCTCCTCGCCGCACCCCTGGCCATCCTCTCGCTCGCGGCGTGCTCCAGCGGCGCGCAGAGCGCCGTCGACCCCAGCGCGCAGATCACCGTGTGGGCCGACGAGTCCCGCACCGCCGTCCTCGAGTCGCTGGGGGAGCGGTACACGGCCGAGACCGGGGTGGCTGTGCACGTGGTCGGGCACGACAACGAGACCATCCGCGACGACTACTCCCAGGCGGTGGACCGCGGAGACGGCCCTGACGTCCTGATCGGCGCCCACGACTGGCTCGGTCAGCTGGTGTCGACGGGCAGCGTCCTGCCGATCGAGCTGCCGGACCGGTCGGCGTTCGTCCCCGTCGCGGTCGAGGCCATGGCGTACGACCACGTGACCTACGGCGTCCCGCTCTCCACCGAGAACGTCGCGCTGGTCCGCAACGACGCGCTCGTGTCGTCGACGCCGGCGACGTTCGACGCGCTGGTCGCCCAGGGCCAGGAGCTCGTCGAGCGTGGCGACGCCGCGTACCCCGTGCTCCTGCAGCAGACCGAGGCCGCGAGCGACCCGTACCACCTGTACCCGCTGCAGACCTCGTTCGGTGCGCCGGTGTTCGCCACCAACGAGGACGGCTCCTACTCGGACCAGCTGGCGCTCGGCGGCGACGCCGGCCACGCGTACGCGGACTACCTCGCGGCGCTCGGGGAGCAGGGTGTGCTCGACCCCGCCATCACCTCCGACGTCGCCAAGGCCGCCTTCCTGGCCGGTCAGTCGCCCTACATCGTCACCGGGCCGTGGAGCACGGGGGAGTTCGTGGACGCCGGCCTGCAGATCAGCGTCCTGCCGGTACCGCCCGCGGGCCCGCTGCCGTCCCAGCCGTTCGTGGGCGTGCAGGGCGCGTTCGTCAACAGCTCGAGCCTGCGGGCAGCGGCGGCCACCGACTTCGTGACCGGCTTCCTGGCGGCCCCGGACGCCCAGCTGACCCTCTACCGGGAGAGCGGGCGCGCGCCCGCGCTGCGGGCCGCTGTCGAGGAGATCACCGACGACGCCGTCGTCCGCGGGTTCTCGGCCGCGGGCGCCGACGGCGCGCCGATGCCCTCGATCCCGCAGATGTCCGTCGTCTGGACCTTCTGGGGCGGCTCGGAGCACCTGGTCATCTCGCGCAGCGGAGAGGCGCACCGCCTGTGGGACGAGATGGTGGCGAGCATCGCCGCGGCGATCGCGCCGGGCGCGCTCGAGCAGTAGGCGCGTCCGGGCTCAGCCGCGGGGGACGGCCGTCAGGCGGGCCCCGTCGCGGCCGGAGATCGGCGTCGGCACGCTGAGGGACCGCAGGCGGGCCGGCTCGGGGACGATCGCCATCGCGCCCGTGGTCGGCCGCGGACCGCGGACCGGGAGGTTCGGGGCAGCCCGGCCGAGGAAGTTGCCCTGCACGCGGGTCACCCCCATCTCGGCGAGCGCGGTGAGCTGCAGGGGCGTCTCGACGCCCTCCGCGACGATCCCGAGCCCGTGGGTCTGCGCGAGGGCGACGATAGCCCGCACCACGCCGCGGCCCCGCTCGGAGCCCATGTCCCGCACGAACGAGCGGTCGATCTTCAGCTCGTCGACGGGCAGCCGGGCGATCCGCGCCAACGAGCTGTAGCCGGTCCCGAAGTCGTCGACCGCGATCCGGGCGCCGCGGGCCCGCAGCTCGGAGAGCACGGGGACCGCAGAGGACGTCCGCACGAGGGCGCTCTCGGTGATCTCCAGGGTGAGGTGCTCCCAGAAGGCGTCGCCCCAGGCGGTCTCGATCTGCTCGAGGGCGTCGGGCTCGGCCAGCTGGCGTGCCGCGACGTTGACCGACACGGGCATCTGGAACCGCTCGAGCGCACGGCGGGCCTGGCGCAGCACCTCGAGCCCGATGGGCACGATCAGGCCCGACTCCTCGGCCAGCTCGAGCCAGTCCGCCGGGAGGATGAGGTGGCCGTGGTGGTCCCACCGCGCGAGCGCCTCGACCTGGACGATCTCGAGCGACTCGGCGTCCACGATCGGCTGGAAGTACGCGGTGAAGTGACCGTCGGCCACCGCCGCCTCGAGCGCGGCGCGCTGGTGCCGCTCCGCCTCGACCCGGCGGCGGAGCGCCCGGTCGAAGACCCGGAACCCGGACCGCGAGCGCTTGGCCTCGAGCATCGCGGTGTCGGCGTGCCGGACCAGGGCGTCGGCGTCCACGACGTCGCCGGGCAGCCAGGTGGCCACGCCGACGGTGAGTCGCGCAGGTCGGCTCCCACCGGCGCGGTCGATGAACCCCTCCCGGATCGCGCGGGCGATGGCGACGAGATCCACGTCCTGGGGCGCCCGGGCGAGCACGATGACGAACTCGTCGCCGCCCACCCGCCCGACGTACGCCTCGTGGTCCGAGAGCGTGTTGCGCAGGTAGTCGGCGACGCGGACGAGCAGCGCGTCGCCGTGGGCGTGACCGAAGGAGTCGTTGACCCGCTTGAACCCGTCGAGGTCGCAGTAGACGAGGGAGACCCGCGTGCGCTCGACGTTCGCCCGCTCGAGGGTGGCCAGGAGGTGCTCCTCGACCGCCCGGCGGTTGGGCAGGCGCGTCAGCGGGTCGGCGAAGGCCGTCGTGTGCAGCCGCTCGCTCAGCTGGTAGCGCTCAGCCGCCGCGGAGACGATCTGGGCGAGGTCGATGAGGAAGGTCCGCGCCGCCGGTGGGTGCTCGACCTTGTCGGATGAGAACAGCTCGGTGACGAACCGGTCGCGGGCGATCGGCCGCAGCGATCCCTCGATGCTGGGGTCGCGCAGGATCGTCCGTGCCTCGTCGCGCGCGGTGACGAGGAGACCGTCGGCGTCCTTGACGAACCAGGCGGAGTTGGCGAGCCGGGCCAGGGCGTCACGCATCTGGTGCTGACGGACGGCCGCGTCCTGGGCGTCTCGCAGCCGGTAGAGAGCGAGCACCTCGATGCCGACGGCGAGCGGGATGGCCCACAGCGCGGCGCACATGGCACCGAACGTGTGGTCGCGGACCAGCACGCCGGCAGTGAAGATGGCGAGCGACTCGGCACCGGCGATGACGAGCAGCAGGCCGAAGGCGGTCAGCCGGGTCCGGCCGACCGCGATCACGACGTAGGACACGACGACGGCCGTGGGCACGAGCAGCAGTGCGGCCGAGAGCACGTCGGCGTCGGCGACGTAGCTGTCGAGCGGCACCCACCAGAGCCCCGCCCGTGCGACGAAGAGGGCGATGGTGGCCCAGAGCCAGTACCGGGTCTTCGGACCGCCGGCGATGGCGCGCGTGGCGGGGATCGCGATCACGAGGAAGCCGGCCACGAGCTGCGCGTGGACGAAGACGAGGACGTCGCGCACGGTGCCGGGCGTGGTCAGCGCGAACAGCCCACCGGCCAGGAGCACCAGGGCCATGTGGATCGACCAGGCGAGGGACCAGGCGGCGCTGGCCGGCCGGACCTCACCGCGCCACCACACCCACTGGAGCACGCAGAAGCCACCGACCAGGCCGGCAGCCAGGAGCTGCAGCACAGTGACCCACGTAGGAACGGTTCCGAGCACGATGGGGGCATCGTCACGTAGTTGCCTCGGGATGACGTGGCATCCGGGTGATGGAGGTGCGTTCCCGCACGTGGCACGTGATGGACGTCGCGTCGGGCGGACCGTTCCCGGGAGGTAGGGTGAGCGCCGCAGAGACATTCCTTTAAGACCCGTCCAGTGAGGCGGGGAAGGAGTTTGCTTGATGAGCACAGGTACGCCCGCGCCCGCCTCGGATGCCGTCGACGACGACGCCAACGTGGTCCTCGGCGCCCCGGAGATCGGCCGGGCCCTCACGCGCATCGCGCACGAGATCCTCGAACGCAACAAGGGCGGCGCCGACGTCGTCCTGCTGGGCATCCCCACCCGGGGCCTGCCGCTCGCACGTCGCCTGGCCGAGCGCCTGATCGCGGTGGAGCCGAGCCTCGACCCGGCGCTCCTCGTGGGCAGCCTCGACGTGACGATGTACCGCGACGACCTCGCGCACCACCCCACCCGGACCATCGGCGCCACGGACATCCCGGGCGGCGGTCTCGACGGCAAGGTGGTCGTGCTCGTCGACGACGTCCTGTTCTCCGGGCGCACCATCCGGGCGGCCCTCGACGCGATCAGCGACCTCGGCCGACCGAGGGCGGTCCAGCTGGCGGCGCTCGTCGACCGCGGCCACCGCGAGCTGCCGATCCGCGCCGACTACGTCGGCAAGAACCTGCCGACCTCGACGAGCGAGCGCGTCCGCGTGCTGCTCGAGGAGAACGACGGCCGCGACGCCGTGCTGATCGAGGGAGGGGTGCGATGAAGCACCTGCTGTCCACCGCCGACCTCTCCCTCGACGACGCCGTGCGCATCCTCGACACCGCCGGCTCGATGGCGGCCACGCAGGGCCGGGAGATCAAGAAGCTGCCCACGTTGCGCGGGCGGACGGTGGTGAACCTGTTCTTCGAGGACTCCACGCGCACCCGCATCTCCTTCGAGACCGCCGCCAAGCGACTGTCTGCGGACGTCATCAACTTCTCCGCCAAGGGCTCGAGCGTCTCCAAGGGCGAGTCGCTCAAGGACACCGCCCTCACGCTGCAGGCGATGGGCGCCGACGCGGTCGTGATCCGGCACCACGCGTCCGGAGCGCCGCACACGCTCGCCACGTCCGGCTGGACCAGCGGCGCAGTCATCAATGCGGGCGACGGGATGCACCAGCACCCCACGCAGGCGCTCCTCGACGCCTACACGCTGCGCCGGCACCTGTCCGGTCCGGGCGACGTGACCGGCCGCGACCTGACCGGGCTGCGGGTGGCGATCGTCGGCGACGTGCTGCACAGCCGCGTCGCACGCTCCAACGTGCACCTGCTGCACACGCTCGGCGCGGAGGTCGTGCTGGTGGCGCCGCCGACCCTGCTGCCCGTCGGGGTCGGTGCCTGGCCGGCGCGCGTCTCGTACCACCTGGACGAGGTCATCGCCGACGAGAAGCCGGACGCGGTGATGATGCTGCGGGTCCAGCGCGAGCGGATGTCGAGCGCGGGTGGCGGGTTCTTCCCGAGCCCGCTGGAGTACACCCGCCGGTACGGCCTCGACGCCCGCCGGCTCGCCCTGCTGCCGGAGCACGCGATCGTGCTGCACCCGGGTCCGATGAACCGCGGCCTGGAGATCTCCGCCGACGCCGCCGACTCGTCCCGCGCGGTCATCGTCGAGCAGGTGGCCAACGGCGTGGCGGTCCGGATGGCCGTCCTGTACCTGCTGCTCGCGGGCGGCGACGCCCCCGCTCGAGCGGCGGTCTCGGGTGCGCCCGAGAAGAGCTCCGACGAGACGAAGGTGGACGCGTGACGAGGAACTACCTGCTGCGGGACGTCAGCCCGCTCGGCGACGGCACGACCGACGTGCTGCTCGCCGACGGCGTGATCGCGGCGATCGGCCCGGACGCCGAGGCGCAGGCCGGCCCCGACCCGGTGATCATCAACGGCAGCGGGCTGATCCTGCTGCCCGGCCTCGTCGACCTGCACACGCACCTGCGCGAGCCGGGCCGGGAGGACGCCGAGACGGTCCGCTCCGGCACGCGCGCCGCCGCGATGGGCGGGTTCACGGCCGTGCACGCGATGGCGAACACGACCCCGACGCAGGACACCGCGGGCGTCGTCGAGCAGGTCTGGCGGCTCGGCCGGGACGCCGGCTGGGTGGACGTGCGACCGATCGGAGCCGTCACGGTCGGCCTCGAGGGCGAGCGGCTGGCGGAGCTCGGTGCCATGGCCGAGTCGGCGGCGCAGGTCCGGGTGTTCTCCGACGACGGCAAGTGCGTGCACGACCCGGTCGTGATGCGGCGCGCCCTGGAGTACGTCAAGGCGTTCGACGGCGTCATCGCGCAGCACGCGCAGGAGCCCCGGCTGACCGAGGGCGCCCAGATGCACGAGGGCGTGGTCTCCGCCGAGCTGGGTCTGGCCGGCTGGCCCGCGGTCGCGGAAGAGGCGATCATCGCCCGCGACGTGCTGCTCGCCGAGCACGTGGGCTCGCGGCTGCACGTCTGCCACCTGTCCACGGCCGGCTCGGTCGAGATCATCCGCTGGGCCAAGTCCCGGGGAATCGACGTCACCGCCGAGGTCACCCCGCACCACCTCATGCTCACCGACGAGCTCGCGCGCGGGTACGACCCGGTGTTCAAGGTCAACCCGCCCCTGCGCACGCAGCGGGACGTCGAGGCCGTCCGCGAGGGGCTGGCCGACGGCACGATCGACATCGTCGCCACCGACCACGCGCCGCACACACGCGAGGACAAGGACTGCGAGTGGGGCGCGGCGGCCTTCGGCATGACCGGGCTCGAGACCGCGCTGTCGGTCGTCCAGGAGACGATGGTCGACACCGGCCGCATGACCTGGGCCGACGTCGCCCGGGTGCTCTCGACCACCCCGGCGCGGATCGGTCGCGTCGGTGACCACGGTCGGCCGATCGCCGTGGGGGAGCCCGCCAACCTCACGCTGGTCGATCCGGGCATCCGCCGGACCGTGGTGCCCGAGGAGCAGGCGACGCAGAGCGTGAACTCGCCGTTCCGCGGCCGCGAGCTGTCCGGCTGCGTCATCGCGACGTGGCTGCGCGGCCGCGCGACGGTGATGGACGGGTCGGCGTGCGACGAGAGCGTGGTGGTCAGCTCGTGACCCGCCAGGCGGTCTCGACGGTCGTCCTCGTCCTGGTCGTGATCGTGGTGTTCTGGGGCATGCGCGCCGGCTGGCGGGCCCGCACCCGGCGGTCGTCCACGCTGGTGCCCGCGCTCCCGGCCGCCCCCGCCGTGCTGGGTGCCGAGCGGCTCGGGCCGGTGGAGGCGACCTACGTGTCGACCACCCGGGCGGGGGACTGGCTCGACCGGATCACCGCCGAGGGCCTCGGGGTGCGCAGCCCCGCGCAGATCAGCGTCTTCGACGCCGGGGTGCGGATCACCCGCCAGGGCGCGACCGACCTCTTCGTGCCGGCGTCGGCCGTGCGCAGCGCGACCGGTGCGCCCGGCATGGCCGGCAAGGTCGTCGGGGGAGAGGGCCTCGTCGTCCTCACCTGGCAGGCCGACACCGACGACCCGCGCGGCCTGGACACCGGCCTGCGACCCAAGCACGCGGCGGACCGCGAGCGGCTCATCGACGCACTGACCACCTTGACCTCGGGCACCGCGCCCGCGCAGGAGGAGAACTCATGACCGACGCAGTGCTCGTTCTCGAGGACGGCCGGACGTTCACCGGCCGCCCCTACGGCGCCGAGGGCTCGACGCTGGGCGAGATCGTCTTCAACACCGGCATGACCGGCTACCAGGAGACGCTCACCGACCCGTCGTACCACCGCCAGATCGTCGTCATGACGGCCCCGCACATCGGGAACACCGGCGTGAACGACGAGGACGACGAGTCGGCGCGGATCTGGGTGGCCGGCTACGTGGTGCGCGACCCCGCGCGCCGCGCCTCGAACTGGCGGTCGGTCCGCACGCTCGACGACGACCTCGTCGCACAGGACATCGTCGGCATCAGCGAGATCGACACCCGTGCCCTCACGCGTCACCTGCGGGAGCGCGGTGTCATGCGGGCCGGGATCTTCTCGGGCGCCGCGCTGCTGGACGAGAACGGCGAGCGCAGGCCCGACGACGAGCTGCTGGACGACGTCCTGGCCGCGCCCGCGATGGTCGGCGCCGACCTGGCCGGCGAGGTGTCCACCGACGCCGCCTACGTGGTCGAGCCGATCGGGGAGCACGTCGCCACGGTGGCCGCCGTCGACCTCGGCATCAAGGCCATGACGCCGCAGCGACTGGCCGAGCGCGGCGTGCGGGTCCACGTGCTGCCCTCGACCGCGACCATCGACGAGGTCCTGGCGACCTCGCCCGACGGCGTCTTCTTCTCCAACGGGCCTGGCGACCCCGCCGCGGCGACGCACGAGATCGACCTGCTGCGGGACGTGCTCGACCGGCGGATCCCGTTCTTCGGCATCTGCTACGGCAACCAGCTGCTGGGCCGCGCGCTCGGCTACGGCACCTACAAGCTGGGCTACGGCCACCGCGGCGTGAACCAGCCGGTGATGGACCGGGCGACCGGCAAGGTGGAGATCACCGCCCACAACCACGGGTTCGCGGTCGACGCGCCCCTGGACGGCGAGTCCGTCGCGCCGCACGACGGCGGCCGCTACGGCCGGGTGGTCGTCAGCCACGTCGACCTGAACGACGACGTGGTCGAGGGCCTGCGAGCGCTCGACCTGCCGGCCTTCTCGGTGCAGTACCACCCGGAGGCCGCCGCCGGCCCGCACGACGCCGCGTACCTCTTCGACCGGTTCCTCGATCTCATGACCGCACAGAAGGGTGCTGCCTGATGCCCCGGCGCACAGACATCAAGAGCGTCCTGGTCATCGGCTCCGGCCCGATCGTCATCGGCCAGGCGTGCGAGTTCGACTACTCGGGGACGCAGGCGTGCCGGGTGCTCAAGGAGGAGGGCCTGCGGGTCATCCTCGTGAACTCCAACCCGGCCACGATCATGACGGACCCCGAGTTCGCCGACGCCACCTACGTGGAGCCGATCACCACCGAGATCCTCACCACGATCATCGCCAAGGAGCGCCCGGACGCGATCCTCCCGACGCTGGGCGGCCAGACGGCGCTCAACGCGGCGATCGCGCTGGACGAGGCGGGCGTGCTCGAGAAGTACGACGTCGAGCTGATCGGCGCCAACATCGCGTCGATCCAGAAGGGCGAGGACCGCGAGCAGTTCAAGGAGGTCGTGGAGGTCTGCGGCGCCGAGAGCGCTCGCTCCGCGATCGTGCACACCATCGACGACGCGCTCGCCGCCGTCGACGACCTCTTGTACCCGGTCGTCGTGCGGCCCTCGTTCACCATGGGCGGGCTCGGCTCGGGCATCGCGTACGACGAGACCGACCTGCGCCGCATCGTCGGGCAGGGCCTGCACTACTCGCCGACCACCGAGGTGCTCCTGGAGGAGTCGATCCTCGGCTGGAAGGAGTACGAGCTCGAGCTCATGCGGGACAAGCACGACAACGTGGTGGTCGTCTGCTCGATCGAGAACGTCGACCCGGTGGGCGTGCACACGGGGGACTCGGTCACGGTCGCCCCGGCGCTGACCCTCACCGACCGCGAGTACCAGCGGCTGCGGGACATCGGCATCGCCGTCATCCGCGAGGTCGGCGTCGACACGGGCGGCTGCAACATCCAGTTCGCCATCGAACCGTCCACCGGCCGGATCGTGGTCATCGAGATGAACCCCCGGGTCTCGCGCTCGTCGGCCCTGGCGTCCAAGGCGACCGGCTTCCCGATCGCGAAGATCGCCGCCAAGCTCGCGGTCGGCTACACGCTCGACGAGATCCCGAACGACATCACGGGTGGCTCCACGCCGGCGTCGTTCGAGCCCACGCTCGACTACGTCGTGGTGAAGGTCCCGCGGTTCGCGTTCGAGAAGTTCCCGGCCGCGGACGACACGCTCACGACGACCATGAAGTCGGTCGGCGAGGCCATGGCGCTGGGCCGCAACTTCACCGAGGCGCTCGGCAAGGCCATGCGGTCCTTGGACAAGAAGGACTCGGTCTTCCACTGGACCGGCGACGCCCTGGCGGGCGAGGCGCTCGACGCGCTGACCGCGACGATCTCCCGGCCCACCGAGCACCGCCTCGTCGACGTGCAGCAGGTCCTGCGCTTCGGCGTCCCGCTCGAGACGGTGTACGAGCTCACGGGCATCGACCCCTGGTTCCTCGACCAGATCCAGCTGATCAACGAGGTCGCGGAGCAGACCCGGACGGCCGACGCCCTGACCCGGGACGTGCTCCTGCACGCGAAGCGCCACGGCCTGTCGGACGCGCAGGTCGCGACGCTGCGCCGGACGTCGGAGGACGCGGTCCGCCGTGCCCGCCACGCGGTCGGCCTGCGTCCGGTGTTCAAGACGGTCGACACGTGCGCCGCCGAGTTCGCCGCGAGCACGCCGTACCACTACTCCACGTACGACGAGGAGACCGAGGTCGCGCCGCGCACACGGCCGGCGATCCTCATCCTCGGCTCGGGCCCCAACCGGATCGGCCAGGGCATCGAGTTCGACTACTCCTGCGTGCACGCCGCACTGGCGCTCAAGGGCGAGTTCGAGACCGTCATGATCAACTGCAACCCCGAGACGGTCTCCACGGACTACGACACGTCGGACCGGCTATACTTCGAGCCCCTGACGTTCGAGGACGTGCTCGAGGTCTACACGGCCGAGCTCGCCGCCGGCCCGGTCGAGGGCCTCATCGTCACGCTCGGCGGGCAGACGCCCCTGTCGCTCGCCCAGCGCCTGCTCGACGCCGGCCTGCCGATCCTCGGCACGTCGCCGGCCGCGATCGACGCCGCCGAGGACCGGGGGGAGTTCGGCAAGGTCCTCGAGGCCGCCGGGCTGCCGGCGCCCGCGTTCGGCACCGCCACCACGCAGGCGGGTGCCCGCGACACGGCGCGCCGGATCGGCTTCCCGGTGCTCGTGCGGCCGAGCTACGTGCTCGGCGGCCGTGGCATGGAGATCGTCTACGACGAGCCGCAGCTCAACGAGTACGTCCAGCGCGCGCTGGACAACGCGGCCGACGGGGGGCGCGCCGGCACCCTGCCGCCGCTGCTCATCGACCGCTTCCTGGACGACGCCATCGAGATCGACGTCGACGCCCTGTTCGACGGGACCGAGCTGTTCCTCGGCGGCGTCATGGAGCACATCGAGGAGGCCGGCATCCACTCCGGCGACTCGGCGTGCACCCTCCCGCCCGTGACGCTGTCGACCTCGGAGCTCGAGCGGATCCGCCTGTCCACCGAGGCGATCGCGCGCGGGGTCGGGGTGCACGGGCTGCTCAACATCCAGTTCGCCCTGGTCTCCGACGTGCTCTACGTCCTCGAGGCCAACCCGCGGGCGTCGCGCACGGTGCCGTTCGTGTCCAAGGCCACGGGCGTCTCGCTGGCCAAGGCCGCGGCACTGGTCATGGCGGGCCGGTCGATCGCGGACCTGCGCGCGATGGGGATCCTTCCCGTGGACGACGCGAGCGTTCTCGACCTCGACTCGCCGATCGCGGTCAAGGAGGCGGTGCTGCCGTTCAAGCGGTTCCGCACCAAGGAGGGCGTCGTCGTCGACACCGTGCTCGGCCCGGAGATGCGCTCGACGGGCGAGGTCATGGGCTTCGACGTCGACTTCCCGACCGCGTTCGCCAAGTCGCAGGACGCCGCGTTCGGTGGCCTCCCCACGGGCGGCCGGGCCTTCATCTCCGTCGCCGACCGGGACAAGCGCTCGATCGTCTTCCCGGTGAAGCGCCTGGCGGAGCTCGGCTTCGAGATCCTGGCGACCGAGGGGACCGCGGCGGTCCTGCACCGCAGCGGCATCGCGTCGACGGTCGTCCGCAAGTACTCGTCGGGTCGCGGTGCGGCGGGGGAGCCGACCATCGTCGACCTCATCACCTCCGGCGACGTCGACATCGTGGTGAACACCCCGTCGGGTCAGGGCGCTCGTGCCGACGGCTACGAGATCCGGGCGGCCACGGTCGCGGCGGACAAGGCGATGGTCACCACCGTGCAGCAGCTCGGTGCGGCCGTGCAGGCCATCGAGGCGCGGCAGGCGGGACCGTTCCGGGTGACCAGCCTGCAGGAGCACGACGCGGCCGCGCTGGTGCGCCGCGAGGCACGCGCGGCGGCCCGCGCGTGACCGCTCCGTTCGGGGCGCGCCTGGCGGCCGCCATGGAGGCCCACGGGCCGCTGTGCGTCGGCATCGACCCGCACACGAGCCTGCTGGACGCGTGGGGTCTGCCGGACGACGCCTCCGGACTGCGGCGGTTCGCCCTGACCGTGCTCGAGGCGGTCGGGGGCCAGGCGGCCGCCGTCAAGCCGCAGGCGGCGTTCTTCGAGCGGCACGGCTCCGCCGGGGTCGCGGTGCTCGAGGAGGTCGTCGCGGCCGGACGGGAGACCGGCACGCTGGTCATCGTCGACGCCAAGCGCGGGGACATCGGCTCGACCATGGGCGCGTACGCCGACGCGTTCCTCCGCGACGGCTCCCCGCTCGCGGGGGACGCGCTCACCGTGTCGCCGTACCTCGGGTTCGGGTCGCTCGATCCTGCCGTCGACCTCGCGCTCTCGACCGGGCGGGGTCTGTTCGTCCTGTGCCTGACGTCCAACAAGGAGGGCCACGAGGTCCAGCACGCGCGCACCCAGGAGGGCGACACCGTCGCTGCCGTCGTGGCGGCGCGAGCGGCTGCCCTGAACGCGGGCGCGGTGCCGATGGGGTCGGTCGGGCTGGTCGTGGGCGCGACGATCGGCGACGCGGCGTCCCGCACCGGCGTGGACCTGGCCGCCGTGAACGGCCCGCTGCTGGCCCCCGGCGTGGGTGCCCAGGGTGCTGGCCCGCGCGAGCTGGCCCAGGTCTTCGGCTCCGCACGAGGTCAGGTGCTGGCGTCCTCCTCGCGCGGCGTGCTCGTCGCAGGCCCCTCCGTCCCGGCGCTGCGGGCAGCTGCCCGGCAGGCCTCGGACGAGGCGGCTGCGGCGTTGTCCTGAGCTCCGCGTGCTGTGTCGGTGCAGGTCGTGGGCGGCTGGACGCGCGTCCGCATTGCCGATGAGGGTGTCGCTCGCTAGTTTCGTTGTCACGATCCCGCGCACTTCCACGTGGGTCGCCGGCCCACTGACGAGAAGGTGACGCGCGTGGCACTCCCTCCGCTGACTCCCGAACAACGAGCGGCAGCGCTCCAGAAGGCCGCCGCCGCCCGGCAGGCCCGCGCTGAGGTCAAGAACCGCCTCAAGTACTCGCAGGGAACCCTCTCCGAGGTGATCGCGCAGGGGCAGGCGGACGAGACGATCGGCAAGCTCAAGGTCCTCGCGCTCCTCGAGTCCCTGCCTGGCGTGGGCAAGGTCAAGGCGCGTGCGATCATCTCCGAGATCGGAATCTCCGAGACGCGTCGCGTGCGCGGTCTCGGGCCGCACCAGGTGAAGGCTCTCGTCGACCGCTTCGGGTGACGTCGGGGCCGCGCCGCGCATCTCGAGGAGCACCGCGCCACCCATGACGACGACGCCAGCCCGGTTGACCGTTCTCGCCGGACCGACCGCCGTCGGCAAGGGCACCGTGTCCGCCGACGTCCGGACCCGCTATCCCGAGGTCTGGTTGTCGGTGTCCGCCACCACGAGGCCCCCTCGGCCCGGCGAGGTCGACGGGGTCCACTACCTCTTCGTGACGGGCGACGACTTCGACGCCATGGTCGAGCGCGGCGACCTGCTCGAGTGGGCGGTCGTGCACGGGCGCAACCGGTACGGCACGCCGCGGAAGCCGGTCGAGGAGCGCCTGGCCGCGGGGTTGCCGGCGCTCCTGGAGATCGACCTCCAGGGTGCGCGACAGGTCCGCGAGTCGATGCCCGATGCGCACTTCGTCTTCCTCGCGCCCCCGTCGTTCGCGGAGCTCGAGCGTCGGCTCGTCGGTCGGGGGACCGAGGACGCGGAGGAGCGGGAGCGGCGCCTCGAGACCGCGCGCGTCGAGCTCGCCGCGGAGGCCGAGTTCGACCAGGTGATCGTCAACGACGACGTCCACCGGGCCACCGACGAGCTGGTCCGCGGGATGGGCATCGCGACCAGGTAGGATGGGGCCAGCCCCAACCCCTTTCACGTACGGGAGATCACCGTGTCCGGAACCGTCGCCGCCCCCACCGGCATCACCGACCCGCCCATCGACCGTCTGCTCGAGCGCGCCGACTCCAAGTACGCGCTCGTCCTGTACTCGGCCAAGCGCGCGCGCCAGATCAACGCCTACTACTCGCAGCTCAACGAGGGCCTGCTCGAGTACGTCGGCCCGCTGGTGGACACGCGTCCGCAGGAGAAGCCGCTCTCGATCGCCATGCGCGAGATCGACGCCGGCCTGCTCACCTCTGAGGCCACCGAGGGCTGACCTGCCCCCATGCACATCGTCCTCGGCGTCGCGGGCGGGATCGCCGCCTACAAGGCCGTCCTGCTCCTGCGCCTGCTGCGTGAGGACGGCCACGCCGTCCGCGTGGTGCCCACGCGCGCGGCGCTCGAGTTCGTCGGGCGCGCGACGTGGGAGGCCCTGTCGGGGCAGCCGGTGACCACCGACGTGTTCGAGGACGTCGACCAGGTGGCACACGTCGCGGTCGGCAAGCAGGCCGAGCTGGTGATCGTCGCCCCCGCCACGGCCGACCTCCTGGCCCGCGCCGCGAGCGGGCAGGCGGACGACCTGCTGACCGCCACGCTGCTGGTTGCGCGGTGCCCGGTGCTGCTGGCGCCGGCGATGCACACCGAGATGTGGGAGCACCCCGCCACGGTCGCGAACGTCGCGACGCTGCGCTCCCGCGGCGTGCACGTGCTCGACCCCGCCGCCGGTCGCCTCACCGGCACGGACACCGGTCCCGGGCGCCTCCCCGAGCCCGACGAGATCGCCGCCGCGGCGTTCGCCCTGGTCACCGACCGGCCCCGCGACCTCGCAGGTCGCCACGTCGTCGTGTCCGCCGGCGGTACGCGTGAGCCCCTCGACCCGGTGCGCTTCCTCGGCAACCGGTCGTCCGGCAGGCAGGGTGTCGCGCTCGCGAGGACCGCGCACGCGCGTGGAGCCCGGGTCACGCTCGTGGCCGCCAACATCGACGTGCCGGTCCCGCCGGATGTCGACGTCGTCCGCGCCGAGACCGGAGCCGAGCTGCGGGACGCCGTGCGTGCCGCGGCGAAGGACGCGGACGTGGTCGTGATGGCGGCCGCGGTCGCCGACTTCCGGCCGCGCACCAGCGCCGAGAGCAAGATCAAGAAGGAACCGGGTGGCGGCGCCCCGGTGCTCGAGCTCGTCGAGACGGTCGACATCCTCGCCGAGCTGGCGCACGACCGTCTCCGCGCAGGGCAGCTCGTGGTGGGCTTCGCGGCGGAGACGGGCGACGAGACCGGCAGCGTGCTCGAGCACGGGCAGGCGAAGGCGCGTCGCAAGGGTGCGGACCTCCTCGTGGTCAACGCGGTGGGCGGCGGCCGGGGGTTCGGCACCGACGCGAACGACATCACGATCCTCGACGGGTCCGGCGCGGTCGTGGGCACCGCTGCGGGGAGCAAGGACGTGGTGGCCCACGCCGTCTGGGACGCGGTCGTCGCGCGCTCCTGAGATGTCGCCCCGGCCGTGGACCACGGCCATTACGCTGTCCGCCATGACCGAGCCCGACATGCGCCTGTTCACGTCCGAGTCCGTGACCGAGGGGCACCCGGACAAGATCTGTGACCAGATCTCCGACGCCATCCTCGACGCGATGCTCGAGCAGGACCCGCAGGCGCGCGTGGCCGTCGAGACGATGGTGACCACCGGTCTCGTGCACGTCGCCGGGGAGGTCACGACCAGCGCGTACGTCGAGATCCCGCAGATCGTGCGCCAGGTCGTCAAGGGCATCGGGTACACCTCGTCGGCGATCGGCTTCGACGGTGACTCGTGCGGCATCTCCGTGTCGATCGGGCAGCAGTCGCCCGACATCGCCGCCGGCGTCGACAAGGCCCTCGAGGTCCGCGAGGACGCCTCCGACCTCGACCCGCTGGATGCGCAGGGCGCCGGCGACCAGGGGCTGATGTTCGGCTACGCGAGCGACGACACCCCGTCGCTGCTGCCCCTGCCGATCTGGTTGGCGCACCGGCTCGCCGAGCGCCTGACGCTCGTGCGCAAGGAGGGGATCCTGCCCGGGCTTCGCCCCGACGGGAAGACCCAGGTCACCATCGGCTACGACGGCGACCGCGCGGTCCGGCTCGACACGGTGGTCCTGTCCACGCAGCACGACCCCGACGTGCAGCTGGAGACCATGCTGCGCCCCGGGATCACCGAGCACGTCATCGCACCGGTGCTGGCGCAGCTCGAGCTGGACACGACCGACTTCCGCCTGCTGGTGAACCCGACCGGGACGTTCGTCGTCGGTGGTCCGCAGGGCGATGCCGGGCTGACCGGCCGCAAGATCATCGTCGACACGTATGGCGGCATCGCCCGCCACGGTGGTGGCGCGTTCTCCGGCAAGGACCCGTCGAAGGTCGACCGCTCGGCCGCCTACGCGATGCGGTGGGTGGCCAAGAACGTGGTCGCTGCCGGGCTCGCGCGCCGGTGCGAGGTCCAGGTCGCCTACGCCATCGGCAAGGCGAACCCGGTGGGCCTGTACGTCGAGACGTTCGGTACGGAGACGGTGCCGCTCGAGCGGCTCACCAGCGCGATCCGCGACGTGTTCGACCTGCGGCCGGCCGCGATCGTGCGCGACCTCGACCTCCTGCGCCCGATCTACCGCAAGACCGCCGCGTACGGGCACTTCGGCCGTGAGCTGCCGGAGTTCACCTGGGAGCGCACCGACCGCGTCGCGGACCTCCAGTCCGCGGTGGGCTGACGCCTTCCGCAGTCGCTCCCGGTCCTGCGTGGGCAGCGGATGGTCTGATGGGCGCGTGGGCATGAGCGCGGGCGGTGAGCAGCTGATGCTCGAGGGTCTGCCGCAGCCGAAGCGGCGTGCGCGTCCTGCCGTCGGTGGTGTCCCGCTCGCCGAGCACCTGCCGGTCGCGCGGGTGTGCGTGGACCTGGTGCCGCACCACCTCGACCGCGTGTTCGAGTACGCGGTGCCGGCGGCGCTCGCCGACGCCGCGGTGCCGGGCACCCGGGTCAAGGTGCGGTTCGGTGGCCAGGACGTCAACGGCTACGTGCTGGAGCGCGTCGAGGAGGCGGAGCACGACGGCGCCCTGCAGCCCGTGCGCAAGGTCGTGTCCGCCGAGCCCGTGCTCACGCCCCAGGTCGCCCGCCTGGCGCGGGCGGTCGCGGACCGGTGGGCGGGGACGCTCAACGACGTCCTGCGGCTTGCCGTCCCGGCACGGCACGCCCGGGTGGAGGCGGAGGTTCCCGTGTCCTCCGACGAGCCGGCACCGCCGTCCCCGTCGGCCGCCGCGTGGGCGCCCTACCGCGGCGGGGCGGCCTTCCTGCAGCACGTCGCCGCGGGTGGTGCGCCGCGTGCGGTGTGGTCCGCGCTGCCGGGTGCGGCGGGGGAGCGGTGGCCGGACGCGATCGCTCAGGCGGTCGCCGCGTGCGTGCTGGGCGGTCGAGGTGCTCTCGTCGTGGTCCCCGACGCCCGGGACATCGACCGCGTGCTCGCCGCCCTGGACGACGCCGGCATCCCGCGCTGGGCACCGGGCTCGACGGGCGGCGCGGTCCGGCTCGCCGCCGACGACGGCCCCGCCGTCCGCTACCGGTCGTTCCTCGCGGCACTGCGGGGTCAGGCGTCGGTGGTCGTCGGCACGCGGGCGTCGGCGTTCGCCCCCGTGACGAACCTCGGGCTCGCCGTGGTCTGGGACGACGGCGACCCGTTGCACGCCGAACCCCGAGCGCCGTACCCGCACGTCCGCGAGGTGCTGGCGCTGCGCTCGGAGCTGGAGCACTGTGCGCTCCTCGTCGCCGCGCACGCGCGCTCGGTCGAGGCGCAGGCACTCGTCGAGGCGGGCTGGGCGCACGAGGTGGCAGCGGACCGTCCGACGACCCGCGCGCGTGCCGCGCGGGTGCTGGCCCTGACGTCGGTCGAGCTCGCCCGCGAGGGACCGGCGGCCGCGGCGAGACTCCCGGCGCCGGCCTGGCGCACGTTGCGGGACCGGCTGGCCCACGGCCCGGTCCTCGTGCAGGTGCCCCGCGCGGGGTACGTGCCCGCGGTGGCGTGCGGGCGCTGCCGCGCGGCGGCGCGCTGCGGCGTCTGCCACGGCCCGCTCGGGCTGACCACCGCCGACGGCGTCCCCACCTGCGGCTGGTGCGGGCGGCTGGCCACCGACTGGCGGTGCACCGAGTGCGGCGCGGGCTCACTGCGCTCGGTCCGTGTCGGGTCGGAGCGCACGGCCGAGGAGCTCGGCCGCGCGTTCCCCGGGGTGCCGATCCGCGTCTCGGGGGCGCGTGCGGCGGGCGGCGTGCTGGCGACCGTGAAGGACGTCCCCGCGGTGGTGGTGGCGACGCCGGGCGCCGAGCCGGTGGCCCCGGGCGGGTACGCCGCCGCACTGCTGCTGGACGCCGCCGTGAGCACGGCAGGGGCGTCGCTGCGGACCGGGGAGGATGCGCTGCGCCGCTGGTTGACGGCTGCCGCGCTGGTGCGTCCGGCGGCCGAGGGCGGCACCGTCGTCCTCGTCGGCGACGCCGAGGAGCGGGTGACGCAGGCGCTCGTGCGCTGGGACCCGGCCGGATACGCCTCGCGCGAGCTCGCCGAGCGCGCCGAGCTCGCGCTCCCGCCCGCCGTGCGGATCGCCGCGGTCACCGGGCCGCGCGACGCCGTCGACACCCTGCTCGGGCGGCTCGACGTCGCGGATGCCGAGATTCTCGGGCCCGTCCCGGCCGGTGCGGCCGAGCCGGGCGCGCTCGAGCCGGACGTGCGCGCCCTGGTGCGCGTGCCGCGTCCCGGCGGCGCGGCCCTCGCACGCTCTCTGGCCGCGTCGCTCGCGGTGCGCAGCGCCCGGCGCGAGGGCGGCACGGTGCGCGTCCAGCTGGACCCGGCGGAGCTCGGATGATCGACACCGTCGTGCTGGACCTCGGCAACGTTCTCGTGCGGTGGGACCCGCGCCGCGCGTTCGCCGGACGACTGCCTGCGCGCGACACCGAGGCGTTCCTCGTCGACTTCGACTTCATGGCGTTCAACCACCAGCAGGACGCCGGTCGTCCGTGGGCCGACGCGCGGGTCGACCTCGCCGCTAGCGCGCCCGAGCACCTGCCCGCGCTGGACCTGTACGTCGAGCACAGCGCCGACACGCTCGCGGGGCCCGTGCCGGGGTCGGCCGAGCTCGTGCACGACCTTCGGGCGAGCGGCGTCCGGCTCCTCGGGCTCACCAACTGGTCGGCCGAGACGTTCCACCTGGCCGAGACCGCGGCGCCGGCGATCGGGCTGCTCGAGGACGTCCTGGTGTCGGGCGAGGTCGGCGTCGCCAAGCCGGACCCACGGATCTTCGCCCTGCTGACGCAGCGGTTCGGCCTGCGCCCGGAGCGGGCGGTGTTCGCCGACGACTCCGCCGCGAACGTCGCCGCCGGCTCGGCGGCCGGGTACGACGCCGTGCTGTTCACCACGGCGGACGCCCTCCGGGCCGACCTGGCTGCGCGCGGGGTCGCCCTGCCGCGCACCTAGGATCGACGCCATGCGACTGCTCTTCGCCGGAACCCCTGCGGCCGCGGTGCCGTCGCTCGAGGCGCTCCTCGCGTCCCGTCACGAGGTCGTCGCGGTGCTCACGCGTCCCGACGCCCGCTCCGGCCGAGGGCGGTCGTCGACGCAGAGCGAGGTCAAGGCGCGAGCTCTGGAGGCCGGCATCGAGGTCCTCACGCCGCAGCGCCCCCGGGACGACGAGTTCCAGTCGCGGCTCGCGGAGCTCGAGGTCGATGCGGCACCCGTGGTCGCCTACGGTGCCCTGATCCCGCCGTCGCTCCTGGACGTCCCCGTGCACGGCTGGGTGAACCTGCACTTCTCGGTGCTGCCCGCCTGGCGCGGGGCTGCGCCGGTGCAGCACGCGATCATCGCCGGCGACGAGGTCACGGGCGCCACGACCTTCCGGCTCGAGGCGGGCCTGGACACCGGCCCGGTGTTCGGGTTCCTCACCGAGACGATCCGCCCGCGCGACACGTCGGGCGACCTGCTCGGGCGCCTCGCCGTGGCGGGCGCCGGCCTGCTGGTGCAGACGCTCGACGCGCTCGAGGACGGGATCCTCAGCCCGGTCGTCCAGGCTTCCGACGGCGTCAGCCACGCCCCGAAGATCGAGGTCGAGGACGCGCGCGTGCGCTGGGCCCATCCCGCGCACGCGGTCGACCGCCGGATCCGCGGCTGCACCCCCGCGCCGGGCGCGTGGACCACGCTGCCCGACGGCTCACGGCTGGGGGTCGCGCCCGTGCTGCCCGTGCCGGACATCACCGACCTCGCCCCCGGGCAGCTGCTCGTCGGGAAGAAGGACGTCCTCGTCGGGACGGGCGGCAGCGCCGTGCGGCTGTCCCACGTGACCCCGCAGGGGAAGCGGGCGATGGACGCGGCCGACTGGGCCCGCGGCGCGCGCCTGGCGTCGGACACCGTGCTGGGAGGTGCGGCGTGAGCCCCGCGGACGACCGGCGCGACCCGAGCGGTCGCCAGCGCGGCGCCGCGCGCTCTCAAGGGCGGACCCAGCGGACCGCGGCTGCGCCGTCGCAGCGCCGTCGGGGGAGCGACCCCGCACGGACCGCGGCCTACGACGTGCTGCGGGCGGTCGACGGCTCCGACTCCTACGCCAACCTCGTCCTGCCACCCCTGCTGCGGGACCGCCGGATCACCGGGCGCGACGCGGCATTCGCCACCGAGCTCGCCTACGGCACCCTGCGGTTGCGCGGGCGGTACGACGCGGTCATCGCCCAGGCTGCGGCACGCGAGGTCTCGACGATCGACGCACCCGCGCTGGATGTCCTACGGCTCGGGGTCCACCAGCTCCTCGGCATGCGGGTCCCCGCGCACGCGGCGGTCTCGGAGACCGTGGGGCTGGCGCGTGAGCAGCTGGGCACCGGCCCGTCGCAGTTCGTCAACGCCGTCCTGCGGACGGTCGGCAGGACGACCTCCGAGGAGTGGGAGCAGCGGATCGCCGAGGCAGCAGGCGACGACGAGCTCGCGCGGCTGTCCGTCACGCAGAGCCACCCGCTCTGGGTGGTCCGGGCACTGCGCGAGGCCCTGGTGGGCAACGGGCGGTCCGCCGACGAGATCGGGGCACTCCTCACCGCGGACAACGCTGCACCGCGCGTCACCCTCGTCGCGCGCCCCGGCCTGGTGGACCAGGAGGCGGTGCTCGAGGAGACCGAGGGCGCGGGTCTGTTCGGTGCACTGACCCCGACGGGAGTGATCCTCACCGGCGGCGACCCCGCGGCGCTGCCGACCGTGCGCGACGGTCGCGCGGGGGTGCAGGACGAGGGCAGCCAGCTCGTCGCGCTCGCCCTGACGGAGGCACCGCTGGACGGCCCCGACGCGCGCTGGCTGGACCTGTGCGCGGGTCCCGGTGGCAAGGCCGCGCTGCTCGCCGCCGTCGCGGGGGAGCGCGGTGCGCGGATCGTCGCGAACGAGCTCCAGCCCCACCGCGCACGTCTCGTCGAGCAGGCGCTGCGCGCGGTCCCCGCCGATGCGGTCGAGGACGTGCGGACCGGCGACGGCCGGACGGTGGGCACGGACGAGCCCGGTGCGTACGACCGTGTGATGGTCGACGCGCCCTGCACCGGCCTCGGAGCGCTGCGTCGGCGTCCGGAGGCCCGCTGGCGGCGCACACCGGCAGACCTCGCGGGCCTCAGTGCGCTCCAGCGCGACCTGCTGGTCTCCGCGCTCCAGGCGGTCCGACCGGGGGGTGTCGTCGCCTACGTGACCTGCTCGCCGCACCTGGTCGAGACACAGCTCGTGGTCAAGGACGCCGTCAAGGCTGCGAGGCGAGCCGGCGTCGAGGTGGAACCGGTCGACGCCCGCGAGGTCGTGCGCCGCATCGCCCCCGGCGGGTACGTCGACCTGGACGACGACCGCACCGACGTCCAGCTGTGGCCGCACGTGCACGGCACCGACGCGATGCACCTGACGCTCCTGCGCCGCACGTCCTGACGCCCTCTACGCTGGCCGGGTGCCTGCGCTGATCAACCCGAGCATCCTGTCCGCCGACTTCGCCAACCTCGAGCGTGATCTCCAGGCGATCGCGACGGCCGACTACGTGCACGTCGACGTCATGGACAACCACTTCGTGCCCAACCTGACGCTCGGCCTGCCCGTGGTGAGGCGGATCGCCGAGGTCGCCCCCGTGCCGCTCGACGTGCACCTGATGATCGAGGACGCCGACCGGTGGGCCCCCGAGTACGCCGCTGCGGGTGCCGCCTCGGTGACGTTCCACGCGGAGGCGACGCAGGCACCCGTGCGGCTGGCCCGCGAGCTGCGGTCCCGCGGGGTCCGGGCGGGCATCGCCCTGCGGCCGGCCTCACCTGTCGAGCCCTTGCTGGACCTGCTGCCGGAGTTCGACATGCTGCTCGTGATGACGGTCGAGCCGGGGTTCGGCGGGCAGTCCTTCATCGAGGGGATGCTCCCGAAGATCCGTCGTGCCCGCGCCGCGCTGGACGCGTCCGGGGGCGACACGTGGATCCAGGTCGACGGCGGGGTCGCCCGCGACACGATCGGCCGGATCGCGGACGCCGGTGCGAACGTGTTCGTCGCCGGCTCCGCGGTGTACGGCGCACCCGACGTCGCGGCCGAGATCGCGGCGCTCCGGTCCCTGGCGGGCGCGGGCGCCTGATCGGCGGGAATGCCTGGTGTGGCATGATCGTTGCCGCACTACGAACATATACACGTGCTCCGGGGTCGGTGTAATTCCGAGCCGGCGGTGACAGTCCGCGACCCGCACGGTCCGCAAGGATCGGGCGGTTGACCTGGTGGAACTCCAGGACCGACGGTGAAAGTCCGGATGGGAGGATCACGTGGCGGCGCGCTCGCGCCGTGGCTGCGGGACCCTTCCTGCCGCCCTCACCCCGGAGCCCCGCGCGTCCGGAGGTGAGCATGTCCAGCATCGAGACCGAGGTGCGCGCACCCTCCGAGGCGCACGCGATGCGCCGCGCCCTCGAGCTCGGTCGGCGCGGACCGGCCACCGGTCCGAACCCGCGAGTGGGCGCCGTCCTGCTGGACCCGTCCGGTGACGTCCTCGGCGAGGGCTGGCACCGGGGCGCCGGGACGCCGCACGCCGAGGTCGCCGCGCTGGCGGACGCGGCCGAGCGCGGCGCGGACGTGCGGGGTGCGACCGCCGTCGTCACGCTCGAGCCCTGCAACCACACCGGACGCACCGGGCCGTGCTCCGAGGCGCTCATCACCGCGGGCGTGGCCCGCGTGGTGGTGTCCGTGCCCGACCCGAACCCGGTCGCGGCAGGCGGTGCCGAGCGGCTGCGCGCCGCCGGGATCGACGTGGAGGCGGGCCTGCTCGCCGACGAGGGCCGTGAGCTCCTGGGCGCGTGGCTGCCCTCGGTCGAGCGTGGCCGCCCGTTCGTGACGCTCAAGCTCGCGACCTCCCTCGACGGACGGGTCGCCGCCGCCGACGGGTCGAGCCGCTGGATCACCTCCGAGGTCTCCCGGCACCACGCCCACGACCTGCGGGCCGAGGTCGACGCCATCGTGGTCGGCACGGGCACCGCACTCGTCGACGACCCCTCGCTGACGGCGCGCAACGCGGCGGGCGAGCTGCACGGGCACCAGCCGCTGCGCGTGGTCGTGGGACACCGCGAGATCCCCGTCGGTGCGCGGCTCCGCGGACCCGGCGGCGAGCTGGTCCAGGTGCGGACGCACGACCCGGCCGACGTCCTGGCGCTGCTCACCGAGCGTGAGGTCCGGCACGTGCTCGTCGAGGGCGGCCCCACGCTCGCCGCGGCGTTCCTGCAGGCCGGGCTCGTCGACGAGGTGCACGCCTACATCGCCCCGATCCTGCTCGGCTCCGGTCCGTCCGCCGTGACCGACCTGGGCGTCACCAGCATCGGCGACGCCGTCCGCCTGACCGCCCGATCCGTCCTTCCGCTCGGCCCCGACGTCTTCGTCGTCGCGACCGTCGACCCGCACAGCCCCACGGAGGAGCACTGATGTTCACCGGAATCGTCGAGGAGATCGGCACCGTCGAAGCGATCGAGCACGGACCAGACGGGTCCGACGCGCGCCTGCGCGTGCGCGGCCCGCTGGTGGTCTCCGACGCCCACCTGGGCGACTCGATCAGCGTCTCCGGTGTCTGTCTGACGGTCACCGAGCTCCCGGGTGACGGCACGTTCTTCGCGGACGTGATGCCGGAGACGCTGCGGCGCAGCGCCCTGGAGGACGTCGGCGTGTCCAGCCCGGTGAACCTCGAGCGCGCGCTGCCTGTCGGCGGGCGCTACGGCGGGCACGTCGTGCAGGGGCACGTCGACGGCGTCGGCACCATCCTGTCCCGGTCGCCCGGTCCCCGCTGGGACGACGTCGAGATCGGCCTCGCGCCCGAGCTCGCGCGGTACGTCGCCGAGAAGGGCTCCATCGCCGTCTCCGGCATCTCGCTCACCGTGACGCACGTGACCGACGAGTCGTTCGGCGTCTCCCTCATCCCCACCACGCTCGAGGCGACGACCCTCGGCACCCTGGCGCCCGGTGCGCGGGTCAACCTGGAGGTCGACGTGCTGGCCAAGTACACCGAACGGCTGCTCTCGACGGCGGGGATCCTGCGATGACGGCCCCCACGGGTGTGCGCCTCGGCACCGTCGAGGAGGCCCTGGAGGCGCTGCGAGCGGGCCGTCCGGTGCTCGTCGCCGACTCGCCCGACCGGGAGAACGAGGCCGACGTCATCCTGGCCGCGCAGTCGGCGACCCCCGAGTGGATCGCCTGGACCATCCGGCACTCGTCCGGCTACCTCTGCGCCCCGATGCCCGCGTCACGCGCGGACGCGCTCGACCTGCCGCTGATGGTCCCGCACAGCCAGGACCCCCGGCGGACCGCCTACACGGTGACCGTCGACGCGGCCACGGGCGTGACCACGGGCATCTCGGCCTCGGACCGCGCACGGACGCTCCGGGTGCTGGCAGACCCGGCGTCGGGGCGGGAGGACCTCATCCGGCCCGGTCACGTGCTGCCGCTGCGTGCGGTCCCCGGCGGGGTGCTGCACCGTGCCGGGCACACCGAGGCGGCCGTCGACCTGTGCCGGCTCGCCGACCTGGAACCCGTGGGCGCCATCGCGGAGCTGGTCAACGACGACGGGTCGATGACGCGTCTGCCGGTCGCGTCCGCGCTGGCGGAGGCCGAGGGGCTCGTGCTGCTGACCATCGAGGACATCGTCGCGTGGCGCACGCAGCACGGCGACGACGTGACCGCCGAGGTGGCCGTCGCAGCGCCGCCGAAGGAGCGCGTGCATGCGACGCACACCGCCTACCTGCCGACCAAGCACGGCGACTTCCGCATCCACGGCTACCGGGACCTGCGCACGGGCGCCGAGCACGTGGCCCTCGTCCCGACCGCCGGCCTGGCCGACGAGCCGGTGGTCCGCGTGCACTCCGAGTGCCTCACGGGGGACGCGTTCGGCTCGGCCCGCTGCGACTGCGGTCCGCAGCTCGACGCGGCCCTCGAGCTCGCCGCCGAGCAGGGTGGCGCCGTCATCTACCTGCGCGGGCACGAGGGCCGCGGCATCGGCCTGCTGGCCAAGGTCGCCGCCTACGCGCTGCAGGACCAGGGTCGCGACACGGTGGAGGCGAACCTCGACCTCGGGTGGCCGGCCGACCGGCGCGAGTACGGCGCCGCCGCGGCGATCCTCACCGACCTCGGCGTGCAGAAGGTCAGCCTGCTCACCAACAACCCCGCCAAGGTGGCGGGGCTGCGTGCGCACGGGATCGACGTCGCGGAGATCCGCAGCCTCGAGGTGGGGCGCACCCCGCAGAACGAGGCGTACCTGCGCACCAAGGCGACGTCGATGGGGCACCTGCTCCACCTGCCGCCCGGGACGGAGCGAGAGCCCATCGCGGTCTCGCCCGTGCACGCGACGCCGGCCACGCCCGGCGCCGACCACGAGGACCACGCGTTCGAGAGCCTGGAGGACCTGGCATGAGCGGTGCTGGAGCACCCACCCTGACCGTCGACGGGACCGGCCTGAAGGTCGTCGTCATCGCCGCCAGCTGGCACACCGTCGTCATGGACGGCCTGCTCGCGGGGGCGCAGCGCGCGCTGGCCGCGGCGCACGTCGAGGACGTGACGATCGTGCGCGTGCCCGGCACGTTCGAGCTGCCGGTCGCTGCGCAGGTGGCCGCCGCGGGCGGCGCCGACGCGGTCGTCGCGCTCGGCGTCGTGATCCGCGGCGGCACCCCGCACTTCGAGTACGTGTGCCAGGGAGCCACCCTCGGGCTCACGGACGTCGGCATCCGGACCGGCGTGCCCGTCGGGTTCGGCGTGCTCACCTGCGACAACGAGGAGCAGGCGCTCGACCGCGCCGGCCTCGAGGGGTCGCACGAGGACAAGGGCGCCGAGGCCGCGGAGGCCGCCGTCGCGACCGTGGTCGCCCTGCGCGCGCT
Source organism: Cellulomonas sp. Root137 (assembly GCF_001426725.1). NCBI lineage: Bacteria > Bacillati > Actinomycetota > Actinomycetes > Micrococcales > Cellulomonadaceae > Cellulomonas > Cellulomonas sp. Root137. Next base: position 419,457 of record NZ_LMFG01000003.1, on the reverse strand, counting down.
TCGTCCGGTGACGTCTAGAGTGCCCGCGTGAAGACCTTCGACACCCTGTTCGCCGAGCTCTCGGAGAAGGCCGCCACCCGCCCCGCGGGGTCCGGCACGGTCGCGGAGCTGGACACCGGCGTGCACGGCATCGGCAAGAAGGTCGTCGAGGAGGCCGCCGAGGTCTGGATGGCCGCGGAGCACGAGTCGGACGAGCGGACGGCCGAGGAGATCTCGCAGCTCCTCTACCACCTGCAGGTGTTGATGATCGCGCGCGGGCTCACGCTCGCCGACGTCTACACCCACCTCTGAGGAGAACGACCGTGCTGAGGATCGCCGTCCCGAACAAGGGCTCCCTGTCGGAGCCCGCCGTCGAGATGCTCAAGGAGGCCGGGTACCGGCAGCGTCGCGACTCCCGCGAGCTCGTGCTGCCCGACCCGGACAACGACGTCGAGTTCTTCTTCCTGCGCCCCCGGGACATCGCCGTGTACGTCGGCGCGGGCACCGTCGACGTCGGCATCACCGGCCGGGACCTCATGCTCGACTCCGAGTCCGAGGCCGTCGAGCACCTGCCGCTCGGGTTCGCGCGCTCCACGTTCCGGTTCGCCGGCACCGCGGGGGAGTGGACCGACGTCGCGCAGGTCGGCGGACGCCGGGTCGCGACGTCGTACCCCGTGCTGGTCCGCTCGTACCTGTGGTCGCTCGGCATCGAGCCGGCGGGCGTGGTCCGGTTGGACGGAGCGGTGGAGTCCGCGATCAAGCTGGGCGTCGCCGACGTGATCGCCGACGTCGTCGAGACGGGCACCACCCTGCGCGCCGCGGGGCTGGAGATCTTCGCCGACCCGATCCTGCGCTCCGAGGCCGTGCTGGTGCGCCGCGCGGACGTCGACGAGCCCGCCGGTCTCGACGTGCTGACCCGTCGGATCCAGGGCGTGCTCACCGCGCGCGAGTACGTGCTCATGGACTACGACGTGCCGCTCGCGCTGGTCGACCGGGCTGTCGCGATCACCCCCGGTCTGGAGTCGCCGACCGTGTCACCGCTGCACAACCGCGACTGGGCGGCCGTGCGGGCGATGGTCCGGCGCGACCAGACCAACCGGGTCATGGACTCGCTGTACGACATCGGTGCGCGCGCGATCCTCGTGACGTCGATCCACGCGTGCCGGCTCTGAGCGGTGAGCGAGGGCCGGTCGTGGACGACCTGACTGCCCCCTTCCGGCCCCGGTTCGCGCGGGTGGTCACCCTCGCCCTGGCCGTCCTCGTCATCGTGCTCACCGTCGCGATCATGCTGGCCATGTCCGTGCTCTCCACCGGCGACCGCATCGGGTTCGCCCTCGTCGGCGGGCTCATCGTGTGGTTCCTCTGGCGGCAGGCGTCGGTGGTCGCGCGGGTCTCCGACGACGGGCTGGTGGTCCGGAACCTCGTGTTCACGCGGCGGCTCGAGTGGGCGGAGATCGTCTCGGTGCGCTTCGGGTCGGGTCGGCCGTGGGTCCAGCTCGACCTGTCCGACGGGGACACGCTCGCCGTGATGGGGATCCAGCGGGCGGACGGTGCGTTCGCCGACGCGGAGGCCCGTCGGCTGGCCACCCTGGTGGCGACGCACACCGCGACCGCCCGGGACGACTGATCCGACCGGTCAGAGGCCGGCGGCGTACACGCCAGCCGCTGCGGCGGCGATGAACGCCGCGGGGTCCTGGTCGAGCGAGCGTCCCATGGTCGACAGCCGCACCGGGGTGGCCGCGAGCGCCGCGAGCAGCCCGGCGTCCACCGGCACCTCGACCAGCCGGTGCCGCTCGGCCAGGGGCGCAGCCTGCGCCCGGACCCGAGCTCCGAGCTCGCCCTCGAGCAGCGGCACGACGACGTCCGCCGACGCGAGCGCCACCCGGCCGTAGGCCGTCAGGGAGTGGTGGGACACGCCGAGATGCCGCTCGCGCTGGTCGGCGCCGGACACCCGCAGCGACGCCACAGGCCTGCCGCCGAGCGTGGCCGCGGCATTGACCGCCTCACCTGCGGCCACCCCGGAGAACCCCCAGCGCGTGCCTGTCCCGAGGTTGCCCGGACCCTGCGCCACGACCACGAGGTCGGCACTGACGACGTGCCGGGCCGCGAGCAGCCCCGTGTGCACGGTGACCGCCTCCAGGTCGCCGCCGAACGACTGCCCGGTGGTCACGCACGCCTCGATCCAGCCGGCGGACCGCAGCCCGGCCACCGTCCGGGAGAACCAGGCGGGCAGCGCGCCGCCGTCGGTCATCACATAGGCGACCCGCGGGGGCCGACGCCCGTGGCTCTCGGCAGCGAACCGCGCACCCGCGACGATCGCGGGGAGCGCCGAGTGCAGGTCCGCGACGACCACCGGGAGGCCGTCGAGGTCGTCGGCGTCGCGCAGGACCTCGTGGTGCGGGGACTCCTGGTCGTCGACCCCGAGCACCATGGCCTGCAGCGGCGTGTAGCGGGCCTTCACCAGGTGCCCCGGTCCCGCGGGTGGGTCGGCGGGTGTGCGGTCGGGCAGGGCGATGACGAGGGCGTACCCGCCGGTGCCCAGCCCGCGGGCCAGCGCCGAGACGTTGAGCAGCACGCGGTCACCGATCTCCGGGCTGCCGACCAGCGAGGGGAAGGCCAGCGCACGGACCGTGTCCCCGGCCGTCGCCGTGCCCACCGGGGCCTCCAGCTCGACCGTCACCTCGGCGGCGCCGGGCCACGTGGCCCCGAGCGACACCACGACACCCGCACGCCACGTGATCACCCGCCCACGCTACCGGCCACTACGGTGGTGCCCGATGGCCGCTCAGATCGCCCCCGCCGAGCGCCTGCTCAACCTCGTCATCGCCCTGGTCAACACCGCGGGCCGGATGACGAAGGAGCAGGTGCGCACCAGCGTCGCCGGATACCAGGAGGCCCCGTCCGACGACGCCTTCGAGCGGATGTTCGAGCGCGACAAGGACACCCTGCGCGACCTCGGCATCCCGATCCTCACGGTCACCGACGCCGGACACGGCGACGACATCGGCTACCGCGTGGACCTGGACGCCTACGCGCTGCCGCCCCTGGACCTCACGGCCGCCGAGCTGGGCGTGCTCGCGATGGCCGCCCAGGTGTGGCAGGACCAGGCGGTCCGCGCGGACACCACCCGCGCTCTGACCAAGCTGCGCGCGGTCGGTGAGGCACCGGAGTCCGGTGACCTGGTCGCCGGGCTCGCTCCGCGCGTGCGGGCCGGGGGTGGCGCGTTCGGCCCGCTGGTCGACGCCGTGCAGGCGCGCCAGGCGGTCCGGTTCACCTACCGCGCCGCCACCACCGGCGAGGTCCGCGAACGCTCCGTCGAGCCGTGGAAGCTGCTCGCGCGCCGCGGCGGGTGGGTGCTCGTCGCCCGGGACCGCGACCGCGGGGCCAGCCGCTCGTTCCGCCTGAGCCGGATCGAGGGGGCGGTGCGGACCGTCGGCGAGCCCGGCGCGTTCCAGCCGCCGAGCGCCGAGGAGCTCGCGCACGCCCTGGAGACGTGGGGGAGCGGTCCCGAGCGGATCGCGACCCTGGCGATCCTGCCCGAGCGCGCGAGCGCTCCCCGAGCCCGTGCCGTCCCCGCACCGGCGGACGGCCCGGACTGGTCCGCGGATCCCGCACTCGCGCACCGCGATCTCGTGCACGTCCCGTTCCGCGCCGAGTGGGAGCTCGCCGAGGAGCTGGTCGGGTACGGCGACGCCGTCGTCGTGCTCGCTCCGGCAGGTCTGCGCAGCTCGGTCCTGCACCTGCTGCGCACGGCCGCCACTCTCGACGAGGGGGTGGCGTTCGATGGCTGAGCGCGCCAGCGACCGGCTCCTGCGGATGCTCGGCATGATCACGTACCTGGACCGCCACGAGGGCGTCCCGGTCGACGCGATCGCTGAGCAGTTCGGGGTGACGACCCGGCAGGTGATGGACGACATCGACACCCTGTGGGTGACCGGCACGCCCGGCTACTACCCGCACGACCTCATCGACTTCGACGCCGCGTCCTACGAGCAGGGTGTCGTCCGGCTGACCGAGTCGCGCGGGATGACCCGGCCTTTGCGGCTGGGCGCCCGGGAGGCGGTGGCCCTGGTCGCGGCGCTGCGCGCCCTGGACGCCGCGCTCGGCTCGGCGCTGGAGCCCGAGCAGGCCGCGGTGCTCCGGTCCGCCCTGGCGAAGCTCACCGCGGCTACGGGTGACGCCGCCGCTGCCGTGGACGTGCAGCTCTCGGTCGACGCCGCCCCCGACGTCGCCGCCGCGGTCGCGACCGCGCTGCGCCACGGCCGTCGGCTCCACCTGCGGTACGTGAACGCGTCCGACGTCAGCACGGAACGCGACGTCGACCCGATCCGGCTGGTCACCGACGACGAGCGCTCCTACCTGCTGGGCTGGTGCCTGCTGGTCGACGGCGAGCGACTGTTCCGGATCGACCGTGTGCTGGCCGCCGAGGTGCTCGACACCGACGCGGAGGACCACCAGGTGCGGCCCGGCGCCGAGGTCTTCTCGCCGGGGACGGACGGCGAGCTGGTCACCCTCCACCTGACGAGCCAGGCCCGCTGGGTGGCGGAAACGATCCCGGTGGACGCGGTCCGCAACCTGGACGACGGGTCGTTCGAGGTGGACCTGCGCGTGGTCCAGCACGCCTGGCTGCGCCACCTGGTGCTCCAGGTGGCCGACGACGTGCTCGAGGTGCGCCCGGCGCGCATCGCGCAGGAGGTCGCCGCGTCCGCGCGTGCCGCCCTGCGCGCCTACGGGGAGGTGGGCTGACGTGCTCTGGTTCACGGTCTGGACGGTGCTCGTCCTGGCGACCCTCGGTGGCGCGTTCCTGCTCGGCCGCCGCCTGTGGCGGTCGGCGGTCGCGCTCGGACGCGAGCTGTCGCGCGCGGCCGAGGTCGCCGCGCAGCTGGCCGACCGCGTCGACGAGCTGCGGGCCGCCGCGGGGACGCGGGAGACCGGTCCGACGCTGTTCGCCGATCGGGACCTGCTCCGTGCCCGGCTCGCCGAGGTGCGTGCCGGCGCAGCAGGCCGGAAGGTGGAGCGCGAGGAGCGACGCGCGGCGACGCGGCTGCGGTGGCGCGCGTACTGGACGTGAGCCGTCTGCGCCCGATCCCCAGGTGACACGGGTAGGATCACCCGGTCATCGACATCCGACGGAGGACTCGACGTGTTCCGAAACATCAGCGCCTGGCACGTGATCATCGTGCTGCTCGTGGTCGTCTTGCTGTTCGGCGCGAAGCGGCTGCCCGACCTGGCCAAGAGCGTGGGCCAGTCGATGAAGATCTTCAAGAACGAGGTCAAGGACCTGCGCAACGACGAGACGCCGGCCACGCCCAGCGCGCCCGTGCCGCCCGCCGGCGTGACGCCCGTCGGCGCGCCCCCCGTGGTGCCCCCGGTCGTCGAGTCCAAGTACGTCACCCCGGTCCGGCCCGTCGAGGAGCCGTCCGAGGGTCACGCGCCGCCGAAGGTCTGAACCGCACGTGAACGCTCGCCGCGGGGGTGAACCCGGCGGCCGGATGCCGCTGCGAGCACATCTGGTCGAGCTGCGCCGCCGTGTCTTCCTCGCCGCCCTCGGCGTCGTGGTGGGCGCGGTGATCGGCTGGTTCCTCTACGACCCCGTCTTCACCGCCCTCCAGCAGCCGATCGTGCGTGTCGCCGAGGAGCGCGACAGCCTCATCGCGCTCAACTTCTCGGGGATCGCCACGTCGTTCGACATGCGCGTCAAGGTGTCGTTCTTCCTGGGCGTGATCCTGTCCAGCCCCTGGTGGCTGTACCAGTTCTGGGCCTTCGTGACGCCCGGTCTGACGCGCAAGGAGCGGGGCTACGCGTTCGGCTTCGTCGGCGTGGCGGTGCCGCTGTTCCTCGCCGGCGCCTTCATGGCGTGGTGGGTGCTCCCCAACGCGGTGCGGCTGCTGACCGAGTTCACGCCGACGGGCGCCACCAACCTCATCGACGCGCAGACGTACCTCGGCTTCGTCATGCGGATCATGCTCGCGTTCGGGATCGCCTTCCTGCTGCCCGTCGTCATGGTCGCGCTGAACTTCGCGGGGATCGGCACCGCGGCCACCTGGCGCAAGAGCTGGCGGTGGGCGGTGCTGCTCTCGTTCGTGTTCGCCGCGATCGTCACCCCGACGCCCGACGCGATCACCATGCTCGCCGTCGCCATCCCGATGAGTGCCCTGTACTTCCTGGCGCTCGGCGTGTGCGTGCTGCACGACCGCCGCGTGGACCGGCAGCGCGTGGCCGCGGGCCTGCCGCGCCTCGACGGGACGATGGCCGACGAGCCGGGCACGGCGTGATCCACGTCGGCCTCGTCATCAACCCGACCGCGGGCCGGGGACGCGGCACGCAGGCCGGCCGCCGGGCGCACGAGATCCTGCGGTCGCGCGGGCACAAGGTGGAGGACCTGTCCGCCTCGACGCTGGCTCGGGCGACGGACCGGGCTCGTGCGGCCGCCGTGCAGGGCCTGGACGCGCTCGTCGTGGTCGGTGGCGACGGGATGGTGCACCTCGGAGCGAACGTCGTGGCGGGCACCGGGCTCCCGCTCGGCATCGTGGCGGCCGGCACGGGCAACGACGTCGCCCGGTCCCTGGACCTCCCGCGCGGGGACGTCGAGGCCTCCGTGGAGGCGATCGAGCACGGTCTGCTGGACGGGCCGCGCCGGGTCGACGCGGTGCGCGTCGGGTCTCCCGAGCACGCGGCGCACGAGTGGTACCTCGGGGTGCTCTCCTGCGGCTTCGACGCCGCGATCAACGCGCGGGCAAACGAGATGACCTGGCCCAAGGGCTCGGCCCGCTACGTGCGTGCTCTGGGGGCCGAGCTCGGCCGGTTCCGGCCCTACGGGTACCGCGTCACGCTCGACGACCGGGTCTGGGAGTCCGCGGGCACCCTGGTCGCCGTCGCCAACACGCCGTGGTTCGGGGGTGGGTTCAAGATCGCCCCCGACGCCGCGGTCGACGACGGGCTGCTCGACGTCGTGGTCGCCGGCCCGTTCACCCGGACCGGAGTGCTGAAGATCTTCCCGGGCATCCCGCAGGGCAAGCACGTGACGCACCCCGCGGTGGACGTCTACCGGAGCAGGTCCGTCCTCATCGAGCCGCTGACCGAGCTCGGGCCGACGCCGCCGGTCGCGTTCGCGGACGGCGAGCGCATCGGCCCGCTGCCCCTGCGGGTGACGGTCGACCCCGGGGCGTTGTCGATCCTCTGCTGAGCGCGCGCCGCGCGTCCGCCCAGGGCCGGTGTGCCTAGGGTGTGCAGGTGGTGCCCCGATCCCGCAGATCCGCCTCGTCGTCCCCGTCCCCGGACCAGAGCACGCCCGACGCAGAGCCGTCGCCGGCCGAGCGGTACGCGGCCGCGAAGCGACGGGCCGAGGTCGACCGCAGCGAGCTGGGCCAGTTCCGTGAGCTGCTCGGCTTCCCCCTCGACGACTTCCAGGTCGAGGCGTGCCAGGCGCTGGAGCGGGGGAGCGGGGTGCTCGTCGCCGCCCCCACCGGAGCCGGCAAGACCGTCGTCGGCGAGTTCGCGGTGCACCTCGCGCTCGCGTCCGGGCGCAAGGCGTTCTACACGACGCCCATCAAGGCCCTCTCCAACCAGAAGTACGGCGATCTGGTCCGACGCTACGGAGCCGACCGCGTCGGCCTGCTGACCGGCGACACCACCATCAACGGCGACGCACCCGTCGTGGTGATGACCACCGAGGTCCTGCGCAACATGCTGTACGCGGGGTCGAGCACCCTGCAGGGGCTCGGCTTCGTCGTGATGGACGAGGTGCACTACCTCGCGGACCGGTTCCGGGGCCCCGTGTGGGAGGAGGTGATCATCCACCTCACCGACGACGTGCAGCTGGTCTCCTTGTCCGCGACCGTGTCCAACGCGGAGGAGTTCGGGGACTGGCTGGCCACCGTCCGCGGGGACACCACGGTGGTGGTGAGCGAGCACCGACCCGTCCCGCTCGGCCAGCACGTGCTGGTACGCGGCGACCTGCTCGACCTGTACGCCGGCCACCTGGACCCCACCGCGCCGGGCGTCGACCCGCCGATCAACCCCGACCTCACGCACCTGCTGCGGCGCAGCAACCGGGAGGAGCCAGGGCAGCCGCGCCGCGGACCGCGGGACCGGGGTGGCCGTCCGCGTCCCGGCGGAGGACGACCCGGTGGCGGTCGCCCGACCCCCCGGTTCGCGGTCGTCGACGCGCTCGACCGGGACGGTCTGCTGCCGGCCATCGTGTTCATCTTCTCCCGCGCCGGGTGCCAGGGCGCCGTCCAGCAGTGCCTGGCGGCGGGCGTTCGGCTGACCAGTCCCGCCGAGGTCTCCGAGATCCGCCGCATCGTGGAGGAGCGCTGCGCCGCGGTCCCCCCGGAGGACCTCGACGTGCTCGGCTACTGGGAGTTCAGCGACGCCCTGCAGCGGGGGGTCGCCGCGCACCATGCCGGGATGCTCCCGCTGTTCAAGGAGACCGTCGAGGACCTCTTCTCGCGCGGCCTGGTCAAGGTCGTGTTCGCCACGGAGACGCTCGCGCTGGGCATCAACATGCCCGCGCGCTCGGTGGTGATGGAGAAGCTGGTCAAGTGGGACGGGTCGAGCCACGTCGACGTCACGCCGGGGGAGTACACCCAGCTGACCGGGCGCGCGGGCCGGCGCGGGATCGACACGGAGGGTCACGCGGTCGTCGTGGCGCATCCCGGGCTCGACCCCGTGCAGCTGGCGGGCCTGGCGTCCAAGCGCCTGTACCCGCTGCGCTCGAGCTTCCGACCGACCTACAACATGGCGGTCAACCTCGTCGCGCAGGTGGGTCGGGACAGGGCGCGTGAGGTCCTCGAGACGTCCTTCGCGCAGTTCCAGGCCGATCGGGGCGTGGTGGGCCTCGCGCGGCAGGCACAGGGGCACGCAGAGGCCTTGGAGGGGTACGCCAAGGCGATGGAGTGCCACCTCGGCGACTTCCCGGAGTACGCCGCCCTGCGCCGCACGATCGCCGCTCGCGAGAAGGACCTGACCCGGGCCGAGGCACAGGCGCGGCGTGCCGAGGTGGCCCGCACGCTCGAAGGGCTGCGCGTCGGTGACGTCATCGAGATCCCCGTCGGCCGCCGGTCCGGGCACGCCGTCGTCATCGACCCCGGTGGTGACGCCGGGTTCGACGGTCCTCGTCCCACCGTGCTGACGATCGACCGCCAGGTGCGCAAGCTCACCGTGGCCGACGTCGGGACCGGGGTGCGCACGGTGGGCTTCCTGCGCGTGCCCAAGGGCTTCACCGCGCGCGTGCCGGCGGCCCGTCGGGACCTGGCGGCCGCGCTGCGGTCGTCGGTGGGCACCAGCACCGGACCCACCCGCAAGGACCGTCCCAAGGGCGGCCAGCGCGCGGCCGCGGACGACGCCGAGATCGCGGCCCTGCGGCGCAGGCTGCGCGCGCACCCGTGCCACAGCTGTCCCGACCGCGAGGAGCACGCCCGTTGGGCCGAGCGCTGGGCGCGCCTGGCGGGGGAGCACGACGCCCTCGTCGCCCGGATCGCGGGCCGCACCGGCTCGATCGCCGCGGTCTTCGACCGCATCTGCGACATCCTGCTGCGCCTCGGCTACCTGGAGCGGACCACCGACGACGCCGGCCGCAGCGCCCTGCAGGTCACGGACGACGGACGGTGGCTGCGCCGGATCTACGCCGAGAACGACCTCCTGCTCGCCGAGTGCCTGCGCCGCGGCATCTTCGACGAGCTCGACGCCCCCGGCCTGGCCGCGGCCGTGTCCACGCTCGTCTACCGGTCACGCCGCGACGACCAGGGCGAGCCGCGGATCCCCGGCGGTCCGGGCAGCCGGCTCGGGGTGGCGCTCGACGCGTGCGTGCGCGCGTGGTCGGAGCTGGACGACCTGGAGACGGCGCACAAGGTGGAGACCATCCAGCCGCTCGACGCGGGGCTGGTCGAGGCCGTGCACCGCTGGGCGGCCGGTCGCAGCCTGGACGCGGTCCTCAAGGGCAGCGAGCTGTCCGCGGGCGACTTCGTGCGGTGGTGCAAGCAGGTCATCGACGTGCTCGACCAGGTGTCCCAGGCGGCGCCGCACCAGCGCCTGCGGGACACCGCCCGCAAGGCGGTCGACGCCCTCCGGCACGGGGTGGTGGCGTACTCGTCGGTGTGACGTGACGCCCGTGACGGACCCCGGGGACGGGTTCGCCCTGTTGTGCGGCCTCTGCCTGCGCTGACCTGCCCTATCGTGTGCCCCTGTGAGCTCGACCCTCTACCGACACGGCGTGGTGCACACCTCGGCCGACCCCTTCGCCGAGGCGATCCTCATCGACGACGGCACCGTCGCCTGGATCGGTGCCGACGACACCGCCGACGGCCTGGTGTCGCGCGCCGACGAGGTGGTCGACCTCGACGGGGCGCTGGTCGCCCCCGGGTTCGTCGACGCGCACGTCCACGTGCTCGAGACCGGGCTCGCGCTGGAGAGCATCGACCTGTCGCCCGAGGGCGGCGTGCACTCGCTGGCGGACGCCCTGGACGCCGTCCACCGCGCCGCTGCGGCCCGGTCCGGGCCCGACCCGGTGCTCGGCTTCGGCTGGGACGAGCTGCGCTGGCCCGAAGGCCGCCCGCCCACGCGGGACGAGCTCGACGCCGCCGGCGGCGGAGCGCCCGTCTACCTCGCGCGGGTCGACGTCCACTCGGCCGTGGTCTCGACCGCGCTGTCGCGCAGCGCGGGTCTCGACATGCTCCCCGGCTGGAGCTTCGACGGCCGGGTCGAGCGGGACGCCCACCACGCGGCCCGCGACGCCGCGCGCGACGTCACCCCCGAGCGCCGCACCGCCCTGTACCGCCGCGCCCTGACGCACGCCGCCGCGCGGGGGGTGGTGTCCGTGCACGAGCACTCGGCGCCGTCCATCGACACGCGCGCCGGGCTGGTGGAGCTCCTGGAGCTGACGGCGGACGCGCGCGACGGTCTGCCGCACCTCGTCGCGTACCGCGGTGAGCAGTGCGTGACGGTCGACGACGCCCGCGAGATCCTCGCGGCGATCCCGGGCCTCACGGGGATCGGCGGCGACCTCAACGTGGACGGTTCGCTCGGCTCCCACACGGCGGCGGTGCGCGCGCCGTACACCGACGCCCCGGGGACGTCCGGGGTCCTGTACCTGGGCGCGGAGCAGATCTGCAACCACCTGACCGCCGTGACGCGCGCCGGGGTGCAAGGCGGCTTCCACGTGATCGGCGACCGCGCCATGGACGAGCTCCTGATCGGCCTGCGGGCGGCCGTCGACGTCGAGGGTCCGGACGCCATCGCGCGCATGGGCCACCGGCTGGAGCACGCGGAGATGGTCGATGCACCGACGCTCGCGGCCCTCGTCCTGCTCGGGGTGCGCCTGAGCATGCAGCCGGCGTTCGACGCGGCGTGGGGAGGACCGGACGGCATGTACGCCACCCGGCTCGGCGCGGGGCGTGCGGCGGCGCTCAACCCGCTCGCGGACCTGGCCACCGCCGGCGTCCCCCTCGCGTTCGGTTCCGACTCGCCCGTGACGCCCGTCGACCCGTGGGCGGGGGTCCGGGCCGCCGTGCAGCATCACGCGGCCGACCAGCGGATCTCCGCGCGTGCGGCCTTCCGGGCGTCGACCCGCGGCGGCTGGCGGGTCGCAGGGCTCGACCACACGGGCGCTGGGGAGCTGCGGGTGGGCTCGCCCGCGCACTTCGCGGTCTGGCGCGCCGAGCACCTCACGGTGCAGTCGGCGGAAGGGCGGTTCTCGTCCTGGAGTGCCGACGCGCGCGCCGGGATCCCGCTCCTGCCGGATCTTGCGCCGGACGCGCCGGCGCCGGTCTGCCTGCGGACGGTCCGCGACGGGATCGTCCTGCACGACGCGCTCTGACGTCCGACCGGGTGAATTCTGCGGCGCCGGCGGCCGACCGGATCCGCCCGCTTCGACCCGATCCGCCGACACGCGGAGCGACACGCCGAGCCGAACAGTACAGACGGGACCGATGGTGCGCGGGTGACCTGCGCGTACGGCTCCCACCTGCACCGACGCTGCCTTGACACCTCTGTGGATCTCGGTAGGTTCCTCAGGAGATCCACCGCGGCGACATGCCCACGACGACGTCGGGCCTGCTGGGCCGCGGTAGGGGGTAGGGCTCCGACCGGGCCCGCGTGTTCAGTAGACAACGGTCCGTGCGCCTGCACGCCGACCGGTACGAAGGACACGCGGGCCGGTCGGTCGGACCTCGGCCGGAGCCCTGACACCCACTCCTTCTCCGGGCCTCAGCCCGCTGCCGTACCCTCCAGGGGTGCCCGCCCGTGAACCCGCCCGCTGGTGGACTCTCGTCCTCGCCGTCGCGGGGGGCGTCCTCACCCGGCTCGCGTTCCCGGCGCCCGGGTGGTGGGGCACGGCGTTCCTCGGCGTCGCCCTGCTGTACCTGGCCCTGCGCCGGGACAGCGCCCGCTGGAACGCCCTCGTCGGGCTCCTGTGGGGTCTCGCGTTCATCGCCCCGCTGATCACCTGGGCGGACGAGGCGGTCGGCCAGGTGCCCTGGCTGGCCCTCAGCACGCTGGAGGCGTCGTACTTCGCCCTGTTCGGCGCGGCATGGGCCTGGGCGCGGCGGGGCAACTCGGTGTGGCGCAGCGTCGGCCTGCAGGTGCTCGTCTTCACGATCCTGTTCGTCGCGACCGAGGAGCTCGCCGCCGCGTGGCCGTTCGGCGGGTTCCCGTGGGGGCGGCTGGCGTTCTCGCAGGCAGACTCGCCGCTCGCCGCCCTGGTGTCGCTGGGGGGCACCCCGCTGCTCACCGGGGCGGTGGTGGCCGTCGGCGTGCTGCTCGCCCGCATCCTGCTCGCCGCCCGCCGGCTGGAGATCGGGCGGCTGGTGGTCGCGACCGCCGTCGTGGCGGCGTTCGTGGTGGTCGGGCTGCTGATCCCGCTCGACACGCAGGCGCAGACCGGCACCCTGCGCGTCGGCGCCGTGCAGGGCAACGTCCCGGGCGTCGGGCTCGACGCGTTCGGCCAGCGCCAGGCGGTGCTGGACAACCACGTGGCAGGCACCATGGCCCTGCTCGACCAGGTGGAGCCCGGAGAGCTCGATCTCGTCCTCTGGCCGGAGAACGGCACGGACATCGACCCGCAGGTCGACCAGACGGCCGCGGGGCTCATCGACGGCGCGGCGCAGGCGGTGGGCGCACCGATGCTCGTCGGCACCGTCGAGTACCCGCCCAGCGGCGGCCGCTACAACACCGCGGTCCTCTGGGAACCGGGCGTCGGCGTCACCGCGACGTACACCAAGCAGCACCCGGCACCGTTCGCCGAGTACATCCCGCTGCGGTCGCTGGTCCGGCCGTTCTCCTCGGCGGTCGACCTGGTGACGCGGGACATGCTGCCCGGCGACGAGCCCGGCTACATCCCGCTCGACTCGGAGCGCCTCGGGCGGACGGTCGGCATCGGCGACGTCATCTGCTTCGAGGTGGCGTACGACGGCATCGTGCGCGGCGCGGTGGAGGCCGGGGGAGAGGTGCTCGTCGTGCAGACGAACAACGCCTCCTTCGGGGTGTCCGACGAGTCGACGCAGCAGCTTGCGATGTCCCGCATCCGGGCCATCGAGCACGGTCGTGCGACCGTGCAGATCTCCACCGTCGGCGTGAGCGCGGTCATCGAGCCCAACGGGGTGATCAGCCAGCAGACGGGTCTCTTCACCGCGGAGCAGATGGTGGCTACCCTTCCTCTGCGCGACACTCTGACCCCCGCGACGAGGCTGGGCTCGTGGCCCGCGTGGATCATCGACGCCCTCGCGGTGTGCGTGGTGGTCGCCGGTGCAGCCGGCGCGCACCGGGTGCGTCGCTCCGACCGGATCGAGACAGCCGCATGACCGAGACCCCGCAGCGGGTGCTCGTCGTCGTCCCGACGTACGACGAGCGCGAGAACCTGCCGGGCGCGCTGGACCGCCTGCGCACCCACGTCCCGGACGCCGACGTCCTGGTGGTCGACGACGGCTCGCCTGACGGCACCGGAGAGCTCGCGGAGAAGATCGCGGAGACCGAGACCGCAGCGGATGGCTCGCGCCGGATCCACGTCCTGCACCGGGCCGGCAAGCTGGGTCTGGGCACCGCGTACGTGGCCGGGTTCGGGTGGGCGCTCGAGCGGGGCTACGACGTCGTCGTCGAGATGGACGCCGACGGCTCGCACCGCGCCGAGGACCTGCCCCTCCTGCTGGCCGCGATCGACGACGCGGACCTCGTGCTCGGCTCCCGGTGGGTGCCCGGCGGGAGCGTGGTGAACTGGCCGATGAGCCGGCTCCTGCTGTCGCGCGGCGCGAACACCTACACCCGCATCGCGCTCGGCATCCCGCTGCACGACGCCACCGGTGGCTTCCGCGCCTACCGCGCCTCGCTGCTCGGCGAGCTGACCCTGCAGGACGTCGCGTCGCAGGGGTACTGCTTCCAGGTCGACATGGCGTGGCGCGCCGTCCGTAGCGGCGCCCGGGTGGTCGAGGTGCCCATCACGTTCGTCGAGCGCGAGCTCGGCCAGTCCAAGATGAGCCGCGCGATCGTCGTCGAGGCGCTGGTCAACGTGACCCGGTGGGGGATAGCAGAACGCTCCCGCCGTGTGGCGGGAGCGTTCCGTCGATCTCGAGGCTGAGTGCCTCAGGCGCTGCGGCGCAGCTTGCCCGAGCGGAGGAGGTCCAGGCGCTCGTCGAGCAGCTCCTGGAGCTCGCCGACCGTCCGGCGCTCGAGCAGCATGTCCCAGTGGGTGCGCGGCGGCTTGCCGGCCTTCACCTCGGGCCGCGACGCGTCACGGAGCAGTGCTTCCTCGCCGCAACGGCACTCCCACACCACCGGGACGTCGGCCTCGACCGAGAACGGCAGGATGATGGTGTGCCCGTTGGGGCAGTCGTAGTGAGCCTGGAGGCGGGGGGCGAACTCGACGCCGTCTTCCGTCTCCATGCTGTGGGACCCGATGCGCATGCCGCGCAGGGACCGGTTTGCCATCTGGGGAACCTCCGTGCCGTTGTACGGCCGTCGAGAGTGAGAACTTCCACCGGTGTCAACGGCGGGCGCCCCTCCAGTGTTCCAGGAGGACGTGAAGGTCTCGTGAACGCGGGTGGGGTGCGGGGGAGAGGCTTAGGGTTGCCCGGGTGAGCAATTCTTCGGCCCCGTCGCCCGTGACTACCCCTCCAGCCTCCCGCACCGACGCGGATATGTCCTTCCGACAGCTGGGTGACAGTGGTCTCGTCGTCTCGGTGGCCGGTCTCGGCTGCAACACGTTCGGCGCGACGCTCGACCCGCAGGACGTCCCCGCCCTGGTGGCGGCCGCGCTGGACGCGGGAATCACGTTCTTCGACACGGCGGACGTCTACGGCGGGGTGGCGGGCCAGAGCGAGGAGCTGCTCGGGGACGCACTCGTCGGGCACAGGGACGACGTCGTCATCGCGACGAAGTTCGGCATGGACGCGCGCGGGCTGAACGGTCCGGACTGGGGTGTGCGCGGCTCGCGCCGGTACGTGCGCCGGGCTGTAGAGAGCTCGCTGGCGCGGCTGCGCACGGACCACATCGACCTGTTCCAGATGCACGCGCCCGATCCCGTGACACCGATCGAAGAGACCCTGGCCGCGCTCCACGAGCTCGTCGTCGAGGGCAAGGTCCGGTACATCGGCTCCTCGAACTTCGCGGCCTGGCAGGTGGTCGACGCCGACTGGAGCGCCAGGACGGCCGGGGCGACGCCCTTCGTCTCGGCGCAGAACCGCTACAACCTGCTCGACCGGTCCGCGGAGGCCGAGCTCGTGCCGGCCGCGGAACAGGTCGGTGTGGGCATGATCCCGTACGTCCCGCTGGCGTCCGGTCTGCTCACGGGCAAGTACCGGCGAGGGCAGTCCGCTCCCGACGGGTCCCGGCTCACGCGGATGCCCGAGCGGCTGGCCCGGGCGGACTTCGACCGGATCGAGGCGCTCGAGGCGCTGGCCCGGGAGTGGGGGATCGACCTGCCGACCCTCGCGCTCGGTGGCCTCGCCGCCCAGCCCGCCGTGGCGACGGTGATCGCGGGCGCCCGCACGCCGGAACAGCTGCGCGCGAACGTGACGTCGATCGCCTGGGAGCCGACCCTGGAGCAGCTGGCCGCGATCGACGAGGCCGCCCCCGGACCCTCGGCCTGAGCGGGATCACCACTCGAGCACCCGCGCGCGGCTCTGGCCGATCGCGACGACCGACCAGAGGCGGACTCCCGCGTCGTCGGCGGCCTCGCGCACGGCCGGCACCCAGGACGCCTCGAACGCTCCACGGTCACCGCCTGCCGCGCGGACGAGCCCGACGACGACCGACCCGCCCGGCGCGTCGGACGCGAGCACCGAGGCGAGCACCGCGGCCAGCCGGCGCGCGACCGCCGGGTCGGCTCGCAGCGGCACGTCGGTGATCGGCAGCACGACGGGGATCGTGCGGTCCTCCGCGTCGAGCAGGACGAACCAGAGCGCCGGCGGCCCGGAGCGTTCGGGTCCCACGAGGTCGAGCAGCACCGCGAGCGCATCGCTGCCCGACCGCAGGGGGGCACCCGGGGGGTCGGGCAGGTCGTGGTCGGGGCCGTCGACGTCGAGCACCCACGGCACGTCGGCCCACTGGTCGTCGGGTGCGTCGTCCCAGTCGTCGTCGAACCAGCCGTGGTCCTCGCGCTCCGTCATGCGGATGATCCTGGGACCGCCGCACGCTCACGAACGCGGGACCAGATCGTTCGGTGGACGTGCTCGCGGGGAGCAGGGCTGGGGGCGGCTCAGGCGAGGTGCGCGGTCACGGCCTCGACGACGAGCGCGTGGTCGTCGGCCTGGGGGAGCCCGGAGACGGTCACCACGCCGACGATGCCGACGTCGTGGACGCGGATCGGGAAGGCCCCGCCGTGGGCCGCGTACTGCTGCAGCGGGAGGTCGTGCTGCGCGGCGAAGGTGGTGCCCTTGGCCGCGGCGCGCAGGCCGACCAGGTACGACGACGCCCCGAAGCGCTCGACCACGCGGACCTTGCGCTCGATCCAGCTGTCGTTGTCGGGCGTGGTGCCCGGCCGCGCCGCGTGGAACAGCTGCTGGCTGCCCCGCCGGATGTCGACCGTGACGGCCAGGTCGCGCTCCTGTGCCAGCTCGACGAGCAGGCAGCCCAGACGCCACGCGTCGTCGTGGGTGAACGTGCGGAACACGAGGTCGTGCTCCTGCTGCTCGACGTGGGCGACGGTGCCGGCGATGTCGTCAGTGCTCATGACGTCATCGTGGCACGGGCGCCCCGGACGCCAGGGGAGCGACCCCGAAGTTGCCGTCGAACACATGTTCGGGGTCGTACAGCGCCTTGAGCCGAGCGATGCGCGCGAGCGTCTCCGGCGGGAACGCCTCGGCGACGCGAGCGGGGGACTGGTTCGTCTCGAAGCTGAGGTACACGCCGCGCAGGTGCGGAGCCAGCCGATCCCACCAGGTGTCGATCTGCGCGCGCCGGCTGCCGCGGGCAGACGCCAGCAGCGAGAAGTTCTGCGTCCGGTGCGCGTATGCAGTCGCTGCCGGATCCATGTCGTTGACGGCGCCGCCGACGGCACGCAGCTGCAGCATGTCGGCGTCGCCCGCGGCCAGGAGCTCGCTCAGCAGCGCGGCGAGGTCAGGTGTCACGTGCTCGACCAGCCCGCCGCGCGCGGCGGAGTCGGCGCCGCCGGTCTGCTGGCCGTGCTGCGCGGCCACGGTCGCGGCGTACGGCACGAGCTGCGCCTGCTGCTGCAGGACGGGTGCCAGGTCCAGGAACTGCTCGAGCGCCCCGATCGCCGCCCGGGTGTCGTCGTTCGCCCACACGACGATCGCGTAGCCGACCGCGGGGTTCTGTCCTCTCGCGGGTACCAGGGTGAGGAAGCTGGTCAGCTCGCGCGGCGAGGCCTCGACGAGCTCGGCCCACGACTCGACGAACGACGCGGTGTCCGTGGCGTCGTACACGATCGTGGCGTAGACGACGTTGCCCACCTCGGCGGCCTCGATCTCGACCGCGGTGAGGATGCCGAAGTTCGCCCCGGCGCCGCGGACGGCCCAGAGCAGGTCCGGCTCGTGGTCGGCGTCGGTCCGGACGAGGCGACCGTCGGCGAGAACCAGCTCGGCGGCGACCACGTGGTCGAGCGTGAGCCCGTACGAGCGCGAGAGGAAGCCCTGTCCGCCGGCCGTCACCAGCCCGCCGACACCGACGTCCCCGTAGTCGCCGGAGCTGATGGCGAGCCCGACCGGTGAGAGCACCGAGGCGACGTCACCCCATCGGGCTCCGGCGCCGAGCCTCACGACGCGCTTCTCGCGGTCGAGCACCTCGACGGTGTCCAGCGCCCCGAGGTCGACGACGATCCCGCCGTCGTTCGTCGACCGGCCGCTGATCCCGTGCCCGCCGCTGCGGACGGCGAACGGGACGTCCTGGGCGCGGGCGAACGACAGCGCCTCGCTGACCTGCTCGGCGGTGTCCGGCCGCAGGACGAGACCGGGGGAGCCGGAGTAGACGTAGGACGACCGCACGCGCGCGTACTCGCGGTCGCCGGGCTCCACGGCGGTCGCGACGAGGGAGGCGGGCAGGCCGTCGTAGTCGATCCCGGCGCGCCGCTTGGCCAGCGCGATCACGGGCCGCACGATGCCGGTGGCGGTGCCCGCGGCAGCACGCTCGGCTGCGACGGCGTCCCGCAGCGCCGGAGCGATCTCCCCGCCGAACACCGCGATCGTGGTCTCGTCGTCGGTGCCCAGGATGAAGGTGGCGATCCCGTCCTCCAGGACCAGGGGGAGCAGGTCGTCGACCCACCGGTCGGGAGGCCCCTGCAGGAACCCGCTGCCCTGGAACGACCCGGCTCCGAGGTTGAGGAGGCGCCGGATCTCGCGAGGATCACGACCGGCGGCTGCTGCCGCGTCGTCGATGCGCGCGTTGCCGGCGGCCAGGTCACCCGGCTTCAGGTAGCCGAGGCTCGGCAGCCACCCGTCCGCCTTGCGCCCGACGAGGCCGAGCATCCGCGGCTTGTACGCACCGAGCCAGATCGGGACGTCGTGGACCGGCGCCGGACCGCGCTTGGCGCCGTCGACGTGGTGGTACGTCCCGTGCACCCGCAGCGGTGCGCGCTCGTCGGTGTCCCAGATGCCCCGGATGATGTCGATGGCCTCGTCCAGGGCGTCCACGGCCTGCCCGGGGGTCAGCCGCGGTGCGCCCATCGCGACGATGGCGTCCCAGAACGCTCCTGAGCCGAGGCCGAGCGCGAACCGACCGCCCGAGAGGAGGTCGAGGCTCGCCGAGGCGCGCGCCAGGACGGCCGGCGGCCGCAGCGGCAGGTTCAGCACGTTCCCGGCGACCTGGACCCGCTGCGTCGACGCGGCGACCCAGGACAGCAGCGTCCAGGTGTCGAGGAACGCCGGCTGGTACGGATGGTCCTGGAACGTCACCAGGTCGAGCCCGGAGCGCTCGGACAGCTGCGCCAGCGCGACGACCAGCTGCGGGTCCTTGGCCGTCGGGGTCAGGAAGCTGCCGAAGGCGAGATCGTGGCCGTAGTCGGGCATCGAAGCATCTCCCTAGTGATTGATGCTTCAACTATAGATCAGGGCGAGTCGCGTGCGTGTGCCTCACGCCGATAATGCACATTATGACATTACGGCTGGGAAGGAGCACGGAGCGTCAGCACGTACCGCTCCTCCGTCTGCGACTGGTCCCGTGGCACCACCTGGCGCTCCCCGGTCCGCGTGTACCCGGAACGGACGAACAGGTCGCCGGCGGCGTGGTTGCTGTCCAGCAGCCACAGCGACACCGTGCGGGCGTCCTCGGCGACGGCTGCACGACGGACGGTGTCCAGCAGCGCCCACCCCACGCCATGACGCCGCGACTCCGCAGCCACCCACAGGGCGACGACGTGCCGGTCGTCGACCGGCGACCCCGGCTCCTGCATCATCGTGACCATCCCGCGGCCCACGCCGTCGTCGTCCACGGAGACCCAGGTGACCGACGTCCGCAGGCGCATGCGCCAGTGCGACTCGGCGAACCGTTCCTCCCGCGCCAACGAGGCGCCGAAGACGTCCGGGTTCTCCCGCAGGGCGCGCAGTCGGACGCCCTGGACGAGACGCCAGTCGTTCTCCCCCACCTGTCGGATATCCACGTCCACAGGATGCCTCATCTGGGGCGGAGCACCGGTCAGGGCAGCTCGCGCGCCGTCGTCTGGTCGGCCGGGGTCCCGCCGTGGCCGTCGGGGTCGGGCACCGAGCGTGCGGCGTCGGCGATCTCCTCCTCCGGGCGGGGCGGCACCGATTCGTCGTACTCGAGCTCGGGCACCTCGTGCCCTGCGGACTCCGTCATGGCGGTCTCCTTCCGACGCGTTCACGCTACGGGCGGACGGCGCGCTGCGAAAGCCGGACGACGTCAGAGGTCGATGCCCTCACCGGAGTCGAGCGAGAGCGGCTCCCCCGCGCCGCCGAGCCGGCCCAGCAAGCCGATGGCCATGCCCTGCCCGATCGCGCTCAGGAGGGCGTCGTGGACGACGACGAGGCGCGCCGGCTGCACGTGCCGGACGTAGTCGACGACCTCTCCCAGCTTGAGCCACGGCGCCCCGAGCGGTGCGCACAGGACGTCGACGTGCGCGCCCGCAGGGTCGATGTACGCGTCGCCCGGGTGGAGCACGCCCGCGACGAGATAGCCGACGTTGTGCACGCGCGGCACGTCCGGGTGGACCAGTGCGTGCCACTCCCCCAGCGCTGCCACCTCGAACCCACCGGCGGAGACGACATCGCCTCCGCGCACGGCGTGCACGCGCTCCACAGGCGCCCCGGCCTCGACGAGGACGTCGACCACGGACTGCGGGGCCCACACCTCGAGGCCCCCCTGCACCGCCTCGACGACCGGCTCGGTGGCCACGTGGTCGGGGTGCTCGTGCGTGATGAGGACGGCCGTCACACCCTCGAGCGCGCCCGGCAGGTCGGAGAAGACGCCGGGGTCGATGACGAGGTGGTCGGCGCCCCGATCGAGGCGGATGCAGGCGTGTCCCCAGCGGCTCAGGCGGATGCTCATCCGTTCAGTGTGTCCTGACCTGGGATGATGCGCGCGGCGTTTCGCCGGACGCCGGTGCCCCGGCTACGGTTGCGCACGTGCTGGTGCTCGGGGTGTGCAGTCTCAAGGGTGGCGTGGGAAAGACGTCGATCACCCTCGGTCTGGCGTCGGCTGCCCTGGAGCGCGGGCTGCGCACGCTGGTCATCGATCTCGACCCCCAGGGCGACAGCACGATGGCGCTCGGAGCGCGTCCGCAGGCGGGCGACGTCGCGTCCGTCCTCGACGAGCCGGGCGAGGCGACGATGGCCAAGGCCACCGTGCTGTCCTCGTGGGCCGACGAGGGCCTCGACGTCCTCGCCGGGTCCGAGCGGTCCGCGACGCACGACCGGCTCGACGGCGACGACCTGGACCGGCTCCGCTACGCGCTGTCCTGGGTGCGCGACTACGACCTCGTCCTCATCGACTGCCCGCCGTCCCTGGGGGGCCTCACGCGCACGGGACTGTCCGCGTGCGACCGCGCCCTCGTGGTGACCGAGCCGGGCCTGTTCGCCGTGATGGCCGTCGGCCGCGCGATGCGCACCATCGATGAGCTGCGTCGCGGTCCCGCGCCGGCTCTGCAGCCGCTCGGCATCGTGGTCAACCGCGTCCGCGCCCGCTCGATCGAGCAGGCGTTCCGGCTGGAGGAGCTGCAGACGCTCTACGGCCCGCTGGTCCTCACTCCCCCGGTGCCCGAGCGCGCGGCGCTCCAGCAGGCCCAGGGCGCCGCGCAGCCGGTGCACGCGTGGCCCGGTGCCGCGGCCGCCGAGCTGGCGCGCACGTTCGACGCCCTGCTCGACCGCGCGCTGCGCGCACCTCGCCACTGACACGACACGAGCGGCCGCCCCGGAGGGCAGCCGCTCGTCGAGTCGGTCGGTGTCAGCCGGCGGTGCGGGCTTGCCGGCGCAGTGCGAGCTCGTCGTGGGCCGACGGCGTCGCGATGAGCTCCTCGTCCTCGTCCGCCCGCTCGGTCGGGAGCGCGGCGAGCGTGCCCTCCACCTCACGCCAGACACGGCCGACCGCGATGCCGAACACGCCCTGGCCGCCCTGCACGAGGTCGATGACCTCGTCGGCGGAGGTGCACTCGTAGACGCTGGCCCCGTCGGACATCAGGGTGATCTGGGCGAGGTCGTCGACCCCCCGCTCGCGCAGGTGGCTGACGGCGGTGCGGATCTGCTGCAGCGAGACGCCCGTGTCCAGCAGTCGCTTGACCACCTTGAGCACGAGGATGTCGCGGAAGCTGTACAGGCGCTGGGTGCCTGAACCGGTGGCCGGCCGGATGGACGGCTCCACCAGGCCCGTGCGGGCCCAGTAGTCGAGCTGGCGGTACGTGATGCCCGCGGCGCGGCACGCGGTGGGACCGCGGTAGCCGGTGGCGGTGTCGAGGTCCGGGAGGTCGTCGTCGAACAGCATGCCCTGA
Organism: Cellulomonas sp. Root137; assembly: GCF_001426725.1. Classification (NCBI taxonomy): domain Bacteria; kingdom Bacillati; phylum Actinomycetota; class Actinomycetes; order Micrococcales; family Cellulomonadaceae; genus Cellulomonas; species Cellulomonas sp. Root137. Next base: position 397,100 of record NZ_LMFG01000003.1, on the reverse strand, counting down.
GCGCGCTGCGGCACTGCCCCGCTGACGCTCTCGGCGCTCTCGTTGCTGGTCACGAATCCTCCACTCGTCGCACGCCGGTCGGCGGACATCTCCTCCGGCTGCTTGCCAGACTAGGCCCGCGGCGGTACGGACGCCATGACGCCCGCCGGGCGTGTCGCGACGGGCGAGTCTCACCTTCGACCTGAAGGAGAAGGTTTGGGACTAACGACCCTCCGCGCCGCCCTCCTCCTCAGGCTCCGCCCCGGTGCTGAAGTCCTCCGGCGTCACGAGGTCGAGGAACCGCCGGAACCGCTCGAGATCCTGCTCGGACGTGGTGGTCCGCACCTCGACACCGGCGATCGCCACGACCTCGGCGGAGCACAGGACCGGGCAGCCGAACCGGAGCGCCATCGCGATCGCGTCCGACGCGCGGGAGTCCACGCGAGGGCCTGTCCGCAGCACCAGCTCGGCGTGGAACACGCCCTCCTCGAGGCGGGTGATCTCCACCCGGGTCAGGCCCGAGCCCACCGCGATGAGCACGTCACGGAGCAGGTCGTGCGTCATCGGCCGCGGCGGCACGATGCCCGCCTGCGCGGAGGCGATGGCACTCGCCTCCGTGGGACCGATGAGGATCGGCACCAGGAGCTCGGAGTCGGGGTCGAGGAGCAGCACGACGATCTCGTCGTCGGCCATGTGCTGGCGCACCCCGACGACCTCGACCGGCACGAGCTCGGCGTCCTCTCCCATGCAGCCCACGCTACGACGCCCACGCCGATCCGGCGCCCCCCAGGAGACAGCCGGTGTGCTGGCGACCCCGCTACGGCGCGAGGTCGGCGACCGCTGCGCGCACGAGCGCGGTGTGCATCTGCGTGCAGAGCTCGCCCACCTCGGCCGCCAGCGTGCCCGCCCGCGCCCGCGACGACGCGCTCCGCTGGCCGCGCCACGGCGCCACCACCTGCTCGACGAGGTCCGCCTGGCGGTCGGCGGAGGTCCGGAACTGCCGCAGGTGTCGCGGGTCGATCCCGTGCTCGGCCAGGGCGGCGGCCGCGACGACGATCTCGCGGGCCCACAGGTCGAACGACCCCGTGCCGTGCGCGCGCAGGACCCCGGCGGCCACGAGGTCCTCGACGAACGCGACCTCGACCCCGGACTCGCGAGCGAGCGTGTCGAGCGTCCACCGCGTGCCGGTGCCCTCGCTGACGCCGTCGCGCGTGGCGAGCCGGGCCCGCGGAGCCGGCTCGTCCTCCTCCCCCGCGTCCAGGGCGGCGAGGCGGTCACCGATGACCTTCAAGGGCATGTACCGGTCGCGCTGCTGCCGGAGGACGAACCGGAGGCGCTCGATGTCCGCCGGCGAGTACTGCCGGTACCCGGCAGCCGTGCGCACCGGCTCGACGAGCCCCTGCTCCTCGAGGAAGCGGAGCTTGGACGTGGTGACGGCCGGGAACTCGATGCGCAGCGCGGCCAGGACGTCGGAGATCCGCATCGAGGCGCGGCGCGAGATGCCGCGGGGCCACGGCTCGTGCGTGACCTCTGCCGGTGCGGCGGTGTCGACCTGCACGCGCTGTGCTCGGGCGCTCGTCACGTGGTGCTCCCCGTGGGGCCGAGCGGCAGGGACCGGCCGGTCACGCGCCGGCCGCGTCGCGGTGCGGGCTGGGGTGGAACGTCATGCGGTACTTGCCGATCTGGACCTCGTCGCCCGCCCGCAGCGCCGACTGGTCGATGCGGGTCCGGTTGACGTAGGTGCCGTTCAGCGACCCGATGTCCCGGACGACGAACGTCTGGCCCTCGCGGACGAACTCGGCGTGCTTGCGGGAGACGGTGACGTCGTCGAGGAAGATGTCGGCTGCCGTCGACCGCCCCGCGACCGTCCGCTCGGCATCGAGCAGGAACCGCGCACCGGCGCTCGCTCCGCGCTGCATCACGAGCAGGGCGGAGGTGGGCGGGAGCGCGTGCACCGCCGCGACCTCGTCCGGAGTCAGCCCGACGGGAGCCGATGCCTCGATCTCGACGGGCTCGATCGCCCCGAAGCTCATCGTGGTGTCGGGTCCCCCCGCGAAGCGTCCGACCTGCGGGTCCTCGCCGCTCATGCCACCTCCCGGGCCCATCTCGCACCTCGACGCCCGGGGTTCCTCGGGGTCAGCCACACCCTATGCGGACCGGGCGGGTCGGCGCAGCACGTCGGCACCACGTGGGAGCCCGCGGCACGCTGCGCGGATCGCACAGAACAGGATCAATCGCCCTGCGGAGGCACCGGCGTCGCGAACACGGGATCCGGCACGACACGGATGGCGTCCACCTCCACGAGCTCCTGACGCTCGACGGTCCCTCTGCCTCCGTTGTTGCGCACCTGCGCCATCGCTCCCCCGGGGATCTGCAGCGCCGGGGCGATGATGTCGGGGTCGCCGATCGCGACCCAGCGGTACGGCGCCGTGAGCTCGACGCCGTCGAGGACCACCGCTCCACCCGTGCCCGTGAACGCGCTGCTCGCCGTGACCCGCTGGTCGTTGAGCTGCACCGCCTCCGCGCCCGCGTTCCGCATCTCCTCGAGCATGTTCAGCATCGTGATCGGCTTGATGAAGCCGTCCGGCTCCGTGAGGGTGACCACCACACCAGGGCCCTCCGCGGGCAGACGGCCGGTGAGGATCCCCTGCGTCTCGGCGCTGCGGCGCAGAGCGTCGAGGGCGGCCTGCCGGCGGTCCGAGCCCGAGAGCAGGTCGTCCCGCTCCCGCGCGAGGTCCGCGGACTCCCGGGCGAGGGCGTCCCCGCGGTTCGTCGTCTCGTCGAGGATGCGGACGAGGTCGCCCTGCCGCATCCCGCCGAGGTCGGCCTCACCGGACTGGCGCACCTGCGCCACCAGCGCGAAGCCGAGCACCGCGCACAGGACGCCCGCGACCAGCTGCGCGCGGGTGGACCGCGGCTTGAGGGCACGACCGAGGACCGCCCAGCCGCTCTGCTCGTTCGGCTCGGCCCGGACCGGGTCGTCCACCGGGTCGTCGTCCGCCGGCTCAGGAGGGGGCGTCGGTCCGGCGGGCGCCGGCTCGGGCTCGTCGGCCGCCTCGGGTTCCTCGTCCTGCGGCACCTCGGGCGGCACGGACCTGGTGGGCGCGGTGTCGTCGTCGTCCGGCACCACCGGGGGCAGGGAGTTCTCCTCGTCGTCCGGTACCACCGGCGGCAAGGAGCTGGTCGGCGCAGGTTCCTCGTCCTCCGGCACCACGGGAGGGAGGGAGTTCGGCCGCGTGGGCTCCTCGTCCTCCGGCACGACCGGGGGCAGGGAGTTCTCCACGTCGTCGGGCGGCATCGGACCGTCGGCGTCCCGCTCGTCGCTCGTCGGAGTCACGCTCATGCCTTGAACAGGTGCCGGCGGATCGCCGCGGCGTTGGAGAAGATCCGGATGCCGAGCACGACGACGACGGCGGTCGACAGCTGCGTGCCCACGCCGAGCTGGTCGCCGAGGAACACGATGAGCGCCGCGACCACCACGTTGGACAGGAAGGAGATGAGGAAGACCCGGTCGTCGAAGATCCCGTCGAGCATCGCGCGCAGGCCGCCGAACAGGGCGTCGAGGGCGGCGACGACCGCGATCGGGAGGTAGGGCTGGAGCTCGACGGGCACGGTCGGCTGCAGGAGCAGACCCCCGACGACGCCGATGACCAGACCGATGACTGCGATCACGTGCCGTCCCTCCGTGTCGGACCTGCAGACCCTGCCACAAGGCTCTGTCCAGATGCATCCCTGACCGCGCCGGACTGGGGCTCGGGCGCGGAGGTGGCGTCCGGAACCTCGGCCTCGTGGAGCGTGACCAGGCCGGTCCCCGGAAGCTCGAGCTTGCTCTGCGACGTCATCTGGACACCGATCCCGTACGTCGTCCGGAGCGTCGCCAGGTGCTGACCTGCGCTCGCCCGCGCGAGCTCCGTCTGCATGCTCACCGCATCGCCCACGGCGTCCACCGTGTACGGGCTGCTGAGGGCGACGAGGTCGACGAGCACCGCGTCCCCCGCGCTCCGGATCGCGGTCATCGCGGTGAGGCGCTGCCCGTTCACGGCGACAGCCTCCGCCCCGGCGGCCCACAGGCCGTTCACCACGACCTGGAGGTCGACGTCCTGCACCCGGAGCTCCGGGTCCTCCTCGTCGCGGTTCTCGGCCTGCGCGTCCGTGAGCACGAGCCGCAGACCGGGCCCCGTCACCGCCGTCACACCGGAGTGCACGGAGTCCCCCGCGATCTCGTCGCGCACGGACTGGCCTTCGTCGCCGAGGAGCTCCTCCTGGAGCCTCGCGATCTCGTCGGTCATCGCGGTGATGTCCGCCTGCTGCTCGTCGGCCTCCGCGCGGCGCTGCTCGATCTGCGCCTCCAGGAGCTCGCGCGCGGCCAGCACGGCCCCCGCCGGCTGCCGCAGGGCGAGCGTCGCGGCCGTCGCGCCCAGGCCCAGCCCCATGGCAAGAAGGACCATGCCGGCGGTCGAACGCCAGGTCCGTCTGGGGCCGGTACCCGCGGCGCGACGAGCGGTCGCCTCCGCGTACCCCGGGTCGAGCGGGCGTCGGTAGACCTCGTTGAGCAGCGTCATGGACGCGTCCGGGCTGCGCGGCGGCTCGCTGGACCCGTGCCGCGTGCTCATGAGCGTCCCGCGTCGTCGCGCAGGAGCTGGCGCGCCTGCGCGAGATAGACCACCGCGGAGAACCAGTAGAGCGCGACGCCCCAGAGGGCGCAGGCCCACCCGGCGACCCCGGCGACGGTGCCGACCCACGAGTCCCACTGCGCGAGGAGGAGCAGCGGGAACGCGTAGAGCAGGGCGAAGGTGCCGGCCTTGCCCGCCAGGTGCACCTGCAACGGCGCGTACCCCGCACGCGCGAGGACGATGAGCATGACGGCGAGCACGACGTCGCGCAGGACGAGGACCCCGAGCAGCCACCACGGCACCACGTCGCGCCAGGCGAGGGCGACGAGCGTCACGATGATGAAGAGGCGGTCCGCCGCGGGGTCCAGCAGCTGACCGACCCGGGACACCTGCCCGAGCCGCCGGGCCAGCACCCCGTCGAGCCAGTCGCTGGCGCCGGACACGGCGAGCACGGCGAGGGCCCACCCGTCCTCACCCTGGGCGATGAGCAGCGCGAACACGGGGACCAGGAGCAGACGCACCAGGCTGATGGCGTTCGGCACGGTCAGCACGCGCGTGGAGACGACGTCGTTGCTCGCCACTGCCTCCCCCGTCACCGTCCCGTCCTGGCGGCGTCGATCCTATGCGTCCGCCGGGCTTGCCCTCGACGACGGCGCGCCCTCGGCTGCGGCGCAGGTCAGCGGGTGCGAGAGTTCTGTGATGGTGCACCGCAACGACCCGGACGTGATCGCGCGCCTCCTGACGACCCCGGGACGCTGGGCTGTCGTCGGGCTGTCCACCAACACGTCGCGCGCGGCGTTCGGTGTCGCGCGGTACCTGCAGTCGCACGGCCACGAGATCGTGCCCGTGCATCCGCGAGCCGAGACCGTCCACGGTGCAGCGGGCGTGCGTTCGCTCGCCGACGTGGCCGGCCGTATCGACGTCGTCGACGTGTTCGTGAACAGCACCCTGGCCGGGGCCGTGGTGGACCAGGCGATCGCCGTCGGTGCCCGGGCGGTCTGGCTGCAGCTCGGGGTCGTCGACGAGGACGCCGCGGCGCGCGCACGTGCGGCCGGGCTGGACGTCGTCATGGACACCTGCCCCGCGATCGAGGGTCCGCGCCTCGGCCTGTAGACGCTGTGCGCGAGGTCACCCGCGGGCCGCCTGCCGCTCGGGGCCTCCGCCCGGTAGACTCGTCGATGAATCTGGAGTTCGTCGCGTCCCCCTTCGAGGCGTCGTCACCACCGCTCAGCCGGTCGTGACCCGCCTCGCGTCGTGTGGTCTAGGCATCGCGTGAGCGGTTGCCACTGGGTGGTCCGGGGCTGCGACCCGCTGTTCGCCGTCCCGGTGCACGGTTCAGGGCTCCGCCCCGCGATGATCGGTTCCCCCTTTCAATGAGTTCTGTTGCGCCCTCTTCCATGCCCGAGAACGGCACCTTCGACGAGCTGGGTCTCCCCCCGGCACTCCAGGCCGCCATCGCGGACCTCGGCTTCACGACTCCGTCCGCCATCCAGGCGCAGGCGATCCCCGCGCTCCTCGGCGGCCGCGACATCGTCGGCGTCGCCCAGACCGGCACCGGCAAGACCGCCGCGTTCGGCCTGCCGCTGCTCGCCGCGATCGACTACGACATCCCCGCCGTCCAGGCCATCGTGCTGACCCCGACGCGTGAGCTCGCGATGCAGGTGGCCGATGCCATCCAGTCGTTCGCCACCCACCTGCCCGGCCTGAACGTGCTCGCGGTCTACGGCGGCTCGCCGTTCCTGCCGCAGCAGCGCGCCCTCGCCCGCGGCGCCCAGGTGGTCGTCGGCACCCCCGGTCGCGTGCTCGACCACCTCGAGCGCCGCACGCTGAAGCTGGACCAGGTCCGCTTCCTCGTGCTGGACGAGGCCGACGAGATGCTGCGCATGGGCTTCGCCGAGGACGTCGACAAGGTCCTGTCCGCCGCGCCGCGTGAGCGTCAGGTCGCCCTGTTCTCCGCGACGATGCCCCCGCAGATCCGTCGCGTCGCCGAGCAGCACCTGAACCGCCCGGTCGAGATCACGGTCTCGCGCCAGGCCTCGACCGTCACGAGCGTCCGCCAGACGTACGCCGTCGTGCCGCACCGCCACAAGACCGGCGCGCTCGCTCGCGTGCTCGCCGTGTCCGAGGCCGACGCGGCCATCGTCTTCGTCCGCACCCGCGGTGCCGCCGAGGAGGTCGGCAGCGCGCTGATCGAGCGGGGCATCTCGGCCGCGTACATCTCCGGTGACGTCGCCCAGACCGAGCGCGAGAAGATCGTCGACCGTCTCCGCACCGGCGCGCTCGACGTGCTCGTCGCCACCGACGTCGCGGCCCGCGGCCTGGACGTCGACCGCATCGGCCTCGTCGTCAACTTCGACGTGCCGCGCGAGCCCGAGATCTACGTGCACCGCATCGGCCGGACGGGCCGCGCCGGGCGTGAGGGTGAGGCGCTCTCGTTCGTCACGCCCGCCGAGCAGTCGCGCCTGCGTCAGATCGAGCGGACCACGCGCCAGTCGCTCCTGCAGGTCGACATCCCCTCGCCGGCCGAGGTCTCCGCGCACCGCGTGCAGGCCCTCCTGGCCCGCACCGGCGCCCGCGCCGAGCTCGACCGCCTGGACCTCTACCGCGAGGCCATCGCCGTGCACATGGCGCAGAATCCCGACGTCGACCCGTTCGAGCTGCTCGCCGTGCTGACGGCCCTCTCGGTCGGCGACGAGGGTCCCGTGGCGGTCCAGGGCGACGACCTCGACGACGCCCTCTCGCGTGCGCACCTCACCGGTGGCGGCCGCGAGCGTGACGGCGAGCGCAGCTACGACCGTCCGGAGCGCGGCGAGCGTCGCCGTGCGGACACGCACATCGCCGGGGGCTCGCCGCGCTGGCGCGTCGCCGTCGGCCACCGGGACGGTCTGCAGCCGGGCGCCCTGGTGGGCGCGCTCACCGGTGAGGGCGGCCTGACCGGCAAGGACGTCGGCAAGATCGACATCTTCGGCAGCTTCGCGCTGGTGGACATCCCGGACGGCCTGTCGGCCGACGTGATCGACCGGCTGGCCCGCACCCGGGTCGCCGGACGCCCGCTGCGCATCCGCCTCGACTCGGGCCCCCGCCCGGGCCACGGCGCCTCGCGCCCCACGCACGGCCCGGCCCGCGGCCGCAGCTGATCGCACGCACAGACGCCCCCGTCTCCCGCTCCGGGAGGCGGGGGCGTCGTCGTCCTACCGGAGGACCGATCCCGGGCGGCCCTGCCGAGAGGCTCCCCGGAGCAGGGTGATGTCCGCCTCGCGGAGCACCTCCCCCACGTCGCGGAAGCCTCGGATGCTTCCGAGCACCCCGATGGCGACGCGCGAGCCCAGCTCCTGACGCAGCTGGTCCAGCAACAGCGAGAGGCGGCTCGGCACACCGCCCGGTCCGACGTCGTCGAGGAGCACGACGAAGTCGTCCTCGGAGATGCGCGCGGGCGTGTCCCCCTCCCGCAGCGGTCGGCGCAGGCGGCGGACCAGCTCGCGGTGCAGGTCGAGCCGCGCGTCCCCGTCCGCCTCCACGTGCCCCTGCGTGGGGATCGCCGGCCCGTCGAGCACCCGCACGAGGGCCAGCGCGCAGTCGTACCCGGGCGACCGCCTGGTCCGGAGCACCGCGGCGCCGAGCCGGTCCAGGAAGAGCAGCCGGTTGACCAGCCCGGTCTCCGGGTCACGGAGCGCGTCACGCTGCAGGGCGATCTCCTGCTCCTTGCGCTCCGTGACGTCCACCAGGGCGCCCACCAGCCGTGCGGGGCAGCCGGCGTCGTCGAGCACTGTCACAGCCCGGCAGAGCATCCAGCGGTAGTCGCCGGAGGACGTGCGGACGCGGTGCTCGAGCTCGAGCGGGGAGCCGGCACCGGCCAGCTGCGAGGCGATCGACGCGGACAGCTCGTCGCGGTCGGCGGGGTGAACCCGCTCGAGCCACTCCCCCGGCGAGTCGCCGATGACGTCATCGTCGTACCCCAGGGTCTGCTTCCAGCGCGGCGAGTAGTAGACCGTGCCGGCGGACACGTCCCAGTCCCAGGTGCCGTCGTGCGCGGCCATGGACGCCAGCGCGTAGCGCTCCTCGCTGGCGCGCACGGTGTCCGCCAGGGAGCGTTCCCGCGCGGCGGCCTGTTCCAGCGCGCGACGCTGCTCGCGCAGGTTCGCCAGCAGGCGCTCCTGGTCGAGCGCGACCGCCAGCAGCGCGGCCCAGTGGTTGAACCGGTCCCGGGCGCTCGTCGCCCGCGTCTCCACGGTGCCGTCGATCGCCAGCAGCCCCCAGTCGCTGCCCCCGAACGTCACCGGGACGACGAACGTCAGCTCGTTCGAGCCGACCGTCCCTGCCCTGGTCAGCGCCGCCGGGGGGAACTGGCTGGCGGTCGTCCGGACGCCGACGAGGCGCGACAGGGTGCCCGACGTGTCGTGCACGCCGACGATCTCCATCTCCCGGTCGCCGGGACCCCGGTCGGCGCCGAGCCAGAGCCCGAGGCAGGCATGACCGCGGACCCCGCGCGGCAGCCAGCCGAGGGCACGCGGGCTGGCTCCGTCGCCGCGCAGGAGGTCCATGTCGACCTCGTACTGGTCGACGATGGTGCGCTCGAGCTGCCCGCTCCGGGCCAGCATCGCCCGCGTGCAGCCCCGGGTCAGGGCGAGGAGCACCTCGGTGACCGCGCGCCGCACCGCCACCTCGTGCTCCGGGTGAGAGAGCGCTTCCACCACGTCGGCCTCCACCCCGCGGAGGCAGGTCACCAGCTGCTCGAGCGCCTCGGGGTGCGGCTGCATCGCCGCCGTGACGTCGGCGAGCCGGGCCAGGGTGGCCGTCCCGGGCGTGGTCCCGCGCTCTGCCGCGGTCTCGATCGGCTCGACGACGGCGTGCCACCACGTCTCGCGTGGGGCCACGCCGGTCCGACGGGCACCGCCGACACCCGCAGGGCCGACGAACGCCGTGCCGGCGAGCGCCCGGAGCACCTGGTACCCGCTGCGGCTGCCGGTCCCGGCGCCCGTGGCCGGAGCCGACTGCGCGGACTCGGTGCAGCCGCAGGACTCCCGCAGGACCAGGGTCGACGGCGCCCGGTACTCCCCGCCGGGGACCTCCTCGCCGCGCATGCGGGACAGCAGGAGCGACACCGCGGTCTCGCCGACGCGGTCGTAGTGCGCGTCGACGGTGGACAGCCGGGGCGTCACGCGAGCGCCCGAGTCGGCGTGGTCGAACCCGATCACGGCCTGGTCCCGCGGGAGCACGAGGCCGGCCGCACGCAGGGCGCGCTGGAAGCCGATGGCGTTCCGGTCGGTGGCCGCGATGACGGCCGTGGTGGGTGAGCCGGCGGCGAGCATCCGGGCGGCCGCGTCGGCACCACCCTGCTCGTGGTTGTCCGACGACTCGTAGATCCACGCGTCGGGCGGCTCGATGCCGTGCTCGGCGAGCGTCGCGCGGTAGGCGGCGAAGCGCTCGCGCATGTCCCGCTGCGTGAGGCAGCCGATGAAGCCGATCGCCGTGTGGCCGTGACCGAGCAGGTGCTCGACGGCGGCGCGCACCCCGCCGAGGTTGTCCGGGAGCACGACCGCGTCGTCGGCCGACTGGGGCTCCTCGCTGACGAGCACCACGGGCAGCCCCCACTGCTGGACCGAGGCGAGCCGGTCGCTGCGCAGCGCCTTGCCCACGACGACGAGCCCGTCCACCGCGCCGAGGGCGACGGGCGCGTCGAGGATCGACTCGTCCGGGTACCGCTCCCGGTCCAGCCCAGCCGGGTACGTCTGCACGGCCACGACGCGGTGCCCGGCCGCTCGTGCTGCCCGGGCCACGCCCGCGATCAACGCTCCGAAGTAGAACCCGCCGACCACCGGCGAGAGCACGCCGATCGTCCGCCGTGCCGTCGGTGAGACCGGTCCGCGCCGCACTGTTCCCATGACCCCACATCCCTCGCCCACGTCGTCGGAGCCGAGATGATGCATTTCACCCGCATCGGGCGACACACTAGGTGATCGTGGTCACACCTGCATATGACTCTGGAGCACCCGGCTCTTCCGCGTCGCCGTCGACGCCGTCGTCCGGGCCGTCCTCCCCCAGCCCCTCGTCCGCCCCTGCGCGGCGCCCGACGATCACCGACGTGGCGCGCGCCGCGGGCGTGTCGATCGCCGTCGTCTCGTACGCCCTGAACGGCCGGCCGGGCGTCTCTGCGGCCACCCGGGAGCGCGTGCTGCGCGTCGCCGACGAGTTCGGCTGGCGGCCGAGCGCGGCCGCCCGGTCGATGCGGACGGGGCCGCGCGCCATCGGTCTCGTCTTCGACCGCGGGGCGGCCGGGCCGGTGGCCCAGGCGACCGGCGTGCTCGAGTTCGTGATCTCGCTCCAGGAGGTCCTGGCCACCCGCAACCTCGCGCTCGTGCTCCAGCTCGTCGACGGACCGGAGGCTGCCGTCGCCCTCTACGGCGAGTGGTGGGCGGAGCGTCGCTTCGACGTCATGGTCGTCACCGACGTGCTCCTCGAGGATCCCCGGCTCGACGCCCTGCGCCGCCTGCGCGCCCCCGCGGTGGTCGTCGGTGCAGGTCAGAGCGACGTCGACCTCGCCGCCGTGACCCTGGACGACGCCGAGGCCTTCGGGCGCGTCGGCCGCTACCTGCTCGAGCTGGGCCACCGTCACGTGGCCCTGGTGAGCGGTCCGAAGGAGCTGGTGCGGACGCGGGAGCGGCTCGGGGCGCTCACGGGCGTGCTCGACGCGGCCTCCGGGGTGCTGGTCCACGAGGCCACGGGAGGCACGGCGGAGGAGGCCGCGGTGGCGACCCGCCGGCTGCTGACGGGGGGTCGCGCGCCGACCGCGATCGTCTACGACTCCGACCAGATGGCCGTGGCGGCCCTCGACGTGGCCCGCCGCACGGGCCTCGCGGTGCCCTGGGACCTGTCGATCGTCGCGGGCTCGGACTCGGCCCTCTGCCGCCTCGCCACGCCCTCGATCACGACCCTCCCCTCGGCCCAGCGGGACCTCGGAACAGCGACCGGCGAGGCAGTCCTCGCAGTCCTGGACGGGGACCTCCGCGCCCGCCGCGCCCTGCAGATCGGAGGCCTCGCAGTGCGCGGCAGCACCGGTCCGCGGTCCAGATGAGAACGCTCTCATGCGTGTCACAGTTCGGTAACGGGGACTACCTAAACGATTCGCCCCGTGCCGCCCGGAAAGTCCGCGTGGTGATCTAGCGACCAGTCGCCGTGGACTTCCCCGGACGACTTGCGCCCGGACGGGATGGCCGACCGGGCAGTTCGATCGACACCCGGAGGACTACGTGTCCACACACGGCAAGAGAGCGGTGAGGCAGCGCCTGCGCGCGGCCACGACCGCCGCGGCAGCGATGGCGCTGCTCGCAGCACCCCTGTGCATCACGACGAGCGCCAGCGCCGCGGAGGCGCACGTCGACAACCCCTACGCCGGTGCGACGCAGTACGTGAACCCCACGTACGCGGCAGCGGCTGAGAGCGCTGCCACACGTGCCGGCGACGCCACGCTCGCCGCGAAGATGCGGACCGTGGCCAAGCAGCCCACCGCCGTCTGGATGGACCGGATCAGCGCGATCACCGGCAACGCCGACGGCAACGGCCTGAAGTTCCACCTGGACAACGCCGTCGCCCAGAAGGGCTCCGGCCCGATCGTCTTCAACCTCGTCATCTACGACCTGCCCGGCCGCGACTGCTACGCCCTGGCGTCCAACGGTGAGCTCCCCGCCACCGACGCCGGCCTGGCCCGGTACAAGACCGAGTACATCGACCCGATCGCCGCGCTGCTCAGCGACCCGAAGTACGCGGACATCCGCATCGCGGCGACGATCGAGCCCGACTCGCTGCCCAACCTGGTGACCAACATCTCGGAGGCCACCTGCCAGCAGGCGGCGCCGTACTACAAGGCCGGCGTGAAGTACGCGCTCGACAAGCTGCACGCCATCCCGAACGTCTACAACTACATCGACATCGGCCACTCCGGCTGGCTCGGCTGGGACAGCAACGCCGGTCCGGCCGCCACCCTGTTCGCGGACGTCGCCAAGTCCACGACCGCCGGGTTCGCCTCGATCGACGGCTTCGTCAGCGACGTGGCCAACACGACGCCGCTGAACGAGCCGTTCCTGCCGGACTCGACGATCTCGGTGGGCGGCACCCCGATCCGCTCGAGCTCGTTCTACGAGTGGAACTTCGACTTCGACGAGGCCGACTTCACGGCGCACATGCACCGACTGCTCGTCGCGGCCGGCTTCCCGTCGTCACTCGGCATGCTCGTCGACACCTCGCGCAACGGCTGGGGCGGCCCGGCGCGTCCGACCGCCGTGTCGACCAGCACCAACCACAACACCTACGTCAACGAGTCCAAGGTGGACAAGCGCGTCCACCGCGGCGCCTGGTGCAACCCGCTCGGAGCGGGCATCGGCGAGCTCCCGCAGGCGTCCCCCGCCGGCTACGCCGGCTCGTACATCGACGCGTTCGTCTGGATCAAGCCCCCGGGTGAGTCCGACGGTGCGTCGTCCGACATTCCGAACGACCAGGGCAAGCGGTTCGACCGCATGTGCGACCCGACCTTCGTGTCGCCCAAGCTGTCCAACCAGCTGACGGGCGCCACGCCGAACGCGCCGCTGGCCGGCCAGTGGTTCGAGGACCAGTTCAAGACCCTCGTCGCCAACGCCTACCCCGTCCTCGCGGGTGGCACGACTCCCCCGGTCGACACGACGGCGCCCTCGGTGCCGGCGGGCCTGACGGCCGGCACGCCGACCTCGACGTCGGTCCCGCTGTCCTGGACCGCGTCGACCGACAACGTGGCCGTGACCGGCTACAACGTCTACCGCGGCACCACCCTGGTGGGCACCTCCACCTCGACGAGCTACACCGTGACCGGCCTGACCGCGGCCACCGCGTACTCGTTCACCGTCCGCGCCAAGGACGCCGCCGGGAACCTCTCGGCTGCTTCCACCGCGGTCTCCGCCACGACGGCGACCGGCACGGTCACCGACACGACGGCGCCCTCGGTCCCGACCGGTCTGACGGCCGGCACCACCACCACGACGTCGGTCCCGCTCTCATGGAACGCGTCGACCGACAACACCGGTGGCACCGGCGTCGCCGGCTACGAGGTCTACCGCGGCTCCACGCTCGTGGCGACGACCACCTCGACGAGCTACACCGTGACCGGCCTGAGCGCCGCCACCGCGTACTCGTTCACCGTCCGCGCCAAGGACCTCGCGGGCAACGTCTCGGCGGCGTCCTCGGCCGTCTCGGCGACCACCCAGACCGGCACGGTCACCGACACGACGGCGCCCTCGGTGCCGGCGGGCCTGACGGCCGGCACCACCACGACGACGTCGGTCCCGCTGTCCTGGACCGCGTCCACCGACAACGTGGCCGTCACCGGCTACGACGTCTACCGCGGCACCACGCTCGTGGCGACGACCACCTCGACGAGCTACACCGTGACCGGCCTGTCCGCCGCCACCGCGTACTCGTTCACCGTCCGCGCCAAGGACGCCGCCGGCAACGTCTCGGCACCGTCCGCTGCCGTCTCCGCGACCACGCAGTCGGGGTCGTCGACCGGCACCTGCTCGGTCAAGTACACCGCCAGCAGCTGGAACACGGGCTTCACCGCCTCGGTGAAGGTCACCAACACCGGCACGACGGCGTTGAGCAGCTGGACCCTCGGGTTCACGTTCGCCAACGGCCAGACCGTCACGCAGGGCTGGAGCGCCGACTGGTCGCAGTCGGGCACGGCGGTCACCGCCAAGAACGCGGCGTGGAACGGCACCCTCGGTGCCGGCCAGAGCACCGACATCGGGTTCAACGGCTCCCACTCGGGCACGAACAACGCGCCCACCGCCTTCACGCTCAACGGTGCGACCTGCACCAACGCGTGACCTGACGGCATGACGAGCGGGGGTCCTCCAGCCAGGAGGGCCCCCGCTCGACCGTTCCGACCGACCACCTGAGGAGAACCGTGTCGTCCACCCATCGCCTGCGCGCGCTCGCCACCAGCGTCGCCGCCACCGCCGCCCTGACGGCCCCGCTCGTGCTAGGCGCCGTCCCCGCCCATGCCGCAGCCGGGGACGACTGGCTGCACGTGTCGGGCAACAAGATCGTCGACGAGGCCGGCAAGGAGGTGTGGCTGACGGGCACCAACTGGTTCGGGTTCAACGCGAGCGAGCGCGTCTTCCACGGCCTCTGGTCGGGCAACATCACCACCATCACCAAGGGCATGGCCGACCGCGGCATCAACACCGTCCGCGTGCCCATCTCCACGCAGCTGCTGCTCGAGTGGAAGGCCGGGACGTTCCTGAAGCCGAACGTCAACACGTACGCCAACCCCGAGCTCGAGGGCCTGAACAGCCTGCAGATCTTCGACCACTGGCTGACCCTGTGCGAGAAGTACGGCATCAAGGTCTTCCTCGACGTGCACAGCGCGGAGGCGGACAACGCCGGCCACGTCTACCCGGTGTGGTGGAAGGGGGCGATCACCACCGAGGACGTCTACGCGGGCTGGGAGTGGGTGGCCGAGCGGTACAAGACCAACGACACGATCATCGGCGCGGACGTGAAGAACGAGCCGCACGGCACGCCGGGTGCCACCGAGCGCGCCAAGTGGGACGGGTCCAGCGACAAGGACAACTTCAAGCACTTCGCGCAGACCGCCGGGCGCAGGATCCTCGCGATCAACCCGCACTGGCTGATCTTCGTCGAGGGCATCGAGGTCTACCCGAAGCCGGGAGTGCCGTGGACCTCGACGGGGCTCACCGACTACTACGGCACCTGGTGGGGCGGGAACCTGCGCGGCGTGAAGGACTTCCCGATCGACCTCGGCGCGAACCAGGACCAGCTGGTCTACTCCCCGCACGACTACGGACCGCTGGTGTTCGACCAGCCGTGGTTCCAGGGCACGTGGGACCGGACCACGCTCGAGCGTGACGTGTGGGACCCGAACTGGCTCTACCTGCACAAGCAGAACACCGCGCCGCTGCTCATCGGCGAGTGGGGCGGCTTCATGGACGGCGGCCGCAACGAGAAGTGGATGACCGCGCTGCGCGACCTCATCGTCGAGCGGCGGCTGAGCCACACGTTCTGGGTGCTCAACCCGAACTCCGGCGACACCGGCGGCCTGCTCAACCACGACTGGACCACCTGGGACGAGCCCAAGTACGCGCTCCTGAAGCCCTCGCTGTGGCAGGACGGAGGCAAGTTCGTCAGCCTCGACCACACGGTCAGGCTCGGCGGGGCGGGCAGCACCACGGGCAAGTCCCTCGCCGAGGTCGGCGGTCAGCCGGGCGACGGCACCGCTCCGACGGTGCCGGCCAACCTCGCCGTGGGGACGCCGTCCACCACGAGCGTGCCGCTGACCTGGTCCCCGTCGACGGACGCCGGGTCGGGGGTCGCGGGGTACGAGGTGTACCGCGGGACGACCCTGGTGGGGACGACGACGTCGACCGCCTTCACCGTGACCGGGCTGACGGCGGACACGTCGTACTCGTTCACCGTGCGGGCCAAGGACGTCGCGGGGAACGTGTCCGCCGCGTCGACGATGGTGACCACGCGGACCGCCGTCGGGGGCACCGCCGACACCGTGGCACCGACGGCCCCGACCGGTCTGGAGGCCGGCACGGGGACGACGACCTCGATCCCGCTGCGCTGGACGCCGTCCACGGACAACGTGGCGGTGACCGGGTACGACGTCTACCGGGCGGGCACGCTCGTCGGCAGCAGCACGACGCCGAGCTGGACCGCGACCGGCCTGGCGGCCGGGACGTCCTACGTGTTCACGGTCGTGGCGAAGGACGCCGCCGGCAACCGGTCCGCGTCCTCCTCCGCGCTGACCGCGTACACGGCTCCGGACGTGGCCACCGGCTCGTGCGCGGTGACCTACGCGGCGAACAGCTGGAGCTCGGGGTTCACCGGGTCGATCCGGATCACCAACACCGGGACCACCGCGCTGACCGGGTGGACGCTCGGGTTCGGGTTCGCCGACGGCCAGACCGTGACGCAGGGCTGGAGCGCGGCGTTCACCCAGACCGGGTCGTCGGTGACCGCGACCGGGCTGGCCTGGAACTCGACGCTCGCGCCCGGGGCGAGCACCGAGATCGGGTTCAACGGCTCGCACACCGGTACGAACACGGCCCCGCGCGCGTTCACGGTGAACGGCGCAGCCTGCACCGTGCGATGACGCCCTGAGGCGCCGGGGGTCCGGTCAGGCGGACCCCCGCGCCTCAGGAGACAGCGTCCTTGACCGCGGTGACCAGCTCGTCGACGTCGGCCTCGGTGGTGTCGAACGCGCACATCAGCCGGACCTCGCCCGTCTCGACGATCCAGTCGTAGAACCGCCACCGGCGGCGCAGCACGTCGGCCACCCCGGCGGGGAAGATCACGAAGATGCCGTTCGCCTGCGTGGGCCGCGTCACCTGCACCCCCGGCAGGTGCTCGATCCCGGCGCGCAGCCGGGCAGCCATGGCGTTCGCGTGCCGGGCCGAGCGCAGCCAGAGGTCGCCCTCGAACAGGGCGACGAGCTGCGCGGACGCGAACCGCATCTTGGACGCGAGCTGCATGTCCATCTTGCGCAGGTACGTCAGGCCGCCGTCCGCCGCGGGGTCGAGCACCACCACGGCCTCGCCGAAGAGGAGCCCGTTCTTGGTGCCGCCGAGCGACAGGATGTCGACGCCCGCGTCGGTGGTGAACGCGCGCAGCGGCACGTCGAGGGCGGCGGCCGCGTTGGAGATCCGGGCCCCGTCGAGGTGCAGCCGCATCCCGTGCGCGTGCGCCTGGTCCGCCAGCGCGCGGACCTCGTCGGGCGTGTAGACGGTGCCCAGCTCGGTCGCCTGCGTGATCGAGACCACGCCCGGCTGCGCGCGGTGCTCGTCGCCGAACCCCCACGCCTGCGTCGCCACGAGCTCCGGGGTCAGCTTGCCGTCGGGGGTGGGCACGGTGAGCAGCTTGATGCCGCCCATCCGCTCGGGGGCCCCGTTCTCGTCGGTGTGGATGTGCGCGGTCACGGCGCACACGACGGCGCCCCAGCGCGGGAGCACGGACTGCAGTGACAGCACGTTCGCCCCCGTGCCGTTGAACACGGGGAACGCCGTCGCCTGGTCGCCGAAGTGCTGGGCGACGACCTCCTGCAGCCGGGTCGTGTACACGTCCTCGCCGTACGCGGTCTGGTGGCCACCGTTGGCCTCCGCGATCGCGGCGAGCACCTCGGGGTGCACCCCCGCGTAGTTGTCGGAGGCGAAGTCTCGGCGGTCGGCGTCATGCAGTCGGGTCACGGGTCCATCTTCCCCGACGTCAGGGCCGCACCTGCGCACGACGGGCACGTGCGGCATGATCCGACCAGACCAGAAGGAGGACGACGGTGCACCAGCACGACGCAGCCCCGGACGACGGCCGTCGGGAGACCGACAACGAGCGCGCGGACCGCAACTGGGACGAGCTCATGCAGGAGCTCCGGGTCACCCAGACCGGCACGCAGATCCTCACGGGCTTCCTGCTGACGATCCCGTTCCAGCAGCGGTTCGCGGACCTGGACGCCTACCAGGAGGACCTGTACCTGGTCCTGGTGCTCCTGGCCGTGCTGGCGACCACGCTGATCACCGCCCCCGCGAGCCTGCACCGCGTCCTGTTCCGCCAGCGCCTCAAGCCGGAGCTCGTCTCGGCGGGGAACCGGCTCGCGCGTGCGGGGCTGGTGGTCCTGGCCTTCGTCATGGCCGGCAGCGCGATGCTCGTGTTCGACGTCGTCCTCACCCGGACCGCGGGCTGGACGGTGGGGATCGTCGCGATCCTCGTCATCACCGCGGTGTGGTGGGCGTTCCCGAAGCTGCTCGCCCGGGGCGCCCGGGACTGACGGCGCGTCAGGCCGTCGCGGACTCCTGGCAGCTCGCGCACGTGCCGACCAGCTCGATCGTGTGGTCGACGTCGTCGAACCCGTGCGCCGCGCCCACCTGGGCCGCCCACGCCTCCGCCTGGCCCGCCTCGATCTCGACCGTCCGCCCGCAGGAGCGGCACACGAGGTGGTGGTGGTGGCTGCGCTGCTCGCACCGGCGGTAGACGGACTCCCCGTCCTCGGTGCGCAGCACGTCGACGTCACCGTGCTCGGTGAGGCTCTGCACCGCGCGGTACACGGTGGCCAGGCCGACGCTCGAGCCCCGCGCACGGAGCATCTCGTGCAGCTGCTGGGCGCTGCGGAACTCGTCGACGTCCTCGAGGAGGTCGAGGATCTCGGCGCGCTGACGCGTCTGCCGCGGCACGACCACCATCAGAGCGACCCCCTCTTGCTGAGACTGGTTCCCACTATAACGCGACCGAGCCCCCGATCCCGAAGGATCGAGGGCTCGGTCGAGGTGCTGAGGTCAGCCCTGGACGGCGCGCTTGAGGGCGCTGCCGGCCGTGAGCTTCACGCGGTAGCCCGCGGGGATCTCGAGCTTCTCACCCGTCTGGGGGTTGATGCCCGTGCGGGCACCGCGCTCGGCGCGGGCGACGGCCAGGAAGCCGGGGATCGTGACGGCCTCGCCGGCGCTGAGGTTCTCGACGAGAACCTCCTGGAAGGCCTTGAGGGCCTTGTCCGCGTCGGTGTTGGACAGGCCGGTCTTGGCCGCGACGGCCTGGACGAGCTCGGTGCGGTTCACGCTCACTGGATGTGCTCCTCTGTGTTCACTCGGACATGCAGGCCCACTTCCGGGCCATCCCCCGGGCGCGCGGCAGAACCGCGGCAACCGGGGACGATCGGCTGACACTAACCCGGGACAGGCGTGTTTCCGTGCATCGGGCGTGTCGCGTCACCTGTGCGTTCGCGCCAGGAGCCCCTCGACGGGCAGCGTGGTGATCACCCTGGCGGGGTCCAGGTGGTGCTCCGCGGCGCGTGCGCAGCCCGCCATGAGCCAGTCCAGCTGGCCGGGGGCATGGGCGTCCGTGTCGATGGAGAAGTCGCAGCCGGCGTCGATCGCGACCGCGAGGAGCTCGTGCGGAGGATCGAGCCGGTCGGGGCGGCAGTTGATCTCGACCGCGACCCCGTGCTCCGCGCAGGCGTCGAACACCGCGCGGGCGTCGAACTCGCTCTGCGGGCGGCTCTTGCCCTTGATCTGACGGCCCGTGCAGTGCCCCAGGACGTCCGTGCGCGGGTTGCTCACCGCGGCGATCATCCGGCGCGTCATCGGCCCCGACTCCATGCGGAGCTTCGAGTGCACCGACGCGACGACGACGTCGAGCTGGTCCAGCAGGTCGGGGTCCTGGTCCAGCGCGCCGTCGTCGAGGATGTCGACCTCGATCCCGGTCAGGACGCGGAACGGGCCCACCGCGCGGTTCAGCGCCGCCACCTGGTCGAGCTGGGCGCGCAGCCGCGACGCCGACAGGCCGTTGGCCACCGTCAGCCGCGGCGAGTGGTCCGTGATCGCGAGGTAATCGTGCCCCAGCTCGAGGGCCGCCAGGACCATCTCGTGGATCGGCGTCGCCCCGTCCGACGCCTCGGTGTGGGAGTGCAGGTCGCCGCGCAGCGCCTCGCGCAGGGCGACCGCACCGGGGTCCGCGGCGGCCGCGCGCGCCTCCGCGTACTCGGCCTCGAGACTGTCGAGGTACTCGACGCGCTTGCCACGGAGCACGTGCGTGACGACGTCCGCCGTGCGCGCACCGACCGACGGCAGGTCCGCCAGCGAGCCCGACGCGGCGAGCGCCGTCAGGCGGTCGGCCGCCTGACGTTCGACACTGACGGCGGCCTTGCGGAAGGCCTCGCTGCGGTACGGGCTCGCCTGGGCACGCTCCAGCAGGAAGGCGATCCGTCTCAGTGCGGCGACGGCATCGGCCTGCCGGTCCGCCGCGCTCACGACGCCTTGGCCTTGGCCTTCTTCGCCTTGGCCTTCGGCTTCTCCTCGTCCTTCGCCGGCTCCTCACCACGCGCGCCGCGGGCCTTCTCCACGCTGCGCTGCAGCGCCGCCAGCAGGTCGACCACGTCGCCACCACCGTCGGCGCCGGCCTCCTCACCAGCGGGGACGGGCACCGCACGCGTGCTCCCGGAGGACACCTTGGCCTCGATGAGCTGCTCGAGCGCGCCCGCGTAGCGGTCCTCGTACTGCGACGGGTCGAAGTCCGCCGCGAGCGACTCGACCAGGGACGCCGCCATCGCCAGCTCCTGCGGGCGCACCGACACGTCGTCCTCGAGGATCGGGAAGTCGGCCGCACGGACCTCGTCGGGCCACAGGAGCGTCTGCATGACGATCACGTTGTCGCGTACCCGCAAGATCGCCATCGACTCGCGCTGACGCAGCGCCACCTTCACCACCGCCACGCGGTCGGCCTGCTCGAGCGCCCCCCTCAGCAGCGCGTACGGCTTGGCGGCCGTCTTCTCGGGCTCGAGGTAGTACGTCTTCTGCAGCAGGATCGGGTCCACCTGGTCGACCGGCACGAACTCGAGCACCTCGATCTCGCGCTCCGTGGACAGCGGCAGGGACTTGAAGTCCTCGTCGGTCAGGACGACCAGCTCGCCGTCGTCCGTCTCGTACCCCTTGGCGATGTCCGACATCTCGACGGGCTCGTTGTCGATGCTGCAGAACTTGCGGTACCTGATCCGCCCGCCGTCCTCCTTGTGCACCTGGTGCAGCGTGACCTCGTGCTCCCCCGTCGCCGAGTACAACCGCACCGGGACGTTGACCAGCCCGAACGCGACGGCACCCTTCCAGATCGCTCGCATGGCCGTGTCCTCCGTCGATGGCAGCAGGGCGTGTGGATGTTGACCGCGCCTCGCGCGACCTCCTATGGGCAGGATGGACCCGTGGAGCCCATGCTCGCCACCCCTGCGACCGGTCCGGCGGAGCTTCCGCGCGGGCCGGAGTGGGCGTTCGAGGTGAAGTGGGACGGTGTCCGGGCGCTCGCGGACACCACGTCCGGCCGGCTGCGGCTCTGGAGCCGCAACGAGCGGGAGATCACCGTCGCGTACCCCGAGCTGGCGGGACTCGGTGCGGTCCCGGACGCGATGCTGGACGGCGAGATCGTCCTCATGGCCGACGGGATCCCCTCGTTCACCGCCCTCGCGGAGCGGATGCACGTCCGCGAGACCCGCCGTGCGGAGGCTCTCGCTGCCCATCGTCCGGTGACGTTCCTGCTGTTCGACGCGCCGCGGCTGGGCGGCGTCGATCTCACGGGCCGGACCTACGACGAGCGCCGGGAGGCGCTGAGCGGGCTCCATGTCCCCGAGAACGTGCAGCTCTCCCCCGTGTACCCCGACGGCGCCGAGCTGTGGGAGGTCACGAAGGGACTCGGCCTCGAGGGCGTGGTCGCCAAGCGCCGGACGTCCACCTACGCGCCGGGCCGGCGCTCCCGCGACTGGGTCAAGGCGCCGCACCGCCGCACCCGGGCCGCGCTCGTCGGTGGCTGGCGCGAGGAGACGAACGGGTCGGGCCGGATGGGAGCGGTGCTCTTCGGTGCGCGCGACGCCCACGGGGCCCTGCGCTACCTCGGCCGTGCGGGCAGCGGGCTCACGGGCAGACGCGCGAGCGAGCTGCAGGAGCTCCTCGTGGCCCGAGCGGACTCGCCCTTCGACGACGAGGTGCCCCCGATCGACGCGCGCGGCACCCGCTGGGTCGAGCCGACCGTGGTCGTCGACACGCTCTACCTCGCCAGGAACCCCACGGGTCGGCTGCGGCAGCCGGTCGTGCGGGCCGTGCGCACCGACACCGACGCCGACCCGTGGGAGCAGCCATGACACCCGAACGGCAGATGGTCGACGTCGAGGGCCGCCAGGTCCGGGTCAGCCACCTGGAGAAGGTCATGTACCCGTCCACGGGGATGACCAAGGCCGAGGTGATGAACTACCTGGTCCAGGTGGCGCCGGCGATCCTCCCCCAGCTGAAGGACCGACCGGTGACCCGGATCCGCTGGCCCGGGGGCGTCGACGGCGAGAAGTTCTTCGAGAAGAACACCCCGCGGGGTGCCCCGGACTGGATCCGTCGGCAGACCCTGCGCGCGGCACCCGGTGCCGAGGACGAGGGTGCGGAGCTGGAGCTGCCGTTCCTCGACGACCTCGCGGGCCTGGTGTGGGCGGCCAACCAGGGCGCGCTCGAGCTGCACACGCCGCAGTGGCGCGTGGGTCCGCGCGGGAAGATCCACAAGCCCGACCGGCTGGTGGTGGACCTCGACCCGGGCGCGCCTGCGGGGCTGGCAGAGTGCGCCGCCGTCGCGCACCTCGTGGCGGACCGGCTGCGCGAGGACGGGCTCGGGACCACGGTGCCCGTGACCTCCGGGAGCAAGGGCATGCAGCTGTACGCGCCCCTGCCCGGGAAGCAGACCGTGCTGGAGGTCCGGCAGTACGCGCGTGACATCGCCTACGAGATCGCCGCCGCGCACTCGGAGCTGGTGGTCGCGGTGATGAAGAAGGACATCCGCGGCGGGAAGGTCCTCATCGACTGGTCCCAGAACCACCCTGCGAAGACGACCATCACCCCGTACTCGCTGCGCGGCCGGGAGGTGCCCCACGTCGCGGCGCCTCGGTGGTGGGAGGAGATCGGGCCCGGACTCCAGCAGCTGACGCCCGACGACGTCGCACGTCGCCTGGCCGACCGCGGCGACCCTTTCGCCTGACCCGTTCGGATGGCGGCACCCGCCCACCTTTGACACGGTGGTGGCAGTCGGGCAGAAACCCCGCGCCCTCGACCGAAGGAATGCCCCATGGTCTTGCCGAAGTACACCGTCCCGTCCCTCACCCTCCAGCAGGGAGCCGACGTCGCTGCCGTGCTCCAGCAGCGCCTGGACGCCCTGAACGACCTGGCGCTGACGCTCAAGCACATCCACTGGAACGTGGTCGGCCCCCACTTCATCGCGGTGCACGAGATGCTCGACCCGCAGGTCGACGCGGTGCGGCTGATGGTCGACGCCATCGCGGAGCGGATCGCCACGCTCGGCGTCGCACCGGTGGGCACCCCCGGCGAGCTGGTGAAGAACCGCACGTGGGAGGACTACTCGATCGGTCGCGACAGTGCGATCGCGCACCTCGGCGCCCTCGACGTCGTCTACGTCGGCGTCATCGAGGACCACCGCAAGGCCGCCAAGGACGTCGAGGAGATCGACGACGTCACCAACGACCTGCTCGTGGGGCACCTGCACGAGCTCGAGCTGTTCCACTGGTTCGTCCGGGCCCACCTCGAGTCCGCCGGCGGGGTCCTGACGACCGGCAACGCACAGAGCGAGAAGACCGCCGCGCGGAAGGCGTCCGCGAAGGACACCGCGTGAGTGCATCCCCCAGCGCCCGGCCCGTCGTCGAACCCGGCGGCGGGCCGGTGCTTCGTACCGCCCGACCAGGCGGCCCGTCCGGCGCCTCGACCAACCCGGCGTCGTCCGTGCCGCGCACCCACCTCGCCGCACGGATCGAGAGCGGGTTCGACCGGGCCGTGGCGCACCAGCTGCGCGGCCGGGGCTGGACCGTGCGGATCGAGCCGTACGCGGGGTACGGCGGCACCGGGTGGGTGCGCATCCTCGCCCGCACCCTCCTGGCCGCCCCGCACGTCCGCGACGAGGACCTCCCGGGCGCCGGCGGGAGCGCGCAGGCCGGCTCGCGCTCGGCCACGGCGCTGCGCGGGTGGCGCAGCTTCGCGACCGCCCAGGTCTCGGGCGCCGAGCTCGAGGTGCAGGTCGGCGACCGGACCCACCGCGTGGTGACCGACCGCGGCGGGTACGTCGACACGATCCTCGAGTCCGACCTGGCCCCCGGCTGGCACGACGTCCGGCTCACGACGACCGACGGCGCCACGGCGACGGCGCCCGTCCACGTGATCGGACCTGACGTGCGGCTCGGCATCGTCAGCGACATCGACGACACCGTGATGGTGACCCGTCTGCCCCGCCCCTTCGTCGCCGCGTGGAACGTGTTCATGCGTCACGAGAACGCCCGCGAGGCCGTCCCGGGCATGGCCCGGCTGTACGCGGAGCTGCGCGCGGGCGACCGCGAGGTCCCCGTGGTCTACCTCTCCACCGGCGCCTGGAACGCCGCGCCGACGCTCGCCCGCTTCCTGCGGCGGCACCGCTACCCGGCCGGCCCCCTCCTGCTCACGGACTGGGGGCCCACCAACAGCGGGTGGTTCCGCAGCGGTCCCGCGCACAAGGTCGCCCAGCTGCGGCGGCTCTTCGCCGAGCTGCCGGACGTCCAGTGGGTGCTCGTCGGCGACGACGGCCAGCGGGATCCTCAGATCTACGCCGGTGCGGCCCAGCACTTCCCGGCGCGGGTCCGGGCGATCCTCATCCGGCAGCTGACGTTCGGGGAGCACGTCCTCGCGCACGGCGTGCCCGTGCCGACGACGGACCAGGTCCGGGCCGAGCAGGACGCCGCCCGGCGCCCGGACGGTATCCCGGTGATCCAGGGCGAGGACGGCAAGGCTCTGTTGCAGGGCGTCCGCGAACGCGGCGTCGACCTGTCCTAGGCCGCTAGAGCCGCTCGGGGTCGTCCCACTCGTCGCTGCTGGCGATGGCCTCGTCGTCGGCCTCGAGCTCGACGGCGTGCAACGAGCGCGGGGCGTGGTCGGGGTTGCCGCCGGAGCGGGCGTCGGCGGCATCGAGCTCGGCCTGGGCACGTGCGGGGTCGGCGAGGTGCTCGGCGGAAGGGTCGGACGTCAGGTCGCGGTCGCGGCTCATGCTTCGGTTCTACCGCTCGCGGTCCCCCGGCGCACGCGCGGACCAGCACCTGGTCCGGCGCGTCCCGCGCCTCGCACCCACCGGGACTAAACGATTCACGCTCTGCTGCTCGTTCGAAGCGCTTCGATACGGTCGCGGCGGTCGTCGCTCGGCGTCGATCCCAGGGACCCCCGGCACAGCCGCCGGAGGCCCCTCACCGCCATCACGAAGGAGTGCTGCGGATGTCCGCCCCCTCGCTCGTCGCTCGCACACCCGCCCGGCTCGCGGCCGTCGCCGCCGCCGGCGCCCTGGTCGCCAGCGCACTCGTCGCCGTCGCCACCCAGGAAGCCGCCCACGCCGCCGTCTCCCCCTACACCTGGGGCAACGTCGAGATCGTCGGGGGCGGCTTCGTCCCCGGCATCGTCTACAACCAGTCGGAGAAGGGCCTCGTCTACGCCCGCACCGACATCGGCGGCGCGTACCGCCTCGACCAGACCACGAAGCGGTGGGTCCCGCTGCTCGACCACGTCGGCTGGGACGACTGGGGCCACAACGGGGTCCTGTCGCTGGCCACCGACCCGGTGAACCCGAACAAGGTGTTCGCCGCGGTCGGCACGTACACGAACGGCTGGGACCCGAACAACGGCGCGATCCTGCGCTCGTCCGACCGCGGCGCCACCTGGGCCAAGACGACCCTCCCGTTCAAGGTCGGCGGCAACATGCCCGGCCGCGGCATGGGCGAGCGCCTGCAGGTGGACCCCAACGACAATCGCGTCCTGTACTTCGGCACCGAGGGCGGAAACGGCCTGTGGCGCAGCACCGACTCGGGCGTCACGTGGGGCAAGGTCTCCAGCTTCACCAACGTGGGCAACTACGCGCAGGACCCCAGCGACCCGAACGGGTACCTCACCACCAACCAGGGCGTCGTGTGGGTCACCTTCGACCCCACGAGCGGCACCAAGGGATCGCCGACGAGGACGATCTACGTCGGCGTGGCCGACAAGGAGAACACCGTCTACAGGTCCACGGACGCCGGGGCCACCTGGACGCGGATCGCGGGGCAGCCGACGGGGTACATCGCGCACAAGGGCGTGTTCGACGCGGTCGGCAAGCAGCTCTACATCGCGACGAGCGACACCGGCGGCCCGTACGACGGTGGCCACGGCGACCTCTGGCGGCTGGACGCGGCCACCGGCGTGTGGACCCAGATCAGCCCCGTGCCGTCCTCGAGCACGGACAACTACTTCGGGTACTCGGGTCTGACGATCGACCGGAAGGACCCGGACACGATCCTGGCGGTCACGCAGATCTCGTGGTTCCCGGACATCCAGGTGTTCCGGTCCACCGACCGCGGCGCCACCTGGTCCCGGATCTGGGACTGGAACGGCTACCCCGACCGCACCCTGCGCTACACCCAGGACATCTCCGCCTCCGGGTGGCTCACGTTCGGCAAGCAGTCCGCGCCGCCGGAGACCAGCCCGAAGCTCGGCTGGATGACCGAGTCGTTCGAGATCGACCCCTTCGACTCGAACTCGTTCCTCTACGGCACGGGCGCCACCATCTACGGCGGCTCCAACCTGACCGCGTGGGACACCGGCGGCAAGGTCGCCATCTCCGTGAAGGCGCAGGGTCTGGAGGAGACCGCGGTGCTCGACCTGGCGGCCCCTCCGGGCGCCACGGAGCTGGTCTCCGGCCTCGGGGACATCGGCGGGTTCGTGCACACCGACATCACCAGGGCGCCGTCCGCCTACTCGGCCATCGCGCCGTTCATGGGCTCGGTCAACGGCACCGACTTCGCCGAGAAGACGCCGGCCACGATGGTGCGCGTCGGCTCCGGTGACGCCGGCAGCTCCCACATCAGCGTCTCCACCTCCAGCGGGAGCTCCTGGTGGGCCGGCCAGGAGCCGGGCGGCGTGACGGGCGGCGGGAACGTGGCCATGAGCGCCGACGGCAGCCGCATCGTCTGGAGCGCCGACGGCGCGGGCGTCCACACGTCGTCGACGCTGGGCTCCAGCTGGACGAGGTCGACGGGCCCGGCCACCGGTGCCCGCGTCGAGTCCGACCGGGTCAACCCGTCGAAGTTCTACGCGTTCTCCGGCGGCACGTTCTGGACCTCGACCGACGGCGGCGCCACCTTCACCGCCTCCGCGGCCACGGGGCTGCCGACCGCGGGGAACGTGCGGTTCGCCGCGGTCCCCGGACGGGAGGGCGATGTCTGGCTCACCGGAGGGACGACGACGGGCACCTACGGGATGTGGCACTCGACCAACTCGGGCGCGTCGTTCACCAAGATCGCCGCGGTCGACCAGGGCGACGCCATCGGGTTCGGCAAGGCCGCTCCCGGGGCCGGCTACCCGGCGATCTACACGTCGTCCAAGATCAGCGGGGTCCGCGGGATCTTCCGCTCGATCGACGCGGGCGCCACGTGGGTGCGGATCAACGACGACCAGCACCAGTGGGGCTGGACGGGGTCGGTCGTCATCGGTGACCCCGACGTCTACGGGCGGGTCTACGTGGGCACCAACGGCCGCGGGATCATCGTCGGCAACCTGACGGGCACCGACCCGACGACGTCACCGACGCCGACGCCGACCACCCCGACGCCGACGGCCACTGCGACGGCGACGGCCACCCCGACGGCCACGCCCACCCCGACGGTCACCCCGACTCCCACGCCCACGCCCACGGTCCAGCCCGGCGTGTGCTCGGTCAGGTACACGACCAACGACTGGAACACCGGGTTCACCGCGTCGGTGCGCATCACCAACGGGAGCAGCACGGCGATCACGGGCTGGAGGCTCGGGTTCACGTTCCCCGCGGGCCAGCAGATCACCAACCTGTGGTCGGGCGCCTACACGCAGTCCGGGGCGACCGTGACGGTGACCAACGCCGCGTGGAACGGCTCGATCGCCCCGGGCGGCAGCGTGGAGCTCGGGTTCAACGGGTCCCACACCGGGACCAACACGAAGCCGGCCGCGTTCACGGTGAACGGCGCCACCTGCGCCAACGGATGAGCTGCGGGGTGGGGGGCGCGTGACACGGACCCGCCGCCCACCCCGCTCCCGGGCCCGGCCCGCCGCACCGACCCCGCGGCGGGCCGGGACCTCGGTCCCTTGACGTAAGGAAGATCACACCCTGACGGACGGAAGGTATCTCGACGTCAACATACGATCGAAAACGTGCCAGAACGCGAAGAGACCATCGACGTCGTCCTCGTCGGGGGCGGGATCATGAGCGCGACCCTCGCCGCGCTGATCACCACCCTCGAGCCCACGTGGACGGTCGAGATCCACGAGCGGCGCCCGGCTCTCGCCGAGGAGAGCTCGAACGCGTGGAACAACGCAGGAACGGGCCATGCGGCCCTCTGCGAGCTGAACTACACGCCCGAGCGGCCCGACGGCTCGATCGACATCGCCAAGGCCGTGACGATCAACGAGCAGTTCGAGCTGTCCCGCGAGCTGTGGCACCACCTGGCGACCCACGACCGCCTCCCCGGCGGCGACGGCTTCCTGTCGACCACGCCGCACATGACGTTCGTGCGCGGCGCCGACAACGCGGACTACCTGCGCCGGCGCTTCGAGACGCTGCGCAAGCACCCCCTGTTCTCCGACCTCGAGTTCAGCACCGACCCCGCGCAGATCGCGCAGTGGGCGCCGTTGCTCGTGGACGACCGCGACCCGGCCGAGCCGATCGCGGCGACGCGCGCGGCGGCAGGTACCGACGTCGACTTCGGGCGGCTGACCCGCGCGATGATCGGTGACGCGGTCGACCGCGGCGCGCGGCTGCACCTCGAGAGCGAGATCACCCGGCTGCGCCAGAAGAAGGACGGCACCTGGTCGCTGCGGGTGGCCGACCGGCGCTGGAACGGCCACCTGCGCACCCGCAAGGTCCGCGCGCGGTTCGTGTTCGTGGGCGCCGGCGGTGGCGCCCTGCCGCTGCTGCAGAGCTCGGGGATCCCCGAGGCCAAGGGCTTCGGCGGGTTCCCGATCAGCGGGCAGTTCCTCAAGACCACCAACCCGCAGATCGTCGCCCGGCACCAGGCCAAGGTCTACGGCAAGGCCGACATCGGCGCTCCCCCGATGTCCGTGCCGCACCTGGACACCCGCGTGGTCGACGGCGGCACCGCGCTGCTGTTCGGGCCCTACGCCGGGTGGAGCATGAAGTTCCTCAAGGGCGGCTCGTGGACCGACCTGATCCGGTCGATCCGCCCGGGGAACGTGGTCCCCATGCTCGCCGTGGGCCTGCGGAACCTCGACCTGCTCCAGTACCTGATCGGTGAGGTGACCGCCACGGACACCAGCCGTCTGCGCACGCTGCGCGCGTTCATGCCGACCGCGCACCCGCGCGACTGGGAGCTGGTCACCGCCGGGCAGCGCGTCCAGGTGATCAAGAAGGACAAGGCCAAGGGCGGGGTGCTGGAGTTCGGCACCGAGCTGGTCACGTCCGCGGACGGCTCCATCGCGGGCCTGCTCGGCGCCTCCCCGGGGGCGTCCACGGCGGTCGCGACGATGCTCGACCTGCTCGCGCGGTGCTTCCCGGAGCGCTCCGACGCCTGGCAGCCGCGCCTGCGCGCCATGATGCCGAGCCTGGGTGGCGCCGCGTGGGACGAGTCGTTCGAGCTGGAGCACCTCGCGGACGACGAGCAGGTGGGGTCCGAGCGCTGACCGTGATGCGCGAGGATGGGGCTGTGACCGACCCCGTCGAAGCCGTCAGCGCAGAGATGCGCCACGCCAAGGTCCGCGCGGCCACCGACCACACCACGGTCGGCCAGGTGATCACCACGGACGACGGGCGCGTCACCATCGCCTGCGCGTGCGGCATGGAGCTCACCAACGGCCCCACGTGGTCGCTCGACGAGCACATCCGCCTGCACCGCGCCGAGGCCCGGTTCCTGGCCCTCGCCGCCGTCGCCCCGCAGGGCATCCCCCGTCTGGTGCGCTGGCCGCTCTAGGCGGTCGCGTGCTCGAGCTCGTCCTCGTCCTCGTGCTCGTGGGGCAGCCCGAGCTCGTGCGCCCGTTCGTGGGCCTCCCGCGCGGCGATCCGTGCCTGCACGTCGGCCCGGCGCAGCGGCGGCACCGTGGTGGGCGGCTGGCGGCGCTGCGGCAGCTCGTCGAGCAGGCGGGCGGTGATCGCGGCGACCTCCCGGACGGCGGCCTCGAACGGCTCACGCGTGGCGTCGCTGAGCGACTGGACGCCCGTGACCTTGCGGACGTACTGCCGCGCGGCGGCCTCGATCTCCTCCGAGGTGGCCGGCGGCTCGAGCCCTCGGAGCGTGGTGATGTTCCGGCACATGGGAACGACGCTACGCCGCGACCCCGACACGCGTCTCGAGGTCGAGCAGCGTCAGCTTGGCCGCCGCGCCACCGGCGTACTGCCCGGGCGAGCCGTCGGAGCGCACCACGCGGTGGCACGGAAGCACCACGGGCAGCGGGTTGAGCGCGCACGCGGTGCCGACCGCCCGGACGGCGCGCGGGCTCCCCGCCAGACCGGCCATCTCGGCGTAGCTGGCGGTGTGCCCGTACGCGATGTCGGGCAGATGCAGGACGACGTCGCGCCGGAAGCCGCGCAGCAGCTGCAGGTCGAGCGGCAGGTCGAAGGTGGTGCGCCGCCCGGCGAAGTACTCGTCGAGCTCCCGGGCCACGTCGTCCAGCCGCTCCGGCGCCTCGAGCACCCGCGGGCTCACCGTGGAGGCGAGCGCGGTGAGGACGGCGTCGTGGTCCTGCACGCCGAACGCGACGCGGACCAGTCCGACGGGCGTGCGGGCGAGCAGCAGCGGGCCGACCGGGCTGTCCACGGTGCGGTAGGCCACGTCGAGCAGACCGTCCGCCGCGGCGCGGGCCGCCAGGTCACGGTGCAGCCGGGCGAGGTCGGCGTCGTCCACGTCGAGAAAGTAGGTCATGACTCCTCCTGGTCGATCGCCGGGTAGGTCCTGCGCAGGGTCGCGACGCCGTCGGACGCCGCCCGCCGTGCCGCAGCCGCGGTACCGCCGACGAGGGCGGCGACGTCGTCGTAGGGCAGCCCGCCGAGATGGTGGTAGGCGACCACCTGCCGCTGCTTCGTCGGCAGCGCGGCCAGGGCCGACCACAGGTCCAGGTCGCGCCCCTGCGCGGCGACCGGGCGGTCGGGGACGTCGGCGACCGGGAGGGCGTGCCGGGCGGCGCGCCGGACGATGTCGATCGCCTTGCGGTGCGCGATCGTCACCAGCCAGGCCTCCACGTTGGCGTCGGGCGAGAGGTCCGGGTAGGAGCGCAGGGCAGCGAGGAACGTCTCCGACCACGCGTCGTCGGCGTCGACCGGACCCACCACCGCGCGGCACACACGCAGGACGGTGGCACCGTGGACGGACACCACACGCTCGAAGGGTTCCTTCACGCTCACAGTGTGCAGACGCGCCAGGTCCCCCGCGCGTGAGGTTCGACTTTTACAGTGGGCCCATGACGAACCTCGAGGTGCGGCCCGTGCCCGAGCTCTGCGACCTCGTCCCGTCCCGTGGGCCCGTCGTGGAGCTGCACGAGGCGCGCGACGTCCCGCTCGGTGGCGTGCGTGCCATGCGGGTGCGGCGGACCCTTCCCCAGCGCGCCCTGCCGATGGTCGGCGCCTGGTGCTTCCTCGACGAGTTCGGCCCGCAGCACGTCGACATGCGGGTGCTCCCCCACCCGCACACCGGCCTGCAGACGGTCACCTGGCCGGTGGCCGGCGAGATCCTGCACCGGGACAGCGTCGGGTCCGAGGCTGTGGTCCGCCCCGGGCAGCTCAACCTCATGACGGCCGGGCACGGGGTCTCCCACTCCGAGTTCTCGCTCGGCTCCGAGCCGCTGCTGCACGCGGTCCAGCTGTGGGTGGCGCTGCCGGACGGGGTGGCCGACGGCGCACCGGGGTTCGTGCAGGTGAGCGGGCTGCCCGTGTGGGACGCGCCCCGCGCCCGCGCGACCGTCTTCGTGGGCGACCTCGACGGTTCCTGGTCGCCTGCGCGCGTGCACACGCCCCTGCTCGGCGCGGACGTCGTCGTGGATCCGGGCGCGGACGTCGAGATCCCGCTGGTGCGCGGGTTCGAGCATGCCGTGCTGCTGCTCTCCGGCACCGCCGAGGTGGCCGGGACGCCGCACACCACCAGCGGCCTGCTCTACCTCGGCGACGGACGCGACCACGTGCGGGTCCGGTCGCGCGACGGCGCCCGGCTCCTGCTGCTGGGCGGCGCCCCGTTCGCGCACGACCTGGTGATGTGGTGGAACTTCGTCGGTCGCACCCATGCCGACATCGCCCAGGCGCGCGCCGAGTGGGAGTCCGACGACCGCGCCGAGCGCTTCGGGGTGGTCGCCGGCCACGACGGTGCACGGATTCCCGCCCCCGAGCTGCCCAACATCCGCCTCCAGCCGCGCCGTCGGCTCCCCCGCACCCCGCAGGAGAACCCGTGACCGACCTGTCCCACCTGCCGACCCGCTCCCGCCTGGTGGCCAACGCGCTCGCCGACGCCGGCGTGGTCGGCAGCGTCGTCGCGCTGCCCGACTCCGCCCGGACCGCTGCCGAGGCCGCAGCCGCGCTGGGGATCGAGGTCGGGGCCATCGCCAACAGCCTGGTCTTCTGGGCCGACGAGCGACCGTTGCTGGTCCTGACCAGCGGGCGGCACCGCGTGGACACCGCTGCGCTGGCACGCCAGCTGAGCCGCTCGCACATCGGACGAGCGACCCCCGAGCAGGTGCGAGCCGCCACCGGCCAGGCGATCGGCGGCGTCGCGCCGCTCGGTCACCCGCACCGGATCGAGACGGTGGTGGACGTGGCGCTCGCGGACTACCCGCAGGTGTGGGCGGCCGCAGGGACGCCGCACACCGTCTTCCCGACCACGTTCGACGAGCTGGTCCGCATCACCGGCGGCGCCGCACTGGTGGTGGGCGACTGACCCGGTCGCCCGCACCGCAGCACACTGGGCACGACGAAGGGAACCGCGTGGAAGGCACCTCGACCCGCAAGCCGGCGCTCCTGACCGTGGACGACGACCCGGCGGTCAGCCGCTCCGTGGCACGGGACCTGCGGCGGCGCTACGGCGACGCGTACCGGGTGGTCCGCGCCGACTCCGGCACGCTCGCCCTGGACGCCCTGCGCGAGCTCAAGCTCCGGGGCGACCAGGTGGCGGTCCTGCTGGCGGACCACCGCATGCCGGGGATGACCGGCATCGAGTTCCTCGAGCAGGCCATGGACATCTACCCCCAGGCGCGCCGCGTGCTGCTCACCGCGTACGCCGACACCGACGTCGCGATCGACGCGGTCAACGTGGTGGACCTCGACCACTACCTGCTCAAGCCCTGGGACCCGCCGGAGGAGAAGTTCTACCCGGTGATCGACGCGCAGCTCGAGGCGTGGAACGCGAACCCCCCGAGGACCGTCGCCGAGACGAAGGTGGTGGGGCACCGCTGGTCGGCGCGCTCGTCGGAGGTCCGCGAGTTCCTCGCCCGCAACCAGGTGCCCTACCGCTGGTACTCCTCCAACTCGCCCGAGGGGAGGCGGCTGCTGGACGTGGCGGGAGCCGACGAGAGCCGGCTGCCCGTGCTCGTGACCACCGAGGGGACGGTGCTGCTCTGCCCGACGGACGGCGAGATCGCTGCGCAGGTCGGGCTCGCGGTCAGCCCGGCCGAGCGGTTCTACGACCTCGTCGTCATCGGCGGTGGCCCCGCCGGCCTCAGCGCGGCGCTGTACGGGGCGTCGGAGGGGCTGCGGACCGCACTCGTCGAGCGGAGCGCGACCGGCGGCCAGGCGGGACAGAGCTCGCGGATCGAGAACTACCTCGGGTTCCCCGACGGGGTCTCCGGGGCGCAGCTGACCGACCGGGCCCGCCGGCAGGCGCTCAAGTTCGGGGCGGAGATCGTGATGACCCGGGACGCGGTCGGGCTCGAGGTCAAGGGCGCGGCCCGGTCGGTGCGGTTCGACGACGGCACCTCCGTGGACGCCCACACCGTGATCGTGGCCAGCGGGGTCGCCTACCGGGAGCTCGACGGACCCGGGATCGGCGCCCTGACCGGCCGCGGGGTCTACTACGGGTCGGCCCTCACGGAGGCCACCGCCTGCGAGAACCAGGACATCTACGTGGTCGGCGGCGCCAACTCCGCGGGCCAGGCG
This sequence comes from Cellulomonas sp. Root137, assembly GCF_001426725.1. Classification (NCBI taxonomy): domain Bacteria; kingdom Bacillati; phylum Actinomycetota; class Actinomycetes; order Micrococcales; family Cellulomonadaceae; genus Cellulomonas; species Cellulomonas sp. Root137. The sequence continues at coordinate 362,847 of NZ_LMFG01000003.1, read as the reverse complement.
GCCATGTACCTGTCCCGGCACGCCCGGTCGGTGACGCTCGTCGTCCGGGCGGCGTCGCTCTCGTTGTCGATGTCCCGGTATCTGGTCGAGCAGGTCGAGTCGAACGAGCGCATCCGCGTGCGGACGCAGAGCGAGGTGGTCGAGGCCGTCGGCGACGACCACCTCGAGCGGATCGTGCTGCGGGACACCGCGACCGGGCAGAAGGAATCTGTGGACACCGGTTGGTTGTTCGTGTTCATCGGGGCCGCTCCACTGACCACGTGGCTCGACGGCACCGTCACCCGCGACGAGCACGGCTTCGTGTGCGCAGGCCATGACCTGCTGGTCGAGGGCAAGGTGCCGGACGCGTGGCCGCTGGACCGACCCCCGTACCACCTGGAGACCAGCGTCCCCGGGGTCTTCGCGGCCGGCGACGTGCGCGCCGAGTCCGCCAAGCGTGTGGCGTCCGCCGTGGGCGAGGGCGCCATGGCCGTGATGCTCGTCCACCGCTACCTGGAGCAGCTGTGACCACCACCGAACCGATCGCGACGACCGTCCGCACGCAGCTGGCGTGCGACATCGACGAGCTGCGCACCCTCTTCCTGTTCGAGCACCTGAGCGACGAGCAGCTGCTCTGGCTGTGCTCACGCGGGCACGTGGAGGTCATCGACCCGGGCGTGCTCTACCGCGAGGGCGATCCCGCGACGGACTTCTACGTCATGCTCGAGGGCTCGCTGGCCATGTACCGGCGCGTGGGGGCCGACGACGTCGAGATCGCGCGGACGAGCCAGGTGGGGGTCTACGCGGGTGCCTGGGCCGCGTACCTGGGCGAGCGGGTCCCCCAGACCTACACGCAGACCCTGCGGGTGCTCGAGCCGTCCCGCTACTACGTGCTCGCCGCGGCCGACTTCGCCTCCTTCATGGACGACTGGTTCCCCATGGCGGTGCACCTGCTCGAGGGGCTGTTCTTCGGTCAGCAGAGCTCGCAGGCGGCGACCGGCCAGCGTGAGCGGCTGCTGGCGCTCGGCTCGCTCTCGGCGGGACTCACCCACGAGCTCAACAACCCGGCGGCCGCCGCGACCAGGGCGACGTCGACCCTGCGCGAGCGCGTCGCGGGGATGCGGCACAAGCTCGCGATGCTCGCGTCCGGGATCTACGACCGGGAGCAGCTGGAGCAGATCATCCACCTGCAGGAGAAGGCCGTGAAGGCTCTGGCGCGTCAGCGCGCGTCCGAGGTCGTCCCGACCGCCCTCGAGGTGTCCGACCTCGAGGACGCGCTGGGCGAGTGGATGGACGAGCACGACATCAGCGGCGGCTGGGAGCTGGCCCCCAACTTCGTCGCCGCCGGCCTGGGACCCGAGTGGCTCGACGCCGTGGCCTCGTGGGTGGGGCCCGACGTGCTCGAGGGCGCCGTGCGGTGGCTCTCGTACACGCTCGAGACCGAGTCGCTGATGAACGAGGTGGAGGACGCCACCTCGCGGATCTCCGCGTTGGTCGGTGCTGCGAAGCAGTACTCGCAGATCGGCCGCGCCCCCGACCAGACCGTGGACGTGCACGAGCTGCTCGACAGCACCGTCACCATGCTCGAGCGGCAGCTGGGCGAGGGCATCACGGTGGTCAGGGACTACGACCGCACGCTGCCGCCCATCCACGTGTTCGCGGCCGAGCTGAACCAGGTGTGGACCAACCTCATCGACAACGCCGCGCAGGCGATGGAGGGCGCCGGCACCCTCACGCTCCGCACGCGCCGGGTCGACGACTGGCTCGAGGTCGAGGTCGGGGACACCGGACCGGGCATCCCGGACGGCGTGGTGGACCGGATCTTCGAGCCGTTCTTCACCACCAAGCCCGTCGGCTCCGGCACGGGGCTCGGGCTGGACATCTCGTGGCGGATCGTCGTGGGCAAGCACCACGGCGACCTGACCGTCACCTCCGTGCCGGGCGACACCCGCTTCCGCGTCCGGCTGCCCTACTCCTCGACGGAAGGACCCACCCCGTGACCGAGACCCTCATCGACCCGACCGTCCCCCCGAGCGGCACCGGCTGCGTGGAGTGCGACGCCACCGACGGCTGGTGGTTCCACCTGCGCCGCTGCGCCACCTGCGGTCACGTGGGCTGCTGCGACACCTCGCCGTCCCAGCACGCCACCGCGCACTTCCGGGAGACCGGCCACCCGGTGATGCGCACGTTCGAGCCCGGCGAGGACTGGTTCTGGTCCTACCCGGCTGACGACTACACCGACGGCCCCGCGCTCGCCGCACCCGAGCACCGCCCGCTGGAGCAGACCGTGCCCGGCCCGTCGGGTCGCGTCCCGGACGACTGGCGCCGCCGCCTGCACTGACGTCCTCGACGGGTAACCCGCGCGATCGTGGCATACGCTGCGGTCGCACCACGGCGGGCGCCAGCGCCCGACCGGCGCACCGGGTTCAGCCTCGAGCCCACGTACCGAGCTTCCGCCCCGCCTGCTGGGGCTTCGCGGAGGATGTCGTGCCCACTCCCACTGCCGCTCGTGCCGAGGTCGGTCGGTTCAGCTACACGGCTCCGACGGGTCGATGGACCTGGTCGGACGGGATGTTCGTGATCCACGGCATGTCACCGGGCGACGTGGTGCCGACCCTCGCGCTCATGTCGAGGCACATCCACCCGGAGGACCGCGGTCAGGTCCTGGACGCCCTCGGCCGGTGCGGTGTCGACGGGGAGCCGTTCGGCTGCCACTACCGGCTGCTCGACCTCGGCGGGGCCGAGCGCTCCGTCACCCTGACCGGCGCCGGCGCCACCGACGACGGCGGCCTGCGGACCGTCACCGGGTTCCTCGTGGACATCACCGCGGCCCAGCGAGACGCGGTCGCGCACCGCGTGAACGAGGAGCTCACGCAGGCGCTCCGCTCCCACGCCGTCATCGACCAGGCCAAGGGCGCCTTCATGCTCGGCTACGGCATCGACAGCGACTCCGCGTTCGAGCTGCTGCGCTGGGGCTCCCAGCAGCGCAACGTCCGGCTGCTGACACTGGCGGAGCGCATCGTCGCCGCGGTCGAGGTGGGCGGCGGCCTCGGCTCGGACACCCGCCAACGGCTCGACGACTTCTTCTTCGCCAGCCTCGACGAGAGTGCCGGCGAACCTGCTGCCCAGCGCACGAGCCCGACCCTCGGGATCACCTTCGACACCGCCGGTGACGTCCCGCTGGTCAAGGTCGAGGGTCCGGTCGACCTGGCGACGGCGCACCAGCTGACCGCGGCCGTCACGCAGCTGATGATCGCCGCTCGCGAGGTCGGCGCGATGGTCGTCGACCTGCGCGACGTGACCCATCTGGGCTCGGTCGGTGTGTCGGCTCTGACCGCCGCCCACCGGCGGAGTGCGTCCGCAGGTGTGAGGATGCGTATCGTGCTCTCCCCCGGGACCAGCCTCGGCCTGGCCGGAGCGCACGGGCTGGACGTCATCAGCGCACCCGCCGACGACGGCGCGAGCACGAACGGACGCGCGATCCCCACGAGCTGAGGAGCGGAGCCGATGGCGCCCGACGCCTACGTCGACCAGGACGCCGTGCTCTCTGCCTTCGACGTCTCCCCCGGCGTCCAGCTGGTGGTCCGTACCGACGACCTGCGGATCGTCGCCGCGAACCAGGGCGCCCGTGACGCCCTCCAGCGTGGCCCCCTGCTCGACGTCAGCCTGTACGACCTGCGCGACCCGGGCCTGGAGGCGCTGGTCGCGGCCCTGACGCAGGTGGCGCGCGGCGGGGAGCCGTTCCACGACGACCAGGTCTCGGTGGTCCCCGACTGGTCGGACCCGGCGTCGGGGATCTGGCTCGACCTGACCGTCACGCCCTGGCGTGACGCCGACGGGACCGTGCTGGGCGCGGTCGCCGCGGGGATCGACATCACCACCGCCGTCCGGGCCGCCACGCTCGAGCGCACGGGAGCCGCGACCGCCGACCGACGTCTGGCGCGTGCGCGCGAGGTCGTCCTCCGGCTGCAGGGTGCGCTGCTCCCGTCCACGGTCCCCCTGCTCCCCCGCGTGGACGTCGCGGCGTCGTACCTGGTCGCGGGCCTGGAGCAGGCGGCCGGTGGCGACTGGTTCGACTCCGCGACGCTGCCCGACGGGCGCGTGTCGCTGACCGTCGGCGACGTGGTGGGCCACGGCGTGGAGGCGTCCGCGATCATGAGCCAGCTCCGGGCGGTGCTGGCGGCCCGCCTCCTGGAGGGCGCCGGGATCCCGAGCGCGCTCGAGGCCGTCGAGGCGTTCGCCGGGCGCGTCTCGGGCGCCTTCGCCGCCACCCTGTGCGTCGCCCTCCTCGATCCGCACACGGGCGACCTCGAGTACGCCACGCGCGGCCACCCCGCCCCCCTGGTCGTCGGCCCGGACGGTGCACACCTGCTGCCCACCACCGGCGACGGGCCGCTCGGCTCCCGGACCAGCGGCAGCGTGCTGACCGCGAACCTGCCGGACGGGCACGCGATCCTCCTGTTCACCGACGGGCTCGTGGAGAACATCCACCGGCCGGTGCGGGACGGGCTCGCAATCCTCGAGCGCACGGCGTTCGACGCGTACCGCGACTCGGCCGGAGGGCAGTCGGTGGCGGGGCGCATCTGCCAGGTGGTGCCCCGCGTGCTGACGGACGACGGGTTCACGGACGACGTCACCGTGCTCGCCGCTCACCGCCGACGCGCCCCCGAGCCGCTCGACCTGAGCGTCCCCGCCGACCCGCGCCAGCTGGCCGGGGCACGCAGCGCGGTGGACGGCTGGGGACTCGGCATCGGTCTGGGCTCCCGCGACCGGTCGGCCCTCGTCCTCGGCGTCAGCGAGGTGATGGCCAACGCGATCGAGCACGCCTACCGCGGGGAGTCAGACGGGACCGTGGACCTGCACGCGACCATCCGGGACGACGCGATGATCGAGGTCGTGGTGCGGGACCACGGGCAGTGGCGGGAGCCCGACCGCGACCCCGGAGACCGGGGCCGCGGCTTCAGCATGATGGCGTCCGCGGGCCTCCAGGTGGACGTGGTGACCAGTCCCGACGGCACCACCGTGACGCTCGAGTGCCCGGCTCGTCGGCCCGCGCCCGTCGACCAGGCGGACGCCGTCGCGGAGTCCGTCCGGTTGGCTGCCGCCCCCCTGGTGATCAGCGCGGACCCGTCCGAGGCGCACGTGGTGCGCGTCGGGGGCGCGGTCGACCACCGAGCGGCAGCGGCGCAGGTCGAGGCCGAGGTGCTACGACGCTCCCGCAACGGGCTCGTGCCGGTGACGGTCGACCTGGAGGGCGTGGTGCACCTCGGCAGTGCCGGGGTCCGCGTCCTCGAGTCGCTCCTGCGGACGACGGACCAGCTCAACGTCGTCGCACCGCCCGGGACCCCGGCGGCGCAGACGCTCGATGTCGCAGGGACACCGTTCCGACCCTCGCTGCCCTGACGGTCCCGCTCGTCACGTCTCCGCGGCCGCCACCGCCGCGTCGGAGCCCTGCACGCGGATCTCCACCCGCTGGATCGTGCCAGTGGGGATGCTCGACGAGGCTCCGAGCCCCCGAGCGCCGCCGTTGAGCGCGCGCCAGGTGGCCACCACGGTGCTCCTCCCGTCCGCGTCCACCAGGACCAGCTCGTACGTGGCGTCGGTACCGTACGGTCCGGGATCGGCGGGGTAGCGGCACTCCCAGTCGATCCGGGTGCCCCAGGCCTTCTGCTGCAGGGTGAGGTTCGCGGTCACGGCCACGGACCCGACGGGTTCCAGCTGCAGGGCGGTGATCTGGCTGGTCGCCGACGGTGACTGCGACGCGACCGGTGCTCCCGCGTCGACGGGCCGACCGAGGAGGACGCCGGCGATCCCGCCGAGCAGCAGCAGGGCCGCGGCTGCTCCGACGAGGCCCGCCGTGCGGCGTCGACGGTCCCGGTGCGCGGCCCGGGCGAGGGTCGCCAGCTCGACCACCTCGGCGTCCGGCGCACCGCCGAGTGCCTCCGCCTCGTCCGGGGTCACCATCCGGAGCAGCCCCGGCAGCCCGACGAGGTCGGCCACGGCCGCCTGACAGGCGTCGCACGTGCGCAGGTGCTCCTCGAAGGTGCGCCGCTCCTGCGGGCCGAGCGCTCCGAGGACGTAGGCGGCGTCCCAGTCACGGAACGGGTCGTCGCCCGGGCCGTACCGCTCGTCCGCGTCCCGGCCGGTCATGCGGACACCCCTCTCTCCTGGAGCGCGAGCCGGAGCGCGCGCAACGCGTAGTGCAGGCGGGACTTGACGGTGCCCTCGGGGATCTCGTGCTCGGCGGCCAGCTCCGCCACGGACCGACCCCGGTAGTAGGCACCCACGACGACCGCCCGGTGCTCCGGCGTCAGCTGCTCGAGGGCGTCCGCGACCAGCCAGCTGTCGAGCACGGCCTGCGACCCGTCGGGCTGGACCGAGTCGGGTGTCTGGTCGGTGGTCCGCTCCCGCACGTGCCGCGCGCTCCTGCGGTCGTCGATGACGAGGTTGCGCACCACGGTGTAGAGCCACGCACGGGTCGCGTCCTGCTCCCTGGCCAGCACCTCGGGGTGCTTCCACGCCCGCACCATCGCCTCCTGCACGACGTCCTGAGCGAGTGCGTGGTCGCCCGTGAGGCGCACGACGTAGTGCTGCAGCGGGCGCGCGTAGGCCTGGTGGAGAGCGCGCAGGAGCGCGTCGGGTTCCTCGGCCACGCCGCCTCCTTCCCCGCTGTCGCGTCGTCCTACCCGGTCAACGATGCACCCGTGCCCGAGGTTCACCGCACGGTGAACCTGCACGCTCCCCGCCTCGTGGTCCCAGGTAGCAGGTCCCGGGGGCGGGACCGGCACCGACCAGAGGAGACCACCGTGCGACGGACCATCACCCTCACGATCACCGCTCTCGTGGCAGCGGCCACCCTGACCGCGTGCGGGGGCTCCGGCGACGACACCGAGGAGCCCGCGAGCGAGGTCACCACCTCGGAGGAGTCCCCCGCCGAGGAGACGCCCGCCGAGGAGATGTCCACCGACCTCGCGACGGCGGAGTCGTCGCTGGGCACCATCGTCGTGGACGGCAACGGCATGACCGCGTACTACTTCCTCAAGGACACCAAGGACTCCGGCACGAGCGCCTGCTCGGGCGACTGCGCGACCGCGTGGCCGGCCATCACCACGGAGTCCGACACTCCCACGGTCACGGGAGTGACGGGTGAGGTGGGGACCATCACCGGCACCGACGGCGCCCAGCAGATCACCATCGACGGGCGGCCGATCTACACGTTCGCCCAGGACACCGCACCGGGCGACGTCAAGGGTCAGGGCGTGAACGACGTCTGGTACGTCATCGCCCCGGACGGGTCGGAGATCGACGACGACTGACACAGGTACCGGGCGGCGACCTCCGCGGTCGTCGCCCGGCGCCCCCGCCGCGGACCCTCAGCCCGCGGCGTCCGCCGGGTGCGTCTCGACGTTGAGGACGTTCCCGTCGGGGTCGGCGAACCAGGCGGCCCGCATCTCTCCGTCGGACAGGACTCCGTCGGTCCAGGTGACGTCGCCGGGCAGGTCGAACGTCTGGAGCTCCACGCCCGCAGCACGCAGCGCGTCCACCTCGGCGTCGAAGGCGTCGGTCGGGAGCTGGAACGAGATCGCGGTCGCCCTGTTGGTGCCGGCGTAGGCGGACGGGTACACGAGGAACCCGCCGTTGGACGTGCCGTAGACGACGCCGTCGGGCACCTCGCCCGCGCTGGTGAAGCTGAGCGTCCCCTCGTAGAACGCGCGTGCTCGCTCCATGTCGGTGACGGCGAGCACGGGCATCGAGGCGTGGTCGGAGAGCATGGGTGTCCTCCCGTGCGGGCCCGCCGTCCGTCGGCGGACCGGCACATCGACGCTAGAACCACGCCGGACATCCGTCCAGGGTCCCTGCACATCTGTGCAGCACCTCACCCACCCGCGGGTCGCCGGCAGGGCTACCGCTGCACACCCTCCGGGCACCACGATCGACGGGTGAGCACCGCGACGCGCGCGGCGGACCTGCCGCCGCAGTGGGGGCTGGCTGCGCTCGGCGCCGTCGGCCTGGCGGTCGCGGCCGCGCTGGCCGGCTACGCCCAGGTGCACCCCGGCGACGGTGCCGCCCTCACCACCCTCGGGTTCAGCGGCATGCTCCAGATGAAGTCGTGGCTCACCACCGCCGCCGCCGCCCTGGTCGTGGTGCAGCTCCTGTCCGCCCTGGCGATGTGGGGCCGGCTGCCGGGCGTGACGGACGCCCCCGGCTGGGTCACCGGCCTGCACCGCTGGAGCGGTACGGTCGCGTTCCTGCTCACGCTGCCGGTGGTGTTCCACTGCGTCTGGTCGCTCGGGTTCGAGGATGAGTCCACCCGCGTGCTGGTGCACTCGGTGGCGGGCTGCGTGTTCTACGGGGTCTTCGCCGCCAAGATGCTGGCGCTGCGCCTGCACCGTCTGCCCTCGGCCGCGGTCCCCGTGCTGGGCGGCCTCCTGGCGGGCGTCCTCGTGGTCCTCTGGTTCAGCTCCGCGCTCTGGTTCTTCGGCCAGAGCGGGTACGTGAGCTACTGACGTGGACACCCCGGAGGTCGGTCGGCGGTCGGTGCTCGAGGGCGCCGGCGTCGCTCTCGCGGCCGGCGCCCTGGGGTACGTGGGGTTCGCCACGCTCGGCCCGGCACCGGGCGCGGACGACGACGACCAGTACTCCACCGGCTCGGACGTCGAGCAGGACGACGACGTCGACTCCCACCGGCTCGCCGCCGTGGACGACATCCCGGACGGCGGCGGCATCGTCATCGCCGACGAGAAGCTCGTGCTCACGCGCGACGGCGACACGGTCCGGTGCTTCTCGGCGGTCTGCACGCACCAGGGGTGCCTGGTCGGCGGCGTGCGCGACGGAGAGATCCGGTGCCCGTGCCACGGCAGCGCGTTCGACGCCGCCACCGGAGCGGTGGTCCAGGGGCCCGCGACCGAGCCGCTCGAGGCCGAGGAGATCGAGGTCACCGACCAGGGCGAGGTGCTGCGCGCATGAGGTCGTTCTGGACGCGGCTGCCCACGCTCGTGTGGATCGCGGGTGCCGGACTCACCGTGGGTGCGCTGCTCGCCGCCCTGCGGGGGTGACGGCCGACCGCCTCCGGGCTACTGGTCCAGGACGAACGTGACCTCGAGGACCACCTGGTAGGCGGTGATCTTCCCGTCGGACACCTCGACCTTCTGGTCCTTGACCCAGGCACCCTGCACGTTGCGCAGCGTGGTCGATGCCCGCTCGATCCCGCCGCGGACGGCGTCCTCGAAGCTCGTGTCGGAACGGGCACTGATGTGCGTGATGCTGGCGACGGTCGTGGACATGGGGTCTCCTCGTCGAGTCCGTGTGCGGACCTCCAGCCTTCACCCGAGCCACCGCCGCCGCAATGGGGATGCGGCCCCTGGACACGCGAAGCCCCGGTGGTACGTTTCCGGAGTATTGGGACTTCGGGCGGCAGCGTCTCTCCCCGCCCCAGCCCCGTGACAGATCTCAGCCGACGATGGCGAGGGGACGGTCATGACAGAGGACCTGGCAGGGTTCGAGGAGATGGGGCCGATCGACTACGTGGTGGTCGCGTTTCCCCGGGCACACTTCACCGGTGAGGCGTTCCCCCTCCTGATCGACCTGGTCGAACGCGGCATCATCCGCATCCTCGACCTCGTGTTCATGCAGAAGGCGGCGGACGGCACGGTCACCGCGCTCGAGCTCTCCGAGCTGCGCGACGGCGGCGTCGACCTGACGATCTTCGAGGGCGCGTCGTCGGGCCTGCTCGATGACGACGACCTGAGCGAGGCGGCGAACGCGCTGGAACCCGGTGACGCGGCCGGGGTGTTCGTCTACGAGAACGTCTGGGCCGCACCGTTCGCGGTCGCCCTCCGTCGCGCCGGCGGCCAGCTGGTCGCCGGCGGACGCATCCCGGTGCAGGCGATCATCGCCTCCCTGGACGCCACCGAACCCGTCGCCTGACCCCGTCGAGGAGGACACCATGCCCGGACTGATCCGAGGCGTCGCACGCACCGCCGCCATCGCGGGGACGGCCACGGCCGTGTCGAACCGGGTGTCCCGGCGCCAGGCCGGACGCTGGGCCGCCCAGGCGGAGCCCGAGCCGCAGTACGCCGCTCCGCCGCCTGCTCCGGCCTACGCGCCGCCCCCGGCCCCCGCGACACCCGACATGGACGAGAAGCTTGCCCAGCTCGCGCAGCTCGGCGCGCTGCGGGACTCGGGCGTGCTCAGCGACACCGAGTTCGAGGTGCAGAAGAACCGCATCCTCACCAGCTGACGCCACGCCCGCGCGGGCGGTCCGACCCGGCGAGCAGGCGGTGCGTCGTCGGGCGTCTGCCCGCGGCGGCTCCTAGCGTGGGGGCATGCCCCGATCCATCGCCACCACACGCACCGTCGACCTCGCCGGACTGCTCGACTTCGTCCGCGACCGCCACAGCTTCGTCCTCGTGACCACCCGCGGCGACGGGCGGCCCCAGGTCTCTCCGGTCTCGGGTGGCGTCGACGACCGCGGCCGGCTGGTGATCTCCACCTACCCGGGACGGGCGAAGGCGGTCAACGCGGAGCGGGACCCGGCGGTGAGCGTGTGCGTCCTGTCCGACGACTTCGGCGGCGCCTGGGTGCAGGTGGACGGGGACGCCGAGGTACTGCACATGCCGGAGGCCGAGGACGCCCTCGTGGACTACTACCGGTGCATCGCCGGGGAGCATCCCGACTGGGAGGAGTACCGCGCCGCCATGCGGGTGCAGGGCAAGTCCCTGATCCGGATCACGCCCACCCGGTGGGGCCCGGTCGCCACCGGCGGGTTCCCCGCCGACGTCGCCGCCCGCCTGGACGGCTGAGCGGCCCTCACCGCGCGAGTCGAGCCCGCCAGCGGTACCACGGCGGGGACACCTGCCAGTTGAGCCGCAGCGTCCGCCACGCCCGGTCGAACCGCCGCACGCGCTGCGCGTGGCCCCGCAACGACCGGGCGGACACGCCCACCCGCAGCGCGGGGTCGAAGCGGATCCGGCGGCCGGGTCCGAGCGCGAAGGCGAGATCCAGGTCGTCGTGCACCTCGGGGTCGTCGCGGCTGACCAGCGTGCGGACCGCCAGCCAGGACGAGCGGCGGATCGCCATCGACGACCCCCACAGGGTCGTGTGGCCGAGCGCCAGGTGCGCGAGCACGTAGTACGAGCCGAGGTAGGCACCGCTGGCCGCCCCGCGCGCCCACGCCGGCAGGTCGACGAACTCCCCCGAGCCGGTCACGGCGTCGAGGTCCGGGCGCTCCGCCATGCACGTCGCGATCCGCTCCACCCAGTCCGGGTCGGGACGCGAGTCCGCGTCGAGCCGCGCGATCACCTCTCCGTCGACGTCGTCGTACCCGGTGGCCGCCGCCGAGGGGATGCCGATCCGGGGCTCGGACACGACGCGGGCGCCCCACGCCACCGCGACTGCCGCGGTCTGGTCCGTCGAGCCGTTGTCCACCACGAGCACCTCCCGCGGGGTGACCGTCTGGCGAGCCAGGAGCGCGAGGCACTCGGCCAGGGCGACCGCGTCGTCACGCGCGGGGATGACCACGGAGACCGTGGGCAGCGTGGGCCCGGTCACGATCGCCGAGCCAGCACGACCGCCGCGACGACGCTGCCCGCGAGCCCGGCAGCGAGGTCGCCGACGGTATCCGCATAGCCGACGTAGATGCTCGGGTCCAGGAACGTGTGACCCGCCCACTCGCCGATCTCCCACAGCACCGCCGCCGTGGCACCGAGCCCCGTCACCAGGACGATCCGGTCCGGTGCGTCCGCGGGGTCGGTGATCACCCGCCAGCGCACCAGCGCGAGAAGGACCATCACGGCGACGAGGCCCGTGGCGACCGCGTGCACCGCCAGGTCGAGCCAGTCCACCGCGGCGTACCACTCCAGCTGGGCCGCCCACGCCGCGAACAGGAGCGTCACGCAGTACGCGACGTCCAGCCCGGCCGGAGCGCCGATCGCGCGCGGGATCAGCGTCCCGCCGAGCACGAGGAGGAAGAGCGCGCACGCGACGAGCCCCGCCCGCCAGGTGCCGACGACGACGCTCGCCACCGCCATCGCCCGGACCACGTCGCCCGCGACCACCAGCCAGTCCCCACGACCGCCGCGCGCCCCCGACGCAGACTGCCGCGGCCCGACGACGCCGTCCACGATCCGCACGGGGAGCTCAGGCCGCGGCCGGGTCGAGCACGACCTTGATGCAGCCGTCGGCCTTCTTCTGGAACATCTCGTAGGCCTCGGGAGCCGTCTCGAGCGGCACCCGATGGGTCCGCAGATCAAGGACGCCCAGGGGGTCCGCGGCATCCGACACGAGAGGCAGCAGGTCGTCGATCCACCGCTTCACGTTGGCCTGTCCCATCCGCAGCGTCAGGCCCTTGTCGAACAGCTGCATCATCGAGATCGGGTCCGCCGCTCCGCCGTAGACACCGACGATCGAGACCGTGCCGCCGCGCCGGACCACGTCGAACGCTGTCTGCAGGGCCGCCAGGCGGTCCACACCGGCCTTCTCGATCATGGTCGCGGCCACTCCGTCCGGCAGGATCCCCGCCAGCCGCTGCGCGCCCGCGGCGACAGGTGATCCGTGCGCCTCCATGCCGACGGCGTCGATCGCGGAGTCGACTCCCCGCCCTCCGGTCAGCGCGCGGACCGCGTCCGTGACGTCGTCGACCTTGCTGACGTCCAGCACGTCGATCCCGTGCCGTGCGGCCATCTGCAGCCGTTCGGGGACCAGGTCGAGGCCGATCACGCGGGAGGCCCCACGGTGCGCGGCGATGCGGGCCGCCATCTGGCCGATCGGACCGAGACCCACGACGGCGACCGTGCCGCCGGCCGGGACGGCGGCGTACTCAACCGCCTGCCACGCGGTCGGCAGGACGTCCGACAGGAACAGGTACCTCTCGTCAGGGCTGCCGTCCTGGGGGACCACGACCGGCCCGAACTGTGCCTGAGGCACCCGCAGGTACTGCGCCTGCCCGCCCGGGACCTGCCCGTAGAGCTTGCTGAACCCGAACAGTGACGCGCCCGTGCCCTGCGAGCGGACCTGCGTGGTCTCGCACTGCGCGAACAGTCCCCGGGAGCACATCCAGCACGTGCCGCAGGAGATGTTGAACGGGATGACCACCCGGTCCCCCGGTCGGAGCGTCCCGCCGCCGGGGCCGACCTCCTCCACCACGCCCATCGCCTCATGGCCGAGCACGTCGCCGGCGTCGAGGTACATGCCGAGCACGGCGTACAGGTGCAGGTCGGAGCCGCAGATCGCGGTCGACGTGACGCGGACGATCGCGTCGGTCGCCTCGACGATGCGGGGATCCGGCACCGTCTCCACGCTCACCTTCTCGTGGCCTTGCCAGGTCAGTGCGCGCATGTCGGGGCCTCGGTCTTCTGCTCGTGGAGGGTGTCGGTCAGGGTGCGGTGAAGCCGATGGCCTTGTGCGTCCCGTCGCAGTACGGCTTGATCGCGGACGCGCCGCAGCGGCAGAGGGCCACGGTCGAGCGACGGCGCGGGATCGGCTGCCCGGTGTCGTCGGTGATCGTCACGTCGCCCCGGACGAGGATCGGACCGTCCGGGCACGCCACGATCGACGGCGTCCGGCCAGGTCGGCGGTCCGCGGGCCGGTCGGAGGCGGTCATGCGGTCCGCAGCGAGGAGACGCCGGCTTCCCAGGCGGTGAGCAGGTGCTCGCCGACCACCTCGTCGAGGTACAGACACGTCGCGGCACCGAACAGGACGTCGTGCAGCAGCTCCGGCTCCTGCTGGACCAGGGCACCCGCCAGGTCGCGCCCGGCGATCTGCTCGTGCACGGCGTCCGCCTCGACGTGCTCGTCGAAGTACTCCGTCGTGCCCTGGTCGAAGCCGTGGCGGCGGAACCCGTCGCCGTAGAGCCTGTTCGGCAGCGAGGACGTCATCTCGAAGGCGGCGAGGTGTCCGGCGGTCGCACCCCGCCACCGCCTGTGCAGCCCGAACAGGGACATCACGTTCACGCCGGCCAGGGTGACCGCGGGGACCTGCTCGATGTAGGCGCCGTACTCCGCGTCCAGCGCCGCGCCCCGCATGGTCCGCGCGAACAGCTCGCAGTGCATCCGCTCGGGGTCGCCACCGCCGTACTCGTCGGCCTGGATCTCCACCAGCGCGGACTTCGGGCGTCCGACGAGGCGCGGGATCGCCCACGTGTGGGGGTCCGCCTCCTTGAGCTGGTAGACCGACCGTTGCACCAGGAGCTCGCGGAGCTGCTCCAGGCTCGCCCGCTTCGCCACGTACCGAGCGACGCTGGGCCCTGGGCTCGGCGCCGTCAGAGCGAACAACGCCTCGGCGACCGCTCCCCGTTCAGGTGCGATCTCCTCAGGGACGTCCACACGCTCGGACAGGTGCTGCTCGAGCGCGGACTCGATGAGTCGCCGGGCACCCAGCACCTCGGGCGCCCACTCCCAGTCGTCGTCGACGCCCTCGAAGCCCCGGTAGAAGAGCTCGTACATGACGTAGAGCGTCAGCTGGACGTCCTCGTCCGACAGCAGGTCGACGGAGTGCGCGAGCACCCGCCGGGTCAGGGGCGCCAGCTCTCCGGCGCCCGCAGCCCCGTCGAGAGGAGTGCTCAGAACCTCCGTCACGGCACGACTCAGAGGCCCTCGCGGGCTGGGTAGTTTCACGGCCGGTCCTTCTCGACGCGGGAGTCCCTCCAGCCCGAGCCTGGAGCGGGGGACGCCTGCGAACAGCCTCACACGTGTCGCGGCAGCCGCAACCGGGGACAGGGGTGGTGGCGGGGGCGCGGGCCTCGGCTCGCCCGCACAAGGCGTGCCCTCGTCGCCCGGTGGTGCTCTCGCACCCGAGCGCCCCCGCCACGACCGTCAGGCGACGGCGTCGCTCCCCGACGTGATCGCGGCCGTGTCACCGGCGTGCTGCACCTCGATGCGCCGCGGCTTGGCGTCCTCGGCGACCGGGATGGTCAGGGTGAGCACCCCGTCGGAGTAGGTCGCCGAGATGGCGTCCAGCGCGAGGCCGCGACTCACGGTGAGCTGTCGCGCGTAGGTGCCGACCGGGCGCTCCTTGGCCAGCCACTGCACGTCCTGCTCGGCGCGAGCAGTGCGCTGCGCGCGGATGGTCAGCGTGCGGTCCTCGACGTTCACGTCGATCGTTCCCGGGTCGGCGCCCGGCAGGTCCACGTGGAGCACGTAGTGGTCGCCCGAGCGGTACAGATCCATCGGCATGGTCGCCGACGCCCGTTCGGCCGTCAGCACCTGGGCGAACAGGCGGTCGAACTCCTGGAACGGGTCGAATCGCGTAGCCATGACCCCACCTCCTCTGCGTCGAGGGCGCCGGACCGTCCGGGCCCCGGGTGTCGTCCGACTCCGTGGCCGGACTGGCTACAACAGAAGAAATAGCACTCTCGCCCTGGGAGTGCCAGTGGTGGGGACGGGTCGTTCGCGCGCGGCGAACGCCCGCCGTCAGGCCTCGCTCACGTCGTGCATGCCGGCCGCGACACGGTCGCGTGCGACCGCCGCCAGTTGCTCCAACAACTCGATCTGGGCGAGCCCGCGCCGGTCGAGCTCCTCGAACCGTGCGCGCTCCAGACCGAGCGCGCCGCTCCAGGACGCGAGCGAGTCCCAGAGGCCTCGCTTGGCATTGACGCCGCCGCGCAGGAGCTCGAGCTCGAGCAGCGCGGACAGGGGCGACGCCGAGGTGAGGCGCCCGTTGGGCTTGAGGCGGCCGACCCGCTCCCCGGCCGCGGCTCCCACGGACTTCCACCGGCTCAGCCGGAGCCCGAGACTCTCCGAGAGCTCGAGCAGGAGCACGCGCTCCCCCTCCAGCTCCTCCGCGAAGCTCCCGATGGGGCCGCCCAGCGGTGTGCTGTCGTATGCCCGCGCCATCCGCCGCGACCTGGCGATCGCCCCGGTCGCGCCGGCGACGTGGTCGGACAGGTAGATCCTCAAGAGCCGGGGGTCGACGTCGACCCGGTGCGGAGCCATCGGTCCTCCTCGGAGTGCGCGCGCTCGGACGGCGATGGGGCCCGACCGTACCCGCGCCAGCACGGGACGCAACCGGCGGGGTCCCGCTCCGCCGAACCAGCAGGAGCTGGACGACTCGGGTGGCGAGCGGGGAACGACGGGCTTAGCGTCCGACGAGCCGGATCGACATCGTCACCGGCACACCGTCACCCGGGACAAGAAGCGTCGCCGGGGCAGGGCACGGGCCCGGGCGCAGGAGCGCAGGCCCGCGCACACGCTTGATCGCGGTTCGGCCGCGATCGGCCTGGACCCATGCGGACGGATGCGCGGCAGAAACCCCGCGCCCCTCAACCCCTCTCGGATCGGTTGCGCCCGGCCACGGCGGCTGGGCTGTCCGCCGTCCGACGACTCGAGATGAGACCGCACCATGACCGACGACTACACCAGCAGCTATCCCCTCCCGGAGAACGGGAGCACCGCGGACACCGCGAAGGAGCAGGCCAGCACCCTCAAGGCGAAGGCAACCGACGCCGGCGGGCACCTGCTCGACGACGCGAAGGGCGAGGCCGCGGCGGTCACCCACGAGGCCCGGCGCCAGCTGGGAGACCTCTGGTCGCAGGCCCGCACCGAGGTGACCGGGCAGGCCGCCACCCAGCAGTCCCGGCTCGCCGGCGGACTGACCTCCGTGGGCGGTCAGCTGTCGCAGATGGCGTCCGCCCCGACCGAGCAGAACCTCGCCACCGACCTCGTGCGCGAGGTGGGCGACAAGGTGGACGCCCTCGGCCGCTGGCTCGAGGGCCACGGGCCGGACGAGGTGCTCGACGAGGTCCGCAGCTTCGCCCGGCGCCGCCCGGGCACGTTCCTCGTCATCGCCGCCGGGGCCGGCGTCGTGCTCGGCCGGCTCACCCGCGGCCTCAAGGACGCGCCGCCCGCCACGCCCGCCCCCGCGCCGGTGCGCACGTCGGTGACCGAGCCCCTGCCTGTCTCGGCGTACTCGGACCCCGTGGAGGAGCGTCCCCGCTTCACCGACGAGCTCGCGACGCCGGTCCCCGGCGCTTCCATGTGGGACCAGCGATGACCGACCCCGTCGGCGCTCCCCCGCGACCGTCCGTCGGCGACCTGCTCGGCGACGTCACACGCGACATCTCGACCCTCCTGCGCCAGGAGGTCGAGCTGGCCAAGGCGGAGATCCGCCAGTCCGCGAAGGCGGCGACCAAGAGCGGCTCGATGTTCGCGGGCGCCGCGGTGGCCGGCCACTTCGTCCTGCTGTTCCTGTCGATCGCCCTGTGGTGGGCGCTCGGCGACGCGATGGAGTCCCTGGGCTGGTCCGCGGTGATCGTCGCGGTGCTCTGGGCGATCGTGGCCGCCGTCCTCGCCGCGCGCGGTCGCGCCGAGACGAAGCGCGTCTCCGGTCTGCCGCAGACCACCGACACCGTCAAGAAGATCCCGAACGCCCTGCAAGGTCACGAGGAGAAGAACGCATGAGCACCGACCCGGACCAGATCCGCGAGGACATCGAGCGCACGCGTGCTGAGCTCAGCTCGGACGTCGACGCCCTGACCGACAAGGTCAGCCCCAGCCAGGTGGCGCAGCGGCAGGCGGACAAGGTCCGCTCCGCGGTGACGGACGTCAAGGACCGCGTCATGGGCGGCGTGTCCAGCGGCGCCGACTCCGCAGGCCACGCGGCCTCGAACGTCGGTGACGCTGCCTCGCAGCTCCCGCACGCCGCCAAGGACAAGACCCGGGGCAACCCGCTCGCCGCCGGTCTGGTGGCGTTCGGCGCGGGGTGGCTGATCTCGTCGCTGCTGCCGAGCACGCGGCAGGAGCAGCAGCTGGCGCAGTCCGCGAAGGAGCAGGCCGCGCCGTTGGTCCAGGAGGCGAAGGACGTCGCCCAGGGCTTCGCCGACACGCTGCGTGAGCCGGCGCAGGAGGCGGCGGCCGCGGTCAAGGACCGTGCCGCGGAGGCCGGGTCGACACTGCGCGACGAGGGCCGCTCGGCCGTCGACGACCTGCGCGCGGACGCCACCGACGCGGCGGACGCCGTGAAGGGCGCCCACGCCGCCGACGACACCCCGCGCGGCTACTAGAGGACCCGCGCGACGGGGCACGGCGTGGTGCCCCGTCGCGCGTCCTGTCCGTCAGCATCGACCGGAGGCCTTCGCGATGACCACGCACGACACGAGCAGCACGACGAGCACCGAGAAGGCCGCGGCGCCCGCTCCGGAGGACCCGCGCAAGCCCGACTCCCCCGACGACATGACCAGGCGGTCGTGGCTCTACGTGCTGCGCAAGACCCTGCGCGAGTTCGGCAAGGACCAGTGCACCGACCTTGCCGCGGCGCTCACGTACTACGCCGTCCTCGCGATCGCACCTGCCCTGCTGGCGATCGTCTCGATCCTCGGCCTGGTCGGGGACCCGCAGAAGATGGTCACGGACGTGCTGAAGATCGCCAGTGATGTCGGTGTGAGCTCGGTCGACGACACCGTGAAGCCGATCCTGACCCAGCTCACCGAGGCACCGGCCGCAGGGTTCGCCCTGGTCCTCGGACTGGTCCTGGCGCTCTGGTCCGCCTCCGGCTACGTCGCCGCGTTCAGCCGTGGCATGAACCGCGTGTACGAGATCGACGAGGGCCGCCCGATCTGGAAGCTCCGGCCCACGCTGCTCCTGGTGACGGTGATCCTCGTCGTGGTCGCCGTCGCCATCGTGACGGCGGTCGTGCTCTCCGGAGGCGTCGCGCGTTCGGTGGGGTCGGCCATCGGGCTGAGTGCCGTGACGGTCACTGTCTGGAGCGTCGTGAAATGGCCGGTCATCGTCGCGCTGGTGGTGGTGGCGATCGCGATCCTCTACTACGCGACCCCGAACGTGCGGCAGCCGACGTTCCGCTGGATCAGCCTCGGCGCGATCGTGGCGCTCGTCGTGTGGGTGCTCGCCTCGCTGGGGTTCGGCTTCTACGTCGCCAACTTCGGCAGCTACGACAAGACCTATGGCTCCCTGGCGGGGGTCATCGTGTTCCTGCTCTGGCTCTGGATCACCAACCTGGCCCTGCTGTTCGGTGCCGAGCTGGATGCCGAGGTCGAGCGTGGGCGGCAGCTGCAGGGCGGCATCGAGGCCGAGAAGACCATCCAGCTCCCGCCGCGGGACACGCGCGCGAGCGAGAAGAAGCAGGCCAAGCAGGAGGAGGACGTGCGGCTCGGCCGCGCCCTGCGCAAGTCGCGCGGCGCGAGCACCCAGGACGACGACGCCTGACGAGGGGAACAGCCATGTACCTGCACGTACAGCGACTCATCAACGACATCGAGGCCGACGAGCCGGACCCGGCAGCCGCCAACGCCCTGCAGGAAGGGCTCGGAGGTCAGTTCGGCGAGATGCGCACGATGATGCAGTACCTGTTCCAGAGCATCAACTTCCGCGGCCCGAAGGGGAAGCCGTACCGGGACCTGCTCCAGGGGATCGGCACCGAGGAGATCAGCCACGTCGAGCTCATCGGCACCACCATCGCGCGCCTGCTGGACGGCTCCCCCCGCTACAACGGCAAGAAGTCGGACCCGCTGGACAAGCCCGGGGCCGGCGGTGCCACTCCCTTGGAGTCCGCGCTGGACCAGGGAAACATCCACCACTACCTGGTGGCGGCCCAGGGCGCGCTGCCCGTGGACTCCGCGGGCAACCCGTGGTCCGGCTCGTACGTCTACAACTCCGGCAACCTCGTGCTCGACCTGCTCTACAACCTGATGCTGGAGTCGACGGGCCGGCTGCAGAAGTGCCGGATCTACGAGATGACCGCGAACAAGACCGCCCGCTCGACCATCTCCTACCTGATCGTGCGCGACCAGGCCCACGAGAACGCCTACGCCCGCGCCCTGGAGACCCTCGGTGTGAACTGGGCGTCGGTCCTGCCGATCCCCAAGACCGACGCGGAGAAGTTCCCCGAGGTCAAGAAGCTCCTCGACCTGGGTCTGCAGAGCAAGCAGTACTCGTTCGACCTCACGGCCGCGTCCGAGGCGGGGAAGATCTTCCAGGGGATGTCACCCTCCAAGGACGGCACCGAGCTGGACGCGACCGAGCAGGCGCCCCCCGGCGTGCCGAGCACCATCGCGGACGAGCGCTTCGAGGAGTTCTCCCCCGGGCTGGACACCGACCTGCTGGCCCTCATCCAGGCGACCGCGGACCTGGAGATGGCCGAGCTGCAGCCGCCGCTGTACGGGCCGGTGACGCCGACGAAGTCGGCGAGCGGGACGAGCTGATCAGCGGTGCGGCTCGTCTCCCCCGGGGGCGACGAGCCGCACCCGCCCGACCCGCACCAGCTCGATCGCGGTCACGTGGATGCCGTCGGGGAGGTCCCGGACGGCGGGGTCCACCCACACCCCCGTGCTGCGGCGCCACGGAAGCAGCTCGAACCGCACGCCATGCTCGGCGACCTCGCTCGCCCACGGGGTGACGTCGACGTCCCAGACGCGCCCGTGCCAGAAGTGGTCGCTGATCAGGACGTCGCCGACGTAGGCCCTGCCGACGTCGCCGGTCCAGGTCATCCGCAGGAGCGCCCGGTCGGCACCCTCGAGCAGGTCGGCCGGTACGTCGACGTGGACGACCGCGGCGCCGCTGAAGTCGGTCGGAGCGCTCAGCCGGTTCATCGGCCCACCGCGCACGGGATCCGGCACCGCGGACGCCTGCGGCCGGAGCTCGGACACGAGCGTCGTGCGTCCGACGTGCCGCGCGTCGAGCGTCCACGTCCGCCAGGGCCCGTCGTCCCTCGGGTC
Organism: Cellulomonas sp. Root137; assembly: GCF_001426725.1. NCBI lineage: Bacteria > Bacillati > Actinomycetota > Actinomycetes > Micrococcales > Cellulomonadaceae > Cellulomonas > Cellulomonas sp. Root137. The sequence goes on along the minus strand of NZ_LMFG01000003.1, from coordinate 342,205 downwards.
GCTCAGGTCGGCGCCGTCGGCGTCCAGCGACGGCGGGGCCGGGAGGAGCGACACCGTGCGGTGCCTCTCGTCCGGGTGGACGACGAGCTGCCCGCCGAGTGAGTACAGGGGCGCGTCGGAGAGGACCAGGCGCTCCCGGCCCGGCAGGTCCAGGAGGTACAGCCTGTCGGCGCTCGCCGGGTCCAGGACCAGGATGCGCGCGCCCGGCAGCTCGATCACGCACTGCGGTCCCGCCGGTGCGGTGAGCGCGACGACCGTCGCGTCGCCCCGGTGCTCGCCGGCACCGGAACCACGGACGTCGACGTGGCCGTCGAGCACGAGCTCGACGGGGATGCCGTCGTAGGCGCCGAGCACGAGGATCTGACCGTGGTCGTCGCTCACGCGGGTGATCACCTGGGCAGTCGCGCTGCGCAGGACGATCCCGGGCGTGACCGGGTAGCGCAGAGGCCAGACCAGAGAGACGCCGGCGGGGATGTCGATCGGACGCGCCGGGACGGTCACCGTGTCGTCGTCGAGCTCGACCGCGAGCTGGACGCCGCGCTGCTCGGCGAGCGGCTGCTTGGCCGGCTGGTACGTCGAGACGAAGACGTACCCGCTGTGGCCGTCCGACCGGACCGCCCACCTCAGCTCGTCGGGGTCCTCGCTCCCGCCGCCGACGGTCGTCGCCATCGGCGCGATCCGGTGACCGTCCTCGCGCAGCCAGAGGTGCTGGCGACGGAGCTGATGGTGGTGCGGCCGGATCTGTCCGTGCTCCCCGACGGGTGCGGCGAAGTCGTAGGTCACTCGCGGCACGTCGTTGGGGTACCCGGTGGCGTGGGACTCCTGCTCCGAGCCGTGCAGACCCGAGCGCTGCGTGCCGCCGGCGTACATGTAGTAGCCCTGCCAGATCGAGCCGCTGCCCACCTTGGCCAGAGCCAGCGCCTCGATGTCGCGCGGTGCGACGAGGGGCCGCCGGTGGTACGCCACGTGCATCCCCCCGCCGAGCTCGCACGTCACGAACGGCACGGCGTCGTCGTCCTTGAGCGGCAGGGCTGCGGGGTCGACCGTGATCCCGTCCAGCGCCTCACGCACGTCCGCGCCCACGGACAGGTCGTCCCGGACCGGGCTGTAGCGGAAGTGGAACGACGCGAATGCCGGCCATTCCGTCTGCTCGTCGTCCCAGAAGCCGTCCGAGTACGCGCTGTACACCGGCAGCAGCATCTCGGGCACCTGCGCACCGCCCCACCCGGTGGCGGTCCAGATCGGGACGCGCAGCCCCAACCCTTCGGCGATCTCCCGCAGCCGCGCGAGGTGCTCGGGCTGGTCGTACAGCTCGTTGTCCAGCTGGACCGCGACGATCGGGCCACCCTCGGCGTGCGTGAGCCCGACGAGCTGGGCGACCGTCTGGGCGTAGAGCGCCTGCACGAGCTCGAGGTAGCGGGGATCGTTCGTCCGGGTGTCCACACCGCGGTCGACGAGCCAGTCGGGGAAGCCGCCGTAGCGCGCCTCGCCGTGCGCCCACGGGCCCATCCGCACGACGACGTCGAGGCCGTGCTGCGCAGCCAGCTCGATGAACGCACGCAGGTCGAGCGACCCGTCCCACCGGAAGTCCCCGGGCACCGGCTCGTGCGCCTGCCACAGGACGTACGTCGCGACGGACGTCAGACCGCCCGCGCGCGCGTGACCGAGGATCTCGCTCCAACGCTCACGCGGGATACGCGAGTAGTGGATCTCGCCCGTGATCGGGAACCAGGGCACGCCGCCCCGCTCCACCCACCGGCTCGTGACCTCGATGGCGTCGGGCCCGGCTTCGACGTCGCCGACGCGCAGGTGACCCCGGCGAGGCGCGGCAAGTACCGCGGCGGTGATCCGGCGGTGGGCCACGACGGTCATGACTCTCCTCGAGGGGTTGCGGCGATCGCGACGGCGAACGCGTTCAGCGGGTCGCGGACCAGCACGTCGCCGGCGATCGAGACAGCCCGGTCGCCGTCGTCGTCGAGGAGCGCGAGCTGCGCCCGGAGCACGCGGACGCGCGTGTCGTGGGCACATTGGACGTCCTGGGTGAACAGGAGCATCGTCGGCAGGGAGGTGGCGAAGTAGTCGACCTGCGCCCGCACCGTAGCCTGCTCGGCGGCGTACGACGCCAGACCGTCCCGGAGCTCCTGTGCGTCCTGCGTCCTCCCCAGCCGGCGCAGTGCGGTCACCGCCGCTGCGGTCCGCTCGGAGTACCGCTGCACCTGCATCCCCTGGAAGTCACCCTGCTGCGACGCCGCACGCACCCACGCCCACCGCGCGCCATCGGGCCCGTGGGCGGCGGCGAGGGCGTCTCCCAGCACGAGGTACAGGTCCGCGGTGTTGGCCAGGGCGTGCCGGGCCTCGCCGAGGTTCGGTGGCGGGTCGATCGCCGCCTGGGCGTGCGCGACCGCAGTGGCGGGGTCTCCGGACGCCAGCGCGGAGCGCGCGAGGCTGAGATGGGCTTCCTCCCACGCCGCCAGGACGCGGCCCTCGCCACCTTCCCAGGGCTGGAAGGACCGGTCGGTGAGCACGTCCAGCGCGTCCGACGGACGGCCTGCAGCCGTGAGCAGCTCGGCAAGCTGGACCGACAGGTCGTCACGCGACTGCACCAGGTCGGGACGCTCCAGGAGGTCGGCGATGCGCTGTGCCGGGTCGAGCCCCCGCCGACCCGCGAGCTGGTCGGACTCGAACAGGAGCCGGGCGTCGTCCGGGGCGAGCGCGCGCGCCCGGGCGTAGTAGTCGGCCGCGAGCTGCGGCTCGCCCTGGACGTTGTGCGCCGCGACGCCGAGGTTGCGCAGGACCACCGGACCGGCATCCACACCGACCGCCGCGACCTCCCACGCCTCGATCGCCTCGTTGCGCCGGCCGACCGCGTAGAGCAGGTGCCCGTGGAGCTCGGCGAGCAGGGCGTCCTCGGGCATCGCGCGGCGCAGGCGCTCCAGCACGTCGCCGTCCTGCGGCGACGGGAAGCACCAGGTGCGGTCCGTCCGGCGCGCCCTCGCGAGCGTCTGCTCGGCGTCGGCGCGTCGACCCCGACGCAGCTCGAGGTCGGCGCGGTACAGCAGCGCGAGGGGGGCGACGTTCGTCTGGCCGGGCGTGAGCGGCAGGGAGCCGATGCGCTCGAGCAGCTCGACGGCCGCCTCGTCCTCGCCGAGGCTGAGGAACTCCCGGACCACGTCCAGCGCGATGGTGGGATCCGTGGTCGTCGAGAGGTCGAGCCCCACCAGCGTCCCGAGCTCTCGCGCCCAGGCGTCGAGCGGGTTGGCTGCCAGTGTTCCTTCGACGAGGCTGCGCGCACGGCCCAGGTCACCGAGGCGGCGCGCGGCCACCGCGGCGAGGTTCCGGCCCTGGTTGTGGCCAGGGTTCCGGAGCAGCAGCTGCGCCAGGTCGTCCGAGGCCTGCGAGGTGCGGTCCTCCGCGAGGTCGAGCCGTGCCGAGGCGACCGTCGCAGCGTCGAGCCAGGACGCGTCCCACATCGCCGTCGCGAGCGCGGACCTCGCCTCGTCGGCGCGGCCGGTCCGTGCGAGCACGACGCCGAGCCGGTAGTGGGCCTCGCCGTCCCGGGGGTTCGGGTTGCGGACGGTCAACCGCGCGACCGCCGCCCGCAGGTGCTGCTCCGCCTCCTCGAGCCGCCCGTCGTGCTGACGTCGCGCGGCCAGCGCGACACGGGAGCGGGTGTCCCCGGGGTCGCGCCGGAGCGCCTCGGCCCAGTACGGCTCGGGTGACCGGGTGGCGTGGCGGTACTGCGCGAGGTGCACGCCGGTCAGGTACAGCTCGTCGGCCGAGTCGATCTGCGACGGTGGCGCAGGCTCGGTCGCCGCGTCGACCCGGGCCGGCTGGTGAGCGTCGTCGGCCGGGCGTCGAGGACACCACGTCACGAGCGTGTCGCCCTCGTGCTGGACGAGGATCTCGCACGCCTCCGGACGGATCGGCGCCGCGAGCGTCACCTCATGGACGTACGGCGCACCCGGTGCAAGATCGACGCGCTCGTCGAGGAGGACGTCGCCGCCGGCGCGGACGAGCACCCGGGTGCCGGGACGTGCTGAGGTCGTCGCCACACCGACGCGCAGCACCGTGTCGACGACGTCGAGACGCACCGCGGCGTCCCGCGTCGCCTGGTGCACCGGGCCGATGTCCTGGATCGGGTACCAGTACTGGGAGAACGTCTTGGTCTCCCCCGGCTTCAGGAACGCGAAGTCCGGCTGGTTGTCCGTGAACACGCCTGCCATCAGCTCGACGTAGGGCCCGTTGGTGTCGGTCAGCTGCGCGTCCCAGGCCCACCCGAACGGGGCGTTCCCCCACGTCCACTGCTTCTTGCCCGGGGCGAACCGATGGTCCGCCCAGTGCACGAACCCGGCGCGGACACCGTGGTCGTACCCGCCGAAGAAGTCGTCCTGGGTGCCCAGGCACATGTAGGACGTCGGCACCGGGATGTTGCGGTACCAGTCCAGGCGGCCACCGTCGGGGCGCTCCGGGATGCGCTGCCCGGGATAGTCCACGCCGTAGTAGCGACCCGTGGCCTCGGGGAACGTGGTGATCGCGCGCTTGGCGTGGTCCGCCACCACGTGCACGTCCGTCGGGAAGAACGACTGGTAGTCGTCGTTGACCGCGGCGGCGACGTTCGCCCACCACAGGAAGGTCTGGACGTCGTCGGTCCGGTTGACCACGTGTCCCCGCACCTCGATCAGGGCGCTCCCGGGACGCAGCCGCAGACCGTGCATCCCCTGCATCCTGGCGAAGGGGTCGTGGTCGGAGCACCAGACCGTGACCGAGCCGTCGGGCTCCTCCTCGATCGTCGCCTCGCACGGGAGGTAGGTGGAGGGTCGGTGGTGCTGGGGCCAGTTGAACTCGACACCGCCGGACAGCCACGGACCCGTCAGGCCGACGAGCGCCGGCTTGATCACGTCGTTGCGGTAGAAGAAGTCGTAGCCCCGCGTCTTGTCGAACCCCACCTGGATGCGCCCACCGAGCTCGGGCAGGATCATCAGCCGGACGTACTCGTTCTCGAGGTGGACCGCGTCCCACGTCCGCGCGGACTTCACCTCGGCGACGCTCTCGACGAAGGGCAGCGGGTACACGGCGCCCGACGACCCTTGGTACACCCGCTGGTCCAGGTACGCGGGATAGCGGTCGGGGGTGCCGGCCTCGTAGGTGTCGATGGCGATCGCCTCGCGCCATGCGCGCACGGGACGTCCTGCGATACCGGCTGGTGCGTCCGGCAGGACGATCCTGGACTCGTCGCTGAGCATGAGAACGAACCTAGGGCAGGTTGACGCGTACGCCGATGCACGTTCCACTGGCGCCCATGGACGAATCGCCGATCGGCGCCGTGCGCGAAGGGTTCGTCGGCCAACGCATGCTCGTCGTCCCTCGCCCTGCCGTCGAGCGGGCACTGACCCACCGGGTGACCGGCAAGCTCCTCGTCACCGACGCCGGCTTCTTCCCCCACGCTGCCCGCCATGGGCGATCCCGGCCCCAGGGCGCCGCCGAGCACGTCCTGCTGGTCTGCACCGACGGTTCGGGGTGGTGCAGGACCCCCGACGGGACGGCGACCGTCGGTCGCGGAGACGCCGTCCTGCTGCGCGCGGGACGACAGCACGCGTACGGCGCCTCGGAGACCGACCCGTGGACCTTGTGGTGGCTCCACGTCACGGGGTCCGACTCCGGGGACCTCGTCGACGCGGCGCTCGACGCCGCCGGCGGGCCCGTCACGCACCTGCGAGACGCCGCGCCGGTCGCCAGCCTCGTCTCGCAGGTGATCGACGCCCTCGACGGGGGCACCACCACGGCGACGTTCGTCCGGGCGTCCGGGTCGGCCTGGCACGCACTCGCTCTCCTCACGGCGACCGGCCGACGCGCACCCGGCCCGGGGCTCAGCCCGGTCGACCGCGCGGTGGAGCACCTGCGCGCCACCTCCCCCACCCGCACCTCGACCCCGGCGCTCGCCGCGATGGTCGGGCTGAGCCCCTCGCAGCTGAACGCCCTCTTTCGCCGACAGCTCGGAACATCTCCCCTGGAGTACCAGACCCAGCTGCGGATGGCCCGCGCCCGTGAGCTGCTGGACAGCTCGACCATGTCGATCGCGTCCGTGGCGCGGGCGGCGGGGTACGACGACCCGCTGTACTTCTCGCGCCAGTTCACCGGCGTCCACGGCCTCTCGCCGAGGGCCTACCGCGGCCGCGCGACCGGGGCGTGAGCCCGGCGCGGCGGCGTGGCCTTGTCGGGTGGCGGTGCTGCGACCTAGTGTCGAGAGCGGACGGATGGCGGGGGCCAGCGATGACATCCACGACCGGGGTGCAGCCTGCGCGCACAGGCGTGCTGCTCGTCGGGTTGGCGGCACTCCTGTCGGCGTGTGCTCCGACCAGCGCAGGGGGGCCTATTGACGCTCCCGGCGCTCCGCACGTCGACACCGCCCCGTTCGCGGGACTCGCCCAGTGCGGTGACCAGCCGTTCGTCGCCGTGTTCCGGGGCTTCACCGCCGAGGGCGCGCTGGTGGAGCAGCTCGGGTCGTCGCCGTCATCGGACATCTACGGGGTGCGGCCGGACGGCTCCGTGGCACCGGTGACCACGGACCTCGGCTCGTACGAGTTCGGCATCGCCGCCGACGCCGCGACGGTCTACGCCTCGCCGGCCCCGGCCGTCGCGCCGACCGCGGCGCTGACGCCACCGACCGACCCCGTGCTCGCGATCGCCCCCGCCACCGGGGAACAGACGCTCGTGCTCGAGGCAGGCGACGTCGGTGCGGTGGCGCCCGCCCCGGACGGCTCCCAGCTCGCTCTGACCGTCTTCTCGGCAGCAGAGCCACCCGGCACCGGCGCCGAGCTGCCTGTCCTGGTGGACCTGCCCGCCGCGTCGGCCGCACGGAGCCTGGCGCCGACAGCGGCAACGGGCCGTGCCGGACCGGTCGCGGTCGTGACACGGGAGCTCACGTGGAGCCCCGACGGCCGGCAGCTGGCGTTCGTCACGACAATGCCGGATGCGAGCCAGGAGATCCGGATCGCGGACGCGTCGACGGGTGAGACCACGACACGTCACCGGTCCGACGCGATGATCGCGCTGCTCTCGCTGGACTGGTCTCCCGACGGCATGACGCTGCTGGCCGTCGAGGGGCGCGCGCCCACTGACGCCGGGCTGTCACGGGACAGGGCCGTCGAGATCGACGTCGCCTCCGGCCGGTCGTCCGTCGTGCTCCGGGGTGTCCGCGGCGACCTGGTGTACTCGGCCGCCGACGGATCCCGGCTGACGATGCTCGACAACAGCTCCGAGTCCTCCGCCGTCGCCCGCACGTGGTCCCGCGGGCCGGGCGGTCGCTTCGTCGAGATCTCGTCGTCCGAGATCGGGTCCGACCTCGGCGTGACGAGCGCGGATCGTCTGGACATCCCTCGGTGCGCCCTGCCATGAGTGCCCGACGCCCTCGCCGGGAACGCCTGTCGTGGCTGCTGGTGCTCCTCCTGGCACTCGTCGCCTCACTGGCGGCCCAGCCACCAGCCCAGGCTGCGACCCTGCGGACCAAGGTCTTCGACTTCAACGCCTGCGACCAGTACGGGCGCAACGCCGAGTGCGACGCCACCGCAGCTCAACGCGCGGCCGCCATCGCGACGAGCGTGGTGAGCGGCGCGAGCAACGTGGTCACGCTGCAGGAGGTGTGCCGCTATACCTATGACCAGCTGCTGCTGCGTCTCGGCTCGGCCTGGCGCGGCACGTTCTTCCAGACCGTCTCGATCGGCGACAACCGCTGCGCGCCGGGCGCGCGGAGCTGGGGCATCGCGCTGCTCGCCCGCGCCCCGCAACCCACGAACGTGACCGCGACCCTGCTGCCGAACCCGCTCGCCGAGTCCGAACGGCGCTACCTCCTGTGCGGCGATGTCGTCATCGGGGCCGTCTTCCGGGTGTGCAGCTCGCACTTCTCCGTCAAGACGGTGGCGTCCACGGAGCAGGCGACCGCCGTCGGGAGCCAGCTCGCCACGCACGCGGGCAGCGGCGGCGCGGCAGTCCTGGGCGTCGACACCAACGTCGATGTGCGCAGCTGCCCCGCTGCCGCCGCGCTGCGTCCGCTCTACTCGAGCGCCTTTGGCGGCACGTCGAGCGCCACCTGCCAGACGGGGACGGGCGCCATGGTGGAGGCCGACCAGTACCGCCCTGGCGGGGACGGCACGTACAACGCCCCGACCTGCGGACCCAGCAAGTGCGACGACGTCTTCTTCACCGCAGGGCGGTGGCGGCAGAACTACCGCGGCGTCGTGTCGTCGTCGTGGCTGTCCGACCACGAGATCCTCCGCGGCGAGGGCACCCTGAACTGGTAGGGCGACCGGTCCGCGCAGGTGCGGACTACGCCGTGCGCACCGGATAGCGCAGGTGCGTCACCCCGACGCCGTGACTCACGGTCGGGTTCCCGAGGATGGAGGGCGTGCCGACGAGGTGGTCGAAGAGGCGAACCCCGGAACCCAGCAGGACGGCCGCGACGTCGACGCTGATCTCGTCGAGAAGACCGGCGTTCAGGCACTGCTGGATGGTGTCGGCGCCGTGCACCCCGACGGACTTCTCCCCGGCGGCTGCCTTCGCCTGCGCCACCGCGCTCTCGAGGCCGTCCGTCACGAAGTGCACGGTGGAGTCCGGTCGCGGCCACCCGGCGGGCACGTGATGCGTCAGGACGAACGCGGGTCCCCACGCATGGTTGCCGCCCCAGCCCTGTGCGACCTCGAACGTGCGTCGACCGGTGAGCACGGCTCCGAGCCCGGAGGCAAGACCGCGGATGTGCTCGGCGCTCGCCTCGGACACCCGGAACGTCATGGGGTCCGACCCCCCGGTGTGGATCTCGACGTCCCCGGAGCCGAAGTACCAGTCGAACACCTCGGCCACACCGTCGTCGGGGTCGGCGACGTAGCCGTCGACCGACATGGACATGATCGCGACGAGCTGGCCCATCTCGCTCTCCTCGGTGCCGGGCGGTCCCGATGACCAGCCTCCACTCTGTCCACGAAGGGCACCACGCGAGTTCGACAGGCCGATGTGGCTCGTGACTCTTGGCAGACCCACCCCGTAGCAGCCAGAGTCGTGCCATGCCCACGGCCGGAGCGCTCCCCGCCATGTTCGAGGGCGAGGTCCTCGCTCCAGGCTCGCCGGGATACGACCTGGCGCGGGCGGTCTGGAACGGCGCCGTGGACCGCCGCCCGGCGTACGTGGTCCGGTGCGCGGGCGCCGAGGACGTGCGCACCGCGGTCCGGGTCGCGCGAGAGCTCGGCCTCCCCCTGGGTGTGCGGGGCGGCGGGCACAGCGCGGCGGGGTGGGCGGTGCCCGACGGCGGGCTGATGATCGACCTCTCGCGGATGCGGGGCGTCGTCGTCGATCCCGGAGGCCGCACGGCGCAGGTGCAGGGCGGGGCGCTGCTCGGGTCGCTCGACGCGGCCACGCAGCCTTACGGGCTCGCGACGACGGCGGGGATCGTGTCCCACACCGGCATCGGCGGGCTGGCGCTCGGTGGGGGTGTCGGTTGGCTCGCCCGGCAGTTCGGGCTGACCTGCGACAACGCGCTCGGGTACGAGATCGTGACAGCCGACGGCGACCTCGTCCGCGCGACTGCCGACGAGCATCCCGACCTGTTCTGGGCGCTGCGGGGCGGCGGCGGCAACTTCGGCGTCGTCACGCGGTTCGACCTCACGCTGCACGACGTCGGCACGCAGGCCCTCGTCGCCGAGGTGGACCTCGACCCGGCGAGCGGCCTCGACGCGCTCCGGACGTGGCTGGCCGCGTCGGACGCCGCACCGCGGCGCGCGACCCTCGTTGCGGAGGTCCGCGCAGGGGGTCCGCTCACCCTCGGGTTCGTCTGGGTCGGACCACCCGGCGACGCCGCACCGATGGTCGCGCAGCTCGACGGTCTGGGCACCCCTCTGGCCCGACGCGTCGCGCCGATCGGCTACGTCGACCTGCAGCGCCAGTCGGACGTCGGCGCGGCGCACGGCTTCCGGCGCTACGCGAAGAGCCACTACGTCACCGAGCTCCCCGACGCGGCGCTCGACGCGTTCCTCGCACACACCGCGGCGGACGTCGGTGCGGCGAGCCTCACCGCCTACGGCGGCGCCATCACGGACGTCGACCGGGACGCCATGGCGTTCGCACACCGCGACACGCGGTTCGAGTACGACGTCGGGGCCAAGTGGGAGGACCCGGCCGACGACGAGCGCCACGCCGCGACGTGCCGTCGGCTCGCCGCGACGATCGAGCCGTGGAGCGTCGGCGTGTACGTCAACGCGCTCGGGGCCGAGGGCGCCGCGGGCGTGCACCGCGCGTACGGAGCCATGACGTACGCCCGGCTCCAGGAGGTCAAGGGAGCCTGGGACCCGGACAACGTCTTCCGGCTCAACCAGAACATCCCGCCGGTGTGACCGCGACCTGTCCCGGACTGGCCGCCCCACCTGGGCAGAAGGTCCCGGGGTAGGCCCGCGCTGCGGACCTAATGTGCGCCCTGTATCCATCGTCGACGTCGACCGATGGGCATCGTGCCAACGTCGGCACCCGGCCTCCGTTGCACCGAGTCGCACCTCTGGAGGTCTGACGTGCGCGAGGTCACTGACGGCGCCCGGTTCACCGTCACGGTCGACGACCGCGAGATCGAGGTCCTCGACGGGCTGACGATCCTGCAGGCCCTGGCCAACGAGGGGATCGACGTCCCGTCGCTGTGCCACGACATCCGGCTCAAGCGGTCGAACGGCAGCTGTGGCCTGTGCGTCGTCGAGCTCGGGACGTCGACCCCGAGGGACGTGAAGGCGTGCCTCACCCCCGTGACCCCCGGCATGGTGATCACCACCCACTCGCCGCGCCTCGACGCCTACCGCAAGGTGCGCCTCGAGCAGCTGCTGTGCGACCACAACGCCGACTGCGTGGCGCCGTGCGTCGTCGCCTGTCCGGGCAGCATCGACATCCAGACGTACCTGAGCCACGTCGCGGACGGCAACTACGAGGCCGCCATCCGCGTGATCCGGGACCGGAACCCCTTCCCGTCGGTGTGCGGCCGCGTGTGCCCCCACCCGTGCGAGTCGGAGTGCCGGCGCAACCTCACCGACGAGCCGGTCGCCATCAACGCGGTCAAGCGGTTCGCGTCCGACTGGGACATGGCCCGCGAGTCGCCGTGGATCCCGCGGGTCGCCGAGCCCACCGGCAAGCGGATCGCCGTCGTCGGCGCCGGACCGTCCGGCCTGTCGGCTGCCTACTACAGCGCGCTCGCGGGGCACGCCGTGACCGTGTTCGAGAAGCAGGACCACGCCGGCGGAATGACGCGCTACGGCATCCCCGAGTACCGGCTGCCCAAGACCACGCTCGACCAGGAGATCGGCGTCATCCAGAGCATGGGCGTCGAGATCGTCACCGGTCAGGCGCTCGGCACGCACCTGCGGCTGGAGGACCTGCAGCGCGACTTCGACTCGGTCTACCTGGCGATCGGCTCCTGGCGCGCGTCGCCGCTGCGGGTCGACGGCGAGACCCTAGACGGCGTCTGGCTCGGCATCCACTACCTGGAGCAGGTCACCAAGGGCGTCGAGGTCCCGCTCGGCGACGACGTCGTGGTCCTCGGCGGCGGGAACACGGCGATCGACTGCGCGCGCACCGCCCTGCGTCAGGGGGCCACGAACGTCAGGCTCGTCTATCGACGCACCCGCGAGGAGATGCCGGCCGAGCCGTTCGAGGTCGAGGAGGCGCTGCTCGAAGGCATCGAGATGGTCTTCCTCACCGCGCCGACGAGGATCAGCGCGGGCGACGAGGGCCTGCAGCTGCACTGCCTGACGATGGAGCTCGGCGAGCCGGACCGTTCGGGTCGTCGCCGGCCGGTGGCCGTCGAGGGCAGCGACTTCGTCATCGCGGCCGACACCATCATCGGGGCCATCGGTCAGAGCACCGACACCGGCTTCCTGTTCAACGACCTCCCGGTCCGGCTGAACGAGTGGGGGGACGTCGACATCGACGGCCACACCATGCAGACGAGCGAGGGGAAGATCTTCTCCGGCGGCGACTGCGTGACCGGGCCGGCGACCGTGATCCAGGCCGTGGCGGCGGGGCGACGTGCGGCCCACGCGATGGACGAGTTCGTCACCCGCGGATCCGTGCGCCCCAGCCAGGAGGACTACACCTGCAGCCGCGGGTCGCTCGAGGACCTGCCTCGCGCGGAGTTCGAGGACCTCCCCCGGCTCGCCCGCGCCACGATGCCCTCGCTCGTGCCCTCGCAGCGGACCGGCAGCTTCGCGGAGGTCGAGCGGGGCCTGACCGAGGAGCAGGCCCGAGCCGAGGCCGCCCGCTGCCTGCGCTGCGGCTGCGGCACGCAGAACGCCTGCTCGCTGCGTCAGGAAGCCAGCGCCCACCAGGTCGTGTTCGCCACGCCCCTGCACGTGCGCCCGTACGTCCCGCTGACCCAGGACCACCCCTTCATCGTCCGCGACGACAACAAGTGCATCTCGTGCGGGCTGTGCGTCGCCGCCTGCGCCGAGATCGAGGGCCCGGGAGTCCTGGCGTTCCAGTTCCGCGAGGGCCGGCTGACCGTCGGCACGCACGACGGCCAGCCCCTCGGACTGACGGACTGCGTCTCGTGCGGCCAGTGCGTCCGCGCCTGCCCGTGCGGCGCGCTGGACTACGTGCGCGAGCGCGGTGACGTGTTCACGGCCATCAACGACCCGGCGAAGGTCGTCGTCGGGTTCGTCGCCCCGGCCGTCCGCAGCGTCGTCGCCGAGCACTTCGGGCTGCCGTTCGACGAGGCGTCCGCCTACATCGCCGGTCTGATGCGCAGGATCGGCTTCGACAAGGTCTTCGACTTCACCTTCGCCGCCGACCTCACGATCATGGAGGAGACCACGGAGTTCTTGGGCCGGGTCTCGTCCGGTGGCGTGATGCCGCACTTCACGTCGTGCTGCCCCGGCTGGGTCAACCTCGTCGAGCGCCGCTTCCCTGATCTGATCCCCCACCTGTCGAGCTGTAAGTCGCCGCAGCAGATGATGGGGGCGACGGTGAAGAACCACTTCGCCCAGCAGGCCGGCGTGAGTCTCGACGAGCTGTACGTGGTGTCGATCGTCCCGTGCCTGGCCAAGAAGTACGAGGCCGCCCGCCCGGAGTTCGCGCCGGAGGGCGTGCGCGACGTCGACGCCGTGCTCACGACCACCGAGTTCCTCGAGATGGTCGAGATGCTGCGCCTCGAGCCGGCCGACATCACGCCGGCGGAGTTCGACGAGCCGTACAAGCGGGTCACCGGCGCCGGGATCCTGTTCGGCGCCTCGGGCGGAGTGGCGGAGGCCACGCTGCGGATGGCGGTCGAGAAGCTCACGGGCGAGCCGCTGCTCGACAAGCTCGACTTCGAGGAGGTCCGCGGCTTCGAGGGCATCAAGGAGACGACCGTGACCGGCGGCGGCGTGACCGTGCGCGTGGCGGTGGTCTCCGGCCTGAACAACATCGAGCCTCTCGCCCGGCGCATCGCCGCAGGTGAGGACGTGGGCTACGACCTCATCGAGGTCATGGCGTGCCCGGGTGGCTGCATCAACGGTGCCGGACACCCTGTCCCCGGCAGGGCCGGCGAGATGGCGGCCCGGCAGAAGGTGCTGGTCAACATCGACCGCACCTCGAGCCTGCGCAAGTCCCACGAGAACCCGGACGTCCTGCGGTTGTACGACGAGTTCTACGGGGAACCCAACTCCGAGGCCGCCCACCATCTCCTGCACACGAGCTATGCCCCGTTCCGGGACGCAGCAGTCAGTCCCGACCGAGAGGTGATCCGATGAAGCGCGTCGCGGGGGTCGCAGCGGCACTGCTGTGCACGATCGGCCTGCTCGCCGGCTGCAGCGGCATCACACCCGCGGCGGCGCCCCCGGCCGCCACCACGGCTGTGCCCACCGCCGATCCGACGACGATCCGCGTCGCGTCGCTCAAGGGCCCCACGACGATGGGGCTGGTGCACCTGATGAGCGAGGCGGCGTCCGGAGAGGGCACCGGGGACTACCGCGTGACGATGTACGGCACGCCGGACGAGGTCGTGCCACTGGTCGTGCAGGGCGAGGTCGACGTCGCCCTGCTCCCGTCCAACCTGGCCGCCGTCCTGTACAACAAGACGCTCGACGACGACGACGCCCAGATCCAGGCGGCCGCGATCACCACCCTCGGGGTCCTGGACGTCCTCGAGGCCGGAGACACGGTGCACAGCATCGCGGACCTGGCCGGCAAGACCGTCTACGCCTCCGGCAAGGGTGCCTCGCCGCAGTACGTGCTGGAGCACCTGCTGACCAGCAACGGCCTCGACCCGGCGACCGACCTCACGATCGAGTACCGCAGCGAGCACACGGAGGTCGCGGCCCTGCTGGCGACGACGCCGGGCGCGATCGCCCTGCTGCCCCAGCCCTTCGCCACAGTCGTGACGACGCAGAACTCGAGCATCCGCACCGCACTCGACCTCACCGACGAGTGGGCGAAGGTCAGCCCGGACTCCGAGCTGGTCACCGGTGTCGTGGTGGTCCGTGCCGCGTTCGTCGAGGAGCACCCGGATGCCGTCGCGGACTTCCTCACCGACTACGAGGCGTCCACGCGGTTCACCAACGAGCACCCCGCCGAGGCGGCCGTCCTCATCGCTGAGGCCGGCATCGTCCCGGCGGCGCCGATCGCCGAGGCCGCCATCCCCTCGTCCCACATCACCTTCATCGACGGCGCCGGGCTCAAGAGCCTCCTGGGCGGCTACCTCCAGGTGCTGTTCGACGCCGATCCGGCCTCCGTCGGTGGGAGCGTGCCCGGGGATGACTTCTACCTCCGCCGCTGAGAGCACGGCGACGCTCGCCCGGGGGGCCGTGCGCCCCCTGGCGGTCGTCGTGTTCTGGGTCGTCGTCTGGCAGGTCTCGGCCCTGGCCGTCGGGCACGAGGTGCTCCTGGCCTCGCCCGGCAGCGTCGTCGTCCGGCTCGGCGAGCTGAGCCTGACGGCGGACTTCTGGGGCACCGTCTGGTCCTCGTTCGTCCGCATCGCCGGTGGCTTCGCCGCTGCCTCCGTCCTCGGCACGCTCGGGGCGATGTTGGCGGCCTCGTCCCGGGTCGTCGACGCCCTCGTCACCCCGGCGCTCGCCGCCGTCCGCAGCGCTCCGGTGGTGAGCTTCATCATCCTCGTGCTGATCTGGGTGAGCAGCGACCAGCTCGCGCTGGTCATCAGCTTCCTCATGGTCCTGCCGATCATCTACACCAACGTCCTGGAGGGCATCCGGCACCGCGACCGCGCACTCCTGGAGGTCGCCGACGTGTTCCGGGTGCCGCGGCTGCGGCGGCTGCCCGCCGTGGACCTCCCCGCCGTCCTGCCGTTCTTCACCGCCGCCTGCCGCATCGGGGTCGGCCTGGCCTGGAAGAGCGGCATCGCCGCCGAGGTCATCGGCCTCGCCGAGGGCAGCATCGGCGAGCGGCTCTACGAGGCGAAGATCCTGCTCAGCAGTGCCGACCTGTTCGCGTGGACCGCCGTGATCATCACGGTGAGCTTCGCGGTCGAGAAGCTCCTGGTGGCGGCCCTGCGCCACGTCGAGAGGCGCCTCGCGTGATCGCGCTCCGCGGCATCAGCCACCGCTTCGGCGCCCAGCTGGTGCTGGACGACCTCGACCTCGACCTGGACGAGGGCCGAGTCACCGCGCTGACCGGGCCCAACGGGTCCGGCAAGACGACTCTCTCCCGCTTCCTGCTCGGCCTGTCCGTCCCCGACACCGGTGAGGTCCGGGGAATGGGCGGCCGCCGCCGCGCCGCCGTCTTCCAGGAGAACCGGCTCTGCGAGCAGCTCTCGGCCGTCGGCAACGTGCGCCTGGTCCTGCCCCGCTCCACCCCGTCGAGCGCGGTCGCTGCCGACCTGCGCCGCGCCGGCCTGGACGACCCGGACCTCGCCAAGCCGGTACGCGACCTGTCGGGCGGGCAGCGGCGCCGGGTGGCGATCGTCCGGGCGGTGCTGGCCGAGGCCGATCTCCTCGTCCTGGACGAGCCCTTCACGGGCCTCGACGCCCTGGGCAAGGTGCAGGTGATGGCCTGGGTCCGTGACCGTTGCGCCGGGCAGACGACACTCCTGATCACCCACGACCTCGCCGAGGCGCGCTGGTTCGGCGCCCGGGTCGTCACGCTGGCGCGGCTCTGACCTCGCCGGGACTCACGTGGTCTCCGCGGCCCGCTTGATCGAGGCGGCCTCCGTCTCGACGTACCGCTGGGTCAGCGACCGCGTCGCGAGCCAGCCCACCCCGGACAACGGACCCGACACGCTCAGGGCGAGGGTGAGCCGGCTCCCGTCCGGGTGCGGCTCGACGACGTGCGAGGCGGTGATGGTGACGCCCGGCGAGCTCGACTCCCAGGTGTACGACGACCCGCCGACCAGCTCGGTGACCGTCCACACCGCTGGGGACAGCCGTGGCTGCTGCAACCGGGTCCGGGAGCCGACGACGAGCGGTCCGTCGTCCAGCCGCTCCACGGTGTCGACCGTGGGGATCCGCTCGGGCCAGCGCTCGACATCGACGACCACCGCCCAGACCCTCTCGGGCGGGGCCGCGATGGTGACGGCGTGCTCCAGGCCACGCATGCGCCGAGTCTAGTGACGGGGGCCTGCCACTCTGGAGGCCACGGGACTATCTTCGCGGGATGGGCGATCGGGACATCGTGGTCGACGGTTTTCGGATCGAGCCACTCAGTCCTGCGACCTGGGACGCGTTCGCGGACCTGGCCGAACGTCACAACGGCGTGTGGGGCGGCTGCTGGTGCACCTACTTCCATCTCTACCCCGACCCCACGGACGAGCGACGCGCGCTCGGCCACCGTGAGTTCAAGCGACAGCTCGTCGAGGCCGGTCGCGCACACGCGGCACTGGTGCTCGACGGCGACGTCGCGGTGGCGTGGGCCCAGTATGGGACGGTCGACGAGCTGCAGAACATCCACCACCGCAAGGAGTGGGAGCAGGGCGTCCCCCGCAGACCGGACTTCCGGATCACCTGCCTGTTCGTGGACCGCGACTACCGACGCAAGGGGATGGCATCGGTCGCGGTCCGCGGTGCACTCGCGCTGATCTCCGCAGCAGGGGGCGGCCTGGTGGAGTCGTACCCGCACGACCTGCCACCGGGCAAGAAGACGTCGGCGTCATTCCTCTACAACGCGACGCGGACCATGTACGAACAACTCGGCTTCACGTACCAGCGGCCCAAGGGCAAGGGCAACTGCGTGATGACCGCCGATGTCCCGGCCGACACGCAGGACCCGTCCTGACCGTCACCCACCGCACGGTCGACCACGTGGGATCGACGTACCGGATCCGGCACTGATCAGCAGAGCTGCCGTCCGCTCCAGAGGCGGCGGGTGCCAGGTCCTAGCGACGGTGGGATCGGGGTCAACCTCGGCCGCTACAGCGACGTCACGATCGTGCTCTCGCGATTCGAAGCTGTCCCACCAATCGTCGTGCGGGCGTGAGTCAGGCACTGTCCAGAGTTCTCGGAGACAGCGCCTCACCCCGAGACGGCACTCGGATTCTTGTCACGCTCTAGCGCAAGAAACTCACCGTTTGCCTGGTGTCGGGCGTCTACTTGTATCGACCGGACCTGATGGCCCTGCCGATGTCTCGGGTTGCCCGAGGCATACGAAAGCCAGCCGAAGGAGACAACGATGTCCAGGCGCAGAATCAGCTCCCCGCAAGCACGCAGCCTCGGTGGCCGTCGATGGCGCGCCCCCGCCGTCGTGGCGGCGCTCGCCGTCGGCTGCACGATGGCCGGTTCCGGGGTCGCCGTCGCCGGCGACCACCCCCACGGCGCCCCGGACCTGTTCGTCGCCGCGTGGGACCTCACGGCCACCCAAGCCCTCGCCGCCGCGGGGTTCAACCCCGTCGAGAGCCACGTGATGTTCGCCTACGTCGCGATCGCGGAGTACGACGCCGCGGTGGCGGTCCACGGCCACGGCGACCACTTCGCCGTGGACGCCGACGCACCCCGCGGCGCGTCCGCCGAGGCGGCGGTGTCGACCGCTGCGCACCGGGTCCTGGCTCACTACCTGCCCGCCCAGAAGCCGACGATCCTGGACCCGGCGTACCAGACCGCGCTCGCGTCGATCCCCGACGGCAGCGCCGAGACGGCCGGTGTCGCAGTCGGCGAGCGTGTCGCCGCGGCCTTGATCGAGCTGCGCCGCGACGACGGCTTCCGCGCCACGGTGCCCTACACGCCGCCGGTCCCGGCGCCCGTCGGAACCTGGATCCCGACCGCTCCGACCCCACCGTTGGGGACGTTCCTCCCCGGGATGCGCCCGTTCGCGCTGCGCTCGGCCGACCAGTTCCGCCCCGACGGCCCGCCGGACCTCGACAGCCGGCGGTGGGCCAAGGACTACGCCGAGGTGGCAGCGCTCGGTTCAGCCACGAGCACCGTCCGGACGCCGGACCAGACGGCGGCCGCCCGGTTCTGGGGCGAACCGCCGTTCACGCAGGCCCACGCCTCGTTCCGACTCTTCCTCGACCAGCACGACCTTGACCTGGCCGACGCCACGCGCTTCCAGGCCATTATGTCCGTGACCTACGCCGACGCCTTGATCGCCTGCTTCGACGCCAAGTACCGCTACGCGTTCTGGCGCCCGGTGACTGCGATCCCCGCTGGGGACACCGACGGGAACCGCCGCACGATCGCTGACCCGTCCTGGACGCCGCTGATCCCGACGCCGAACCACCCCGAGTACCCGAGCGCGCACAGCTGCATCACACCCGCCTCCGGGATAGTGCTCTCGAGGTTCCTGGGCACCGCGCACATCGACTTCACCGTGCCCAGCGTGACCGGCGGCGCAGCCCGGCACTTCGCGACGAGGCAGGACCTCACGAGCGAGGTCGGAAACGCCAGGATCTGGGGCGGCGTGCACTTCCGCAGCGCCGTCGACGACGGCACCGCGATCGGCGAGCGGACCGCCAAGTACGTCCTGCGCCACCATTTCGACCGGTAGGAACGCTCGGGGCCGGGCCGCGGGAAGCCACACGGTGCGGTTCGACCGGATCCAGTCCCGCGATCTCTCGTCGCACGAGCACGCCGACAGGCTCGGCGGACGCCGCGCGGACCTATCCAAGGCGCGGGCTGGACGGGGAGATCTGGCCCCGCCGAACACAACTCAGGCCTGGTGAGACACCGTCTCACCAGGCCTGATACGTCGGGCTGACAGGATTTGAACCTGCGACCCCTTGACCCCCAGTCAAGTGCGCTACCAAGCTGCGCCACAGCCCGTCGGCTCCCGCAGAAGCCTCGGAAACTCTACCCCACGGGCGAGGTCGTCCGGTCACCGGCGATCACGTCGAGTTCAGCAGCGACGACCGCGAGGATCACCAGGTCGATCGCGAGCCCGATGGTGGCGTCCCACGGCGAGAGCCGGAACAGGAAGATC
This sequence comes from Cellulomonas sp. Root137, assembly GCF_001426725.1. NCBI lineage: Bacteria > Bacillati > Actinomycetota > Actinomycetes > Micrococcales > Cellulomonadaceae > Cellulomonas > Cellulomonas sp. Root137. The sequence goes on along the minus strand of NZ_LMFG01000003.1, from coordinate 322,852 downwards.
TGCGTCACCAGCAGCGCGACGAGCGCGGCGCGGCGGAACCAGCGGTAGCCGGACTCGCGGTCGCGCCGGACCCGCACCAGCCCGACCACGGCGAACGCGGTCGACGCGAGCCCGCTGAGCAGCAGGCCGACGACCAGCCACACCGGCTCGTCGTCGGACGCGGACCAGCCGTAGATCCCGCGTCCGAGCGTCACGAATGACGTGGCGACCAATACGGCGACCGTCACCCACGGCACCCAGCGGGCGCGCACCAGCCACCGGGATGCGCCCACGATCCACTGCGACAGAGCACCGATCGGGTCGGGGACCTCGACGGCGTCGTGCTCCACCGCGTCGAGGAGTGCACGGACCTCGTCGGCACCGGGGGCGTCTCCCGCCCGCGACAAGTACCAGCGCGCCCGGGTCCGCTCGCGGGCGCTGAAGCCGCCCGCCAGCCCGGCGACGGCCTGGTCGGCGGCGGCCGCGAGGAACTCGGCCGGGTCGCGCGGGTGCCGGCGCTGCAGCACGTCGGCGAACAGGCCCAGGGCGATGACGACCAGGTAGATGAGGGCCGCCGTCGGCTCCCAGAAGTAGTCGTAGTCGGAGGTGACGAACTTGCCGACCTCGTCGATGAACAGCCCGAAGCCGATGCCGGAGAGCAGGACGGCGAACCGTCGCACCACCGGGCCGATGAAGGTCATCAGCACGATGAACGCCAGCGCCATGAGCAGACCGCCCCACAGCACGTGGGAGATGTGCACTCCCCCGCCGCCGAGCTGCGGGAAGCCGGTGAGGCTGAGCAGGAGTCGCGTCACGATGACCGTGGCCAGCGTGATCACCAGGAAGCCGGTGATGTGGCTGCTCGACGCGGGGTCGCGCGGCAGCCCGAGCCTCAGCAGAGGCCGCCGCCGCTGCACCGGCCCGTCGGGCGTCACCGCTTGCGCTTCTCCCGGACACGTACCGAGATCGAGATGGGCGTGCCCTCGAAGCCGAAGGTCTCGCGCAGGCGGCGCTCGATGTACCGGCGGTAGCCGGGGTCGAGGAAGCCGGTCGCGAAGATGACGAAGCGGGGCGGCCGGGTGGACGCCTGCGTCGCGAACAGGATGCGCGGCTGCTTGCCGCCGCGCAGCGGGTGCGGGTGGGCCGCGACGAGCTCACCCAGGAACGCGTTGAGTCGCCCGGTCGAGATGCGCATGTCCCACGACTCGAGCGCGCGCTCGAGCGCCGGCACCATGCGGTCCGTGTGCCAGCCGGTCTTCGCGGAGATGTTCACGCGGGGCGCCCACTGCACCTGCACGAGGTCCTGCTCGATCTCGCGCTCGAGGAACGGGCGGCGGTCCTCGTCCATGAGGTCCCACTTGTTGTACGCGATGACGAGGGCGCGGCCCGCCTCGATGACCTGCGTGATCACGCGCGTGTCCTGCTCGGTGAGCTTCACGGAGGCGTCGACCAGGACGACGGCGACCTCGGCCTTCTCGATCGCGGCCTGCGTGCGCAGCGAGGCGTAGAAGTCGGCACCGGACGTCTGGTGCACACGACGCCGGATCCCGGCGGTGTCGACGAAGACCCAGGGCTTGCCCTTGAGCGCGACGAGCTCGTCGACCGGGTCGCGCGTGGTGCCGGCGACGGAGTCGACGACGACGCGCTCGGCGCCGAGCACCTTGTTCAGCAGCGAGGACTTGCCGACGTTGGGGCGGCCGACCAGCGCGACGCGGCGGGGTCCGTCGGGGATCGGTGTGCCGTGCGCGGAGACCTCGGGCAGCGCGTCGATGGCGGCGTCCAGCAGGTCGCCGGTGCCGCGGCCGTGCAGCGCGGAGACGGGGAACGGCTCGCCCAGCCCGAGCGACCAGAGGTTGGCGGCATCGGCCTCGCCGGCGGGTCCGTCGACCTTGTTGGCGCAGAGCACCACGGGCTTGCCGGCCTTGCGGAGGAGCTTGACCACCTGGGTGTCGGTCTCGGTGACGCCGACGGTGGCGTCGACGACGAAGATCACGGCGTCAGCCAGCGAGATCGCGACCTCGGCCTGCTGGGCCACGCGCGCCTCGATGCCGGCCACGTCGACCTCCCAGCCGCCCGTGTCGACCAGCGTGAAGCGCGTGCCCGACCAGTCGGCGGGGTAGCTCACACGGTCGCGCGTGACGCCCGGCTTGTCCTCGACGACGGCCTCGCGGCGACCGAGGATGCGGTTGACCAGGGTCGACTTGCCGACGTTCGGGCGGCCGACGACGGCGAGCACCGGGAACACGACGACCGGCTCCTCGCCGATCTCCCCGACGTCGCCCGCGTGCAGGAGGGCAAGGTCCTCGTCCTCGAGCTCGTACTCGGTGAGCCCTGCGCGCAGAGCCCGCTCACGGTCGGCGTCGGCGGTCTCGTCGGGCAGCGCGAGGATCGGATCGGGCTCAGTCATGCGCCCATTGTCCCAGGTGCGACGACCGCAGGACGACTACCAGCAGGAGAGTCCCGTCACGGACGCCAGATCGCGGCCGCCACGTCCCGCGCCTGCTCCGAGAACGGCCCCTCGCCGAGGAGCTCGCGCAGGTCGCTCTCGAAGGAACCGAGCCGCTCGCCGAAGAGGTGCGGGGCGGAGCTGGACAGCGAGAGCACGGCGGCGACGACGTCGTCGGCGGTCCGCTCGACCACCTCACCGCGCGGGACCACGAGGCGCTCCGGTCCCCGGTAGCCGGCGGCGCGCATCACGTCCTCCTCGCCGCCCCGGGTCCCGTCCGGCAGGGTCCCGCGACCGGCACGACGGACCGGGCCGAGATAGTCGGCGACGAGCTGGTCGATGCGGTCCCACGGCGGGCGCGGGTGCGGCAGCGGGAGATCGCCGTCGAGCCCGCGGTGCGTCATCGCGGACACGTGCACCCACGCCCCGCCCGTGTCGAGCATCGTGCGCACGCGGTCGGCGACCAGGGGCTGGTCCATCCAGTGGAAGGACTGGGCGAAGACGACGACGCGGAAGGTCCCGAGGTCGGCGGGGAGCTCCTCCGCGCGTAGCTCGCGCCACTGCACCGGTGCCGACCCGGCGACGCGCGCCGCCTCGCGGAGCATCCCGGGGTCCGGGTCGACCCCGACCGACGTCGCGAACAGGGGGGCGAGCAGCAGCGTCAGTGAGCCCGGTCCGCAGCCGACGTCGAGCAGGCGGCCCGTGCCGTCCAGGCCCAGCGAGTCCCGCAGCGCGTCCGCCAGCTCCGGCGGGTACGGCATGCGGCCGACGACGTAGTGAGCGGCGGTGCCGGCGAACAGCGACCGGTCCCACTCCCACGGGGTCATCGCGGTGAGCGCTCGCGGTTCGGGTCGTCCGTGGGCAGCACCAGGCCGGTGCGGGCGACCGCGCCGTCGACGAGCTCGGCCAGCGCCACCCGGATCGCCTCGTTGGCCTGCTCCAGCGCCACCCGGCCGGACGTCCCCACGGCGCGCTCGAGGACGAGCGGTGCACCGAACTCGATCGCGAGCCGACGCCTCAGCCCGGGCACGTGACCGACGGACTCCCCCGTCCGGCGCGTGCCGAGCACCGCCACGGGCACCACCGGTGCGTGCCCGTTCAGCGCGAGCCAGGTGACCCCCGCCCGCGCGCTCGCCGCGTCGCCCTTGCCGCGGTTGCCCTCCGGGAACACCCCGACCACGCCGCCGCGCCGGAGCACCACGAGCGCGCTGTTCAGGGCGGAGCGACCGCCGTCGTGCTCCACCGGGATCTGACCCGCAGCCCGCAGCACCGCACCGACCGGACCCCAGAACATCTCCGACTTGACCAGCATGTGCGAGGGCCGCGGCGACACACCCAGCACGATCGGGCCGTCGATGATCCCGGTGTGGTTGGCGGCGAACAGGACCGGGCCGTCGGTCGGGACCAGGTGCGAGCCCACGACCTGCGTGTTCCAGACCACGCGCGCGAGGAAGCGGCCGATCCAGCGCGCCCAGCGCGGACCGCTCTCGGACGGACCGGCTGCCGTGCTCATGGGCGGGGGCCGACGACCGACTCGACGACGTCGAGCACGGCCTGCACGGTCTGGTCGAAGTCGAGGTGCGAGGAGTCGACGGTGACCACTCCGTCCGCGGCCTCGTGGAACTGCACCACGGTCGAGTCGTCGGCGTCGCGGCGGAGCACCTGGTCGCGCGTCGCCTCGACCGCGGCGGCGTCGTCGGAGCCGTGCACGTCCCGCGCGCGCCGGGCGAGCCGGGCGTCCTCGCTCGCCGTCAGCAGCACGCGCACGTCCGCGTCGGGGGCGACCACCGTCGTGATGTCCCGGCCCTCGGCGACGATCCCCGCGCGAGTGCGCGCCTCGTCGATGGCAGCCCGCTGGAGCCGGCCGAGCTCGGCACGGACCTCCAGGTTGGTGGCGACCGCGCTGACCGCCGACGAGATCGCCGTCTCGCGGATCGCCAGGCCGACGTCGACACCGCCGACATGGACGGTCGGATTCGCCGGGTCGGTGCCCATGACCAGCGGCAACGCCCGGACCTGCGCCGCGACCGCGTCGACGTCCGTGAGTGGTACGCCCCGGTCGAGGCACCACCACGTCGCCGCGCGGTACATCGCGCCGGTGTCGAGGTAGGCCAATCCCAGTGCGCTCGCCACGCCCCGCGAGACGCTCGACTTGCCGGATCCCGAGGGTCCGTCGATCGCCACGACCATCGCCCTGCTCAACTCACCAGTCTCCATCCGCGGGCCGTCAGCTCCGCCTCGAGGTGCTCCACGCTGCCGGGCAGCACCGAGATCTCCGCCATGCCGACCGGCCGACCTGCCGCGTGCTCGAGGTGCAGGTCCTCCAGGTTGACGCCCGCCTCTCCCACCTCGGTGAGCAGCCGCGCCAGCTCGCCCGGGGCGTCCGGCACCAGCACGGTGACCACACCGTACGTGCGCTGTGCTCCGCCGTGCTTGCCGGGGATCCGCGCGACGCCGGCGTTCCCGTCGGCGATCGCCTGGGCGAGCGTGGCGAGCGCGCCGAGCTCGACCGTCTCCGGACCGTCCGCCGCGGCGGCCTGGCGCAGCGCGTCGATCACGGTGTCGAGGTCGGTGCGCAGCTCCACCAGGACGTCGCGCACGGCCGACGCGTTCGCCGCCAGGATCGAGGTCCACAAGGCCGGGTCCGACGCCGCGAGGCGCGTGACGTCCCGCAGGCCCTGCCCCGCGAGGCCGAGCGCGGCCTCGTCGGTGGCCCGCAGGCGCGCGGCGACGAGGCTCGCGGCCACCTGCGGCACGTGCGAGACGGCCGCGACCGCGGCGTCGTGCGCATCGGCGTCCATCGTCACCGGCACCGCGCCGAGGTCCACGGCGAGCGCGCGCACGGCCAGCACCGCCTCGGGCGTCGACGCACCCGAGTCGGCGATCACCCACGGCCGCCCGAGGAACAGGTCCGGCACCGCGGCCGACGGTCCGGACCGCTCGCGCCCGGCCATCGGGTGAGAACCGACGTACCGCGAGAGGTCCGCGCCCGCCGCCTTGAGCTCCGCGAGCACGTACCCCTTGACGCTCGCCACGTCGGTGACGACGGCGTCCGGGTACGCCGCGAGCTCCGCGCGCACCACGTCCGCCGTGACGTCCGGCGGGGCGGCGACGACGATCAGCGTCGGCGCGGCGTCCTCCGGGCGTGACGGGCGACCGGCACCCACGTCGCGGGCGAGCGCCAGGGCGGTGCGCGACGGGTCGTGCAGGACCACCTCGACGCCGTGCGTGGTGAGAGCGAGCCCCACCGACGTGCCCAGCAGGCCGGTGCCGACGATCCGCACCGGCCCTCGCGTCGCCAGGGTCACATGCCCACCCGCGTCATCAGGGAGCCCACCTCGGTCTTCGAGAGCACGCGGGTGCGACCCGGCTTGAGGTCGCCGAGGCGGATCGGGCCGATCTGCGTGCGGACGAGCTGCGTGACCGGGTAGCCGACCTCGTCGAAGATGCGGCGCACGATGCGGTTGCGACCCTCGTGCAGCTCGATCTCCACGAGGCTGGCCTGCGGGGTCGTCTGGACGATCTGGAACTTGTCCACCTTGGCCAGGCCGTCCTCGAGCTCCACGCCCTTGATCAGCCGCGCGCCGAGCGCGGGCGTGACGCGCCCCTCGAGCTGGACCAGGTACACCTTGGTGACGCCGTGCGACGGGTGCGAGAGCCGGTTGGCCAGGTCGCCGTCGTTGGTCAGCAGGATCAGGCCCTCGGTCTCGGCGTCGAGCCGGCCGACGTGGAACAGCCGCTCCTCGCGGTCGGACACGAACTGACCGATCGACGGCCGTCCCTCGGGGTCGTGCATCGTCGAGACGACGCCCTTCGGCTTGTTCAGCGCGATCGTGATGATCGACGAGTCCAGCTGCACGCGCATGCCGTCCACGTGGATCACGGCCGTGAGCGGGTCGACGCGCACGCCGAGCTCGAGCACCGTGTTGCCGTCGACCGTCACACGGCCCGCCGAGATGAGGTCCTCGCAGGAGCGCCGCGAGCCGAGGCCGGCCGCCGCGAGCACCTTCTGCAGGCGCACGCCGTCGGGGTCGTGGACGTCGATCGTCACCTCGGGCGTGCGGCTCGGCTTCTTCGGCCGGCTCGACGCGCCATCGGTGCGGGGGCGTCCGGTCCCACCGCTGCGCGGGTACCCGGTCCCGCTCTTGGGACGCGGTGCACCGCCCCGCGACGACGATCCCGGTCCGCCTCGCGAGGCCCCGCCCGTGGCACCGCGCGAACCGCCACCCGCACCGCCGCCACTGCTCGGCGCGCCGCCCCGGTAGCCGCCGCCGTCTCGTGCGTCGCCTCCTCGGTAGCCGCCGCTGTCCCGTGAGTCGCCGCCCGAACCGCCGCGGTATCCCCCGCCGTCCCGCGAGCCACCGCCGGTGCTGCCGCCGCGGTACCCGTCGGAGCCGCCGCCTCGGGGGTCGCTGCCGCGCGAGCCCCCGGCGCTTCCGCCGCGGTACCCCTCGCCGCCGCGCGAGCCGCCCGTGCTACCGCCGCGGTAGCCCTCTCCGCCGCGCGAGCCGCCCGTGCTGCCACCCCGGTAGCCCTCGCCGCCGCCCGTGCTCCCGCGGTAGCCCTCGCCGCCACCGGCCCCGCGGTAGCCGCCGCCGGACCCGCCGGTGCTGCCGCCCCGGTAGCCACCGGCGCTGCCGCCGCGGCTCGCGCCGGACCCGCTACCACCGCGCGGTGCGCCCGAGCCGCTGCCGCCCCTGGGCGCGCCGCTCCTGCCGCCGGACTGGCCACCGGACGAACCGGAGCCACCTGACCGTCGTTCCTGCGGGCTCATCTGCTGTCTCCGATCGCCTGGTCGACACCCTCGAAGGAGTCGATGTCCGGCAGGTAGGGCGCGAGCGGGGGCATCTCGTCCAGGCTGGACAGCCCCATCCGCTCCAAGAAGTATCCCGTGGTCTGGTAGAGCACCGCACCGCTGGACGGATCCGTGCCCACCTCGGCCACGAGGCCGCGCGTGGTCAGCGTGCGCACGACACCGTCGACGTTCACGCCGCGGACCGCGGACACCTGACCGCGGGTCACCGGCTGCCGGTAGGCGATGACGGCGAGCGTCTCGAGCGCGGCCTGGGTGAGGCGGGCCGTCTGCCCCTCGAGCACGAACCGGCCGACGACGTCCGCGTACACCGGCGCCGAGTAGATCCGCCAGCCGTCCCCCACCCGACGCACCTCGAACCCGCGCGGCCGACCGCCGTGCTCGCCGCGGTACTCGGCAGCGAGCTCCTCGAGGAGCGCCTCGACCCGGGCGGTCGGCAGCGCCATCACCGTCGCCAGCCGGACGGCCGCGATGGGCTCGTCGGCCACCATGAGCACGGCCTCCAGCGCGGCCAGGGCGCCACCGGGCAGGTCGTCGACGTCGAACGCGAGCTCGTCGGCCGCGGCCGTCTCCGACTCCGTCTGGTCGTCCTCGGGAACCGTCTGCTCGGTCATGCGTCCTCCTCGGCTGCCCCGTCGCGGGCCAGCTCTGCGTCGAGTGTGGTGTCGAGCGTGTCGAAGTCGTCGGACACCTCGATCTCGCCCTCCTCGGATCCCGTCCACCGCACGGTCAGCTCGCCCAGCGGCGTGACCTGGTCGAACGCGACCGCCCCCTCCCGGAAGAGCTCCAGCAGGGCGAGGAACCGCGCGACGACGACCACCGTCGCGCCCGCGTCGGCCGTCAGCGCCCGGAACGACATCGCCCCGCCGTGCCGCAGACGGTCGACCAGGACGGCGGCCTGCTCCCGGACGCTGACGGCAGGAGCGTGCAGGTGGCTGATGTCGACACCGGGCGGGGCCGCCTTGGGCTGCTCCGCCTTCGCCGCCAGCGCCGCCAGCTGCTCCGGGCCGATCTGCCAGATCAGCTCCGGCAGCAGCGCGGCCAGGTGCGGTTCGAGCGAGACCAGCCGCGGGAACCGCCGGCCCTCGGTGGCGAACCGCTCGGCCAGGTCCGCCGCGACCAGCTTGTACGCGCGGTACTGCAGCAGCCGGGCGAAGAGCAGGTCGCGGGCCTCGAGCAGCTCCAGGTCCTCGGCGTCCTCGACGTCGGCGGACGGCAGCAGCCGGGCGGCCTTGAGGTCCAGGAGGGTCGCGGCGATGACCAGGAACTCGCTGGCCTGGCCGAGGTCCCACTGCTTCTCGGCGCCGCGGATGTGGGCGATGAACTCGTCGGTGACCTGCGCGAGCGCGACCTCGGTGATGTCGAGCTTGTGCTTGGCGATCAGGCCGAGCAGGAGGTCGAACGGGCCGCTGAAGTTGGTGAGGTGGACCTCGAACGCACTCGTGCCCACGGGCGCGCTCGCACCCGTCGGACCGGAGGCCGACTGCTCGGGCGGGACCGCGCGCTCGTCAGGCGGCGTCGCCACGGGCGACGAGCTCACGTGCCAGCTGACGGTAGGCCGCCGCACCGGAGTGCGTCGGGGCGTACGTGGTGATCGGCTCGGCGGCGACGGTGGCGTCGGGGAACTTCACCGTGCGGCTGATGACCGTGTGCAGCAGGGTCTCGCCGAACGCCTCGTTGACGCGCGCGACGACTTCGCGGGCGTGCAGCGTGCGCGGGTCGTACATGGTCGCCAGGATGCCGTCGACCTCGAGGCGCGGGTTCAGCCGGTCGCGCACCTTCTCGATGGTCTCCACGAGCAGCGCGACGCCGCGCAGGGCGAAGAACTCGCACTCCAGCGGGATGAGCACGCCGTGCGCGGCGGTGAGCGCGTTGACAGTGAGCAGGCCGAGCGACGGCTGGCAGTCGATCATCACGACGTCGTAGTCGTCGAGGATCGGGCGCAGCGTGCGGGCCAGCACGGACTCGCGGGCCACCTCGCCCACCAGCTGCACCTCGGCGGCCGACAGGTCGATGTTGGCGGGCAGCAGGTCCAGGCCGGGGGTCGCGGTGTGCTGGATGATCGAGCGGATGTCCGCGTCCCGCTCCATGAGCAGGTTGTAGACCGTGCGGTCCAGCTCGTGCGGGCTGATGCCGAGACCCACCGAGGCGGCGCCCTGCGGGTCGAAGTCGACGATGAGCACCTTGCGGCCGTACTCGGCGAGCGCGGCGGCCAGGTTGATGGTGGTCGTCGTCTTGCCGACGCCACCCTTCTGGTTGCACAGCGCGATGACGCGCGCGGGACCGTGGGAGGCGAGAGGCGGGGGGTCGGGGAACGCGGGCATCGGCCGCCCGACGGCGTCGAGCTGCGGGTCGGTCGTCTGCTGGCTCACCACGCGGGACAACCTACCGGAGCACGGACCCCGATGACCGCGCGACAGTCCGAGGGGCGCGTGATGCTCATCGCGCCCGGGGGTGCGACGCCGCGTACACCTCGCGCAGCGTGTCCGCGGTGACCATCGTGTAGATCTGGGTCGTCGTCACGGACGCGTGCCCGAGCAGCTCCTGGACCACCCGGACGTCCGCTCCCCCGGCCAGCAGGTGCGTGGCGAACGAGTGCCGGAGCGTGTGCGGCGAGATGTGCTCGGCACCCGCCAGCCCCGCGCGCTCCGCTGCGACGCGCAGCACTGCCCACGCGCTCTGCCTGCTGAGGCGGGCACCCCGCGTGTTGAGGAAGACCCCCGGCGACCCGCCCCTGCTCCCGACGGACAGCGCGGGCCGCGCCCGGACGAGGTACGCCTCCACCGCGTCGAGCGCGAACGTGCCCAGCGGCACCACGCGCTCCTTGCTGCCCTTGCCGAACAGCCGGACGGACGCGCGTCCGGGCGTCCGGTCGAGGTCGTCGACATCCAGGCCGACCGCCTCGGAGATGCGCGCACCGGTCCCGTACACGAGCTCGAGGAGCGCGCGATCACGCAGCGGCACCGGACCGTCGCCGAGGCCGGCGGCGTCCAGCAGGCGCTCGACGTCCCCGACGGAGATCGCCTTCGGGAGCCGCTTCGGCTGCGCGGGGGGCTTCACGGCGCGGGCGGGGTCCAGTCCGGTGACGCCGTCGAGCAGCAGGAAGCGGTGCCAGCCACGGACCGCGACGACGATGCGGGCGGCCGACGAGGCGGACAGTGCGGTGCGGCCGTCCGAGCCCGTGCGGACCGCGAGCAGGAAGTCCTCGACGTCGAGCTCGGCGACGTCCGAGGGCTCGCGGCAGCCGCGGGTCTCCAGGAAGGCCGTGTACCGCGTCAGGTCGCGGCGGTAGGCCAGCAGCGTGTTGGTCGACAGGCCCCGCTCGACGGTGAGGTGGGCGAGGTAGAGCTCGAGCGCCGAGTCGATCGCGGTGGCAGTCACGCTCAGAGGGGCAGGAACACGTCCACCGCGATCGCGACGGACAGCAGGGTGAGGTAGGTGATCGAGGCGTGGAACACGCGCATCGCGTGCAGCTTGCCCGACTCGGGGTGCTCGGCGCGGCGCAGCAGGCCGATGCACGACCAGAGGAACCAGATCCCCAGGGCCAGGGCGACGACGCCGTACACCCAGGTCATGCCCTGCACGGGGACCAGCAGCAGCGAGCAGGCGATCATCGCGACCGTGTACGCGATCATCTCCCGCGCGACCCGGGTGTCCTTGGCCACGACCGGCAGCATCGGGACGCCCGCCGCGGCGTAGTCCTTGCGGAACTTCATGGACAGCGGCCAGTAGTGCGGCGGCGTCCAGAAGAAGATCACGCCGAACAGGAGCGCGGCCGTCCACGAGACGCCACCGGTGACGGCCGACCAGCCGATGAGCACCGGCATGCAGCCCGCCGCACCACCCCACACGATGTTCTGCGAGGTGCGGCGCTTGAGGATCATGGTGTAGCCGACGACGTAGATGAGGATCGCCGCGGCGGTGAGCCACGCGGACGCCGGGTTGACCATCAGCGCGAGCCAGGTCAGCGAGACCACACCGAGCGCGAGACCGAAGATCAGCGCGGCGCGGGGCGACACCTGCCCCGTGACGATCGGCCGCCGCCTGGTGCGGTTCATGATCTTGTCGATGTCGCGGTCGAGGTAGCAGTTCAGCACGTTGGCCGACCCGGCCGCGGCCGCCCCTCCGACCAGCGTCGCGACCACCAGGCCGAAGCTCGGGAAGCCGCCCTGCGCCAGGATCATCGTCGGCAGCGTGGTGACCAGCAGCAGCTCGATCACGCGCGGCTTGGTCAGCGCGACGTAGGGACCGACCGTCCGGCGCAGGCGGGCCAGCGGGCCGCTCGGTGCGACGGTCACCGTCGTGTCAGCGGGCCCCGGGGTCGACGCGGAGGACGCTCCGGCGTCGTCGACTGACAGGGGGCTGCTGAGGCGCACGCGCTGCGGGTCCGTTCGTGTTCCAGGCGGGGATGGGTCGCGCAGCCATGCTACGGCCTGTGCCTGCGCAGGGGCGCGACGCAGGCGAGGGATCGCCGCCACGGCCGGTGTGAGATCGGTCGCTCGGGCCGGGAGATGGTCACGCCCGGCAGCCTCACCCTGGTGCGCTATAAGGTCGGATCGCACGGTCCGACGACCGCCGCGACGGCGCGACGTCCCACCTGCCCGGCATCCCGACGCGGATGTCGATCTCGTTCGACACGACACCCGGCCCCCTGCTCGGGTGGAAATGAGGTGCGGTGAACGCGAAGGCTCCCTTGGCCCAGACGGTCGGTTGGACCGACGTCGACCTGCGGGCGGTGGACACCGTGCGTGTCCTGGCCGCCGACGCGGTCGAGAAGGTGGGCAACGGCCATCCGGGGACGGCGATCAGCCTTGCTCCCGCGGCCTACCTGCTCTACCAGAACGTGCTGCGGCACGACCCGGCAGACCCGCACTGGCTCGGCCGGGACCGGTTCATCCTGTCCGCCGGGCACTCCAGCCTGACGCAGTACATCCAGCTCTACCTCGCCGGCTTCGGCCTGGAGCTCGAGGACCTGGAGGCGCTGCGCACGTGGGGCTCGAAGACCCCGGGGCACCCCGAGTACAAGCACACCACCGGCGTGGAGATCACCACGGGTCCCCTCGGCCAGGGCCTCGCCTCGGCGGTCGGGTTCGCCATGGCGGCACGGCGCGAGCGCGGTCTGCTCGACCCCGAGGCAGCGCCGGGCACGAGCCCGTTCGACCACTTCGTCTACGTGATCGCCTCCGACGGTGACCTGCAGGAGGGCGTGACGTCCGAGGCGTCGTCCATCGCGGGCACCCAGGAGCTCGGCAACCTCATCGTGCTGTGGGACGACAACCACATCTCGATCGAGGGCGACACCGAGATCGCGTTCACCGAGGACGTCGTCGCGCGCTACGAGGCGTACGGCTGGCACGTGCAGTTCGTCGACTGGACCGGCGGCCCGGACGGCTACCAGGAGGATGTCGACGCCCTGCACGCCGCGATCGAGGCCGCCAAGGCCGTCACCGACCGCCCGTCCTTCATCGGCCTGCGCACCCTCATCGCGTGGCCGACGCCGACCAAGACGAACGACCACTCGTCGCACGGCTCCAAGCTGGGTGGCGACGCGATCCGCGGGCTCAAGGAGCTGCTCGGCTTCGACCCGGAGAAGACCTTCGAGGTCGACCCGGAGGTCATCGCGCACACCCGTGGGCTGTCGGCCCGCACGGCGCCGGCCAAGGCCGAGTGGCAGAGCGCGTTCGACGCCTGGCGCACCACCAACCCCGAGAACGCGACGCTCCTCGACCGGCTCGTCGCGGGAGACCTGCCCGACGGCTGGTCCGAGTCGCTCCCGGTGTTCCCCGCCGGCAAGTCCGTCGCGACGCGCGCGGCCTCCGGCGAGGTGCTCAGCGCGCTCGCCCCCGTGCTGCCGGAGCTCTGGGGCGGCTCGGCCGACCTGGCCGGCTCCAACAACACGACCATGAAGGGCGAGCCGTCCTTCATCCCCGCCAAGCGCTCGACGCACGAGTTCTCGGGCGACGAGTTCGGCCGCACGCTGCACTTCGGCATCCGCGAGCACGCGATGGGCGCGATCCTGTCGGGCATCCGTCTGCACGGTCTCACCCGGCCGTACGGCGGGACGTTCTTCACGTTCAGCGACTACATGCGCGGCTCGGTCCGCCTGGCCTCCCTCATGGGCGTGCCGGCGATCTACGTGTGGACGCACGACTCCATCGGCCTCGGCGAGGACGGCCCGACGCACCAGCCGATCGAGCACCTCGCCGCCGTCCGCGCCATCCCCGGCCTGACGATCGTGCGACCGGCCGACGCCAACGAGACCGCGGCGGCGTGGGGAGCGATCCTCGCGCACACCGACGGTCCGGTCGGCCTGATCCTCACGCGGCAGAACGTCCCGACGTTCCCCCGCGGCGAGGGCGGGTTCGCGACCACGGAGGGCGTCGCCCGCGGCGCCTACGTTCTGCTCGAGGCCAGCTCCGGCACGCCGGACGTGATCCTCATCGGCACAGGGTCCGAGGTCCAGCACGCCGTCGCGGCGCGCGAGACGCTCGAGGCCGCCGGCGTGGCCACCCGCGTGGTGTCCGCACCGTCCCTGGAGTGGTTCGCCGAGCAGGACGAGGACTACCGCGAGTCGGTCCTGCCCTCGTCGGTGAAGGCTCGCGTGTCGGTCGAGGCCGGTATCGCGCTGTCGTGGCACAAGCTCGTCGGCGACGCCGGGCGCTCGGTCTCGATCGAGCACTACGGAGCGTCGGCCGACGCCGACACGCTCTTCCGCGAGTTCGGGTTCACGCCCGAGGCGGTCGTCGCGGCGGCGCACGAGTCGATCGCGGCGGCACGCGGCGGCGCCGGCCCCGCGAGCAGCGCCGGTCTGCCCACCAACGTGGGGCTGACGGGCGACCAGCAGGTCTGAGTCCGAACGGGCACGCCGGCCCCGGTCACGATCGGGGCCGGCGAGCGGGAGAAGGGGATCGACCATGGCACCGAGCAGCACCCCTCTGGCACGACTGGCTGAGGCCGGCGTCGCGATCTGGCTCGACGACCTCTCGCGTGAACGCCTGCGCACGGGGAACCTCGCCGAGCTGGTGGCGGACAAGGGCGTGGTCGGGGTGACCACGAACCCGTCGATCTTCGCGAGCGCCCTCTCGAAGGGCGACGCCTACGACGAGCAGCTGCGCGAGCTCGCCGCGGACGGTGCCGATGTCGACGCGGCGGTCTTCCGGATCACCACCGACGACGTCCGGCAGGCCGCCGACATCCTGCGGCCCGTGTACGACGCCACGGACGGCGTGGACGGTCGCGTCTCGATCGAGGTCGATCCCCGGCTGGCCAAGGACACCGACGGGACGATCGCGTCGGCGAAGTCGCTGTGGTCGACCGTCGACCGCCCGAACGTCTTCATCAAGATCCCCGCCACCCTCGAGGGGCTGCCGGCCATCACCGCGGTGCTCGCCGAGGGGATCAGCGTCAACGTCACCCTGATCTTCTCGCTCGAGCGGTACGGCGCGGTCCTCGACGCGTTCCAGAGCGGGCTCGAGAAGGCGCAGGCGAACGGGCACGACCTGGCTCCGATCGCCTCGGTCGCCTCCTTCTTCGTCTCGCGCGTCGACACCGCGATCGACCCGCGGCTCGACGCGATCGGCACGCCCGAGGCCGCGGCTCTGCGGGGCAAGGCGGCGATCGCGAACGCCCGGCTCGCCTACGGCCTCTACCAGGAGGTCGTCGCGGACGACCGCTGGGCCGCCCTGGCCGCGGCCGGTGCGCACCCGCAGCGACCGCTGTGGGCCTCGACGGGTGTCAAGGACAAGGCTTACCCCGACACGCTCTACGTCGAGGAGCTGGTCGTGGCCGGCGTCGTCAACACGATGCCCGAGGCCACGCTGAACGCGGTCGCGGACCACGGCGGCGACGCCCACGACACGGTCACCGGCACCCGCCAGGAGGCGGAGGCCGTCATCGCAGGTCTGCGCGACCTGGGCATCGACATCGACGAGGTCACCGAGCAGCTGGAGGTCGAAGGCGTGGACAAGTTCACGGCGAGCTGGGGTGACCTCCTGGGCACCGTCTCGGACGGGCTCACGGGCGCCGCTCAGCAGAACCAGGCCGGGGACGCCAGGTGAGCCCGAGCAAGGTGTCCGCGGGTCACAACCCGCTGCGCGACCCCCGCGACCGGCGTCTCCCCCGCATCGCCGGCCCCTGCGGGCTGGTGATCTTCGGTGTCACGGGCGACCTGGCCCGCAAGAAGCTCATGCCGGCCGTGTACGACCTGACCAACCGCGGTCTGCTCCCGCCCGGCTTCGCGCTGACGGGGTTCGCCCGCCGCGACTGGGCGACGCAGGACTTCGCGCAGATCGTGCACGACTCGGTCAAGGAGTACGCCCGCACGCCGTTCCGCGAGGCCACCTGGCGCCAGCTGTCCGAGGGCATCCGGTTCGTGCAGGGGACGTTCGACGACGACGACGCGTTCGACCGGCTGCGTGACACGGTCGAGGAGCTCGACGTGTCCCGCGGGACCGGCGGCAACCACGCGTTCTACCTCTCGGTCCCGCCCAGCTCGTTCCCGGTGGTCTGCAAGCAGCTCGCCCGCTCGGGCCTCTCGCAGCCGTCCCCGGACACGTGGCGCCGCGTCGTCATCGAGAAGCCGTTCGGCCACGACCTGGCCAGCGCCCGCGAGCTGAACGACATCGTGTCGGACGTGTTCCGGCCGGACGACATCTTCCGGATCGACCACTACCTGGGCAAGGAGACGGTCCAGAACCTTCTGGCGCTGCGCTTCGCCAACCAACTGTACGAGCCCATCTGGAACGCCAACTACGTGGACCACGTCCAGATCACCATGGCCGAGGACATCGGCATCGGCGGGCGGGCCGGGTACTACGACGGCATCGGCGCGGCCCGGGACGTCATCCAGAACCACCTCATGCAGCTCCTCGCGCTCACGGCGATGGAGGAGCCGGCGTCGTTCGAGGCGGAGGGCCTGCGGGCCGAGAAGATCAAGGTCCTCTCCGCGGTCAAGCTCCCCCGCGACATCGGCAAGCACACCGCCCGCGGGCAGTACGCGGCCGGGTGGCAGGGTGGCGAGAAGGTCGTCGGCTACCTCGAGGAGGAGGGCTTCAACCCGGAGTCCACCACCGAGACGTTCGCGGCGATCCGCGTCGACATCGACAACCGCCGCTGGGCCGGGGTGCCGTTCTACCTGCGTACCGGCAAGCGCCTGGGCCGTCGCGTCACGGAGATCGCTGTCGTCTTCAAGCGGGCTCCGCACCTGCCGTTCGAGTCGACCGCCACGGAGGAGCTGGGCAAGAACGCCCTGGTCATCCGCGTGCAGCCCGACGAGGGCGTGACGCTGCGGTTCGGCGCCAAGGTGCCCGGCACCGCCATGGAGGTGCGCGACGTCACCATGGACTTCGGGTACGGGCACGCGTTCACGGAGTCCTCCCCGGAGGCCTACGAGCGGCTCATCCTCGACGTCCTTCTGGGCGACCCGCCGCTGTTCCCGCGGCACGAAGAGGTCGAGCTGTCCTGGAAGGTGCTCGACCCGATCACCGCCTACTGGGCCAAGCAGGGCAAGCCCGACGAGTACCGGTCAGGCACGTGGGGACCGGAGTCGGCGGACAAGATGATGGCGCGCGACGGACGAGCCTGGAGGCGGCCATGATCATCGAGATGCCCAGCACCACCACCAGGGACATCAACAAGCGCCTCCTCAAGGAGCGCGACGAGGGCGGCGCGATCGCCCTCGGACGCGTGCTGACGCTCATCATCCCGGTGGGCGACCGCGACCCCGACGAGGCGATCGACGCGGCCAACGACGCCAGCCGCGAGCACCCGTGCCGCGTCATCGTGATCGCCAACGACACCAAGGACCGCGCGTCGAACCTGGACGCGCAGATCCGGCTCGGGGGCGACGCCGGGGCCAGCGAGGTGCTGGTGCTGCGCCCGTCCGGTCAGCTCGAGCGCCACCTGGACACGCTGGTGATCCCGCTGCTCCTGCCCGACGCGCCGATCGTCGCGTGGTGGCCGTACGAGATCCCCGAGAACGTCGCCGAGCACCCGATCGGCAAGATGGCGGCGCGGCGGATCACCGACTCCACGCAGGTGGCACGCCCCAACGCCGCGCTCCGCAAGCTGGCGGCGTCCCACGTCGACGGCAACACCGACCTGGCCTGGACACGCGCGACCCTGTGGCGCGGACTCATCGCGGCGACCCTCGACCAGCCGCCGTTCGAGCCCGTGCACAAGGCCGTCGTCGTGGGCGAGAGCACGCACCCGTCGGTCGACCTCATGGCCGCGTGGCTGGCGTACGCGCTGCGCTGCCCGGTGGAGATCGAGCGCATCAAGGACGCCCCCGCGATCACGCAGGTGCGCCTCGAGCGGTCGTCGGGCGACATCGTGCTGGACCGGCCCGACGGCAAGACGGCGGCGCTGCGTCAGCCCGACCAGCCCGAGCACCGGATCGCCCTGCCCATCCGCCAGCTGCGCGAGTGCCTCGCGGAGGAGCTGCGGCGTCTCGACGCCGACGAGGTCTACGGCGAGGTGCTGCTGAAGGGCCTCGCAAGGATCGACGCGTGAACCGCGACGTCGTCGTCCACCCGGATGCGCGGGTGCTGGCCGAGTCCGTGGCGGCCCGCCTGCTCACGCACCTGGTCGACGTCCAGTCGCACCGCTCCCCCGTCCACGTGGTCCTCACGGGTGGCACGGTGGGCATCGCGTCGCTCGCGGCCGTCGCGGCGAGCCCCGTCCGCGACGCGGTCGACTGGTCCGGCGTGCACCTGTGGTGGGGCGACGAGCGGTTCCTGCCTCAGGGAGATGCGGACCGCAACGAGACGCAGGCGCGCGACGCCCTCCTGGACGCGCTGGGTGACGCCCTGCCGGCCGAGAACGTGCACCCGATGCCGGCGCCCAGCGACGACGTCCCGACGCCCGAGGCGGCCGCCGAGGCCTACGCGGCGGAGCTCGCCGGGGCCGGCTCCCCGGCGTTCGACGTCGTGCTCCTCGGCATGGGACCGGACGGGCACGTCGCCTCGCTGTTCCCGGGGCACGAGGCGCTCGACGTGACCGGCCGCCCCACGGTGGGCGTGCACGGCTCCCCCAAGCCGCCCCCGGAGCGCGTCTCGCTGACGTTCGACGCGATCCGTGCCGCGCGGGAGGTCTGGGTGGTCGCCGCCGGGGCGGAGAAGGCCGACGCGGTCGCCTCGGCACTGCGCGGGGTCCCGGTCTCGACGACGCCCGCAGCCGGTGCCCTGGGCACCGAGCGGACGCTCTGGCTGGTCGACGTCGCCGCCACCGAGCGTCTCGGCACCCCGTCGGCGATCTCCACGACCGCCGCCGCGTTCCCGGCCGCCCCGCAGACTCCGGACGAGCTCTGGACGCAGGTGGACCACTACTTCTCGGCGCTCACGCCCGAGGACGTCGCCCTCGTCGAGACGCGGCACGCGGCCACGGCCGGTGGGCTGCCGGACATCGCCGTCACCCCCCACCAGGGCAAGCTGCTGCACCTGCTCGCCCAGACGGTCGGTGCCCGGAGGATCCTGGAGATCGGCACGCTCGGCGGCTACAGCACCCTGTGGCTCGCGCGCGCCCTGCCCGCGGACGGCCGCCTGACCACCCTGGAGATCGACCCCGAGCACGCGCGCGTCGCCACCGACTCGCTCACGCAGGCGGGGGTCGACGCGCTGGTGGACGTCCTCGTGGGGCCGGCCGCGGACACGCTGGACGGGCTCATCGCGGACGGCACCGAGCCCTACGACCTCGTGTTCATCGACGCCGACAAGCAGTCGATCCCCCGCTACCTCGAGCAGACCCTGGAGCTCACGCACCCAGGCTCGGTGGTCGTCGTCGACAACGTCGTCCGGGGCGGTGCTGTGCTGGACGCGGACCACACCGACGAGCGGGTGCAGGGCGTCCGCCGGATGGTCGACCTGCTCACCGACCACCCGCGCTACGACGCCACGGTCGTCCAGACGGTCGGCAGCAAGGGCTACGACGGCTTCGCGCTCCTCCGCGTCCGCGCCTGACCTGAGGAACGACGAAGGCCCCCCGCAACGCTGCGAGGGGCCTTCGTCGATCTGTGCGAGCTCAGCCGCCGCGCTTGGCGCGGAGGGCGGCCAGCGCCTCGTCGAGGATCGCGGCGCCGTCCTCGTCGGACCGCCGCTCCTTCACGTAGGCGAGGTGCGTCTTGTAGGGCTCGTTCTTGGACGGCGACGGAGGGTTCTCCTGGTCCTGCCCGGCGGGGAACCCGCAGCGGGGGCAGTCCCACGTGACCGGGGCCTCGAGAGCGGCCTCCTCGGCGAAGCTGGGCCGGGTCTCGTGCCCGTTGGCGCACCAGTACGACACCCAGACCCGCGGGGCGGTGTCCCCGCGCTCGGCCTCGCCCATCGGGCCGGCACCGACACGCGACCCCCTGATCGCACTCCCGCTCGCCATCGCCTACCGCCTCAGACCGTGCGCTCGATGAGACCGAGCAGGATGATGATCGCCGTCCACACCAGTGCGGTGCCGACCGTGATCCGGTTCAGGTTGCGCTCCGCGACACCGGAGCTCCCGGCGCTGCTCGTGATGCCGCCACCGAACATGTCGGACAGGCCACCGCCCTTGCCCTTGTGCAGCAGGACGAGCGGGATGAGCAGGAGGCTGGTCAGCACCAGCAGCACCTGGAGGGCGATACGAAGGCCGGTCACGTCGGTGTCAGTTCCTTACTGGGCGGGCACGTCGACGGCGGTAGAGCCAGCGACGCTGCGGTGGACCGCGGTACAGGGTAGGCGACGACGGGGGCGATAAGCCACCACCGTACGCGGGCAGGTCGCAGGGTGGCCCCCACGACCTGCCCGCGGTGGTCTCAGAGACCCACGGCGTGCGACTTGTACCGCGCGATCGCGGCGAACTCCTCGGGGTCCAGGCTCGCGCCGCCGACGAGCGCGCCGTCGACGTCCGGCTTCGCCATGATCGAGGCGACGTTGGACGACTTCACCGAACCGCCGTAGAGCACGCGGACCGCGTCGGCCGTCTCGGCGTCGTACAGCTCGCCGATGCGCGTCCGGATGGCGGCCGCCAGCTCCTGGGCGTCCTCCGGGGTCGCCGTCTCGCCGGTGCCGATGGCCCAGACGGGCTCGTAGGCCACGACGATCGTCTTGACCTGCTCCGCTGTCAGACCGGCGAGGGCGCCGTCCAGCTGCGCGAGCGTGTGCGGCACGTGCTCGCCGGCCTTGCGGACGTCGAGCACCTCGCCGACGCACAGGATCGGGACGATGCCCGCGCTGAGCGCCGACGTGACCTTGGCGTTGATGAGCTCGTCGGACTCGTTGTGGTACTCACGACGCTCCGAGTGGCCGACGGCGACGTACGTGACGCCGAGCTTGGCCAGGAACAGCGGCGAGATCTCGCCGGTGTAGGCGCCCGACGTGTGCGCCGAGACGTCCTGGGCGCCGTAGACGAGCTCGAGCTTGTCCGCGTCCACGAGGGTCTGCACGCTGCGCAGGTCGGTGAACGGCGGCAGGACGCAGACCTCGACGGCCGAGAAGTCGTGCTTCGCGTCCTTGAGAGTCCACGCGAGCTTCTGCACGGTGTGGGTGGCCTGGTGGTGGTCCAGGTTCATCTTCCAGTTGCCCGCCATCAGCGGGGTGCGAGTGGTCAACGCTCAGTCCTCCAGAACCGCGATACCGGGGAGCGTCTTGCCCTCGAGGAACTCGAGGCTCGCGCCACCACCGGTCGAGATGTGTCCGAACCCGGCCTCGTCGAAGCCGAGCGTGCGCACGGCCGCGGCGGAGTCGCCACCGCCGACGATCGTGAAGCCGCCGTGCGTGCCCGCGTCGACGAGCGCCTGCGCGACGGCACGCGTACCGCCCGAGAACGCCTCGAACTCGAAGACGCCCGCCGGACCGTTCCAGACGATCGTCTTGGCGTCCACGATCTTGCTCGCGAACAGCGCGCTGGAGTCAGGGCCGATGTCCAGGCCGATCTTGCCGTCCGGGATGGCGTCGGCCGCGACGACCTGCGCCGGGGAGTCCGCCTTGAACTCGTCGGCGACGACGATGTCGGTGGGCAGGACGATCTCCACACCGGCCTCCTCCGCCTGCGCGAGGTAGCCCTTGACGGTCTCGATCTGGTCCTCCTCGAGGAGCGAGTTGCCCACCGAGTAGCCCTTGGCCGCGAGGAACGTGAAGAGCATGCCGCCACCGATGAGCAGGCGGTCCGCCTTGGTGATCAGGTTGGCGATGACGCCGAGCTTGTCCGACACCTTGGAGCCGCCGAGCACCACCACGTAGGGGCGCGCCGGGTCGTCGGTCGCCTTGCGCAGCGACGCGACCTCCTTCAGGACGAGCTTGCCGACCGCGTGCGGGAGCACCAGCGCCACGTCGTACACGGACGCCTGCTTGCGGTGCACGACGCCGAAGCCGTCGGAGACGAAGACATCGGCCAGCGCGGCGAGCTCGCCGGCCAGCTCGGCGCGCTCGGCGTCGACCTTGGACGTCTCACGCGCGTCGAACCGGATGTTCTCCAGCAGCGCGATCTGACCGTCCTGCAGCGCGGCCACGGCCGCCTTGGCGGAGTCGCCGACGACGTCGGTCGCCAGGGCGACGGGCTGGCCGAGCAGCTCGGAGAGCCGGTCCGCGACGGGCTTGAGGGAGTACTTGTCCTCCGGCGCGCCCTTGGGGCGGCCGAGGTGGGCCATCACGACGACGCGGGCGCCGGCGGACAGGAGCGCCTGCAGCGTCGGGAGCGCCGCGCGCACGCGGCCGTCGTCGGTGATGGTGGTGCCGTCGAGCGGCACGTTGAAGTCGGAGCGGACCAGGACGCGCTTGCCGCGCAGGTCCCCGAGGTCCTCGATGGTCTTCATGGTTTCCTACCTTCGATCGAGCGGGGGCAGACATGGCTGCGTCCGCGTGCGCCGGGGCCGAGAGGCCGGGGCGCACGCGGACGCATGACCGTCACTCGTGGAACGACGAGAGCGTCAGAGACGCTCGCCGACGTACGACGTGAGGGCGACGAGGCTGTTCGAGTAGCCCCACTCGTTGTCGTACCAGGCGATGATCTTCACCAGGTCGCCGCTCACCTTGGTGAGCTTCGAGTCGAAGATGCTCTGGTGCGGGTTCGTGACGATGTCGCTCGACACGATCTCGTCCTCGACGTACTCGAGGATGCCCTTGAGCGGGCCGTCCGCGGCGGCCTTGACCGCAGCGTTGACCTCCTCGACGGTGACCTCGCGCGAGGCCGTGAACGTCAGGTCCGTGGCCGAGCCGGTGATGACCGGGACGCGCAGCGCGAAGCCGTCGAGCTTGCCCTTGAGCTCCGGGAGCACGAGCGCCACGGCCTTGGCCGCGCCGGTCGAGGTCGGGACGATGTTCTGCGCCGCGGCGCGCGCACGACGGAGGTCCTTGTGGGGGCCGTCCTGCAGGTTCTGGTCACCCGTGTAGGCGTGGATCGTGGTCATGAGGCCACGCTCGATGCCGATCGAGTCGTTCAGGGCCTTGGCCACCGGGGCGAGGCAGTTCGTGGTGCACGACGCGTTGGAGATGATGTGCTGCGTCGCGGCGTCGTAGTCGGTGTGGTTGACACCGACGACGAACGTGCCGTCCTCGTTCTTCGCCGGGGCGGAGATGATGACCTTCTTGGCGCCGGCCTCGAGGTGGGCCTTCGCCTTCGTGGCGTCCGTGAAGAAGCCGGTCGACTCGATCACGATGTCCGCACCGAGCTCGGCCCACGGCAGCTTGGCCGGGTCCCGCTCCTCGAGCGCACGGATCTTCTTGCCGTCGACGATGATGTTCTCGTCGTCGAAGTCGACGCTCAGCGGGAACCGGCCCAGCACGGTGTCGTACTTGAGCAGGTGCGCGAGCGTCTTGTTGTCCGTGAGGTCGTTCACGCCGACGATCTCGATGTCGGCACCGGAAGCCAGAATGGCCCGGTAGAAGTTACGCCCGATACGGCCGAAGCCGTTGATACCGACGCGGATGGTCACTTGCCCTCCTCGGCAGCGCCGACGAGGGGCCGGCGCACACATTTTGGTGATGGGGTCACGCACGCCGCTGTGCGCTCCGGACGTCGGCGGCATAGGCGGTTTCTCGTGCCCAACACATGTCCGTCGTGTGACGTTCGGATGACATGAACCCTATACCAGTGACCGGGCTCACGCGGTGACGAAGGTCCCTGATGAGACGCCGTCCCCCGTGATGTCCCAGGTCAGAGGTCGAGCAGGTCGGGGCTCAGGCCCGCCTCGGTGTCCGGGATGCCGAGCTCGGCCGCGCGCTTGTCCGCGGTCGCGAGCAGGCGTCGGATCCGACCGGCCACGGCGTCCTTGGTGAGGGTCGGCACGGCGAGCTTGCCCAGCTCCTCGAGCGAGGCCTCCTTGTGCGCCAGGCGCAGCTCGCCCGCCTCGCGCAGGTGCTCCGGGAGCTCGTCGCCGAGGATCTCGAACGCCCGCTCGACCCGCGCACCCGCGGCCACCGCGGCACGTGCGGATCGGCGCAGGTTGGCGTCGTCGAAGTTGGCGAGCCGGTTGGCGGTGCCGCGGACCTCGCGCCGCACGCGACGCTCCTCCCAGACCAGCATCGTCTCGTGGGCGCCGAGCCGGGCGAGCATCGCGCTGATCGCGTCCCCGTCCCGGATGACGACACGGTCGATGCCGCGCACCTCCCGGGCCTTCGCGGCGATCCCCAGACGTCGCGCGGCACCCACCAGGGCGAGCGCCGCCTCGGGACCGGGGCACGTGACCTCGAGGGCCGACGACCGGCCCGGCTCGGTGAGCGAGCCGTGCGCGAGGAACGCGCCGCGCCAGGCGGACTCGGCCTCGGCGACGCCGGCCGACACGACCTGCGGCGGCAGACCGCGGACCGGTCGTCCCCGGTTGTCCAGGAGCCCGGTCTGGCGTGCCAGCGACTCGCCGTCCTTGACCACGCGGACCACGTACCGGCTCCCCCGGCGCAGTCCGCCGCCGGAGACGACGATGATCTCGCTCTCGTGCCCGTACACCTCGGAGATCGCCTGCCGGAGCCGACGAGCCGCGATGCCCGTGTCCAGCTCCGCCTCGATGACGATCCGGCCGGAGATGATGTGCAGGCCCCCCGCGAACCTCAGGGTGGCCGAGACCTCAGCCTTCCGTGAGGACGTCTTGTCCACCTTCAGCCGGGCGAGCTCGTCCTTCACCTGTGCCGTCAACGCCATGGGGTGCATCCTGCCATTGCAAGACGCGTGTCCGGGACCGGTCCGGTCACCTACTCGGGTGGGTTCTCCCGCGTGCCGACGTCGCCGAGGAACCCCTCGAGCACGTCCGAGTAGGCCCCCGCGAGGCGCAGCGGGTCGTGCCTGGCGGTCCCGTCGCCGCGACTGACCTGACGCAGCAGCAGGCGCGCGCCCAGGTCCGCGCTCCGCGCAGCGAGCACCGACACGTCCTCGACCGCCGTCGGGTCCGCGATGACCGCATCGACCCTCAGCTCCGGAGCATGCGTCTGCAGCACCTCCAGATACTGCTCGGCACGCATGCCGGCGGTCTCGCCCGATTCACCCGACGCGAGGTTGAGCGTGACGATCGTGCGGGCGCGCGTGCGGTGCAGGGCGTCCTTCAGGCCGGGGACCAGGAGGTGCGGCAGCACGGACGTGTACCAGGAGCCCGGACCGAGGACGACCCAGTCGGCCGCCTCGATCGCCGCCACGGCCTCCGGGCATGCCGGGGGGTCGGCCGGTTCCAGCCGGACCTGGGCGACGGTCCCGGTCGTGACCGCCACGGCACTCTGGCCGACCACGCGGTGCGTGCCACCCGTGGCGTCGACGACGTCCGCCTCGATCCGCAGCGGCACCGCCGACATCGGCAGGACCCGGCCGCGGGCACCCAGCAGCTTGCCTACCCAGTCGAGGCCCTCGACGGTGTCCCCCAGCAGCTCCCACAGCGCGACGATGAGCAGGTTGCCCACCGCGTGCTTGTCCAGGTCGCCCGTCGAGCTGAACCGGTGCTGCAGCACGTCCCGCCAGGTCCTGCCCCAGTCGGAGTCGTCGCACAGGGCCGCCAGCGCCATCCGCAGGTCGCCGGGAGGCAGCACGCCCAGCTCCTCGCGGAGCCGCCCGGACGAGCCCCCGTCGTCCGCGACCGTGACGACGGCGGTGATCCGGTCGGTCATCAGCCGCAGCGCGGACAGGGACGCGGACAGGCCGTGACCGCCACCGAGTGCGACGACGGCCGGCGCGGCCGCCCTCATTCCTTGCCGAGGTCGCGGGCCGACACGGAGACGAGGTGCCCCCGGTCCCGCAGCCTGGCGGCGATGGCCTCGCTCACGGCGACCGACCGGTGCTTGCCGCCGGTGCAGCCGACCGCGATGGTCACGTACCGCTTCTCCTCGTTGAGGTAGCCCGCGAGCACCGGCTCCAGCGCGTCGACGTACCGGTCCACGAACGTGATCGCGCCCGGCAGGCCGAGCACGTAGTCCCGTACAGGAGCGTCCCTGCCCGTGAGGTGCCGCAGCTCGGTGATCCAGTAGGGGTTGGACAGGAACCGCATGTCCACCACGTGGTCGGCGTCGAGCGGCAGGCCGTACTTGAACCCGAACGACACGACCGAGATGCGCAGGGCGTCCTCGGCGCCGCTGGCCACGACCGAGCGGACCTCGCGGGCGAGGTCGTGCACGTTGAGCTCGGAGGTGTCGATGAGGGTGTCGGCCCGCTCCCGCAGGTCCGCGAGGATCGCGCGTTCCTCCGCGATGCCGTCGAGGATCCGGCCCTGGCCCTGCAGCGGGTGCGGGCGTCGGACCTGCTCGAACCGCCGGACCAGGACCTCGTCGGAGGCGTCGAGGAAGAGGATCCGGTACTCGACGCCGGACTCGCGCAGGCCCTGCAGCACCGGGGACAGGTCACGGAAGAACTCGCGCCCGCGCACGTCGATCACCGCGGCGAGGCGCTGCGCCCCGGCCCCGGCCGGTCCGCTGGTGAGCATCCCGACGAGGTGCGTGAGCATCTGCGCGGGGAGGTTGTCGATCACGTACCAGTCGAGGTCCTCGAGGACCGCGGCCGCACGCGTGCGACCGGCCCCCGACATGCCGGTGATGATCAGGACCTGCGGCTGGCTCAGGTGGGGCGCCTCGGTGGCCGCCTCGAGGGCGGGGATCCCGGCGGGCACCGTGATCGGCGAAGGCTCGTCGCTCATGCCTCCAGCATGCCAGCCGACTCGGCGACCTGGTCCGACGCCACTCCCGGGGAGGCCAGCGCAGCGACGACCGCCGCCGCCGTGCGCTCCCCCATCCCCTGCACCGACGCGATCTCCTCGACCGACGCCGCCCGCAGCCGCTTGACCGACCCGAAGTGCCGCAGGAGCGCCGCTTGTCGCGCGGGCCCGAGCCCGGGCACCCCGTCCAGCACCGACGTCGTCATGCCCTTGCTCCGCCGCTTGCGGTGCGCCGTGATGGCGAAGCGGTGGGCTTCGTCGCGCAGACGCTGGAGCAGGTACAGACCCTCCGAGCTGCGCTGCAGGATCACCGGGTACGCCTCCCCCGGCAGCCACACCTCCTCCAGCCGCTTGGCCAGCCCGACGAGCGCGACGTCGTCGATGCCGAGCTCCGCCATGGCAGCGGCTGCCGCGGCGACCTGTGGTGGGCCACCGTCCACGACGATGAGGTTCGGCGGGTACGCGAACCGGACCGGCTTGCCCGTGACCTCGTCGATGGGCCCCGACCGCAGCGGCAGGCCGTCGTCGTCCTCGCCGGTCCCCAGCTCGACGTCCCGCGCGTCGGCACGGTCGGCCAGGTAGCGCCGGAACCGGCGCGTGATGACCTCGTGCATCGCGGCGGTGTCGTCGCGCGCGCCCTGCCCCTCGGGGCCACGGATGGTGAACAGGCGGTACTCGCTCTTGCGGGCCAGGCCGTCCTCGAACACCACCATCGACGCCGACTGGTACGTGCCCTGGTTGTGCGAGACGTCGTAGCACTCGATCCGCAGCGGCGCGGACGGCAGGTCGAGTGCCTCCTGGATCTCCTGCAGCGCCTGGCTCCTGGTGGTCAGGTCCCCGGCGCGGCGGGTGCGGTGCAGGACGAGCGCGTGCTCGGCGTTCCGGTGCACCGTCGCCGCCAGCTCGCGCTTGTCGCCCCGCTGCGGGATCCGCACCGACACCCTGCTCCCGCGCAAGCCCGTGAGCCACGCCTGCACCTGGTCGACGTCAGGAGGCAGCACAGGGACGAGCACCTCGCGCGGCACCGCCGACGAGCCGGCCCCGCCGTCGCCGGCCGCCGCCTCGGAGCCGTAGATCTGCTGGAGCAGGTGCTCGACCAGCTCGGCGTCGGTGACGTCCTCCACCTTCTCCACCACCCAGCCGCGCTGACCGCGGATGCGCCCGTCACGCACGTGGAACACCTGCACCGCGGCCTCGAGCTCGTCGCCGGCCAGGGCGAAGATGTCCGCGTCGGTGCCGTCCGCCAGCACGACGGCGTTCTTCTCGGTGGCTCGCTGGAGCGTCGCGATGTCGTCCCGCAGCCGCGCCGCGCGCTCGTAGTCGAGCTCCGCGGCGGCCTCCTTCATGCGCGCCGTCAGCCGCCGCGTGAACTTGGCGGTGTCGCCCGCCATGAAGTCGCAGAAGTCCTGCGCCAGGAGGTGGTGGTCGTCCGGGGAGATGCGTCCGACGCACGGCGCCGAGCACTTGTCGATGTACCCCAGCAGGCACGGCCGGCCCTGCTGGTGCGCGCGCTTGAACACGCCGGCCGAGCAGGTCCGGACCGGGAACACCCGCAGCAGCAGGTCGACCGTCTCCCGGATGGCCCACGCGTGCGCGTACGGACCGAAGTAGCGCGTGCCCTTGCGCTTGGCACCCCGCATCACCTGGATGCGGGGGAACTCGTCCGCCAGCGTCACCGCCAGGTACGGGTAGGACTTGTCGTCCCGGTACTTCACGTTGAACCGCGGGTCGAACTCCTTGATCCACGAGTACTCGAGCGCGAGTGCCTCGACCTCGGTGCCGACGACGGTCCACTGCACCGACGCCGCCGTCGTCACCATCTGCTGCGTGCGCTGGTGCAGGCCGGACAGGTCCTGGAAGTAGCTGGACAAGCGCGACCGCAGGCTCTTGGCCTTGCCGACGTAGATGACTCGGCCGTGCTCGTCACGGAAGCGGTAGACGCCCGGCGAGTCGGGGATCTCCCCCGGCGCGGGACGGTACGTGGCGGGATCAGCCATGCGGTCGAGCGTAGTTCGCGGCACCCACGTCACCGAACGGCAGGACCGCTACCGTGGGCTGATGGGCCCCCTGCACACGTACTCCGTCGACCTCACCTGGACCGGCGCCGGCCGGACCGGCACCTCGAGCTACACCGCGTACAGCCGCGATCACGAGGTGCGGATCGGGTCGAAGCCGCCGCTGCTGGGGTCGTCCGACCCGGCCTTCCGGGGGGACCCGTCGCGGTACAACCCGGAGGAGCTGCTGGTCAGTGCGCTGGCGCAGTGCCACATGCTCTGGTTCCTGCATCTCGCCTCCGCGGCGGGGGTGGTCGTCGTCGGGTACGAGGACCAGGCCGTCGGCACGATGCGCATCGAGGCCGCCGGTCAGGGCCAGTTCCGCGAGGTCGTCCTGCGACCGCGCGTGACGGTCGCCGCCGGGGCGCACCTGCCCACCGGCGCCGCGATCACCGACGGCGTGCTCGCCGGGATCCATCACCAGGCGCACGAGCACTGCTTCATCTCGCGGTCCGTGAACTTCCCCGTGCGGCACGAACCGGTGCCGGTGCGCACGGCGCAGACCGTCCTGCACTGACCGGCTCACGGACGTAGCCGAGCCCACGAACCGGTCGCGTCACGCCGGGACGCGCTGCTTGACCGCGCGGCGCTTGACCGGAGTCGCGACGGGCTCCAGCACCTCGGCCAGGAACCGTCCGGTGTGGCTCGCCTCCACCGAGGCGATGTGCTCGGGCGTGCCCTCGGCGATGACGAGCCCGCCGCCGCTGCCGCCCTCGGGACCCATGTCGATCACCCAGTCGGCGTTCTTGATGACGTCGAGGTTGTGCTCGATCACGATGACCGAGTTCCCCTTGTCGACCAGGGACTGGAGCACGCCGAGCAGCTTGCGGATGTCCTCGAAGTGCAGCCCGGTGGTCGGCTCGTCGAGCACGTAGATCGTCCGGCCCGTCGAGCGGCGCTGGAGCTCCGCCGCGAGCTTGACGCGCTGCGCCTCGCCGCCGGAGAGGGTCGGCGCCGGCTGACCGAGGCGCACGTATCCGAGGCCGACGTCGACGAGGGTGCGCAGGTGCCGGGAGATCGCGGGGACCGCGGCGAAGAACTCGGCGGCCTCCTCGATCGGCATGTTGAGCACGTCGGCGACCGTCTTGCCCTTGAAGTGCACCTCGAGCGTCTCGCGGTTGTACCGCGCGCCGTGGCAGACCTCGCAGGGGACGTACACGTCCGGAAGGAAGTTCATCTCGATCTTCAGCGTGCCGTCGCCGGAGCACGCCTCGCAGCGGCCGCCCTTGACGTTGAACGAGAACCGGCCGGGCGTGTAGCCGCGGACCTTGGCCTCGGTGGTCTCCGCGAACAGTCGGCGGACGTGGTCCCAGACGCCGGTGTACGTCGCCGGGTTGGAGCGCGGCGTGCGGCCGATCGGGCCCTGGTCGACGTGCACGACCTTGTCCAGGTGCTCCAGACCGGTCACGCGCTTGTGCCGGCCCGCCACCTGGCGCGCGCCGTTGAGCTCGTTGGCGAGCACGGTGTAGAGGATCGCGTTCACCAGCGTCGACTTGCCCGACCCGGACACGCCGGTCACCGCGGTGAGCACACCGAGCGGGAACGAGACGTCGATCCCCTGCAGGTTGTGCTCGTGCGCGTTGATCACCGTGAGCTGGCGCTTCGAGTCGACGGGCCTGCGCAGCGGGGGCATGGGGATCGAGCGACGCCCCGACAGGTAGGCACCCGTGACGGACTCCGCCGACGCCAGCAGGCCCGCGAGGTCTCCCGAGTGCACCACGCGCCCGCCGTGCTCGCCGGCACCCGGTCCGATGTCGACGATCCAGTCCGCGGTCCGGATGGTGTCCTCGTCGTGCTCGACGACGATCAGCGTGTTGCCCAGGTCCCGCAGGCGGGTGAGCGTGTCGATCAGGCGACGGTTGTCCCGCTGGTGCAGCCCGATGCTCGGCTCGTCGAGCACGTAGAGCACGCCGACCAGGCCAGAGCCGATCTGAGTGGCCAACCGGATGCGCTGCGCCTCGCCGCCGGACAGCGTCGCGGCCGGGCGGGTCAGTGAGAGGTAGTCGAGGCCGACATCGAGCAGGAAGCCGAGGCGCGCCTGGATCTCCTTGAGCACCTGCGCGGCGATGGCACGCTCGCGCTCGCCCAGCTGGAGCCCGTCGAGGAACTCGCGGGCCTCCCGGATGGGGAGCGTGCAGATCTCGGCGATGGACCTGCCGCCGACCTTGACGGCGAGCACCTCGGGCTTGAGGCGCGCGCCCTCGCACACGGGGCACGGGACCTCGCGCATGTAGGCCTCGTACTTCTCCTTGCTCCAGTCCGAGTCGGTCTCGTTGTGCCGGCGCTCGAGGAACGTGATGACGCCCTCGAACCCGGTCGAGTACTGCCGCTCGCGACCCCAGCGGTTCTTGTACCGGACCTTCACCTCGTGGTTCTGGCCGTGCAGCACCGCGTCCTTGGCCCGCTGCGGCAGCGCGCGCCACGGCACGGACGTGGAGAAGCCCATGTCGGATGCCAACGCGCTGAGCACGCGGGAGAAGTACTCGCTGGAGATCTGCGCCCAGGGCGCGACGGCGCCGTCGTCGAGCGACAGGTCCTCGTCGGGGACCACCAGGTCGGGGTCCACCTCGAGGCGCGAGCCGATCCCGGTGCACTCGGGGCACGCGCCGTACGGGGCGTTGAACGAGAAGGTCCGGGGCTCGATCTCGTCGAGCGTGAGCACGTGGTCGTTCGGGCACGCACGGTGCTCGGAGAACCGCCGCTCGCGCGTCAGGTCGTCGATGTCGGCGTCCACCAGCTCGACGACGAGGAGCCCGCCGGCCAGGCCGAGGGCGGTCTCGACGGAGTCGGTGAGCCGGCGCTGGACGCCCTCGCGGGAGACCAGGCGGTCGATGACGACCTCGATGTCGTGCTTGAGCTTCTTCTCGAGCGCCGGGGGCTCGGTGAGCTGCACGACCTCGCCGTCGACCCGGGCGCGGGCGAAGCCCTTGCTCTGCAGCTCCTTGAACAGGTCCGCGTACTCGCCCTTGCGGCCGCGGACGACCGGCGCCAGCACCTGGTAGCGGGTGCCCTCGGGCAGCTCGAGCAGGCGGTCGACGATCTGCTGCGGGGTCTGCGCGGTCACGCGCTCGCCGCACACCGGGCAGTACTGCGTTCCCGCCCGCGCGAACAGCAGGCGCAGGTAGTCGTACACCTCGGTGATCGTGCCGACCGTGGACCGCGGGTTCCGGTTGGTGGACTTCTGGTCGATCGACACCGCAGGCGAGAGGCCCTCGATGAAGTCGACGTCGGGCTTGTCCATCTGCCCGAGGAACTGACGCGCGTACGCGGACAGGGACTCGACGTACCGGCGCTGCCCCTCCGCGAAGATGGTGTCGAACGCCAACGACGACTTCCCGGAGCCGGACAGACCGGTGAACACGATGAGCTTGTCACGCGGGAGATCGAGGTCGACGTTCCGAAGGTTGTGCTCGCGGGCGCCCTGCACCACCAGTCGTTCATTCACGCGGGGAGTCTACGTGGCCCCACCGACAATCGCACATCTGTTCGACGTGAGTGAAACCACAGCCGGCCGACGTGCCACTCCCCCGGTGCCGGAGGATGCTCACCTCGTGGACAGACCCGACGCCGCCGTCGACCCCCCGCTGGTGCCCATCGGGGACTACGCCGTGCTCGGCGACGGCCGGACCGCCGCCCTCGTCTCCCTGCGCGGCTCGATCGACTGGATGTGCCTGCCGACGTTCGACTCGGCCGCCGCGTTCGCCCGCCTGCTCGGCACCGCGGACAACGGGCGGTGGCTCCTCACGGTCAGGGACGCGACGTCCGTGACCCGGCGGTACCTCGACGACTCGTTCGTGCTGGAGACCACCTACGAGACCGCGCACGGGACCGCCGTCGTGCTCGAGACGATGCCGCTGAACGACGGCCGGTCGGACATCGTGCGCCGGCTCGCCTGCACCCGCGGCACCGTCGAGGTCGAGCACGAGTGGGTGGTCCGGTTCGGCTACGGGGCGGTCGAGCCGTGGGTCCGCCGCCTCACCGACCAGGACGGCAACGAGGCCATCCGCGCGATCGCGGGGCCGGACTCCCTGCTCCTGCGCGGCGACCGGCTCCCCGCCCCGGCGGACCACCGGCACGCGGACCGGTTCACCTTGCACGAGGGCCAGGCCGTCGAGCTGGCCCTGACCTGGACCCGCTCGTGGGACCCCGTCGTGCCCCGGCAGACCATCGAGGACCGGATCGACTCCACCCGGATCGAGTGGGGCCTGTGGGCGCGCAGCTGTGCGTACCAGGGCTCCTACCGCGAGGCCGTCGTGCGCTCGCTGCTGGTCCTGCGCCTGCTCACGGACCACGAGACCGGCGGGATCGTCGCCGCCGCGACGACCTCCCTGCCGGAGGACTTCGGCGGCGAGCGCAACTGGGACTACCGGTACTGCTGGCTGCGGGACGCGGCGATGACGCTCGAGGCGCTCCTGGAGCACGGCTACCGCGACGAGGCGACGGAGTGGCGCGACTGGCTGCTGCGTGCCGTCGCGGGCAACCCCGCCGACCTCCAGATCATGTACCGCGTCGACGGTGGTCGGTACCTACCCGAGGCCGAGCTCGACCACCTGCAGGGCTACGCGGGGTCGCGTCCCGTCCGGGTGGGCAACGCCGCCGTCGGACAGGTGCAGAACGACGTGCTGGGTGAGGTGATGTGCGCCCTGGAGCTGGCGCGCACCGCCGGGCTCCAGGAGACCGCCGACTCCTGGTCCCTGCAGCGCCACCTCGTCGAGGACCTCCTCAGCCGCTGGCGGGAGCCGGACCGCGGGATCTGGGAGGTCCGTGGCGAGCCGCGGCACTTCACGCACTCGAAGGTCATGGCGTGGGCCGCCGTCGACCGCGCGGTGCGTGCGGTCGAGAAGCACGGCCTCGAGGGCCCGGTCGACAGGTGGCGCGCCGAGCGGGACGCGATCCGTGCCGACGTGCTGGCGCACGGCTGGGACGCGGAGCGCAGGACGTTCGTGCAGGCCTACGGCGCCACGCACACCGACGCGGCCCTGCTGCAGATCGCGCAGGTCGACTTCCTGCCGTCGGACGATGCCCGCGTCCTGGCCACGCTCGCGACGATCCGGGACGAGCTCGAGGTCTCCCCCGGGCTGCTGCGCCGGTACCGCACGGAACGGACCGACGACGGCGTCGCGGGCGACGAGCACGCCTTCCTCGCCTGCTCGTTCTGGCTCGCGGACGCCCTCGCGCGGACCGACGACGTCGAGGGCTCGACGGCGGTGCTGGACGTCCTCGTCGGCCTCGCCAACGACGTGGGGCTGCTGGCCGAG
Source organism: Cellulomonas sp. Root137 (assembly GCF_001426725.1). Taxonomy (NCBI): domain Bacteria; kingdom Bacillati; phylum Actinomycetota; class Actinomycetes; order Micrococcales; family Cellulomonadaceae; genus Cellulomonas; species Cellulomonas sp. Root137. The sequence continues at coordinate 289,221 of NZ_LMFG01000003.1, read as the reverse complement.
CAGTACGACCCGGTCGGGCGGCGGATGGCCGGCAACATGCCTCAGGCCCTGTCGCACCTGGCGCTCGTCCGGGCGGTGCACAGCCACGACCAGGCGCTCGAGCGGAGGAACCGATGACCTACACCGGCGACGTGCGGGCGGGCGGGCCGTCGGCTGTCCGCGTGCTCGACGAGCTCGAGATCCGCAAGGCCGCCGTCGGCCCGATGGACAACAACGCCTACCTGCTGACGTGCCGGTCCGACGGCTCCCAGGTGCTCGTCGACGCGGCGGACGAGCCCGACCGCCTGCTCGAGCTGATCCGCGAGGGATCGTCGACGCTGGACACCGTCGTCACCACCCACCGCCACCCCGACCACCTCCGCGCGCTCGAGTCGCTCGTGGCCGTCACCGGGGCCTCGTCGGCGGCCGGCGCCGACGACGCCGCCGCGATCACCGAGGCGACCGACGTGCCCGTCACCCGCCGCCTGCACGACGGTGACGTCCTGCACGTGGGCCGCGTCGAGCTGGAGGTCGTCGCACTGCGCGGCCACACCCCGGGGTCGATCGCGCTCGCCTACCGCGAACCCGGTGGGCGGACGCACCTGTTCACGGGTGACTCCCTCTTCCCGGGCGGCGTCGGCCGCACGACGAGCCCGGAGGCGTTCGACCAGCTCCTCGGCGACGTGGTCACCCGGGTGTTCGACCGCTTCGACGACGACGCCTGGGTCTACCCCGGCCACGGTCGGGACACCACGCTCGGAGCGGAGCGTCCCCAGCTCGAGGAGTGGCGCGCCCGCCGCTGGTGAGGTCAGCCGGCGAGGACCGACTCCCGCACGACCCGTCGGAGCACCTTGCCGACCTGCGACCGCGGCAGCTCGTCCAGGACGACGAGTCGGCGCGGGAGGGCGTAGCGCGCCAGGTGCCGCTCGCCCCACGCGCGGACGGCGTCCAGGTCGATCCCCCGGGCGCCGGGCTCGAGCACCACGGCGGCGACGACCGTCTCGCCGAGATCTCCGCCGGGCACCCCGACCACCGCGACGTCCGCCACACCGGGCATCCCGCGCAGGTGGTCCTCCACCTGGGAGGGGTACACCTTGAAGCCGCCGCTGACGATGACCTCCTTGATGCGGTCCACCAGGACGACCCAGCCGGTCTCGTCGACGGTGACGATGTCGCCGGTCCGCAGCCAGCCGTCGTCGAGCAGCTGCTCCGCCGTCTCGTCGGCCCGGCCCCAGTAGCCGGCGAACACCTGCGGGCCCCGGATCAGCAGCTCGCCGCGCTCCCCCGGCTCGACCTCGCGCGTGACGTCGGTGGGGTCCACGACCTGGATGCTCGTGCTCGGGAACGGCAGGCCGAGCGTGCCGGGGCGGCGGGCGTCCGTGAGCGGGTTGCCCAGCGCGACGGGTGACGTCTCGGTCATCCCGTACCCCTCGACGACGAGGCCCCCGGTCACGTCTTCCCACTTCTGGGCGGTCGCCGCGGGGAGAGCCATCGCGCCCGAGATCGCGTACCGGAACGACGTGAGGTCGGCTCCCGACGCCGCGGCAGCGACGGCCAGCCGGTCGAGCATCGGCGGGACGGCGGGCAGGAAGGTGCCCGGCAGGCGCTTCTGGGCGGCGAGGACCATCGCGGGGTCGAACGACGGGAACGCGACGAGGGTCGCGCCGACCCGCATCGCGTAGCTCAGGCAGAGCGTCAGTCCGAACGCGTGGAAGAACGGCAGAACCCCGTAGACGACGTCGGTCCCGGGCTCGACGCCCGTCCAGGCGTGGCCCTGCACCGCGTTGGCCACCAGGTTGCGGTGCGTGAGCATCGCGCCCTTGGGCGTCCCCGTGGTGCCGCCGGTGTACTGCAGGAGGGCGACGTCGGACGACGACGGCGCGGGGTGCTCCGGGTCGAGGGGCGCAGCCTTGGCGACGAGCCGGTGCCACATCGGGAACGCCGGCGGCACCGTCCCGCACATGGCGTGACGCGCTCGGCGGGCGCTCGGCAGGGGCAGGCGCAGGGCGAGCTGCTTGGTACGGGGCAGGTCGGCGGACAGGTCCACCGCGACGACGGCCTTGAGCGCCGTCCGGGCGAGCGTCTCGAGGACGCGCGGCACCGCCTTCTCCCACACGAGCGCGACGACGGCCCCGGAGTCGGCCAGCTGGTGCGCGAGCTCGCTCGCCGAGTAGGTGGGGTTGTGCTCGACGACGACCGCGCCGATGCGCAGCGCCGCGTAGAAGGCGATCACGTGCCCGGTGCAGTTCGGGATGACGAGGGCCACGCGGTCTCCCGGCCGGACGCCGAGGTCGAGCAGAACCTGGGCCCCGCGGGCGACGGAGTCGGCCAGCTCCGCGTACGTCGTGGCCGCTCCGAGGAAGTCCACCGCCGTCCGCTCGGGCCACCGCTGGGCCGCGCGGTCGAGCGCCGCGGTGAGCGGTTCGTCGGGGATCGCCACGTCTCGCGGGGCACCCGTCGAGTCGGCGGTCGGTCGGCTGGGTCCCACGGTCGTCATCCCCCGATCGTAACCTACGGGTGCGTAAGTTACTTGAGAGTAGGTTGTGAGTTCGCCCTGCACGACCACCGGGTCACCGACACGCCGTCGGGCTCCACCTCGAGTGGACCACGCCGGTACGACGCCCGCTCGAGCACCCGCTCGCTCGCCACGTTCCCGACCATCGTCCGGGCGTTCACCACGTCGGCGCCGTGCTCCAGGGCCCAGCGCGACAGCGCACGGACGGCCTCCGTGGCGAGTCCCATGCCGCGGCCCGCGGGAAGGAACGCGTAGTAGAGGTGCGGGCCGTCGATGCGCAGGCCCAGCCCGATCGTGCCGACCGCCTCCCCCGACCTCTCGACGACGAACCGCCCACCGCGGCCCTCGGCACGCTGGGTCAGGTTCCGTGCCACCCGCTCGCGCGCCTCGTCCACGCTGACGTCCGCGGGGTAGTACGTCCACTCCGGCACGTCCGCGACCCGGGAGAGGGCGTGGTCGAGCGCCCAGTCGTCCTCCCGCAGGGCGCGCAACCGTGCCCCGTGCAGGTCCAGCACGTCGGGCAGCTCCACGTCACGCCTCGGGCGGACCCAGGACCGACGTGGCGAGGGTGGCGTGCGCCGACTCGTCGTCGGACGGGTGGAACATCCCCGCCAGCACGTCGCGGTACAGCCGTCCCAGCTCGCTCCCCGAGAAGTACGACCCGCCCCCGGAGACGCGGATCGCGTTGTCGACGACCACCCGCGCGGACTCCGTCGCGCGGACCTTGAGCCCGACCAGCTGCGCGAACCAGCGCGACCCGTGGTCCACCTGCTCGTCGACGTCACGCGCGAGGGCGAAGACCTGCAGCTCCGCGCCGTCCTGGGCCAGCACAGCGTCCGCGATGCGCCAGCGGATGTCGGGGTCCTGCGCGTAGGCCCGGCCGTCGTACTTCATCGACGTCCGACGCCGTGCCGCCTCGACTCCCAGCTCGATCGCTCGCCGGCCGATCCCCGTGTAGACCGCGCCGAGCAGGATCTCGAAGACGGCGAAGAGGGCGAAGACGAACGGGTCGGCGCTCGGACCCGGCGGGAGCGACCGGTAGACGCGGTCGGCGGGGGCGAGCGCTCCGTCGAGCACCGTGGTGGCCGACTGGGTGGCGCGCATACCGAGCGTGTCCCAGTCGTCGCGCGCCTCGGTCCCACCGTCGGCGCGGGAGACGACGCCGTGCACGAGCCGGGGGTCGTCGGGGTCGGAGTCGTCCAGACCGAACGTCGCCAGCCGCGTCCACACGGGCGACAGCGACGTGAAGATCTTCGTCCCGCTGTACCGGTAGGAGCCGTCGGGCTGCCCCTCCGCGCGCGTCCGCGAGCCGAACATCACCAGGTCGTTGCCGGGCTCGGAGTTGCCGAACGCGAAGATCTCCCCCGCCGCGGCGTCCCGCAGGATGAACTCGACCGAGTCGTCGCCCCGGGACGCCAGCAGGGCGGCGAGCCCGGTCACCACCAGGTGCATGTTCACCGCCAGCGCCGTGGCCGGTGCTGCCGCGGCCAGTCGTACCTGCTCGCGCGCGACCTCCTCGAGCGTGAGCCCCGCGCCGCCCAGCCCGGTCGGCACGAACGCCGTCAGGTACCCCGCAGCCACGAGGTCCGCGAGGTCGTCGTGCGGGAACGTGTTCTCCCGGTCGTGCAGAGGTGCACGCTCGTGGATCCGGTCCAGCAGGTCCTGGGTGAGCAGCGTGCGCAACGTCCGAGCCATGTCAGCACTCTGCCACCGGCTCGGGCAGGATGACGCCATGCCCACCTATGCCGTCCGCTACACCTACGACGAGCGCACCGACGTGCGCGACCGCGTCCGCCCCGAGCACCGCGCGTACCTGACCGCTCTGGCCGAGCACGGCACCCTGCTCGGCTCCGGCCCGTTCACCGACGGCGACCCCGGCGCGCTCCTGGTCTTCCGCGCGGCGTCACCGGAGGTCGTCGACGCGATCCTCGCGGACGACCCGTTCGTCCGCGAGGGCCTCGTCGCGCACAGCGACGTCCGTGCCTGGGACGTCGTGCTCGGCCCCTGGGCCGCCTGAAGGTCAGTCGGTGGGGTCCGCGACGGGCTCGTCGGGGACCGTCACCGCCCGGCGCTCGTCGCGCCGCACCTTGACGATGCTCGCCACCGCGGTCGTCCCGAGGATCACGACGATCGCACCCAAGGACACCCCGATCGGGATCTCCGGAACCCACGCCACCGGCTCGCCGCCGTTGATGAACGGCACCTCGTTCTCGTGCAGCGCGTGCAGCACCAGCTTGACGCCGATGAAGCCGAGCAGGACCGCGAGCCCGATGTTCAGGTACACCAGGCGCGTGAGCAGGTCACCCAGCAGGAAGTAGAGCTGGCGCAGACCCATGAGCGCGAACAGGTTGGCCATCAGGACCAGGTACGGCTCGCTGGTCAGCCCGAAGATCGCCGGGATCGAGTCGAACGCGAAGAGCAGGTCCGTGGCGCCGAGCGCGACGAGCACCACGAACATCGGGGTGATCAGCCGGCGGCCGCCCTCGACGACCGTGAGCTTGACGCCGTGGTAGTTCGGCGTGGCCGGGAGCCACCGCTGGACGAGCCGCAGGATCAGTGGCGGGTGGAAGTCGTCGTCGCCCGCCTCGCCCTCCCGGCCGACCTTCCAGGCCGTGTACACGAGGAAGGCGCCGAAGAGGTAGAACACCCAGCTGAACGCGTCGATGACCGCGGCGCCCGCCCAGATGAACAGGCCGCGGAACACCAGCGCGAGGATGATCCCGATGAGCAGGGCCGTCTGCTGGTAAGCCTTGGGGACCGCGAACTTGCCCATGATCAGCAGGAACACGAACAGGTTGTCGACCGACAGCGAGTACTCCGTCAGCCAGCCGGCGTAGAACTGACCGGCGTACTCGGCGCCACTCGTCAGCCAGACGCCGATCCCGAAGAGGACGGCCAGGCCGATGTAGAACGCGAGGTAGCGCACGCACTCGGCGGTCGACGGCACGTGCGGCCGGCGGGCCACCACGGCGACGTCGACGAGCAGGAGCGCACCGGCCAGACCGAGCGAGACGGCCCAGACAAGGGGGTCGATGTCCAACGGGTGGTCCTCAGCTCTCAGTCTTCGACGCGATGCTCGCGTCGCTTCGGGTCTTCAGCAGGCTCAGCACCGTGGCCACGACGAGGGTGCCGAGGATGACGGTGAGGGACAGCCAGATGGGGATCTCGGGCGCCCACTCGACGGGCTCGCCGTTGTTGATGAAGGGCAGCTCGTTCACGTGCAACGCGTGGAGCACCAGCTTGATGCCGATGAAGCCCAGGATGACGGCGAGACCCTGCGACAGGTAGATCAGCCGCTCTAGCAGGCCGCCGATGAGGAAGTAGAGCTGGCGCAGGCCCAGGAGCGCGAACGCGTTCGCCGTGAAGACGATGTAGGGCTCCTCCGTAAGTCCGTAGATCGCGGGGATCGAGTCCAGCGCGAAGAGGACGTCCGTGGAGCCGATGGCGACCATGACGACGAGCATCGGCGTGAAGAACCGCTTGCCGTCGATCCGCACCGTGAGGCGGTCGCCGTGGTACTCCTCCACAGTCGGCACCAGCCGCTTGAAGAGGCGCACGGCCATGCCGTCACGCTCCTCGCGCGGGTCCGGGTGCTCGGCGTCGTGGTGCTCTCGGGCGAGCTTGATCGCGGTGTACACGAGGAACCCGCCGAAGATGTAGAACACCCACGAGAACTGCTCGATGGCGGCCGCGCCGGCCAGGATGAAGACCGTCCGCAGGATCAGCGCGATCACGACACCGACCAGGAGCACCTTCTGCTGGTACTCACGCGGCACCGCGAACTTCGTCATGATGATGAGGAAGACGAAGAGGTTGTCGACCGAGAGGCTCTTCTCGGTGATGTACCCGGCGAAGTACTCGGTTCCCGGGCCCCAGCCCCAGGCCATCCCCACCACCACGCCGAACACCATGGCGAGCGCAATGTAGAAGATCGACCAGCGCGCGGACTCCTGGAAGCTCGGAGCGTGCGGCGTCCGCACGTGCGCGAAGAAGTCGAAGAAGATCAGACCGACGACGAAGACCGCCGTCCCTGCCCAGACCCAGCCGGACACATCCATGCAGAAACCTCCGGTACGAGAGATGCATCGGTACCGAAGGTCTCCCCCGCCCGTGCGACACATCCGCAGCGGACCGATCCCACCGGGCACCGCGCGAGCGGGTCCGTGATGACGACGGGATCGTGTGTGGGGTACTCCCCTTCAACGTGCGCCAGCATAAGGCACGCATGTGTCGGGCTCGTGTCCTGTCCACGGCGGTCCGACGTGGCTGACCTCAGGCGGTCGCGGCCTGCATCTGCCGGAGTTCCTTCTTCATCCCCGAGATCTCGTCCCGCAGGCGTGCGGCGAGCTCGAACTGCAGCTCGGCGGCGGCCGCGTGCATCTGGTCCGACAGCTGCTGGATGAGGTCCGCCAGCTCGCCCGCGGCCGCGCCCGTCAGACGCGTCCGCTCGTCGCGGGGTCCGCCCTTCGACCCGAAGCCCGGCACCGGCGCCTTGCCGCGGCTGGACTGCCGGCCCGCGCCCCCGAGCAGCTCCGCCGTGTCGGCGTCCTCGCGCGCGAGCAGGTCGGTGATGTCGCCGATCTTCTTGCGCAGGGGTGTGGGGTCGATGCCGTTCTCGAGGTTGTAGGCCACCTGCTTCTCGCGGCGACGAGACGTCTCCTCGATGGCGAGCGCCATGCCGTCCGTGATCCGGTCCGCGTACATGTGCACCTGGCCGGACACGTTGCGCGCCGCGCGCCCGATGGTCTGGATGAGCGAGCGCCCGGACCGCAGGAAGCCCTCCTTGTCCGCGTCCAGGATCGCGACCAGGGACACCTCGGGCAGGTCGAGGCCCTCGCGCAGCAGGTTGATGCCGACGAGGACGTCGTACTCGCCGAGCCGCAGCTCGCGCAGGAGCTCCACGCGGCGCAGCGTGTCCACCTCCGAGTGCAGGTACCGCACGCGGACGCCCTTCTCCAGGAAGTAGTCCGTCAGGTCCTCGGCCATCTTCTTGGTGAGCGTGGTGACCAGCACGCGCTCGTCCCGCTCCACCCGGTCGTGGATCTCCCCCAGCAGGTCGTCGATCTGCCCGGCCGTGGGCTTCACGATGACCTCGGGGTCGATCAGCCCGGTCGGCCGGATGATCTGCTCCACCACACCGTCGGAGATGGACATCTCGTAGTTGCCGGGCGTCGCGGAGAGGTAGACCGTCTGACCGATCCGCTCGACGAACTCCTCCCACCGCAGCGGCCGGTTGTCCGTGGCGCTCGGCAGCCGGAACCCGTGGTCCACCAGGGCGCGCTTGCGGGACATGTCGCCCTCGAACATCGCGCCGATCTGCGGCACCGTCACGTGCGACTCGTCGATGACCAGCAGGAAGTCCTCGGGGAAGTAGTCGATGAGGGTGTTCGGCGCGCTGCCCGGGCTGCGTCCGTCGATGTGCCGCGAGTAGTTCTCGATGCCCGAGCACGAGCCGATCTGGCGCATCATCTCGATGTCGTAGGTGGTGCGCATGCGCAGCCGCTGCGCCTCGAGCAGCTTGTTCTGCCGCTCCAGCTCCGCCAGGCGGTCCTCGAGCTCCAGCTCGATCCCGTGGATCGCGCGCTCCATGCGCTCCGGGCCGGCGACGTAGTGGGTGGCGGGGAAGATGTGCATCTGCTGCTCGGAGTGGACCACGTCCCCGGTGAGCGGGTGCAGCGTGGCGATCGCCTCGATCTCGTCCCCGAAGAACTCGATCCGGATGGCCAGCTCCTCGTACACCGGGATGATCTCGACGGTGTCCCCGCGCACGCGGAACGTGCCGCGCGTGAACGCCATGTCGTTGCGGGTGTACTGCATGGTGACGAACTTGCGCAGCAGCTGATCCCGGTCCACCTGGTCGCCCACGGAGAGCGTCACCATGCGGTCGACGTACTCCTGCGGCGTGCCGAGGCCGTAGATGCAGCTCACGGACGCGACCACGATGACGTCCCGACGGGTGAGCAGCGAGCTGGTGGCCGAGTGCCGCAGCCGCTCGACCTCGTCGTTGATCGACGAGTCCTTCTCGATGTACGTGTCCGTCTGCGCGATGTACGCCTCGGGCTGGTAGTAGTCGTAGTACGAGACGAAGTACTCGACGGCGTTGTTGGGCAGCAGCTCCCGGAACTCCGTGGCCAGCTGGGCTGCGAGCGTCTTGTTCGGGGCCATGACGAGCGTCGGGCGCTGGACCTGCTCGATGAGCCAGGCGGTCGTCGCGGACTTGCCGGTACCCGTGGCACCGAGCAGTACGACGTCCTTCTCCCCCGCCTTGATGCGCTCGGTCAGCTCCTTGATCGCCTTCGGCTGGTCACCGGACGGCGTGTACTCGGAGATCACCTCGAACGGCGCGACGGTCCGCTGGAGATCGGTGACTGGACGCATGCCACAACCGTACGTGCCACCACCGACACCCGCGTCGACGGGGGCTCAGGCGAGCGTTCCGGCGGACTCCCGCAGGTCCGTGGTGGTCGACAGCGCGGCTCGCAGGAGGGCGTGCAGCGCCGAGGCGGCGTCCCCGACCTCCATCGACGCGCCACCGTCCTCGACCTGGGCCGGCGTGCGCGGCACGTGCACGAAGCCGCTGCGGACCTCGGGCCGTGACGACAGCAGGTGCTGCAGCGCGTAGAACGTCGCGTTGCAGACGTACAGACCGGCGGTGTTCGAGACCTCGACCGGCACACCGGCGTCGCGCACCGCCGCGGCGCACGCCTTGACGGGCAGCGTGGAGAAGAACGCGGCGGGGGCGCCCGCGATCACGGGGACGTCGACCGGCGCCGACCCGTCGACGTCCGCGATCCGGGCGTCGATCACGTTGACGGCGACGCGCTCCACGCCGACTGCCGCGCGTCCGCCCGCCTCGCCGACGCACACGACCAGGTCGGGCACCACCTCCGCGATCGCCACGCGCAGCTGCTGACGAGCGCCCCGGAACGACACCGGGAGCTCGCGCACCACGAGCTCGGGCGGCGCGGCCCACCGCGAGGCGAGCTCCTGGACCGCCAACCACGACGCATTGACGGTCTGCCCGTCGAACGGTCCGAAACCGGTGACCAGGACCCGCGTCACGGGGTCTCGGCAGCGAGCTCGTCCGCCCGCTCGACCGCGAGCCGGTCCCAGAGCTCGTCGACCTGGGCCCGCAGGAAGTCGTCGCTCCCGGTGCCGTCCAGCACGACGTCCGCGACCGCGAGCCGCTCGTCGTCGCTCGCCTGCGCCGACACCCGGGCCTCCGCCTCGCTGCGGTCCATGCCGCGCAGCCGCACCAGCCGCTCGACGCGCAGCACCGCGGGGGCGTGCACCACCACGAGCACGTGGAACGCGTCCGCCTGGCCGGTCTCGACCAGCAGCGGGATGTCGTGCACCACGACGGCTCCGTGGTCGGTCACCGCGGAAGCCGCCTCGCGCTCGGCTGAGAGCCGACGGACCACCGGGTGCACGATCGCGTCCAGCCGCGCCCTGGCCGCCGGGTCGGTGAACACGATCGAGGCGAGCGCTGCCCGGTCGAGCGCGCCGTCGGCTCCGAGCACGCCCGCGCCGAACTCCTCGACCACCGCGTCGAGCCCCGCAGAGCCTGGCGCCACGGCCTCCCGCGCCAGGACGTCGGAGTCGATCACCACCGCCCCGAGCTCAGCCAGTCGCCGTGCCGCGACGGACTTGCCGGCCGCGATCCCGCCTGTCAGTCCGATGCGTTGCATCCGTCCATCCTGCCCTGCCTTCGACGGATACGCCGATGGCCGGCCACCTCGGAAGGTGACCGGCCATCGAGCGGGTGGGTTCAGTTACCCGTGAGCTTCTCGCGCAGAGCGGCGAGCGCCTCGTCGGACGCGAGCGTGCCCGCGGCCTCCTCGGTGGACGACGAGTACGTCGACGGCACCGGGCCGGCGGACGAGCTCGACGAGCTGGAGGACGACGTCGCACCCTCGGCGGCGCCGCTGGCGGCCTCCGCGTCGGCCTTCGCGGCGTCGGCGACCTGCTTGCGGTGCGCCTCCCAGCGCTCGTGGGCCTGCGCGTACTGCGCCTCCCACACCTCGCGCTGCGCCTCGAAGCCCTCGAGCCACTCGTTCGTGGCCGGGTCGAAGCCCTCGGGGTACTTGTAGTTGCCGGCGTCGTCGTACTCGGCCGCCATGCCGTACAGCGCGGGGTCGAAGTCCTCGCTGGCCGGGTCGAAGCCCTCGTTCGCCTGCTTGAGCGACAGCGAGATGCGGCGGCGCTCCAGGTCGATGTCGATGACCTTGACGAAGACGTCGTCGCCGACCTGGACGACCTGCTCCGGGATCTCGACGTGGCGCACGGCCAGCTCCGAGATGTGGACCAAGCCCTCGATGCCGTCCTCGACGCGCACGAACGCGCCGAACGGAACCAGCTTGGTGACCTTGCCGGGGACGACCTGGCCGATGGCGTGCGTCCGGGCGAAGGCCTGCCACGGGTCCTCCTGCGTCGCCTTCAGCGACAGGGAGACACGCTCGCGGTCGAAGTCGACGTCGAGAACCTCGACGGTGACCTCCTGGCCGACCTCGACGACCTCGGACGGGTGGTCGATGTGCTTCCAGGACAGCTCGGAGACGTGCACGAGCCCGTCCACGCCACCCAGGTCCACGAACGCACCGAAGTTGACGATCGAGGACACGACACCGGGGCGGACCTGGCCCTTCTGCAGCGTCTGCAGGAAGGTGGAGCGCACCTCGGACTGCGTCTGCTCGAGCCACGCACGGCGCGACAGGACCACGTTGTTGCGGTTCTTGTCGAGCTCGATGATCTTGGCCTCGATCTCCTTGCCGACGTACGGCTGGAGGTCGCGGACGCGACGCATCTCCACCAGCGACGCGGGCAGGAAGCCGCGCAGACCGATGTCGAGGATGAGGCCGCCCTTGACGACCTCGATGACGGTGCCGGTGACGACGCCGTCCTCCTCCTTGATCTTCTCGATCGTGCCCCAGGCGCGCTCGTACTGTGCGCGCTTCTTGGACAGGATCAGCCGGCCTTCCTTGTCCTCCTTCTGGAGGACGAGGGCCTCGACCACGTCGCCGACCTTGACGACCTCACCGGGGTCCACGTCGTGCTTGATGGACAGCTCACGGGAGGGGATGACGCCCTCGGTCTTGTAACCGATGTCGAGAAGGACCTCGTCGCGGTCGACCTTGACGATGGTGCCCTCGACGATGTCGCCATCGTTGAAGTACTTGATGGTGGCGTCGATCGCGGCGAGGAAGTCCTCGGCCGAGCCGATGTCGTTGATCGCGACCTGCGGGGTGGCGGGCTTCGCGGGGGTGGTGATGCTCATGTAGGGATGGGCTCCGATGCGGACAGGGAAGTTGTACGGACTGAACGTGTGTGCCGGCGGCACGGTGACATGCGTGTGGTGATCGCGATCTGATGGGACGCCCTCGACTCCCCGGAGAGAGCCCTCGCACGAGCAGTACGAGTGAGGACACGCCGACGCAACAAGGCGCGCGGCACCGCCGTCTACCCTATCCGGGTGACGATGGGCAGGTCAAAGCCGATCAGGCGAGCGCGCGCGCGACCGCCAGCAGCTCGTCGGGCACGTACTTGACCTTGCCGGCCACCTCGCTGAGCGGCACCATCACCACGGACTCGCCACGCAGCGCCGTCATGACGTTCGACTGGCCGGCGCTGGCGGCGTCGATGGCCGCGACCCCGAACCGCGAGCCCAGGATCCGGTCGACGTGCGTCGGGATGCCTCCGCGCTGGACGTGACCCAGCACGACGACGCGGGTGTCGAAGCCGGTGCGGTTCTCGATCTCCACCTTGAGCCGCTGACCGATGGCCCCCGCGATGATGTCGCCGAACTTGCCCATCGGCGTCTCGTAGTCCATCGAGGTCCCCTGCGCGGGCACGGCACCCTCGGCGACGACGATGATCGAGAAGCTCGCGTGGGCGCGGTGGCGGTGCTTGAGGAACTTCTCGATCTTGTCGATGTCGAACGGCGCCTCGGGGGCGAGCACGATCTCGGCTCCCCCGGCGATGCCCGACGTCGCGGCGATCCAGCCCGCGTGCCGGCCCATGACCTCGACGATCATCACGCGGTTGTGGCTCTCCGCGGTGGTGTGGATGCGGTCGATCGCCTCGGTCGCGATGGACACGGCGGTGTCGAACCCGATCGACTGATCGGTGCCCCAGACGTCGTTGTCGATCGTCTTGGGGATCGCGACGATGCGGATGCCGGCCTCGGCCACCTTGCTCGCGGCGTGCAGCGTGCCGTCGCCGCCGATGCAGATGAGCGCCTCGATCTTCTCCGACTCGAGCGTGGACAGCACCGCGTCGAGCCCGCCGTTGTCGGCGTGGGGGTGGTACCGAGCGGTCCCGAGCAGGGTGCCGCCGACCGCCAGCTGGTTGCGGATGTGCTCCCGCGTCAGGGGCATGCTGAGCCCGTCGACGACGCCGCGCCACCCGTTGCGGAAGCCGGTGATCGTGTGCCCGTACTCGCCCTCGCCACGCTTGACGACGGCGCGGATCGCGGCGTTGAGGCCGGGGACGTCGCCGCCGCCCGTGAGCAGACCGACTCGCACGCTGGCACTCCTTGATCGCGGGAACTACTGGACGGGTAGCGCGTCATCGGGCTGCCGTACGACAGCGTATCCGCGGTGTCGACGCGGCAGACGTGACACTGGTCCCATGAGCGACGACCAGCTGGCCGAGGCAGGCTACCTCGACGTCCCGTCAGCCTCGGGGGGATCCGCGAGCCGCGGCTGGTGGGACGCCAACGCGCAGGAGTACCTCGACGAGCACGGCACCTTCCTCGGACCCGCCGACTTCTGCTGGTGCCCCGAGGGCGTGCGGGAGAAGGACGCGCACCTGCTGGGCGACCTCACCGGCCGGCGCGTGCTCGAGGTGGGCGCGGGAGCCGCCCAGTGCGCGCGCTGGCTCGTCGGCGAGGGCGTCGACGTCGTCGCGACCGACGTGTCCGGCGGGATGCTCGCGGCGGGAGCCCGGTACGACACCGAGGTCGGGCGGACGACACCGATGGTCCAGGCCGACGCCCGGGCGCTCCCCTTCGCGGACGCCTCGTTCGGCGTCGCGTTCACGGCGTTCGGCGCGCTCCCCTTCGTGCCCGACGCCGACCGGGTCCACGCGGAGGTCGCCCGGGTGCTGCGGCCCGGCGGCCGCTGGGTGTTCGCCGTGACCCACCCGGTCCGGTGGGCGTTCCCCGACGACCCCGGCGAGGCGGGTCTCACGGCCACGCGGTCCTACTTCGACCGGACCCCCTACGCCGAGCTCGGCGAGTCGGGGCGCGTGCTGTACGCCGAGTACCACCGGACCCTGGGCGACCACGTGGCCGAGCTGGCGGCCGCGGGGTTCGTCCTCGAGCGGCTGGTGGAACCGGAGTGGCCCGTGGGCCACGACCGGACGTGGGGCGGCTGGGGACCCGTGCGGGGCGCCAGGCTGCCGGGGACGGCCATCTTCGTCACGCACCGCGGGCGACCGTCCGCGTAGACGGCCGCCCGCGGTCAGTGCGTCAGTGCACCGTCGCCTTCTCGGAGCCGGCGCCGGTCAGCGACCGGACCTCCATCTCCGCGAACTTCTCGGGGTGCGGCGGTTCCTTGCTCAGGTAGGTGCCGACGATCCCGAGGACGAACGCGAGCGGGATCGAGATCAGGCCGGGGTTCTCCAGCGGGATCAGATGGAAGTCGATGTCGGTGTTCTTGATCATCGACAGGCTCGCGCCCGTGACCGGGTCGACCTTGCCGGAGACCACCGGCGAGAACGTGATGAGCACGAGGCAGGAGATGAGTCCCCCGTACATGCTCCACAGGGCGCCCGACGTGTTGAACCTCTTCCAGAAGAGCGAGTAGAGGATCGTCGGCAGGTTGGCGCTGGCGGCGACCGCGAAGGCCAGCGCCACGAGGAACGCCACGTTCTGCCCGTTGGCGAAGATGCCGCCGATGATCGCCAGGATGCCGATGACCACCACGGTGATCCGCGCGACCCGCACCTCACCGTCGGGCTTGACCTCGCCGTGCTTGATCACCGACGCGTAGATGTCGTGCGCGAACGAGGCGGCGGCCGTGATGGTCAGTCCGGCGACCACGGCGAGGATCGTCGCGAACGCCACCGCGGAGATCAGACCCAGCAGGATCGTGCCGCCCAGCTCGTACGCGAGCAGCGGTGCCGCCGAGTTCACGCCTCCCGGGGCTGCCTTGATCACCTCCGGACCGACCAGCGCTGCGGCGCCGTACCCGAGCACGAGCGTGAACAGGTAGAAGATGCCGATCAGCCAGATCGCCCAGACGACCGAGCGACGTGCCTCCTTCGCCGTCGGGACCGTGTAGAAGCGCATCAGCACGTGCGGGAGGCCCGCCGTACCGAGCACCAGCGCGAGGGCGAGCGACAGGAAGTTGAGCTGGCTCATCGCGCTCACGCCGTACTGCCGACCGGGCTCGATGATCGACTCGCCACCCTCGCCGGCCGAGTCGATGGCGCCCTGCAGGAGGTCGGAGAGGTTGAACCCGAACTTGGCCAGCACCCAGAGCGTCATGACGGCAGCGCCGGCGATCAGCAGGATCGCCTTGATGATCTGCACCCAGGTGGTGCCCTTCATCCCGCCGACGAGCACGTACAGGATCATCAGCCCGCCGACGACGGCGATGACGAGGCCCTGCGCCGCCGCACCCTCGACTCCGAGGAGCAGCGCGACGAGGCCGCCGGCGCCGGCCATCTGCGCCAGCAGGTAGAAGAAGACCACCGTCAGGGTCGCCAGCGCGGCGGCCATGCGGACCGGGCGCTGCCTGAGCCGGAACGACAGGACGTCCGCCATGGTGAAGCGGCCGGTGTTCCGGAGCAGCTCGGCCACCAGCAGCAGCGCGACCAGCCACGCCACCAGGAAGCCGATCGAGTACAGGAAGCCGTCGTACCCGTTGATCGCGATGGCGCCGCAGATGCCAAGGAACGACGCCGCCGACAGGTAGTCACCCGCGATCGCGGTGCCGTTCTGCGGGCCGGTGAACGAGCGCCCGGCGGCGTAGTAGTCCGCGGCCGTCTTGTTGTTGCGCGAGGCGCGGAACACGATCACCAGCGTGATGGCGACGAAGCCACCGAAGATCGCGATGTTGACCCACGGGTTGCCGATGTCCTCGGTCTCCGCGGCACGCAGGAGAGAGCTCAGGGAGGTGATCATGCGGGGCCACCGTCCAGCGCATCGCCGTTCTCGATGTGCAGGCGGAGGCGCTCGGCCACCGCGTCCTGCCGGTTGTTGGCCCAGCGCGCGTAGATCATCGTGATCGCGAAGGTGCTGACGAACTGCCCGAGGCCGAGGAGCAGGCCGATGTTGATGTTGCCCCACACCTTCGTCGACATGAAGTCGTGGGCGTAGGCCGCGAGCAGGACGTACAGGAAGTACCAGGCAAGGAAGAAGGCCGTCATGGGGAAGACGAAGCGACGGAACCGGTGCCTGAGGGCCTGGAACTCGTCGCTGGTCTGTACTCGTTGGTAGTCGGTCTCGCGTTCTCCGAAGGTCTCGGTCACCAGCGCCTCCCAGCAAGGGACGTCAGTGGCTCCGTCGCCACTGTGTGCCCGACACTGTGGCGCAGATCACCCCGAAGTGCATCCGATAGTTACGACGAACCTGCCGAAAACCGCCGAATCCCCACGATCGAGGGACAGATCAGTGCCCGGCGTCGTGCCAGGAGCCGCCCGCACCGACCGTCACGTCCAGCGCCACGTCCAGCGGGCCGTCGGCAGCCGCGTCCCCCGCGGCGCCCATCTGCTCGCGCACGAGCGCCTCGACCTCGTCCCGCTCCCCTGCCACGACCTCGAGCACCAGCTCGTCGTGCACCTGCAGGAGCATCCGCGAGCCGAGCCCGCGGCGGGTGAGCTCCCGGTCGACGCCGAGCATCGCCACCTTGATCAGGTCGGCGGCGCTGCCCTGGATCGGCGCGTTGAGCGCCATCCGCTCGGCCACCTCCCGTCGCTGGCGGTTGTCGCTCGTCAGGTCCGGGAGATACCGGCGGCGGCCGAGGATCGTGGCGGTGTAGCCGGTCTGCCGGGCGACGTCGACCACGCCCGTCAGGTAGTCGCGCACCCCGCCGAACCGCGAGAAGTAGTCCTGCATGAGCGCCGCGGCCTCGGACACCTCGATCGAGAGCTGCTGGGAGAGGCCGTAGGACGACAGCCCGTACGCCAGGCCGTAGCTCATGGCCTTGATCTTCGACCGCATGGCGGGCGTGACCTCGTCGGTCGGCACGCCGAACACGCGGGAGCCGACATAGCTGTGCAGGTCCTCGCCGGAGCGGAAGGCGTCGATCAGGCCCTCGTCGCCCGACAGGTGCGCCATGATCCGCATCTCGATCTGCGAGTAGTCGGCGGTCAGGAGCGTCTCGTACCCGTCGCCGACCACGAACGCGCGCCGGATCTGCCGGCCCGCCTCCGTGCGGATGGGGATGTTCTGGAGGTTGGGGTCCGCCGAGGACAGCCGGCCCGTGGCGGCGATGGTCTGCTGGAACGTGGTGTGGATGCGTCCGTCCGCGGCGATGGACCGCAGGAGGCCCTCGACGGTCTGCCGCAGCCGGATGGCGTCCCGGTGGGCCAGCAGGTGCTCGAGGAACGGGTGCTGCGTGCGTGCGAACAGGTCGGTGAGCGCGTTCGCGTCCGTGGTGTACCCGGTCTTGATCTTCTTGGTCTTCGGCATGCCCAGCTGGTCGAACAGGACCTCCTGGAGCTGCTTGGGCGACCCGAGGTTCACCTCGCGCCCGATGACCGCGTACGCCTCGGCAGCGGCGTTCTGCACCTGGCTGTCGAACGACTTCTCGAGTCCCGACAGGTAGCCGGAGTCGATCGCGATCCCGGTCCGCTCCATCCGCGCCAGCACGTCGACCAGGGGCAGCTCGAGCGTGTCGAGGAGGCTGGTGGCGCCCCGGTCGGCCACCTCGCCGCCCAGCACGTCGGCCAGGTCCCGGACCGCGGCGGCACGGACGGCTGCACGGCGGCCCTCGTCGGTGCCGTCCAGCTCGAGGTCCAGCGCACCCTGCGCACCGTCCGCGGCCTCGTCGGCGCCCAGCTCGCGATGCAGGTAGCCGATCGCGAGGTCGGTGAGGTCGTACGCGCGGCGGTCGGGCTGGCACAGGTAGGCCGCGAGCTCGGTGTCGAACACCACGCCGGCGAGCGGCAGACCGCGGCCGGCCAGCGCGTGCCAGGCCTCCTTCGAGGCGTGCACGATCTTCGGTGCCGCGGGGTCGGCGAGCCACGCCGCCAGCGCGGTCTCGTCCGGGGGCTGGATCTCGGCCAGGTCGAACGCGGCCGCCTGGCCGTCCGGGTCCGCCAGCGCGATCCCCCAGGCGTCGCCACCGGCGGGGGCACCCGAGCCGCGGACGTCCACGCCGAGGGGCTTCCCGGCCCGGGCGGCGAGCCAGTCGGCGAGCTCGCCGGAGCCGAGGACCGTGAGGTCGAGCTGGGCGGCGGCGACCGTCCCCGGTCCGTCGCCGGCCTCGTCGGGCAGCATGGCGAAGAGCCGGTCGCGGATCGCGCGGAACTCGAGCTCCTCGAGCACGGCGTGCAGGGCGGGCCGGTCCCAGGGCCGCGCCGCGAGGTCCTCCGGGCCCAGCGGCAGCTCGATGTCGGTGAGCAGCGCGTTGAGCTGGCGGTTCAGGCGCACCTGGTCGAGGTTGTCCCGCAGCGACTCCCCCGCCTTGCCGGGCACCTGGTCCGCGGCGGCGAGGATCCCGTCGAGCCCGTCGTACTGAACGATCCACTTCGCGGCCGTCTTCGGGCCGACCCCGGGGATACCGGGCAGGTTGTCGCTGCTCTCCCCGACGAGCGCGGCGAGGTCCGGGTAGCGCGCGGGCGGCACCCCGTACTTCGTCTCGACTGCCGCCGGCGTCATCCGGGCCAGCTCCGAGACGCCCTTGACCGGGTAGAGGACCGTGACGTCCTCGTTCACCAGCTGGAGCGCGTCGCGGTCGCCGGTGCAGATCAGCACCTGCATGCCCTGCGCCCGCGCCTGGACGGACAGCGTGGCCAGGATGTCGTCGGCCTCGAACTGGGGCTTGGACAGGTACGGGATGTGCATGGTCTCGAGGACCCGCTGGATGACTTCCACCTGCCCCTTGAACGGGGCGGGTGTGGCATCCCGGTTGCCCTTGTACGCCTCGTACACCTCGGTCCGGAACGTCGTGCGGCCCGCGTCGAACGCGACCGCCACGTGCGTCGGCGCCTCGTCCCGCAGCAGGTTGGCGATCATCGAGAAGAACCCGAACACCGCGTTGGTGGGCTCGCCGGACGACGTCGCGAACTTGTCCACCGGGAGTGCGAAGAACGCCCGGTAGGCCATCGAGTGACCGTCGATCAGGAGGAGTCGGGCAGGCGTTCCGGGAGTGGCCGGCGGAACCGCTGGCAGTGCGTCGCTCACGGGTGCCAACCTATCTGCCATGTCCGACACGACAACGCCATCGCCAGCCCTGCTCTCCACGTTCACAGGCACCCTCATCGAGCGCATGGGCATCGTGGTGACCGAGGCCTCCGCACAGCGCACCGTGGCCACCATGCCGGTCGCCGGCAACACGCAGCCCTACGGCCTGCTGCACGGCGGCGCGTCCGCGGTTCTGGCCGAGACGCTGGGCTCCATCTCCGCCATGGCGCACGCGGGCGAGGGACGCGCGGCCGTCGGGATCGAGCTCAACGCCACGCACCACCGGTCCGCACGGACGGGCCTGGTCACCGGGACCGCGACGGCGCTGCACCTGGGCAGGACCCTCGCCACCTACCAGGTGGTGGTCGAGGACGACGGCGGTCGGCTGGTCTGCACGGCCCGGCTCACCTGCATGCTGATCGACGCGCGGCCCTGATCCGCGCCTGACGCGCGCGCGGGCTGGACCGGGTCCTCGACGGGCTGCCGTGCGGCGCGTGCCTGCCGACGACGGGCGATGAGGTCCTCGAGCCCGCGCGGGCCGGAGCGCCGTGTGGCACCCGCTGCGCCGACGTGGCCCTGGTCGTGCGCGAGCTTGCGCTGCAGAGCCGCGGCCGTCACCACCCGGTGCGACGCCGCCGGCGCGAACCCGAGCCGGGCGAGGAAGCGCTGCATCCCGCGGGAACCCGGCAGCGGCGACGAGTACAGCTCGGTCGCGCCGGCCTCCTCCGCGACCGTCGTCGCGCCGACCAGCAGGGCGTGCCCGAGGCCGCGACGGCGCGCGGCGGGCAGCACGTACACCGCCTCGATGTCGAGGCTCACGACGTCGGTGAACGGTCCGGGACCGACGACGCGGGCGAGCAGCAGCCCGGCCGGGTCGTCATCGAGCAGAGCCAGCAGCACGCGTCCGCCGGGGACGGCGAGGAGCGCTCCCAGCTGGTCGCGGAGTCGGTCGGCGTCGTCGGTGCAGAGCTGGGAACCCACACCGGCCTCCTGGCGCGCGGCGAGGCAGAGCTCGACAAGGCTCTCCAGGTCGCCCGGCAGGGCTTCGCGGACTTGCACTCCAAGACGCACGACAGTGGTACCTCCAGACGGGACGAG
Source organism: Cellulomonas sp. Root137 (assembly GCF_001426725.1). NCBI lineage: Bacteria > Bacillati > Actinomycetota > Actinomycetes > Micrococcales > Cellulomonadaceae > Cellulomonas > Cellulomonas sp. Root137. The sequence continues at coordinate 269,278 of NZ_LMFG01000003.1, read as the reverse complement.
GGGGATCCGGTCGGGGTGACGCCACCTCTGCCCACGACGGCGCCGTCATCGATCATGGCGCAGCCTCCACCGTATGCCTAGCCCCCGGGAGAGGGGCACCGCACTCGGTGGTGGGTCAAACTGGACGTCCGACCACAAAACCCGACACGCTCAGGCCCGCACGGCCCCGACACTCGCCATCGCGAAATGAACAAGACACAATCCCTGCCTATCGTCCTGCCACACGGCAGGCGTCGCGCTGGTTCGACAATGCCGTCGGACCCGTGCACGAGCCCGGCCCCCTAGAACCTGGACGGAGACCCACCGTGCCGCATGTTGCGACGACGGACAGGCCCCGCAGAACTCGATTGTTGATCGCGCTGAGCATGCTCGCGGCAGCACTCGTCGGCGTCATCGGCCTGCAAGCCGAGTCTGCCTCCGCCACCGCGGCGGTCACCTGCGTCGCCGACGCCGAGACCGGGTGCATCGGCGGGACGCTGCAGAACACCGCCGGACCCGTGGAAGGCGTCACCATCACGGTGTCGAACGAGGACGACGAGTTCGAGGAGTCGGCCACCACGGCCGCCAACGGCACGTGGGCCGTCGCGATCCCCGGACGGGCGCGCTACACGGTCGAGCTCGACGAGTCGACGCTCCCCTCGACCGCGGCCCTCGCGGACTCGGCGGAGAACCCGGTCGAGCAGCTCGCCGTCGTCGGCGCCTCGTCGACCGTCGACTTCAACCTCGTGCTGGACGCCACGCCGAGCACCGGCGGCAGCTCGTCCACCACGACGGGCACGGTCACCCCCACGCGGCTCCTCCAGCAGTTCGCGCTCGGCATCCGGTACGGCCTGATCCTCGCCCTCGCCGCGGTCGGGCTCTCCCTGATCTACGGCACCACCGGGATGTCGAGCTTCTCGCACGGCGAGCAGGTCACCCTGGGCGCCCTGCTGACGTTCGTGTTCTCCATCCAGCTGCACTGGCCGATCGTCCTGTCGGTGCTGGCCGCGGTGGTCCTCTCGGCCGCCAGCGGCTGGCTCCAGGACGTCGGCATATGGCAACCATTGCGGCGACGCAGAGTGGGCCTGGTCCAGCTGATGATCGTCAGCATCGGGCTGTCGCTGGCTCTCCAGTACGCGTTCCAGTTCCGCTTCGGCGGCAGCACCCTGCAGGTCCTGCCCTCGATCGCCAAGTCCTGGAGCATCGGCCCGATCCGGCTGTCGATCCCGTCGTACATCGCGATGGGGTGCGCCACCATCGTGCTCGTCGGCGTCGCGCTCTTCCTGCAGCGCACCCGCACCGGCCGCGCTACCCGGGCCATCTCGGACAACCCCGCCCTCGCGGCCGCCTCGGGCATCGACGTGGACAAGATCATCCGGCTCGTGTGGATCCTGGCCACCGGCCTCGCCGGCCTGGGCGGCGCACTGCTCGCGCTGGCCTTCAACGGAGCAGCCTGGGACCTCGGCCTGCAGATGCTGCTGCTGATGTTCGCCGCGGTCACCCTCGGTGGTCTGGGCACCGCCTACGGCGCGCTCATCGGCTCGCTCATCATCGGTGTCGTCGTGGAGATGTCGACCCTCTGGCTGCCGTCGAGCCTCAAGTTCGCCGTCGCGCTGCTGATCCTGATCCTCGTCCTGCTCATCAGACCTCAAGGCATCCTCGGCCGCGCCGAGCGGGTCGGCTAGGAGACTCCCATGAACTGGTCGGACCTGCTGTCCCTCACTGCGGGCGAGCTGATCGCCCCCACCACCGCGGCCTACGCGCTCGCGGCCATCGGCCTGAACATCCACTTCGGCTTCACGGGTCTGCTCAACATGGGGCAGGCGGGCTTCATGCTCGTCGGCGCCTACGGGTTCGCCGCCACCGCGCAGGCCGGCCAGGGCTTCCCGCTCTCGGCGCTGGTCGGGGTGGGTTGCTCGGTCGTCTTCGCGCTCATCCTCGGCATACCCACGCTGAAGCTGCGCGGCGACTATCTCGCGATCGTCACCATCTCCGCGGCGGAGATCGTCCGGCTCATCGGGCGGTCGTCCGTGCTCTCCGACATCACCAACGGCGCGGCCGGCATCCCCGCCAGCAGGTTCAACAAGGACTTCCTCGGCCTCTCGGTGCTCCCGGACGGGAGGACCGCGCTCGGGCCGTTCGCGTACGCCAACAACGTCGGTGACGGCTGGTGGACGCGCATCGTCGCGTGGGCCGCCGTCCTGCTCGCCGTGCTGCTGGTCTGGCGCCTCATGTCCAGCCCGTGGGGGCGTGTGCTCAAGGGCATCCGCGAGGACGAGGACGCCGTGCGCTCGCTCGGCAAGAGCGTCTACGGCTACAAGATGCAGGCGCTCGTGCTCGGTGGCGCGATGGCCGGCTTCGCGGGCGTCCTGTTCGTGATGCCCGCCAGCGTCCAGCCCGACGCGATGGGCCGGTCGATGACCTTCTTCATCTGGACGATCCTGCTGCTCGGTGGCGCCGCCACCCTGTGGGGTCCGGTGATCGGGTCGATGATCTTCTTCGTCGCGCTCATGTTCATCAAGACGGTCATGCGCGACGTGCTGCCGTCCGTCCTGCGGCCCGAGCAGCTCGAGCCGCTCGCGGGCATCCTGGTGGGCATCACGTTGATGCTCCTGGTGATCTTCCGGCCGCAGGGCATCTTCGGTGACAAGAAGGAGCTGATGCTCGATGTCCGCTGAGCTGTCCTCCCCCGCACCGCTCGCGAAGACGGCGGCTCAGGCGCTCGCGGGCGTGGCCCCCGAGCCCGGCGTCGCCAAGCCGGACCCGATCATCGTCGCCGACGACGTCGTGCGCCGGTTCGGTGGCATGACCGCGGTCGACGTCCGTCACCTCGAGGTGCAGCGCGGCGCGATCACCGCGCTGATCGGCCCCAACGGTGCCGGCAAGACGACGCTGTTCAACCTGCTCACCGGCTTCGACAAGCCCAACTCCGGCACCTGGGAGTTCGACGGTCGTCGTCTGAACGGCGTCTCCGCGGGCCGCGTCGCCCGGGCCGGCATGGTGCGCACCTTCCAGCTGACCAAGGCGCTCTCCCGGCTCACCGTCCTGCAGAACATGCAGCTCGGCGCCACCAAGCAACCGGGCGAGGGCTTCTTCACCTCGCTGGTCAAGCCGCTCTGGGCGGCCCGTGAGCGCGAGATCACCGCGCAGGCCGAAGAGCTGCTGATCCGGTTCAAGCTCGACGCCAAGAGCGAGGACTTCGCGGGGTCGCTCTCCGGCGGACAGCGCAAGCTCCTGGAGATGGCCCGGGCACTCATGGCCAAGCCCGAGCTGGTCATGCTCGACGAGCCGATGGCCGGCGTGAACCCCGCGCTCACGCAGTCTCTGCTCGGGCACATCCAGACCGTGCGCGACGAGGGCACCACGGTGCTGTTCGTCGAGCACGACATGCAGATGGTCCGCCGGATCGCCGACTGGGTGGTGGTCATGGCGGAGGGCAAGATCGTCGCCGAGGGGCCGCCGTCCGCCGTCATGGAGAACCCGGCCGTCGTCGACGCCTACCTCGGCGCCCACCACGACACCGACCTCGGCGACGAGAGCGTCATGGCCGAGGGTGTGCTCGAACAGCTCGAGGCCGAGGAGGCCACGGAATGACCGTCACCGAATCCGCCGCAGCACCGTCCCCCGTGGACCGGGGAGAGCCCCTGCTGCGCGCCGACGAGCTCGTCGCGGGCTACATCCCCGGGGTGAACATCCTCAACGGGTGCAACCTCGACCTGTACCCGGGCGAGCTGGTCGGCATCATCGGCCCCAACGGCGCCGGCAAGTCGACCCTGCTCAAGGCGATCTTCGGCCTGGTGCACGTGCGTACCGGCTCGGTGACCCTGGGCGGCGAGGACATCACCAACCTCAAGGCGAACGACCTGGTCGCCCGCGGCGTCGGGTGCGTCCCGCAGAACAACAACGTCTTCCCGTCCCTGTCGGTCGAGGAGAACCTCCAGATGGGGGGCTTCCTCAAGCCGGGCAAGTTCGCCGAGCGGCTCGACTTCATCATCGACCTGTTCCCGAACCTCAAGGACCGCCGCGGTCAGCGCGCCGGTTCGCTGTCCGGCGGTGAGCGTCAGATGGTGGCCATGGGCCGCGCGCTCATGATGGACCCGAAGGTGCTGCTCCTCGACGAGCCCTCCGCCGGCCTGTCCCCCGTGCGGCAGGACGAGACGTTCATCCGCACCCGCAAGATCAACCGCGCGGGCGTCTCGATCATCATCGTCGAGCAGAACGCCCGGCGCGCCCTGCAGATCTGCGACCGGGGATACGTCCTCGACCAGGGACGCAACGCCTACACCGCCACGGGACGTGAGCTCATGCACGACCCCAAGGTGATCGAGCTGTACCTCGGCACGCTGGCGGCGGACGAGATCGCCCCCGAGGACTGAGAGCACGCACACAGAGGCCCGGCCGGAGAACATCCCGGCCGGGCCTCTTTCTGCTCGTCGCCACAACGACGAAGGCCCGGCAGGGGATCACTCCCCTGCCGGGCCTCGCGTCATGCGGGGCTGACTGTCGTCAGCTGCCCTTGACCTCGCCGAACTCCGCCTTCTGCCACACGGGCACGTTCTCGGCGTCGTACTTGTAGATGCCGACGAACGCCGACGACGGGTCGTTGTTGTCGTTGAACGGGCCGACGCCGGAGACAGCCTGGTAGGTGATCTCCTTGCCGTCCTTGATCAGCTCGACGCAGTCCGCGAACGTCGCGCACTCCTCGCCGTCCGTCGTGCCGGACACGGCAGCCATGTTGGCCTGCACGGTCGGGCCGTCGTTCTGGCCGCCCTTGACCGCCGCGAGGGCGGCAAGGATGGTCGCGTCGTAGGACTCGGGACCGTAGTTGAAGTCCTTCAGGTCCGGGTTGACCTCAAGCAGGCGAGCCTTGAAGTCGTCAGTCGGGTTGGCGCCCGGGTTGGTGCCCTGCGCGCCCTCCATCGTGCCCGGGTCGAAGAAGAACTTGGCGCTGTCGGCCGGGTCCTGCTTGAAGCTGGCCACGTTGCCGTCGACGAGGTACACGTTCGACATGTCGTAGCCGGCCTGGACCAGCTGAGGAACGATGACACGGACCTCGTCGAACGTGATGATCACGATCGCGTCGGGGTTCGTGGCGACGACCTCGCCGACCTCGGTGGAGTAGTCCTGCAGCTCGGGCGGGAAGTCCTGACCCGCGCCCTCGGCGCCGTAGGTCACGTTGACGCCCGCGGGCTCGAGGTTCTGCTGGACGAAGCCGCGCAGACCCGTGCCGTAGGGGTCGTCGAACACGAGGATGCCGACGTTCTTCTTGCCGTCCGCGATGATCTGCGTCGCGAGGGCCTGGCCCTGGACCTCGTCCGGCGGGGCGGTGCGGAAGTAGTACGGGCTGATGCCGGACAGGTCCGCCGCCGTGTTGGCGGGCGAGATCTGCACGATCTCGGCGTCCGTGATCGGGCCGACGACGCCGAGCGACAGGCCGGAGGACGCGGCGCCGATGATGACGTGCACACCCTCCTCGATCAGCGCCTTGGCGGACGGGGTGCCGATGGTCGCGAGGTCGGACGTGGGGCCCGAGTCCTTGTGCGAGACCGTCACCGGGACGCCGTTGACGCCACCGGCGTCGTTGATGTCCTTGATGGCCAGGTCGACGCCGGCGATCTCGGGCGGGCCGAGGTACGCGAGGTTGCCCGTGACGGGGAGCAGGGAGCCGATCTTGAGCGGGCCCGAAGCGGTGGGCGCTGCGGAGCTCTCGCTGTCGGCCGGCTCGTCCGAGCCGCTGCACGCGGTCAGGGCGAGGGCGACAGCGCCGGCCAAGGCGGCGGCGCGGACTACGTGGGTCGAACGAATCATGCCTGGTACCCCTCTGTGAGTACTGCGATCCACTGGAACCCGGTAGGGATCCTGCAGGTGTGGCGCGAAGGTACTCATTGTTTGTGTCCGCGATGTGAATCTGGGTGTCTCACGACGGGTTGTTGCCGAGTTGTGACCAACCAGTAACAAGGGGAACTGGACGCGCGACCGGCCTCAGGACGCCGGTGCGGCCGCCCCGGGGGCTACGTCCGACGACGTCGACGCACCGTCCGCGTCGGTGATGCCGAGCTCGTCGGCCAGGAAGAGGAACGCCCGCGCGTAGGGGTGCCCGACCGCGTCCGCGCGGATCCGCGGCCAGTCGAGCTGCTCGCGCAGCGCCCGCACGATGGCGAGGAGCCGCCCGAAGTCGCACGCGTGCTCCCCCAGCACCCGCAGCTTCGCCGAGACGATGTCGGTCGCCTGCAGCACGGGCATCCGCACCGCCAGCACCTCGAGCACGTCGCTGCGCGCCAGGAGCTCGCTCGTGATCGGCTCACCGACCATGCGGAACAGGACGTCGACCAGCTGACCGTGGTGGAACGCCTTGAACAGCCAGTTCTCGGCAGGCTGCTCCACGTCCAGCCCGGCGGCCGCGATCGCCTCCTTGGCGCGCTCGACGTCCTCGGGCGTCACGGCGAAGTCCGCGTCGTGGCTCGGTTCGGGGGCGCCCCGGGCCCAGGCCGCGTACCCGCCGACGAGGGCGAAGGGGATCTCGGCGTCGGTCAGCGCCACCGCGACCAGCCGCAGGCCGTCCTGGAGGGCGGTGCGGTCGTCGGGCGGGTCGACCAGGGCGCCTTGCTGCGTCATGGAACGACTGTCTACACGCCGACGCGCGGGCTCGCAGGTCGGCCGGGACAATCGGCAGGGTGCGCCTGGCCACCTTCAACATCCTGCACGGTCGCTCGCTGGTCGACGGCGAGGTCCACGTGGGGCGGTTCGCCGACGCCGTGCGCGAGCTGGACGCCGACGTGCTCGCGCTCCAGGAGGTGGATCGTGACCAGCCGCGGTCCCACGGCGCCGACCTGACGGTCGTGGCCGCCGAGGCGATGGGCGCCCCCGCGCACCGCTTCGTCGCGACACTGCACGGCGAGCCCGGCGTGTGGACCGCCGCGACCGGCGACCACCAGCCCGCCGTCGCGAGCTACGGGATCGCACTCCTGAGCCGGCACCCGGTGCGGTCCTGGCACGTCCTGCAGCTCCCCGTCCTGCGCCGCCGCGCCCCGGTGCGCTGGCCGGACGCGCGCTGGCCCACGCTCGTGCGCGACGAGCCCCGCGCGGCCCTCGTCGCCGTCGTCGAGCACCCCGACGGCCCCCTCACCGTCGTCGCCACGCATCTGACGTACATCCCCGGCTGGAACCGGCGGCAGCTGCGGCAGCTCGTCGAACTCCTGCGTCCGTACCCCCGCCCGCTGGCGCTCATGGGTGACCTGAACATCGAGCGGGATACCGCGGTCCGGACGTCGGGCCTGCGCGCACTGGCCGCGGCCGACACGTTCCCGGTCGCCGAGCCGGACCGCCAGCTCGACCACATCCTCGGCGACGGGTCGATCCAGCCCACCGGCCCCGCCCGCTCGGTCGACACGGGGCTGTCCGACCACCGCGCCCTCGTCGTCGAGGTGACCCGCCACTGAACGACGAGGGGCCGGTCGGATGTTCTCCGACCGGCCCCTCGTCACGCTCGCGTCAGGAGGACGCGCCACCCACCTGCTCGATGACCGCGTCGGCCACCTCGCGCATGGTGAGCCGACGGTCCATCGACGTCTTCTGGATCCACCGGAACGACTCCGGCTCGGTCAGGCCCATCTTCGTCATGAGCAGACCCTTGGCACGGTCCACGCGCTTGCGCGTCTCGAACCGCTCCGCCAGGTCCGCGACCTCCGACTCCAGGGCGCTGATCTGCGCATACCGCGAGATCGCGATCTCCACCGCGGGCAGCAGGTCGGCCGGGCTGAACGGCTTGATCACGTAGGCCATGGCACCGGCGTCGCGCGCCCGCTCCACGAGCTCCTTCTGCGAGAAGGCCGTGAGGAGCACCACCGGGGCCAGGTGCGCCTTGCCGATGCGCTCCGCCGCCGAGATCCCGTCGAGCACGGGCATCTTCACGTCCATGACGACGACGTCGGGCTTGAGATCGGTGACCAGCTGGACCGCCTGCTCGCCGTCGCCGGCCTCACCGACCACGTCGAAACCGGCGTCGCGCAGCGTCTCGACGACGTCCATCCGGATGAGCGCCTCGTCCTCGGCCACGACCGCGCGCCGCGCCGGACGGGCGGCGGGAGCCGTGGGCTCAGCCGTCGGAGCCGGGGTGCTCAGGTCGAAGGCGTCAGGGGCCGCCTCGGTGGGTTCGGGGGTCGCGTCAGTGCTCACGTGCTCAGAGTAGTGGTCGCCGCCGCTCGCTTCGCAGTGGTTGCACCTGTGAGGCAGCCCACGCGCTGCCCATCGGCGCGCAGCGGACGTAGCCTCGAGGAGACCCGACTCGTCCGAGGAGGCCCGATGATGCGCACCCACCGATCCGTCCGCGCGGCCCTCGCAGCCGCCACAGCCCTGCTCCTGCTCGGCGTCGCCAGCCCGGCGGCCCTCGCCCACGACCGGCCGGACAGCTACCTGCTCGACCCGGCCGGACCCGCGGCCGACGACATCTACCCGGAGGGCATCGCCGCGCGCGGCGACACGTTCTACGTCGGCAGCACGACCGACGGGACGGTCTACCGCGGCACGCTGCACTCCCCCACCGCGACGACGTTCCTGCTCGGGGGCGTCGACGGCCGGACGTCCGCGGTCGGCATGAAGGTCGACGGGCGCACCCTGTTCGTGGCCGGCGGCGCCACCGGACGCGTCTTCGCGTACGACGTGCGGACGCGCGAGCTCACCGGGACGTGGCAGGTGGAGCAGACCGGCGCCCCGACGTTCCTCAACGACATCGCCATCGGTCCGCGCGGAGACGTGTACGTCACCGACTCCCTGCGGCCCGTGCTCTACCGCATCGACGCCGCCGACCGCCGCGCCCCCGGTGTGACGCTGCTGCCGACCTTCCTCGACTTCACCGGGACGGCGCTGCAGTACACGACCGGGTTCAACGTCAACGGGATCGTCGTGTCGCCCGACGGCCGGCACGCGGTGGTCGCGCAGTCGAACACCGCCACCCTGTTCCGGATCGGCCTGCGCGACCGGAGCGTCACCGCGGTCGACCTCGGCGGCGCGACCGTCGCCGGCGACGGGCTCGTCCTGAGCGGTCGCACGCTCTACGCCGTCGAACGCCAGGGACCGGTGGGGTACGTGGTGACCATCGCGCTCGATCGTCAGCTGCTCAGCGGCACCGTCGTCTCGCGGACCACCGATCCGGGGTTCGACGACCCCACGACGGCCGCGCTCGTCGGCCGGTCGCTGCTCGTGGTGAACAGTCAGTTCGGCGAGCGGGCCGCCGGTGAGCAGCCCGACCCGTTCACCGTGAGCCGGATACGCGCGCCGAGGTGATCGTGCGGTCGGGCTATCCTGCTGCACGGCCCCGATAGCCCAACCGGCAGAGGCGTTCGGCTCAAACCCGATCCAGTGTGGGTTCGAATCCCACTCGGGGCACCCATCTGAACTGCGGCAACGTGTTCCCGTGGAACGTACGTGGAACAAGGAACAGGACCGCGTCCCGTCGCGGGGTCCTGTCACCGCTCCCCCGTACCGTCCGGGCCATGGACTTCCAGCGGTACATCCGCACCCTCGGGGACCCCACCGGAGCGACGCCCGTGGAGCCGTACCGGTCCGCCGTGGTCCGTTCGGACCTGTACTCCGGGGTGGTCACCGGGGTCCCCGTCGTGGTGGTGTCCCGGGCTCCAGCTCCACCCGCCCCGGCGGACTGGCTGTGTGTCCGGCAGACGCTGGGACCGAACCGGCACTGGTTGGCGTGGGTCCCCGCGGACCGGGTCAGCGCACACAGGTGAACCACCTGGGCACGCGACAGAACCAGCCTCAGCGCCGCCCGGGCCCTGCCATGCTCCGCCCATGAACACGCCGCGCCGCGTCCTCTACGCCGCTGTCGATCTAGCCGCCGGGACCGTGCTGGTGGTCCTGTCGGCCGCCCTGCTCCTGACCTCCTGGTACTTCGGAGTTCAGACCCCGGCATCCATGCAGGGCAAGGGGCCGTCAGTCCCGTTCGCCATCGCTGGCTGGGCGGCACTGGCCGGGGGCCTGCCGATGCTGGGCATGGGCGTCTACCGGCTGGCTGACCACGCTGACACGTGGGCGCACCACCGGGCGCACCGCCAGACGAACGGCTGACGCCCTGGTCGGAGCCTCAGCCCCCCGCCAGCAACTGGAACACCAGGCCGATGGCCACCAGACCCACGCCCACCGTCTGCTCCCGCAATCCTTCGCTGGCCGCCTGGTGCACCTCTGCCCGCAGGTCTGCCGCCGTGGTGTCCAGGGCGGCCTGGACCGCGGCCACCTCCTGCTCCCGCGCCCTCTTCTCAGCAGCCAGGGTGTTGGTGTGCCCGACACTTTCTAGGGTCAGGCGCGACAGGTGGGCGTTGACCGCCCGGTGGAACGCCGCCGGGTCGATGGGCAGGGCGGGCCAGACGGTGGCGCTGGCCGTCCCAGTGAAGGTCACGGTCAGGTTCGCGGTGGCGGCGTTCAGGGTGCCGTGAACTGGCCGCCGGACACCCGCCGGGCCGTCTGCTCCACGCGGGTCGTGGTGGCCTTCCACGCGGCCTCCGCGGGGGCCAGGAACGGTTGCCCGGTGGGGTGCGCCACCCATGTGGTCCGGATGCCCCAGGCGGTCACGATTAGGCCCAGCACCTGCACGGCCAAGGCGGCTATCTGCCATCCGTTCATGGCCGCCATGCTGGCGTGGCAAGGCGGCCACGGCGGCAGACGCGCCGGGACCCGGGGCGGTGCTGGCACCGTCAAACGGTGGCCAGCTCCCGTGACACCTGCGCGGCATGCGCGGGACCGCACGCGGCCACGGTTATGGCCACGACGTCCAGATGGTCACCGCGTCGGACGACTTCGTGACGGATGGCCGCCGTGCCGGTGGCGGGCTGGTTGCAGATGCTGCACGTTCTTGTCATGCCCGGCACCATTCCACCGGCCACTGACATGCCCGGCGCGGGGTACGACTCTGCCCTTCCATGCTGCGGCCCCGCACAGACGCCTTCTTCCGTCGCGGCACTCCCCGGTGCAGGGACGCACACGGCCACGAGCCAACCCACGCGGCCGCTCTAGGCGAAGTCACTTCTCATTAAGGCGATTCATCCACCACGCGGTTGGGCTCGGCCGTCTCTCGACACCGTCCCAGCCCGACCGACGCCACCAACGGTTGCCGGAATCCCGAAACACCACGCGGGGCAGGATCCGCGGTACGTCGCCGCCGCCGTACGAGCAGTACAACTCGACCACGCCGTAGTTGTGCGGCTCGACGAATCCGAGCGGCACGCTGAAGTTCCACGTTTGACCGTCGTCGCGGTCGAACGCCTTGACCCAGATTGGTCCGATGAGTTCATCGCTCCCGTTGTGAACGGCGACAGACACGAGCACGAACGGCGTCTCCGCGATGTCCAGCGGGGGACCGTTGCGCGTGGTCATCGTCCCGAACGTCACATCACCGTCGCCCGCCTGCGCCCCGTGGGCGAGCAGTGGAAAGGCCTCCGCCGGGCCGTACGGCGTGGCCTCCAGCACCGTGCTGTAGATCAGCCGCGCTTGTGCCCATCGACGTGCCTTCACGTCACGCGTGTATGCCACCGCGGCCACGGCGAACGCTGCTGTTGTTCCGACAGCGGCGAACCAGTCTGGCCAGCTCCCCGGTGTGATCGTGCTGATGAACCCGGCAACATCTACGGTCACAAGGGCCGAACTTATCGGGAGCTGAGCGCCAAGTGTCGCGACTCGCGGGAATTGCTCCGCGGAGCGGCGGCCCGACCCTCCAGGAATCAGTCCCTCCCTGCGTCCCGCACAGACCCCGTGGGCCGCAAGACCGATGACGCCCCCCAATAACGCTTCTGGGGCCGTTCTGCGACTGCGATGCTGGGAGCCGTGAATGACCCCGCCCGGCTGGACATCCGTCCTGCGGACCCAGATGAGATTCTCAGCGCGTTGGCCCTGCTGCGCAGTGAGTTCCCCCGGGCCGCGGACGACTACGTCGCATACCTGCCCCCGCAGGTAATGGTCCTTGTGGCCATGCTTGACGGTTCGCGACCACCCGTTGGCGTGGTGTTTGGGCGGCCTTCCACGTCGTCCGGCAGTGAACGCGCCGGTTTGCTCCAGTTCCTCGTCGTCGACCAGGCCCAACGGCGCACCGGCGTGGGCGAAGCGTTGGTGGACGCCTTCTGTCAGAAGTCCCGGAACTGCGGCAGCGTAAAGGTGCAGTTGCACTACGGGGCCGTCACCTTCGGGTCGGAGCGGGGACAGCAACTGACCGCGTTCTACGTGCGGTGCGGTTTCGCACGGGCAGGCTCCTACATGGAACGTCGCGTAGACCTGCTGTGACCCCATCGGTCCTGCACCGGCCATCCACGCGCACGCGCCAGGGCCACCAGCTCCACGGACGGACGCGTCACGGCCCGGCAGGCGCACCGGTCCCAGACCCACCGCGCGTACCCCACATCCCCACGGACCAGGACCAGCCACCGCACCTGGTGGGACCAGAACGGCTCACCAGAGACCTGGTCCTCCGGCTCCAGCGGTAGGCCCCCTGGGCACCGGGGTGCACACCAGGCAACGGCTTCGGGCGCGTGTCCACCCACGTGTCCGCCACCGTGTCCGCCAGCGGCCCCACACCACTGACCCCGTAGTCCACACCCCGGTCCGCGTCCCTGGCCTTCCGGCGGCGCACCTGCGACCGCTTCCGGCATCGCTCCGAACAAAACCGCGCCCGAACATGAGCACCCAGGACGTCCAGGTCCCGAGAACACTCACCGCACAGGCGCGGGACGACTTCCCCACCAGGGCCAGAACCGGACGCGCCAGGTCCGGGCCGATGGGGACCGATGCCGAACGATTCGAAGCCATCTCATCGCGCTCTGAGCGCGAGTCGCGGGGTGGCGCAGCTCACCGCGCCTGCGCACCGAGCTGCTGCCGACCTACGACCGCGAGCAGCTGGAGCCGCGCCGCGCTCTCGCTGCCCGGGACCGCCGTGTAGACCAGCAGCAGGTGCGACTGCGTCGGGTCGACAAGCGTCTGACAGCTGAGTTCCAGCGCGCCGACCTCGGGGTGCACGAACCGCTTCGTCTCACTCGGACGAAGGCCGACCTCGTGCCGCTCCCACAGATCGCGGAACTCGGCGCTCCGGTCGAGCAGCAGCTCGGCGTACCGCGCCGCGCGCGAGTCCGGCCCGCGTCGGGTGAGGACCTCTCGCAGCCCCGACGCGTACAGCCGGGACAGGAACCCGTGGTCCTCGGGCTCGTACAGTGCGCGGGCGCCCGGGTCGGCGAACCACCGATACCCGAGACTGCGCGACGGGCCGGTGAACCGCGTGGTGTCGCCCGTGAGCGCCACGCCGGGCGGGGTCTGGCGCAGGGTCTCGCCGGTCTCGGTGACGACCTCGGCGGGCGTGTCCTGCAGCCGGTCGAGGATCCGGAGCAGGCCTGGGCCGACGTGCTCGCCGCTGGCGCCGCGGGCCGGCGGGCGGTGCCCGGCGAGCAGGAACAGATGGTCGCGCTCGCCGAGAGACAGGTGGAGGCCCTGCGCGATCGAGGCGATCATCTGCTCGGATGGTTGCGGCCCCCGCTCACGCTCCAGCCGCGAGTAGTAGTCGCTCGACATGTGGCAGAGCACGGCGACCTCCTCGCGGCGCAGGCCGTCGGTGCGGCGGCGGGGGCCTCGCGGCAAGCCGACGTCCTCCGGCTGCAGCGATTGGCGCCGCCGGCGGAGGAACTCCGCGAGCCCTGCCCTGTCGATGTCCATGCGCCACCCTCCCCCGGCCGGGCCGGTCGGCCATCGCCACGGTCCCGCCGTCGTTTCTACCCGCCACGCTGCAGTGGATCCACGGCCTGACGATCCCCGGATGAGCGCGCCCTGGATAGGTCCGGCCGCCTCGGCGACGGTGGAGCCCCACCCCACCACGAGGAGCCACCGTGTCCCGAGCAGACATCGACATCACCGTGCCTGACCAGTCTGGCCGCAGGGCCGTCGTCACCGGCGGCAGCGACGGGATCGGACTCGGCATCGCGACCCGATTGGCGGCCGCCGGGGCCGAGGTCGTCCTGCCCGTGCGGAACCCTCGCAAGGGCGAGGCCGCCCTCGCCAGCATCCGCGCGGCGGTCCCCGGGGCTGACGTGTCCCTGCGCAGCCTCGACCTGTCGTCGCTCGCCTCCGTCGCGGCCCTGAGCCGGACGCTGCTCGACGAGGACCGGCCCGTGCACCTGTTGATCGGCAACGCCGGCGTCATGACGCCGCCCGACCGGCGCACGACCGCCGATGGGTTCGAGCTACAGCTCGGCACCAACTATCTCGGCCACGCCGCCCTCGTCCTGCACCTGCTGCCGCTGCTGCGTGCTGGCCACGCGACGGTCACGTCGCAGGTGAGCGTCGCCGCGGCACGCGGCGCGGTGCACTGGGACGACCTGAGCTGGGAGCGCTCGTACGACGGGATGGCGGCATACCGCTCGTCGAAGATCGCGTACGGGCTGTTCGGCCTCGAGCTCGCCCGGCGCAGCGCGGCAGCGGGCTGGAGGATCACCAGCACCCTGTCCCACCCGGGCGTCGCCCCGACGAGCCTGCTCGCCGCACGCCCCGAGGTCGGCCGGACGGAGGACACCCGGGAGATCCGGCTGATCCGATGGCTGTCGGCGCGCGGTATCGCCGGCACGGCCCGGACCGCCGGGCTGCCCGCTCTGTATGCCGCCACGTCCCCTGACGCCCGCAGCGGGCGGCTCTACGGGCCGCGGGGGCCTGGGCACCTGGCCGGCGCGCCGGCCGAGCAGCGGATGTACCGGCCACTGCGCAGCGCCGACGAGGCGAGGCGGGTGTGGGATACGACGGAGCGGCTGCTGGAGGGCGTGGTGCGCGGGGCGTGACCGCTGGGGCCGGCCCGAGAGATCCGTGCTCGCTGCCCTCGAGGTCTTCGGAGCCGCAGGAGCGATCCTCCCGCTCTCGTCTCCGCGACGATCTCGATCAGCACCGCGATCATCGGCTTCCGCACCGTCAGACCGACGGAGGGACGGTCGGAGCCGACGAGCTCCGACCGTCCCTGCCGACGTGCCCGAGGTTCCGCGTCACTCCCCCACCGGACGCGCGGCCTCGGCGACCAGCGCGGTGTCGACGAACTGCTCGAACCGCACGATCAGGCCCCCGCGCACGATGAAGTGGTGGGCGACCCGCACGTTCAGCGCCTTGCGGCTGGTCCGGTGGGTGGCGGTGTACCGGGCGAGCACGACGACGTTCTCCCCCTCGACCACGTACGTGTCGTCGTGAGCCGTCCATGCGTCCCAGTCCCGCCCGAGCACCTCCATGACGTGCGAGGTGACACCGTCCGGGGTGCGATACGTGCCGGCCAGCGGGAAGCCGGCCATCTCGGTCCATTCGACATCGGGGGCCAACGTCGCCCGCAGCGCGTCGAGGTCACCGGCGGCGGACGCGAGGTACTGCCGGCGCACGACGTCGCGGGGCGAGATCGAGGTCACCGGATCGGAGGTGTCCGTCAACCCCATGTCATCTCCCCCTTCGCGACCTTCGGTCCGAGCTGGGCGGCGATCAGCATCCCGGAGCTCGGATACGCGGCGACCAGCGCGGCGGTCGCCGCTGCGCCGTCGGCAGCCTCGGCCAGGATCCGCTCGAAGTCCTGCAGGTAGGTGCGCGTGTAGTCCAGGGCGCTCGGGTCGTTCGCGGCGCCGGGCAGCCGGTGGCCGGGGACGACGAGCCGCGGGTCGAGCGCCTGCATCTGGTCGAGCAGGTCGATCCACGCCGCGCGCTGCGGCTGGGTCGCGGTGTCGGCCGTCCACACGTGCTCCTGCTGGAAGACGAGCACACCGCCGAGGATGGCCCGGTCGTCGGAGCCCCAGAGGTAGTGCCGGTCCGGCAGCAGGGCCGATCCCCCGCGCAGCTCGAGCCGGTGCCCGTCGACCTCCAGGAACTCGGCGGTCAGCGGGGTGAGCGGGACCAGGCGCGTGGGCAGGTTGGCGCCGAGGGCGGCCCAGGCCTTGAGCTTTCCCTCGAACGACGCCTGGATGTGCTCGATGACGATCGGGGTGGCCAGGAGCACGGCGTCCGGGAACGCGTCGGCCACGACCTCGAGGCCGAAGTAGAAGTCGGGGTCGGCGTGGCTGACGAAGACGGTGGTCAGGGTCTTGCCGGAGTCCAGGATCGCCGCGACCAGGCGGTGGCCGTCAGCGCGGGTGAAGCCGGCATCGACCAGGAGCGCCTCGCTGGGACCGGTGACCAGGACCGCCGACTTGTTCGGCGAGCCTGCTGGGAAGTCGAGATCGAACACCTCGAAGTCGAGCGACATGGCGGGAGTTCCTTCCTCGTCGGCACCCGGTGGACCGGAGGCCAGCAGCGCGTCGCGCCGCATGCGCATCGCAACATTGGCTGACTAGTCAGCTATTCCCGACGAGGACGCTGATCACGGCATGACCGGCAGTGCCGTCGCCGCGCTCTTGCTCAGCGTCCGTATCGCCTCAGCAAACACCGCAGCCTGATCGGGTGTCAGCACATCGATGAGGTACCGCTCGATGTTGCGCGCGTGCAGGGCGCTCGCCGCAACGACGAGCTCCTCGCCGCGGCGGGTGAGCTCGACGAGCTGCACCCGCCCATCGTCAGGAGACGCGTGACGCGTGACCAGACCCTGCGCGGACGCGCGATCGACCAGCCGGGTGGCTCCGCCGGAGGTCAGGACCCTCGCCTGAGCGATGTCCCGGACGGCGATGCCACCCGGACCTGCCCGCCCGACCACCAGCAGGAGCTCGAACAAGGAATGGCTCAGTCCCGTGCCCTCCGCCAGCGCGCGGCCGAGGAGGAACTCCAGCCGGTTCGCAGCTCCGAGCAACCGGCCGAACACCAGGATGCGCGGATCGTTGGCGGCCTCCCGGGCCGTGGCGAACTCTCTGTCTGCGGTCACGCCCCAACCCTAGAGACGCGGCATCGACGACTTGTGATCCCGCCGCGGCCCATGGCGCGACGTCCCCGGCGCGTGGCTCGTTCGTACCGGTCCCGATGCCGACTGTGTGCCCAAGGAGCGGTCGCCGCCCGGTCGACACCTCCGGGTGAGGGAGACCTCTGCCCTAGCATCGCTCCCGTGCTCACGCACGCAGCACTCTGGGGTCAGAGGGGATGTCGGATGCCGCTGAGGATGCTGAGGGTCTGGGTCGCCGCGGTTCTTGGCGCGTCGGGTGCGCTGATGATCGCCGCGTCACGGCAGCGATGGGCGTGCTCAGGCGTCGAGGCGTGCGAGCGGCGGCAGGACCACCTCTTCGACTTCCTGCCGCCGGCCGAGCCCTGGGAGCAGGCCGGCAGCGCCGCGCTGCTGGGCGGCGTGTCGTTGCTGGTACTCGCGATCGCGTTGCCGCTCCTGCCGTGGGCACTGACCGGGCGCCGTCCCGGGCTCGTCTCCGCGATCGGTCTGCTCGCCTCCGAGCCCGCGCTCGTGGCGGTCGCCGTGGCGACGCTCCGGTCCGGGCTCTCCGGTGCGGTGGTCGCCCCCACGCTCGGTGCGTGGTCGGTCGCGATCTGGATGGTCGGACCGCCGGTCCTCCTCGCACGGTTCGCCGTCGGCGCCCGCGGGTGGGCGCGCGCTTCCGCAGTCCTCCTGATCCTGGCGACACCGCTCGTCGCTGCCGTCACCTACGCCATCGGGGAGTACGACGCCCGGCCCTGGTGGGAAGCGACCTCCGGGTCGATCACCGTTGCCGCCGCGCTGTGCTTGCTCGTCGCAGCTGCGTGGCAGGCTCCCCGCTCCCTCGAACCGGATGCGGCGCCCTTGCGGGCCGACGTCGGGTCCACCACTCAGCCTCGGTAGAGCACCGGAAGGCCAGAGCGCCCAGGCAGCAGCTCCCGACGCGGTCAGGACCGCTCGTCCTCCTTCGCCTTCTTCTCCTTCTTCACCTTCTTCGCCTTCGTTGCTGAGTCCTCGGGGTCCTGGGTGGGCGGCGGCGTGGCGATCGGTGGAAGGGCCGTGGACGGGGCCGGCACCGGGAGGGGCGGTGCCGACTCGATCGACGCCGGCGGCGGTGTGGTCTCGGGCGCGTTCGTTGAGCCTGGTGAGGTGGGCGCAGCCCCGCCCCTGCCGTCGCCGGAGCGAGGTGTCCCTGTGGACACGTCGCCGCCAGGGACGGAGGTGGCCGACTCGGGCGAGAGCGGGACGTCGGCGAGCGCGATCCCCGCGGCGGTCGCTGTGGACACCGACAGCATGAGGCCGATCGCTCCGGTGCTCTTGAGCGCGCCCGCGGTGGTGACCCTCTGCACGACGGACGGCAGGTCGGTGGCGAAGGAGGGCAGGCCGGGCAGGACCGAGAGAACGCTCAGAGGTCCGGCGACGCGGCGCAGGCTGCCGAGCCCGATGGCGAGGAAGGCCCGGACGACCTGCGGGTCGAACTGCTCACCTGCGCACCGCGCCAGCTCTGCGCGGGCAGCCGACGCGGGCAGCGCGCGCTTGTAGGACCGCGCCGAGGTGATCACGTCGTATGCGTCGGCGACAGCAACGATGCGCGCACCCCTGTTGATGGCCTCACCCGCCAACCCGGCGGGGTAGCCGGCACCGTCCCAGCGCTCGTGGTGCTGGCCGATCACGTCCAGCCACGGGCCGAGCCACTCACCGAGCGGCTGGACGATCTCCATGCCGGCCTCGGGATGGCCCGCCAGGACGTCCCACTCCTTCGTCGTGGGCTCACCCGGCTTGCTCAGGAGACTCGCGGGAACGCTCAGCTTGCCGATGTCGTGCAAGAGCGCGGCCCAGCTCAGCTTGGCGGCGTCCTGGCCCGAGAGACCCAGCTCCTTGCCGATCAGCGCCGAGTAGGCCTGGACCCGCTCGCTGTGACCGCGGGTGAGCTGGTCGTGATCACTGATGGCCGCGACGAGGCCCAGGATGCGCGCGGCGTGCTCGTCGTCGGGACGCAGCTCGCGGGGGTGCCGGAGGGCGACCAGCCTCGCCTGGAGCGCGTTCGGCGAGTAGTGGCTCATGGCCACGGCGAGCCGGGACGGCGCACGGTCCGGGAAGTACAGCGTGAGGCGCAGCAACGTCGTCAACGGCAGGAACCTGCGGCCCAACCGCGACGCGAGCACCAGGACCACCGTCGCGCAGCAGATCTCGACGAGCATCCAGATCCACGGGTTGACCCCGAGCCGGCGCGGCGGGAACCAGTGCACGGCAGCCAGGCCCAGCCCGATCGAGAGGACGACGGGAACGGCGGCGATCAGCGTCCGGATGGCCCCCGCCAGGATCGGCCGGCCTTTCCAGACCCCGAGACTCGCGTCGTCGTAGTTCTGCGTGGGACCGAAGGCCATCTGCTGACTTCGACATTCCGGACGCCGACCTTGACACCACGTTCGGGTGACCGTCCGTCACACTTACTTGCAGGTCAGTAAGAGTTGTCGTTACTGTCGGCCCAAATCGGACAAGTCGCCCCCTCGCCGTGCGCAGCGTAGTGACACGTGTCATCGGGCGATGCCGACCACGGCCCGTCCGATCGACGACCGGTTCCAGGAGGCAACGATGCATCCCGTACGCCCACGCACCGCCACCCACCGAGCACGAGGGCTCGCCGCGGCACTCGGCGCCGCCGCTCTCGTCGCCGCCGGGCTCGTCGCCTCGACGGCTGCACCCGCAGAGGCCGCGATCGGCGACGTCATCTGGTCGCAGGAGTTCAACGGCTCCGCCGGCAGCGCCCCCGACTCCGCCGTCTGGAGCTACGACACCGGTGCCGGCGGCTGGGGCAACGCCGAGCTGCAGAACTACACGACGTCCCGCAACAACTCCGCGCTCGACGGGCAGGGCAACCTCGTCATCACCGCCCGGCGCGAGGGCGACGGGTCGTACACGTCCGCGCGGCTGCAGAGCAACAACAAGGTCGAGCTGACGTACGGCCGCGTCGAGGCCCGCATGCAGATCCCCCGCGGTCAGGGCATCTGGCCGGCGTTCTGGATGCTCGGCGCCGACTTCCCCCAGACGTCGTGGCCCTCGTCGGGCGAGATCGACATCATGGAGAACATCGGCAAGGAGCCGCATCGCATCTACGGCACGGTGCACGGCCCCGGCTACTCGGGCGGCAGCGGCATCACCGGCGTGTACCAGCACCCGCAGAACTGGTCGTTCGCGGACACCTTCCACACCTTCGCCGTGGACTGGAAGCCCGGCTCGATCACGTGGTCCGTCGACGGCAACGTCTTCCACCAGGTGACGAGGGCCAGCGTCGGCGGCAACGCGTGGGTGTTCGACAAGGCGTACTTCCTCATCCTCAACGTCGCCGTCGGCGGCCAGTGGCCCGGCTACCCCGACGGGACGACCCAGCTCCCGCAGCAGATGAAGGTCGACTACGTCCGCGTCTACGACAACGGCTCGGGCTCCGGTGGCGGCGGGGGCGGCGGCTCCCTCCCGACGGGCACCGGCACCATCCGCGTCGCGAACACCCTGTGCCTGGACGTCCCCTGGGCGCAGACGCACGACGGCAACCCGATCCAGGTCGTCGGCTGCAACGGCAACGCCGCCCAGCAGTGGACCCGCGGGTCCGACGGCACCGTCCGGGCGCTCGGCAAGTGCCTTGACGTCAGCGGCGGCGGGACCGCCAACGGGAGCGTCGTGCAGCTGTGGACGTGCAACGGCACCGGCGCCCAGAAGTGGACCTACGACTCCGCGACGCGTGCGCTGAAGAACCCGCAGTCGGGTCGCTGCCTCGACGCCGTCGGCGGCACGCCCGTGCACGACGGGCAGCGCGTGAACCTGTGGGACTGCCACGGGGGCGCGAACCAGCAGTGGTTCCTCTGACGCGGTGACCGCGGTCCGGCAGCCTGGTCGATCCAGGCTGCCGGACCGGGGGATGCGCGGAACGCGCTTTCGGCGTAGAACGGGTCGCATGTTCGAAGAAGGACAGCTCTACGCCCCCGTCACCGCCGACGAGGACGGCAAGGTCACCGTGCACCTGGCGGACGACCACCCCGGTGCGAACGACCCGGAGTACCGCCGTCGCCGCGAGGAGATCGCTGGTCCTGCACTGGGGTGGCAGCCCGGCGACCCTGTGCCACGCGTGCAGTACACCGACTCCGAGAACGAGATCTGGCGCACGGTGTGCCGCGAGCTCGCGCCGAAGCACGAGCGGCTCGCGATCCGCGGCTATCTCGAGGGCAAGGAAGCCCTCGCGCTGCCGACCGACCACGTGCCCCAGCTCGACGAGGTCAGCGCCGGCCTCGATCCGCTGAGCGGGTTCCGGCTGCACCCGGCGGCCGGTCTGGTGCCGCTCGACGTGTTCTACGGGTCGCTCGCCGACGGGGTGTTCCACTCCACCCAGTACCTGCGCCACCCGTCGCAGCCGCTGTACACGCCCGAGCCGGACGTCATCCACGAGGTCGTCGGCCACTGCAACCTGCTCGCCAACCCCGCGATCGCCGAGGTCAAGCGGCGCGCCGGCGAGGCCGCGCGACGGTGCGAGACGCCCGAGGGGCTGCAGTACGTGGCGGACGTCTTCTGGTTCACCATCGAGTTCGGGGTGATGTACGAGCACGGCGAGCTCCGCGCGTACGGTGCCGGGCTGCTGTCGTCGTACGGCGAGATCGAGGAGTTCCGGGGCGCCGACATCCGGCCCGTCGACTTCCACCAGATGGCCACGCTGGCGTACGACATCAGCCACTACCAGCCGATCCTGTTCGCCTGCGACGGCATGGGCGAGCTCACGGACCGGGTGGGCGGGTTCTTCGCCGAGTTCGACGACGAGACACCGGCCCGGCTCGCGCGCGGCGCCGCCTAGCCGACCGGCTGCGTGCTCGACTCGAGCAGGTGCTGCGCGAAGAACGCCGAGAGCTCGTCCGTGGCATGGAGCGGCAGGACGGCCGCGACGTACTGGTCCGGCCGGACGACGACGACGCACCCGGCACGGTCGACGCCCCGCAGCTCGAAGATGTCGTCGTCCGGGTGCGTGGCGAACACCCTCTCGTAGTCGACGAGCTCGAACGGCCCGGTGCGGGGCAGGAAGACCTGCGGCACGGCCGCGACGTCGACATCGACGTGCCGCTGCTGGTAGACGACCTTGAGGTCGACGACGTCCCCGCTCACCGGTGAACCGACCATCCACGTGGCCCAGGTGGTGAGCGCGTCGGCGCCGCGGTCGGCGAACACGTAGACGCGCCAGCGGCCGTCGGCCCGGTGCTGGTGCCCGAGGTGCAACGGGTTCGCGTCGGCGACCCGGACGACGGGTGCGGACTTGAACCGCTTGCCGACCGGGAACCCCGTGGCGAGCGCCTGGTGGGTGGGCTCGGCGACGACCATCGACGGCGCGTACTGCGTCATGAACCCGAAGAGGAACTCGGTGGTGCGCACGTAGAACTCGGCGAGCCGGCCGGGGTCCCCCAGCTCCTCGGGCGTCTTCGCCATGAGCGTGGACCACTCCTTGTCGAAGTCGATGAGGTTCTGCGCGACCACCTGGCGCTCGGCGGAGTACGTGGCGAGCAGGCTCTCCGGGCTCCGGCCCGAGAGCACGTACCCGAGCTTCCACGCGAGGTTGAAGCCGTCCTGCATCGAGACGTTCATGCCCTGGCCGGCCTTGGCGCTGTGGGTGTGGCACGCGTCACCGGCGATGAAGACGCGCGGTGTGCGCGTGCCGATCTCCGCGACGGGCACGTCGTCGAACCGGTCGGTCAGCCGGTGCCCCACCTCGTACACGCTGTGCCAGGCGACGTGCCGCACGTCGAGCATGTAGGGCTGCAGGATCGCCTGCGCCCGCGCGATGATCTGCTCGATCGTCGTGCTGCGTACCTCGTGGTGGGAGTCGGGGTCGATCTCACCCAGGTCGACGTACATGCGGAACAGGTGACCGCCCTCGCGCGGGATGAGCAGGATGCTGCCCCCCGCACCCGACTGGATCGCGCACTTCAGGCGGATGTCCGGGAAGTCGGTGACGGCGAGGACGTCCATGACGCCCCACGCGTGGAACGCCGAGTTCCCCTGCATGGTGCAGCCGATCGCGGACCGCACCCCGCTCCGGGCACCGTCGGCGCCCAGGACGTACTTGGCCCGCACCACCTTCTCCTGCCCGGCCCGCTCGCCCGCGGTCCGCACCAGCGTGACGGTGACGTGGTCGTCGGACCGCTCGAGACCGCGGAACTCGTAGCCGTAGTCCGGCGCCATCCGGCTCGGGGAGTTCGCCATGTACTCGGCGAAGTAGTCGAGCACCCGTGCCTGGTTGACGATGAGGTGCGGGAACTCGCTGATGCCGTGCGGGTCATCGGGCGGCCGTTCGCCGCGCACGATCCGCGACGGCTCCGCCGGGTCCGGGTGCCAGAAGCACATCTCGGTGATGCGGTAGGCCTCCTCGGCGATCCGGCCGGCGAACCCGAACGCCTGGAACGTCTCGACGCTGCGCGCCTGGATGCCGTCCGCCTGCCCGATCGCGAGCCGGCCGTCGCGGCGGTCGACGATCCGGGTGACGACGTCGGGGAAGTGGGAGAGCTGCGCGGCCGCGATCATCCCCGCCGGGCCGGCGCCGACGATGAGGACGTCCACCTCGTCGGGGAGCTCGTCGGGCCGGTCGAGGCCCACGCCGGCGGCGGGCTGGACCCGCGGGTCGCCGGAGACGTAGCCGTGGTGGTGGAACTGCATGGGACTCGCTCCCCTGACGCCGGTGTCGAGGTGTGACGGATCGTATATTATCCCTTCCACGCCGCAACGACGCGGTCGCCCCGGCCCGAAAGGCCTTGACCCATGCCGACGGTTTCCGCGCACGTCGCGGTCACGCTCGCCGCCCACGTCGACCACGTCTTCGGGGTCATGGGCAACGGCAACGCGTACTTCCTCGACGCCCTGACGTGCCAGACCGACGCCCGCTTCGTCGCGGTGCGGCACGAGGCGGGCGCCGTCGTCGCCGCTGACGCCTTCCACCGGTCCTCCGGCCGGCTCGCCGCGGCGACGACGACGTACGGCGCCGGGTTCACCAACACCCTCACCGCCCTGGCCGAGGCGGTGCAGGCCCACGTGCCGCTCGTCCTCGTCGTCGGGGACGAGCCGACGTCCGGACCGCGACCCTGGGACGTCGACCAGATCGCGATGGCCTCGGCCGTCGGCGCCCGGACCTACACGGTGGGCCGCACGGACGCCGCCGCCACCACCGTCATCGCCGTCGAGCACGCGCTGACCTACCGGGTGCCGACCGTGCTCGCGATCCCCTACGACGTCGCGACCCTGGACACGGGCCCGGTGCCCGAGACGCCGACCCCGCGCCTGCCCCCGCCGCTCGCCGTGCGCGGGGCGTTCGCCGACGGTGTCGTGCGGGAGATCGCGACTGCCCTGTCCGCCGCACGGCGGCCGCTGCTCCTCGCGGGACGCGGCGCCTGGGAGGCCGGTGCGGGCGAGGCGCTGGGCGCACTCGCCGACGCGACCGGCGCGCTGACCACGACGACCGCGCTCGGTCGAGGGGTCTTCCCCCGGCCCGAGTTCGACCTCGGCGTCTCCGGCGGGTTCGGGGCCCAGGGGGCGATGGAGCTCGTCCGTGAGGCCGACGTCGCGGTGGTCGTCGGCGCCTCCCTCAACCAGTTCACGATGCGGTTCGGCGACCTGTTCGCCCCCGGGTGCCGCGTCTTCCAGGTCGACGTCGCGCCCGCGGCGACGCACCCGCACGTCGGGGGCTACGTCCGGGGTGACGCGGCGGTCGTCACCGAGGCGATCCTCAAGGAGCTCGACGGAGCCACACCCAGCGGGTGGCGCGAGTCCGTCGACCTCGCGGCCGCACGACGGCAGGAGCCCGGGGACGGCACCGCCGCAGACGGCCGGCTCGACCCGCGCACCGCGGCAGCCCGCCTCGCCGAGCTGCTCCCGGAGGACCGCGTGGTCGTGTCCGACGGCGGGCACTTCCTGGGCTGGTCGAACATGTACTGGCCCGTGGCCGCACCCGACCGGATGGTGATGGTGGGCACCGCGTTCCAGGCCATCGGGCTCGGATTCCCCAGCGTGGTGGGCGCGGCGCTCGCCCGGCCCGAGGCCACGGTGGTCCTGACCACCGGCGACGGCGGCGGGCTGATGGCCCTGTCCGACCTCGAGTCGGCGGTGCGCGTGGCGGGCGGCCGCGGGATCGCGGTGGTGTGGAACGACGGGGCGTACAGCGCGGAGATGCACCTCTACGGGCGCAAGGGGCTGGCGCGCGAGCCGATGCTCATCCCCGACGTCGACTTCGCCGGCGTGGCCACCGCGCTCGGCGCGCAGGGCGTGGCCGTCCGGACGGTCGAGGACCTCGACGCGCTGACGCACTGGCGCACCCGCCCGGAGACCGACCGCCCGTTCCTGCTCCTCGACCTGCGGGTGTCCGGCACGGTGGTCGCACCCTTCTGGGAGGAGATCTCCCGGGCGAGCGGCTGACGACGCAGGACCTCTCCACGACCGGCAAGGGAGCTCATGACCGACGACAGCACGGACCGCAGGTTCTCCGCCCTGCCCGGACGGCCGGGCAAGATCGTGGCGGTCCACCTCAGCTACGCGTCGCGCGCCGACCAGCGCGGCCGCCGCCCTGCGCACCCGTCGTACTTCTTCAAGCCCTCCAGCTCCGTCGCGCCCTCCGGCGGCACCGTCGAGCGTCCGCTCGGCACCGAGCTGCTCGCCTTCGAGGGCGAGATCGCGCTCGTCATCGGCACCGCCGCCCGGCGTGTGCCCCTGGCCCGGGCGTGGGACCACGTCGCGTGGGTCACGGCGGCGAACGATCTCGGGCTGTACGACCTGCGCGCGAACGACAAGGGCTCCAACGTCCGGTCCAAGGGCGGCGACGGCTTCACCCCGATCGGACCCGGCCTCCTCGACGCCCGCACGGTCGACCCGGGCGCGCTCCGGCTGCGGGCCTGGGTCAACGGCGAGCTCCGTCAGGACGACACGACCGCCGGGCTCCTCTTCCCCCTGGCCCAGCTCGTGGCCGACCTCTCCCAGCACCTCACGCTCGAACCCGGCGACGTCATCCTCGCGGGCACCCCGGCCGGCTCGTCCGTCGTCGTGCCCGGGGACGTCGTCGAGGTCGAGGTCGACGTGGCCGGTGGCCCCACCTCCGGACGGCTCGTCACGACCGTCACCCAGGGCGCGCACGGGTTCGACGACGCCCTCGGGTCCCTGCCCGCCGTCGACGACGTCCAGCGCGCGGAGGCGTGGGGCTCACGGGCTGCCGCCGGGCTGGCGCCGGAAGGCCTCCCCCCCGCGCTGCGCGAGAAGCTCATGCAGGCGCCGGTCGCCGCGCTCAGCGCCCAGCTGCGCAAGCGCGGCCTGGACGAGGTGACGATCGACGGGGTCCGGCCGATGCACCCCGGTGCCAAGCTCGTCGGCACCGCGCGCAC
This sequence comes from Cellulomonas sp. Root137, assembly GCF_001426725.1. Taxonomy (NCBI): domain Bacteria; kingdom Bacillati; phylum Actinomycetota; class Actinomycetes; order Micrococcales; family Cellulomonadaceae; genus Cellulomonas; species Cellulomonas sp. Root137. The sequence goes on along the minus strand of NZ_LMFG01000003.1, from coordinate 243,067 downwards.
CGTGCGGTTCCTGCCCGGCCGCGAGGACCTGGTCGCCCGCCACGGCGGTGGCCACAACGCCCAGAAGCGCGCGTTCGACGCAGTCGGCGAGGGCGAGGTCCTCGTCGTCGAGGCACGCGGTGAGACCGGGTCCGGCACGCTCGGCGACATCCTCGCCCTGCGCGCCCACGCGCGGGGCGCGGCCGGCATCGTCACCGACGGCGGCGTCCGTGACTACGCCGCCGTCGCCGCCGTCGGCATCCCCGTCTACTCGGCGGGCGCCCACCCTGCCGTCCTCGGCCGCCGGCACGTGCCGTGGGACGTCGACGTCGCCGTCGCGTGCGGTGGGACCACCGTCGAGCCCGGCGACATCCTCGTCGGCGACGGCGACGGCGTGGTCGTCATCCCGCCCGCGCTCGTCGAGGAGGTCGTCGACGCCGCCCTGGCCCAGGAGGAGGAGGACAGCTGGATCGCCGGGCAGGTGGCCGCCGGTCACCCCGTGGACGGGCTCTTCCCGATGGACGCGCGGTGGAGAGCGAGGTTCGACGCATGGCGCGCGAGCAGATGAGCGAGGCGGCGGAGCGCAGCAAGTCGCAGCTCGCCTACCACTGGCTCAAGGAGCGGATCGCGAGCGAGGAGCTCACCCCGGGGTACCGCCTGGTGCTCGGGTCCATCGCCGACCAGCTGGGGATGAGCGTCGTGCCGGTGCGCGAGGCCATCCGCCGGCTCGAGGCCGAGGGGCTGGTGACGTTCGAGCGGAACGTCGGGGCGCGCGTGTCGATGATCGACGACACCCAGTACCGGCACAGCATGGAGGCGCTGGCCATCCTCGAGGGGGCCGCCACCGCGCTCGCGGCCAGGCACCTGACCGATGACGACCTCCGGCAGGCACGCGACCTCAACCGCCGCCTCGTCGAGTCGCTCGACGACTTCGACCCGCACCGGTTCACCGCGGTGAACCACAGCTTCCACGCGGTGCTCTTCGCCGCCTGTCCCAACCCCCGCATGCGAGCCCTGGTCGACGCGGAGTGGACCCGGCTCGGCCACCTGCGCGACTCGACCTTCAGCTTCGTGCCCGGCCGTGCGCAGGAGTCGGTGCGGGAGCACGAGGTGCTCCTCGACCTGATCGAGACCGGCGCACCCCTGCCCGACATCGAGCGAGCGGCCCGCGGGCACCGGTCCGCCACGCTCGCCGCCTACCTCAGCCACGAGCACCCCGACGGCGTCACGACCTCACTCTGAGAGGCACACCCCATGCCCACCGACCTCCCCGAACGCCTCCGGCACTACATCGGCGGCGAGCACGTCGACTCCGCCGACGGCGCGACGTTCGAGGTCCTCGACCCGGTGTCGAACGAGACGTACCTGCACGCCGCGGCCGGCAAGGAGGCGGACGTCGACCGGGCCGTCGCGGCAGCGCGTCGGGCGTTCGAGGAGGGGCCGTGGCCGCGGATGCTGCCGCGGGAGCGGTCGCGGGTCCTGCACCGCGTCGCCGACATCGTCGAGTCGCGCGACGCCCGGCTCGCCGAGCTCGAGAGCTTCGACTCGGGCCTGCCGATCACGCAGGCACTCGGCCAGGCGCGTCGGGCCGCCGAGAACTTCCGCTTCTTCGCCGACCTGGTGGTCGCCCAGACCGACGACGCCTACAAGGTGCCCGGCCGGCAGATCAACTACGTCAACCGCAAGCCGATCGGCGTCGCCGGGCTCATCACGCCCTGGAACACCCCGTTCATGCTCGAGTCGTGGAAGCTCGGCCCCGCGCTGGCCACGGGGAACACGGTGGTGCTCAAGCCCGCCGAGTTCACGCCCCTGTCCGCCTCGCTGTGGGCCGGGATCTTCGAGGAGGCCGGACTGCCCGTCGGCGTGTTCAACCTCGTGCACGGGATCGGCGAGGAGGCCGGCGACGCGCTGGTCAAGCACCCGGACGTCCCCCTCATCTCGTTCACCGGCGAGAGCCGGACCGGGCAGCTCATCTTCGCGAACGCGGCGACGCACCTGAAGGGCCTCTCGATGGAGCTCGGGGGCAAGTCCCCCGCCGTGGTCTTCGCCGACGCCGACCTCGAGGCCGCGATCGACGCGACGATTTTCGGGGTGTTCTCGCTCAACGGCGAGCGGTGCACGGCGGGCAGCCGGATCCTGGTCCAGCGCGAGATCTACGACGAGTTCGTCGAGCGCTACGCCGCCCAGGCGGAGCGGATCGTCGTCGGGCCCCCGCACGAGGCGGCGACCGAGGTCGGTGCGCTCGTGCACCCGGAGCACTACGAGAAGGTCATGGGCTACATCGAGCTCGGCAGGACCGAGGCCCGTCTCGTCGCCGGGGGCGGGCGACCTGAGGGCTTCCCGACCGGCAACTACGTGGCCCCGACCGTCTTCGCCGACGTCCCGGCGGACGCCCGGATCTTCCAGGAGGAGATCTTCGGCCCGGTCGTCGCGATCACGCCGTTCGACACCGACGAGGAGGCGCTCGCGCTGGCGAACGGCGTGAAGTACGGGCTCGCGGCCTATGTGTGGACCAACGACCTGCGGCGGGCGCACACCTTCGCCCAGGCGGTCGAGTCGGGCATGGTCTGGCTCAACAGCAACAACGTCCGTGACCTGCGCACCCCGTTCGGGGGCGTCAAGGCCTCCGGCCTCGGGCACGAGGGCGGGTACCGCTCGATCGACTTCTACACGCACCAGCAGGCCGTGCACGTCACGCTCGGCGAGGCGCACCACCCGACCTTCGGCAAAGGACACTGACGTGAGCACGACGCCGCTGACCCCCGACGGGCCCGAGCCCGTCGTGACCGTCGAGGACCCGATCCGGGCAGCCGACCCGATCCCGACTCCGTCGTCCCCGCCGCCGGACATCCTGCGCGCCGCGTCCATGGAGCTCGTCGTCACCGACCTCGCCGCGTCACGGCACTTCTACGCCGACGTCCTCGGGCTGGTCGTGACCGAGGAGGACGCGGAGACGATCTCCCTGCGCACCTACGAGGAGTTCATCCACCACAACCTCGTCCTGCGCAGGGGTCCGGTGGCGGCGGCCGCCGCGCTCTCCTACCGGGTCCGCTCCCCCGGGGACCTCGACAAGGCGGTCGCGTTCTACCGCGAGCTCGGGTGCCGGGTCGAGCGGCGGGCAGACGGCTTCGCGACGGGCGTCGGGGACTCGGTCCGGGTGCAGGACCCTCTCGGGTTCCCGTACGAGTTCTTCCACGAGGTCCAGCACGTCGAGCGGCTCGCGTGGCGCTACGACCTCTACACGCCGGGCACCCTCGTGCGCCTCGACCACTTCAACCAGGTCACCCCCGACGTCCCGCGTGCCGTGCGGTACATGGAGGACCTCGGGTTCCGGGTGACCGAGGACATCCAGGACGAGGCGGGGACCACCTATGCCGCGTGGATGCGCCGCAAGCCCACGGTCCACGACACGGCGATGACCGGCGGGAACGGTCCGCGGATGCACCACGTCGCCTTCGCGACCCACGAGAAGCACAACATCCTGGCGATCTGCGACAAGCTCGGCGCGCTGCGGATGTCGGACCGCATCGAGCGCGGCCCCGGCCGGCACGGCGTGTCCAACGCGTTCTACCTGTACCTGCGCGACCCCGACGGGCACCGGATCGAGATCTACACGCAGGACTACTACACGGGAGACCCGGACAACCCGGTGGTCACCTGGGACGTCCACGACAACCAGCGCCGCGACTGGTGGGGCAACCCGGTCGTCCCGTCCTGGTACACCGAGGCGTCCCTGGTGCTCGACCTGGACGGCAACCCGCAGCCGGTCGTCGCCCGCACGGACACGAGCGAGATGGCGGTGACGATCGGGGCGGACGGGTTCTCGTACACCCGCAAGGGGGACGCTCCCGACGAGCTCCCGAGCTGGAAGCAGGGCGAGTACAAGCTGGGGCACCAGCTGTGACCGGCCTGCCGACCGAGACGATCGCAGCGATCGCCGACGAGCTGGCCGGCGCCGAGCGGGACCGGACCACCATCCCGCTTCTCACGGCGCGCCACCCCGGCATGACGGTCGACGACGCATACGCGGTGCAGGGCGAGTGGCGCCGGCGGGCGGTGGCCGCCGGGCGGCGACCCGTCGGCCGCAAGATCGGTCTGACGTCGAAGGTCATGCAGGCGGCGACCGGCATCGACGAGCCCGACTACGGGGCGATCTTCGCCGACATGGTCTACGAGAACGGCTCGGTGATCGAGCACGGCCGGTTCTCGAACGTCCGCATCGAGGTCGAGCTGGCGTTCCGGCTGGCGGAGCCCCTCGACGGGCCCGACGCGACGATCTTCGACGCCCTGCGGGCCACCGAGTACGTGGTTCCTGCGCTGGAGATCCTGTCCTCGCGCATCGAGCTCGCCGGCCGGACGATCGTCGACACGATCAGCGACAACGCCGCGATGGGTGCGATGGTCCTCGGGGGCACCCCGGTCAGGCCCGACGACGTGGACCTGCGCTGGGTGGCTGCGATGCTGCACCGGAACGAGACCATCGAGGAGTCCGGCGTCGCGGGAGCGGTGCTCGGCCACCCTGCTCTGGGGGTGGCCTGGCTGGCGAACAAGCTGGCCCAGCACGGTGACCGGCTCGAGGCCGGCGACCTCGTGCTCGCGGGCTCGTTCACCCGACCGATCTGGGTGCAGCCGGGCGACACCGTGCTGGCCGACTACCGCGACCTGGGGACGATCACATGCCGCTTCGTCTGATGCCGACGTTCCGTGACGCGCTCGGGACGGCCCAGCGGCCGCTCGCGGGCATGTGGGTGTGCACGGGCAGCCCGCTCGTCGCCGAGATCTGCGCGGGCTCCGGGCTGGAGTGGCTGCTCGTCGACATGGAGCACTCGCCGAACGGGCTGGAGTCCGTGCTCGCGCAGCTCCAGGCGGTCGCCGCCTACCCGGTGACCCCGGTCGTGCGGGTCCCGGTCGGCGACGTCGTCACCATCAAGCAAGTCCTGGACCTCGGGGCGCAGAACCTGCTCGTGCCCATGGTGTCGTCGGCGCAGGACGCGCAGGCGGCGGTCGAGGCCGTGCGCTACCCGCCGCGCGGCCGGCGGGGCGTCGGCTCGGCGCTCTCCCGTTCGGCCCGGTGGAACCGGGTCGACGGGTACCTCGACGACGCCGACCAGCACGTGTCGTTGTTCGTGCAGATCGAGACGATCGAGGGTGTGGCAGCCGCCGGAGCGATCGCGGCGGTGGACGGCGTCGACGGCGTGTTCGTCGGGCCGTCCGACCTCGCCGCCTCGATGGGGCTGCTCGGCCAGCAGAGCCACCGGGACGTCGTCGCCGCGGTCCACCGGACGTTCGAGGCCGTGCGTGCTGCGGGCACGCCGGTCGGGGTCAACGCGTTCGACCCGACCCTGGCGCGCTCGTACACGGACGCCGGCGCCTCCTTCGTGCTCGTCGGTGCCGACGTGACGCTCCTCGCGCACGGGTCCGAGGAGCTCGCCCACCGGTTCGCCCCCGCGACCGTCGACCCGGGCCGGGATCCCGCCGCCACGTGATCCCGGCCGCGGGCCGCGTCAGTCGGTCGCCGACTCCGTCGGCTCCGGCGTCTCGGCCGGTGGCTCCGGCGCTCGGGCGGTCGCGAGTGCGGCCTGGAACGCCGCGACCGTGGCAGCGTCGACCGTCCCCGTCACCGGGACACCGAGGGTCGTCTGCGCAGCACCGAGCGCAGCGGTGAGCTCGTCGGTCCACCTGCCGTCCACGGGACCGTCCCAGTAGCCCACGAGCTTGAGCGTCTGCTGGAGGGCGGCCGTCGACGCCAGCGACTCGTCGGCCGCGGCGCCACCCTTGGCATCCAGCGCAGACTGCAGCGCCGCATCCGTCGCCCTGTCCATGGTGCCGGTCTGCGGCAGCCCGTTCGCCTCCTGCAACGCCGCGACCGCCGCCGCCGTCTCGGGTCCGTAGATGCCGTCGACCGCTCCGGCGTAGTAGCCGATCGCCGCCAACGACTGCTGGAGCGCGGCGGTGTAGGCGCTCGCCGCGGCCGCGGCCTCGGCCCGCTGGTCGTCCGAGAGGCACCCGGACTGGGCGACGAGCTGGAGCCAGGCCATCTCCAGGGCGACCGCCGCGGCGTTGAACTGCTCCGCGGCCTCCCTCAGCGGGGTCTGGTCCGTGATGCCCGCCTGCGCGGTCTCGAACTCGGTCTCGGCCTGCTGGACGCGGAGCACCGTCGCCGGAGGCTGCGACGGCTCGCTGCTCGGCGGGTCCTCGGTCGGCGTCGGGGGTGGCTGGTTGGCGGCCACGGCCTGGGCGGTCGCGAGCGTGTCCTGCGCGTCGGCGAGCTCGCCCTCGGCGGTGGCGACGGCCTCGCGCGCGTCGACCGCGTCCTGGGCCGCGTCCCGGGTCTTCTCCGCCGGCTTGGTGAGGTCGCTGCCGGCATCCTTGACGTCGCCCACGGTCGGCGCCGTGTCGTGGAGCACGTCGCCGTACCGGTCGAGCGCGGTGAGGTACGTGGCGCTCGCGGTGCAGAACTGCGCCGAGGCCTCGGCCGCGTCCGCCTGGGCGTCGGCCAGTGCCTCCTGCTTCTCGGCGACGTTCTGCTGGGCCGCAGCAACCGGCGACTCGGCGGTGCACCCGCTCGCCACCGCCACGAGGCACGCGGCCCCGACCAGTGCCCCGACGCGCGCCAGACGGGTCGCGCGCCCGCGCTCAGCTGACGACGTCACGGCCGTGGACCGTCAGCGCCCAGATCACGAAGACGTCGATCGCGATGATCACGGCCGCCCACACGGGGTAGTACGGGAGCCACGCGAAGTTGACCACTGCGCTGAAGACCGCCACGGCCACGCCGATGGTGCGGGCCCACACCGCCCCGCCGAGGACGAAGATGCCGGCCGCGGCCACGAGGATGCCCACGATCAGGTGGATCCAGCCCCACGTCGTGACGTCGAAGGAGAAGATCCACTCCTGGCCGACGACGTAGAAGGAGTCGTCGAAGATCGCCACCAGCCCCTGGATGGCCTGGAAGACGCCGGTCACCATCAACATCGTCGCGGCGAAGACCGTCACGCCGACGGCAAACCCGCTGCGGTGCTCACTCATGGTCGAACCTCTCACTCGTCGTGGTCGTGGTACGGGTGGTCGAGCCGTTCACTGTCGCCGAAGACCTTCCTGCGCTGCCGCTCGAACTCGTCGGGGGTGGCCAGACCGCGCTCGACCAGGTCGGCGAGCTCGGCCAGCTGGGCGGCCGGATCGACGAGCAGGGCCGCCCACGGGTCCTCCGGCGGGTTCGCCGGCCGGGTGCGGTTGAGCAGGTCGGGGTGCTCCGTGCGCGAGCCGGGTACTCGGTGCATGCGCGATCACCGGTCCGTCCCGCGCGAGGACGTGTCGGGCGCCAGCGCCGCCTCGACGCGCCGCCGGGCGATCCGCTCGCCCCCCACGATGCGCCCACCGGCGAGCCTGGCCGCCGCCGAGAGACGCGCCGCCCAGCGACCCTCGATCAGGAGGACCACCGCGGACGAGCCAGGACCGACCGCGAGCGACGCGGTCGCGATGTCGTGGGCGCTGAGCAGCCCCCCGACCTGACCTTCGACGTCGCGCAGACCCGACAGGCTCTCCACGTCCTCGAGCTCGAGCACCGTCAACCCGCCACCGTGCGCGCTCCTGGTGACGCAGACGAGATCGATGATCCGGATCGCCGAGGCCTCGACCAGCTCTCCGAGAGCGGGGACCAGTCGGTCCAGCGACCCGAGGTCGGGGACCACGATCACGAGGTACTCGACCAGGTCGGCGTCGGGTGCCTCGTGCACCGGGCGCCGGCCGGCCGCGTCACTCATCGGCTCGTCCTGGGCGAAGGAGAGGGGATCACCGTGTCATCGTCCGGGCGGGCAAGGTGGGCTGACACCACCCTGCACGGGGTGATCGCGACCCGTCAGCGCTGGTGCACGCCCCCGCTCACCCGCGCTCGGCTCTCGCTGTGGAGGTGACGGGCGACCTCGGCCGCCTCGAGCCGCGAGCCGACACCCAGCTTGCGGTAGATGACCCGGAGGTGGAACTTCAGCGTGTTCACGCTGATGTACAGCTCGTCGGCGATCTCGGGCAGCGTGAGCCGGCTCGGCAGCATCCGCAGCACCCCGATCTCGCGCTCCGTGAGGTGCTCCCCCGGCGGGCTGGGGTCCACCACGGACGTCGTCGCGTGAGGTGAGGCGGCCCGTCGCACCCGGTCGAGCCACGCCTGCGGAGCCACCACGGCCTGGACCTCGAGCAGCTCGAGGATCTCAGCGCCCTCGGATGCGACCGTCTGCACCAGCCCGACGCCGGTCGCCAGCCCGATCGCGCGGGCGGCCCGCTCCAGGGCGAGCGGACGGGATCCCGCGGCCCGGGCGCGCAGCAGGTCACGCACCACCTCGTGGCGCGGGCAGCGTGGCACCACCGCCTCGAGCAGGGCCTCCGCCTCGGCCCGACCACCCTCTGCGAGCCGCACGCGAGCCAGCCCCACCCCACCCCAGAAGGGGTCGTCCACACGCTCGGCCCAGTTCTGGGCCTCCGCGATCCGGCCGGCGGCGAGGCACAGGACGGTCCCCGTCCGCGCCAACCACATCAGCCCGCCCGGTCCGGCGAACTCGCTGCGCACGAACTCGTGGGCGAGCTCGAAGCACTCGTCGGCAGCGGCGACGTCACCGTCGTCGAGCCGCAGCTCCGTCAGCTGGAGCATCGCGAGGCACTGCGCGTGCGTGACCGGGTCGCGCCACGGCGGGGAGGCCGACGTCAGCTCGGTCAACGCGCGGGCGCGGTCGCCGAGCTCGCGGTGGGCGAGCGCCTCGGCGATGCCCAGCTCGGCGGACAGGATGGTCATCGAGCCCACCGCGACGACGTCCCGGACGCCGGCGGCGATGCGCAGCGCGTCCAGCGGACGTCCCGCGAGCGCCTCGCCCAGCGCATGGATGCCCTCGTACCTGAGCCGACGCTCCGGGTCCGTACCGAGCTCCAGGCGGATCTGCTCCAGCTGCCCGGAGTCGTCGTCCCAGCGTTCGCTGAGCGCCGCCTCGCGCGCGAGCAGGTTCCAGCCGAACCGCCCCAGCTCGTCGGTGCGGAGGTCCTCCCCCAGCAGCGCCATCGACTCCGTCGTCAGCTCGCGGCTCCTGCTCCAGTCGCCCGTCACCGTGGCGGCGACGGACTGCAGCATCGTCAGCCGCCCGGTCTGCGTGCGGTTCTCCCCGTCGGGGCGCTCCCGGGCCGCGCCGGCCCGGACCGTCTCGAGGAAGCGGCGCTTGTCGACGAGCAGGTGGCACCAGGCGAACTCGATCAGGGCCTGCAGGTCCGTCGAGGCGAGGTTGAGCGGGATCAGGGCGAGCGTGCGTGCGATCGTCGCCTCGCGCCCCGAGTCGTAGAGACCCTCGACGCGGCCGGCGAGCAGCCGCAGTGCGTCGCGCGGCCGGCCGGCGAGGATCCAGTGCTCGAGGGCAGTGGCCACCTCGCCGGCATCCTCGAACCACCGGGCGGCGCGCGCGTGCTGGGCTGCCACCCGCTGCGGCGAGCGGCGAGTCGCCTCGGCGAGGAGCTCGTCCCGGACCACGGCGTGCACCTCGAACCACCCCGACGGGCCGAGCCTGGTGACGAACAGGCCGCGCGCCTCGGCCTCCAGGAGGAGCTCGCCGGCATCGCTGCGCCCGGTGAGCGCGGTGGCCAGGGAGGCGTCGGTCCGCTTGGCGACGCACGTGTCGAGGAGGACCTGGACGACGTCGGGACGCTCGGCGCCCAGCACCTCGCGCCAGACATAGTCGGCGAAGAGGAGCCCGCGCGTGTCGGCGCGAGGCATGGCCGCGGGCTGCGCCCTGTCGGACCGCGACGCGAGCGCCGAGAGCTGGAGACCCGCGGCCCAGCCCCCGGCTCGATCGACCACCTCGCCGACCTCGTCCTGCGCGAGGGAGGCGTCCAAGCGGGCGAGCATGCACTCGGCCTCCTCGGGAGAGAACCGCAGCTCGGCGAACTGGACCTCCGAGAGCTGCCCGCGGACGCGGAGCCGGTCGATGGGCAGCTTCGGCGTCCGGCGCGACAGCAGCACGACGTGGAGCCACGAGGGGACGGACGTCAGGAAGAGCGCCATCGACCGGACGATGCCGTCGTCGTCGTCGACCAGGTGGACGTCGTCGATGATCAGCACGGCGGAGTCGGGATGGTCCGCGTGCTCCAGCCCGGAGAGGAGGACGGCCACCGCCGCGGCGGGCGTGCCGGGACGACGTGCGCCGCGCGCACCGGTCGTCAGCCCGTCGACGAGCTCCCCCAGCGCGACGGTGACGCCCGCCCAGAGCTGCCCGCCGTCCCGGTCCGTCTCGTCGACGGACACCCACGCGGTCGGGACGGCGGCCGACGAGAGCCAGTCGGCGAGCAACGACGTCTTGCCCGACCCCGCCGGCGCGACCACGACGGTGATCGGCGCGGAGGTGGCCTGGTCGAGGAGATCGACCAGGCGGGGCCGGCGCAGGTAGCGGGCCGGGGTGGGCGGAGCATGGAGCCGCGACCCATAGAACGAGGTCGCTGCGTCGGCGGGGTCGTGCCCGCCCGATCCGCTGCGCGTCACGGGACCCCCCCTTGACCAGCACGAGCAATCGCTCGAACTCGATCATTGCGGACATGTCGGTCGATGACCAGCATCGACGTCCTCGGCGCGTCCACCGTCCTCCCCACCCGGTCGAGGATGGGGACCACCTACCCGGGCGGCTGCCATCCTCGCGCTATGTCTACGGTGCTGCAGCACGGCGTCGATCGGGAGCGACTCCTGCGCACCTTCCTGGACCTGGTCGCGATCGACAGCCCCACCGGTCAGGAAGAGGCGATCGGGCTCGACCTGGAAGCCCGCTTCACGGACCTGGGCTGCGCGGTGCGGCGCGACCGTGTCGGGAACCTCGTCGCCGTCCGGGCCGGTGACCCCGCCCGCACGATCCTCGTGTCGACGCACATGGACACCGCGGGGACCGATCGCGGCATCGTGCCGATCGTGGGGGCCGACGGCACCATCCGGACCGACGGCTCGACGATCCTCGGTGCCGACGACAAGTCCGGGATCGCCGGGTGCCTCGAGGTCCTGACGCTCCTGCGCGAGCACCCCGACGAGACCGTGCCGACGATCGAGTTCGTCGTCACCGTGGGCGAGGAACGCGGACTGGTCGGCTCCCGGCAGCTCGACGTGGAGCTGCTGGAGGCGAGCCACGGGTTCGTGCTGGACACCGCCGGAGTCATGGGCTCGATCACCTACTGGTCGCCCACGTCGGTGTACCTGACGATCACCTTCGTCGGCAGGAAGGCCCATGCCGGCGTCGAGCCGGAGAAGGGCATCAATGCCGTGCAGGTGGCCGCCGAGGCGGTCGCGGGGATGCCGCTGGGGCGGATCGACGAGGAGACGGTCGCGAACATCGGGACGTTCACGGGCGGGGAGGCACGCAACATCGTGCCCGGCACGGCCGTCCTCGAGGGGATGGCCCGCAGCCACGACCAGGGCAAGCTCGACCGCCAGCTCCAGGCCATGCGCTACGCGTGCCAGCTGGCCGCCGATCGCCACGACGCGACGGTCGACTTCGGCGTCGAGACCATCTACCAGACCTACAAGATCGCCGAGGACGCCGTGCCCTACCGGGAGGCGGCCGCAGCGATCCGCTCGGTCGGGCTCGACGTGGTGCCCCGCAAGTCCGGCGGCGGGACCGACGGCAACTTCTTCAACGCCAAGGGCATCCCGTGCGTGGCGCTGCCGACCGGGATGGTCGACGAGCACGCGACCAGCGAGCACATCGCCATCGACGACATGGTCCTCGCCTGCCGGGTGCTGCTGGCCATCGTCACCGGAGCCCCCCGATGAGGCGGCCCGTCGCCTGGATCGCTCTCGTCGTGGTCGCCGGCGGGACGCTCGCCGCGTGCGCCGACCCCGCCGACCAGGACCCGTGCGTGAGCTACGCCGCGCTCACCGCCACCGTCGACGACCTGCGCGAGCTGGCGCAGACCGAGGGCGGGTCCGCGAGCGTGGCGGCCAAGGCCGTCGCCGCGAAGGCGCAGCTCAACCAGCTCGAGGCGCTCTCCGAGGACCGCCTCGACGCCGCCGCCTCCCGACTCCGCACCGCGGTCGACGACCTCCAGCTCGCGGCGGGCTCGGAGGCTCAGGATCCCGCTGCGCCGCTGGTCTCGGCGGCGGTCGACGACGTGCGGGACGCCTTCGCGGCCCTGGCGGAGTCGCTCGACACGCAGTGCACCACCGGATGACCGCGCTGAGGACTGGAACGGAGGATTCGGCATGAGCGTGAGCTTCGTACTCGAGGCCCTGGTGGTGCTCGGCGCCATCGTGATGGGCACCCGGGCCGGCGGTGTCGGCGTCGGGCTCTGGGGCGGCCTCGGCACGTTCGTCCTCGTCTTCGTCTTCGGCGAGGCACCGGGCGAGCCCCCCGCCGCCGCGATGGCGATCATCCTCGCCGTCGTCACGAGCGCCGCCCTGATGCAGGCCGCCGGAGGGATCGACTGGATGGTCAGCGTCGCGGCGCGGGTCATCGAGCGGCGTCCGAAGCAGATCACCCTCATCGCACCCCTGACCGCCTTCGCGTTCTCCGTGGGCGCCGGGACCAGCAACATCATCTATCCGCTGCTCCCGGTGATCTACGACGTCTCCTACAAGAACCACATCCGACCGTCCCGCCCGCTGACCGTCACCGTGGTGCAGTCGGGCATCGCGCTCGCGGCCTCGCCCGTCTCCGCGGCGATGGCCGCGATGCTGACGTTGACGGACGTCGAGCCGTACAACCTGGGGCTGACCCAGATCCTCGCCATCACGATCCCGGCGTGCGTGGTCGGCATCATCGTCACGTCCCTCGTGGTCAACCGGATGTGGAAGGACCTGGACGACGACCCCGAGGTCCAGGCCAAGATCGCGTCCGGGGAGCTCGTCGCGCCCCCGGCCGTGGCCGTCGGGGTCCCCGCCGGAGCGGTGTCGTCCGGCAGCGCGGGCCTCGGTCCGGACGTCACCGGTCCGTCGGGGGTCGCCGAGCCGGCACCCGCCTCCGCGCAGCTCACCTACACGCGTGCCGGCCGCAACTCCGCGCTCGTGTTCTTCGCGGGGGTCGTCGCGATCGTGATCCTCGGCCTGTTCCCCGGGCTGCGCCCCTCGTTCGAGGTCCCCGACGTGGGCACGGTGTCGCTCGACATGACCAACACCATCGTCCTGGTGATGTTCGTCGTGGGCGTCATCATCCTGTTCGTCGGGCGGCCGGACGTGAGGACGGTGCCGGACCAGTCGGTGTTCAAGGCCGGCATGATCTCGGCGATCGCCCTCTTCGGCATCGCCTGGCTCACGGCCACGTTCATCGCCGCGCACGAGGAGTTCATCATCAGCACGGTCGGGGCCTGGGTCACCGACTGGCGGTTCCTCTTCGCGCTCGCCGTGTTCCTCGTCGCCGCGCTCACCACCAGCCAGTCGACGGCCACGCGGACCATGGTGCCGATCGGTCTCGCTGTCGGCCTGCCACCCGGTGTCGTGACCGGCATGTGGGCCGGTGCGCTGGGCGGCGTCTACACCCTCCCGGCCAACGGCACGCAGATCGCCGCCGCGAACTTCGACCTCACGGGCACGACGAAGCTGGGCACCAAGCTGATCGACCACAGCTTCTTCATCCCGATGCTCGTGCTCTCGGTCACGACGATCATCGTCGGCTCGGTCATCGGGGCCGTCTTCTTCTGACCTCGCAGTTAGGCATCCACGCGGTGTCGAGCAGAGAACGGAGCACGTCGTGCAGACCAAGGAACAGATCGCGGGCAAGACGGCCGACCTGATGCCGGGCCTCCTCGAGGACCTGGGCACGCTCGTCGCCATCCCGTCCGTCGCGTTCCCCGGCTACCCCGCCGAGCCCGTGCAGCGGATGGGCGAGGAGACGCTCCGACTGTTCCAGGCGGCCGGCTTCGCGGACGCGCGCCTCATGGACGTGCCGACCGGGTACTCCCCCATCTACGGGCAGATCGACGGACCCGAGGGCTCGCCGGTGGTGGTGCTCTACGCGCACTACGACGTCCAGCCGGCCCCGGCCGAGCAGGGTTGGACCAGCGACCCGTGGACGGCCACGCGCAAGGACGACGGACGGATCTACGGGCGGGGGGCTGCCGACGACATCGGTGGCCTGATCATCCACCTCGGCACCCTGGGCGTCTTCGACGGGAAGCCCCCGTGCACGGTCAAGCTGATCCTGGAGGGGATGGAGGAGACCGAGAGCAACCTCGAGGCCTTCGTCGAGGCGCACCCGGACCTGTTCGACTGCGACCTGTTCATCATCTGCGACATGGGCAACCTGCGCGTCGGTGAACCGGTCCTGACCACCGCGCTGCGCGGTGACGTCGCGTGCGTGGTCACCGTCAGCACGCTCGAGCACCCGCTGCACTCCGGGGTCTTCGGCGGCCCTGCGCCCGACGCCATGATGGCGCTCGCCCGTCTCCTGGCCACGTTGCACGACGACGCCGGCGACGTGGCCGTCGACGGGGTCACGTCCACCACCTGGGCGGGCGAGGACCTGAGCGCCGACGACCTGCGTGCCAGCGCCGACGTCCTGGACGGGGTCAGCCTCACCGGGACGGGTCCCATCAGCGCCCGGCTCTGGGCGCGGCCCTCGGTGAACGCGATCGGGCTCGACATGACGAGCATCGCCGGTTCGTCGAACGTGCTCATCCCGCAGGCCAGCGCCAAGATCTCCATGCGCATCGTGCCGGGGTCGGACCCGCAGCAGGAGCTCGACGCCCTGGTGACGCACCTGGAGTCGCACGTCCCCTGGGGTGCGAAGGTCGAGGTCCAGCGCACCAAGGCCGCCCCGGCGTTCACCTGTGCGACCGACGGGCCCGCGTACGCCGCAGCACGCGAGGCCATGACCGAGGCCTTCGGCACGTCGGTCGGCGAGGCCGGCTGCGGCGGTTCCATCCCGCTGCTGCGCACTCTCGAGTCGGTGGCCCCGCGCGCGGAGTTCATCCTCTGGGGCCCCGAGGACGTCGCGCTGTCCCGGATCCACGCGTCCGACGAGAGCGTCGACCCCGCCGAGATCGAGACGATGATCGTCGCGCAGGCACTCCTCCTGCAGAACCTGGGTCGGCGCTTGTGACCCAAGCATCGTCGGGGCGGTCGACAGCACGCGGTGTCCTGGTCGCCGCGTGCCTGTCCACGCTGGTCGTCAACGCCAACACCTCCGCGGTGAGCATCCTGCTGCCCGCCATCTCCGCCGACACGGGCATGTCGGTCGAGACCCTGCAGTGGGCGGTCACCGGGTACTCGTTGGTGGGCGCGGCGACGATCGTCACGTCCGGGTCGCTCGGCGACGTGTTCGGACGAAAGCGGGTCTTCCAGATCGGCCTGCTCCTCTTCATCGCCTCCTGCGTGCTCATCGCGCTGTCGAGCTCGGGCGGCATGGTGATTGCGGGGCGCGCGATCCAGGGTGCGGCCGGCGCGACGATCCTGGCCTGCGGGCTCAGCCTGCTGTCGGTGGCGAACACCGGTGCCGCACAGCTCCGGGCCGTCTCGCTGTGGGGTGCCGCCGCCGCCGTCGGAGCCGCCGCAGGTCCGCTGCTGGGCGGTGTCCTGGTGGAGGTCACCGGCTGGCACGCGCTCTTCTGGGTCGACGCGGTCGTCGCCCTCGGCGTCATGGTCCTGACGGCCATCACGGTGTCGGAGTCACGAGACACCGCCCGGTCCCGCTCCATCGACCTCGGCGGGAGCGTGCTCGTGGCCCTGACGCTGACGCCCTTCATCCTCGCGCTGAGCAAGGGCAGCGCGTGGGGCTGGACGTCACTGGCGACCCTCGGCTGCTTCGCGCTGGCCGTCGCAGCAGGGGTCGGGTTCGTCGCCGTCGAGCGACGGGTGGCTGTGCCGATGCTCGACCTGGCGCTCCTGCGCAACCGGATCCTCGTCGGCTCCACGCTCGCGATCCTCATCGGGGCGGGCACGATCAACGCCCTGATGTACCTGGTCAGCCTGTACTTCCAGGATCCCAGCACGCTCGGGCTCAGCCCGTTGCAGGCCGGCCTGGCGACGCTGCCTGCCACGGTCGGGCTCGTGCTCGTCGCGCCCTTCGTGCCTCGCCTCGCCGCCCGGTTCGGGGGACGCCAGGTGGTCGGCGCCGGCTTCGCCATCACCGCCGGCGGGTTCGCGATGCTCGGCTTCGCCGAGGGCTCCTGGCTCTACGGGGCGTTCGTCCTTCCCCTCATCGCCGTCGCCATCGGCATGGGACTGTCCAACGGCCCGGCCTCGGCGGCCGCCACCGCGTCGGTCGACGCCACGGACGTCGGCGCAGCGTCCGGCGTCTCCAACATGGCCCGCTACGTGGGTGCCGCTGTCGCGACGGCCCTCGCTGCCACGGTCTACGGGAGCGTCATCGCCGACGGGACCGCCGCAGGTCTGCCCCGGGCGGACGCCCTGTCGGACGGGCTCGCCGCGGCCTCGTGGCTGATGGCCGCGTTCAGCGCCCTGGGCGTCGCCATGGCCGTCGTCATGGGCCGCCGTGCACGCGCAGCACGGGGCACGCTGGCCGACTCGGCCGCGTCCGCCGCCGCCGGTTCCTTCACCCTGCCGACGTCCGCCACGCCCGTCGCGTCGACCCCGGTCGCACCGTGAGCCGCCGTCCGCCGTCCGCGCGACCTGCGCGGCCGCGACCACCCCACAAGGAGGCACAGTGAACCTGTCCGCGTCGTTCGGCAGCGGGGACATCCTGCTCTGGATGCTCGAGCTCTTCCTGTTCATCATCTGGTTCTGGCTGCTCATCGCCATCTTCGGCGACCTCTTCCGCGACCCGGACACCAGCGGCGGCGTGAAAGCGCTGTGGGTGGTCCTGCTCGTCATCCTCCCGTTCCTCGGGATCCTGCTGTACCTCATCGTGCGCGGGAAGAGCATGGGTGCCCGGCAGGCCGCGCAGATGCAGGCCGCACAGTCCGCGTTCGACGACCGCATCCGCAGCGCCACCGCGTCGTCGTCCCCCACCGACCAGATCGCCCAGGCCAAGGCGCTCCTCGACTCCGGCGCGATCGACCAGACCGAGTTCGCCAAGCTCAAGGCCACCGCCCTCGGATCGTGAGGGTGGACCGCACGTCCCACTCGAAGGAGCACCGCCATGTCCGATGACCAGTCCACCCTCAGCGCCGCCGCTCTCGTCTCGGACGGCGCCTACACCTTGTTCGTCGCCGACTTCACCGACACCGACACCGCATGGGAGGCGTACGAGGCGATCAAGGGCGCCGAGGACGGGACGACCCTGAACGTCGAGGGCGTCCTCGTCGTCAAGCGGGATGCCGACGGCACGCTGGAGATCCTCAAGTCGACCGATCACAGCACCCGCAAGGGCTTGACGTGGGGAGTCGTCGGGGGCGTCGCGCTCGGCCTCCTCTTCCCTCCGACCATCCTCGGCAGCGCGGCCGCGCTCGGCCTCGTCGGCGCGGCGGCCGGCAAGGGCGTCGCGCTGCACAACCGCAAGGAGCTGGCCGAGGACCTGCAGGACTCGATCGTGGCTGGGCACTCCGGGATCGTCGCCCTGGTCTCCGACCCCAGCGCCGTGGCGCTCCGCAAGGCGCTGGACAAGGCGGACGCCATCCTCGAGAAGGCCATCGAGAAGGCCGAGGCCGACGCGATCAAGGCAGCGGCCGACGAGGTCCAGGCGGAGGCGAGGTAGCGCCGCGGGCAGGATCGGCCCCGGAGACCCGTAGCCTCCGGGGATGAGCACCCTTGACGAGGTCGGTTCGCGCGACGGCTGGCGATGCTGGCTGTGCGACGAGCCGGTCGACCCCGACGCGTCCGTCAACTCCGACCGCGGCCCGAGCATCGACGGCGGCGCGACTCCGAAGGGGAAGAAGGCTGCACCGGGTTCCGAGCGGCTCGCGCACCGCGCGTGCAACACCCGCAAGGGCGCAGTGAAGCCCGTCGTGGCCTGGTCGCCGGCGCTGTTCGTGGTGGAGCCGGCACCGATCGTGTCGACCGTCGAGCGGCTGACCCGCAAGGGCGGCCGTGAGGTCGTCGGCCGCTGCCCCACCAAGGCGGACGGCGAGGAGGCGGCCGCCTGGCTCGTCGACCGGCTCTCGCGGTTCGCTCCGGACCTCCCGGTGACCGCCACCGTCGAGCCGGGCGGTGGACAGTTCCTCCTCGTGGTGCAGACCGACCGTCGCTGACGGGAAGCCACTAGCTCGTGGGAGACCTGCCGCGCATCGGCCGCACCGTCCCAGGTCAGTCGTCATCGCCAGGAGGCTCGATGGCCGTCAGCACGGACCGGGCTCGCGACGGCGGGTTGGTCCGGATCTGGTCGTCTGCGGCCGACGCCCCACGGCTGCGTCGTCCGACGGACGTCATCCTGCTCGTCGCCTCGGTCCTCACCCTCGGGTTGCTCGCCCTGGCGGCACCGGGGCCGACCGGAGCCGACGATGCACTCGACACGGTGCTGGCGCGCCTGGAACCGCTGTTCGGCTGGCTGTGGAGCATCGTCTACGCCGTCCTGACCCTCTGGGCCGTGGGCGTCGTCCTGCTCGCCGCCCTGAGCCGAGGACGTCGCCGGCTGCTCCTCGACCAGGCGACCGCGGCTGCCCTGGCCTTCGGTGCCGCGCTCGTGGCCGGAGCCCTCGCCGGGACCGACGCGTTCACCATCGTCCAGGGTCTGGTGTCCTCCGGACCCCCGGTCGTCTACGTCGCGACCCGGGTCGCGATGGTCACCGCCGTCGTCGTCACCGCGTCGCCGCACCTCGCCCGACCCTGGAGGTACGCGAGTCGTGTCGTCCTCGGCCTGGGTGCCGTGGCCGCGATCGGCCTGGGTGCGACGAACCTCATCGGGGCTAGTGCCGCCCTCGCCGTCGGGATCGGCGCGGCCGCCGTCGCGCACCTCGTCCTCGGGTCGCCCCAGGGGCGGCTGACCGACGCCCAGGTCCTGGTCGCGCTGGCAGACCTCGGTGTGCCCGCGACCCGGGTGACGGCGGCCCCGGGACGGCTCGCCGCGGAGAACCTGCTCGTCGCGCGCACCGATCGCGGGACGAACCTCCTGGTCAAGGTCTACGGGCGCGACGCGTGGGACAGCCAGGTCGTCGGATCGTTGTGGGCGGCACTGACGCGGCGGGGTGAACGGGCGCACGTCTGGGGCACCCGCCGGTCCCGCGTCGAGCACGAGGCGCTGGTCACGGTGCTGGCCGCCCAGGCGGGTGTGCCGACGCTCGACGTCGTCGCCGTCGGGGTGGCGGACCAGGGCGACGCCCTGCTGGTGACGAGCACACCCCGCGCGTCCCTGAGGCTCCTCGACGCCGAGGCTGTGGACGACGAGCTGCTCGGCGCCATGTGGCGTGCGGTGGTGACGCTGAACGGCGCCGGGATCGCCCACGGACGGATCGAGAGCAGCAGCGTCGTCATCCGCGCGGACGGCTCGGTCGCCCTGGCGGACTTCGACGGCGCGGCCCTCGCCTCGGACGGCGGCGAGCCGCGCGCCGACCAGGCCCGGCTCCTCGTCGTCACGGCGATCGCGGTCGGCCTGGAACGGGCGCTGTCGGCAGCGGTCGAGGCCATCGGGCCCGACGGACTCGCTGCGGTGCTGCCCTACGTGCAGCCGGCCGCTCTCGGCAGCCGGACCCGTGCCGAGGTGCGCGGAGCCGCCTGGACGCTCGACGAGCTGCGCGCGGCGGCCGTCGCCGTCGCCGGGGTCGAGGAGCCGCCGCTGGAGCGCCTGCGGCGGGTGACCCCGCGGTCGATCGGGACGCTCCTCGTCGTCGGGCTCCTGGTCTACGTGCTCGTCACGCTGCTGGCCGGCGTCGACCTCGCCAGCGTCGCGGCAGCGCTCGCCTCGGCGGACTGGGCCTGGCTGGTCGCCGCCCTGGTCCTGTCCCCGTGCATCCAGATGGCGCTCGCGGGCGCGACCCTCGGAGCGGCGACCGCGCGGCTGCGCTACCTCCCGGTGCTCATGCTGCAGTACGCCATCCAGTTCATCTCCCTCGTGCTGCCCGCGACCGCCGCCCGACTGACGCTCGAGGTCCGCTTCTTCCAGAAGTTCGGGATCCCCGCCGCGACCGCCCTCGCGTTCGGCCTCATCGACAGCGTCAGCGGGTTCGTCGTGCAGGTCGCGCTGATCCTGCTGATCCTGGTCAGCGGCCTGCCCGGCTTCACGTCGGCGCTCGCGTCGGGGTCGAGCACCACGGGATCCGACTCGAGCAGTCCCTCACTGATCGTCGCGCTGGTGGTTCTGATCGCGATCGGCGGCGTGGTCACCCTGGCCGTCCCCCGGCTCCGTCACAGCCTCGCTGCGACGGTTCCGCGAGCCCGCGCCGCCCTCGTCGGCCAGGCGCGTTCGGCGCGCTCCGCGCTGGGGGTGCTCCGCAAGCCCGCGAAGGTGTCCGCGATGCTCGGAGGCAACCTGGTCGCGCAGCTCCTGCAGGCCGGCGTCCTCGCTCTCTGCCTGCACGCGTTCGGCCAGACCGCCTCGTTCTCCCAGCTGATCCTCGTCAACACCGCCGTGAGCCTGTTCTCCGGCCTCATGCCCGTCCCCGGAGGCATGGGGGTCGCCGAGCTCGGCCTGACGGTCGGGCTGCAGGCCGTCGGGATCCCCAGCGACATCGCCGTCTCGACGGCCATCACCTACCGGCTCGTGACGTTCTACCTGCCGCCGATCTGGGGAGCGGCAGCGATGCGCTGGCTGCACCGCCACGAGTACGCGTGACCGTCGGACGCACCGACCTCACCGCGCCGGGCGCAGCTCGAGAATGAACCTCCGCACCCGGTCCGCCATGGCCTCCGGCACCTCGGCGACCGTGAAGTGGCCGCCCTGGGGCAGCACCTCGAACACCCGAAGGTCTCGGTAGAACCGCCGCGCCACCGACTCCGGGTTGTCGTGCTCGTGCCGCTGGATGAACACGGCGGCAGGGACCTCGACGGGCGGGATCACGGCGTCGGCCCCGTCGTAGTAGGTCCGGAACGACGTGGCGATGGTCTGCGTCACCCAGTACAGGGTCGCCTCGGTGAGGATCCGGTCGCGCGAGAGGCGCCGCTCCACAGCTGCGGGGTCGCCCGCGGGGGTGTCGCTCCACTCGACGAGCTTCTCGGTGAGCCACGCGAGCAGTCCGACCGGCGAGTCGTTCAGCCCGGCGGCAAGGGTGTCCGGTCGGGTGCCCTGGACGTGCGCGTACCCCGCCTGCTCGTACCAGCCCGCCGACATCCGGTCGTAGAAAGCCCGCTCGCCCGGGTCGCTCGTGGCCTCGCGCTCGTCCTGGGACAGGAAGTGCGCGTGCGTGACGACGATCCCGGCGACCGCCTCCGGGTGCGTCGCGGCGATCAGGTCGCTCACGTTCGCGGTGACGTCCTCGCCGTAGGTGAGGTAGCTGGAGTACCCGAGGACCTCTGTCATCAGCGCGTGCCCCAGCTCGGCGAGCCGCCGCTCGGTGGTGGGCTCGTCGAGCGGTGGCGAGAACGCGAAGCCGGGCAGGCTCATCACCACCACGTCGACGTCGGGCAGCAGGTCGGCGACGTCCAGCTGCAGCGCGAACGTGTGCGGCCACCCGTGCATCACCAGGAGCGCCGGGGCGTCCGGTGTCTCCGAGCGCCGGTGGGCGAAGTGCAGCGTGCTGCCGTCGACGTCGGCGAGGAACTGGGGGTGCCCGTTCAGCCATGCCTCACGGGCGCGCCAGTCGAACGCCTGCCACGACGCGACGAGCTCCCGCAGGTAGGCCGAGGTCATGCCGGACGCGGGCCGGCGGGGCGAGTCCTCGAGGAAGCGCGTGCGGTCGAGCCGGTCGCGCAGGTCGTCGAGAACCGGCTGCGGCACGTCGATGGCGAACGGTCGGACGGTCATCGGGCCACCGTACGAAGACCCTCCGACATCCCGACCGCCGCGTCGCAGCAGGACCGCGGTCGGGACCTCGGACCCTACGACCGGCACGCACGACCGTCGCAGGGTGAGGGGGAAGGCACCGATCTGTCGGAGGTGCGAGATGAGCCGCGCGATCGTGGTGGGCTACGACGGGTCCGCGCACGCCGCGGACGCGCTGACGTGGGCAGCTCGGGAGGCCGCACGCGCGCGACTGCCGCTGCGGATCGTCTACGTCGCGCGGACCGTCGTGGACGGGTACGTCGTGAGCGACCGCCCGCTCGACCTGTCCACCCAGGTGGGCGGTCAGGTGCTCGGGGACGCGGTGGAGCGGGTCCACGCGGTCGCCCCCGCGATCGAGGTGGCCACGCAGGTCGACGAGCGCGAGAGCGTGGCCGCGGCCCTGACGGACGCGAGCGAGCACGCCCACCTGCTGGTCGTCGGGTCACGGGGACGAGGCGGCGTCGCGGGACTGCTGCTCGGGTCCGTGAGCGTCACCGTCGTCGCGCACGCGCACTGCCCCGTCGTCGTGGTCCGCCGGCACGCCGAGGCGGCCGCGCCCTCGTCGCCCCGGCCGGTCGTGGTGGGCGTGGACGGGTCTGCGACCAGCGCGCGGGCGGTGGACGTCGCGTTCGACCAGGCCTCCCGGCGCGGTGCGCCCCTCGTCGCCGTGCACGCGTGGGAGCTGCCCTCGGTCATCGGCCCCGTCCCGCCCTGGATGCCGGAGGAGGTCGAGGAGCTTCGCGTCGCGGAGCGGGTCGTGCTCTCCGAGAGCCTCGCGGGACACGCGGAGCGGTATCCCGACGTGCAGGTCCGCGCGATCGTGCGACGCGGCGCCCCCGCCTACGTCGTCCTCACCGCGGCCGACGACGCCGAGCTGCTCGTCGTCGGGTCCCGGGGGCGAGGCGGGTTCCGTGGCCTGCTGCTCGGCTCCGTCAGCCAGGCGGTGCTGCACCACGCCACGTGCCCCGTGATGGTCGTGCACCCCGCCGGCTGACCGCGTGCCCGGGCCTCACCGGACGAGCTGCAGCCGTCCCGCGTCCCGCGGCAGCACCGCCACCGGACAGTCGGCGTGATGCAGCACGGCCTGACTCACCGAGCCGAGCAGCAGCCCGGCGAACCCCCCGCGGCCGCGGGAGCCGACGACGACGAGGCTCGCCGAGCGACTCTCCGCGATCAGCGTCTGGCGGGCGTCACCGTGCTGGACCACGCGCTCCACGGTCACGCCGTGCGCGTCGAAACCGCGCAGGGCTCCGTCGACCCGGTCCAGCTCGGCGGGGCCGTCGTCGGACGGTGCGACCGTGACCACCCGCAGGGTGGAACCGTGGGCGGCCGCGTAGACGAGCGCGAGCTCTGCTGCGGGCAGGGCGCCGTCGCTTCCGTCGAACCCGACGACGACAGGTCCGGCCGGCGCGGTCCGCCCGCGAAGGACGAGCACCGGACTGCGTCCGTGCGTGACGAGGGCGACCGCGACCGAGCCGACGAGCAACCCGGTGAACCCGCCGAGCCCCCGGTCCCCGACCACCACGAGCGCGGCGTCCACGCTCGCGCGCAGGAGCACCGGCGCAGGAGCGCCCGTGACCACACGCCCGGCGACGGCGACGTCGGGTGCGGCGCGACGGGCCAGCTCCACCGCCTCCGCCACGATGCGGTCGGCCTCGTGACGGAGCCCGGCCCCACCCGACCCGCCGACGAGCGAACCCTCGGGCACCCGCAGCTCCGGCCAGACGAACGCGTGGACGATCTCGAGCCGGCACCCGAGGGCGCGCGCCTCCGCGGCAGCCGTCTCGACCGCCCGGAGTGCGCAGTCCGATCCATCCGCTCCCACGACGATCGTCGGCGTCGGGTCGGGTGCTGCCACGGCTGCCACCACCTCTCGGTGCGCTCCGGCACGCGAGGCCCGCGCGCTGTCGTACCGATCGTCGAACCGGCGTCGCGGCCGGGTCTAGAGCCGTTCGGCCCTGGACCCGACGAGCGGGGACCTTGTGCCCTACGCCCGAGCCGACGCGCCGACGGACGCTGAGAGGGAAGGACGCCCGCCGCACGGGTGGGCCACCCACGGGCGGAAGGGAGCAGTGCGATGACACGCACCTGGAAGGTTCGGATCGACCTGTTCGAGACCGACGATCTGCGGGGCGACGGTGACGTCACGACGGCGCACGCCGAGCTCACCACCTCCAGCGGCACCCGCCTGGACGGTCGAGGACGTGCTCGCCGGGCACCCCAGGACCGCGACGTCCCGGAGATCGGCGACGAGCTGGCCGCGGCCCGGGCCCTGCGCGATCTTGCCGACCGCCTGCTGCGGGCCACGTCGGAGGACATCTCGGCGCTCGAGCACGAGGACGTGCAGATCGTGCGGTGACCTGGCACCCCGTGACGAGTCGCGGCCCGGCACGCCACGATGGTGCTGTCGCCGGCGTGCAGCGTCACCGGCGCCGGTGAGGAGACGCGATGACGGTGCACGGCCCGAACGAGCCCGACGCGACGGCGCACGTGCGGCGCGCCCTACCGACGGACCTGCCCGCGATCCGTGCCGTGCTGGCGCGCGCGCTCGCGCCGGACCCGCTGATGGACTGGATCTTCGGACCTCATCCCCGCCGCGAGGCGGCCGTCGCGGCGTTCCTGTGGGCCCCCGTCGAGGCGTACACCCACGCCGGCAGCGTGTGGCTGTCCGTGGAGGACGAGCGGGCCGTCGGGGCCGCCGCGTGGTCCGTGCCCGGCCCGCAGCCGCCGACCGCCGACGGTGGGACTGACCTGCCAGGACGCTCGATGCTGGACCTGCTGCTGCCCGAGGACCACGTCGCGCTCGTCCGTGCCGGCTTCGAGTCCATGCACGGGCAGCTGCCCGACGAGCCGCACGCCCTGCTGCACCTCCTGGGCGTCGATGCCGACCGGCGCGGCCAGGGCATCGGGGGCGCGCTCATCGAGGCCGGGCTCGCCGCGATCCCCGCGGACCTGCCGGCGCACGTCAACACCACCGTGGAGACGAACGCGCGCCTGTACGAGGCTCACGGGTTCGTCCGTGTCGGCTCCGTGCGGCTCGGCGACACCGGCCCGCACATGCACGCCCTCCGCCACCCCTGACGGGGCCTGCTCCACCGGGTCAGAACCGGTAGGCCGTCTGGCCGTGCCCGCCGCCGAAGGCGAGGACCTTCCCCGGGACCACCCGATAGACCCACGCACCGTCCGAGCCGCCACCGGTGTCACCTGCTTCGACGAACCCCTGGCCGCGGACCTCGAACTTCCAGTCGTCGCCGTACTTCGCGAACCACGCGTCCGCCAGCCGCTGAAGTGCGTCCGGCTCGGTCACCCGCGTCGCGGTGCCCTCGACCACCAGCTCGGTGCCGCTGTCCCAGCCGCCCGCACCCGTGCTGCCGGTGGTCACCGCGACGCGCGCGTTGCCGTCGAGGTTGCGCGTCTTCTGCTCCTCGGGCCCGGTGCAGAACGCGAACGCGCCGTCCGCCCAGACGCCCACGAGAGGCACGGCGTGCGGACGGCCGTCCGCACGCACCGTGACGATCCAGTAGAGCTGCGCGTCCGCGAGCCGTCGTTCGATGGCGGCCCAGGTGGGTGCCGTGGCCGACGGGTCGCCGTACCGCGGGTCGATCACGCCGGTCGTCACACCCTGGTCCCGGCCCGTGAGCTGCTCGTTCACCGTGGTGGCCCTTCCCTCGAGGACAACTCCGCCGGACGCGTCGTCAGCTGGGGCGACCCTCGACCGGCCGCTCGCGACGATACTCGGCTGCCGCCGCGACGTCCTCGGGTCGTGACCGGGACCGCCACGGCGCGGCCGCGACCGCACCGAGCGCCGCGAGAACCGTCAGGACGACGCTCACGACGGCCTCCGTGTCGTCGGGCCCGCTGTCCGCTCGCGCGACGTCGCCGGGCTCGGCCGGGTTGACGAGCACGTCGAGGGACTCCCCCACCGCCAGCACGGGGTCGTCGTCGCCCGACAGGACCTCTCCGGTCCTCGGGGCGCCGCGGGGGGCGGAGTACCGGACGACGTAGCCGTCGACGACGTCCGCCCACCTGCCGCCGTAGGTGTGCTCGACCACCGTGCCCGTGGTGACCACACCGTCACGCCGGAGCGCCGCGTTGTCGACGAGGTAGCCGGCGGCCGCCGCCCCGATCGCCAGGGCGGCCACCGAGAGGACCGCGACCGCGAAGATCCGGACGCGGCCGCGGTAGGTGTCGCGCACCCGCAGCACCCCGTGATCCCTCATGGCGCACAGTGTGCCCACCGCTGGGCGGCGCGGCGAGGGCCTCCTGATCGCGGTGCACGATTGACGGCACCCGCGGGGCCGTGGGCAGACTCGGCGCATGGGCACGGATGAGGCGTGGGTGCTGCACGTCGACCTCGACCAGTTCGTCGCGGCGGTCGAGGTGCTGCGGCGCCCGGAGCTGGCCGGCCTTCCGGTGGTCGTCGGCGGCCGCGGGGATCCGACCGAGCGGGGCGTCGTCTCGACCGCGTCCTACGAGGCGCGCGCGTTCGGGGTCCACTCCGGGATGCCCCTGCGGGTCGCGGCCCGCAAGCTCCCCGACGGCGTGTTCCTGCCCGTGGACGGAGCCGAGTACGAGGCCGTGTCGGAGCGGGTGATGGCGACGCTGCGGTCGCTGGGCGTCGTCGTCGAGGTGCTCGGCTGGGACGAGGCCTTCCTCGGTGCCCGGACCGACGACCCCGAGGCGCTGGCCCGGCGCGCACAGGCGGCGGTCCTGGCCGAGACGCAGCTGCACTGCTCCGTGGGGATCGGCGACAACAAGGTGCGCGCGAAGATCGCCACGGAGTTCGGCAAGCCCGCCGGGCTGTTCCGGCTCACCGCCGAGAACTGGTTCGAGGTGATGGGCGACCGGCCGACGATCGCCCTGTGGGGCATCGGGACCAAGGTGTCGCGCCGGCTCACGGCCCTCGGAGTCACCACGGTGCACGAGCTCGCCGCCGCGCCGGTCGACGCCCTGACGGCCGAGTTCGGACCGAGGATGGGCGTCTGGTACCACGAGCTCGGGGCGGGGCTCGGCCCGACCACCGTGGACGACAGCCCCTGGATCCCGCGCGGTCACAGCCGGGAGACCACGTTCCAGCAGAACCTCACCACCCCCGACCAGGTGCGCGAGGCCGTGCTCCGGCTCGCGCACGACGTGGTCGAGGATGCCGCCGAGGACGGCCGGTCGGTCGAGCGTGTGGCGGTGAAGGTGCGCTACGCGCCGTTCGTCACCAAGAGCACGAGCCGCAAGCTCCCGGCGCCCACCCGCGACGCGCAGACCATCGTCGACGCGGTCATGGCGCTGGCCGACACGATCGAGGACCGCGAGGTCCGGCTGCTCGGGGTGCGCGCCGAGATGACGATGCCCCAGGACGCGGACCCGACGGACCGGACGCCGGTCCGCGGCCGGATCTGACCACGGACCGGCGTGCTCGCGGGCCTCAGGGGCGGACGCGCACCGCGCCCGCCAGCTCGACGTCGACGGCCGAGCGTCCGATGTACACGGGAACCTGGCCCACGGGGGTCACCCACTGGTCGGCGTCGGCGTCCCAGTACGAGAAGTCGCGCCGGTCGAGCTCGATCCGGACCTGCTGGCGGTCGCCGGCGCCGAGCTCCACCTTGGCGAACCCCGCGAGCTTGAGCGGCGGCGAGTCCACGCCGGGGAGCGGGCCCAGGTAGACCTGGACGACCTCGGTGCCGTCGCGGTCGCCGACGTTGCGCAGCCGCACCCGCGCGTCGACGGTGTCCTGGCCGCCGGTGGCGCGGATGTTGTTGCCGACCCGGAGCCGGTCGATGACGAACTCGGTGTAGGACAGGCCGTGCCCGAACGCGAACTGCGGGTCGACGCCGGAGGCGAGGTAGCCCCGGTAGCCGACGTTCAGCCCTTCGGTGAACTCCACGTTCGGGTCGTCGAGCCACGGGTTCTGCACGCCGACGGGCAGTGCGTCCTCACTGACCGGGTAGGAGACCGGCAGGTGACCGGACGGGTCCTCGTCCCCGAAGAGGATCGAGGCCAGCGCGTGGCCCTCCTCCTGGCCGCCGAAGTAGTTCATCAGCACCGCGGGAACGGCGTCGGCCCACGGCATGATCACGCCCGAGCCGGCGGAGACCACGACGACGGTGTTCGGGTTGGCTCCCACGACCGCGCGGATGAGCTGCTCGGCGTTCTGCGGCAGCTTGAGCGAGACCATGTCCCGCTCCTCGCTCTCGTAGGTGCGCACGTAGACCACCGCGACGTCGCTCGCAGCCGCCGCCTCCACGGCGTCGGCCACCGACGGGGGCACCGCGTCGGCCGGTGCGGACCACTGCAGCAGGAAGGTCCCCGGCTGCAGGCCCACGAGCGGACGGGTCTGGGTGTACTCGACGCGGAGGTCGTACTCCTGCCCGGCCGTGAGCTGCAACGGTGCGGAACGGACGTCGCGGCGACCGTCGGTGCCCGTCATGTCGACGACCAGGGTGCCGTCGAGGTACACGCGAGCGTCCCCCCACCCGGTGGCGCCGAGGACGTACGCCCCGGTGCTCGGTGCGACGAGGTCGCCGGTGTAGCGCACGGACTGGTCGCCGTTGCCGGCTGGTCCCGCGCCGGACAGAGTGGGCGTCGGCTGCACCTGCGAGCCGTACAGGCTGGCGAAGGCCGGCTGACCACCGATGAAGCCGACGTCGTAGGCGACCTGCCGCTCGGTGCGGGTCAGGCCCGGTGCTCCGGTCCAGTCCGCGTTCGGGTAGTAGCGCGCGGTGAGCCCGTCACCGATCCCGCGCTCGGGGCGCAGCACCGACGACGGCACGGCCGTCATGTCGAGCGTCTCGATCATGTTCGCGCCGTTGACGGGGTCGTTGCCCTGGGCGTAACGCACCGACGCTCCGGTCTCCCGGCCCCGCTCCCGCATCGCGTCGAGCAGGGACACCTCGTACGTCGGCTGGACGTACGCCGAGCCGCCGAGCGCGGACGGGATGGTGGCGTCGGCACCGACGACGGCGATCGAGTCGATCGCCGTGCCGTCCAGAGGCAGCGCCGGCCCGTCGTTCTTGAGCAGGGTGATCGCGTCCTCCTGCACCTCGCGGGCCACGGCGCCGTGCTCCTCGACCGGGAGGGCGGACGGGGTGTAGTCGTTGTCGAAGATGCCGATGGCGAACATGGTGCGCAGGATGCGCAGCACGGCGCGGTCCACGAGCTCGACGCTCACCCGGCCGTCGTTCACCGCCGCGAGCAGCGCGTCGCCGTAGAACGACCGCGTGCCCGTCTCCAGGTCGGTCCCGGCGACGATCGACGCCTCCGTCGAGTGGATCGCCCCGAAGTCCGTGAGCACGAACCCTTGGAACCCCAGCTGCTCGCGCAGGATGTCGTTCAGCGTGGACTCGTTCTCGCACGAGTACACCCCGTTGATCTTGTTGAACGAGCACATCACCGAGCCGAGGCCGGCCTGCGCGATCGCGGCCTCGTAGGCGGCGGTGTGCACCTCGCGCAGGGTGCGCTCGTCGACGATGGCGTTCTGGTCACCGCCGCGGTACGTCTCCTGGGTGTAGGCCGTGTAGTGCTTGAGGTCGGCGATGACGTTGCGCGCCTGCACCTCCTGGACGTACGGGACGACGATCGCGGAGTTGAGCTGCGGGTCCTCGCTCGCCGACTCCGCCTGCCGGCCCCAGAACGGGTTGCGCGTGGGGTCGGAGTTGGGGCCGAGCAGGACCTCGTGCCCGGTCTGCCGCGCTTCGTCGGCGACCACGCCGGCGTAGTCGCGTGCCCGGGCAGGGTCCCAGGTCGCGGCCAGCGCCAGGTTGGCCGGCATCGCCGTCGCGGTGTCCGCGGTGTCGGGGAGCACCCAGCCGCGGGAGGCGATGCCCGGGGTCGCGTCCGCCATGCTCAGCTCGGGGATGCCGAGCCGCTCGATCGGCGCGTTGTAGAACGCCGCGGGGGCGGCGCCCTGGTCGCCGGACATGAGCTCGACCTTCTCCTCCAGCGTCATCGCCTGCAGCAGCAGGATCGCGCGCTGGTCGGGAGTCAACGACGTGTTCATCCATGGGTCGCCGACAGCCGCGACCGACGGAGACGCCGTCAGCGCGGTGACGACCAGCGCAGCTGCGCCCACCCCCGCCGCGATGCGTCGTCCCTTGCGTCCCACCCGAGCACTGCGCACCGCGGTCATCTCTGGCCCTCCCCCTCGAGGACGGTCCGCGCACCCCAGGGCCCGGGCGGGTCCATCGGTCACGGTCCGGATACCTGCCGATGACACTCCGCTCACCGCGCGGGCGTCGACCCCCGAGGGGGGACCAACTGTGGTCCCCCTGCCCACCGCTGGCCCGTCGCGCCGACGCGGTTAGCATCGAGTGTGCGCAACGAAGCGCTGCGCCAGTTCCTCATGGTGCGCCGGGCTCGCATCACGCCGGACAGAGCTGGCCTCACGACGCCCCGCGGTCCGCGACGGGTCACCGGCCTGCGACGCGCCGAGGTGGCCTCCCTCGCGGGGATCAGCACCGGGTACTACAAGCGCGTCGAACGCGGGGTGGTCACCGGGGTCTCCGCGTCGGTGCTGGCCAACCTCGCGCACGCGCTGCAGCTCAACGACGCCGAGCACGACTACCTCGCCGACCTGCTGCGCGGGGGGCCCTCGTCGAGCCACCCCGCACACCCGTTGCCGTCCGCCCAGACCGTGCGGCCATTCGTCCAGCAGCTGCTCGCAGCCACGAACCTGCCCTGCTGCGTGCTCGACGACCGGCTCGACGTCCTCGCCGCCAACGATCTGGCCCGTGCCCTCTACCTGCCCCTGTACGAGAGTCCGACCCGGCCCGTGAACCAGGCGCGGTTCACGTTCTGCGACGCGGCGTCCCACGACTACTGGGGCGACTGGGACACGATGGCCGACCTCGTCGTCTCCCTCCTGCGGGGAAGCTCGGGACGTGACCCCGTCGACCCCGGTCTCGCTCAGCTCATCACCGAGCTGAGGGCGCGCAGCGCCGACTTCCGGACCCGGTGGGCGGCGTTCGACGTCGCCTCCGACACGTGCGGCGTCCGGGAGATCAACCATCCGCTCGTCGGTCGCCTCACGCTCGAGACGCACTCGATCCCCCTGCCCGAGGACCCCGGCCAGCGCGTCGTGGTGCACACCCCCCATCCGGCGGCGTGCACCCAGCAGCAGCTCGCGCGGCTCGCGGCGTGCGGCTCGGCGGTCGACGAACCGACGTCGGAGAGCGGCCGCTGACGTCGGAGGCAGTGCGGACCATCTGTGCCTCGACCGGACGTCAGCGCTCCTGGGCGGCCCGGACCACGTTCTGCGCCACCTGGGCGAGGGTCGACCCGTTCACCGACGACCGCGCGACCAGCTCGTCGTAGGCGTCCGCCATGTCGAGCCCCAGCTGGAACGCGAGCACGCCCTTGGCCTGCTCCACCACGACGCGCCCCTCGAGCGCCTCGGTCACGCGCTGCGCGAGGTCCTCGTCCCCCAGGGCCGCCGGCTGCACGATCGCGAGCGTCGCGAAGTCGGCGAAGCTCTGCGCGAGGACGAACGAGGGCTCGGAGAGCTCGGCCGCCGTGACGGAGAACAGGTTGAGCCCGCCGATCGCGTGCCCACGCCAGTGCATCGGGAAGGCGTGGACCGCCTGGAAGCCGGCCTCCACGATCTCGGTGCCGACATCGCCCCAGCGCGCCACGATCGCCTCGCCGCCGACGGCGCTCGCGGGTGCGCCCGTGCGCGCCGCCTCGACGGCAGGCCCGGACTCCCGCTGCGCGTGGTACAGCTCCAGCTCGTCGACGCGGTGCGACGTCGCGCTGAGCAGCTCGAACCCCCCGTCCGCGGTCCGCACCAGGAGAGCCGCGGCGTCCGCGGGGACGAGTGCCGCGCAGTCGGACACCAGCCGGGCGAGCAGGCCGGTGATCTCGTGGTCCTCGACCAACGCGCTCGCCACGTCCGCGAGGGCCTGCGCCGACGTCCGTGCGGTCATCGTCCACCACTTCCCGTGCTGTCGTCCGAGGCTGCCGCGTCGTGGGAGACGCCGTGGTCCGTGTGCGTGAAGGTCAGCCGTCGATCGACCACCTCGCGGGCGATCGCGTCGAGCGTCCCACTGCTCGCGTAGGCGTGCGCGCGCAGGATCGCGAGCGCGTCGTCGGGGGTGATCGCCAGCTGGGCGACGATCATGCCGGTCGCCTGGTGCACGCGAGCCCGGTCGGACCAGGTGGCGAACGGCG
This sequence comes from Cellulomonas sp. Root137, assembly GCF_001426725.1. Classification (NCBI taxonomy): domain Bacteria; kingdom Bacillati; phylum Actinomycetota; class Actinomycetes; order Micrococcales; family Cellulomonadaceae; genus Cellulomonas; species Cellulomonas sp. Root137. Next base: position 211,184 of record NZ_LMFG01000003.1, on the reverse strand, counting down.
CCATGCCTGCGGTCATCCGGTCGTCGAGCAGCGCGGCACCGACGGCGTCCGCGAGGAACTGCGCGTCGTCGAGGCCCTCGGTCAGCGCGCCCGCCACGCGGTAGAGCGTGATCACCCCGATCGTCGTGCCTCCCGGGTGCATCGGGATCGCCCAGACGGTGACAGGCCCGGCGATGTCTCCGGCCATCTCGGTGAACATCGGGAACGGGCCGCCGTGGTCTCCGTCGACGTGGGTGACCACCGCCCGGCCCTCGCGGAAGGCCTGCTGGCCCGGGCCCTCGCCGAGGACGTCCTGCAGGTCCTCGATCCGCGCCGACGTCCCGTCGGACGTGCTCACGGTGAGCCGCTCGGGGCGGGTCGACGCGAGGGTGATCGCTCCCCCGTCGGCGCCGAGGATCGTCACGCACGCGGCGCACAGCCGGACCGCGAGCGACTGGTCACGCGGTGCGGCTGCGACCAGGCTCGCGAGACGAGCCAGAACCGCGCTGCGGTTGGTCACGGCTCCTCCCCGCTCGCACTCATGTCCCCATCCTCCACCCACTCTTCGGGGTCGAGGCCCTCACGACCGGCGCATACTGAGGCGGAGGACGCATGCCGGGCGCTCGTCGCTCGGCCTAGTCTCGAAAGAACAGCCTTGGCGGCGGGGCGAGCGTCCCCAGGGTTCAGAGGGAGCCCTCGGAGGAGTTCGCCCGACACCAGTCTGGGGGTCCCGATGCCCGCGACCACGCTCGTGGGGCGCTTCCGGTTCGCGTCGGCCACCGACCGGTGGTGGTGGTCCGACCACATGTTCCTCATCCACGGGATGCAGCCGGGCGACGTCGTCCCGACCCGCGAGCTCCTGCTCGCCCACGTCCAGCACGACGACCGCCCCGCGGTCGCCGACGCGCTCGACCGCTCCTTCGAGGGCTCCGACCCCGGGGGGTGCGAGTACGCGCTGCTCGACCTGTCCGGCAAGGCCCACCGCGTCGTGCTCGCGGTCGCGGGCGACGGTGGCGGGGACGTGACCGGGTTCCTCGTCGACGTCACTGCTGCACGGGATGCTCTGCTCGCCGAGCGCGTCAACGCGGACCTGGCGCTGGCCCTCGAGTCCCACGCGGCGATCGACCAGGCCAAGGGCATCCTCATGCTCATCTACGGGGTCGACGAGGAGGCGGCGTTCGCCCTGCTCAAGCAGAGCTCCCAGCGGCACAACGTGCGCCTGCGGACGCTCGCCGGTCGCGTGATCGACGCCGCTGCCGACGGACTGGACGCCGGTGCGCGCGAGCGTCTCGACGAGGCGCTGTGCACCGTGTTCGCCGAGGACGCCCTGCCGGCGCAGGCCCGTCGCGGCCCGCAGCTCGAGCTCTGTGCCGAGGTCGTGGACGACCGGTCGATCCTCCACGTGTCCGGCCGGGTGGACCTGTCCAACCGGGACGACCTGTCGTCGGCGATCACGCTGGCCATGCTGCGCGCCACCGAGGCGTGCACCGTGACGATCGACCTGCGTGGTGTGGTGCGCGTCGGCGCGGCCGCCGCCGACGTCCTGACGACCGCGCTGCGCCAGAGCGCCGCCCACGGCATCACGATGACGATCATCGGCGGCGGCGTCCCGGTCGACTCGCCGGTCCCCGCGGACCGCCCCCAGGTCCCCTCTCACGGCTGACGTGGCAGTGAGTGGGTTGAGGAGTTGCTAAACTCCTCAACCGAGGAGGTCCCGTGCCCACCACCGCAACGACCGCGCCCCTGTACGCCATCAAGGCGGAGCTGTTCCGCTCGCTCGCGCACCCCACCCGGATCCAGGTCCTCGAGGTGCTCAGTGCCGACGCGAACCACGCGGCGTCCGTGAGCAGGCTCCTGACCGCCACGGGCGCGGAGGCCTCGGCCCTGTCGCAGCACCTCGCGGTCCTCAAGCGCGCGGGGGTCGTGACGTCCACGCGGACCGGGAACGCGGTCGTCTACCGCCTCAGCCGTCCGCTCGTCGCGGAGCTGCTGGTCGTGGCGCGCGCCTTCCTGCGGGAGACGCTCAGCGCGTCCGGCGCGCAGCTGGCCGCGACGGACGACCTGCCGCCGCTCTCCGAAGGTCACCCGGGGGGTGGCGGATCCTGAGCGCGTCACTGCGCGGGCTGCTCCCCGGCCGCGCCGACCTCGACCTGCGCCCGCGCACGGTCCGCGCCGACCTCGTCGCCGGGGTCACGGTGGGCATCGTCGCCCTGCCGCTGGCCCTCGCGTTCGGCGTCAGCGCTGGCGTGGGTCCTGCACCCGGGCTGGTCACCGCCGTGGTCGCCGGCGTCGTGGCGGCCGTCTTCGGGGGCTCGCGCGTCCAGGTCTCCGGACCCACCGGCGCGATGGCGGTGGTGCTCGCACCGATCGTCGCGACGCACGGACCGACCGCCGTCCCGCTCGTCGCGATCCTCGCGGGCGTGATCGTCCTCCTGGCGGGCGTGACCCGGCTGGGACGCGTGGTGACGTTCATCCCGTGGCCGGTGGTCGAGGGGTTCACCCTCGGCATCGCGACGATCATCTTCCTGCAGCAGGTCCCCGCCGCCGTCGGCGTCCACGCGTCGGTCGGGGGCAACCCCCTCGTCGTCGCGATCGACGCGGTCACCCACGCCGGTCCGACGGTGTGGTGGGCCCTCGGGACCGTGGCGGTCGTCGCCGCGATCATGCTCGTGCTCCCCCGGTTCGCCCCCGGCCTGCCGGCGTCGCTCGTCGCGGTCGTCGTGGTCACGACCGTCGCCCAGCTCACCCAGGCGCCGCTCGCCCGCATCGGCGCCCTGCCCGACTCGTTGCCTCTGCCCGTCCTCCCGACGGTCGACCTGGGGCTGCTCCGCTCGCTCGTCGGACCCGCCGTCGCGGTGGCCGCGCTCGCCGCGATCGAGTCGCTGCTGTCGGCCCGGGTGGCCGCCGCGATGCCTGACCCGACCCCCGGGCGCACGGCCGCACCGCCGAGCGCGGACGACGACGCCCGTCGGTACGACCCCGACCGTGAGCTCGTCGGCCAGGGACTGGCGTCGATCGCGTCCGGCGCGTTCGGCGGCATGCCCGCGACAGGCGCCATCGCCCGGACCGCGGTGAACGTGCGCGCCGGCGCCCAGACACGACTGGCCGCGATCACCCACTCCGTGATGATCCTGGGGGTCATCTACCTCGCGACGGGCGCGGTCTCGGCGATCCCCCTCGCGGCTCTCGCCGGTGTCCTGATGGTCACCGCGACGCGGATGGTCTCGGTCGCGGCGGTCAAGGTCGTCCTGACCTCCACCCGGTCCGACGCGCTCGTGCTCGTGGTCACCGCGGTCATCACCATCGCGGTCGACCTCATCGAGGCCGTGCAGATCGGCCTGCTGGTCGCGGCGTTCTTCGCGCTGCGGGCGGTCTCGCGTGCCACCTCGGTCCGCCGTGAGCCCCTGCCCGGCCCCGCGCACCCCGGCGACGAGCACATCGCCCTGTACCGGCTGGACGGCGCCATGTTCTTCGGTGCCGCCGACCGCATCGGCGCCCAGATCCGCTCGAGCACCGACGCGCTCGTCGTCGTCCTGCGCCTCTCGCAGCTCCGCCTGGTCGACGCCACCGGCGCGCACGCCCTGGCCGAGCTGGTGGCCGCCCTGGAGCGCGCCGGCGTCACCGTGCTGGTCAAGGGCGTCCAGCCCCAGCACCTGCAGCTCCTCACCCGTGTCGGCGTGCTCGACGAGCTGCGGCACGAGAACCATCTGTTCGACGACCTCGAGCCCGCGCTCGAGCACGCACGCTCGCACGTCGCCCGCAGCATGGCCGAACAGCTCGCGAACAACCCGGCTGCCTGACCCGGAGCCCGCCGGCGACGCCGGGTTCAGACTGGGTCGATGGAGGGGGGCTCCGAGCCTGCCCTGCGGGTCGAGCTGGAGCAACGGTTCCAGCTCACCGGCACGGCACAGCAGCTCATCGCGATGCTGGCCTCGCGCCAGACGGACGTCGATGCGGCGGTGGATGCGCACGTCGACGCCAACCCGGCGCTCGTCCGGCGGGCACCCCGGCGGTGCCGGTGGTGCGCCGCTGCGCTGGAGCGCGGCCGGTGCCCGGCGTGCAGCGGGACCGGTGCGGACGTGCGCGAGCTGGACCCCGCCGCGCCCGTGGACGCGCGCGATCAGGTGCTGCAGGAGGCCCGCGCCCTCGTCCCCGCCGGGCACGAGGGTGACGTCGACCTGGTCATGGCTCTGCTGGACGGCCGGGGGCTCCTTCCCGCCGGTGTCGCGGGGATCGGCGGTCCCCAGGGCGAGCGCCTCCGCGTGGCGCTCGACGCGGTGCGCGCGGTCGCGCCACCCGGGACCGCCGAGCCCGACCTGCGCGCGTGCCTGCTCGCACAGGCCCGGTGGCACGCCGAGCACGGCGGACCGGCCCTCCTGGTGACCCTCGTGCGGGACCACCTGGAGGACCTCGGCGATGACGACCTCGCCGGACGGCTCGGGGTGACTCCCAGCGAGCTGAGCGACGCCCGGGCGGTCCTGCGGACGCGGCTGACCGTCGCGCCGCTGCCGCTCGGGCGCGACGACGCCGGGCTCGCGCCGCCCGACGTCGTGGTGCGCGAGGTGCAGGGCCGCCTCGTGGTCGAGGCCCTGGACGCGGGCGACCTCGGGCTGACCGTCGACGACGAGCTCGCCACGCTCCCGCTCGGGGCCGAGGCGGCGCAGTGGCGGGACGCGCACGTCGCCGACGCCCGGCGGCTGCTGTACCTGCTCGACCGCCGCGCGGACACCCTCCGTCGCGTGACCGCCGCCGCCCTGGAGGTGCAGGAGGACTTCGTCCGGCACGGGCGCGCGGCGCACCGCCCGCTGACGCGCGCCCAGGTGGCCGAGCGCCTGGGCCTGCACCCGTCGACCGTGTCGCGGGTGGTCCACGGCGCGGTCGTGGCGGTGCCCGACCGGCGGGTGCTGCCGCTGGCGGCCTTCTTCGGCACGGCGGAGGCTCCGCGCGAGGCGGTCGCCCGGCTGTTCGCGTCGGACGACCCGCCGCACAGCGACGACGAGGCGCGCGCCCGGCTGGCCGCGCAGGGCGTCCACCTGGCGCGCCGCACGGTCGCCAAGTACCGGGCGGCAGAACGCCGCCACGGGGCCGGCGCCACCTGATCCCGCGAAGCGCGCTTCTCACCGACCCGTCCCGGCACGACGCCCGGACGAAGCGGGCTTCCACCGAGTCCTCGGCCACCCCCTCCCCGAGAGCACGCACCACCTGAGCGGATGCACCGCAGGGCCGATCGCGGCACGGCGTGGCACGGAACGTGCATGTGGTGAGGCACAGCGAGTTCACACGTCGGGGAAGGGATCCGCCCATGCATGACATCGACCGAGCCCTGTTCGAGATGGGCCAGGAGACCGCCTGGGAGGGCGAGTCGGAGGACGAGTTCGCGGGACAGGCCGAGATGGAGCTGGCGACCGAGCTGCTCGAGATCACCAACGAGGAGGAGCTCGACCGGTTCCTCGGGGACGTGCTGCGCGGTGCCGTGCGCGCCGGGTCCGCCTTCGCGAGATCGAGCGCCGGCCGGGCGGTCGGCGGACTGCTGAAGTCCGCGGCGAAGCAGGCACTCCCCCACGTCGGACGCGCACTCGGCGGGCTGGTGCCCGGCGGTGGTGACATCGGAGGCAAGCTCGGCAGCTTCGTCGCCAGCCGGCTCGAGGCCGAGCTCGAGGGCCTGTCGCAGGAGGATCGCGAGCTCGAGATCAGCCGCGCCTTCGTGCGCTTCGCGGACGCGACGGCACGCGAGGCGGCCGCCGCGCCGCGTGGCGTGCCCCCGCAGGTGGCCGCGCAGCGCTCCGCCATGGCGGCCGCGCGCCGCTACCTGCCGGCCCTCACCCCGGTGATCAGCCGTCTTGCCCCGCCGTCGGGCGGGCCCGGATCGCGCCGACCGCGGTCCACGTCGGGGCGCTGGGTGCGCCGCGGTCCGAACATCGTCCTGCTCAACGCGTAGGGAGACAGCCATGACGTACCAGACCGAGTGGGCCGCAGAGGGTCCGCTGCAGGAGTGGGAGATCACCGGCGAGAGCGAGTGGTCCGGGGAAGGGGAGAGCGAGTGGGCCGGGGAGGGCGAGAGCGAGTGGTCCGGCGAGGCTGAGGGCGAGTGGTCCGGCGAGGGCGAGGGCGAGTGGTCCGGCGAAGGTGAGGGCGAGTGGTCCGGCGAGAGCGAGGACGAGCTCGTCCAGGAGCTGTTCGAGATCACGTCGGAGGACGAGCTCGACCAGTTCCTCGGCAAGTTGGTCAAGGGTGCCGGCAAGTTCCTCAAGTCCGGTGTGGGCAAGGCCGTCACGGGCGTGCTGAAGAAGGTGGCCAAGACCGCGCTGCCCATGGTCGGCGGCGCCCTCGGCAGCCTGGTCGCACCCGGGATCGGCACCGCCATCGGCGGCAAGCTCGGTTCCATGGCCTCGAGCCTGCTCGAGGCGGAGGAGGCCGAGGTCCTCGGTGAGGAGGAGGCCGAGTACGAGGCCGCCCGGCGCTTCGTGCAGTTCGGTCGCGCCACGGCGAGGTACGCCGCGGCTGCTCCGTCGTCGCTGCCCCCGCAGGTCGTCGCGCGCAGCTCCGCCGTGAGCGCGGCCCGGCGCTACGCGCCGTCCCTCCTGCGCCCGTCGACGCCCGGCTGGCGCAGTCGGCGCCAGCAGCGGCTCGGCACCTCCGGCGGCCGTCCGAGCGCTGCCCGCTCCGGATACGGCAGCGCCTACGGCGGCCGGACCCCGAGCTACGGCGGCACCTCACGCAGCCGCTACCGCTCCTCGGCGGGCGGCTACCGCACGCAGCCACGAGGTTCCTCCGGCTACGGCGGCTCGTCCTGGCCGTCCCGACGCCGACCCCGCGGTGGCGTCTGGGGTGGCGGGTACTGGCCGGTCTACAACCCCTGGGACGCCGGGTGGGACGAGCCGCAGGGCGGCGACTGGTTCGGTGACGACACCGGACCCGACACGGAGCTGGGGTTCGAGTTCGCATGATCACGCACGTCGAGCGGCGCGGAGCGGTGCCCACCGTCCTGGACGGCGAGGCACTGGCTCCCGCGCTCATCGCCCAGGAGGCCCAGGCGCTCCTCGTGCGGCTCGGGAGCCTGCGCCCCTTCGTCATGACCGAGACGATGGTGCTGGCCGCCGCCCTGCCGTACGAGGCGCACCGGGCGATCGAGCACTTCCTGCACTCCGGCCGGACGACCCTCCGCGAGCAGGTAGGGACGTTCCTCGAGTGGCTCGACGGCCCCGGCCGGGAGGCCCCCGCGTGGGAGCAGCAGCGCAGGTTCGTCGCGATCCGCATGCGGTTCAACGACGTGCTCTCGCAGCTCGACCTCTTCGCGGAGGTCGTCACGCAGCGCAGCGAGCAGGGCACCGGCGTCTGGCTGTCCGGTCTCGACGGGCTCGCCCGCGACGCGGTCCAGGTGCCGGGCTCCCCCGTGCCTCCGCCTCCGCTCGTGTGCTACCTGGCGCGCGGTCCCGGTGCGGCCATCCGCCGTGCACGGACCCGGCTCCCCGGGGGGCGACTGTCGCCCGTCGCGATCATCCGGGTGCCCCGCGAGCGCATGGTCGGGCACGGCGTCGCGTCCTCCCTCGTGCACGAGGTGGGCCACCAGGTGGCCGCCCAGCTCGATCTCGTGCCGTCGCTGCAGGCCGAGATCGACCGGCGTGCGGCGCGCGGGGACAGCCGGGCGTGGGCCGGCTGGCGGTCGACCGTGTCCGAGTGCATCGCGGACCTGTGGTCCGTCGGCAAGCTCGGGATCTCCTCGACCCTCGGCCTGCTCGCGGTCGTGAGCCTGCCGCGCGCCCTGACGTTCCGCCCACCGCGCGGCGACCCGCACCCCATGCCCTACGTGCGAGTCCTCCTGTCGGCGGCCGTCGGGATGACCCTCTACCCGCACCCCCAGTGGGCGGCCCTGGTCGCGGCGTGGAAGGCCTGCTACCCGGTCGGTGACGTCACGCCCGAGGTGCAGGAGGACATCGTCCGGCTCGAGCGCACCGCACCGGCGATGGCGGAGCTCATGGCCGCCCACCGACCGCCCGCGCTCGGCGGACGCAGCATCGCCGACGTCCTTCCCCTCAGGTCACGCACGCCCGAGAGCCTCGTGGCGCGGTTCCAGGCCTGGGGCGACGACCTCGGGGTGCTGGCCCGCCAGCCGCCGAGCCTCGTGTTCGCCGTCATGGGCCAGGCCCGGGCGGCCGGACTCGTGGCTCCGCGCGCCGAGTCGGCTCTGCTCACCGACGTGCTGTCCGCCTGGGCGGTCCGCTCGAGCATCGACGTCATGCAACGCCCGCACACCACCGACGAACCCCTGCGCCCCGCGACGCCGGTCGCGGACAGCGCCCAGCCCTGAAGGGAACACCATGGTCCAGATCAGTAACCCGCAGCTGAAGTCCAAGGGCCGGGTCGTCATCGACGTCGCCGGCCTCGACCCGAAGGCCGTCTACCGCATGGTCCTGAGCGGCCCGGCAGGGTTCGTCCCGCTCGACAGGGACCCGGATCGGGGCAAGACGTCGACGCAGCTGAGGTTCGAGCTGGCGACCGCGCCCACCGGGGCGTACCAGCTCGTCGCGCTCGAGCGCGACGGCGAGGAGGAGATCGAGGTCGCCGAACGCGCCTTCCACCTGCTCGGCGCCTCGGACCCGGTGGTGAACGACCCGCCGGCCACGCGCGTCCAGCTCGACCGGACGCGGACGGTCCCCACCGAGGACCAGGTGCTCACCGACGAGATCCTGCGGGTGACGTCCGCGCGAAGCTTCCCGGAGTACCAGGACTTCGTGGACGCGGCGCTGCTGCGCGAGACGGGCGGGGCGTTCTCTCCGCAGGCCTACGACATCATCATCCGGGCGACGCGGGAGTTCCTCGAGCTCGACACCACGGACATCATCGACGTCGGCGGACGCTTCCTCGTCAACGGTGCCCTGCCGTACCTGAACAACGTCGCCTCCCGGTTCCGGGACGTGCGCGGTGGCCTCGAGAGCACGGAGCGCGTCTCCGACATCGACGAGACCCTCCTGACGGCACCCGCCCCGGTGGAGCTCATCTGGTCCTACTGGAACGAGGAGGCCGGGGTGCCGCAAGCGTTGAACCACATCCTCGCCCGGTTCCAGAACCGGCGGCTGCCGGGGGGCATCGAGCCTCTGGCACGGTTCTCGCTGAGCTACCTGCGACCGCTGCGCAACCTGCTCTTCACCTGGGGCGACCGGGAGATCGACCGTCTGACCGTCCGCCGGCGCGCCGCCGAGTACCAGTACGAGTACGGGCTCGACCTCATCGGACGTGCCGTGCCCGACTCGGCCCGCTACGTCGAGCGGCGCAGCCGGTTCCTCGAGTCGTTCCACACGCTGCTCCACGAGGCGCTCGTCTTCTACCGGCTGGACGACGACACGACGGTCGTGGCCAACGCGTTCCCGGTGCTCAACGCGCTGCGGGACACGCACCTGGTGCTCGCAGAGGGGGCGGAGAACCAGTTCGACGGCGTGCCCCTGCAGTCGCGCATCGAGATCCTGGCGATGCAGTACATCCTGGCCCAGTCCGAGATGCGGGACTTCCTCGGCGGCCGGCCGATGGTCCCCTACGAGGAGGCGTGGATGGACCGCGTCGACACCATGCGGTCCCTGTACGGCTGGGGCGACACCAGCGTCACGCACTTCCACGAGCTGGCGGTCCACGGTGAGGCGCTGGTGATGAGCGTGCGCTGGGGCGACTGGAACGCGATCGGTCTCAAGGCCGACTCGGCCGCCAACTGGGCACGGCTGATGCGCGACGCGGTCCAGCGCTACGTCCACGCGTACCGCTCGGTCACCGGGGTCGACCTGCAGCTGGGGGTCGACGCGACGATGCCGGCCGTGCTGCTCGCGCGGCGCAACCGGACCCGCGCCCGGGCCTGAGGCGGTGCGCGGTGCTCGACCTGACGTCGTCGCTGTTCCTCGGCCTGCACCACGGGTCCGACGAGCTCGGCGGGTGGGCGACCCTCACCACCGGGCGCGCAGCGGCGCTCGATGAGCCGGATCTCGCCCGCCGGGTGGCGGCACGGGTGGCGGCGAGCCAGGGCGCGGCAGCGGGCGTCGTGCACCGCTCGGCCCTGCACGCGCTGGTCGACGTCGTGGACGTGCTCGCCCCCTCGGCGGTCGTCGTCGACGCGCACGCGTACCCGCTCGCCGGGCTCGCGGCCGGGTCGGCGGCGGCTCGCCGGGGGGCGACCGTCCGGACGTTCGCCCACCACGACGTCGGTGACGCCCGCCGGGTCCTGACGGCAACCGGCGCGCGACGTCCCGTCCTGGTGACCGACGGGTGGTGCGTCGGCTGCAACCGGCCCGCCCCGCTGGCCGAGCTGGAGCGGGTCGTCCTGGCGCACGGGGGCACGCTCGTCGTCGACGACACCCAGGCGTACGGCGTGCTCGGCCACCGCTCCGGGCACGGCGGCTTCGGGCTCGACGGGGGCGGCACCTGGCGCTGGTCGGGCGGTCGTCCGGTGTCCGCCGTGCAGGTGGTGTCGCTCGCCAAGGGGCTCGGCACGCCGGTCGCGGTGACCACCGGGCCGCGGCCGCTCGTCGAGCAGCTGACGACGCACGGGACGCGGTGGCACTCCAGTGCGCCCACCTCCGCCGATCTGCTCGCCGCCGAGCGAGCGACGGCACCGCGACTCCGTGACGAGCTGGCCGGGCGCCGCCGACGCCTCTGGAGGGTGGTGCAGGCGCTGCGCGACGGGCTGCGACGGCTCGGGCTCCGGGTAGCTGGCCTGCCGTTCCCGCTCGTCCACGTCCGTGCTCCGTCGGTCGACCCGGTGCGGCTCGTGCACGGCCTGGGCGCCCTGGGCATCCGCGGGCTGGCCCTCGCACCGGCGTGCCGCGCGGCACCGACCCTCACCTTCGCGCTCCGGGCCGACCTCACGGACGGCGACGTGCGCACCGTGCTCGCCGCGCTCCGCGAGGTGCTGGCGCGGGAGGTGGCGGCGTGATCATCGACGCGCACTGCCACGCGGGCCTCGGGGACGTCATGCCCGACCCGCTCGGAGGGCGGTCCACCGACGCACCCCTGCGTCGGTACGCCGCCCGGGCCGCGCGCGCCGGCATCAGCCACACGCTCCTGATGGCTCCGCCGTCGGACGACTACACGGTGGCGAACCGGGCGGTCGCGCGGCTGGTCCGGGCCGCGCCGCACCGGTGGACCGGGATCGTGTTCGTCGGCACCCGCGCGGACGCGGGCCGGGTCGCGACGATGGTCGGCACCGCCGTCGACCGGTGGGGCTTCCGCGCGATCAAGGTGCACTGGCGCGACGGGGACATGACCGACGAGGTCGCCCGGGTCGCGCAGGCCCGCCGCCTGCCGGTCGTCCACGACCCCGGCGGCGACGTGCAGCAGGTCGACCACTTCTCGGCGCGCTACCCCGACGTCGCCTGGGTCATACCCCACCTGTCCTCGTTCGCCGACGACTGGCGCGCGCAGGTCCGGCTGACCGACCTGCTGGAGTCCCGACCCAACGTGTTCACCGACACCTCGGGGGTCCGGTACATCGACGTCCTCGTCGACGCCGTGCGTCGTGCCGGCGCGCACAAGGTCCTGTTCGGCACCGACGGGCCGTACCTGCACCCGGCCGTCGAGCTGGCGAAGGTGCAGGTCATGCAGCTCGCGCCCGCCGCACGGCACCTCGTGCTCGCGGGCAACGTCCAGCGCCTGGTCGCCCGTGTCCGCCGCAGCACACCCATCCCGCACTGAGCACCCCGGAGGAACCGATGTCCACCGTCGCCGCCTGGACCGTCCCCGCGTCGCCGTCGCCGTCGACCGCGCACCAGATGCTCCCCCACCCGGCCATCCCCGCCGGCACACCGCAGCACGCGTACTCCGGCCCGGGCATCGCCGAGATCAAGCCGCACAACCCGTCGGGCATCCGCGACGGTCTGCGGCAGCTGCACTCCCGGCGCAGGACGTTCCGCCGGGCGCACGGCAAGGACCCGGACATGTACCTGATCACGTACTGGCACCGCCCCGGCGCTGCCCCCACCCGGGTCACGTTCTTCCTGCTCAAGCCGCTGAAGAAGCACCTGCCGGACGCGCCGCGCCGGACCGGCGACGCGCGGTCCTGGCTGGCGTCGCTCGGCGTGTGGAACCGGCTCGGCAGCCCCGTGGACCTGCCTGGGCACTCCGCCCGGGCGTGGGCGCGCGCGATCGGGCCGGCCGCGCGCGGCCTGCTGGTGGAACCGCTCGCCCGCCGGGCGTTCTTCGCCCACCCGGGGTTCCGCGGACGCGCCACCGACCTGGCCCCGGCCAAGCAGTCGCAGATGCAGGGTCCGGACGTCTACTGGCGCGAGCTCGCCGAGTACCTCTACGAGCTCGCCTCGGAGCTGGGGTCCGTCGACCGCGCGGCATGATCCCGCTCCAGCGCCGCCGTCCGGTAGTCGAGCGCGCGGCGGCTCACGCCGAGCAGGTGTGCCGCCGCCCCGCTGCCGCCGGCGATGTCGAGGGCGGCGCGGGTCGCGACGTCGGCCGTGCGCGCCTTGAGCTCCTTGAGGCCGACCCCGGCTCGTAGCGCGTCACGCACCGCCCCCTCCAGGCCCCGCTCCCACCGATCGGCGGGGTCGGGCGAGCCGTCCGTCGACCCGACGGGCCTGTCCTCGGGGGGCAGGTCACCAGGTGTCACCGGCCCCTCTCCCACATGGCGCGCGGCCACCCGCGCGGCGACCTGACGCAGCTCGCGGACGTTCCCGGGGAACTCCCGCTCCTCGAGCGCCGCCGCCACCTCGGGCACCACGTCGGGCGCCCGGCCGTCGGCGCACTGCTCCGCGAGGAAGTACCGGAACAGCGGCACCACGTCCTCGCGCCTCGCCCGCAGCGGAGGGACGTGCAGGTGGGAGGCCGCCAGGCGGTGGTACAGGTCGGCCCGAAAGCCGTCCGCCTGCAGGTCCCGGTGCGTGGCGGCGACCAGGCGGAAGTCGGTGCGGCGCCGGTGCGTGCCGCCGACCGTCTGGTACGTCCCCTCCTGGACCACCCGGAGCAGCGCGGCCTGCAGACCCGTGGGCAGCTCGCCGACCTCGTCGAGGAACAGGGTGCCCCCGTCGGCGCGCGCGAAGGCGCCCTCGTGCGCGGCCGTCGCTCCGGTGAACGCGCCGCGCTCGTGCCCGAAGAACTCGCTGCCCGCCAGCGTCGGGACCACGGTCGTGCAGTCGACGAGCACCAGATCACCACCGGACCGGCGGGGGTCCAGGCGGTGCACCAGCCGGGCGGCGACCTCCTTGCCGACCCCGGTCTCCCCGGTGAGCAGCACCGGCGAGCGGGAGAACCGCGCGACCTCCACCAGCTCGCGCAGGAAGTCGCGCCACCGTGTCGACGTGCCGACCGAGGTCGCGGTGACCTCGCCGGAGGTCACCAGCCGGTCGACGGCCTCCCAGCGGGTGAGACGCTCGAGGACGGGGGCAAGGTCGTCGTCGCCGTCGAGGTGCACCACGTCCGCGGCGCCCCTGGCGAGCAGCCCCCAGGGATCGACCCGCACCCCGGGCAGGGCAGCGACGAGGACTCGACCCGACCCGCCGGGCGGCCACACCGGCCCCCCGAGGGCGGACGGCTCTGCGAGGACCACGACACCGGGCGCGCCCTCGGTCGAGGCCTCCGGCGTGCGGGCGTCCGCGTCGCGGAGCCCGGCCGCGAGCAGCCGGGCGCGCAACGGTGCAGATCGCGGCGAGGAGGCGAGCCGGAACCAAGCCATGGTGCCCCCCGTCTGCACCCACGGACACGGGCAGCGCCGCGGGCAGCACGCCGGACTGGCCCCCGGGACAACACCACGACACCGTGGCCACGGCGATCACGCACCTGTCCGGCCCACGGCCCGCGACGCCCACTGCGCCGGACCCGCCCGCGATGCCGACCGTCTGCAGCACCACCGAGCCGGGTCCGAATTGTCCTGCTCGACGAGTCTGTTTGCCCGACACACCACCGTCAAGGATCCGCGGTCCAGCGGTCCGCTCAACGCCAGATCGAGTCGAGGGGCCAGTAGGTGAGGCTGCGCAGCCGGGGTCGGCCGCCCTCGGAGACCAGCGACAGTCCCTGCCCGTCCCCCGCGGGGAACGCCAGCATCGTGCCGGTCAGCGCGCCGTCGTCGACGAACACCTCCACCGAGGACGCGTCGACCAGGAGGTGCAACCGGACGGTCCCGTCTGTCGGACGGTAGGCCGCCGAGCGCCGCACGGCGAAGCCGGCGAGCACACCACCCGTGCGCTCCAGGTAGACCTGGCCACCGTCGGCGGCGGTGTACCCGACCTCGACAGACTCCTCGACGATCCCGTCCGCCCCACGGCTCTCGAGCACGCGCAGCCCCACGCGCCCCGCGTCACCCGTCTCGATCTCGGCCTCGAGCTCGTAGGGCGGACCTCCCAGCGGGAGCGGTGTGTCGCGCTCGATCGCTCGGGAGCCGATCCGCACGGGCTGCCCGCGAAGGGACGCGAGCTCCGGCGCGGGAGACTGCACCAGGCGGACCTGCCCGCCGACGGTGCGCAGGTCGAGGTCACGCGGCACGCTCATCGCATTCGTCCACGGTCGGGTCGGGGCCTCGTACGGATACCGCCAGTTCCCCATCCACCCGATCCACACACGGCGGCCGTCGGGCGCCTGCTCGTAGGACTGCGCGGCGTAGAAGTCCTGACCCACATCGGTCAGCTGGACCGTGTCGTCAGGCACGGACGGGTCCCGGGTGAAGGTGGTCCCGTCGAAGTCGCCGACGAAGTACTGCGCCGTCGACCCGCCCGTGGCGTCGCTCGCCCCGACGGAGACCGTCAGCACCCACCGCACCCGCTCGGGGTCCCCGTCGACCTGCAGGGGAAACAGGTCAGGGCACTCCCAGACCGCCGAGTGCAGGCCCTGGCCGCGGCCGAAGCTGCTGAGCTCCACCCACCGGAGGAGGTCGGTCGACCCGAAGAGCCCGATCTGGTCGCCCGTGCTCACCACCATGACCCAACGCCTGGTCGGCTCGTGCCAGAACACCTTCGGGTCGCGGAAGTCGGTGCGGCCCTCGTTGGCGATCACCGGGTTGTCCACGTACCGCCGCCAGGTCAGCCCGCCGTCCGACGAGTACGCCAGGCTCTGCGCCTCGCCGCCCACCGTGCTGGTGTACACGGCGACCAGGCCTCCCGGCGGGCCATCGAACAGTCCGCTCGTGTCCGCGCCGTCGACCACGACGCTGCCCGAGAGCGCCTGCCCGAGCTCGTCGTGCTCCAGCGCGGTCGGCAGCGTCGTCCAGTGCACCGCATCCGGGCTCACCGCGTGCGCCCACGTGCCGTCCTGCTGGTGGAACAGGTGCCACTGCCGACCGTCGTGGACGAGTCCGTTCGGGTCCGCCAGGCGTCCTTCGGGCGGGGTGTAGTGGAGCTGCGGACGCCAGCGCTCGGTGTACGGGGGCGACGGTGCCGGGGAAGGGCGCTCGTCGTCGGCCGGGGTGCACGCGCACAGCCCGAGACCGACCGCGACCACCGCCGCCACGACGCGTCGCCCGCGCGCACGCCAGGTGACCCCCGCCGCCGGGGCGGGGGTCACCTGCGAGCTCGACTCCGGTCGGTTCAGGGGACCGGCCTGGGGTCGGGCGCCGGATCGACCGGCTGTGCCTTGTTCGCCGGGATGTCCCCGTAGGCGCCCAGCCCACCGTCGCCGTAGCTCCGGTCGACCACCGCGGACGTCCCCGCGATCGACAGGTGCACGGTCGGGGCCAGCGTCCCGCCACGCCGCACGTCCGGGTTGCCGATGGCGTCGATGAACGACTCCACGAGCCCGTTCGGCATGACGTAGTGCGAGTAGGCCTGGAACGTATACGGCGACTGCCCCTCGGCCGGCATGGCCGAGGTGCCGATCCCGTAGTTCAGGTTGGTCGGGTTGCCGAGCGCGAGACCGCTGCCCTCGTTCAGCGGCTGGAAGTCCGAGCGGATCCCGTTGCCGACGAACCCGTAGACGCCGTCCGGGCCGTCCATGTACCAGAACCGCGGATCGGTCGAGTCCACCCCGGGCCCCCGAGCGAAGGTGCTGCGGTGGCTGATGGTGAACAGGTAGTACTTCCCGTTCTGCAGGTAGATCTGCGGCCGTTCTGTCTGGTCGTTGACGCAGTTGCCGGACAGGATCGGCGGGAGGAACCGCCACTGGGTCAGCGCCTTGTTCTCGGCGACCGCCAGCCCGACGTTGGCCATCTGGAAGTTGGCGCCGTTCGCCGTGACCGTCGCCGGGTCCTCGGCGTACGGGTCACCCTCGCGGTACCCCAGATCCGCGGCTGTGCAGGTCACGGCACCGCGCTGCCCTCCGGTGTTGCCCTCGAAGACCATGTACGTCTTGCCCGGGTGGGCGGGATCCTCGAAGGTGAACGGGTCACGGAAGTTGACGAACGGGTTCTGCTCCTTGGTCTGGTAGTACGTGCCGTCGGGGACGAGGAGCTGGTGCTGGTCGCGGAAGCCCGTCATCCAGACACCGTTCTCGTCGGCGAACAGCCGGCCCTCCGTCTGCACGATCCGCGGGTCCGCCGGCTTGATGTCCTGGTCGTTGGCGTCCCGGTAGAACGCGACCGCGGTGTAGAAGAGCCGCAGCTTGTTGCCCTCCATCAGCCGCGTCGATCCCGACCACTCGGTCACCGTGGTGAACGACTGGTCCTCGAAGATGGCGCCGGCAGCACCGTCCGGGAACACGTACCCCCCGTAGATCCAGCCGCCGTTCTCGGGCCGCTGCTCCGGGGGCACGTCCGCCTTGCGGTAGAAGAAGCCGAGACGTGCGTGGGTGTGCCGGGCGTCGAACGTGTAGCCCGCGTTCGGGTCGGCGGTCAGCGAGAAGATGACCTCCCAGCCCTTGAAGCTGATCTGGTCGGCCGCGCCGTCAGTCAGCGTCCAGGTGTCCCACACCCAGACCTGGGTGCCGTCGGGCTCCGTGAGGATCGGGAAGTCCTGCGGGATCGGCGGCATGGAGTACTCGGGAGGCATCGAGCTCTCCCCGGCGGGAGCCTCGGGGTCGGACATCGCGCGCAGCTGGAGCGCGTCCGCACGGGTCCATCTGGCGGTGAAGCTGTCCTCGGGGTCGTAGGCCCGCTGGCTGTGGATCGACGGCGCCGGATACCCCGGCAACCGCAGCACGGAGGCGTCGCCGTCCTCCGGCGCGGGCGCTGCCACCTCGGGGGCAGGCGTCGTGGGCTCCGCGGTCGTCGCAGGCTCCGGCGTCGGCGTCGGGTCCTGGCTCGTGGTCGGTGTGCTGGTCGGCGAGCTGGTGGCCGCCGGGTCGTCTGCGAGCGCAGCGGGTGCGCCCAGCAGACCTGTCGCGACGAGTACGGACGCGGTCACGACGGCAGTCGCCGTCCTGCCGGCCGCACGCCGCCGGGGTGTGCTGGTCGAAGCATTCACGTCGGTTCGCTTCCTCGAGTGGTCGTGCAGGTGCTCGAGTGACGGCCCGTTCCTCCCCCATCGGCGACAGGGTAGGCACCGCGGATTCGCCGCTGTCAAGGCCGCATCACAGTTCGCCGTGACAATCGTCACCTACGGGTTGACGACCTTCCCGACGGGGTGTACGCCTGAGGTTTCACGGTCCGCAGGACGGCAGAGCAGCCGCCTCCCGGGCCCTCCGCGGCCGCCATCGCGGCCGCCACGAGCGCTCCGCGCTCCCCGTGCAGCGCGCACCGACGCGCGCCCCGGACCGGTGGAAGGAGAGCAGCGAACGTGCCGCCGACGGCCGGTGGCGCGAGCTCCGGGTGTGCGCCCCTGCGCGGCGCGCACCACCTCGGGTTGACGACCGATGAACCCCCATCGCGACCTGGCGCGCTCTGCGTGCCCGCGCCGGCGAGGCACTCTCTGCCGACGCACCCGACGAGGACCTGGAGCATCATGAAGCCTCCGACGACAGGACGCGGTGCGCGAAGGGGCGCACGCGCAGCGATCCTCGGGATCGCACTGACAGCACTGACCGCCGGCTCGTTCGCGGGCGCGGCGCAAGCGTCTCCCGGCCAGAGCGTGACGACGTTGCGTGACACGAACGCGATCACGCTCGCCAGCACGTTGACCGGTCGCAACGTCACCGTCCGCGCGGCATCTTTCACCGGCGCGGCCGTCCAGGCCGGCCTCTTCGCGGACGCCGGGTTCGGCGCCTTCCCGACGACGGGTGTGGCGCTCACGTCGGGCTCGCTCATCGACGCGGACCCTGCCTCCGACGAGGACGTGGACTTCACGAGGTCCGCGATCCTCGGGCCGAACAGCTCGCTGACGACGACGGGCGATCTCGGCGGGAGCGGTGACGAGCCGCTCAGCGCCCTCGTCGGTGCGACGACGTACGACGCGGCGACCCTCTCGGTCGAGGTCGTCCCGCAGGGCCGCCGACTCCTGCTGACCTACGTGCTCGGTTCGGAGGAGTACGCCACCTGGGCCGCGACGGGGTACCGAGACGCGTTCGCCGTCTGGGTCGGCGGCACGCCGTGCTCGTTCGTCCCGGGCTCGGACACGCTGGTGGGCACGGACACGGTCAACGCCGCGACGAACAGCGCCTACTACGTGGCCAACTTCGAGCCGAACGATCCCGGCGCCGTCGGCCACGACACGGAGATGAACGCCTTCACCGTGCCGCTGACCTGCACCGCCGACGTGACGCCGCGACAGCCCGTCACGGTGCGCATCGCGGTCGCGGACACCCGTGACGGGCAGCTCGACACCACCACCCTGCTGCAGTCGTCCTCGTTGCGGTCCACGCAGCTGCCCAGCCAGCTCGGCACGTTCCTGTGCCGGCTGCTCCCCTGGCTGCCGTGGTGCTCGGGCGAGGAAGGCACCGCTCCGGGGATCGCCGGCCCACGGGGCGGGATCCCGTTCTGATCGGACACGAGCCCCTCCCGTGGATCGCTCCACGGGAGGGGCTCGTCACGGTTCGGCCACGGGCACTTGACGTCGGGCGGATCTGGGGGCATCCTCACTCCAGGTGTTTAATCGATTTAGCAGGTGACTGATCGGGCAACTCACGAGGGAGTGAGGTGTGACATGGCGCGAGTACGGATCTCGGACGTCGCCGCCGCGGCCGGTGTCTCCACCGCCACGGTGTCGCTGGCGCTCAACGACCAGGACGCCCGGATCCCCGAGGCAACCCGGGAACGGGTGCGGCGCGCGGCCGCGGAGGTCGGCTACACCCCCAACTCGGTGGCACGCGGTCTGCGGACCCAGCGCACCCGCACCATCGGCCTGATCTCCGACCGGATCGCGACCACGCCGTTCGCCGGTCGCATGCTCTCAGGCGCCCAGGACGTCGCCCGGGAGCACGGCTACCTGGTGTTCCTCGTGGACACGGACGCGGACCCGACGGTGGAGCGCGAGGCCATCCGCGCCCTCGCCGACCAGCAGGTCGACGCCATGATCTACGCCTGCATGTGGCACCGGGTGGTGGATGTCCCGGCGTCGTTGCCTCGTCGCAGCGTCTTCCTCGACTGCCGGCCGGCCCAGGGCGACTTCCCGGCCGTCGTACCTGACGACCGGGCCGGGGGTGTCGCGGCCGTGCGTGAGCTCGTCGCCGCCGGGCACCGTCGGATCGCGTACGTGGACGTCGACGAACCGCACCCGCCCGTCGCGTCCGGCCTGCGGCACGACGGGTACCTGGAGGTGCTCGCCGAGGCCGGGATCGAGCCCGACCCCGCGCTGCACGTCCGCGGTGACACCTCGTCCGCGGGCGGACGACGAGCCGCGGACCAGCTGCTCGACCTGCCCGAGGACCGCCGTCCCACGGCCTTGTTCTGCTTCAACGACCGCATCGCCGCCGGGGCCTACGTCGCGGCGCACCGCCGGGGCCTGCGCATCCCGCAGGACCTGTCCATCGTCGGGTACGACGACCAGCAGCTCGTCGCGGCGGACCTCGACCCTCCGCTGACCACCGTCGCGCTGCCGCACTACGAGATGGGCCGGTGGGCGATGGAGGTCGCCCTCGGTATCAGGACGCCGGACGACACCGGCGCTGCTCACCTCATGCCCTGCCCGATCGTCGATCGGGACTCGGTGGGTCCGCCGCCGGCCACAGCTGCGAGCGACAGCCGGCGACGGACCTGACACGCAACCCCCAGCGGCCACCGTCGGTGGTCGTGGAGCGGTGACCCGACTTGCCGGTCGGGCACCAAGAGAGGAACCCCCGATGAAGCGCAGGTCCCTTGTCACGATCGTATCGGTGTCGGCGGCGTCAGCCCTGGCACTCTCCGCCTGCGGACAGGCAGGCCAGGGCGACGACGGCTCCGGTGACGGACCCCAGGAGCTCACCATGTGGACCCACTCGGCGGGCAACCCGGCCGAGCTGGAGGTCTACAGCAAGATCATCGACGACTTCAACGCGTCGCAGGACACGTACACGGTGGTCGAGGAGTCCTTCCCCCAGGGCGCCTACAACGACGCCATCGTCGCCGCGGCCGCCGCGGGCGACCTGCCGTGCCTGCTCGACATGGACGGCCCGATCGTCCCCAACTGGGCCTGGGCGGAGTACATCCAGCCGCTCGACCTGCCCACCAGCATCACGGACAACCTGCTGCCGACCGCGGTGGGCACCTACCAGGACAAGATCTACGCGGCCGGCTACTGGGACGCGGCGCTGTCGATCTTCGCCCGCAAGTCGGTGCTCGACGCCAACGGCATCCGGATCCCGACCATCGAGGAGCCGTGGACCGTCGACGAGTTCGACGACGCGCTGGCCACGCTGAAGGCCGCGGGCTACGAGACGCCGCTGGACATCGGCGCGGAGGACAAGGGCGAGTGGTGGTCGTACGCCTACTCCCCCATGCTCCAGAGCGCGGGCGGCGACCTCATCGACCGCGACACCATGCTCACGGCGGACGGCGCCCTCAACGGGCCGGAGGCGGTCACCTTCTTCACGTGGTTCCAGGACGCCTTCGCCAACGGCTGGGCCAGCAACTCCGGCACCATCGGCAACCAGGAGTTCAACGACGACGTCGTCGCGCTCAGCTACACCGGCGTCTGGAACGCGATGGACTCCCTCGAGGCCGCCGGTGACGACCTGCTGATCCTCCCGCCGCCGGACTTCGGCGACGGCCCGAAGATCGGTGGCGGGTCCTGGCAGTGGGGCATCTCGTCCACCTGCGACGCCGCGGAGGGTGCGCGCGAGTACCTGGAGTTCAGCTTCCAGGACAAGTACATCGCCGAGTTCAGCGACAAGCAGGTGGTCATCCCCGCGACCGCGGCCGCCGAGGAGCTCTCCGCCAACTTCGGTGAGGGTGACCCGCTGCGCCCGTTCGTCGAGCTCTCCCAGGAGTTCGCGCTCGCCCGTCCCGCCACGCCGGCCTACCCCGTCATCTCGAGCACGTTTGAGAAGGCGGCCAAGGACATCATGAGCGGCGCCGACGTGCAGTCGACCCTCGACGGAGCGGTCCAGGAGATCGACACCAACATCTCGTCCAACGACGGCTACGGCTTCTGAGCCGTCCTGACCGGCGGGGGCAGCACCGCTGCTGCCCCCGCCCGATCGGACACGCGCCATGACCTCTTCCACCACGTCCGTCGCGCCTCCGCGACCGCCTGACGCCCCCGTTCGGCGGCGTCGGACCTCCGCCGGCGCCCGCGGCGAACGCCGCTCCGGGCTCGCGATGGCCGCACCGGCTGCCGTCCTGCTCGGCCTGTTCCTCATCGTCCCCGTGCTGCTGGCGTTCGGCCTGTCGTTCACCAACGCACGGCTCATCTCCCCCAACCCGCCCCGGCTCGTGGGGCTCGACAACTTCGTCCGGGCGTTCACGCAGGACCCAGTCTTCCTGCGGTCGGTGCTCAACACCTTCCTGTTCGCGATCGTCGTCGTCCCCGTGCAGGCCGGGCTGGGACTGCTCCTCGCGGTGCTGGTCAACCAGAAGCTGCGCGGTGTGACGTTCTTCCGGATCGTCTACTTCATCCCGGTGGTCACGTCGATCGTCGTGGTGTCGATCCTCTGGAAGTTCATGTACCAGCCGAGCGGGCTGATCAACTCGTTCATCGACACGGTCACCCTCGGGGCGCTGCAGGGCGCGGACTGGCTGAACAACCCCAGCACCGCGCTGCCGGCGATCATCGTGCTGTCGATCTGGCAGGCCGTCGGCTTCCACATGCTCATCTGGCTGTCGGGGCTGCAGACCATCCCCGACGAGCTCTACGAGGCCGCCCGCATGGACGGCGCGGACGCCTGGGGCCAGTTCAAGAACGTCACCTGGCCGGGTCTGCGCTCGACCATGATCTTCGTCCTGGTCACCATCACGATCGCGGCCCTGGGCCTGTTCGTGCAGATCGACGTGATGACGCAGGGCGGCCCGCAGGACTCGACGACGACGATCGTCTACCACGCGGTCCGCAAGGGGTACCGGGAACAGGAGACCGGCTACGGCGCCGCGATCTCGCTCATCTTCTTCGTGCTGGTGCTCCTGATCGCCCTGGTACAGCGCTTCGTGACCCGAGAGAAGGACTGAGCCATGACCACCGTCACCGTCTCCCGGCTCGACCGGACGGAGCACCAGCAGCGTCGTCGGCGCCGCATCTTCTCCTACGTCGCGCTGGCGTTCTTCGCCGTCGTCTTCCTCTTCCCGCTCGTGTTCATGTTCGTGTCCAGCCTGAAGCCGGACGCGCAGATCTTGACCGATGCCCGATCCCTGGACGCGTTCCTGCCCGTGGGTGACATCAGCCTGGACAACTACCGGGACGTGTTCGACCGGGTGCCGGTCGCCCGGTTCATGCTCAACTCCGTGCTGATCACCACGCTGATCGTGCTGCTCGGGCTGGTGGTGAACAGCATGTGCGGGTTCGCGCTGTCCCGGCTGGAGTGGAAGGGCCGCGGGGCTGTGCTCGCCGTCGTCATCGCGACGCTCATCGTGCCCTTCGAGACCATCGCGATCCCGATGGTCTACTGGGTGTCCAAGCTGCCCACCCTGGTGTTCGAGGGCGGCGTCCCGAAGTACGACTTCGGCTGGCTGAACACCTACCAGGTGCAGATCATCCCGTTCATCGCGAACGCGTTCTCGATCTTCCTGTTCACCCAGTACTTCTCGACGATCCCGAAGTCCCTCGACGAGGCCGCGCGGATCGACGGCGCCGGCTGGTTCACCATCTACCGCAAGATCGTCGTCCCGCTGGCCGGCCCGGCGTTCGCCACGGTCGCCATCCTCACGTTCCTGCCCGCCTGGAACTCCTACCTGTGGCCGCTGATGGTCGTGCAGGAGGAGAGCCTGCGCCCGGTCATGGTGGGGATGCAGTACTTCTTCCAGCTGAACCCCGCCTGGGGCGAGGTGATGGCCTACACGACCCTCATCACGCTGCCGGTGCTCATCGTGTTCCTCTCGTTCCAGCGGGCCTTCGTCAGCAGCGTCGCCGCCAGCGGCGTCAAGGGCTGACCCCTCGTACCCTCGAACCCCCGCCGGAAACGGCGTGAAAGGCAGACATGTTCACCCTTCCCGAGTCCTGGGTGTGGGACTTCTGGCTCGCCGACGACGGCGACCAGTACCACCTCTTCTTCCTCTACGCGTCGCGTGCGCTGCACGAGCCGGACCGTCGTCACTACCGGGCCTCCATCGGGCACGCGGTGTCGTCGGACCTGCAGGACTGGACCCGCGTGACGGACGCGCTGGTGCGCAGCGACGCTCCGGCCTTCGACGACCTGGCCACGTGGACCGGCTCGGTCGTGCGGCACCCCGACGGCACGTGGTTCCTCTTCTACACCGGCTCGACACTCACGCCGGCGGGCAACGTGCAGACGATCGGGTACGCCACGTCGGACGACCTGATGACGTGGGACAAGTCCCCGAGCAACCCCGTGCTGCGCGCCGACGGCGAGTGGTACGAGGTGCTGGCGGACGGTCAGTGGCACGACGAGGCGTTCCGCGACCCGTGGGTGTTCGCGGACCCGGACGGCGACGGCTGGCACATGCTCGTCACCGCCCGCGCACGGACAGGTCCGGCCGACGACCGCGGTGTGGTCGGCCACGCCTGGTCGCCGGACCTGCGCACCTGGGAGCTGCGACCACCGCTGTCCGAGCCCGGGCAGGGCTTCGGTCAGCTCGAGGTGATGCAGGTCGAGATCGTCGACGGCACCCCCGTGCTGCTCTTCTCGTGCCTGGCGACGGACATGTCCGCGGCCGCCGTCGCCACCGGTGCGACGGGAGGCGTGTGGGCCACCCCGGCGGCGAGCCTGCTCGGCCCGTACGACGTGGCCGACTCGCACCAGGCGACCGACGACACGCTCTACAGCGGGCGGCTGGTCCGCCGCCGAGCCGACGGCCAGTGGGTCCTGCTGGCCTTCCACCACACCGGAGCCGGCGGCGGCTTCGTCGGCGGCGTCAGCGACCCCCTGCCCGTGAGGTGGGACGGCCGCCGGCTGGAGGTGCTGGACCCGGTGCCCACCGACGTGCGGTGACCGGTACCCCGACACGGATCGACGAGAGGCGAGTCGATGACGACTCACGACCGAGCTCGACGGACACCCGGCCACCACGCGCGGCGGCGAGCAGCGATCGGACTTCTCGCCGCCGTCGTCGCGTGCGCGGGTGCGGCCGGCCCCCGGCAGGCCGCACCCGCGCAGGCGGCCGACGTGGCTGACACGTACCGGGCTCGGTACCACTTCACGGTGCCGGACCACTGGAAGAACGACCCGCAGCGACCGGTGGTGATCGACGGCACCACGCACTACTACTACCTGTACAACGCCGACTACGACGACGCCGTCGGCACCGCCTGGCGCCTGGCGACGACCACCGACAACGTGGTGTTCCACGACCAGGGGGTCGCCGCGCCCAAGGCGACCAACGCCAACTACGACCTGTGGTCCGGGTCGGCTGTGGTGGACACCGCCGGGACGGCGGGGTTCGGCGCGGGCGCCGTGATCATGCTCGTCACGCAGATGGACCACCCCACGCCGGCGCAGATCCTCGACGCCTCCGGCCCGCAGGCGCAATTCCTCTGGTACTCCACCGACGGCGGCCGGAACTTCCGGCCGCACGGCGAAGCACCGGTGATCCCGAACGGGGGTCGCCGGGACTTCCGCGACCCGAAGATCGTGTGGGACGCCGACCGCGGGCGGTGGGTGGCGCTGATCGCCGAGGGCCAGAGGATCGGCTTCTGGACGTCCCCGAACCTGAAGGACTGGACGCGGGTCTCGGAGTACGTCAACACCGGCCTGGGGATCCTCGAGTGCCCCGACCTGTTCCAGATCCGGGCGGACGACGGCGCACTTCGCTGGGTCATGGGCCTGAGCGGCAACGGCTACCTCACCGACTCCCCGAGCACGTACGCGTACTGGACCGGATCGTTCGACGGCACGAGCTTCGTGCCCGACCAGGCCGACCCCCAGTGGCTCGACCACGGGTTCGACTGGTACGGCGCGGTCACCTGGCCCGACCCCGCGAGCGCCCAGCTGGACCGTCGGTTCGCCGTCGGCTGGATGAACAGCTGGTCGTACCCGTACACGACCCCGACCTGGGCCGCCGACGGGTTCAACGGCACCGACTCGATCGTGCGCGAGATCCGGCTGGCCCGGACCGGGAGCGGCTACGCCCTGCTCTCCCAGCCGGTAGCGGCGCTGGACAGCCTGGCGACGTCCGTCACCGAGCTCGGCACGGTCCACGTGGACGGGCACGTGCCGCTCGACTACCAGGGGGACGCCTACCAGGTGGAGACCGACATCAGCTGGACCGACCTGGAGAACGTCGGGCTGCAGCTGCGCCGGTCCGCCGACGGCCGCCGGCACGCCGACGTGGGCGTGTTCGGAGACGTCACCTACCTGAATCGTGGCGGGACCGGGAACCCTGACCCGTCCGGCGAGAAGTGGGAGAGCCACGCGCCCTTCGACCCCGCCGCCGACCGCGTGCACCTGCGCATCCTCGTGGACCGCACGACCATCGAGGTGTTCGTCGACGACGGGCGCTACGTGCACTCCAGCCAGGTGTTCGCCGAGCCCGCGGACACGGGGATCGCCCTGTACTCCGCCGGGGGCGCCGCCACGTTCTCGAACCTCACGATCACCGCGCTCGACGCCCCCGACCAACGGCCCGCGCGCGTGCTCGCCGGCTTCGAGGGCTCCGACTGGGGGTCGGGCTGGACCGCGACGGGCAGCTTCGTCGACGCCGGTCCGACCACCGGGTCGCTCCCCGGCCAGGTCGGCCGGCAGGTGCTCGACACGTTCGTCGGTGGGGGCGACCCCGCGACGGGAACGATCACCTCTCCCCCGTTCACGATCGACCGGCGGTACCTGCACCTGCTCCTCGGGGGCGGCGACCACCCGCTGGGCGTGGAGCCGGCGACGTCGGTCAACCTGCTGGTCGACGGCCGGCCGGTGCGGACCGCGACAGGCCGCGACGAGGGGACCTTGCGACCTGTCCGCTGGGACCTGGGCGACCTCGCCGGCCGGCAGGCCCAGGTGCAGGTGCTCGACGACGCCACGGGCGGCTGGGGGCACCTGATGGTGGACCAGATCGTGCTCAGCGACTAGCCGTCAGGCGGACTCGGCGCGGCGGTCGAGCGGGTCGAGGACGTCCAGCTCGTCGCCGGGGCGGGCAGGGGGGTGGTGCTCCGACGGTGCTCCTCCCCGGGCCGCCAGCAGCACCTCCGCCGCGTGGTCCGCGAGCGCGAAGCCGGCCGAGCCGTACAGGTGGAACACCGCGTCCGCGCCGTGCCGCTGGAGCTCGGCGACGTCGTCGTCGTACCGCGCGACGGCGGCCACCTTGCCGGTGAAGCCTGCGGCCTGCAGCCGGGCCAGGGCGATGAGGTTGGCGTTGTGGAACGGCATGGCGAGGACGGCGACCCTGACGCGGCCGGCGCGCTGCACCCGGTTCCAGAACTCGAGGTCGGTGGCGTCGGCACGCACGACGTCGTAGCCCTCGTCGTCCAGGGCGAGCACCCGGGTCTGGTCGTGCTCGACACCGACGACGGAGAGGCCGTACTCGTCGCGCAGCCTGGCGTAGGTGGCGGCTCCGACGCGGCCGAGGCCGAGGACGAGGGCGTCGGCCTCGCCGATGTCCACCAGGCGGTCGTCGGGGTGCAACCGGTCGCTGTCGCGTGCCGGGAGCAGGCGCGAGAGCCGGGAGGCGAGCTCGACGCCACGCCGGTTGACGATCGCGGACAGCCCGAAGCTGAACGCGACGGCGAGCGAGAAGACCACCACCCACTGGTCGTCGAGCAGGCCCGTGCTCGCTCCGACGGCCACGACGATGATCCCGAACTCGGAGTAGTTGGAGAGCACGAGGCCGGCCAGGAACGACGTGCGGCGACGCAGCCGCATCAGCCACAGGACCCCCGCGTAGGCAGCGACCTGGAACGGCAGCAGCAGGAGCAGCAGCAGCGCCAGCCCGATCTCGAACAGGTGCGGCGTGCCGTGCAGCCCGATCTGCACGAAGAACGCGACCAGCATGAGGTCCTTGAACGTCATGAGCGACCGCGACAGCTCGCCGGCCTGCGGGTGCGACGACAGGAGCACACCGACGACGAGCGCCCCGACGTCCCCGGCGATGCCGACCAGCTCGAACAGCCCGTAGCCGAGCACGACCGCCACCGCGACGCCGAACAGCGCCTGCAGCTCGCCGTGGCCGACGCGGTCCCAGATCCGGTGCAGCACCCAGCGACCCGGGATCAGCAGGAACAGCAGCAGGGCCCACGGGCTGGGCGGCTCGCCGCTGGACAGCGACAGGAACACCACCGCGGCGACGTCCTGCATGACCAGCACACCGACGGCGATGCGCCCGTACAGCGAGGTGGTGTCGGAGCGGTCGTCCAGGACCTTGACGACGAACACCGTCGAGGAGAACGACAGGGCGAACCCGACCAGGGCGAGCGCACCGAACGACTCGTCGGCGAGGAACCCGAAACCGATCACGGCGAGCAGGCCGAGGAAGCCGAGCGCCATCGCGACGCTGATCCCCAGGTGCACGACGGTGGTCAGCCAGATCTCGCGGCGCAGGAGGGTGCGGACGTCGAGCTTCAGACCGATGGCGAACAGCAGCAGCACGACCCCGAAGTTCGCGATCGGCTCCAGGTACGGCAGCGTGGGAGCTCCCCCGGCACCCAGCGCGAAGCCGGCCGCGAGGAACCCGACGAGCGGCGGCAGGCGCAGCAGCACCGCGAGCAGCCCGCCGAGCAGCGCGGCGCCGAGGTACAGGGCAGCAACTGCCATGAGTTCCCTCTCGCGCCGGCGGTGGGTGGTGAGTCCCTATCTTGCCCGCTCGGCCGGGCGCGCTCGTCCGGCGACCGCTCAGGAGAGCAGGCGCGCGAGGTCCTCCGGGTGCGTCGTCGGCCGGTCGCACACGAACCCCCGGCACACGTACGCGGCCGGGACACCCCCGACGAGCGGCCGGTCGTGCAGGAGCGGCGGGCCGCCGCCGAGCCCGCCGGGGTCCCCGACCGCGACCACCAGGCCAGGTGCGGTCGACGCCAGCGCGCGGTGGTGCAGCGCCACCGTGCGCGGGTCGTCACGGGGGCCGACGACGGCCGCCTCCCGGGGACCGTCGAGGACGGCCTCCACCACGCCCAGCGCCGAGCCCGCCGCTCGGGGGTACCGGGTGGCGAGAGACAAGGGGCCCCGCAGCGCGCTCAGCGCAGCCTCCCGGTGCCGGAGGGATCCGGTCAGTGCGGCGTAGGTGAGCAGGGCGCCCGCCGCGCTCGACTGGCCCGAGGGCGTCGGGCCGTCGGCCGGGTCCTGCGGGCGGCCGATCCGGGCGACGACGGCGTCCGACTCGTCCTGCGCGGTGTCGTGGAACCCACCGGCCGGCGCCGCGAAGTGCCGGAGCACGGTGTCCAGCAGGCGGCCCGCAACCTCGAACCACCGGGCGTCGCCGGTGACTGCCGCGAGGGCGAGCAGGCCCTCGGCGAGGTTGCCGTAGTCCTCGAGCACCCCGGGCGCGTCGCCGGGCGCACCGTCTCGCGACGCGCGCACCACCCGGGTCGAGCCGTCCGCGGACCGCCGGAGGTGCGTGGCGACGACGAGATCGGCTGCCCGGACGGCCGCGTCGAGGAGCTCGGGACGGTCGAGCAGCACGGCCGACTCCGCGAGGGCCGCGACGGCCAGGCCGTTCCACCCGGTCACCACCTTGTCGTCCCGAGCGGGCCGCGGCCGCCGTGCGCGCGCCAGTCGGAGCTGCTCACGCACCCTCGCGAGGCGTGCCTCGTCGGCCGGGTCGCTGCGCCGCTGGAGCACCGACGTCCCGTGCTCGAACGTGCCGTCCTCCGTCACCCCGAACATTCCGGCCGCCCACGCCCCGTCCTCCGCCCCGAGGACGTCGCGCAGCTGCTCGGGCGTCCAGGCGTAGAACGCGCCCTCCCGCCCCTCACTGTCCGCGTCGAGCGACGAGGCGAAGCCGCCCTCGGGCGTGGCCAGCTCCTCGACCATCCAGGTCGCGGTCTCGGAGGCGACGCGACGCATCAGCGGCGCGTCCGTCGTGCGCCAGGCGTGCAGGTACACCCGCAGCAGGAGGGCGTTGTCGTAGAGCATCTTCTCGAAGTGCGGCACGGTCCAGGTCGGGTCCACCGCGTACCGCGCGAAGCCACCCGCGAGCTGGTCGTACATGCCCCCACGCGCCATCGCGTCGAGCGTCCGGACCGCCATGTCGAGCGCTCCCGGATCACCGGTCCGCGCGTGATGACGCAGCAGCCACTCGAGCACCATCGACGGCGGGAACTTGGGCGCGCCACCGAAGCCGCCGCGCGCGGCGTCGAACGTCGTCGCGATGGCGGCCAGAGCCGCCTCGACCAGGCCGTCGTCGGAACCCTCCGCCGCCCGACCCGCCGTGGGCCGCCCGGCGAGGGCCTCGACGACCGCCCCGGCGGTGGACAGCACCTCCTCCCGGCGCGCCGACCACGCCGCCGCGACGGCGGCGAGCACCTCGGAGAACGACGCCATCTGCTGCACCCGACGCGGGGGGAAGTACGTCCCGCAGAAGAACGGCTCCCCCGACGGCGTGGTGAACACGGTCATCGGCCAGCCGCCCGAGCCCGTCATCGCCTGCGTGGCCGCCATGTAGACCGCGTCGACGTCGGGCCGCTCCTCGCGGTCCACCTTCACGCACACGAAGTGCTCGTTCAGGAAGGCAGCGACCCCCGGGTCCTCGAACGACTCGTGGGCCATCACGTGGCACCAGTGGCACGCGGCGTAGCCGACCGAGACGAGCACGGGGACGTCCCGCGTGACCGCTTCGGCGAACGGCGCGTCACCCCACTCCTGCCAGTCCACCGGGTTGTCGGCGTGCTGCAGGAGGTAGGGGCTCGTCGCGTTCACCAGACGGTTGGGCACGCCTCCCAGGTTCCGCCACTGCCCGCCCCGGCGCGACCTCGGCTCGCCCACCACGGCACGCGGCGGGAGACTCGCAGGGTGGCGCAGGAGCGGAGCGAGCGGCGGGGCTGGGCGCGTGCCGCGCTCGCCCTCTGGCGCGCGCAGAGCGTCCGCGCACTGCGCTGGCGCCGGGCCCGCTGACGACCTCGGACTACCGCGCACCCACCCGCAGCGCGTTGAGCGTCACCATCTGGTGCGCCACGTCGCCCCAGTCGACCGCCTCCACCCCGCTCCCGGTGGACCCCTGTGGCCGCCACCAGCGCCTGGCCGCCCGCCACCGACGGTCGGGCCGACGTCGGTCGACCAGGAGCTGCCGGGCGCGGCCGGTGCGCGGGTCGGCGCCGACGCCGACGCGTTCGAGGACGAGGAGCGCCTGGAGCACGTCGTAGTGCCAGAACGGCGGGTAGTGCGGGAACACGAACGACTCGTGGATCGGCTCCCCCGTGCTCGTCGCGTACAGGACCTCGTGCAAGAGCAGCAGCTCGGCGGCCGAGCCGACCGCGTCCAGGGCTGTCCGGTCGCCGCTGGCCGCGCCGTACTCCGCGAGCCCCCACAGAGCAGGCAGGGTCTCGTGGAACGACGAGTGCGAGGCCGTCGGCCGCAGGTCGCAGTTCCAGCCGCCGTCGGGCCACTGCCACGACAGCCGGTGCTCGGCCAGCGTGACGGCGCGATCGTCCCGCCAGAGACCGAGGCGGCACGCGACCGCCAGCGCGTTTCCCTCCTGCGAGGCGCACCGTCGCGCTCGCCCGTCGACGACCGGCACTGCGGCCAGCCGCTGCGGCCGCGACCAGTAGCCGAGCAGAGCGTCGGCGGCGTGCATGACCGCCGGCTCGTCCTCGGCGACGCCGAGCTCCACCAGGGAGACCAGTCGCCAGTGGGCGCCGGTCCACTTCACGTAGGGGGCGCGCACGGAGTCGTCGAGGCCGGTCAGCAGGCGCTGGACGACGCGGCTCGCGGGTGCGTCCCCGACGGGCTCGCCCAGCAGGTCGCGGTGGGCCAGCCGGGCCACGGCCGGGTCGGCCTGCTCGACGAGCCAGGTGACGGCAGGGTCGGGACCGATCTCCGTGCGGGCCTCCGGCACCCGGGCGACCATCGTGACCTCCTGCTCCTGGGACGTCCTCGTCCCTCGACCGAAGCACACGGTCCCGCTCCGGCGGTAGGGACCACAGCCCCGGGTCGGGCCAGCGCGCCCGTTCGGGAGCGCCGACCTACGATCGGGCCGTGACCGAGGCACGTGACCGGCGAGGGCGCCTGACGCGAGGCGTCCTGCTGGTCGTCGTCGGGGTGGCCCTGACCGGCTGCGTGCCCGCCCGCCCGACGTCGGGCTCGGCGGTCGAGGTCGCCTCGGCGTTCTACGACGCCGTCGGCCGCCAGGACGGTGCAGCCGCCTGCGACCTCCTGGCGCCCGTCACCGTCGAGACCCTCGAGGGCGACGCCGACGAGGCGTGCGCCGACGCGGTCCTCCACGGTGACGTGGGCGACACGCTCGCCGCACGGACGGGCTCGACGTCGGGTTCGGCGTCCGTCGCGGGCCGCCAGGCGCAGGTCGTGCTGACGGGTGACGTCGTGTTCCTCACCGTGTCCGGCACGACCTGGCGGATCACCGCGGCCGGGTGCGACCCGCGCCCGGACCGGCCCTACGACTGCGCCCTCGAAGGGGCCTGACGATGCGCGCGCTCTTCTGGATGTGCCTCGGCGGCGTCCTGCTCGGGCTCGCGTACTGCTTCGTGCTCGGGGTGCTGCACCGATGACCGCGCTGCGCACCGACCTCCGGCGGAACAGCCTGACCCTGTTCTTCGGCGCGCTCTTCGTCGCCGCGCTCGTCGGGCAGGCGATCTCCGGCGTCGCCCTGTTCAACGAGGAGCAGCGCAGCGCCGGCCTCGATCCGATCGGCATCGGCGAGTACGTGACGACCTCGGCGTTCGCCGTCGACGTCACCGAGAACTGGCAGTCCGAGTTCCTGCAGTTCCTGCTCTTCGTCGTGGCCACCGTGTTCTTCCTGCAGCGCGGGTCGCCCGAGTCCAAGCCGCTGGACGACGCCGGCCGGGAGACCGACCAGGAGCAGAAGGTGGCCGAGTTCTCGACCGCGGAGTCCCCCTCCTGGGCCCGCGTGCGCGGGTGGCGACTGAGCCTCTACTCGCGGTCGCTGAGCCTGGTGATGGGCACGATCTTCGCCCTGTCGTGGCTCGCCCAGTCGGTGACCGGCGCCGTCGCGTACAGCGAGCAGCAGATGCACGACCTGCAGGACCCGGTGACGTGGACCGAGTACCTGCTGCTGCCCGACTTCTGGAGCCGCACGCTGCAGAACTGGCAGTCGGAGTTCCTGGCGGTGGCCAGCATGGTCGTCCTGTCGATCTACCTGCGCGAACGGGGGTCCCCGGAGTCCAAGCCGGTCGGCACACCGCACACGGCCACGGGGGTCGAGGGCTGAGATGGGCACCGCGCACGACTGGCTCAGGGCCGCCCGCGAGCTCGCGGCCCGGGACGTCGGGCGTGCGGACGTCGAGCTCCTCCACTCGACCGACGACCACGCCGTCCTGCACCTTCGCGCGGACGCGGCCGCGTACGTGCTGAAGCTGGCGTCATCCGCGACGCGGCCCGCGCTCGACTACACGCGGACGGCCACCGCCCAGCGCCTGGCAGAGACGGCCGGGGTCCCCGTCGCGCGGGTCGTGGCGGCCGGCGACGACGGCGCGCTCCAGCACCTGCTCCAGGAGCACGTCGACGGCGCCGAGTGGCGGGAGGTGCGCCCTCGACTGGGCGCGGCAGAGCTCGCCACCGCGTCAGCGTGCATCGCCCGAGCCGTCCTCCGGATCCAGTCCGTCGCACTCCCCTCGTTCGGGGGTCTCGACGAACCGCCGGGCGGCACGCTGGTGGACGCCCTGCACTCGCGGATCGCTCTGCGCGTCCGCGACGAAGAACGGCGGGCGCTCGCCCACGGCGTGCTGGATCGCCATGCCGGACTCTTCGCCGAGCCGGTCCGGCCGACGCTCACCCACGACGACCTGCACCACGCCAACCTCCTCGTCCGCCGCGCCCCCGACGGGTGGTGCCTGGCGGCGGTCCTCGACTGGGACAAGGCGTGGGCCGGTCCCGCGGAGTCGGACGTGGCCCGGATGGCCTTCTGGGACGACATGACCGATCCCGTGTTCTGGTCGGTCTACCGCCGCGGCGAGCCGGCGGCGGACGGGTGGGCGGAACGCGAGTCGGTGTACCAGCTGCTGTGGTGCCTCGAGTACGACGTCCCGACACCCCGGCACGAGCGGGACACCGCCGCCCTGGTGGCCCGCCTCGCCTGAGCCAGACCTACTCCGCGTCCTCCGGACGGCCCGCGCCGAGCCACGTCCCCAGACCGCGGAGCCCCACGGCGTACCGGCCGAGGTCGGTGACGTCGGCGTGGTCCGTGATCACCGCGAGCAGCTGGGCCACGGCGGCGTCGGTGCTGCCCGCCTCGGCGAGCGAGAGAGCGAGGAACACGCGGACGGCGTCGGACTGCGGGAACTGCGCACGGGCCCGCTCCAGCACCGCGACCGACTCCTCGAGCCGGCCGAGCCACCGCAGCGTGCTGCCGTACTGGCACAGGCACCGGCGGAGGTCGTCCCCGTCGAGACCCAGGTCGAGGGCCCGCTCGTACCTGACGGCGGCGTCGGCCTCCCGACCGGCGGTGTCGTACGCGCCGGCCACCTCGAGGACGAGGACGGGGTGCTCGGGGTGCTCGGCCAGGAGTCCTTCGAAGTACGCGATCGTGGGGGCCATGTCGTCGCGGTCCCGCCGGGCGTACCCCGTCGCGATGGCGTCCTTCAGATCCTCCGTCAGCTCCACGCGGCGATCCTGTCACGGGCTCAGCGCGCGACGTCTCGTTCCTGCAGGGCCGGCGACCCGGCCCGTCGAGCACGGTAGGCGGCGACGTGGGCCCGGTTGGCGCAGCCGTTCACGTCGCAGAACCGGCGCGAGCGGTTGCGGGAGAGGTCGACGAGCAGCGCGTCGCAGTCGTCGGCCTCGCAACGCTGCAGCCGGTCCCACTCGTCGGAGCGCACCACGTCGGCCATCGCCATCGCGGTCTCGACGAGCACGACCGTGCCCAACGGAGCGTCCGGTGCGGTGCCGTGCAGGTGCCAGTCGACGTCGCCGTGCCGGACGAGGAACGGGACGGCTCCCCCGCGCGCGAGGAGCTCGTTGAGCACGGCGGCAGCGGTGTCCCGGTCGACGTCCCAGAGCGCGGCGATCTGGTCGCGCGCGTCGCGCACCGCGGCGAGCTCGTCGGCGTCCCCGTCGTGCCGGACCGTGTAGCCCCACCGCGTGTAGAACTCGTCGACGTCCGCGACCGTCGCCATGGCGTCGTGCCCGTCCCGGCGACGAGCGGTGTTCACCAGCTCGACGGCCGCGGCGATGCTCATCTCGGTGTCAGGTGCGAAAACCACTTTGACTCCTGTCGGCGGGATGGGCTAGCGTCACGAGCGTAACGCCATTTCACCCATGACATCCCTGGCAGGGGCTCCCTATGTCCACGACCGCCGCGCCGGGTCGCGCCGCCGGAATCGTCGCCGGCCTCGTTGCCGCCGTCGCCTTCGCGACCAGCGGTCCCGTGGTCAAGCCCCTGCTCGCGGCCGGCTGGTCCCCCGGGTCCGCGATCCTCGTGCGGCTGTCGGTCGCGGCGCTGCTGCTGGCCGGGCCTGCCGCGTGGGCCCTGCGCGGTCGCTGGCACGTGCTCCGCGACGAGTGGCGCACCGTCCTCGGCTTCGGGGTCCTGGGGGTCGCCACCGCCTCGACCATGTACTACCTCGCGGTCGACCGGCTGCCCGTGGCCATCGCCCTGCTCATCGAGTACACCGGCCCGCTCCTGCTGGTCGCCTGGCGGTGGGCCCGCGAGCGTCGGGCACCCACGAGCGCCACGCTCGCCGGGGCGGCGCTCGCCACCGGCGGACTGGTCCTGGTGCTCGATCTCACCGGCTCGCTCGAGCTGGACCCGGTCGGGCTGGCGTTCGCGCTGGTCTCCGCGGTGGGCAACGCCGCCTACTTCGCGTTCACGGGCCGCCGCACGGAGCTGCCGTCGATCAGCCTGGCCGGTGCCGGCATGGCGGTCGGCGCGCTCACGGTCGCCCTCGTCGCCGCCGTCGGGGTGCTCCCCCTGGCCGCGCCGGACGTCCGCGTCGACCTGCTCGGCGCGCGGGTGCACTGGATCGTCCCGCTGCTCGTCGTCGCCACCGTGCCGACCGCGTTCGCGTACGGCGTGAGCGCGCTGTCCGTCCGCCTGCTCGGCGAGCGGCTCGCGTCGTTCCTCGCCCTGTCGGAGGTGCTCGTCGCCGTCCTGCTCGCGTGGGCGCTGGTCGCTGAGGTGCCCGTGCCGCTGCAGGTCGCCGGGATGGTGCTCGTCGTCGCCGGGATCGCGCTGGTCCGCCGCGGGACCGACGTGCCCGAACCGGCCGTCGTGCAGGCCGAGGCCCGGCTCCCCGTCGAGACCCGCGCCTGACCCGACGTCCAGCATCCGAGAGCTCCCGCCGAACCCTTGACCGGCCGCACGGCTGCATGCTGCTCTGTGCCCCGCCACGACCCGACCGAGAGGAGCACCCGATGACCGCCACCCGCGTCACCGCGCTCCCGTCGCGTCGCGCCTCACTCCTCTCGCTGCGTTCCTGTCCCGCCTGCTGTCAGCACTGACGCACCCCCGGCTCATCCCGGACGCAGGCCCCGCCGACCCACGCCCTCCGGGACGCCGTGGAGATCGGCCCACAGACGCACCCCGAGAGGCACCACCATGAGCATCGACCTGTCCCCACGCCCCGCCCTCACCCCGCTGGGCGTCGACGAGCTGAGCGCACTGACCCGCTCCATCGCCGCACGCCCCGAGCTCTGGCGACCGCTGGTCCGGTTCCAGGAGAGCGGGCGCTGGTGGACCCGGCTCGACGGACCGCCCGACGTCGACGTGTGGCTCCTCACGTGGCTGCCGTCGCAGGGCACCGAGCTGCACGACCACGGCGCCTCCGCGGCCGCGTTCACCATCGCGGCGGGCACCCTGACGGAGATCCGCCCGCACAGCGACGGACGCCTCGTGCCGCAGGACTTCGCCGCCGGGCAGACCCAGACCGTGGACCCGGGCGACCTCCACGACGTGCTGAACACCGGCACGGAGCCCGCGGTGAGCATCCATGCGTACTCCACGCGGCTCACCCGCATGACGTACTGGGCGACCACCGCCGACGGCCGGCTCGTCCCCACCCGCACCGTCGAGACCGACGAGCCGGAGACGGACACGTGAGCGCCGCCCGCCGTCGGACCATCGACGACGTGCTGGCCGACGCCCGCGCGGGGCTCCACCGCCTCGCGCCGCCGGCCGCGTGGGAAGCCGTGCGTCGCGGCGCGCTGCTCGTCGACATCCGCCCCGCCGCGCAGCGGGCGGCCGAGGGCGAGGTGCCGCAGGCGGTCGTCATCGAGCGGAACGTCCTCGAGTGGCGGCTCGACCCGGCCAGCGACCACCGGATCCCGGCGGCCACGGGCTACGACCTGCAGGTCGTCGTCCTGTGCTCGGAGGGGTACACGTCCAGCCTGGCCGCGGCCGCGCTGGCCGACCTGGGCCTGCACCGCGCGACCGACGTGGTGGGCGGGTTCCACGCGTGGGCGGCGGCAGGCCTCCCGACGACGGGGCGGGCGGACGCGGCACGCGGCGCCCTCGTGGGTGCGGGAGCGCACCCCCCTCGGAGCTAGTCACAGGCCTGGGCGCGGGCGTCGTGGGGTGGTAGACCGGAACTCACCCGCCCACTCGCCCGAGGAGATCCCATGCGATCGTCCAGGCACTCCGGACCCGTTCTCGCCGTCGTCGTCGCGGCAGCCCTCGCGGTCACCACCGGCATCGCCCCGGCGGCCGCCCATCCCCGTCCGGGGGACAAGGTGCCCGTCGCCGTCGGCACCGGCGGGGCGGTCGCCACGGTGGACGCCGACGCCACCCGCGTCGGGATCGAGGTGCTGCGCAAGGGCGGGAACGCGGTCGACGCCGCCGTGGCGGCCGCCGCGACGCTCGGGGTGACCGAGCCGTTCTCCTCCGGCATCGGCGGCGGCGGGTTCTTCGTGTACTACGACGCGGCGACCCGCACCGTGCACACCATCGACGGGCGCGAGACCGCACCGATG
This sequence comes from Cellulomonas sp. Root137, assembly GCF_001426725.1. Taxonomy (NCBI): domain Bacteria; kingdom Bacillati; phylum Actinomycetota; class Actinomycetes; order Micrococcales; family Cellulomonadaceae; genus Cellulomonas; species Cellulomonas sp. Root137. Next base: position 173,888 of record NZ_LMFG01000003.1, on the reverse strand, counting down.
ACGATGCGGAGCGACTCGTTCGTGGAGGGCGGTGTGCCGATCCCGTTCGCCGACGCCGTGACCTCCGGGCTGTCCGTGGGAGTCCCCGGGACCCCTGCGACGTGGCAGACGGCGCTGGACCAGTGGGGATCGATCAGCCTGCACAAGGCGCTGAGCGGCGCGACCGAGGTGGCGCGGCGCGGCTTCGTGGTCGACCAGACGTTCGTGGACCAGACGACCGCCAACGTGGCCCGGTTCTCGGCGTTCCGGTCCTCGGCCGACCTGTTCCTGCGCCGGGGCGCACCGCCGGCGGTCGGTTCGGTGTTCCGCAACCGGGACCTGGCCGACACCTACGACCTGCTCGGCCGCAAGGGCGTCGGCGAGCTCTACACCGGGCGCCTCGCCCGGGAGATCGTCCAGACGGTCCAGCGCCCACCCGTGCGGCGGCACAGCCCTCTGGTCGTCCGGCCGGGCCTCCTGGAGCGCGCTGACCTGGCGTCCTACACGGCACTCCTGCGCCAGCCGACGCTGGTCTCGTACCGCGGGCTCGACGTGTACGGGATGGCACCGCCGTCGTCGGGAGGCTCGACCGTGGGCGAGGCCCTCAACATCCTGGAGGCGCTCCCCGCGACGACCGACCGGACGCAGACGCTGCACCGCTACCTGGAGGCGAGCGCTCTGGCCTTCGCGGACCGCAACCGGTACGTCGGCGACCCCGCCGTCGTCCAGGTGCCCCTGCAGGAGCTGCTCTCGGACGGGTTCGCCGGTGAGCGCGCATGCCAGATCAGTGCCACGAGCGCGCTGACCAAGCCGGTGGCAGCTGGCTCCCCGGACGGTGTCTACGGTCCGTGCCCCGCGCCTGCGACGGTCGGCACCGAGGGCTCCGACGGCCAGTCGACCACGCACCTGACCACCGCGGACCGCTGGGGCAACGTCGTGGCGTACACGCTCACCATCGAGTCGCTCGGCGGCAACGGCATCGTCGTGCCCGGTCGGGGCTTCCTGCTGAACAACGAGCTGACGGACTTCAACTTCACCGACACCCAGGGTGGGAACGACCCGAACCTGCCCGGCCCCGGGAAGCGCCCGCGCAGCTCCATGGCGCCGACGATCGTCCTGGCCGAGGGCACGCCGCTCCTCGCGCTGGGGTCGCCGGGCGGGTCGACGATCATCACCACGGTCCTGCAGATCCTGGTCAACCGGCTCGACCTCGGGATGACCCTCGACGCGGCCGTCGCGGCCCCGCGCGCCACCCAGCGGAACACCGCTGCCGTGCAGGCCGAACCCGGGTTCGACCGCGCCCCGCTGCAGGCGCTCGGGCACACCTTCGCGGACAACCCGGAGATCGGCGCAGCCACGGCGATCGAGTTCCGCGACGACGGCTCCGTGCTCGCCGTCGCGGAGCCGACGCGCCGCGGCGGAGGCAGCGCCGGAGTCGTGGAACGGCCCTGAGGACGCGCCCGGGCGCCCACGAACCCACGTAAAATCCCCGTAAACTTGCCCCGGTCAATTCGGGCAAAACACGGTCATTGTGGCAACAATGCCGGTGACAACAGTCACATCTGGACGGGCGTCCGTCTGATTCCTCCGTTACCGCCTGGTACGTTCGATTCATCGAGTTCACCCACGACCTCCTGACGAGGAGGGCGCGCGGTCGTTTCTCGCCCAGTGCGCCTCCGGGGGGAGGGGCAGACGCCCACGTCCGGCAGTGCCCTCAGGGCACAGCCGTGACCATCGATGCGGGGAAAGCGCCTACCTTCGGGCGCTCCTCGACGTCCTCGCTGCATCGCCGACGGCGCCGGTCAGCTACACAGTTCCGTTGACCGAATGAGCGGGGTACCGCCATGTTCGTCTTTGTCTTGCAGTTGCGGCAAATGTTCGAAGGCCAGTCCGAGTTCTATCTATTTGCATTCTTCTCGACGATCATCTGGGCGTTGTGGCTGCTCAAGGTGCTGTTGTCACGGCGCTACAAGCCCTACACCGGCGAGTTCCACGGCACGACGAGCGTGGTCATTCCCGTCGTCGACGAGCCCCTCGACCTGTTCCGGGACGTCCTCACCCGCATCGTCGACCAGCGCCCCGACGAGGTGATCGTCGTCATCAACGGCGCGGTCAACGTCCCCCTCCAGGAGATCAGCGACGAGTTCGCTCCCCTGGTCCGCTGGGTGCACACGCCGATCCCCGGCAAGCGCAACGCCGTGAAGATCGGCACCGAGATGTCGCGCGGCGAGATCACCGTGCTGGTCGACTCCGACACGGTCTGGACCGACGGCACGCTCTCCGAGCTGGTCAAGCCGTTCGCCGACCCGTCGGTCGGCGGCGCCACCACGCGTCAGCGCATCCTCGACCCCGAGCGGTCCTGGATCACCCGCTGGGCCGACTGGCTGGAGAACACGCGGGCGCTGTACTCGATGCCCGCGCAGTCCGCGCTCGGTCAGGTCGGCTGCCTGCCGGGACGCACCATCGCGTTCCGCCGGCACATCCTCGTGTCCGTCATGGACGACTTCATGCACCAGAAGTTCATGGGCGTGTTCCTCGAGGTCTCCGACGACCGCACGCTGACCAACCTCACGCTCAAGGCCGGCTACCGGTCCGTGTACCAGTACACGAGCCTCGTCTACACCGACGCTCCGCTGCAGGTGAAGAAGCTGGCCAAGCAGCAGCTGCGCTGGGCCCGCGGGAGCCAGTACAACACCCTGCGGATGCTGCCCTGGATGGTCGGGCACGCCCCGGTCCTGGCGATCTTCTTCATCGCCGACATCATCTTGCCGTTCCTGCTGTTCGGGACCATCGCCGGGTGGGTCTACCGGGCCGTCTCCGGCACCGGCATCAACCTCTACCAGGCCATCCTCGAGACCTACACGGGGCTGAGCGGCTGGGCGTGGGTCGTCGCGACCATGGTCGTCTCGTCCGTCCTGTCGATGGCCATCCGGCAGATCCGGCACCTGCACGAGAAGCCGTCCGACTTCCTGCGGCTGCCCGTGTTCATCATCGTCTCGACGCTCTTCCTCATGCCCATCCGGCTGCTCGGGTTCCTGCGCATGGCCCACGCCAGCGGCTGGGGGACGCGTGCCGGCGCCTACGCGGGCGGCGGCGACGACCTGATCGCCGAGCTCGAGAGCGCGCCCGCCGGGCCTGCCGACCTCGTCGACCGCACTCCCCCGGGCACGCTGCCGACCCAACGCACCGCGCCCGACGGCCACACGCTCCTCACCGACGCCCCGGCCACGGCCCCCGTCCGCGCTCGCCGCGCGGTGGCCACGGCACCCGTGGCGCCCTCGCGGCGCCGGCTCAACCCGCTGGCCGCGATCCCGTACCTGATCGCGCTGGCCATCTTCGCTCTGGAGGCCCTTGTCTATGTCTGAGCACATCGAGCCCGCAGGCTGGTGGTCCCGCGCCATCCGCCCCTCACCCCGCAAGCGGATCGGCGCCGCCGGCGTCGCACTCGCCCTCGTCGCCGTGACGGCCGGCGTGTGGCTGTCCCCGTCGGTCGCCACGACCACCTCAGCGAAGTCCAGCGCCGCGGAGATCCGGCTGGCCGCCGAGAACGAGAAGCTCCGCAACTCCCTCGAGGCGCGTGAGGACGAGGTCGCCTCCCTCGAACGGTCGCAGGCCAAGGCCGCTGCCGAGCGCAAGGCCGCCGCCGAGAACGGCAAGGCCAAGGCTGCCGCCGAGCAGCAGGCGGCCGCAGCCGAAGGGGCGCAGAAGGCCGCGGCAGAACAGGCCGAGGCCGCCGCCCGCACCCAGGCCAAGGTGGCTGCCGAGAAGACCGCCGCGGCCGCCCGCGGCAAGGCTCGCGACGCCGCCACCCGGGCGGACCAGGCCGAGGCCGACGCGGCACGCGCACGGGCGAGCGCCCAGGGCACCGCACCGCAGCCCGTGAGCCCCGCCCCTGCGGTCAAGCCGACCGCGCCACCGCTGTCCGAGCTGCTCGCCCCCGAGAGGCGCCAGTTCGGCCTGTACACACCGCAGTCGCCGTTCAACTGGGCGGAGCTCGACAGCGTCGCCGCGAAGGTGGGATCCACCCCGACCGTCGCGGGCTACTTCCAGGGCTGGGACGGACCGTTCCGACCCGACGCCGTCACGCGCTCCTGGGAGAAGGGCATGCTCCCGCTCCTGACGTGGGAGTCGCGTCCGCTCAAGGCCGCGAACAACGAGTCCGTGGACCCGGCGTACTCGCTGCCGACCATCATCGGCGGCGCCTACGACGACTACCTGCGGCAGTACGCGAAGGACATCACCGCCCTGGGCCTGCCCATGGCGATCCGGCTCGACCACGAGATGAACGGCGACTGGTACCCGTGGGGTGAGCGCACCTGGGGCGGCGACTCGCTCAACGGGAACGGCGAGGGCGACTACGTGACGATGTGGCGCCACGTGCACGACATCTTCGAGGCCGAGGGCGCCAACCAGTACGTCCTGTGGGTGTGGGCCCCGAACATCGTCAACTCGCTGGCGGACTACGCCAAGACCGACGCGACGTACATGCGGAGCCTGTACCCGGGCGACGAGTACGTGGACTGGGTCGGCCTGTCGGGCTACTACCGGCCGCCGTTCAAGGCCGACCAGACGCCGACGTTCTCGTACACCTTCGACCGCTCGCTCGACCAGCTCCGGTCGATCACCTCCAAGCCCATCTTCCTCGCGGAGATCGGGGCCTCGGAGGTCGGCGGCAACAAGCCGGCCTGGATCGCCGACCTGTTCGACTCCCTGGCCGAGCCGGAGAACGCGGACGTCGTCGGGTTCGCCTGGTTCAACCACACCGTCACCAGCACCACCGGCGGGCAGCTCGTCACCAACGACTGGCGCATCGAGTCCCGCGCGGACTCGCTCCAGGCCTTCGTCGACGGCGTGCAGGACCCCGCAGCCGGATTCGCCCCCACCACCACCCAGGAGCCGTGATGACCGACAACCAGATCGACCTGACCGACCTGTTCCCCCGCTCGACCTTCGACCCCGAGGCCCCGGCTCCGCGGATCGCGGTGCTCGGCACCGGCTACCTCGGCGCCACCCACGCGGTCGCCATGGCCCAGCTGGGCATGGAGGTGGTGGGCGTGGACACCGACCCGAACAAGGTCGCGATGCTGACCGCCGGCAAGGTGCCGTTCTACGAGCCCGGGCTCCCCGAGCTGCTCACCGAGCAGCTGGCCACCGGTCGCCTGCGGTTCACCACCGACGTGGCCGAGGCCGTGGGCTGGGCCGACGTGCACTTCGTGTGCGTCGGCACCCCGCAGTCCAAGACGAGCCACGCCGCCGACCTGCGCTTCGTCGAGGCGGCGACCACCTCGATCGCGAAGAACCTCACCCACGACGCGCTGATCGTCGGCAAGTCGACCGTGCCCGTCGGGACGGGAGCCCGCCTGCGCAAGCTCATCGCGAAGGCGGCTCCGTCCGGCGTCCGCGCCGAGCTGGTGTGGAACCCGGAGTTCCTGCGCGAGGGCAAGGCGGTGCAGGACACGCTGCACCCCGACCGCATCGTCCTGGGCGGCACCACCGCCGAGTCCGAGGCGCTGCTGCGTCGCGTGTACGCCGGCCCGATCGCCGAGGGCTCGCCGGTCGTCGTGTGCGACCTGCCGACCGCCGAGCTGGTCAAGGTCAGTGCCAACGCGTTCCTCGCCACCAAGATCTCGTTCATCAACGCGATCTCCGGCGTGTGCGAGGCGGCGGGAGCCGACGTCAAGGTCCTGGCCGACGCGCTCGGGCACGACGTCCGGATCGGCCGGCAGTTCCTCGACGCCGGTCTCGGGTTCGGTGGCGGGTGCCTGCCCAAGGACATCCGCGCCCTCATGCACCGGGCCAACGAGCTCGGTGCGTACCCGGCGTCGGCCCTGCTCCAGCAGGTCGACGAGATCAACATGGGCCAGCGGTCGCGCGTGATCGACCTTGCGATCGAGGCCTGCGGCGGGTCCGTGCTCAACCGGCGGATCGGGGTGCTCGGGGCAGCGTTCAAGCCGCACACCGACGACGTCCGGGACTCCCCGGCGCTCAACGTCGCAGCGGCGTTGCACCTGCGGGGGGCACAGGTCACCGTGTACGACCCGCAGGCCGGCGACACCGCGCGGTCGAGCTTCCCGACCCTCGGCTACGCCACCGGCGTGGAGGAGGCCGTCGAGGGCAGCGACGTGGTGCTCGTCCTGACCGAGTGGGACGAGTTCACCGACGCGGAGCCGGCCCGACTGGCCGAGCTCACGCACCAGCCGGCCGTGATCGACGCCCGCGGGAAGCTCGACGCCGCCCGGTGGCGCGAGGCCGGTTGGACGTTCCGGGGGCTCGGCCGCGCTGCCGCCTGATCCCTCTCCCACCTGCACGAACGGACGGTCCCGACGCCTGGCGTCGGGGCCGTCCGGCCGTTCGGGGGCCGCAGCAGGTCCGCCATGCAAGAAAGTCGACCAAACCCTCTGGTCAAGTCGGGATTGTTGTTATACCCGGTCCCAGCGAACCCGCACGGACCGTGCGGCGGGTTCACCGGAGCCGAGATCGAGGGACCAGCCATGACCCATCTGACGTCGTCACAGCACACCGGAGCCCGTGTGGTGGTGCTGTCCGGCAACCCCCGGAGCGGGTCGCGCACCACCGCGGCAGCCGTCCACGTCGGCGAGGAGGTCGCGCGCCTGCTCGGCTCGGTCGAGCCCGTGGAGACCGTCGAGCTGGCCACGTTCGCCGCGGAGATCCTGGCCGAGTCCCACCCGACCGCGGACGCGGCCCTGCGCACCGTCGCGGACGCCACCGTCCTCGTCGTCGCGACGCCGGTCTACAAGGCGTCGTACACCGGCCTCCTCAAGGCGTTCCTCGACCTGTACGGCCCCGGTGCCCTCAGCGGCGTGATCGCGGTGCCGGTCGTCGTCTCGGGCAACCCGGCGCACGCGCTCGTCGGGGAGGTGCACCTGCGGCCGCTGCTGGTCGAGCTCGGCGCCGTGGTGCCCACCCGTGCGCTCACCCTCGTGGAGCACCAGCTCGCCGACCCGCAGCCCGTCGTCGACCGGTGGTGGCAGGACGGCGGCGCGGCCCTGACCGCGCTCGTCGTCGGTGCCTCCGCGACGCTCGAGGCAGCCCGCGCATGACCGCCGAGACGCTGCACGCCCTGGACCGACTGCTGCGCGACCAGGACGAGCCCCAGCTGTCCCCGCAGCAGTACAAGGAGGTGTTCCGGCAGCACCCCGCGGGCGTCGCCGTGGTGGCGCTCCGGGACGGCGACCGGCGCGTGGGCTTCACCGCCACCTCGGTCATCTCGGTGTCCGCCGCTCCCCCGCTGCTCGCGTTCTCGCTCGCGTCGACGTCGTCGTCGTGGGAGGCCCTGTCCCGCGCGCGCACGCTCACGGTGAGCTTCCTGTCGGCTGACCAGGACGACGTGTCCGCGCGGTTCGCGACCAGCGGCATCGACCGGTTCGAGGCGGGCGGTTGGTACGACCTCGGCACCGGCGAGCCGGTCATCGAGGGTGCCGTGTCCTGGGTCCGCGGTCGGGTGCTCCAGCGCACCCCGGTGGGCGACAGCTACCTGGTCTCGCTGCGCGCGCTCGAGCACGGCACCTCCGACGACACCACGCCGCTGGTCTACCACGACCGCAGCTACCACCGGATCGGACCGCACACGGCCCCCCCCGCCGGTCGCGACCGGCGGGGGCTCCTGCGTGCTCAGGCGGCGGCGCGCTCGGCGTCCCGGGCCGCGACCTCCGCGCGGACGAGCGGGATCACGTACCGGCCGAAGTCGATCGCGTCGTCGAGCAGGTCGTACCCCCGGGCGGAGATGACGCTCACTCCCAGGTCGTAGTACGCGAGCAGCGCCTCGGCCACCTGCTCGGGCGTGCCGACCAGCGCGTTCGAGTTGCCCGCCCCGCCGGTCGCCCTGGCGGTGGCCGTCCACAGGACCGAGTCGAACCGGTCGCCCTCGGCGGCGATCTCGAGCAGCCGCTGCGAGCCGGCGTTCTCGGGCTTGCCGGTCGAGTACCGGCCCAGCAGACCTCCGGCCGCGGCCTTGCGGGCCTCGATGGCCCCGAGGATGCGATGGGCCTTCTCCCAGGCCAGCGCCTCGGTGGGCGCGATGATCGGCCGGAACGCGGCGTGGATGCGCGGCGGGGTGGTCCGTCCGGCCGCTGCGGCCTCGCGGCGGATCCGTGCGATCTGCTCGGCGGTGCGGTCCAGCGGCTCGCCCCAGACCGCGTAGATGTCCGCCTCGGCCGCACCCACGCGGTAGGCGGCGTCGGACGAGCCGCCGAAGGAGATCGTCGGCGACCGCCCCTCGAACGCCGTGGCGTCGAGCACGAAGTCGCGGAACTGGTAGAACTCGCCGTCGTGGTCGAACGGCTCCGCGCTGGTCCACGCCTTCTTGACGATCTGGATGTACTCCTGCGTGCGCGCGTACCGCTGGTCCTTGGTGAGCGTGTCGCCCTCGCGCTGCTGCTCGTGGTCGTTGCCGCCGGTGATGAAGTGCACCGAGAGTCGTCCGCCGGAGAGCTGGTCGAGGGTCGCGAACGACTTCGCCGCGAACGTCGGGTACGACACGTTGGGCCGGTGCGCGAGCAGCAGCTCGATCGAGTCGAGGCGCGCTGCGGCGTGGGCGGCGTGCACCGACGGCTCCGGGCCGCTGGAGCCGTACGCGAACAGCACGCGGGTCCAGCCGTTGTCCTCGTGCGCGCGCACGATCCGCTCGAGGTAGCGCAGGTCGAACGGCGCGGTGGTCGGGGCCTGGGTCTCCGAGGCGTTGCTGGTGGTGGCGATGCCGAGGAAGTCGACGGGCACGGTGGGCTCCTTCTCGTGGGGTGGGTGGGTCAGGCGCCTGCGGGCACCAGGTCGGCCGCGTCGCGCGGCGCGGCGGCGGGCAGACCCCACACGTCGGCGAGCAGCTCGAACGAGCGGACGCGGTCGCGGGGGTCGTGGGTCTCGGTGGTCACCAGCAGCTCGTCGGCGCCGGTGACGCGCTGCAGGGTGGCCAACCCGGCCTCGACCTGGTCCGGTGTGCCGACGATCCGGGTGTCGATCCGGTCGCGGAGCACGTCCTGCTCCGCCGCGCTGCGCCGGTCCCACGGCGTCGTCGTGCCCGGCTCCGGGTACGCGATCGCGCCCTGCGCGCCGCGCCGGATGGAGAGCACCCACTCCGCGAACGGGTCGGCCAGGTGGTGCGCGCGCTCGGCGGTCTCGGCCGCGAGCACGTCGGCGGACACCACCACGTACGGCTCGGCCAGGACACCCGGCCGGAACGCCTCGCGGTACGCCTCGACGGTGCCGAGGACGCTGGACGGGCTGACGTGGTAGTTCGCAGCGAGCGGGAGTCCGAGGGCACCGGCGACCCGGGCGCTCTCGCCGCCGCTGGACGCCAGCACCCACAGGTCGAACGCCGCACCGGCCACCGGCGGGCTCACGTACGAGTGCCCGGCGCCGTCGACGTAGGTGTCCGCCAGCAGACCGAGGACGAGCTCGAGCTCGGCGCGGAAGTCCTGGCCGGAGCGGCTGGCGCCGACCACCTCCTTCTGCGCGAGCAGCCGCGCCCGCAGCGCCGAGTCGGTGAAGTCGATCGGCGGGGTGCCGGGCACGTGCAGCCCGTCCACGTCGCGGGCCTCGGTGCGCGGCGGGGCCACGAACCCCTCGGGCGGCGGCGAGAACGCGCGGCCGAGTCCCAGGTCGACGCGTCCGGGGTGCAGCGCCGCGATGGTCCCGAACTGCTCGGCGGCGACGAGCGGGCTCGTCGTCCCCAGCAGGACGGCGCCCGAGCCCACCCGCAGGCGGCGCGTGCGCTCCGCCGCGAGGGCGGCGAGCACCGCCGGGGCCGCCGAGGCGACGCCCGGCGAGAGGTGGTGCTCGGCGAACCACAGGCGGCGGTACCCGAGACGGTCGGCGGCGACGGCCAGGTCCAGCGTCGCGCGCAGGGCGTCGGCGCCGGTCTGGCCGACGCCGACGGTCGCCAGCTCCAGGATGGACAGCGGGACGTGCGTGGTCATGCGAGCTCCTCGGGGGATCAGGGGGTCGGGGCGGCGAGCCGCGCGACGGCGAAGGCCGGGTGGGCGGCGCGCGCGGGCGCGTCCGCGGGTTCGAGCGCGAGGTCGGCGAGCACGCGGCCGATCGCCGGCGCGAACTTGAAGCCATGGCCGGAGAAGCCCGCGGCGACGACCACCCGCCCCCGCCGGTCCAGCACGAAGTCGTGGTCGGGGGTGGTGGTGTAGGTGCACGAGATGGGGACCAGGTGGTCGGGGTCGGCGCCGGGCACCCACCGGGCCACGTACTCGCGCAGGAGTCGCAGCTGCTCCGGCTCCGGGGTGAAGGTCCGGTGGTCGGGATCCGTGCGCGGGCCGACCCCGTGGAAGCCGACCTTGATCCCCTCGCCCGGGGTGGCCAGGCCGTAGACCCCGCTCGGCCAGGGGTGCGGGGTCACCGGGTCGTGCGTGAACGACGGCCACTGGTTCTCGTCGGGGGCGCCCGGTCGCAGGGCGAAGTGCGCCGGCTGCTCCTGGGTGACGACGAGCTTCTCGGCGAGGTCGATCTCGCCCCCGAGCAGCCCGGACGTCCAGGCGCCGACTGCCACCACGACGTTCTCGGCGTGCCAGGTCCCGGTGTCGGTCACCACGCGCACCCCGTCGGTGCGCTGCTCGATCGCGCGCACCGGGGTCTCGTGCAGCACCCGCGCTCCGGCCGCGACCGCCGCCTGCAGGAACGCCTCGACCGCGCGGTCCGCGTGCAGCCGACCCGCGGTGCTCGTCTCGTGCAGGACCTCACCCTCGAACGCCAGCCCGGGCCAGCGCTCGTGCGCCTCGTCGGCGGACAGCCACTCGTGCGGGATCCCGCGCGCCGCGAAGGCCTGCGCGATCTCCCGCGAGGCGAGCGAGCCCTGGCTCACGCCGCCCGCGAGCTGCAGCAGCCCACCGACCGCGGGTGCCTCGTCCTCGAGCGCGCGCCACAAGCCGAACGCCTCCTGCGCCAGGTCCAGGTACTCCGCCCGGGCGTAGGTGTTCCGGTAGATCCGGGACGCTCCGTGCGAGGCGCCCTGGACGTGTCCCCGGCCGAACCGTTCGAGCAGGACGACCTGGGCGCCACGCCTGGCCAGCTGCCACGCGGTCGCCGCGCCCATGACCCCGCCACCGACGACGACGTGGTCCACCTGCTCGCTCATCTGCTCTCCCGTTCGTGTGGGTCGGCCGGCTGGGCGACCCCCGTCCACCCAGCCGGCCGTGTGAGGCGACTCCCCCAGCCGCCTCGTCTGTGGGCTCAGTCTGTCTTCGGCAGACCGGGCGGGTTCGTCTCCGACGTGTCGATCGCCTCGTCCTGGAGACCCCAGCGCTCGAGCACCTCGGCGTAGGTGCCGTCCTCGAAGGCGTGGTTGAGGGCCGCGGTGATGGCCGGCGCGAGGCCGTTGCCCTTGAGGGTGCCGACCGCGATCTGCGCGGTCGCGGGCCACCCGCCGTTCAGGGTGCCGACGACCTTGAAGTCCTCCGGGGAGACGGCGGCCTTGTACGCGGCGGTCGCGTTCGGGCCGAACGACGTGTCGATCCGGCCGGACTGGAGCGCCAGGATCGTGTCCCCGTCGTTCTCGAAGTACTCGACGGTCGCGGGCTCGAGCCCGGCCGCGGTGTTCTCCTCGTCCCAGGCCAGCAGGATCTTCTCCTGGTTGGTGCCCGAGCCCACGGCGACCGTGAGGCCGGCGATGTCCGCAGGCTCGGTGATCTCCGTGATGTCGTCGTTGTCCGCACGCACCAGCCAGCCGAGCTCGTCGTTGCGGTACGACGAGAAGTCGTAGAGCTCCTTGCGCTCCTCGGTGACCGTGACGTTCGAGATCACGGCGTCGACGGCGCCGGACTGCACGGCGAGCGGCCAGTCGGCCCACGCCTTGACCTCGTGCTCGAGCTCCAGCCCGAGCGCGTCGGCGACCAGCTGCGCGATGTCGGTCTCGTTGCCGATCGGGGTCTTCTCGTCGTCGGCCAGGAAGGCGAGCGGGGCGACGTACGCGCTCACGGCGACCGTCAGCGTGCCCTTCTCCTTGATCGCCTCCGGCAGCAGCGCGATCGCCTCGGCCGACTCGGTGGTGCGGATCCGGTCCTGGTCCGCGGTCGTGTTGACGGTCAGGCCCGCCGCCTTGGCAGCCTCCTGCAGGTCACCGCCACCGGGCTCCTCCGCGGCGCTCGAGGAGCAGGCCGCGAGACCCGCGAGCACGGGGGTCAGGACGAGCGCAGCGAGCAGCCGGGTGCGGGACGGGCGGGTGGAACGGCGCGATACAGCGGACATCATCTTCTCTCTTCGGGGTGGGATGGTCAGAGGACCTTGTCGAGGAACGCCTTGGTGCGGGCGTGCCGGGGATGATCGAGCACCTGCGCCGGCGGGCCCTGCTCGACGATCCGGCCGCCGTCCATGAACACGACCGTGTCGGCGAGCTCGCGGGCGAAGCCGATCTCGTGCGTGACGACGACGAGCGTCGTGCCGCTGTGGGCGAGGGTCTTGATGACGTCGAGCACCTCACCGACCAGCTCGGGGTCGAGCGCGGACGTCGGCTCGTCGAACAGGAGGACCTCGGGCTTGGTGGCCAGCGCGCGGGCGATCGCGACGCGCTGCTGCTGCCCGCCGGACAGCTGCCGGGGACGCGCGTCGGCCTTGTCGGACAGACCGACGCGCTCCAGCAGCACGCGCGCCTCGGCCTCGACCTCCCGGCGCGGTCGGCCCTGGGCGTGCACCGGCGCCTCGACCAGGTTCTCCAGCACCGTGAGGTGCGGGAACAGGTTGAAGCTCTGGAACACGAAGCCGATGCGGGTGCGCTGGCGCAGGACGTCCCTCTCGCGCAGCTCGCGCAGGGTGTCGCCGCGACGCTCGTAGCCGACGACCTCCCCGCCGACGGCCACGAACCCGCTGTCGACGCGCTCGAGGTGGTTGATGACGCGCAGCAGGGTCGACTTGCCCGACCCGGAGGGCCCGATGACGACGGTGACCTCGCCCGGCTGCACCACCAGGTCGATCCCGGCGAGCACCTCGAGGGTGCCGTAGCTCTTGTGCACGCCGTGCACCTCGACGAGTCCGGCGGTCATCGGTCGCCCCCCGTTCGGACCAGGTGGCCGGCGCGCGGCGCGTAGGCGGGCGGCACGCTCGCGGGCAGCTCGCGCCCGGTCAGCCGGCTGGTCGTGGCCAGCACCGTCCACCGCAGCCGCTGCACGGGCGTCGGGGGCAGCGTGCGCAGGGCGCCCTTCGCGTAGTTCCGCTCCAGGTAGTACTGCGCCACCGTGAGCACCGTCGTCACGACGAGGTACCAGATCGCCGCGACCATGAGCAGCGGGACGACCTTGAGGTTGCGGCCGTAGATGACGCCGACCGTGTAGAACAGCTCCCCGTAGGCCAGCACGTAGACCACCGACGTGCCCTTGACCAGGCCGATGATCTCGTTGATCGACGTCGGCACGATGGTCCGCATGGCCTGCGGGAGCACGATCCGCAGCTGCTGACGGGCCCGCGGGATGCCGAGCGCGGCGGCCGCCTCGTGCTGGCCCTGGTCCACGCCGAGGATGCCGGCGCGGACGATCTCGGCCGAGTACGCCGCCTGCGAGAGCCCGAGACCGAGCACCGCGGCACCGAACTTGCCGACGATCGACAGGGTGTCCACCTCGGCGAACGCGGGCCCGAACGGGATGCCGAACGAGAGCACCGGGTAGAGGTAGGCGAGGTTGTACCAGAGCAGCAGCTGCAGGATCAGCGGCACGGACCGGAACACCCACGTGTAGCCCCAGGCCACGGAGCGCAGGAGCGGCGACCGCGAGAGGCGCATGAGCGCGAGCACGGTGCCCAGACCGAAGCCGATGACGGCCGCGACGAACGTCAGCCGCAGCGTCCCCCACAGACCGGTGAGCACCGACGGCCAGGTCAGGTACTCCGCGACGACGGACCACTGCCACCGGTCGTTGGTGATCAGCGAGCTGACCACCATGGCCAGCAGCACGGCGACGACCGCGGTGGCCACCCAGCGACCCGGGTGGCGGGCGGGCACGACGCGCAGCCCGGCGAGCGTCGACACCTCGCGCGCGGGCAGGACCGGCGGCGGTGCGAGGAGCCGGGACTCGTCCTGGAACACGCTCACGGGGTCACCTCCAGCCACTTCTCGAACGGGAGCGGTCCGGTCGCCTCGGCGTCAGGGTCGAACAGGGGCGTGTAGCCGGTGCGCAGGTAGAGACCCACGGCCTCCGGCTGGCGCGGTCCCGTGGTCAGGTAGAGCCGCGGGTAGCCGAGGGCGGCCGCGCGCTGCTCGAGCTCCACGACGACCCGGGACGCGAGACCACGCCGGCGGTGTGCGTGGTGGGTCCAGATCCGCTTGAGCTCGGCGGTCGGAACGGTCGGCACACCGGCCTCGTCGCGCCCCTCGGCGCGCGGCCGACGGTCGGGGTCACCGAGCTCGGGCTCGACGCGGCGCCGGAACGCCCCGCCCGCCACGGGGACACCGTCCTCGAGCAGCAGGACCAGCCCCCCGTCGGGCGAGGCGAACTCGTGCGCCGGGTAGTGCTCCAGCTCGGCCCGGATGTCGTCGACGGCCAGGATGCCCTGGTACCGGGTGGCGTACTCGAACGCCAGCTCGTCCAGCAGCGGGCGCACCAGCGGATCCGACAGCTCCGTCCAGCGCACCGTCAGCGTGGGGTTCGGCGCGGTCACGAGACGCCACCGCGGGGGTCGCGCTCGCCGGCCCGGACCGCGAACGGCAGGTGGTTGCCCTGCACGGGCGCGGGGCACGTGCCGAAGTCGCTGAACGCGTACGGGAGGTTGATCGTGCGGTTCAGGTCCAGCCGCAGCGTGTCCGTCCCCGCGTCCGCCTCCACGCTCAGCACGCGCCACGGCGCCAGGTCCTCGGCCTCGTCGCTGAACAGCACGCCGGCCGAGCCCGGTGCATGACCGGCGGTGAGCCGCAGGGTGTGCACGACGCCGTCGCGCTCGACGTCGATCTCCCCCACCAGCCGCACGTGGTGCACGAGCCCGTGCTGCGCGGCACCGACCGTCGCCGCGACCGGCTCGTCGTACCAGCGGACGGGGACGTCGAGCACCCACGACTCGTCGTACGGGAACGCCGGGACGCCGACGAAGCTCGCCCGGGCGGCTGCGCGAGGGTCGCGGACCCGCAGGTGGAGGCGGCCGGTGCGGCGGACGAGCTCGACCACGACGCGGTCCTCGTCGGGCCGGCCCGCGGGCACGAAGGTCGCCACGAGGGTCGACAGGCCCTCGCCCACCGTGCCACGCCAGGTGGCGTCGAGGGGGGCTCGCGTCTCCGGGTCCTGCAGACCGGCGCCCGACCGGACGAACGCGTCGGCGCCGTCGGTCCACCACTCGCCGGGCAGTCCCGGGACGCTCCGGGGCGCTGCCGTCAGCGCGTGCAGGCCGACGAGGCTGAGCCAGCCGTGGGGCTGCTGCAGGGTCGTCTCCCGTGCCGTGCGCCACCGCCGGAGATCGGTGAGCGGGTCCGTGGTCAGGGCGGTCATCGCGTGCTCCTCTCGAGGAGTTCAGGGGTGAGCTCGGCGCGACCACCAGGGATCGCGCCGACCAGCTCGACGGTGTACGGGTCTTGCGGGTGGTCGAAGACGTCGGCGGTGGGACCCACCTCGACCAGGCGGCCGTCGTGCAGCACGCCCACCCGGTCCACCACCTGGCGCACGACGGCCAGGTCGTGCGAGATGAACAGGTAGGTCAGGCCGCGCTCGCGGCGGAGGCGGTCCAGGAGCGCCAGGATCTGCGCCTGCACCGAGACGTCGAGCGCGCTGGTCGGCTCGTCGAGCACGAGCAGGTCCGGCTCGAGCGCGAGGGCCCGGGCGATCGCGACACGCTGCCGCTGCCCGCCGGAGAGCTCGCCCGGGCGCCGGTCTGCGTACGCGGCGCCCAGCGCCACCTGCTCGAGGAGCTCGACCACGCGGTCGCGCCGCTGCGCGCGACTGCCCACGCGGTGTGACCGCAGGGGCTCGTCGACGATCTTCGCCACGGTGAACCGCGGGTCCAGCGACGCGAACGGGTTCTGGTGCACCAGCTGCGACCGGCGCCGCAGGACCGACCGGCCGGCCGGGTCGGACACCGGGGCCCCGTCGAGCAGCACGGTCCCGGAGTCCGGGGCCGTCAGCTGCAGGACCAGCCGCGCGACGGTCGACTTGCCCGACCCGGACTCCCCCACCAGCCCGAACGCTCCCCCGCGCGGGATGGACAGGCTCACGTCGTCGACCGCCTGCACCGTGCGGCCCGCGTGCCCGGGCAGCCGGAACGCCTTGCTCACCGAGAGCACCTCCAGCAGCGGTGCCGGACCGATGTCGGGCACGGGCGCTCGCGGGGTGGTCACCGTGAGCTGCGGCGCCGCGGCGAGCAGCGACCGCGTGTACGCGTGGGTCGGAGAACCGAGCACCTGCGCGGTCGGTCCCTGCTCGACGATCTCGCCGTCCTTCATCACCACCACCCGGTCGGCGCGGTCGGCGGCCACCGCCAGGTCGTGGGTGATGAACAGGACCGCGGAGCCGGCGCGCGTGGTGACGTCGTCGAGGAGGTCGAGCACGCGGCGCTGGACCGTCACGTCGAGGGCGCTCGTGGGCTCGTCGGCGATCACCAGCGCGGGCTCGAGGGCGAGCGCGATGCCGATGAGCACGCGCTGGCGCATGCCCCCGGACAGCTCGTGCGGGTACTGCCGGGCGCGGGCCTCGGGGTCGCTCAGCCCGACCGACCGGAGGATCTCGACCGCCTGCCGAGCCGCGTCCGCGCGCCGCACGCGACCGTGGATCCGGAGCACCTCGGCCACCTGGTCGCCCACGCGGGTCACCGGGTTGAGCGCGATGCCCGGGTCCTGCGGCACCAGCCCGATGCGCGCTCCGCGGACCTGCCGCCACGCCTTCGACGGCAGCCCGACCAGCTCGCCCTCGTGCAGCCGGACGCTCCCGCCGACCACGCGCCCTCCGGCGGGCAGCAGCCCGACCACGGCGTGCGCGGTCGTGGACTTGCCCGAGCCGGACTCGCCCACGAGTGCCACGACCTCGCCCGCGTGGACGTCGAAGCTCACCCCGCGGACCGCAGGGACGCGCACGCTGGTACTGCGATGGACCTCGTACTCGACCACCAGGTCGCGGACCCGCAGGACGGGGGTCGCGTTCATCGGTGCGTCCTTCCCTCGAGCACGCGTCCGAGGCGGTTGGCGGCCAGGACGAGCGCCGCGATCACCAGCCCCGGCAGCGTGGTGAACCACCAGGCGACCGCGAGGTAGTTGCGACCCTCCGCCACGAGCGAGCCCCACTCGGGGGTCGGCGGCACCGCCCCGAACCCAAGAAAGCTCAGCGAGGAGACCGCCAGCACGATCACGCCCAGCTGCACCGTGGCGAGGACGAGGATCGGTCCGGCGGCGTTCGGCAGCACGTGCCGCAGGAGCACCGCCGGGCGGCGCGCCCCAGCCAGCACGGCCGCCTCGACGTAGGTGGTGGTCCGCACGCGGAGCACCTCGGCGCGCATGACCCGGGCGAACGTGGCCACCTCGGCGACGCCGACGGCGATCGCGACCTTGAGCGTGCCGAACCCGAGCGCGGTCACCACTGCGAGCGAGAGCAGCAGGCCGGGGATGGCCAGCAGCACGTCCGTGGTGCGCATGAGCACGGCGTCCACCGCCCCGCCGAGGTAGCCGGCGACCAGCCCGACGAGTGCACCCACGACGAGGCCGAGCCCAAGAGCGAGCAGTGCCGCCTGCAGCGAGAGTCCGGTGCCGTGCACGGTGCGGGCGTACAGGTCGCGGCCCAGGTTGTCGGTGCCGAACCAGTGCGCGGCGCTCGGCGGGCTCAGCTTCTCGGCCGGCACGCCGACCAGCGGGTCCGCGGCCGTGAACAGCCCCGGCACGAGCGCCCAGCCGAGCACCACGAGGACGACCGCGAGCGAGGCGATCGCTCCGGGCCGGAGGAGAGGGTGCAGCGCACCGCGACCGGGAGCCGGCACGGCGGCAGGGGCGAGGACGGGGGCCGTCACGGTGAGCGGCGCGTGCGAGACGAGGGTCATGACGTGTCCTTCCGTGCGTCAGGCCGTGGCGGGGGTGCGGGAGATCCGCGGGTCGAGCGCGGGATAGGCGAGGTCGACCACGAGGTTGACGACCACGAAGACGAGCGCGCCGACCACGACGACCCCCTGCACCACGGGGATGTCCTGGGCGCGGACGGCCTTCTCGACGAGCCCGCCGAACCCCGCGCGGGAGAACACCGTCTCCACGACCACGGCACCGGCCAGCAGGTTGCCGACCGCGATCCCGAGCAGGGTCAGCGCGGGCAGCGCGGCGTTGCGCGTGACGTGCCGCCACTGCACCCGGCCGCGGGACGCACCCTTGGCCAGCGCCGTCTCCACGTAGGGCGCGTCCCAGGCGGTCCGCATCGAGCGGGCGAGCACCTGGGCGACCACCGCGGAGAGCGGGATGGCGAGGGTGACCGCCGGCAGCACGATGCTCGCGACCCCCTGGTTGCCGACCGCCGGGAAGATCGGCAGCCGGAACGAGAAGAGCTGGAGCAGGAGGAGCCCGATCCAGAACGTCGGCATGGACACCCCGAGCGGCGGCAGCGCGAGCAGGGCGCCGCGCAACCGGGTCGAGCGGGTCCACGACGAGGTCGCCGCGATCGTGCCGCCGAGCAGCAGCGCGATCCCCAGGGCCACGCTGGTGAGCGCGAGCGTCTGCGGGAACGCGTCCGCGAGCAGCTGCGAGACCGGGGCCCCGGAGGTCACCGAGACCCCCAGGTCGCCCGTCACGGCCCGCCCGAGCAGCACGACGTACTGCTCGAGCGGCGGCCGGTCGAACCCGTAGCGGGCGCTCAGCTCGGCGACCTGCGCCGGGTCGACGGTGCCGCCCGGGTTGGCCGCGTCCAGCATGATGCTCACCGGGTCGCTCGGCAGCAGGTAGAGCACCGCGAACGAGACCGTGAACGCCGCCCAGAGCACGAGGACCGCGGCACCGAGCCGCCGCAGGACGTAGCCCGTCACTGGTCGGCGCCGATCCAGGTGTCGTGGAAGAGCAGCCGAGACGAGGCGTCGAACGTGAGGTCGTGCACGTCGGACGCGACACCGATGGACTGCGCGAGCTCGAACAGCGGGATCGCGAGGCCCTCGTCGAGGATCGTCTCCTGCGCCGTGCCGAGGTCCGCGGCGCGCGCGGCCGGGTCGGCCTGCGCCAGCTGGGCGTCGAGCAGCGGGTCGAGCACCGTGTCCGCCGGCCGCTTGTTGATGTTGCGGAACTTGGACGAGAACTGCGTGCGCAGGATGTCGCCGTCGGCGCGCGTGACGTTGTAGTAGTACGTGTCGTAGTCACCTGCCGTGAGCGCTGCCTGCTGCTCCGCCGGGGTCTGCTGGCGCACCTGGAGGTCGACGCCGACGGCCTTGAGCTGCTGCTGCGTGAGCTCGAGCACCGCCTGGCTGCCCGTGAACAGCGGCGCGAAGACCACGTCGAACGAGAGCTTCTCGCCGCCCTTCTCGCGGATGCCGTCCGCACCGAGCGTCCAGGCGGCGTCCTCGAGCGCGTCGGCGGCGCCGTCCTGGTCGAACGCGAGCTCGTCGGACAGGTCCACGTAGCCGGGCGTGGTGCTGGCGAGCACGCTGGTCGCGGGCTTGAACGCCTCGCTCAGCACCGTGTCCACCAGCTCCTGGCGGTTGATCGCCACCTGGACCGCGGCGCGCACGGCGGGGTCGGCGAGCGGGCCGGTGCTCACGTTCGGCTGGAGCACGAACGCCACCCCGGGGTTGGTGCGCGTCAGCACCGACCCGCCGGAGCCCTCCACCTGCGGCACGTCCTGCGGCAGCACGTCGCCGACGGCGTCGAACTGGTCGGAGGCCAGCCCGCCCGACCGCACGCCCGACTCGGGGACGATCGTGAAGTCGATCTGGTCGAGGTACGCCTCGCCGGGGTTCTCGGAGTCGTCCGACGGCCACGCGTACCCGTCCCGCCGGACGATCGTCGCGCCCTGGTCCTGGGTGTACGTCTCCAGCGTGAACGGGCCGGAGCCGATGACGTCGCCCTGGAGCCGGGCCGCCGGGTCCACGGCCGCGGTCGCGTCGGACAGGATCGCCAGCGAGACGGTGGACGTGGCCTGCAGGAACTGCGCGTTGGGGCCACCGAAGACGACAGTGACCGTGTGCTCGTCGTCGACCGTCGTCTCCTGGTAGCCCGCGAGGTAGGAGCCGGCGAGCGGTGCGGTTGCGGCGAGCGGGCCGACGAGGGCGTCGAAGTTGGCCTTCACCGTCGTGGCGGTCAGGGGCGTGCCGTCCGAGAACGTGACGTCGTCGCGCAGGTGGAACGTGAAGTGCGTGAGGTCGTCGCTGACGTCCCAGCTCTCGGCCAGCCACGGCACGATCTCGCCGGTCTCCGGGTCCTGGTCGGTCAGCGAGTCGGCGAGCTGACGGGCGATGTAGATGCTCACGTTGGAGCCGACCTGCTGCGGGTCGACGCCGCTGGGTGAGGCGCCGAGGGCGAACCGCAGCGTGCCACCCGGGGTGGCGGCGGCCTCCGCGCCGGCGGCGGTGGACGGGTCCGACGCGGCGGGCGTGCCCGAGCCGCAGGCGGTGAGGAACAGCGCGGGGACGACGAGGGCGGCCAGGGCGGCCGAGCGGGCACGGGTCGAGCGGAGCATGGCGGGGTCCTTCGTTCTGGGTGGAGAGGTGGGGGTCAGCCGACGAGTGCGCGGTCGGCGGTGGAGCGGGTGGCGCGGGGCGCCGGGCGGGTGAGTCCGAGGTGGTCGCGCAGCGTGGTGCCCGCGTAGTCGGTGCGGAACGAGCCGCGCTCCTGGAGCAGCGGCACCACCTGGTCGAGCACGTCGTCCAGGCCGCCGGGGGTCAGGTGCGGGACGAGGATGAAACCGTCCGACGCGTCCTCCTGCACGTGCCGGTCGATCGCGTCGGCCACCTGCGTGGCCGTGCCGACGAACCCGCCGCGCGACGTCACCTCGATGACGAGCTGCCGGATCGACCAGCCGTTCGCGTCGGCCAGCTCCCGCCACGCGGCCGCGATGCTCCGCGGGTCCTTGACGTGCCGGACGCGCCCGCGGGTGATGTCGAGGTTCTCCACATCCGGCTCGATCCGCGGCAGAGCTCCCTCGGGGTCGTGGTCGGTGAGGTCGCGTCCCCACACCTGCTCGAGGAACGCGATGGCCGTCGGCCCCGGCACCTGTTGCAGCCGGATCTCGCGGGACCGCTCGGCGGCGTCCTGCGCGCTGTCGCCCAGCACCACGGTCGTCGCCGGCAGGATCAGCAGCTCCTCCGGGCGCCGACCGTGCGCGGCCAGGCGGCCCTTGACGTCGGTGAAGAACGCCTGGCCCGCCTCGAACGTGGAGTGCGCGGAGAACACGACGTCCGCGGTGGCCGCCGCGAAGTCACGGCCGTCCGAGGAGTCGCCCGCCTGGAACAGCACGGGGTGCCCCTGCGGGCCGCGCGGGGTCGTGAACTCGCCGCGCACCTGGAAGTGCTTGCCCTCGTGGCGCACCTCGTGGACCGAGCCGGGCCGGACGAACTGCCCGGAGCCGGCGTGGGCGATCACCGCGTCGTCGTCCCACGAGTCCCACAGCTTCCGCGCGACCGCGACCAGCTCGGCCGCACGCTCGTACCGCTCGTCGTGCGGGAGGAACCCGCCGCGCCGGAAGTTCTCGCCCGTGAAGGCGTCGCTGCTGGTCACGAGGTTCCACGCGGCACGCCCGCCGCTGAGGATATCCAGCGTCGCGAACTGGCGGGCCAGCTCCCACGGCTCGTTGAAGGTCGTGTTGATCGTCCCGGCGAGCCCGAGGCGGTCGGTCACCGCGGCGAGCGCCGCCAGCACGGGCAGCGTGTCGGGCCGGCCCATCACGTCCAGGTCGTGGATCTGGCCCTTGTGCTCGCGCAGCCGCAGCCCCTCGGCGAGGAAGAAGAAGTCGAGCTTCGCCTCCTCGGCGCGCCGGGCCAGGTGCTCGAACGACGTGAAGTCGATCTGGCTGCCGGACCGCGGGTCGCTCCACACGGTGGTGTTGTTGACGCCCGGGAAGTGGACGCCGAGGTGGATCTGCTTGCGGGCGCCCATCAGGCGATCGCCGCGTAGCGGTTGACCGGTCGGGCAAGGCCCAGCTGGTCGCGCAACGTCGGACCGGTGTAGCGATCCCGGAACGCCCGTGCGTCCCGCAGGAGCGGGACGACACTGTCGACGAGGACGTCGAGGTCCGTGTGCAGCGAGGCCGGCCGCACGACGAACCCGTCGGCCGCCCCGACCGCGGACCAGTCGAGGAAGGTCTCGGCGAGGTCCCGTGCCGTCCCGACGTGCGTGAGGGAGCCGGTGTCCCACTCGACGCCCTCGAGCTCGGTGAGCAGGTCGAGCCGGGCGCGAGCGCTCGCACGGTCCGGGCCGATGACCACGAACGCGTCGACGAGCACCCGCAGGTCGCCCGGCTCGCGACCGGCCGCCGCCGCAGCGGCCCGCAGCCGGAGCCGCAGGTCGAGTGCCTCGTCGCGGTCGGTCGCGCTGATCCGGACCACGTCGGCGTGCCGCGCGGCCAGGCCGAACGACGCCTCCGAGCCGACGCGCACCACGATCGGCGGCTGCCCCTGCGGCGGACGGGGGGTGATCGACGGACCCTTGACCGCGAAGTGCACACCGTCGTGCTCGACGTAGTGCAGCCTGGCCCGGTCGACGAACCGGTGCGTGGCCTGGTCGCGGATCTCCGCGTCGTCCTCCCAGCTGTCCCAGAGCGCGGTGACCACCTCCACGGCCTCCTCGGCCTCCGCGACGGCCCCCGCCTCGGTGAGAGCCGGGCCTCGGCCCACGTGCGTCGCGTCCTGCTCGTCGTCGGTCCAGCTCACCTGCCACGCCGCCCGACCGCCGCTGACGTGGTCGATCGTCGCGATCGCCTTCGACACGTGGAACGGCTCGGTGTGCGTCGTCGCGACCGTCGGCACCAGGCCGATGCCCCGCGACCGCGGCGCCAGGCGCGCGGCGACGAGCGCGGCGTCGAGCCGGCCGCGCAGCGTGGTGGACCGGGACGGCTGCAACGAGAACGAGTCGTCGAGCACGACGAGGTCGAGCGTGCCCCGCTGGGCGACCTCGACGAGGTGCTGGAGCCGCTCGGCGTCGAACAGTCGCTGCGCCTGCGAGCCGTGGGTCCGCCAGGCGGCGGGGTGCGCGCCGGCGTCGCTGAGGTCGACACCGAGGTGCAGCTGGCGGGGGGTCACCGGAAGTGCCATGGGGAAGGTTCCGTTCTGGGTCGTCAGGGCGCGCCCCGGCGCAGGAGGCTGCGGCGCACGGGGGTGCAGGCGTAGGTGTGTCGAGCGGCGCGGGTACCGCGGCTCAGTCGCTCAGGTGCCGGTCGGGGCCGGCCAGGCGGGAGGTGTCGTCAGCGACAACAGGCGCCGGGACAGCACGGGCGCAGGATCCAGAGAGCCGTCGTCGGCCGTCGGTCCGAGCTCATCGTGCGTCCCTTCGTACCCGCCTGGCGGGCGCTGCGTCGTTGTCGGGCACGAGCAGGACGCTCGCGCAGGACCAGGTCGTCACCCGGGGCACCCCACACGCAGGAGGGTTGCCACCCAGCAAGCCGGGGCTTGTCGCTGGAATTCATGACCTAACAGGTCGGGAAAGTAGGCATAGGTCGTCGGCGTGTCAATGGTCCGCGCCGAAAGTCCAGATGGTGGGACGGATCCGTCCGGTGCGAGGATGGGCGTCTCCACCACCGGCAAGGGAGCACGCGCACGCATGGGCACGACCACCGACGTGACGATCGGCACCGACGACCCGACTCGCCCCGACGTACTCGGCCTGCTCGGGGAGCACCTCGCGGACATGTACGCGACCTCGCCGGCCGAGTCGGTGCACGCGCTCGACCCCTCGGCGCTCGCGGCCCCCGGCATCACGTTCTGGACCGCCCGCGCCGCCGACGGCAGCCTGCTCGGCTGCGCCGCCCTCAAGCAGCTCGGCCCGACGGACGGCGAGCTCAAGTCCATGCGGACCAGCGCCGCCGCACGGGGCCGAGGGATCGGGGCGGCGATGCTCGCGCACGTCCTGGGCGCGGCGGCGGAGCGAGGCCTCCGCACCGTGCACCTGGAGACGGGGACGCAGGACTACTTCGCACCCGCCCGCCGCCTCTACGAACGGGCCGGGTTCGTCGCGTGCCCGCCGTTCGCGGACTACGTACCGGACCCGCACAGCGCGTTCTACGCGCTCACGCTCCCGACGCGGCCGTGACTGCCTCACCGCGATGGCAGGTGGCGGTCTCCTGGGCGGTCGTCGGTGAGGGCGGGCACGTGGCCGTCCGGACGAGCCACTGGTGGGAGGTGGCCGCTGCCGCTCGGGAGCATCGGCCTGCGCGGACGCTCTACCACGGCGCCCTGGAGCTCGTGGTGGACGGCCGCCCGCTCGTGGTCGAGATGACACCCACGTGGGGCCGGGCCACTCGCGAGGTCGTCGCCACCGGCCCGGTCGGCTCGCGCTGGCTCGGCTGGTTGCCGTTCTTCCGCTACGAGATCCGGTACACCCGACCGCCCGGCCCCACGGGGCACGGTGCCACCGTGGTGAGTGACCGCCGCGAGGCCGTCGAGGCCGTGCTCGCCGCCGTCCCGCACGTGCCGCGACTGACGTGGGGCCGCGCGGTGGGACCGGCCCGGGACATGTGGAGCTCGAACTCCGTGGTCTCCTGGGTGCTCGCCGAGGCGGGTCTCCTCGACGCCTGCGCCCCGCCCCCCGGCGGACGTGCACCGGGGTGGGACGCGGGGCTCGACGTGCGCGGCTGAAGAGTCTCGTATTCCGACCAGCTGTGTCCACAATAAGAGACGGTCCTGTTGCCCAGGCTCCGGGACGGTCATCCTCGTCCCATGCAGACCCGCCGCGCCGCCTCGACGTGCTGTCACGTCGTCATGGCTTCCGCGCGCCCCTGCTGTCCGCGGAACGTCTGAACGCGGCCCCCGTCCTCGGCCGAGCGTTCGACGCCCGGCCCCCGTCCATCTGCGACGGCCCACGGCGTGACGCGCGTGCCACCACCCCCGTCCCCCGCGGAGGAAACGCCCTCATGGCGTCCACCCAGCTCTCTGTCGCCCGGCCCTCGCGGACCGAGCCGGCGCCGCGATGTCGTCGATGACGACCGCCCGCCCGCCCTTCGCGACCCTCAAGGACCTGACATGACCGCCCGTCCCGCACGCCGCACCGCCTCCGCCCTCCGCGTCCTGCTTGCCGCCGGACTCGCCGCGTCCCTCGCGGCCTGCTCCTCGTCCGCGGCCGACGACACGACCGCCGACGCCGGCACCGACCCGTCTGCCGCCTCGACCGCCGGCGCCGAGGCACCCGAGCTGCGCCTCGGCTACTTCGCCAACCTGACGCACGCCGTGGCCCTCGTGGGGGTCGACGACGGCACCTACCAGGAGGCGCTCGGCGACACGAAGCTCACCACCTCGATCTTCAACGCCGGCCCGGCCGCCGTCGAGGCGCTCTTCGGTGGGGCCATCGACGCCACGTTCATCGGCCCGAACCCCGCCATCAACGCGTTCGCCAAGTCGAACGGCGAGGCGATCCGCATCGTCTCGGGCGCGACGTCGGGAGGTGCGCAGCTGGTCGTCCGCGACGGCATCGACTCCCCCGACGACCTCGTCGGCACCACGCTCGCCACGCCGCAGCTGGGCAACACCCAGGACGTCGCGCTGCGCGCCTGGCTCGCCGAGGAGGGCCTCGAGACCTCACTGACCGGCGGCGCGAGCGACGTGACGATCGCCCCGCAGGAGAACTCGCAGACGCTCGACCTGTTCAAGGCCGGGCAGCTCGACGGCGCGTGGCTGCCCGAGCCGTGGGCGTCCCGGCTCGTCGTCGACGCCGGCGCGCACGTCCTGCTGGACGAGAAGGACCTCTGGCCCGAGGGCGACTTCGTCACCACCCACCTGATCGTCGCCACCGAGTACCTCTCGAAGTACCCCGGCACCGTGAAGAAGCTGCTCGAGGCCGAGTACGCGACGTCCGAGTGGATCGCGGCGAACCCCGACGAGGCCAAGACCCTGTCGAACACGGTGATCGAGAAGCTCAGTGGCAAGCCGCTCTCCGCGGAGGTGCTGGACCGCGCCTGGGCGAACCTGCGGATCACGCTCGACCCGATCGCCTCGAGCCTGCAGACCTCCGCCGACCACGCGGTGGCGGCTGGCACGTCCGACGAGACGGACCTGCAGGGGATCTACGACCTGACCCTGCTCAACGAGGTGCTCGCCGAGAACGACCAGGAGCCTGTCTCCGACGGCGACCTCGGGGCGTCGGGCAAGTGACGAGCACCGTGACGGCGGTCGGCGGCCAGGGCACCACTGCCCCGGCCGCCGTCGCGGCGCGCCTGACGGGGGTCACCCAGCACTTCGGCGAGGCGTCGCGGCCGCCGGTGCTCGACCGCATCGACCTCACCGTCGCGCCCGGCGAGTTCGTCTGCCTGCTCGGGGCGTCCGGCTGCGGCAAGTCGACCCTGCTCTCGCTGGTGGCCGGGCTCGACAAGCCGGTCTCCGGCACCGTCGAGGTGCCCGGTGGCCGGCCCGCGCTGATGTTCCAGGAGCCGGCCCTCTACCCGTGGCTGACCGCGGCCGGGAACGTCGAGCTGGCCCTGCGCCTGCGCGGCATCCCCCGCGCGGAGCGCCGCGACGAGGCGCAGCGCCTGCTCTCGCTCGTCCGGCTCGACGGCGCCGGCCCCAAGCGGGTGCACGAGCTGTCCGGCGGGATGCGGCAGCGCGTCGCCCTGGCCCGCGCGCTCGCCCAGGAGGGCGACCTGCTGCTCATGGACGAGCCGTTCGCCGCGCTCGACGCCATCACGCGGGACGTCCTGCACGAGGAGCTCACGCGCATCTGGACCGAGACCGGGATCGCAGTCATCTTCGTCACGCACAACGTCCGCGAGGCGGTCCGGCTCGGACAGCGGGTCGTCCTGCTCTCGTCGCGTCCCGGACGCGTCGCCCGCGAGTGGTCGGTGGATATCCCCCAGCCGCGACGCATCGAAGACCCCGACGTGTCCCGGCTCAGCGCCGAGATCACCGAGGACCTGCGACAGGAGATCGCCCGCCATGGCCACTGACACATCCGTCCCGGCGGCGACACAGCCGCGGCGCACGACGGACGACGACCTCGCCGCGGGGCTCGACGCCCTCGAGACCCCGATCGAGACGGCCCACACCTCGGCATGGGCTGCCGCGTGGCGCGCGATCTGGCCGGTGCTCGCCGCGCTCGGCGCGATCCTCGTCGTGTGGCAGGTGGCCTACCAGCTCGAGCTCAAGCCTCCGTACGCGCTGCCCAGCCCTGCGGACACGTGGCAGACGCTCCTGGGCACGATCCAGGACGGGTCGGCCTGGCGTGCGGTCACCCTCAGCGTGCAGCGGGCTGCGGTCGGCTTCGCGATGTCGGTCGTCGTCGGCGTGGCGATCGGGGTGTCGCTGGCCGCCTCCCCGCTGCTGCGGCGCGCGTTCGGCCCGATCATCACCGGCCTGCAGTCGCTGCCGTCGGTGGCCTGGGTGCCGGCGGCGATCATCTGGTTCCAGCTCACCGACGCGACCATGTACGCGGTCATCCTGCTCGGCGCCGTCCCGTCCATCGTCAACGGACTGCTCGCCGGGACCGACCAGGTGCCGCCGCTGTACCTGCGCGTGGGCCAGGTGCTCGGCGCCACCGGCTGGACGCGGATCCGCTTCGTGCTCCTGCCCGCCGCGCTGCCCGGCTTCCTCGGCGGGCTGAAGCAGGGCTGGGCGTTCGCGTGGCGCTCGCTCATGGCCGCCGAGCTGATCGTGCAGACCGGCCTCGGCACCGGGCTGGGTCAGATCCTCGACCTCGGCCGCGTGACCAGCGACATGTCCCTGGTCATCGCGTCGATCGGGCTCATCTTCCTGGTGGGCATCGTCATCGAGCTCGTGGTCTTCGCCCCCCTTGAGCGGCACGTGCTGCACTCCCGCGGACTGACCGGGCAGGCCTCCTCGCGCTAGCCGTCCGCGCGGCTCGGGAAGCACATGTCGCACCAGTGGTAGCCGGCAGGTCGGGCACCCACCGGCCACCGGTTGCGCGCAGCGATCTTCGACACCCACGCGCACGGGTGGTCCAGCGAGTGCGTCTCGCGCGTGCGCCGGTTGGCCAGCAGCCGCTCGCTGTCCGACGAGACCGTCACGCCGCACTCCGGCCGGCTGCCCAGCCGGTGGAAGCCGCCGAGGAACCCGCCCGCGAAGAACTCCTGCTCCGGCGTGAGGTCCAGGTCGGGGGGCACCAGGGACGACGGCACCTCGACGGCGAGGTTCGTCGCGAGCTCCGGCGGGAGGTACCGGGCGAAGAACATGGTCAGCAGGTCCGCGGTCGCCGCGGCGATCTCCGAGCACGAGCCGCTCCCCGGACGGCACGGGACGTCGATCTGGCTGCTCAGGTAGTCCCAGTGCTCACCCTCGTCGAACACGACCCGGTGCCGCGGCCGGTGCATCGCCTGCCACTGGGCCTCGGTGAGCTGGCTGAACAGGTCGAAGCCGAGGCCCCACATCAGCAGGGTCGGCATGTCGAGCAACGGCAGTGGGAACGGCTTAGCCCCGAACCAGTCCTGCCACCCGCCGCTCAGTCCGGCATAGGCACTGACCGGACGGCCGACGGCGAAGCGGGCACCGAGCATCGCCCCGAAGCTGTGCCCGACGACGCCGGTGGCCGGCGGCGGCAGGAGGACGTCGGCGTGCTCCCACCCGGAACGCGCCCACGTGAGCACCGCGTCGAGGGTGGCCTCGTCCGGATGACCCGGCACGGACGGGTTGTTGCCGCCCTCGTTGCCGGCCAGCCGGGGCACCACGACCACGTAGCCGCTGCGCGCCAGGAACGCCGGGATGAGGAACCACCGCAGGTAGTGGTCGGCATCCTGCTGGCAGTGCCCGTGCGCGAAGAGGATCAAGGGGTACCGGCCGCACCCCTCGAGGAGCGGTGCCGACTCCACGGCGCCGTCGAGGCTCGGGAAGAAGATGCGCAGGTCCACCGGCGCACCGTCCGCCGGCCCGAGCGAGCGGACCCCCCAGAACACGGGTGCGAGGGCCTGCGGCTGCCACCCGATGGGGCAGCTGGCCGGTGGTGGAACGGGGCTGTCGACCACGACACTCAGTCTGCACCGACGGTCAAGGCCGCCCCGACGCCCTCGTCGCCAGCACCAGCAGGTACTCGAACACGTACCGCCCCCGACCGGCGACCCCGCTGGTGTTCTCCCCCTCCGCGAACCCGAGCAGGTCACGCACCAGCCCCTCGGTCGCCTCGGCATCACCCTCAAGGGCGGCGAAGGTGGCGACGACCGGCGGGAAGTGCTGCCGGTAGAACGCGACAAGCTCCGCGGGCTCTCCGGTGAACCGTGCGGTGATCGAGCGGACCTCGGTCCACAGCCTGATGACCCCCGCGCCGAGGAGCCCCTCGACGACGACCGGATCACCCCAGTCGGTCGGCGACGGTCCGGGCGTCGGCGGGAGGTACCGGCCCAGGATCCGGAAGAACCGGCCCGGTCCCCCGTCGGGAGTCCAGCCGGCCAGCGCCAGCGTCCCGCCCGGTCGGCACACCCGCAGAAGCTCGCGCGCGGTCGCCTCGTGGTCCGGCGCGAACATGGCGCCGATGCAGGAGAGCACCTGGTCAAACTCACCGTCTTCGAACGGCAGGTGCTGCCCGTCTGCCTCCACCCAGGTCACCGCCAGGCCGGCGTCCTCGGCCCGGGTCCGCCCCACCGCGAGGAGCTCGGGCGTCGGGTCGGCGGCCACCACGTCGGCTCCCGTCCGCGCGGCCGGGAGCGTGGCGTTCCCCGTGCCGGCGCCCACATCGAGCACCCGCATCCCCGGACCGGTGCGTGCCGCCGCGACCAGGTCGACACCCAGGTCGGCGACGACCTCGGCGATCTTGTCGTAGTCCCCCAGTGCCCAGAGGGTCCGCGCCGGAACACTCATCTCCGCCTCCCGCTCGTCGTCCGTCCAGCGTGCGGCGCGCGTGCGGCACGAGGAAGTTCGACTTCAGGACTTCCCTGCGGCCCGCTCCGGGCGGACGCTCGAGGGGTGGAGGGGTACGGGCAGTACTGTCCCGTCGCACTGGGTGCGGAGGTGTTCGCCCAGCGGTGGACGCCCATCATCGTGCGCAACCTGATGGTCGGCTGCGTCCACTTCGGCCAGATCCTCGACGGCGCACCCGGCCTGGGGCGCAGTGTTCTTTCCCAGCGGCTGCGGCAGCTGGAACGTGACGGGGTGGTCGAGCGACGACGTTCGGGACGGCGGACCAGCTATCACCTGACCGCGGCGGGTACCGAGCTAGCGGACGTCTGCCTGGCCCTCGGCGCCTGGGCCGCCCGGTGGAGGGACGTCCAGCCCGAGCACCACGACCCGTACCTCGTGCTCTGGATGCTGGCCCGGCTCGTCGACCGGACGCAGCTCGGCCGGGCCCGCGTCGTCGTCCGCTTCGAGCTCACCGACGGCTCCGTGCCCGGCACGTACTGGGTGGTGGCCGGAGCCCACGAGACCGAGGTGTGCGCCACGGACCCGGGGTACGTCGAGGACGGGGTGGTCGTGACCGACGCGCAATGGCTCGTGCTGTGGCACACCGGCCAGGTCGGCCTCGGGCACGCGCAGCGCGCGGGCGGGATGGCGGTGACGGGACCTCCGTGGCTCGTGCGCACGCTCGCCGGCTGGGGTCGGCTGAGCCCGTTCGTCGACGTCAGCCGTGCCGGCTGACCCCGCGGCGGCGCGAGCTCACCGAAGCACGGACCGCGCGCGGTAGGCCGTCCCCTCGATGAGGTGCAGGCCGCGAGAGACCCGCGTGGGACCGTCCTTCTCCAGCCGCTCCGCCAGCCGGCGCGCCAAGGACGCGACCACCGGCAGCAGGATCGCGGCGATGAGGAACAGGCGGACGCGCCTGAACAGGAATGCCCACATGGTGACCTCCGGTCATCGGGGTGAGGTGCGGACCGTGCCTCAGAAGACGGGCTTGCCGCCGGTGACACCGAGGACGGTCCCGGACACGTACGACGCGGTCGAGTCGGCTGCGAGGAACACGAAGGCGGGGGCGACCTCCGCGGGCTGGCCGGCACGCCCGAGCGGGGTGTCGGCGCCGAACTTCTCGACCTTCTCGGGGAACTGGGTGGCGGGCTGCAGCGGGGTCCAGATCGGGCCCGGCGCCACGGCGTTCACCCGGATGCCGCGCGAGCCCACCTCGGCGGCCAGGTTGACCGTGAAGTTGTTGATGGCGGCTTTCGTCGACGCGTAGTCCAGCAGCGTCTCCGAGGGCTGGTACGCCTGGATGGACGAGTTGTTGAGGATCACAGCGCCCTCCCCCAGGTGCTCCAGCGCTGTCTGGGTGACCCAGAACAGCGCGTAGAGGTTCGTCTTGAACGTCCGGTCGAGATCGTCCGACGTGATGTCCGCGATCGACTCGCGACGAGCCATCTGGAACCCGGCGTTGTTCACCAGGATGTCGAGGCCACCGAGCTCGGTGACCGCCGTGGTCACGGCTCCGCGCGCGGACGACTCGTCGGTCAGGTCGGTCGGGATGAGCACGCACGTCCGTCCGGCCTGCTCCACCCACCGCCGGGTCTCGTCGGCGTCCGCCTGCTCCTCCGGCAGGTAGACCACGGCGACGTCGGCTCCCTCGCGGGCGAAGGCGAGCGCGACAGCCCGGCCGATGCCGGAGTCGCCGCCGGTGATGAGGGCCCGGCGATCGGTGAGCAGACCGTGCCCCTCGTAGCTCGACTCCCCGTGGTCGGGAGCGGGGCTCATCGGTGCGGTGAGGCCGGGCGGCTGCTGCTGCTGGGCGGGGAACTGCTGGTCCTGCTCGGTCACGTCTGCTCCTGCGGGGTAAGGCACCGTGCGCCGGCTGCTTCGGCACGGCCCATCGTCATCCCCCGCCCGCATGCGTGCATCCGGGGGATGCAGAGAGCGGCCCGCCGCACCGGCGGGCCGCTCTCCTGCACTGCGTCAGCGACGACGGCCCGAGCCCGCGACGATCGCCACTCCGATCGCGGCGAGGACGACCTGGAAGACCAGCTCGATCCAGTCGATGCCGTCGGTGGTCTGCACACCGACCAGGCCGGCGAGCCAGGTGCCCAGGAGGGCGGCGACGATGCCGACGATGATGGTGACGAGGATCGAGATGTTCTGCTTGCCTCGCACGAGCAGTCGGCCGAGGACGCCGATGATGGCGCCGATGATGATGGCGGAGATGATTCCTGCGGGGGTCATGGGGTGATCTCCTCGGTGTGTGAAAGGCGTCGGATCCGGCGCCGAGTGAATCTAGGGGCATTTCGACGGGTTCGCGCGCTGAAACGAAAGGCACCCACTCCGAGCGGCCGTCCGCGGGGCACCTGACCAGGCACTGCGTCTCCCGCCGCGCGCCGGCGCCGGACCCGTCCTACGCTCGCCTCTCGCAGAAGCCGCGACGAGGAGGTCGAGATGCACAGCGACGACAGGATCGTCCACGACACCGGTGACGACCGCCCGGTGATCCACGAGGTGGAGGTGGAGGTCGAGGAGACCGACGCCGAGAAGATCAAGGCCGACGGCATCGACGAGGAGAACGCCGAGCGCCGCTAGGCCTTCACGAGCGAGGCACCGCGCCCACGAGGGCTCGGTGCCTCGTTCTGTGCCCGGTGGTCGTCCTGCCCTTGCCGCTGGCACGCTGGCTCCATGGGCTCACCGGACGGCATCGTCGGCGTCTTCGACCGCGCTGCGGACACCTACGAGGCGGTCGGCGTCCCCTGGGCCGGGCCGATCGCGGCGCGGCTCGTCGCGGAGCTCGACGCCCGGCCCGGCGAGCGCGTGCTCGACGTCGGCTGCGGCCGCGGAGCAGCCCTCGGTCCGCTGGCCGAGGCGGTGGGAGCAGGCGGGTACGCCCTGGGCATCGACCTGGCGCCGCGGATGGTCGAGCTCGCCGCCCGCGACCTGGCCGGTCTTCCGCAGGCGGAGGTGCGGATCGGGGACGCCGGCGCGCCGGACCTGCCCCCGTCGTCCTTCGACGTCGTCGCGGCGAGCCTGGTCATCTTCTTCCTGCCCGACCCCGCCGCCGCGCTCAGGTCGTGGGCGGAGCTCCTGGTCAGCGGCGGGCGCCTCGGCGTGACGACCCTCGGCGAGAAGGACCCCGGGTGGACGGCCGTCGACCGGCTCTTCGAGCCGCACCTCCCCGCCGAGCTGGTCGCGGCACGCGCCCGCGGCCTGCGCGGTCCGTACTCGTCCGACGCGGGCATGGAGCGGCTGTTCTCCGAGGCGGGCCTGACGACGGTCAGAACCGTTCCGGACCAGGTCACCGCGGTGTTCCACGACCCCGAGCAGTTCCTGGCGTTCTCCTGGTCGCACGGCCAGCGGTCGATGTGGGAAGCGGTGCCGCAGGGCGACCACGCCCGCCTGCGCGAGGACGTGCTCGCCGAGATCGACCGGCAGCGCGACGCGACGGGTTCGGTGACGTTCGTGCAGGAGGTGCGGCACACGCTCGGCGTGCGGCCGTGACGCGTACGCCCGCAGTGAACCGCGGGACTATCGCGGACTTCTCGGTCGCTGTGCAGGACATGGACGAGGAGCCCCTGGACGCGTACTCCCGCACGGTCGTCGCCGTCGCCGAGTCGGTGCTGCCGAGCGTCGCCAGCCTGACCGTGCGGACCCCGCGCGGCACCGGCGCCGGGAGCGCGAGCGTGATCACCACCGACGGCTACCTGCTCACGAGCGCCCACGTCGTGGCAGGCGCCACGGGTGCCGAGGCGGCGTTCACCGACGGGACCACGGTGCGTGCGGATGTCGTCGGACGCGATCCCCTGTCGGACCTCGCCGTGCTGCTGACCCGCGGCGACGTGCCGGCGCCCGTGGTCCTGGGCGACGCGGCCGGGCTGCGGGTCGGGCAGCTGGTGATCGCGCTCGGCAACCCGCTCGGACTGGCTGGGAGCGTCACGGCCGGCATCGTCTCCGCGCTGGGCAGGTCGTTGCCGACGGCGGCCGGACGGGTGGTCGACGAGGTCGTGCAGACCGACGCCGCCCTCAACCCCGGCAACAGCGGCGGTGTCCTCGCCGACAGCGCCGGGCGCATGGTGGGCGTGAACACGGCGCTGGCGGGCATCGGGGTCGGCCTCGCGGTGCCGATCAACGCCACGACGCGGGAGATCATCACGACCCTGATGACGCACGGCCGGGTGCGCCGCGCGTGGCTGGGCATCGCCGGCACGCAGGTGCCCCTGCCGCCGCACCTCGCCGAGCGCCTCGGTTCACCGACCGGGCTGCAGATCTCCGGCGTCTCCCCCGGCAGCCCCGCGTCGCAGGCCGACCTGCACCGCGGGGACATCGTGGTCGAGCTCGACCGCAACCGCGTGGTGACGGCCACGGCCGTGCAGAAGCTCATGGTCGAGGACGCGATCGACCGGCGCATCGAGGTCACGGTCTGGCGCAACGGCGCACTCGTCGACGTGCTGGTCTTCCCCCGCGAGCTCGCGCTGCCCTGACGGAGCTGTTCGGTACCGCACAATCGTCGCGTGAGCGAGAACCGGCGTCCCCGTGACCGACCCCGTGCCACCCGCGCTCTCGCCCTGATCCTCGGACCGCTGCTCCTGGCCGCGGTCGTCGCCATGGTGCTCACGTGGCCACAGGGCTCCGACCCCGTCGGCCAGCGAGCCGGGCTGGTCGACGTGGACGTGGAGCACGTGACCGCGCAGGTCACCGGCACGCGGACCGAGCAGTGCGAGTCCACCATCGAGGACCGGCTGCCCGACGGAACGCAGCCGGACCGGGTGGAGTGCCTGCGCGTGCTCGCCACGGTCACCTCCGGGGCGCAGGCCGGGACGGACATCGAGGTGTGGGCCACCTCGACCATCACCGCCGGCGACGTGCCGGACGGGACACGGATCGTGGTCCAGCACTACCCCGCCGCCGACGGCGCCCCGGAGGCGTGGGCGTGGTCCGACTTCGCGCGCGGCGTGCCCCTGGCCACGCTCGCCCTCGCGTTCGTCCTGATCACCGCGCTGGTGGCGGGGTGGCGCGGGCTGCGCGCGATCGCGGGGCTGGTCATCGCCTTCGTCGTGCTCTGGCAGTACGTCCTGCCCGGGCTCATCGCCGGCGAGGACGCCGTGGTCCTCGCCCTCAGTGCGTCCGCCGTGATCATGGCGATCGTGCTCTACCTCGCCCACGGGTTCTCGCTGCGCACCAGCACCGCGCTGCTGGGCACCCTCACCGGGCTGGTCCTCGTCGGTGCGCTCGGGGCGCTCGGTGCGCACGCGGCGCACCTGTCGGGCGCGACCTCCGAGGAGGACTTCCGGCTGGCGGCCCTGCTCGGTGACAACGGCGCCTCCGCCCTGCGCGGGGTGTTCCTCTGCGGCGTCGTCCTGGCGGGCCTCGGCGTGCTCAACGACGTCACGATCACCCAGGCGTCGGCGGTCTGGGAGCTGCGCACCGCCGACCCCGGGGCGAGCTGGAGAGGTCTGTTCACCGGGGGGATGCGGATCGGGAGGGACCACATCGCCTCGACGATCTACACCATCGCGTTCGCCTACGCGGGGGCGTCGCTGCCCGTGCTGCTCCTGCTGCAGATCTACGGCCTGCCGCTGGCCCAGACGCTCACCGGCGGGGAGTTCGCGCAGGAGATCGTGCGGACCCTGGCCGGCGCCATGGGGCTCATCCTCGCCATCCCGTTCACCACCGCGATCGCCGCGCGTGTGGCGCTCGCCCAGCCCGCCGACAGCCTGCGCCCGGCGGCCGGGCACAGCCACGCGCACTAGCGGCCCCGGACGCAGGTGTCACGTCTCGGCGGGCTGTCCGGTCGAACGTGTGCCCGGCGCGCCGCCGGTCATCGACACCGGGAGGTCACGTCATGAAGATCGTCGTCGTCGGGGGGACCGGGCTGATCGGCTCGAAGCTCGTCGCGCTGCTCACCGCCCAGGGCCATGCGGCCGTCGCCGCCTCCCCCGGAACAGGCGTGAACACGCTCACCGGCGAGGGCCTGGCCGAGGCGCTGGTCGGCGCCGAGGTCGTGGTCGACGTGTCGAACTCGCCGTCGTTCGAGGCGGCGGCCGTCCTGGAGTTCTTCGAGACCTCCACGCGGAACCTGCTCGCGGCCGAGGCCGTCGCCGGGGTGCGGCATCACGTCGCTCTGTCGGTGGTGGGCACCGAGCGGCTGCCCGACAGCGGGTACTTCCGCGCCAAGATCGCGCAGGAGAAGCTCATCGAGAGCTCCTCGGTGCCGTACTCGCTGGTGCACGCCACCCAGTTCTTCGAGTTCGTCGCCGGGATCCTCGACGCCGCGACCGACGGCGCGACCGTCCGTCTGGCGCACGTGCTCATCCAGCCGATGGCCGCCGACGACGTGGCCGCCGCCCTGCTCGACGTCACCCTGGGCGAGCCGAGGAACGGGCGGGTCGAGGTCGCGGGACCCGAACGCTTCCGTCTCGACGAGCTCGGCCGCCGGTTCCTCGTCGAGCGGAGCGACCCGCGCGACGTGGTGACCGACCCCGGCGCGACGTACTTCGGCGCGGTGCTGGAGGAGGACACGCTCGTCCCGCTCGGCGACGCCCTGCTGGGCACCACGCGGCTCGGGGACTGGACGGCCCGGTGACCCCTAGCCTGTGACGGTGGCCAGCGACACTGCCGACAACACCGCCGCACCCGCCGCAGGGTGGAACGCGAACGTCCCGGACACCGACGTGAGCGCGTTCGAGGACGTGCGCCCGCGGCTGTTCGGCATCGCCTACCGGATGCTGGGCAGCGTCGCGGAGGCCGAGGACGTGGTGCAGGACGCCTGGCTGCGCTGGCAGGGCACGGACCGCCGCGGGGTGCGCAACCCCGCGGCGTTCCTCACCACCACGACCACGCGTCTCGCCATCAACGCGACGACCTCGGCGCACGCCCGTCGGGAGACCTACATCGGACCGTGGCTGCCCGAGCCGGTGGACACCAGCGCGGACCCCGCCCTCGGGGCCGAGCGGGCCGAGGCGCTCGAGACGGCCGTCCTGCTCCTCCTCGAGAAGCTCGGCCCGACGGAGCGAGCGGCGTACGTGCTGCGCGAGGCCTTCGGGTACTCCTACCGGGAGATCGCCGACGTCCTCGACGTCTCGGAGGGGAACGCGCGGCAGATCGCCCGCCGGGCGCGCGAGCACCTCGAGTCCGAGCGGTCTGCGCCGGCGTCACCGGCTCAGCAGCGCCGGCTCCTCGAGTCGTTCGTCGCGGCCGCGCGGGTCGGGGACCTGGACGGGCTGGAGCGCCTGCTCGTCGACGACGTCGTGGTCCGTCCCGACGGCGGCGGGGAGGTGCACGCCTCGCGCGTCGAGCTGGTCGGCGCCGCACGCACCGTGACCTTCCTCGACAACATCCTGCGCAAGTACTGGCAGGACTCCACCCTGCGGATCGTCGAGGCCAACGGCGGCACCGCGCTGCTGGTGACGGCGGCCGACGGGAGCCCGCAGGCGATCCTCACGCTCGACGGCTCCGCGCGCGGGATCGAGCGGGTGTTCATCCAGGTCAGCCCGAGCAAGATGCAGCGGTTCGCGCCGGCGGCCTGACATCTGTCACGTTCCGGCACGCTGCGCGGTCGAGAAGGTGTGACACACATGCAGAGGATCGTGATCGTCGGTGGCGGCTACGCGGGCTTCTACGCCGCCTGGAACCTGGAGAAGAAGCTGCGCCCGGACGAGGCGGAGATCACCGTCATCGACCCGCGCCCGTACATGACGTACCAGCCGTTCCTGCCCGAGGTGATGGCGGGGTCGGTCGAGGCCCGGCACGCCGCCGTCTCGCTGCGCAGGCACCTGCGCCGCTCCAAGGTGATCGCCGGCCAGGTGACCCGGGTGGAGCACGCACGTCGCACGCTGCGGTTCCGTCCCGCCGACGGGGACGACGTCGAGCTGGGCTACGACGTCATCGTGATCACCGCCGGCGCGGTCACCCGGAAGTTCCCCGTGCCGGGGATCGCCGAGCAGGCCATCGGCATGAAGCACGTCGAGGAGGCCGTCGCCATCCGCGACAAGCTGCTCACCGCCTTCGACCGCGCCTCGGTCCTGCCCCCCGGCCCGGAGCGGCAGCGCCTGCTGACCGTGACGTTCGTCGGCGGTGGCTTCTCCGGTGTCGAGGGGTTCGGCGAGCTGTTGTCGCTGGCCACCGCCCTGCTGGACTCGTACCCGGAGCTGACGCTCGCGGACCTGAGCTTCCACCTGGTCGAGGCCGCGGGCCGGATCCTGCCCGAGGTCACCGACGGCCCCGGACGCTGGGTGGTGCGCTCGCTCGAGGAGCGCGGCGCCCACGTGCACCTGAACACGCAGCTGGTCTCGGCCGTCGACGGGCACGTGGTGCTCTCCACCGGCCAGGAGTTCGACTCCGAGCTGATCGTGTGGAGCGCGGGCAACGCCGCCAACCCCGTGGTCGCCCAGCACACCGACCTCCCCGTCGACGAGCGCGGCTTCCTGCGGGTGCGGGCGGACCTCCGGATCGGCACCGAGGCCGCGACCGTCCCGGACGCCTGGGCCGCCGGGGACGACGCCGCAGTGCCGGACGTCGCCGCGGGGACGTCCGGCGCGCGCACCGTCCCGAACGCGCAGCACGCGGTGCGCCAGGGCAAGCACCTCGCCGCGAACATCACCGCGGTCCTGCGCGGGCGGGCACCGAAGGACTACGTGCACCAGAGCCTCGGGGTGGTCGCGACGCTCGGGCTCGGTCGCGGGGTGTTCCAGTACCGCCGGATCGTGATCACGGGCTTCCCGGCCTGGCTCCTGCACCGGGGCTATCACGTGCTCGCCGTCCCGACGTGGGAGCGCAAGGTCCGGGTGCTGGCGGTCTGGGTGGCGTCGTTCGTCTTCGGGCGGGACATCGTCTCGCTGGCGAGCGTCCAGCGGCCGCGCGAGGCCTTCGTCACCGGCGGGGTGCCGCGCCCGCGCTAGCCCGACGTCACGCCAGCGTGGCGACGACGACGGCCAGCGCCGGGACGCCCTCGCCGAGCGCGCTGAGCCAGAGCCGGCGCTCGGAGACGTACAGGACCAGGGCGAGGAGCACGTGGCTGGCGCACACGACGAGCACCAACGCCCGGCCCACCGCCGGGTCGCCGACGTGCAGGAGCAGGAGCCCGAGCAGCCCGGCCAGGCCGAAGCACAGGTTGTAGAAGCCGACGTTGACCGCCCACATGCGCACCGCCGGGACGTCCTGCGGCTCGATGAGGAAGATCGGGTACAGGGACGGGCGGTCGTGGAAGAAGGTCTCCAGGACCCACATGACGATGAGCACCAGCGAGACCAGCAGGGCGACGACCTGAGCGAACGCGTTCATGAGCGGACTCCTCAGCGGAGGGCGAGCTGCGGGACCGGGGTCCCGGGGAGCCGCCGGACAGCGGCGGTGCGACCGGTGAGGAGCAGGAGGAGCGCCTGGATGGGCCCCTCCACCGGCTGCCCCTCGCCTGCCGACCAGTCGATGTCGGTGGCGACGAGCCGGTGCCCCGCGAGGCGCCGGCGGGCGTGGAACGGGAACGACCGGCGCCACACGAGGGTCGCGGCCGCCGCAGCCGCCTCCGGTGGCATGGGGTGCACACGACCCAGCGGGACGACGATGTCCTGGGTGTGGACGAGGACGTCGAGCAGCGGGTCGACGTAGGTGGTGCCCACGGGGTGCCTGCGGGACCCGGTGAACCGGCGGTAGTCCTCGACGATCTGCGCCGTCGGGCGGTGGGACCAGCGCCTGGCCTCGGCGTCGATGGCACGGTCGAAGTCGCCCCGCGCTCGGACGAGCGACCGCAGGACGTCCGCCGGGGTCGCCTGCGGCGACGAGATCACGTGCGCGGCGACGTCGCGGACCGTCCACCCCGCGCAGAGTGACGGCGTCGCCCACGCGGCGTCGTCGAGCGTGGCCAGCAGAGACCCCAGCGCGGCGCGCTCGGAACCGACAGTGCGCCACACCTCGTCCCGGTCCATCCCGCGCCTCCGTTAGTACGGTACTCTGACGACATTAGACAGAGAGTCTGACCATCGTCAAGGAGTCTGTGTGACGTCCCCGCCCACCGTCGGTCTGCTGCTCTTCCTCCCCTACCGGGCCATGGAGGCGCGGGTGCTCGCTGCCCTCACCGAGGCCGGCTTCGACGACGTCACGCTCGCGCAGGCCCGGGTGTTCCAGCGGATCGGGCCGAACGGCACGCGCCTGACCGACCTGGCGGAGCAGGCCCAGGTGACCAAGCAGACCGCCGGTTTCCTGGTCGACCAGCTCGAGCGTGCCGGGTACGTCCGACGCGGCCCTGACCCCGCGGACGGGCGGGCGCGCCTGGTCCGGATCACGTCGCGCGGATCGGCCGCGCAGGCGGCCGCGGCGGAGGTCGTCGCCGAGGTCGAGGCCGAGTGGGAGAAGCACCTCGGGTCGCGGCGCATGGGCGCCCTGCGCGAGACCCTCGTCCGGCTCCGGGAGATCACGGACACCTACGCCTGACGTCCGACTTTCGCTCGGACGCCGAGCGCGGTAGGAACAAGGTGTCCCGCCACGACGGCGTGCGGGCATCGACGAGGACGGTCCGATGCGCAACGAGGTGCTGCTGATCGCGTACGCCGACCGCCTGGGCGGTGACCTGGCCGGGCTCACGCGGCTGCTGCGCGGCCCGCTGGCCGGCGCGTTCGGTGGCGTGCACGTGCTGCCGTTCTTCACCCCGTACGACGGTGCCGACGCAGGCTTCGATCCCGTGGACCACACGGCGGTCGACCCGCGTCTGGGCAGCTGGGACGACGTCCGCGAGCTCGGCCGGACGCACGACACCGTGGTCGACCTGATCGTCAACCACGTGTCCGCCGAGTCGGCCGCGTTCGCCGACGTCCGGGCACGCGGGGACTCCTCGCCGCACGCGGGCATGTTCCTCACCATGTCCTCGGTGTTCCCCGCCGGCGCCACCGAGGAGGACCTCACGCGGATCTACCGGCCGCGCCCCGGCCTGCCGTTCGCGCCGATCCGGCTCGGCGACCGGCTGCGCTTCGTGTGGACGACCTTCACGCCGCAGCAGATCGACATCGACGTGCGCTCGACCGCGGGGGCGGCCTACCTCACGTCGATCCTCGACGCCGTCGCCGCCGCCGGGGTCTCGCTCGTGCGCCTCGACGCCGTCGGCTACGCGGTGAAGACGCCCGGCACGACGTGCTTCATGACGCCGGAGACCTTCGCGTTCATCGAGGAGTTCACCGGGCAGGCACGGGCCCGCGGTGTCGACGTGCTGGTCGAGGTCCACTCGTACTTCCGCCGACAGATCGAGATCGGGCGCTCCGTCGACCTCGTCTACGACTTCGCCCTGCCCCCGCTGGTACTGCATGCCCTCTACACGGGAGACGGTTCCGTGCTCGCCCGCTGGATGGCCGAGCGCCCGGCCAACGCCGTGACGGTCCTGGACACCCACGACGGCATCGGCGTCATCGACGTAGGCCCGGACCAGACGGTCCAGCCGGGCGAGGCGCCGCGACCAGGCCTCCTGGACCCTGCGCAGATCGACGCGCTGGTGCACGGCATCCACGACCGCACCGGTGGTGCGTCGGAACGCGCCACCGGAGCAGCAGCCTCGAACCTCGACCTCTACCAGGTGAACTCGACGTTCTACGACGCGCTGGGGGGCGACGACCGCGCCTACCTGGCCGCCCGCGCGCTCCAGCTGTTCACCCCCGGGATCCCGCAGGTGTACTACGTGGGCGCTCTCGCGGGCGGCAACGACGTGGACCTGCTCGCACGCACGGGCGTCGGCCGGGACATCAACCGCCACCAGTACACGTCGGAGGAGGTCGACGCCGCCCTCACGCGGCCCGTCGTCGCCGCGCTGCTGGACCTGTGCCGGTTCCGGAACGCCCTGCCCGCGTTCGACGGCGGCGTCGAGGTCGATCTCGACGGCTCTGTGCTGCGGCTGACCCGCCGCGGGGTCGCCCGACCCGCCGCCACCGCGAGCCTCACTGTGGACCTCGCCGACAGCTCGACGACGATCGAGTGGACGACCGCGACGGGCGCGACCGGCCGCACGTCCGACCTGCTGGGGGCTCCCCCACGTGCCTAGCCGACCGCGGACGTCGCCGTGACCACGCCCGAGCCGATACTCACCGCGCGACGATGGCGCAGCCGACGGTCCGCAGCGGTCGCGGGCATCGTCTTCGGGGTCCTCCTCATCACCGCCCTCGTCATGATGCAGGTCGCGCTCGCGGGCGAGAGCCTCCAGTCCGTGGAGTCCGACCCCGGCCGCCAGGCGCTGATCCGGATCGGCCTGAACCTCGTGCCGTTCGCGGGCATCGCCTTCCTCTGGTTCATCGGTGTCGTCCGTGACCAGCTCGGAGACGTGGAGGACCGGCTCTTCTCCACCGTCTTCCTCGGCAGCGGCCTGCTGTTCCTGGCCATGCTCTTCCAGGGTGCGGTGACTGTGACGAGCCTGGTGCAGATGATCCCGAGCGAGAGCATCGACGAAGCGATCTGGACCTTCGGACGGGGTTCCACCCAGGCGCTCGTGTCGGTGTACGCGATGCGGATGGCCGCGGTGTTCACCCTCTCCGTGAGCACCGTGGCCCTCCGGACCGCTGCCGTCCCGCGGTGGGTCCCGTTCAGCGGGTACGCCGTCGCCCTGGTGCTCCTGCTGGTCGCCGGCACGTTCACGTGGGCACGTCTTCTGTTCCCGGCCTGGGTGCTGGTGCTGAGCGTCGCCATCCTGCTGACCCCGGCACGCGCCCGCGCCCCCGAGCCGGGCTGAGGTATCTCCGCACGCGTCGCGTGCCCCTGCTCTGCATGAGCGCCGCCGTGGAGTACGTCGGGTTGCTGGCATCGGCCGGCTCCCTGACGTTGTGGTGGCCGCAGGCGGTCCGCCTCTGGCGCCAACGGCACTCCCCGGCCGCGCTCGGGGGCATCTCGATCACCACCCAGGTGGTCCTCCTGGCGACGGAGAGCCTGTGGGCGGCGTATGCCGTGCTCACGGCCTCCTACTGGGTCGGGGTCCCGGCGATGGTCAACATCCCGCTGTCGCTCCTCGCGATCCGGCTGCTCCGCCGCGCCCGACGCGTCGTGCCCGCGGCCGAGCCGCTCCGGGCGCCAGCCGCGGGGGTTCCCGGGTGACCGCAGGCCTCGGGCCTCAGGCGATCGACCCGGCCTGCCGTGCCGCGGACTCCAGGCGCTCCCGGTAGGCCGGCCAGTCGATCGACGGGATGTTGGGGTCGTCAGGTCGGCCGCCCACGGCGCCGTCGATGAGCTCACGCACGATGTCGGCGTGCCCAGCGTGCCGGGCGGTCTCCACGCACATGTGCACGAGCATCTGGTGCAGCGTCACGCGGCTCTTGTCGCCCCACCACGGCACGTCACCGACGGCGTCGAGGGGCAGGGCCTCGATCGTCGCGTCGCTGTGCGCGGCCGAGTAGGTGTGCAGCGCGACGATCTCCTCGCGCGTCTCGTCCGGGGTCGCCCACATGTCGGCGTTCACCTCGGCGTCGTCGGCGAACCAGGGCAGCTCGCGGTCCGGCGGGCGGGCGAAGACCTCCCCGAAGTAGCCGAGCTCGACGCTGGCCACGTGCTTGACGAGGCCGAGCAGGTTGGTGCCGGTCGACGTCATGGGCCGTCGGACCTGGTACTCGTCCAGGCCGTCGAGCTTGCTCAGCAGGCTGGCGCGCTGCGTCCGCAGGTAGCGGTGCAGGGTCTCCTTGTCGTCCATCCCGCCACTATGCCGTGCGGCGCGAGGGGGCTGCGAGCGATCTGCGAGCGGCCGTCTGCACCCTGGGGTCATCGCAGACCGCACCCGACCGGGAGGAACCATGAGCACGACCACGCAGACCAGCACCGCCGGCATGACCGACCTGTTCGAGACGCCCGCCTCCGACGCCGACGTGGAGGTGTTCTCGACGCGCGTCGTCGCGGCCACCCTCGGCGCCATGGAGGTCCTCGCGCTCCATCTGGGCCGCACGCTCGGCTGGTACCAGGCGCTGATCGACGAGGGACCGCTCACGTCCGTCGAGCTCGCGCACCGCACCGGCACCCAGGAGCGCTACGCCCGGGAGTGGCTCGAGCAGCAGGCGGTCACCGGCTACCTGCTGGTCGACGACGACACCGCCGCGCCCACGGAGCGCCGGTTCCACGTCGCCCCCGGAGCCGTCGAGGTGCTCACCGACGCGGACAGCCCAGCGCACACCGCCCCGCTGGCCGGGTTCGCGGTGGCGGCCGGCCGGCGGTTCGACGACTTCGTCGAGGCGTACCGGCACGGCGGCGGCGTCAGCTGGGCCCAGCTGGGACCCGACGCCCGGTCCGCGCAGGCCGCGTTCAACCGGCCCCTGTTCCTGCACCAGCTCGCGCAGGAGATCGTGCCCGCGCTGCCCGAGCTCCACTCGCGCCTGCTCGGCTCCGCTCGGGTGGCGGACATCGGCAGCGGGGAGGGCTGGTCGACCATCGGGCTCGCCCGCGGGTTCGTGTCCGCGACGTTCGAGGGGTTCGACGTCGACGAGCCGTCCGTGACGGCTGCGCGTCGGCACGCGAGCGCGCACGGCGTCGACGACCGGGTCACGTTC
Organism: Cellulomonas sp. Root137; assembly: GCF_001426725.1. NCBI lineage: Bacteria > Bacillati > Actinomycetota > Actinomycetes > Micrococcales > Cellulomonadaceae > Cellulomonas > Cellulomonas sp. Root137. The sequence continues at coordinate 129,567 of NZ_LMFG01000003.1, read as the reverse complement.
TCGACCGTCGACGCCGCCGACCTGCGCGAGTCCCGGTCCGGGGAGTTCGACGTGGTGATGGCGTACGAGTGCGTGCACGACATGCCCGACCCCGTCGGCGTCCTCTCGGCGATGCGGGAGATGGTCCGCGACGACGGGTACGTCCTCGTCATGGACGAGCGCGCCGCCGAGACGTTCGCCGCGCCGGGCGACCTGACCGAGCGCCTGCTGTACGGGTTCTCGATCCTGTGCTGCCTGCCCGACGGGCTGTCGACGCCGGGCGGCGTGGGCACGGGGACGGTCATGCGTCCGAGCGTGCTCGCGGACTACGCCAGGGCGGCGGGGTTCTCGGCCGTCGAGATCCTCCCGGTGGAGCACGACTTCTTCCGCTTCTACCGCCTCCGGCTCTAGCGGCCTCAGGTGCGACGGGCCGGTGGTGGTGACGCAGCCTCCACCGGCTCGGAGCCCACCGGGAGCGTGGGGATCAGGCGGGAGAAGTAGAGCGCGAGCGCGGCCACGATCGCCAGCACCGCGAGGCTCGCCCGCAGCGCGTCGATCCGGGCCGCAGCGTTCTCCTCGGTGATCGCCGTGACCTCGTCCGGCGGGAGCCCGGCCTCGTCGAGCGCGGTCTGCAGCTGGGCGTCGGACACGAACGGCACGCCCCCGGCCAGCTGCACCTGCGCCGTGGCCGTGACCTCCGCGCTGACCTGCGGGTTGTCGCCGAGCCCGGTCAGGAGCGTCGACGTCAGCGTGACGATGAGGATGGAGCCCGCCACCGCGGTGCCGAGCGACGCGCCCAGGTTGGTCATCGTGTTCTGCACGCCGCCCACGTCACCGCTGAGTTCGTCCGGCACCGCCGAGACGGTGACCGCGCCCAGCTGCGACGCGAGCGCGCCGACCCCGAACCCGGCGAGCAGGAGCGGGACCGTGACGATCTCCGCACCGGCGCCCACCTCGAGCGCGCCCATGAGCACGACGATGCCGACCAGCAACGACGCGAGGCCCCAGCGCACCACCTCGCGCGGCGAGGCCCGGGGGAAGAACCGCGGGATCCCGACCGCCGCGATCAGGAGCGACACGGACAGCGGCAGGAGTCGCGCACCGGTCTGGAGCGCCGTCAGGCCGAGGGAGATGGACAGGAACAGCGGCACGACGAAGAAGAGACCCGCCTGGATCATGAACTGGAAGAAGAACATCGTCAGCCCGCCGACGAGCCGGGCGTTGCGGAGCAGGTCCAGACGGAGCAGCGGCTCCCGGCCTGCCGCGGCGACGTGCTGCTCCCACGCGACGAACAGGCGGAGCACGACGAGGCCGGCCAGGACCAGCCACACCGTCGGTGACAGCCCCACCCAGGACGGCCCGCCGGGGCGCGTGAGCACCCATCCCCACTCCCCCGAGCGGAGCACGCCGAACACGCCGAGCCCGAGACCGAGGGCCGACAGGGCGGAGCCGACGAGGTCGAGGCGGAACCTCTCCTCCGGCTCGGCGTCGGCGATCCTGCGGGTGAGCGCCAGGATGCCGACGACCAGGACGACCTCCCCGGCGAACACGTAGCGCCAGGTCCAGTACGTGGTGACGAACCCGCCGATCAGCGGCCCCGCGGCCACGGCGATCGCGCCGGCCGAGGCGACCAGTCCGTACGCCCTCGGGCGGTCGGCGGTGCCGAAGTTGGAGGCGACCAGCGCGACGATCGCCGGCATGATCAGCGCCGCGCCCAGCCCCTCGAGCACCGACCAGCCGAGGATCAGCACCGGCAGGCTCTGGGCGATCGAGGTGACGAACGAGCCGCAGGCGTAGATGACGCAGCCGATGGCGAACGCCCTCCGCCGGCCGATCAGGCTCCCGATCTTCCCGCCCGTGATCATCATCGTCGCCATGACGAGCGTGTAGAGCGTGATCGCGGTCTGGATCCCGGTCACGGTCGTCCCGACGTCCGCGGCGACCTGCGCGATGGACACGTTCATCACCGAGCTGTCCAGCGTCATGAGGAACTGCGCGGTGGCGAGCGTGAACAGGACCAGTCCCGCTGCCCCGCGGGTGCGAGAGGCCATCGGCCACCGTGTCCCCTCTCCGGCGTGCTGCCGGGTGTCCAGGAGTACCACCGCGCAGGCTCTGGCCGCTACGGCTCCGCGGGACCGACCGCCATGGCGGCCAGGGCGCGCCGGGCCGCCGTCTCCGGGTCGAGCGTCGCCCCGACGTCGGCGAGGTCGGCGAACCGCTGCGCGCCGAGCCGGATCTCGAGCCGCTCGCGGGCCTGGTCGAGCCGCGCACGCTCGGCACCGAAGCTCACCGAACCGCCGCCGAGGACCACCGCTCCCCACAGCTCGGCAGCGGCGGTGTCGGCGCCCACCCGCTCGAGCAGGTCGACGAGGTTGCGCAGCGTGGTGACCAGGTGCGTGCGGTTCGCGCGGACCAGCCACCAGCGGACCACCTCGTCGAACGCGGCCATCGCCGCGGCCGGGTCCTGGTGCCGGGCCCGGACCGACGAGGCCGAGACACGCGCGATCCCGCCGAGGAAGGTGCACCCGGACTGCTCGGCCAGCGCTGCCGCCCGTTCCAGGTGCGCGAGGGCGACCGCCGGACGGTGCTCGATCTCGATCTCGCCCGCGGCGTACGCGAGGTTGCCCAGAACCGTCGGGCCGAGGTCGTCGAACCTCCCGAGCTCCTCCCGGGTCCGGGCGAGCCACTCCTGCGCCTCGTCGTGCCGCCCCGCGTAGGACGCGCACAGGAGCGGGTAGCTGAGCCCGGTCATCACATAGTGCGGGTCGTCCAGCGACCGGGCGAGCTCGACGATGCGCAGACCCAGCGCCGCCGAGTCCTCCAGCCGGCCGTCGTAGAGCGCCACGTCGCCCAGCACCTCGAGCGCGGTGATCCGCACGCGGTCGTCGGGCGCCACCTCCAGCGCCCGCCGCGCCCGGTGCTCCCCCGCCTGCAGCTCGCCGCCGACCACGAGCCGCGCCGCGACCGAGACCTGCGCGGCGGCGCCCGACGGGTCGTGGTCGTCGAGCACCGGACCGAGCCGGGCGGCCCACCCCAGGATCTCGTCGTTCATGGTGCCCGTGGCGTGCACGTGCAGCGCCCCCGACAGCCGCGCCGCCAGGGCGGGGTCGGCCCCCCGCGCCCACGCGTGCGCCGCGCGCAGGTCCGCCACCTGCACCGAGAGCAGGGCGCAGGCCTCGGGCTCGGCCGACGTGCGCAGCGCAGCGTCGGCCTCGGTGGCCACCCGCAGGAACCAGTCGGCGTGCCGACGCCGCAGCGCCGGCCGCACGGGCGCCGCGTCGAGCACGGCGGAGCGCACGGTGTGCAGCATCCGGTACCGCGTGCGGCCGTCGCGCACGTCCAGGGCCAGCAGCGACCGCCGCACGAGGCGGTCCGGGACGTCCGCGCCGGCCTCGAGCACCGCCGTCGCGTCGGCCGGTCGCACCGGGCCGGCGAAGACGGGCCAGTCGGCCAGGACCGAGCGCTCGGCGTCGTCGAGGAGCGCGGAGGACCAGGCGATCACCGACGCGAGCGTGCGGTGCCGTGCGGCGGTGCCGCGGCCCGGGTGCTCGAGGCGCGCCGCGTCGACCTCCAGCTGGTCCGCGAGGTCGGCGAGCCCGACCGTCGCCGCCCGGGCCGCGGCCATCTCGAGGGCGAGCGGGAGCCCGTCCAGCTCGCGGACCACCCGGTCCAGCTCGGCCGGGTCCGGCTCGGCGCTCCAGGCGCCCGCCGCCCGTGCGCGCTCGACGAAGAGCCGGCGCGCCGACGGGTCGTCGCCGTCGACCGCCAGCGGCGCCACGGCGTACACCCGCTCGCCGGCCACCTCGAGCCGCTCCCGACTCGTCGCGAGCACCCGCAGCGGTCCCCCGGCCGCCAGCAGGTCCTCGACGACCGCCGCCACCGCCTCGATGACGTGCTCGCAGTTGTCCAGCACGACGAGCAGGTCCAGCGTCCCCGCGCGTCGCAGCATGGTCGAGGTGGTGCCGCCCTCCCCCGACAGCTCCAGCGCCGCCACCGTCGCCGCCGGCACCGCCGCGCCGTCGGTCAGCGTGGCGAGCTCCACCAGCCGCACGCCCGCCCGGTGCCGGCCCGCGCGGCGGCGGGCCACCTCGAGGGCCGCCCGCGTCTTGCCGACCCCTCCGGGGCCCAGGAGCGTGGTGAGCGGCTGGGTGCCGACCAGGTCGTCCACCGCAGCGACGTCCGCCTCGCGGCCCACCAGCGTCGACGCGGGCACCGGGAGGGACGGGCGCGCGGTCGCCCGTGCCGGGCCGCCTCGCAACGCCTCCTGCTGCGCGGCCCGCAGGTCGGCCGACGGCCGCAGCCCGAGCTCGTCCAGGCTCGCGCTCGCCCTGGCCACCGCCGCGACCCCGTCGGCCGGCCGGCCTGCCGCCGTGAGCACGCGGACGAGCTGCGTCCACGCGGTCTCCCGGTAGGGCTCGTCCGCGACGAGCTCCTCCAGGACCGCCACCGCCTCGGCCGACCGACCGGCCGCGTGCAGCGCGGCGGCGAGCTGCTCCCGGGCGGCGGACCGGGCCTCGTCGAGCCGCAGCGCCTCGCCCCGCACCGCCACGAGGTCCGCGGCCCGGCCGAACGCCGCCCCACGCCAGAGCGCCAGCGCCTCCTCGAGCAGCCTCGCCGCGTCCGACGCGGGACTCACGGCCGCGTCCGCGACGAGCGCCTCGAACCGCGCGCCGTCGACCCGGTCCGCCTCGAGCTCGAGCAGGTAGCCCCCGTCGACAGCCCGCAGCGGGATCCCCTGGGTGCGCCGGAGCCGGGAGGCGTGGGTGTGCAGCGTGTGCGTGGCGGTCCTGGGCGGGTCCTCGCCCCACAGCGCCTCGATCAGCACCTCGGCCGGCACGACGCGCCCCCGCCGAGCCACGAGCACCGCGAGCAGGGCACGCTGCTGGGCCCCGAGCACCGCGACGGTCCTGCCGTCCTCACGCAGCTCGAGCGGGCCGAGCACCCCGACCTCCATGCGCCGATGCTACGAGGGCGGTTCGTCCGGTGTCCGTCCCTTACTCGGCGCCGAGCGTCACCCACTGCGACCGCCACCCGGGCGGGTCGAACGGCTCCGCCCAGTACGCGGTCTCCCGCGCGATCCTCCCGTCCCGGAGCTCGAAGATGAACGTGCTGTGGAACACCGGCCCGTCGTAGTCGAGCGTCGCCTCCGCCACGACCAGGTCACCCGCCGCGAGCATCCGCCGCGGGGTGATCGTCGGCAGCACGGGGAACGCGCCGTAGACCCCGCGCCGGGCGTCACCGCCGACGATCCTCTCGCCCGACTGCGGCCAGTCCATCACGGCGTCCTCGTGGAACAGGTCGTCCATCACCTCGATCTTGCGGTCGTTCAGGCACTGGATGAGCCGCTCGACCACCGCCCGGTTCTCGTCCTCGCTCATCGGGCTCACCTCTGCCGGGCGTAGTCGCTCGCGCCGTACCAGTCGACGACGACCACGGGCTCGTCACCGAGCACCCAGGCGTCGTGGCCCTTCGGCAGCGAGGTGACGTCGCCGGCGGAGGCGATCATCTCGGTGCCGTCGTCCATGCGGATCCCCATCCGACCGCTCACGTGGTACTGGAAGTGCGGCGCCTCGCAGCTGGGGGTGCCTGCGATCGGCTGCACGTCGACGGACCACCGCCAGCCCGGCTCGAACACGAGGCGCCCGACCTCGCTGTCTCCCACCGTGACGATCTCGGCTCTGCCGTGCGGGAACTCCCGCGTCTCGTCGGGTGCCTGGAACGTCTTGTGCGCGGTCTCCTGCATCGTCCGACCTCCTCGTCGGCGGGGCGCTCTGCCCCGGTATGAACCCTTCCTGCTATCCTGACCTTCTAGTAGGTAGGTGTCAATGACTCTCACCCGACGGAGGATGCAGGCATGACCCCGACCGACACCCGCACGCGGATCCTCGACGTGGCCGAGCGCCTGGTCCAGACGCGCGGCTTCAACGGGTTCAGCTACGCCGACGTCGCCTCCGAGCTGGGCATCGCCAAGCCGAGCCTGCACTACCACTTCGCGACGAAGGCCGACCTCGGCGAGGCACTGATCCGCCGCTACGCCGAGCGGTTCGCCGTGGCGCTCACCTCGATCGCCGAGCGGCCCGACGACGCGCGCCGCAAGCTCGACGCCTACGTGGCCCTCTACACCGACGTCCTGCGCGACCAGCGGATGTGCCTGTGCGGCATGCTTGCCGCCGAGTACCCCACGCTCCCCGCGCCCATGCGCGCCGCGGTCACCACGTTCTTCGACGACAACGAGGCGTGGCTCGAGCGGGTGCTCGACGACGGCCGCGAGCAGGGCGCCCTGCGGCTCACCGGCCCGTCGGACGAGGCGGCCCGGATCATCGTCGGCGGCCTCGAGGGCGCCATGCTCGTCGCCCGCTCCCACGGCGACCCGGCGCGGTTCGAGACGGCCGCGGGCCGCCTGCTCGCCGACCTCACGGGGGCACCGGCCTGAGACGCCGATCGGCCCCGGCGCAGTGCGCGCGGGGCCGACCGGGTAGGGCGAGAGCGGTGCGTCAGGCGATGCGACCGCTCGAGTTCTCCTCGTCGCCGATCTTGTGCACGACGATCGAGTTGGTCGAGCCGACGACGCCCACCGGCGCACCGGCGACGACGACGACGTAGTCGCCGATCTCCGCGAGACCGTTGGCGCGCAGGGTCGAGTCGACCTGGTTGACCATCGCGTCCGTGTCCTCGACGGCGGGCACGCGGTAGGTCTGCAGGCCCCAGCTGAGCGACAGGACGTTGCGCACGTCCTCCGCCGGCGTGAAGGCGAGCAGGGGGATGTTCGAGCGCAGGCGGGACATGCGGCGGGCCGAGTCACCCGACTGCGTGAACGTGACCAGGTACTTGACGTCGAGCACCTCGCCGATCTCCGCCGCGGCCCGGGTGATCACGCCACCGCGGGTGTGCGGGGTGGAGCCGAGGGGCGCCATGCGCTCCCGGCCCATCTCCTCGGTCGCCTCGATGATCCGCGCCATCGTGCGCACGGTCTCGATCGGGTAGTCCCCGACGCTGGTCTCGCCCGAGAGCATGACCGCGTCCGCGCCGTCGAGCACCGCGTTGGCGCAGTCCGACGTCTCGGCGCGGGTCGGGCGCGGGTTGGTGGTCATGGACTCGAGCACCTGCGTGGCCACGATGACGGGCTTCGCGTTGCGGCGGGCCAGCTCGACCGCGCGCTTCTGGACGAGCGGAACCTGCTCGAGCGGCAGCTCGACGCCCAGGTCACCGCGGGCGACCATGATGCCGTCGAACGCGGCGACGATCTCGGCCAGGTTCTCGACGGCCTGCGGCTTCTCGATCTTGGCGATCACCGGGATGACCCGGTTCTCCTCCTCCATGATCCGGCGCACGTCGTCGTAGTCGGCGGCGGAGCGCACGAACGACAGGGCGATGATGTCGGCGCCGACGTTGAGGGCCCAGCGCAGGTCCTCCTCGTCCTTGTCGCTCATCGCGGGGACGGACACGGCCACGCCCGGCAGGTTGAGGCCCTTGTTGTTGGACACCGGGCCGGCGACCTCGACGCGGGTCACCACGCGGGGGCCCTCGACGGCGGTCACGCGGACCAGGACCTTGCCGTCGTCGATGAGGATCGGGTCACCGACGCGGGCGTCGTTGGGCAGACCCTTGTGGGTGGTGGAGACGAGCTCCTTGGTGCCCTGGACGTCCTCGGTGGTGATGGTGAACGTGTCGCCCACCGCGAGGTCGTGCTTCTCCGCGATGAACCGACCGAGGCGGATCTTCGGACCCTGCAGGTCGACGAGGACCGCGACGGACCGACCGGACGCCTGCGCGGCGGCGCGGACGTTGTCGTACACCGCCTTGTGGACCTCCGTGGAGCCGTGGCTGCGGTTCAACCGCGCCACGTCCATGCCGGCGTCGACGAGGGCCTGGATCTGCTCCGCGGACTCTGTGGCGGGGCCGATGGTGCAGACGATCTTTGCTCTACGCATGAAGCGAGCCTATGCCTTTCATTGTTTCTCGGCCGGACCGAAAGTCCCGTCCGACCACCGTGGCCGGCCGGTAGAGGACCGCGGTCAGGTGGGGTTCAGGGGCGCAGCGCCACGGTGCTGGCGGTGACCGGGGAGGGCAGCTCGGTGCTGCCGGAGAGGTAGGTGTCGACGGCCGCGGCAGCCGCACGGCCCTCCGCGATCGCCCACACGATGAGCGACTGGCCGCGGCCGGCGTCCCCCGCCACGAAGACGCCCGGCACGGTCGTCGCGTAGTCGTCGGAGCGCGTGACCAGGCCGCGCGGGGTGAGCTCGATGCCGATCTGCGCGGTGAGCGGGTCGACCTCCGGGCCGGTGAAGCCCATCGCGACGAGCACCAGGTCGGCCGGGATCTCGCGCTCCGTGCCCGGCGTCGGCACGCGGCGTCCGTCGGACAGGTACTGCGTCGTGGCCAGCTGCAGGGCGCGCACGTTGCCGGCCTCGTCGCCGAGGAACTCGACCGTCGAGGCGAGGTAGTCCCGCTCGCCGCCCTCGGCGTGCGACGACGACACCTCGAACAGGATCGGGTCCGTCGGCCACGGCTGGTGTGCGGGGCGGTCCTCCGGCGGACGCTTGCCGATCGCGAGGGTGGTCACCGACGCAGCCCCCTGGCGCAGCGCGGTGCCGAGGCAGTCCGAGCCGGTGTCGCCGCCGCCGATGATGATGACGTGCTTGCCCTCGGCGGTGATCTGGTCCGCGACCGGCTTGCCCGCGGCGACCGCGTTGGCCTGGTGCAGGAACTCCATGGCCACGTGCACGCCGCCGAGCTCCTTGCCGGGCACCTTCAGCTCGCGCGGCACGGTGGCCCCGGTGGCGATGACGATCGCGTCGTAGCGCGCCTGCAGCTGCGGCCAGGTGACGTCGCGACCGACCTCGACGCCCGGGCGGAACCGCGTGCCCTCGGCCTCCATCTGCGCCAGCCGGCGGTCGATGTGGATCTTCTCGAGCTTGAAGTCGGGCACGCCGTAGCGCATCAGACCCCCGATGGCGTCGTCGCGCTCGTACACCGCGACGGTGTGCCCCGCCCGCGTCAGCTGCTGCGCGGCGGCCATCCCGGCCGGGCCGGAGCCGACGACCGCGACCGTGTGCCCGGTGAGGCGCTGCGGCACCTGCGGGGTCACGTACCCGCGCTCGAAGGCCTCGTCGATGATCGAGACCTCGATGTTCTTGATCGTCACCGGCGGCTGGTTGATGCCCAGCACACAGCTCGACTCGCACGGTGCCGGGCAGATGCGGCCCGTGAACTCCGGGAAGTTGTTGGTCGCGTGCAGGCGGTCGATCGCGTCCGACCACTGACCGCGCCAGACCAGGTCGTTCCACTCCGGGATGAGGTTCCCGAGCGGGCAGCCGTTGTGGCAGAACGGGATGCCGCAGTCCATGCAGCGGCCCGCCTGCTCCTTGAGGTACGGCTGACCGTCCTGGAGGTGCTCGTGCACGTCCTTCCAGTCGCGCAGACGCACCTCGACGGGGCGGTTGGGCGGGAGCTCACGGTCCCGCACCTTCAGGAAGCCGCGGGGGTCAGCCACGTGCCACCTCCAGGATCTGGTCCCACACGCCGGGCGCGGCCGGGTCGAGACCGTCGGCCTCGGCCTGGGCGAGCGCACGGCGGACGCGGGCGTACTCGGTGGGCAGCAGGCGCGTGAACCGCGCCCGCGTGGACGGGAGGTCCTCGAGCAGCTGGGCAGCCACGGGCGACCCGGTCTCATCGAGGTGGGCGCGCAGGAGGCGCTCGACGAGGCGGGCGTCCTCGTCGTCCAGCGGGTCGAGCGCGAGCTCCTTGGTGCGCCGGGCGTCGGTGTTCACCAGGTCCGGCTCGAGGTCCAGCACGTAGGCCGTGCCGCCCGACATCCCGGCGCCGAAGTTCCGGCCGGTCCGGCCGAGGACGAGCACCGTGCCGCCGGTCATGTACTCGCAGCCGTGGTCGCCCACCCCCTCGACCACCAGGGTCGCGCCGGAGTTGCGGACGCCGAAGCGCTCGCCGACCAGCCCGCGCAGGAAGATCTGCCCGGTCGTCGCGCCGTAGCCGATGACGTTGCCGGCCACCACGTTGTGCTCGCTGGACAGGGCGGCGTTGCGGTCGGGGCGCACGACGATCCGGCCGCCGGACAGCCCCTTGCCGACGTAGTCGTTGGCGTCGCCGAACAGCCGCAGCGTGATGCCCCGAGGCAGGAACGCGCCGAACGACTGGCCGGCCGAGCCCGTCAGCGTGACGTCGATGGTGTCGTCGGGCAAGCCGGCGCCGCCGAACCGCTTGGTCACCTCGTGGCCGAGCATGGTGCCGACCGTCCGGTTGACGTTGCGCACCGGCAGGTCGATGCGGACCGGCTCGCTGCGCTCGAGGGCGTCCTGCGCCAGCGCGATCAGCCGGTTGTCCAGCGCGCGGTCGAGACCGTGGTCCTGGTCCTTCGTGCGGTGCAGCTCCGAGCCCGCGACGGGCGTCGGGACGGCGAGCACCGGGGCCAGGTCGAGGCCGGAGGCCTTCCAGTGGTCGATCGCGGCGCGCGTGTCGAGCAGCTCGACGTGGCCGACCGCCTCGAGCAGCGTGCGGAAGCCGAGCTGGGCGAGCAGCGCCCGGACCTCCTGCGCGATGAACTCCATGAACGTGACGACGAACTCCGGCTTGCCGGTGAACCGCGCGCGCAGCTCCGGGTTCTGCGTGGCGACGCCCACGGGGCAGGTGTCGAGGTGGCAGACGCGCATCATGATGCAGCCCGACACGACGAGAGGGGCCGTGGCGAAGCCGAACTCCTCGGCACCGAGCAGCGCGCCGATGACCACGTCGCGACCCGTCTTCAGCTGACCGTCCACCTGGACGACCACGCGGTCGCGCAGGTTGTTCAGCACCAGCGTCTGCTGGGTCTCCGCCAGGCCGATCTCCCACGGGGTGCCGGCATGCTTGAGCGACGTGAGCGGGCTGGCCCCGGTGCCGCCGTCGTGACCCGAGATGAGCACCACGTCGGAGTGCGCCTTGGCGACGCCCGCGGCGATGGTCCCGACACCGAACTCGCTGACGAGCTTGGTGTGGATCCGGGCGCGCGGGTTCGCGTTCTTGGCGTCGTGGATCAGCTGCGCCAGGTCCTCGATCGAGTAGATGTCGTGGTGCGGCGGCGGCGAGATGAGGCCGACACCGGGCGTCGAGTGCCGGGTCCGCCCGATCCACGGGTACACCTTGTTGCCGGGCAGCTGACCGCCCTCGCCGGGCTTGGCGCCCTGGGCGAGCTTGATCTGGATGTCGTCGGCGTTGGTCAGGTACTCGCTGGTCACGCCGAACCGACCGGAGGCGATCTGCTTGATCGCGGACCGGCGCGCGGGGTCGTGCAGGCGCTCCGGGTCCTCGCCGCCCTCGCCGGTGTTCGACTTGCCGCCGATGCTGTTCATGGCGATCGCGAGGGTCTCGTGCGCCTCCATCGAGATCGACCCGTACGACATGGCGCCGGTGTTGAACCGCTTGACGATCTCGCTGACCGGCTCGACCTCGTCCAGCGGCACGGGCTCGCGCTCGCCGTCCTTGAAGGCCAGCAGCCCGCGCAGGGTCATCAGGCGCGACGACTGCTCGTCCACCCGGTTGGTGTACTGCTGGAACACGTCGAACTGCCGCGTCCGCGTCGAGTGCTGCAGGCGGAACACCGTCTCGGGGTCGAACAGGTGGTCCTCGCCGTCGCGACGCCACTGGTACTCGCCGCCGACCGCGAGACGCAGGTGCGCCTGCCGGTTGCCGCTCGCCGGGTAGGCGTCGGCGTGCCGCGCGGCGACCTCGGCCGCGATGACGTCCAGGCCGATGCCGCCGAGCCGGCTGGTGGTGCCGGTGAAGTACTTGTCGACCAGGGGCTGCGACAGCCCGATCGCCTCGAACACCTGCGCACCGCGGTAGGACGCGATCGTCGAGATGCCCATCTTGGACATGACCTTGAGCACGCCCTTGCCGAGCGCCTTGATCAGGTTGGCGACCGCCTTCTCCGGCGCGACGCCGGGCAGGTAGCCGTGGCGCGCAAGGTCCTCCACGGTCTCCATCGCCAGGTACGGGTTGACCGCCGCCGCGCCGTAGCCGATGAGCAGGGCCACGTGGTGCACCTCGCGCACGTCACCGGCCTCGACGACGAGCGAGATCTGCGTGCGGGTGTGCCGGCGCAGCGTGTGGTGGTGCACGGCGGAGAGCAGGAGCAGCGACGGGATCGGCGCCAGGTCGGCGTCGGAGTTCCGGTCCGAGAGCACGAGGAAGCTCACCCCGTCGGCGACGGCCGCGTCGACCTCGGCGAAGATCTCCTCGAGACGCTGCTCGAGGGCCTCTCCCCCGCCGCTGACCTTGTACAGGCCGCGGATCAGGGTCGCCCGGAAGCCGAGCGCCGGCTCCTTGGCCACGTGCACGATCTTGGCCAGCTGGTCGTTGTCGATCACGGGGAACGGCAGGATCAGCTTGCGGGCGTGACCCGGGCCGTCCTCGAGCAGGTTCGGCTCGGGGCCGATCGCGCCACCGATGGCGGTCACCAGCTCCTCGCGGATGGCGTCCAGCGGCGGGTTGGTCACCTGCGCGAACATCTGCGTGAAGTAGTCGAAGAGCATCCGCGGCCGCGTCGACAGCACCGCGACGGGCGTGTCGGAGCCCATGGCGCCCAGCGGCTCGGCACCGGCCGCGGCCATGGGGCTGAGCAGGATCTTCAGCTCCTCCTCGGTGTACCCGAACGCGCGCTGGCGGCGGCGGACCGAGGCGGCCGAGTGCGCCACGTGCTCGCGCTCGGGCAGCTGCTGGAGGAACACCGAGTTGTCACGGACCCACTCGGCGTACGGACGCTGCGCGGCCAGGGACGACTTGATCTCCTGGTCGTCGATGATCCGGCCCTTGCCGGTGTCCACCAGGAACATGCGACCGGGCTCGAGCCGACCCTTGGCGACGATCGTCGCGGGGTCGATGTCGAGCACGCCGGCCTCCGACGCGCACACGACGAGCCCGTCCTCGGTCACCCAGTACCGACCGGGCCGCAGGCCGTTGCGGTCCTGCACCGAGCCGATCAGGGTGCCGTCGGTGAACGTGATCGCCGCCGGGCCGTCCCACGGCTCCATCAGCGTCGAGTGGTACTCGTAGAACGCGCGCCGTGAGGGGTCCATCTGGGCGTGGTTCTCCCACGCCTCCGGGATCATCATCATCACCGCGTGCGGCAGCGTCCGGCCCGACAGGTGCAGGAGCTCGAGCACCTCGTCGAAGCTGCCGGAGTCCGAGCCGCCGGGCGTACAGACCGGCAGCAGCGGCGCCAGGTCGCCCAGCTCCTCGCTGGCGAGCGTGCCCTCGCGCGCCGCCATCCAGTTCCGGTTGCCGCGGACGGTGTTGATCTCGCCGTTGTGGGCGATCATCCGGAACGGCTGCGCCAGGGGCCACGACGGGAACGTGTTGGTGGAGAAGCGCGAGTGCACCAGGGCGATCTCGGAGGCGTACCGCGGGTCGGACAGGTCCGCGAAGAACGGCTCCAGCTGACCGGTGGTGAGCATGCCCTTGTAGGCGATGGTGCGGGCGGACAGCGACGCGAAGTACAGGCCGTGCTCACGTTCGGCGCGCTTGCGCAGCCGGTAGGCGCGGCGGTCCAGGGCGATCCCCGACAGCTCGCGCGACGGGTCCGCGACGACCAGCTGGCGGAACACGGGCATGGAGGCGCGCGCGGTCGGACCGACGAGGTCCGCCGTCACGACGACCTCACGCCACGCGAGCACGTCGAGCTTCTCCTCGGCGGCGATCGACTCCAGCGCCGCGACGGCCAGCCGCTGCTCCGTCTCGTCGACGGGGAGGAACGCCATGCCGATCGCGTAGAAGCCCGCCGGGGGGAGCTCCGCGTCCACGACGTCGCGCAGGAACGCGTCCGGGATCTGGGTGAGGATGCCCGCGCCGTCGCCGCTGTCCTCCTCGGCACCCACGGCGCCGCGGTGGTCGAGGTTGAGCAGGGCGGTCAGGCCCGCGTCGACGATGTCTCGTCCGGGCGTCCCGCGCAGGGTGGCGACGAACGCGAATCCGCACGCGTCGTGCTCGGCTGCAGGGTCGTAGAGACCCTGCGGCAGCGGCGCGCGCTGTGCGCCAGGGCTCGCGGGCGACGTCGACATCTGCACCGTCCTCACGGTCCCCGACGGGGTCGGGGAATTGCACGAACAAGGGGAACGCGGGACGTCGTCGGCCCAGGTCTGGTGACCATACAGCGCAGTCCGCGGACCGCCTGCATCGTCGTGCGGAGCGGGGCGACCGGGACCCGCGGGTCAGCGGGCGGGATCGGTCGCGATCTCCTCGTCGTCCTGCACGGTCGGGGGTGCCAGCAGGAGGGTCGTGTCACGTCCTGGGTGCCGGCGCCCGACCACCACGAACGCTACCAGCGCTCCGAGACCGACGATGATCGACGTCCAGACATTGATCCGTAGGCCCAGGACGTGCTCGGCCGGATCGATGCGGAGGAGCTCGATCCAGAGCCGTCCGGTGGTGTAGATGACGACGTAGAGCCAGAACACGCGGCCGTAGCCGAGCCGGAGCTTGCGGTCGAGCCAGATCAGCAGGGCCGCGCCCGCCAGGTTCCAGACCATCTCGTACAGGAACGTCGGGTGGTACAGCGTGCCCGCGGGGTCACCCACCGGCATGTTCGCCGGGTCGATGCGCAGGCCCCACGGCAGGGTGGTCGGACCGCCGAAGAGCTCCTGGTTGAACCAGTTGCCCAGCCGGCCGATCGCCTGCGCCACGAGCAGGCCCGGAGCGAGCGCGTCGGCCCACGGGGCCAGCCGGACACCCTGGCGACGCGCGCCGATCCAGGCGCCGACGCCACCGAAGGCCACGGCACCCCAGATCCCGAGGCCGCCCTCCCAGATGTACAGGGCGCGGATCGGCTCCCCGCCGACGCCGAAGTACGCGTCCGGCGAGGTGATGACGTGGTAGATCCGTCCGCCGACGATGCCGAACGGCACGGCCCAGAACGCGATCTCCAGGGTGGTGTCCGGGTCGCCGCCCCGCTCGATCCAGCGGCGTCGGGTCATCCAGAGCGCGACGACGATGCCGAGCAGGATCGCGAACGCGTAGGCGCGCAGCGGGAAGGGGCCGAGGTGCCACGTGCCCTGCGACGGGCTCGGGATGGCGAGCGGCAACAGCGCGGTCATCGGGCGGACCTCACGCCGTCGGCGAGGGCGGAGGTGACCCGGGCGAGCTCGTCGAGACCCGCGGCCTCGTCGGGCGCGTCCAGCAGAGCGCGCACCAGCGCCGAGCCGACGATGACGCCGTCGGCGTACCCGGCGACCTCCGCCGCCTGCTCCGGACGGGACACGCCGAGGCCGACGCACACGTGCTCGGCGCCGGCGGCACGGGTGTCCGCGACCAGCTGCTCGGCGCGGTTGCCCAGCGTGGTGCGCTCCCCCGTCACGCCCATGGTCGAGGCGGCGTAGACGAACCCGCGGGACGCGGCGGCGGTCGAGGCCAGGCGCTCGGGCGTCGAGCTGGGCGCCACGAGGAACACCCGGTCGAGCCCGTGCGTGTCCGAGGCGGCGATCCAGTCGCTCGCCTCGTCGGGGATGAGGTCGGGAGTGATCAGGCCGGCCCCGCCGGCTGCGGCGAGGTCCCGCGCGAACGCGTCCACCCCGTACCGCAGCACCAGGTTCCAGTACGTCATGACCAGCACGGGGGCGCCGCGGCCGGCCACCTGCTCGACGGCGCGGATGGTGTCGCCGACGCGCGTACCGCCGGCCAGCGCCGCGTCGACCGCGCGCTGGATGACCGGGCCGTCCATCACCGGGTCGCTGTAGGGCACGCCGAGCTCGACGATGTCCACGCCCGCGTCGACCATGGTCCGGACCGCCGCGACGGAGCCGTCGACCGACGGGTAGCCGACGGGCAGGTAGCCGATCAGCGCTGCGCGTCCGAGGGCGTCGAGATGCTCCGCCACCTGCGACCGGACCGCGACCACACCGCTCACAGCTGCTCTCCCTGGTCGGCCAGCACCACGGGCTCGTCCTCGATGAGGTCGAACCACGCCGCGGCGGTGGCCACGTCCTTGTCCCCGCGCCCGGACAGGTTGATCAGCAGCACGGGGTCGTGGCCGTCGTCACCGGTCCAGCCGGACAGCTCCTCGCCCAGCTGGATCGCTCCCGCCAGGGCGTGCGCCGACTCGATGGCCGGGATGATGCCCTCGGTCCGGCACAGGAGCCGGAACGCCTCCATGGCCTCGTCGTCCGTCACCGGCCGGTAGTCCGCGCGACCGATGTCGTGCAGCCACGCGTGCTCGGGCCCGACGCTCGGGTAGTCGAGGCCGGCCGAGACGGAGTGGCTGGGCAGGGTCTGGCCGTCCTCGTCCTGCAGCAGGTACGACTTGGCACCGTGCAGCACCCCGGGCTGTCCGCCCGAGAACCGCGCGGCGTGCCGGCCCGACGAGATGCCCGCACCGCCGGCCTCGAAGCCGAACAGCCGCACCTGCGGGTCGTCGAGGAACGCGTTGAAGATGCCCATCGCGTTCGAGCCACCGCCGACGCACGCGGCGACGGCGTCGGGCAGCCGGCCGATCTCCTCGAGGAGCTGGGCCCTGGCCTCCTCGCCGATGATCTTGTGGAAGTCGCGCACCATCTCGGGGAACGGGTGCGGCCCCGTCACGGTGCCCAGCAGGTAGTGCGTCGTCTCGACGTTGGCCACCCAGTCGCGCAGCGCCTCGTTGATCGCGTCCTTGAGGGTCCGCGTGCCGATGGACACCGGGACGACCTCGGCGCCGAGCAGCTTCATGCGCGCCACGTTCAGCGCCTGCCGGCGGGTGTCCTCCTCGCCCATGTACACGACGCACTCGAGGTCGAGGAGCGCGGCCGCGGTCGCCGTCGCGACGCCGTGCTGGCCGGCGCCGGTCTCCGCGATCACGCGCGTCTTGCCCATGCGCTTGACCAGCAGGGCCTGCCCGAGCACGTTGTTGATCTTGTGCGAGCCGGTGTGGTTGAGGTCCTCGCGCTTGAGGAACACCCGCACCCCGGGCGCCACGTGCTGGGCGAACCGCGGCACCTCGGTGAGCGGGCTCGGCCGACCGGTGTACGTGCGGTGCAGGCGGGCGAGCTCGCGGCCGAACGCCGGGTCCGTCAACGCCTTGTGGTACTCGGTGTCCAGCTCGTCGAGCGCGGCGATGAGCGCCTCCGGCACGAACCGCCCGCCGAACTCCCCGAAGTACGGTCCGGCGTGCGTGGACAGGGGGCCACCGGCCGTGGCCTCGAGCAGCTTGTCCGAGAGCGGGCCGACGGTGGGCCGACCGGTCACTGCCGCACCGCCCGCAGGGACGGGTGCGCACCCGCGGCCACGAGGTCGGCGACCGACTCGCGCGGGGCGTCGTCCGTGACCAGCGCCTCGCCGACCAGCACCGCGTCGGCACCGGCACGGGCGTAGTCCATGACGTCGTGCGGGCCGCGGACACCGGACTCGGCGATCTTCACGATGTGCGACGGGATGGCGGGGGCCACCCGGGCGAACGTGGTGCGGTCCACCTCGAGCGAGCGCAGGTCGCGGGCGTTCACGCCGATCACGCGCGCACCGGCGTCGGCGGCGCGAGAGACCTCCTCGGCGTCGTGCACCTCGACGAGCGCGGTCATGCCCAGCGAGTGGACGCGCTCGACGAGCGACTCCAGCACGGTCTGCTCGAGCGCGGCGACGATGAGCAGCACGAGGTCGGCGCCGTGCGCGCGCGCCTCCCACACCTGGTAGGGCGTGACGATGAAGTCCTTGCGCAGGACAGGGATGTCCACCCGCGCACGGACCGCGTCCAGGTCGGCCAGCGAGCCGTGGAACCGGCGCTCCTCGGTGAGCACCGAGATGACGGCCGCGCCGCCCTTCTCGTACTCGGCGGCGAGGGCCGCGGGGTCCTTGATGGTCGCCAGTGCGCCCTTGCTGGGGCTGGACCGCTTGACCTCGGCGATCACCCGCACCGCGTCCTCCGCGCGCAGGCGACCCACGCACTCGATCGCCGACTCGCGGCGGCGCGCCCGCTCCTTGACCGTCGCGAGCGGCGTGGCCTGCTCCCGGACGGCGAGGTCCTGCCTGACTCCCGCGACGATGTCGTCCAGCACGGTCATCGACAACTCACCTTCTCCCCCGGTCGATTCCGGACCACTCTGCTCGATACCGAACGCGGTTGTGGCCCTGCGCCACATCGTAGGGCGGTCCGGGAGTGACCCCGACCACAGGCCGCGTACTGGACATCCCCGTCCGTCAGGGCGCCAGCCACGGCGCGAGCGCCGGCACGTTGCGCAGCACCCCGAACACGACGATCACCACCAGGAACGACCACGCGGCCCGGGCCGGCGCCGGCCGCACCGGGCGTCCCTGGGCGCGGAGCACCACCAGCCGACCCCAGAGCGCGACCACCACGGGGACGGCGAGCACCCAGAGCGGGTTCATCGACCACGCCCCCGCGAGGTCGCCGTGCGCGAGGTCGTGCGTCGCGCGGAGGCCACCGCACGCCGGGCACCACAGACCGGTGAGCGTGTACAGGGGGCACACGCCGTAGCTGCCGGTGGCGTGCGGGTCCCGCACCGCGAGGACGACGGTCGCCGCGACGGCGACGGCCCCGGCGACGAGCGGACCGCGCACCGACGCACGACGGCCCGCCGCCGCCGGCGCGAGTGCGTCGGTCGGGGGCGGGCCGGTCGGCTGAGGCGGCGGACCGTCGTCGACGGTCGTCACGTCAGTTCGAGTAGGTGTCGTTGTACGTCTCAAACCAGTCCGGGTTGGACGAGATGAGCACGGCGAAAAGGATGATCCCGAGGATCGACAGCACGATCGCGATCCACCCCAGGATGATGCCCGCGGTGGCCATGCCACCGTTGTTGGCCTCGCCGCGGGCGACGGCCTTCTTGGCGTTGTTGCCGACGATCACCGCGGGGATGCCGGTGAACAGACCGCACGACAGCACGAACGACACGATGCCGAGGACCAGCGACCAGACCGCGAGGCTGTTCTTCGGGTAGACGTACCCGCCGCCGTATCCCGGGGCGGGCTGCTGGTAGCCGGGAGCCGAGCCGTACGGCGTGGCAGCGGGGTACTGCGGCGTGCCTCCGGCCGCCGGGTACGGCGCGGACGGGTACTGCGGCTGCGGAGGGGGCGGGGGCGCTGCCGGGTACTGCGGCACCCCGGTCGGGTCCTGCGGCGGCTGCGGCTCTCCGCTGCCGTACGGGTTCTGCGGCTCGTTGGGGGTCGACATCGGTCCTCCTGGGTCGCGGGCGCCATCCGCTTCCCGGGTGGCGGTGGAACGAGGCGGGTCAGTGCCCGCCGGTGCGTGCCTGCCGGGCCTGCGTCTTGGCGCCGCCCTGGCCGTGGCCGGAGGCCTGCAGCACCTTGCCGCCGATCAGCACGAGGGCGACCAGGGCGATGCCGACCCAGAACAGCCACACCAGCGCGAACAGCACGCCGAGGGCGGCGACGACGAACGCGATCACCACGCCGTACGTGGTGAACCACGCGGCGAGCGTCTTGCCGTGGTTGGTCGGTGCGGCCGTCGGCGGCAGGTGCATCGCCTCGGTCGTCGTGGCGTTCTGTGCGCGGTGCGCCAGGGTGTCGTCAGCCATCAGTGGGTGCCCTCCGTGCTCGGTTCTGCGCTCAACCCTATCCGACCAGCGGGACGTCGCCCGGCACGGGACGGACGAGTCGGACCGCACGTCAGGACGGGTCGTCGCCCCTGGTGAGAGCGTCCCAGTCGGACCGCTCGTCGGGTGTGGTCGGCGTCGGCGCGTCGGCGACGTTCTCGTGCCTCCGCGACGGTCCGGACCACGCACGGGACGCGACGACGAGCCACACCCCGGCGAGGACGTCGAGCACCCCCACCGCGACGGCGAGCCAGGGCCAGACGCTCGTCGTCACCGGCCCGGCGAGCTTGCCCACGCCGGTCTCCGCCGCGACGACGGGGATCACCGCCGCCTCCGGGTCCCCGAGCACGCCGAGGGTGGTCCCGACGACGAGCACGCCGCACGCGACGACGACGGCCGCCACCACCCAGCGCCCGGCGCGACCGACCAGCCCCACGGCGGCCACCGCGGCGAGGATCGCGACCGCGGCCGCGAGGATCGCGGGTGCCACCTGGGAGCCCGCGGCCTGCACGGTCACGGTGCCCTGCAGCGCGGTCGTGCCGGTCGTCGTGAACCACGTGGGCACGGCGACCAGGGCGGTCAGGCCGGCGAGCAGGAGCAGCAGCCCGGCGGCGCGGCCACGCCCCGACCGACGCGGCGGGGCGGCGTGCGCCGGAACCGTCACGCGCCCGCCCGCCGCAGCCGGGAGGCGATCTGCACCGCCCGGACGGCCGCGGCGGCCTTGTTGCGCGACTCCTCGTACTCGAGCGCCGGCACCGAGTCCGCGACGATCCCGCCGCCAGCCTGGACGCTCGCGCGCCCCTCCCGGATCAGCGCGGTCCGGATGGCGATCGCCATGTCCATGTCCCCGGCGAAGTCGAAGTACCCCACGGTGCCGCCGTAGATGCCGCGGCGGGCCGGTTCGATCTCGTCGATGAGCGCGATCGCGCGCGGCTTCGGAGCGCCCGAGAGGGTGCCCGCCGGGAACGTGGCGACGAGCGTCTGCAGGGCCGTCGCGCCCTCGCGCAGCCGACCGACGACGGTCGAGCAGATGTGCATGATGTGCGAGTAGCGCTTGACCGCCATGAACTCGACGACCTCGACGCTCGCCGGCTCGCACACCTTGACCAGGTCGTTGCGGGACAGGTCGACCAGCATGATGTGCTCGGCCCGCTCCTTGGGGTCGGCGAGGACCTCGTCCTGCAGGCGGCGGTCCTCGTCGGGGGTGGCGCCGCGGGGGCGCGACCCGGCGATGGGGAACGTGACGACCCGCCCCGACGTGACCTTCACCAGCGTCTCCGGGCTGGAGCCCACGACGGCGAAGTCCCGCCCGTCGGCGTCCTGGAGCTGCAGGTAGTACATGTACGGGCTCGGGTTGATGGTGCGCAGGACCCGGTAGACGTCGAGCGGCTCCGCCGGGCAGTCCAGGTCCAGCCGCTGCGAGATGACCACCTGGAACACGTCGCCCTCGTGGATGGCCTCCTGGCCGGTACGCACCGCGGCCTCGAACTCCGGGCGCGTGGTCCGGAACGAGAGCTCGGGCTCGGCGACGTCCGCCAGCACCGCGACGGCCGACTCGGCGGGCTGCAGCAGCGCCGCCTCCATCGCGTCGATCCGGGCGACCGCGTCCGCGTGCGCGTCGTCCACGCGCTCGTCGGTGTCGTCGAAGTTGATGGCGTTGGCGATCAGCCAGACCGAGCCGTCGTGGTGGTCGACGACCGCGAGGTCGGTGGCCAGCAGGAGCGTGAGCTCCGGGACGCCCAGCTCGTCCGGGGCGTTCGCGGGCAGGGTCGGCTCCCAGTGCCGCACGATGTCCCACCCGAGCGCGCCGACCAGCCCGCTGGTCAGGGGCGGCAGGCCCGCGATCGACGGGGTGCGCAGCGCGTCGAGCGTGCGCTCCAGCACGTCCAGGGCGTCGCCCTCGGTCGGGACCCCGACCGGGACGTCCCCGACCCAGACCGCCGAGCCGTCCCGGACGGTCAGCGTGGCGCGCGACCGCACGCCCACGAACGAGTAGCGGTCCCAGCTCCCGTCGGCCTCGGCCGACTCGAGGATGAACGTCCCCGGCCGCCCGGCGGCGAGCGTGCGGTACAGCCCGACGGGTGTCACGTCGTCCGCGAGCAGGCGCCGCACCACAGGGACGACCCGACGGTCGCGCGCGAGCCCGCGGAAGGCCTCGAGCGACGGCCACGTGGTCCCCCAGGGAACCACGGCGACGGCGACGTCGGTCGGGACGGCGGGGGCGGTCACAGCGGTCCTCCAGTCTCGGTGGGGCGGGTTCCGACGACGACGGGCAGCGGGCCGCCCGCCTCGAAGCACGTGCGGGCGCCGGTGTGGCAGGCGGCGCCCACCTGGTCCACCTCGACCAGCAGCGCGTCCCCGTCGCAGTCGACGCTCACGGACTTCACGAACTGCGCGTGCCCGGACGTGTCGCCCTTGCGCCAGTACTCCTGGCGCGACCGGCTCCAGAACACGACCCGGCCGGTGGTGAGCGTGCGGCGCAGCGCCTCGTCGTCCATCCAGCCCAGCATGAGGACCTCGCGCGAGTCGTGCTGCTGCACGATCGCCGCCACCAGGCCGTGGTCGTCGCGCTTCAGGCGCTCGGCGACGGCGGGATCGAGGAGGGGTTCGGTGGGGCTGGAAGGCACGTCCCGATCCTGCCACGCAGCAGCGACGGGCACGGACCCGTCCACCGCCCGGTCACCGGGTCTGCGACACCCAGGCGGCGTGCATCGCCGCGTAGTGGCCGTCGCGCGCGACGAGGTCGTCGTGGTGCCCGACCTCCACCACACGGCCCGCGTCGACCACGACGACCGTGTCCGCCGCCTCGGCCGTGGACAGCCGGTGCGCGATGGTCAGCGTGCTGCGCCCCCGCGTGAGCGAGTCGAGGGCGCGCGCGATCCGGACCTCGGTCGCAGGGTCGACCGCGGAGGTCGCCTCGTCGAGCAGCAGGAGGTCCGCCTCGGCCAGGTAGGCGCGCGCGAGGGCCACGAGCTGTCGCTCCCCCGCCGACAGCGACTCGCCGCGCTGGCCGACCGGGGTGTCGAGGCCGTCGGCGAGCTCGTCCACCCAGCCGTCCAGACCGAGCGCCTCGACCGCCGCACGGATCCGCACGTCGTCGTCCTGTGCGGCCGTCGTCCCGTCCTCGTGCCGGAGCCCGTACGCCACGTTCTGCGCGAGCGTGCCGTCGAACAGGAACCCCTCCTGCGGCACGAGGACGACCCGGCGTCGCAGGTCCGCGACGGGGATGTCGCGCAGGTCCACCCCGTCGAGCAGCACGGAGCCGCTGGTCGGGTCCATGAACCGCGCCACCAGCTTGGCGATGGTCGTCTTGCCCGAGCCGGTCGCCCCGACGACCGCCACCGACGCCCCCGCGGGGATCGCGACGTCCACGCCCCGCAGCACCGGCGGGCCGTCCGGGTAGGCGAACCCGACGTCGCGCAGCTCGACGTGCGCGGGACCACGAGGGCTGGGCACGCCCGAGGTGCCGGGGTCGACCACCTCGATCGGTGTCTCCAGCACGCCGAGCACCCGGCGCCACCCCGCGACGGCGTTCTGCAGCTCGTTGAGGATCTCGGTCGCCATCTGCACGGGTCCGGTGAACAGCTGGACGAGGAACAGGAACGCGAGCAGCCGTCCGACGGACATCTCGCCGGCGATGCCCAGGTACGTGCCGGCGACGACCACCAGCGCGAGGACCAGGTTCGCCACGAGCACGCCGCTCGAGAACACCGCGGCGACCAGGTTCTGCGCGCGGACCATCGACGCGCGGGTGGCGCCGATCGCCGCGTCGATCCGGCGCTGCGTACGCCCGGCCACGCCGTACGAGCGGATCGTCTCGGCGCCGACGACGGCCTCCGAGATGGAGCCCAGCATCGCGCCGACGCGTTCCCGCACCGCGGTGTAGCGCGCGTTGACCCGCTTCTGCAGCGGCTGCAGCACCAGGAACAGGGGGACGAAGCCCGCCCACACGATCAGGGTCAGCTGCCAGGAGTAGACCGCCATGAGCACGGTCGCCACGGCGATCTGCAGGACCGAGACGAGCAGCATGATGCCGCCCCACTGGACGAACAGCGAGATCGTGTCGACGTCCGACGTCACGCGCGAGACCAGCGACCCGCGTCGCTCGGTGTTCTGCGTGAGCACCGACAGGTCGTGGACGTGCCGGAACGCGCGGGTGCGCAGCGCGAGGAGACCGCTCTCGCTCGAGCGGAAGAGCCGCACGTTGACGTAGGCCGAGCACACCGCGCCGAGCAGCAGTCCCAGCGCAGCCAAGCCGGCGAGCGCCACGACGCGCGGCACGTCCGGTCCACCGTCGGCGAGGATCCCGGTGTCCACCGTCTGCTGCACGGCGATGGGCACGAGCACGCGGCCGATCGACGCGATGACGGCGAGCAGCACCGTGAGCTGCCAGCCCACCAGCAGCTGCGGGGAGACCTGGATCCCGCGACGCAGCGTCGCCAGCACCCCGAGGGTGCTGGCCGGGGCGAGGCGGTGGTCCGTGCTCTGCTGCTCGCTCATGCCCGGTCCTCCACGACCTCGAGGGCCTCCTCGTCCGCGACCTCCGCCGCGCGGCGCGCCGTCTCCTGCTCGTAGGCCGTCGCCAGCTCGCGGTAGCCCGGGTCGCGCTCCAGGAGCTCGTCGTGCGTCCCGCGGTCGATCACGCGGCCACCGTCGACGTGCACCACCTCGTCGGCCAGCAGCACGGACGACATGCGGTAGGCGACCAGGAGCACCGTGGGGCTCGCCGCGTCGCCGTCGCCGCGCAGGCCGCGCAGGATCGCCTGCTCGATGCGCGGGTCGACGGCGGAGGTCGCGTCGTCCAGGACGAGGACGGCCGGGTTCCTGACCAGCGCACGGGCGAGCGCGAGGCGCTGCCGCTGGCCGCCGGAGAGGTTGGCACCGCGCTCCCCGAGCGGGGCGTCCAGCCCACCGGGCAGTGCGCGGACGACGTCGTCGACCCGGGCCAGGTGCAGCGCGGCCCAGACGGCGTCGTCGTCCGGGGACCCGGGCTCGCCGTCGTCGGCCAGCGTCACGTTGGAGCGCACGGTGTCCTCGAACACGAAGGTGGACTGCGAGACGAGGGCCACGTGCCGCGCGAGGTCGGCGGGGCGGACGTCGCGCAGGTCGAGGCCGTCGACGTGCACCGACCCGTGCGACGGGTCGTAGAGCCGGTTCACCAGCGACACGAGCGTCGTCTTGCCGGCGCCGGTCGGTCCGACCACCGCGATGGTGCGGCCCGCGGGCACGTCGAGATCGATCTCGTGCAGCAGCTCCAGGTCCCCGCCGCCGGGCAGCGGGACCGAACGGCCCACGTCCCGCAGCTCGACGCGCGCTCCCCCGGACGGCGCCCACGGTGTGGTCCCCACGCTCAGGGCCCCGTGCGAGTCGATGACGCGGGCGATCCGGTCGTAGCCGACGAGCGCGCGCGGCAGCTCACCGAGCACCCAGCCGAAGGCGCGGACCGGCACCGCGAGCAGGGTGAGCAGGTACGCGGCCGCGACCACGTCCCCGGTGTCCACCCGCCCGGCGCGGATCTGCACCGTGCCCACGACCAGCACGAGCAGGGTGCCGAGGCTGGGGAGCAGGTCGATCACGGGGTCGAACAGCGCGCGCACGACGCCCACGCGCACGTTGGCGTCCCGCAGCTGCGCGGCCCGCTCCGCGAACCGGGCCTCCTCCCGTGCCTCCGTGCCGAGCGACGTGACCAGCACTGCCGCCTCGAAGCTCTCGTGCGCGATGTCCGCCACGTCGGCGCGCAGCTGCTGCGCGCGGATCGCCGCCGGCGACATCCGGTTCTGGAACACCACGTTGGCGATGACCGCCAGCGGCAGCACCACCAGCGCCGCCAGCGCGAGCCAGACGTCGGTGCGCAGCAGCTCGACGGTGGCCACGACGAGCATCACCACGACGCCGATCGCGAAGGGCAGCGGGTTGAAGATCGATGTCGCGGCCTCGACGTCGGCGCTGGCGTTCGACAGGAGCTGGCCGGTCGGGTGCTGCCGGTGCCACGACATGGGCAGGCGCAGGTACTGCCGCGTCACCGCCGCGCGGTGGTCCTCCTGGATCAGGGCGTATCCCTTGCCGGCGAACATACGCCGTCCGGCGACCGTCACCGCGAGCGTCACGGCGACGAGGGCGATCGCGAGGCCCGCCAGCCAGATCCGGTCGCGCGCCTGCGCCGATCCCGCCAGCGCGGGGACGACCACCTGGTCCGTCACCGCGCCGAGCACACGACTCACCACCACCGTGAGCACCCCGAAGATCGCGGACGTGCCGACGGCCAGGGCGTACGTGCCGGGGTGGGCGCGCATCCCCCGGCCGATCAGCTGGAACGCCCGACGAGGGACGGAGCCGGTGAGTGCCACCGACCTCGGTGACGCGTCTCGCGAGGGCACGACAGGACCTTCCGTGGAGCTGTGGGGGTGCCGTCATCCTCTCACGAGGGTGCGAGCGCTTACCCGTCACGCGGCGCCCCCGCTCGCGTGCGATCCTGCGGGGATGACCTGGCACGAGATCGAACGCGAGCAGCTCGCGCAGGCCCTCCGCGACGTCACCCCCGACGCACCGACGCTCTGTGAGGGCTGGCAGGCGCGCCACCTCGCCGCGCACGTGGTGCTGCGGGAGCGCAACCCCGTCGTCGGTGCGGGGATCGCCGTGCCCGCCCTCGCGGCGCTCGCCGAGAGCAGGATCGCGGCGCTCGCCGACCAGGCGACGACCGAGGGTTCGTACCGCGACCTGGTGGCCCGCGTGGCCGACCGCCCGGCGGCGTGGCACCCGGCCGCCTGGGTCGCCGACACCAGGAACGTCATCGAGTTCTTCGTGCACACCGAGGACGTGCGCCGGGGCGCCGGACCGGTGGCGGCGCGTGAGGTCGACCCCGACCTCGTCGAGGCCCTGTGGAACCAGCTCAAGCGCACAGGAGGGCTGCGCCTGCGCAAGGTCCCGGTGGGCGTCGTCCTCGTCCGCGGCGACGGCGTCCGCCACCACCTGCGCTCCCCGAAGGGAGATCACGGCACCGTCGTGGTCCACGGCGAGGTCGGCGAGGTCGCGCTCTACCTGTTCGGGCGCGGGGCCGCCGCCGACATCGCGATCGACGGTGAGCGCACCGACGTCGCGACGATCGAGAAGGTCCTGCCCTCGCGCTAGCCGGCAGCCTGCTCCGGGTGCCCGGTGGCCAGGATGTCGACCACGAAGGCCACCGTCTGACCGGCCAGCTCCTCGCTGTCGGTGACCCCGAGCGCGTAGGTGGGCGGGACGACCAGCATCACCTGGCTGCCCACCGGTTGGTCCACCAGGCCCTCGGCCCAGGCCTGGACGTCCTGGAGCGAGAACGAGACCGGGAGCCCGTGCGACCACGTGGAGTCGAACGCCTCGCCGGTCGTCCACGCGAAGCCGGTGTACTGCACGGTCACGACGTCGCTGGCGCCCACCTGCTCGCCGGAGCCGCGGACCAGCGGCTGAGCGACGAGGGTCGTCGGCGGCTCGGTCCCGGTCGGGGTGATCGACGGGGCCCCCGTGGCGTCGAGCGTCACCACCGGGAGGTTCGGGACCGGTGGGACGGGCTCACCCTCCGCCCGGGTGGGCAGCACGTCGACGACCGTCACGGTCGGGTAGTCCGACGCGCCCGAGCCGCTGCCCGGGCTCACCTGGAGCAGCCGTGCCCCGACCTGCTGCCCGCGGAGCGTCTCGTACAGGTCCGTGCCGAGGTCCTCCTCCGTCAGGAGCATCGCCGTCGGGTTGGACGAGTAGCTCTCCTTGACCAGGGACGCATCGGTGGCGTCCTCGAGCCAGAAGTCGATGAGCACCGGCGCTCCCTCGACGAGCTCGGCGCCCGTGCCCGGCCAGATCTGCTCCGTGCGCGTCTCGTCGACCTGCAACGGCGTCACGTAGGTGATCGTCGGCGCCTCGCCGGGCTCCCCCGACACCGTCACCGCGGCGGGTTCGGTCTCCGGGGTGGTGCACCCCGCGAGGGTCACCAGCGCGATCGCCAGACCGGCGACCAGGGCTCGGCCCTGCAGTCGTCGCACGTCGTTCCTTCCCGCAGCGGGGACCCGGCGCGGGCGCGTCGGGCTGTATCCAGGCCGCCACACTGTACGGCGCCGTGCTGTAGGGCCGGTGCTACATGGACTCGATGAGCCGGTCCACCCGCTCGTCGACGCTCCGGAACGGGTCCTTGCACAGGACGGTGCGCTGGGCCTGGTCGTTGAGCTTGAGGTGCACCCAGTCGACGGTGTAGTCGCGGCGGGCGTCCTGCGCGGCGCGGACGAAGTCACCCCGGAGCTTGGCCCGGGTGGTCTGCGGCGGCACGGCGGTGGCCTCGAAGATCTCCAGGTCGGTGGTCACCCTCTCGACCATGCCCTTGGCGGCCAGCAGGTTGTAGAGGCCCTCCGTGCGGGAGATGTCGTGGTACGCCAGGTCCAGGCGCTGCACCCGGACGTCCGACAGCTCCAGGTCGTGCTTGGCGCGGTACCGCTCGATGAGCTTGTACTTGATCACCCAGTCCAGCTCGCGGTCCACGAGCGTCAGGTCGCCGGTGCGCATCGCGCGCAGCCCGCGCTCCCACAGGTCGAGCACCTGCTTGTTCTCCGGGCTCGGACCGCCCTCGGAGGCCAGGAAGTCCGTCACCCGCGTGAGGTACTCCTCCTGCAGGTCGATCGCGGTGACCGTCCGCCCGTTCGCCATGGTCACCGGGTGCATGCCGGTGAGGTCGTGGCTGATCTCCCGGATCGCGCGGATCGGGTTCTCGAGGGCCATCTCCCGCATCGGCACGCCGGCCTCGATCATCCGCAGCAGCAGGTCGGTGGTGCCGACCTTGAGCATCGTGGTGGTCTCGGACATCGACGAGTCGCCCACGATCACGTGCAGGCGGCGGTAGTGCTCGGCGTCCGCGTGCGGCTCGTCGCGCGTGTTGATGATCGGCCGGGACCGGGTGGTGGCGCTGGAGACCGCCTCCCAGATGTGGTCCGCGCGCTGCGACAGGCAGTAGACGGCCCCGCGCGGCGTGGTGAGCACCTTGCCCGCACCCGTGAGGATCTGGCGCGTGATGAGGAACGGCACGAGCACGTCCGACAGCCGCGAGAAGTCCCCCTGCCTGCGCACGAGGTAGTTCTCGTGGCAGCCGTAGGAGTTGCCCGCGGAGTCGGTGTTGTTCTTGAACAGGTGGATCGTGCCGGGCAGGCCCTCGTGTTCGAGCCGCTGCTGCGCGTCCGCGACGAGCCCCTCGAGGATGCGCTCGCCGGCACGGTCGTGCGTGACCAGCTGCCGGACGTCGTCGCACTCGGCGGTGGCGTACTCGGGGTGGGAGCCGACGTCGAGGTACAGGCGCGACCCGTTGCGCAGGAAGACGTTGGACGAGCGACCCCAGGCGACGACCTTGCGGAAGAGATAGCGCGCGACCTCGTCGGCCGACAGCCCGCGACCGTCCTGGGCGGCGCACGTCACGCCGTACTCCGTCTCCAGGCCGAAGATCCGCCTGTCCATCGCCGTGCTCCCTCCGTCGCCCGGTGCGGTGTACTCAGTCTGCGTCCAGCAGGTCCTCCAGCAACGCCCCCGCGAGCCGCCGGAACGTGCGCCGGGGTCGCGTCCGGTCCAGCACCGCGACCTCCAGCTGCGCGGCCGGGATCGTGCGCGCCTCGCCGCCCTCCTCGGCCGGGGAGCCGAGCGTGCGCACGGCGAGCGCCAGGACCTCCGGAAGGGTGAGCCCGGCGCGCCACTCCTGCGCGAGCAGGCCGCCGAGGCGCTCGGCCTGGCCGCCCATCACGACGTAGCCGTGCTCGTCGGTCACCGAGCCGTCGTACGCCAGCCGGTAGATCTGGTCACCGGCCGGAGCCCGCCCCACCTCGGCCACGACGATCTCCACCTCGAGCGGCTTGGACTCCGTGGTGAACGAGGTGCCCAGCGTCTGCGCGTAGGCGTTGGCCAGCCCGCGCGCGGTGACGTCCTCCCGGTCGTACGAGTAGCCGCGCAGGTCGGCGTAGCGCACGCCGGCCACCCGCAGGTTCTCGAACTCGTTGTACTTGCCGACGGCCGCGAAGCCGATCCGGTCGTAGATCTCGGAGATCTTGTGCAGCGCGCGCGACGCGTTCTCGGTGGCGAACGCGATCCCGTCGTCGTACTGCAGGACCACGACGGACCGGCCGCGGGCGATGCCCTTGCGCGCGTAGTCCGCCCGGTCCTTCATCAGCTGCTCGGGCGAGACGTAGAACGGCATGCTCATCGCGCACCCCCACGGCCCTCGTGCGTGCGTCGCCGCTCCTGCTCGACCGTCTCCGCGACCGCGGCCAGGTCGGCGTCGCTCACCCGCAGGTACCCGGACTCGGTGACGGTGGCGACGACCGGCCAGATGCCCCGCGTGTGGTCCGGTCCCCCGGTGGCCGAGTCGTCGTCGGCCGCGTCCACGAGCGCCTCGACGGCCACGCGGATCGCACCGGGGGCGTCGAGCCCGGGGCGCCACAGCTTCTTGAGCGAGCCGCGCGCGAACACCGAGCCCGATCCGACGGCGTGGTGGTCGTGCTCCTCGTACCGGCCGCCCGTGACGTCGTAGGAGAAGATCCGGCCGAGGCGACGGTCCAGGTCGAACCCGCCGAACAGCGGCACGACCGCCAGACCCTGCATGGCCATGCCCAGGTTCCCGCGGATCATCGTCGCAAGCCGGTTCGCCTTGCCGTCGAGCGACAGCAGGCTGCCCTCGATCTTCTCGTAGTGCTCGAGCTCCAGCTGGAACAGCCGGACCAGCTCCACGGCGAGCCCTGCGGTGCCGGCGATGCCGACGGCCGAGTACTCGTCGGCCGGGAAGACCTTCTCGATCTCCCGGCTCGCGATCATCGACCCCATGGTCGCGCGGCGGTCACCCGCCATGACGATCCCGCCCTCGAAGGCGAGCGCCAGGATGGTCGTACCGTGCGGCGCGTGCACCTCGCCGGCAGGCCGGTTACCCGGCAGCAGCTGCGGGGCGTGGCCGGACAAGAACTCCACGAACGACGACGAGCCGGGGGTCGTGAACGCGTGCGGCAGCCGCCCGGAAGCGGACGTGTCGTGTGAGCTCATCGGCGGTCACTGACCACCCTTCTGCACGAACCCGCGCACGAACTGCTCGGCGTTGGACTCCAGGACGTCGTCGATCTCGTCGAGCAGGGCGTCGACCTCCGCGTCCCGGGACTGCGCGCTCGGCGCGGCCGGGGCGGGCGTGTCCGGGCCGTCGTCCGGCTCCGCGTCCTCGCGGCGCGGGCGTACGTGTTCCTGACCAGCCATGGTGACCTCCCGGGGTGCCAGACGACGTGCTGACGCCCACCCTAGGCCCATCTTCCGACGCTCCCGGTCCCGACGCCCACGGTGCGGACGAGGAGGCGGGCGAACTTGGGTGGCGCCTGCACGCCGAGCGCTCGGGTGCCCATCGGCTAGTGCTGGATGACCTGGATCACGAGCTGACCGCCGTACATCGTCGCGAGAACCGTGGTCGCCTCGAAGGTCACCTC
The DNA here is from genome assembly GCF_001426725.1 of Cellulomonas sp. Root137. Lineage (NCBI taxonomy): Bacteria > Bacillati > Actinomycetota > Actinomycetes > Micrococcales > Cellulomonadaceae > Cellulomonas > Cellulomonas sp. Root137. The sequence continues at coordinate 98,609 of NZ_LMFG01000003.1, read as the reverse complement.
CACACCGGTCAGATCCGCGACCTGGTCGAAGATCGGCTCGACGTGACCGATCGACTGTCCGACCACCGCCCGCAGAGGGTCGGCAAGGGACGGAGTGGAGGGGTTCCACAGCCCGACCTCGACCGCGAGCTCCGCACGCCGCACTTCGTCCGCGTCTGCGTACGGGTCGAACCACGGCGTGGCCACGACCTCGAGTGTCCAGTCACTTCGCACATCGAACGTCGTGACGTCTCCGTCCGCCCACCCGAACTCGATCGGGCCGAACGTCGACGGGACATCGCCGGCGAACTGATGGTGTGCCCGCCGGACCGACACACACCGACGACCGGGCAACGACGCGATCAGTGCCAGCGCTCCGCTCACCCGGCGATCTCCCCGTCCACGCCGACGTCCGCTACGCGCCGAGCGCGTCGAGCAGGGCCGTCGCGTCGGGGCTCCGGTCCAGCAGCTCGCCCACGTGGGCGTGCGTCCCGCGCAACGGGTCGCGCATCGGGACGCGCTGGAGCGTCGCCGCACCGGGCACGTCGAAGACGACGGAGTCCCAGCTCGCCGCGGAGATCTCGCCGCCGTACCGCGCGACCGCCTCGCCGCGGAAGTACGCCCTGGTGTCCCGCGGCGGGTGCAGCACGGCGTCGGCCACCTGCTCGGGGGTCACCAGCAGCTCGACGGCACCGGCCTGGACGAGCCGGTGGTAGAGGCCGCGCTCGGGCCGGACGTCCGACCACTGCAGGTCCATCGCCGCCAGCCGCGGGTGGTCCCACGCCAGCCGGTCGCGCCGACGCATCCCCTCCAGCAGCCGGAGCTTGGCCAGCCACTCGACCTCCCGGGCGCACGACGCGGGGTCGGTGTCCAGCCGGTCGAGCAGGGACTCCCACCGGGTCAGCACGTCCGCCGTCTGGGCGTCGGGCTCGTCGCCGACGTGCGCCAGCGCCGTGCGGACCGCCGCGAGGTACTCGTGCTGCACCTCCAGGGCGGTCAGCCGGCGCCCGTCGGCGAGCTCGAGGCGCGTGGTGAGGCTCAGGTCGTGGCTGACCACGTGGACGGACTGCACGGGGTCCCGCAGGGTCAGCCGGTCGATCGCCGCCAGCGCGCCCCCGGCTCCGCCCTCGGCGACCGCGCGCTCGATGAGCCACAGGACCAGCGACGTGGTGCCCAGTCGCAGGTAGGTCGCCACCTCGAGCATCGTCGCGTCGCCGATGATCACGTGCAGACGGCGCCACCGGTCCGGGTCCGCGTGGGGCTCGTCGCGCGTGTTGATGATCGGGCGGCGCAGCGTCGTCTCCAGGCCGATCTCGGCCTCCATGTAGTCGGCGCGCTGCGACAGCTGGAACCCCTGCTCCTCACCGCGCTGCCCGAGCCCGACGCGGCCGGCCCCTGTGAACACCTGGCGGGTGACGAAGAATGGGATCAGCCGCGCGGCCAGGTCGTTGAACGGGACCGCCCGGTCGACGAGGTAGTTCTCGTGCATGCCGTAGGTGGCGCCCTTGCCGTCCACGTTGTTCTTGTACAGGGCGACGTCCGGCAGCGCGGCGGTGGACGCCAGGGCCCGCACCGACGCCAGCATGACCCGTTCGCCGGCACGGTCCCAGCGCACGGCGTCGAGCGGGTTGGTGACCTCGGGCGAGGAGTACTCCGGGTGCGCGTGGTCGACGTACAGGCGTGCGCCGTTGGTGAGGATCACGTTCGCCGCGCCGGGGTCCTCGTACTCCTCGGTCGTCGCACGGGGCAGGGCCTGCGGCCCGTCGCCGGACGGAGCCGGCTTCTCGGGGTCGTCCGTCAGCAGGGACGGGTGGGCCGAGGCACGCTGCAGGTGGAACCCGCGGGCGTCGTGCAGCGGGTCCTCGTCGTCGTAGTCCCAGCGGGCCTTGGTGCGGGCACCCTCGCGGGCTGCCGCGTGCACCGCGACGACGTGGCTGGACAGCAGCATGGGGTTGGCCAGCGGGCGTCCGGGCTGGAGGATCCCGTACTCGGTCTCGATCCCCATCACGCGGCGCACGGTCACCCGTCCACCCTAGGACGGTGCGACCGTGCGCCAGGACATCCGTCCGTCAGAGGTACTGCCCCGTGCTCGTGACGTTCTCGATGGTGCGCGAGCCCTCGGCGCCCTTCTTGCCCTGCACGATCGTCCGGATGAAGACGATGCGCTCGCCCTTCTTGCCGGAGATGCGCGCCCAGTCGTCCGGGTTCGTCGTGTTGGGCAGGTCCTCGTTCTCGCGGAACTCGTCGACGCACGCCGTCAGGAGGTGCTCGACGCGGATCCCGCGCTGACCGTTCTGCAGGAAGTCCTTGATCGCCGACTTCTTCGCCCGGTCGACGACGTTCTGGATCATCGCCCCGGAGTTGAAGTCCTTGAAGTACAGGACCTCCTTGTCGCCGCTGGCGTAGGTGACCTCGAGGAACCGGTTCTCGTCGCTCTCGGTGTACATCCGCTCGACGACGCGCGTGATCATCGCCTCGACGGCCGCGGAGGCGGACCCGCCGTGCTCGGCGATGTCGTCGGGGTGGATGGGCAGCGTCGGCACCAGGTACTTGCCGAAGATCTCCCGCGCGCCCTCCGCGTCCGGGCGCTCGATCTTGATCTTCACGTCGAGACGGCCGGGCCGCAGGATGGCCGGGTCGATCATGTCCTCGCGGTTCGAGGCGCCGATGACGATGACGTTCTCGAGCCGCTCCACGCCGTCGATCTCGCTGAGCAGCTGCGGCACGATCGTCGTCTCGACGTCGCTGGACACGCCGGTGCCGCGGGTGCGGAACAGCGACTCCATCTCGTCGAAGAACACCACGACCGGGTGCCCCTGCGACGCCTTCTCGCGAGCCCGGGCGAAGATCAGCCGGATGTGCCGCTCGGTCTCGCCGACGTACTTGTTGAGCAGCTCCGGACCCTTGACGTTGAGGAAGAAGCTCTTGGTGTCCGCGGTGGACTCCCCGCGCGCCGCCGCCGCCGTGGCCGCCAGCGAGTGCGCGACCGCCTTGGCGATGAGCGTCTTGCCGCACCCGGGCGGGCCGTAGAGCAGCACGCCCTTGGGCGGCTTGAGACCGTGCTCCAGGAAGAGCTCGGGGTGCAGGAACGGAAGCTCGACGGCGTCGCGGATGGCCTCGATCTGCGGTCCGAGCCCGCCGATGTCCTCGTAGTCGATGTCCGGCACCTCTTCGAGCACCAGCTCCTCGACCTCGGCGCGCGGGATGACCTCGAACACGAAGCCGCTGCGCGAGTCGATGGTCAGCGCGTCGCCGATGCGCACGTGCGCGTCCCTGACCTGCCCGGCGAAGCGCACGACGCGCTCCTCGTCGCCGCGGCCGACCACCAGGGCGCGGTCGGTGCCCAGCAGCTCCTTGACGGTGACGAGCTCGCCGACCTCCTCGTAGCCACCGGCCTCGACCACGGTCAGCGCCTCGTTCAGCATGACCTCCTGGCCCGGCTGGAGGCGCGAGACGTCGAGGGACGGGCTGGCGCCGACGTGCATCTTGCGGCCGGAGGACACGATGTCCACGGTGCCGTCGGCCCGCGAGCCCAGGAACGTCGCATACGTCCCCGGAGGCTTGGCCAGGTCGTCCACCTGGCGCTTGAGGTCGATGATCTGCTCACGGGCGGCCACGAGCGCGTCGCTGAGCCGCTCGTTCTTGGCCGCGAGCAGCGAGAGCTCGCGGTGCAGGTCCCGCCCAGGGGCTGCCGGATCAGTCATCTCGTCGGCCTCCGTTCCGCATGGTGCGTGGTCGTCACTCCGTCCACCGTGCACTGCGCTGTGCCTGCTGGTCCGACGACCCTAACCACCAGTGTCAACCGCCGGGGCACGACGCGCGCGAACGGTTCAGCTCGTGGCCGAGCACATGGTGGGCCCGAGCCTGCGCCCTGCTGCGGATCAGGCCTCGGGCGCCTGGCCGACGTCGCGGCGCGCGCGGCGCAGCTTCTTGTCGGACACGAGCCGCTCCCCCATCGCCTCCGGCGACCACAGCTCGGAGTCGTCGACGGCGGGCGCGCCGTCGGGCGCCACGGGATAGGCGCCCTTGGCGGGGCGGCGGCGACGCTGCGGCGCCTCGACGCCGTCGGCGAGCCGGCGGGTGGTGAGCAGGAAGCCGGTGTGCCCGATCATCCGGTGCTGCGGACGCACGGCGAGCCCCTCGAGGTGCCAGCCGCGCACCATCGACTCCCATGCCTCCGGCTCGGTGTACCGGCCGTCGCTGCGGACGTCCTCCGCCAGCCGCGAGAGCTGCGTGGTCGTGGCGACGTAGGAGATGAACACGCCGCCGGGTGCGAGCGCCTCGGCGACCGCGTCGAGGTTCTCCCACGGCGCGAGCATGTCGAGCACCACGCGGTCGATGCTGCCGGGCTCGGCCACGGTGGGCAGCACGTCGGACAGGTCGCCGACCGACAGCTGCCACGCCGGGTGGGGGCCGCCGAAGAAGCCCTCGACGTTGCCGCGGGCGATCGCCGCGAAGTCCTCGCGCCGCTCGATGGAGTGCAGCGAGCCGCCGTCGCCCACCGCGCGCAGGAGCGACATGGTCAGCGCGCCGGAGCCGACGCCGGCCTCGATCACGCGGGCGCCCGGGTAGATGTCCGCCATCGCCACGATCTGGCCGGAGTCCTTCGGGTACACCACGGCGGCGCCGCGCGGCATGGACAGCACGTAGTCGGCGAGCAGCGGGCGGACGGCGAGGTACTCGATGCCGGCGGTGTTGCGGACCACCGAGCCCTCGGGCGCACCGAGCAGCAGGTCGTGGCTCAGGTAGCCGCGGTGCGTGTGGAACGAGGCGCCCTCGGCGAGCGTGATCGTGTGCAGCCGCCCGCGCGGGTCGGTCAGCTGGACGCGGTCGCCCGCACGGAGGAGGCCGCGGCGCTGCGCGGCCCCGGTGGACGTCTGGTCGGGGTTCACGGTGCCCGAGTCTAGGAGCGGATGGCGGCGACGACGTCCATCGCGCGGATCAGCCCGACCACCCGGCCGTCCACCAGGGCGACGACCACGGGCGAGTGCTCGGTGGCGCGACCCACGGCGGCCACGAGCTGCTGACCGGTGAGGAGCCCGTCGACGACGGCTCCGCCGGGCAGCGGGACGGCGACCGCGGTCACCGGGGTGGTGCCGGCCGCGTCCGGCGGCACGGACGCGGCCGCAGCACGGTCGACGTACGCCGCGGGCCGTCCGTCGGGCGACAGGATCACGACCTCCTCGGCACCGGCCGACGCGGCGAGCGCCCCGGCGTGCGCGAGGGACTCGGTGTGCCCGACCCCGATCGCCCGGCGGCCCACCGAGCCGACGGTGATCATGCCCACCGCCTTCTGCGTCCGCCCGCCCCGGACCGCGGCCGAGGCCCCCGACCAGAGGAAGGCGCCGATGAGTGCGCCCCAGACGACGTCGTAGATCTCCGGCTGCCGGTTCAGCGCCAGCGGCAGCAGGAGGGCCCAGGCGAACACGAGGACCGCGACGATCCGTCCGACCCAGCCCGCGGCGACCGTCCCGGTGTGCCGGTTCTTGGTCGCTCCCCACACGGCCGCCTCGAGCAGGTACCCGCCGTCGAGCGGCAGCCCGGGGACCAGGTTGAACAGCCCGACGAAGGCGTTGGTCAGGCACCCGGACCAGACGAGCAGACCCACGAGGCTCCGCGCGTCCACGCCCTGCGCGACCGCCAGGAACCCGCCGGCCAGCACCAGGTTGGCGATCGGCCCGACGACCGCGATCAGCGCGCTGCTGCCCGGGGTCGGGGTCGCGCCGCCGAACGCGGTGTGCCCACCCCAGAGGGTGAGCACGAACTCGCGCGGCTGCTGCCCGCGGGCGCGCGCCATGAGCCCGTGCGCCAGCTCGTGCACCAGGACGGAAGCGAACAGCAGGACGACGAAGCCGAGCGCGACGACGTACACGAGCCCGCCGAGGTTCTCGGAACGGGCGCGGACGGTCGGGGCGAAGATGAGCGTCAGGACCACCGCGGCGATGAGCCAGCTCGGGGCCAGGATGATCGGGGCGCCGACGGCACGTCCGATCACCCAGCCGGAGGATCGTCGTGCGGGGGGTCGAGGGGCGCTCACCGCTCAAGAGTAGGTGGGTCGCTGGCCGGTCGTGTCGGCGGTCGCGCCTACGCTCGAGGGGTGACGGTGCAGCATCTCGACCAGGACTCGCCCGACGTCTCCCCCGACCTCGGCGTGACCGTCGACGACGCGGTGGAGACGGTGATCGAGGTCGCCGTCGAGGAAGCCGTCGCGGAGCGCCCGCCGTCGCGTCCGGGCCTGTCCCCCTCGCGCGCCAACGACTTCCTGCAGTGCCCGCAGCTGTTCCGCTTCCGGGTGATCGACCGCCTCCCCGAGCCACCGAGCTCGGCCGCGGCCCGCGGGACACTGGTGCACGCGGTCCTCGAGCACCTCTTCGACCTGCCGGCCACCGAGCGCACACTCGCGGCCGCGCACGGGCTGCTCCCCGACCAGTGGGCGACGCTCCTGGAGCGGTCCCCGCAGATCGGTGAGCTCTTCGCGGAGCCCGCCGACCTGGCCGAGTGGCTGACCAGCGCCGAGGCGCTGCTGGCGACGTACTTCACGCTCGAGGACCCCACGCGCATCGAGCCACGCGAGCGCGAGCTGCTGGTGTCCACCGAGCTGGACGAGGGCGGCCCCCTGCTGCGCGGCATCGTCGACCGGGTGGACGTCGCACCCAACGGGTGGGTCCGCGTGGTCGACTACAAGACCGGCCGGTCCCCGCGCGCGGGGTTCGAGAGCTCGGCGCTGTTCCAGATGCGCTTCTACGCCTACGTCATCTGGCGCACCCGCGGGGTGCTCCCCAAGCGCCTGCAGCTCGAGTACCTGGGCGACGGCGTCATCCTCACGCACGAGCCGACCGAGCCGGAGATGGCCACCATCGAGGCGCGCGTCCGCTCCATCTGGGCGGGCATCGAGGACGCAGCCCGGTCCGGGGACTGGCGGCCGCGCACGTCGAAGCTGTGCGACTGGTGCTCGTTCAAGGCGCTCTGCCCCGCGTTCGGCGGCACCCCGCCAGAGATTCCGGCCGGCGCCGTCGAGCGGTCGATCGGCGTGGTCCCGGCCGCTTGAGCCGCGACCGTCAGCCTGCTCGGCGCAGGTCCAGCACCTCGCCGCGCACCACGCGCCCGATCGCGGAGAGCGTCAGCTCGCCGAGCGAGGCGATGCGGCTCAGCCCCGGCTGCGGGGCGACCGGCTGCAGCACCTCGATCGCCACCGTGCGCGCCCCCGACGCGAGCGCGGAGGTGATGCCGGCGTGCGAGTCCTCGACGGCGATGCACTCGGCGATGTCCACGCCGAGCAGCCGCGCCGCGGTCAGGTACGGCTCGGGGTCCGGCTTCGGCTGGGAGACCTCGTCGCCGCTCACCACGACGTCGAACATCCCGGCCGCGGTCGCGAACGGTTCGGCGAGCATCCGGAAGGACGAGGTGACCAGCGCCATGGGCACGCCGGCGTCGCGCAGGTCGGCCAGCACCTGCTGAGCCCCGGGCTGCCACGGGATCCCGGCGGCCACGGCGGCGGCCACGCGGTCGTTGAGGAAGTCGACGATCGCGTCGGCGGACAGGTCGACGCCACGCTCCTGCAGCCGCGCGGCGGACGCGAGCATCGGGTTGCCGACCAGCGACAGCCCGTCCTGGTGCGTCCAGACACCGCCGTGCGCCTCGACGAGCTCGGTCTCGGCGCCGATCCAGTGGGGCTCGGTGTCGATGAGCGTCCCGTCCATGTCCCACAGGACGGCGGCGGGCAGCGTGAGGTCGGCGAAGGCGCGGGGCATCGCTCCATGGTACGAGCCCTCGCGGTGGTCCCGACGCGCGCGCGGACGCGCCCGTCCGGGGTCGGCGCTCCCGTCGCTCTAGTCTGGACGGATGAGCGAGACCCCCCCGGCCGACCTCCCCGCCCGCGAGACCGTCCTCCTCGCCGCGTTCGAGGGCTGGAACGACGCTGGCTCCGCGGCGACGCAGGCGCTGGAGCACCTGCACGAGGTGTGGGACGCCGAGCAGGTCGACGAGCTGGACCCCGAGGAGTACCACGACTTCCAGGTCAACCGCCCGGTGGTGGGCCCTGGACTGGACGGCCGCCGTGAGATCACCTGGCCGACCACCGCGGTGGCCGTGGCGACCACCCCCGTCAGCGGGCGGCGGGTGGTCCTGGTGCACGGCATCGAGCCCTCCATGCGCTGGCGCCGGTACTGCACGGAGCTGCTCGACATCGCCGCCGGGCTCGGTGTCGACACCGTGGTCACGGTCGGCGCCCTCCTGGCCGACGTCCCGCACACGCGGCCCATCCCGGTGAACGCCACCAGCGAGGACGCCGGCGTCCGCGACGTCTTCGGGCTCGAGCCCAACACGTACGAGGGACCGACGGGCATCGTCGGCGTCCTCCAGCACGAGGCCGCCGCGCGCGGCCTGCGGTCCATGTCCCTGTGGGCTGCCGTCCCCCACTACGTCGCGCACCCGCCGTCCCCGAAGGCCACGCTCGCGATCCTGCACCGCCTCGAGCAGCTGCTCGGCGAGCCGGTCCCCCTGGGCGAGCTGCCGGACGACTCCGCCGCGTGGCAGCACGGTGTGGACGAGCTGGCCGCGGAGGACGCCGAGATCGGCGAGTACGTGCACCAGCTCGAGGAGGCCAAGGACACGGCCGACCTGCCGGAGGCGAGCGGCGAGGCGATCGCGCAGGAGTTCGAGCGCTACCTGCGCCGCCGCGACAAGGGCACCGGCGGCTAGAGCCGGATGCCCAGCAGGGCGTCGAGGGTGCGGCTGATCACGCCGGGAGCTCCCTCGACCGGGTCGGCCGTGCCCGCCAGCGACAGGTGCGACCAGTCGTCGATGAGGGCCAGCGCGGTCGGGGTGTCGAGGTCGTCGGCGAGTGCCGCCCGGACGCCGGCGAGCGTGCTCTCCGCGTCCGGTCCCCCGTTGCCGGACACCGCACGGCGCCAGAACTCGATCCGCTCCTGCGCCGAGCGCAGGGACTCGTCCGTCCAGTCCCAGTCGTCGCGATAGCGGTGCGCCAGGATGGCCGCGCGGACCGCCATGGGGTCCACCCCCTCCTCGCGCAGGCGGGAGACCAGCACGAGGTTGCCGCGCGACTTGCTCATCTTGTGGCCGTCGAGCCCGACCATCCCGGTGTGCAGGTGCACGCGGGCGCCGCGGCCCTCGTCGAGCAGGCGGGCGTGCGAGGTGCTCATCTCGTGGTGCGGGAACTGCAGGTCCGAGCCGCCGCCCTCGACGTCGAACGGCAGCCCGAGGGCGTCCCGCGCGATGACCGCGCACTCGATGTGCCAGCCGGGCCGGCCGCGGCCGAGCGAGCCCCCGTCCCAGGCAGGCTCCCCCGCACGCTCCCGCCGCCACAGCAGCGGGTCGAGGGGTGCGCGCTTGCCGGGCCGGTCGGGGTCGCCGCCGCGCTCGTGCGAGAGGGTGCGCATGGTGTCGTCGTCGAGCCCGGCGACCGCGCCGAAGTCGATGTCGGCCGTGAGGTCCGCGTACACGTCCCCGAGGCCGTCGTCGACCAGCGCGTCCGGGGTGGGGACCCGGTAGGCCGCCCCCGCGGCGAGCAGCACCTCGACGGCCGCGACGACCGCGGGGATGACCTCGACCACGCCGGAGTACACGTCGGGCGGGATCACGGCCAGCGCGGTCATGTCCTCGGCGTACAGGGCGGTCTGCTCGGCCGCCAGGTCCCGCCAGTCGACGCCGGTGGCCGTCGCGCGCTCCAGCAGCGGGTCGTCGACGTCGGTGACGTTGGACGCGTAGCGCACGCGATGGCCGGCGTCACGCCAGGCGCGGCCCAGCACGTCGAACGCCACGTAGGTCGCGGCGTGGCCCAGGTGCGTGGCGTCGTACGGGGTGATGCCGCAGACGTAGAGCGTCGCGTCCTGGCCGGCCGCCGCGACCACCAGCCGGTCGGTCGAGGAGTCGCGCACCTGCACGGGGAGACCTCGTCCGGGGAGCTGCGGGATGTACGGGGTGGGCCAGGTGAGCACGGCGGAAGCCTAACCGCGTCCCAAGGTCCACAATGCCCAGGTGACGCACGAGACCTCGATCGACGACCCCCGTGAGCGCGTCTGCGTGAAGACGTCGGACGGCTGGACCCTGCGCGCGCCGGGCGAGCCGTCGAGGGGACCCCGCTGGGTGATCGTCGAGTCGATGGCCGACCTGCCCGAGGCGGCCCGTCGGCACGGCATCGGTGAGCACGCCATCGCCCTGCTGCTGCACAAGGGACCGGGCGCGCACCCGTCGGCCGCGGACCACCCGTTGCGCGCGCGGCTCGACCGGTCCCCCGACGGCGAGTTCGTCCTCACCGCGCCGACCCTCTCCTTCGTGGAGGCGACGAACGACGTCAACACCGGAGCGCTGACCTGCGTCGTCGGCAAGGACGTCGTGGTCATGTGCGAGCTGGGCGACGCCGACGTGATCGGGCACGCGATCGACAAGCTCACCGGCGGCTACCCGGTGCCGGACGAGGGCGTCCACCAGGTGCTCGCCGCGGTCGTGCTCTCGCTGGTCGCGGAGGCGTCCGACGTCGAGATCGCGCTCGGCGACGCGGTGGCGGACGTCGAGCGGCTGGTGTTCTCGTCGACCCGGCACCACAACCCGCTCGAGAAGATCTACGACCTCAAGCGCGAGATCGCCGAGGCCCGTCGCGCGCTCGGCCCGGTGACGTCCGTGCTCCCCGAGCTCATCGCCGAGGCCGAGGAGTCGCGCGAGCGGCGGCACTCGCAGCCGTGGCTCGGCCGGGCCGTGGCGTGGGTCGACCGCCTGGACAAGCACCTCGACGGCTACGACGACCTGCTGGGCGACATGCTCTCGGTGCACCTGTCGCAGGTGTCGGTGCGCCAGAACGAGGACGTCCGGAAGATCTCGTCCTGGGCGGCCATCGCCGCGGCGCCGACCCTCGTGGCCAGCATCTACGGCATGAACTTCCACCACATGCCGGAGCTGTCCTGGACCTTCGGGTACCCGTTGGCCATCGCTCTGATGGGCGGAGTCTGCTTCACGCTGTACCGGCTGTTCCGCCGGTCCGGCTGGCTCTGAGGCGCTACGTCGTCACGGGTGCGCTATTGGCGTCGAGCACGCCGGTGAGCAGCAGGATCACGACCAGCGCGGCGAGCCCGAGCCGGTAGTACACGAACGGCTTGTAGCTGAACGTGGAGACGATCTTCAGGAACACGATGATGACCAGGTACCCGACGACGAACGCGACGAGCGTCGCGACGAGGGTCGCTCCGAAGCCGGGCGTGCCGCCCTTGCCGAAGTCGTCGACGCTCTTGGCCAGCTGGAACAGCCCGGAGCCGAACACCGCGGGGATGGCCAGCAGGAACGAGTACCGCGCGGCGGCCTCCCGGGTGTAGCCCATGAGCAGCCCGCCGGTGATCGTGCCGCCGGAACGGGACACCCCGGGGATGAGCGCGAGCGCCTGCCAGAAGCCGAACTGGAGCGCGTGCCGCCCCGTCAGCTGGCTGAGCTCACGCTGCTTGGCCCCGCGCCCGTCGGCCCAGCCGAGCACGAGGGCGAAGCCCGCGAGGGTCAGGGCGATGAGCCACAGGTTGCGGAACGTCTGCTCGATCGCGTCCTGGAACAGCAGCCCCAGGATGACGATCGGCAGGGACCCGAGGGCGATGAACCAGGCCATCAGGGCGTCGTGGTCGCTGGCCTGACCCGCCGGCATCCCCGCGCGCGACCGCCAGTCGGTGCCGTACGCACCGCGCAGCGCCCGCCACCATGCCGTCGCGATGCGCACGATGTCGTGCCGGAAGTACAGGAGCACGGCGGTCTCGGTGCCGAGCTGGGTGATCGCCGTGAACGCCGCGCCGGGGTCCGACCCCAGGAGGTCACCGATGATGCGCAGGTGCGCGCTCGACGAGATCGGGAGGAACTCGGTCAACCCCTGCACGAGCCCCAGAAGGATCGCTTCACCCAGTCCCATGGCCTCTGTCACGACCGGAACGATAGCCGGGGTGCGTTGCCGCAGATGACACACGCGCGCCGATTAGTGTTGCGCCTCATGGAACAGCGCCACCTGGGCCGCACCGGTCTGCGGGTCTCCCGGCTCGGGCTCGGCACGATGACCTGGAGCCGCGACACCGACGCGCACGACGCCACCGAGCAGCTGCGGGACTTCACCGACGCCGGCGGCACGCTGATCGACACGTCGGCCTCCTACGCCGACGGTGGCGCCGAGGAGCTGCTCGGTGAGCTCCTCGACGACGTCGTGCCTCGCGACGAGGTCGTGCTCTGCACGAAGGCCGGCATCCGGCGGACCAGCAACGGCGGGGTCGTGGACGCGTCGCGCGGGGGGCTGCTCGCCTCGCTCGACGGATCCCTGCGGCGCCTGCGGACCGACCACGTGGACCTGTGGCTGGTGCAGACCCCGGACCCGCGCACGCCGCTCGACGAGACGGTGTCCGCGCTGCGGCTGGCCGTCACGAGCGGGCGCGCCCGCTACGTCGGGCTCTCCAACCACGCCGGCTGGCAGGTGGCCCGGGCGGCCAGCCTGCTGGAGGGCGAGGTCGGTCTCACCGCGGTCGAGGCCGAGTACTCGCTGCTCCAGCGCGGGATCGAGCGCGAGGTGGTCCCCGCCGCGGTCGCGCTCGGCGTGGGCGTGCTCGCGTGGTCCCCCCTCGGGCGCGGCGTGCTGACGGGCAAGTACCGGCGCACCATCCCCGCGGACTCGCGCGCGGCGTCCCCGCACCTGGCCGGCTTCGTCGAGCCCTACCTCGCGCGGGCGTCGGCGACGATCGTCGAGGCCGTGGCCACGGCCGCCGAGGGACTCGAGCGCACGCCGCTGGAGGTCGCGCTCGCCTGGGTGCAGGCGCGCGGGGTGGCCTCGGCGATCGTGGGCGCCAGGACGGCGACCCAGCTGCGGGGATCGCTCGCGGCGCAGGACCTCGTGCTTCCCGACGAGCTCCGGCGGGCGCTCGACGAGATCAGCGCACCGACGCTCGGGTACCCCGAGCGGTTCTAGCGGGAGGTCTCGTCGGCCAGGTCGTCGACGTCCGCGTCGTCGTAGTCCTCGTCGTCCTCGTCCTCGTCGTCGTCGTCCTCGTCGTCGCCGTCGTCCTCCTCGGCGAGGTAGAACGGCGTGGCCTCGCCGTGGACGGTGCCGAGGGCGTCGTCGTACACCTCGAACGCGTCGGCCAGGATGTCGTAGGCGTCGTCGACCGCGGGGTCGTCCTCGCCGTGCGGTGCGGCGACGGCGGTGTAGTGGGCCTCGAGGGCTGCGATCAGGCGGTCCAGCGCGGCACGCGGGTCGACGGTCATGCGATGACCGTAGCCTTACGCGAGGCACAATGGCAGCGCGTAAGGTTCTTCGGCACCAGCATCGGGACGTAGGCGCAGAGCGCGCGGGACGGGGTGGTCGATGGCTTCGAGTCAGACAGGGACGAAGCGGCCCGACTGGGTCGCGCAAGGCGGTCAGTACGAGTACCGCGTGCTCCGGATCCCGGCGACGACCTCCCGGAACGACGCGCGTCGGATGCTGACCGAGCACGCGGAGCTCGGGCGCTGGGAGCTGTCACGGACCCTGCTGTTCGCCGGCGGCGAGCGGAAGGTGTGGCTGCGGCGCAAGGTCATCCGCGTGCGCAGCACCCTGGCGGAGACCTCGGACTAGAGCGCGTCGAGGGGCACGTCCTGCCGGGCCAGCCGGTCCGGCGCGATCTCGCGCCCCACGAGCGCCCGGAGCTGCTCGTTGACGTCCCAGACATTGACGTTCATCGCGGCACGGACGCGCCCGTCCCGCAGCCAGAACGCGATGAGCTCCCGCGTCTCCCGGTCCCCGCGGACCACGACGGTGTCGTCCGCGTCGGCGTGCCCGACGTACTCCATGCCGAGGTCGTACTGGTCGGTGTAGAAGTACGGCTGCCAGTCGTAGGCGGCGTCTGCGCCCAGGATCGACCGCGCCGCGAGGGCGCCCTGGCGGATCGCGTTGTCCCAGTGCTCGACCCGCAGGCGGTGCCCGAGCGCCGTGCAGTACGCGTTCGCCACGTCGCCCGCCGCGAGGACGGCGGGGTCGGCGGTCCGCAGGTGCTGGTCGACCACGATCCCCCCGGCGGCGTGGGCCTCCAGCCCTGACCGCACGGCCAGCTCCACGTTCGGCGCGGCACCCACACCGACCAGGACGACGTCCGCGGGGATCAGCTCGCCGCCCGCCCGGACGCCGGTGACCCGACCCGCGGAGCCCTCGAACCCCTCCACCCCGACACCCGTGCGCACGTCCACCCCGTGGTCCCGGTGCAGGGTGGCGAAGAACGCACCGAGCTCGGGGCCGAGCACCCGCAGCAACGGCTGCGCGGCGTACTCGAGGACGGTCACGTCGAGGCCGGCAATCCGAGCAGCTGCCGCGACCTCCAGCCCGATCCACCCACCGCCGACGACCACCAGGCGCGACCGCGCGGCCAGCTCGTCGCGCAGGAGGTCGCTGTCGCCCAGCCGGCGCAGCGTGTGCACCCCGTCGAGCTCGGATCCCGGGACGTCCAGCGTGCGGGGGCTCGAGCCCGTGGCCAGCACGAGGTGCTCGTACTCGAGCGCGGAGCCGTCCGACAGACCCACCGTGCGCGCTGCCCGGTCGATCCCGGTCGCGGCCGTGCCGAACCGGGTGGTCACGTCGTGGTCGGCGTACCAGCCCGGCTCGTGCACGAACACGTCGTCGCGCGGGCTCGCCCCCTGGAGGTAGCCCTTGGACAGCGGTGGGCGCTCGTACGGTCGGTCGAGCTCCTCACCGACGAGGGCCACCGGGGCGTCGTACCCGTCCGCGCGCAGCGTCGCGACGACGTGCGCTGCGGCGAGCCCGGCTCCGACGACGACGGTTCCTGCCATGGCGACCTCCTAGGGACGGACCGCGGCCAGGAACTCCGCGCGGGTGGCCGGCGAGTCCCGCAGGACGCCGGAGAGCGCCGACGTCGTCGTCACCGCCCCGCCCGCGCGGACTCCCCGCATGGTCATGCACAGGTGCTCGGCCTCGATGACGACGCCCACCCCCTGGGGCGCCAGCTGCGCGTCGATCCAGTCCGCCACCTGGCGGGTGAGGCGCTCCTGCACCTGGGGGCGACGCGCGAACATCTCGACCACGCGAGCGAACTTGGAGAGCCCGAGGATCCGACCCGCCGGCAGGTAGCCGACGTGGGCGACGCCGACGAAGGGCAGCAGGTGGTGCTCGCACAACGACTGGACCGGGATCGAGCGGACGACCACGAGCTCGTCGTACTGCTCGTCGTTGGGAAACGTCGTCATCTGGACCGGCCGGGCCGTGAGCATTGCGGCGTACGCCTCGGCCATGCGGCGAGGACTCTGCTCCGTCCCGGGGCTGTCGCAGGGCACTCCGAGCGCCTCGAGGAACACCCGCGCTGCCTCGGTCGCGACATCGGTGCGGGTCGGGGCGAGGGTCACCGCGGGCCTCATCTCTATCGGACGCTTCTCTGTACGTTAGAAACGTCCGCCAGTAGTGTCAAGGTCATGGGAGGCACGGAGAGCGGGACCTTCGCCGCCGACGCCGAGACCGTCGGCGCGCTCGCCGACCCCGTGCGGCTCGCCCTCTACCGGTTCGTCTGCGCCCAGTCGGAGCCGGTCAGCCGTGACCACGCGGCGGAGGGGGTCGGGATCCCGCGGCACCAGGCCCGGTTCCACCTCGACCGGCTCGCCGCCGACGGCCTGCTGCAGACCAGCCACGCCCGGCTCACCGGTCGGTCAGGTCCCGGCGCGGGTCGGCCGGCCACGCTCTACCGGCGTGCCGTCCGCGACATCGCGATCTCGCTGCCGGGGCGCGAGTACGAGCTCGCGGCGCGGCTCCTGGGCGACGCGGTCGCGGAGTCAGCGCGCTCGGGGACGCCGGTGGTCGACGCGGTGAACGGGGCCTTCGCGGCGTACGGCGAGGCGGCCGGCCGCGCGGCCACCCCCACGGAGTCGGACGGCGACGCGCTCGGCACCACGGTCCGGGTGCTGGCCGAGCACGGCTACGAGCCGCACCGGAGCGAAGGGCACGTCGACCTGCACAACTGCCCGTTCCACGCGCTCGCGCAGGTGCACACCGAGCTCGTCTGCGGGGCGAACCGCTGCCTCGTCGCGGCGCTCGCCGACGGGATCGCACCCGACCGGCTCGACGTCCGGCTGGAGCCGCGGCCCGACCGCTGCTGCGTCGTCCTCGACGCGCGCGACTAGCAGGTCCGCAGGAGCCGGTCGAGCACGCGGGTGCCGAAGTGGAGAGCGTCGGTGGGCACGCGCTCGTCGACGCCGTGGAACATCCCGGCGAAGTCGAGGTCGGCGGGCAGGCGCAGGGGCGCGAACCCGTAGCCCCTGATGCCCAGCCGCGAGAGCGACTTGTTGTCGGTTCCGCCCGACAGCGTGTACGGGAGCACGGTCGCGTCGGGGTCCTCGGCCAGCAGCGACTCGACCATGCGGTCCACCAGGTCGCCGCTGAACGGCACCTCGAGGGCGGTGTCGTGGTGGATGCGCTCGATCCGCACGTGCTCGCCGGCCAGCTCCGCGACGGTGCGGGCGAACTCGTCCTCAAGCCCCGGCAGGTAGCGGCCGTCCACGGTCGCCTCCGCGGAGCCCGGGATCACGTTCGCCTTGTAGCCCGCGGTCAGCTGGGTGGGGTTGGTGGTGTGGCGCAGGGTGGCACCGACGAACTTCGAGGCGGGACCGAGTGCGGCGACGAGCCGGTCGACGGCCGCAGGGTCCTCCGGGTCGAACGGCAGACCGGTGAGCCGGGCGACGCCGTCGAGGAGTGCCCGGACCGTCGGCGTGAGCTGCAGGGGCCACGGGTGGCGACCGAGCCGCGCGACGGCCTCGGCCAGGTGCGTGACCGCGTTGTCGGTGTTGACCTGGCTGCCGTGGCCCGCCCGGCCGTCGGCCACGAGCCGCAGCCAGGACAGCCCCTTCTCGGCCGTCTGGAGCAGGTACGCGCGATGGCCGTCGACGTCGACGGAGAAGCCGCCGACCTCGCTGATCGCCTCCGTGGCGCCCTCGAACAGCTCCGGCCTGTGGTCGACCGCCCAGCGCGCGCCGAGGCTGCCCCCGGCCTCCTCGTCCGCGAACATCGCGACGACGACGTCCCGCGCCGGCCTGCGACCCTCCCGGGCCATCTGCCGCACGACGGACAGGATCATCGCGTCCATGTCCTTCATGTCCACGGCGCCGCGGCCCCAGACCAGGCCGTCGGTCTCCTCGGCGCCGAACGGGTCCACCGTCCAGTCCTCGGCCCGCGCCGGCACCACGTCGAGGTGACCGTGCAGGACGAGCGCCGGCCGGGTCCGGTCCGAGCCCTCCAGGCGGACCACCACGTTGGCACGACCCGGGGTGCTCTCGAACAGCTCCGGGTCGAGGCCGACCTCGGTGAGCAGGCCCATGACGTGCTCGGCGGCGGCGCGCTCCCCCGGACCCGAGTCGTCGCCGTAGTTCGACGTGTCGATGCGGATGAGGTCGCGGCAGATCTGCACGACCTCGTCCTGCGCGGTCACGGTGGCGGGCGTGCCGGAGGCCGGGTGGGTGACGGGCATGCCGTCCACCGTACCGGCCTCCGGACGGGGTCTCCGCTCGCGTGCAGATCAGTGCGCGGAGGCCCCGAGCAGCCCGCGGCGAGCAAGCAACGGGTCGATCAGCGGGTCGCGGCCGCGCAGGTCGCGGAACAGCTGCATGGGATCGAGCGAGCCGCCGCGCGAGAGCAGCCGTGCCCGGAACGTGTCACCGTTGGCCCGGTCGAGGCCGCCGTTCTCCCGGAACCACTCGACCGTGTCCGCGTCGAGCACCTCGGACCAGATGTACGAGTAGTAGCCGGCCGAGTAGCCGCCGCCGAACACGTGGTTGAAGTACGTGGTGCGGTACCGCGGCGGCACGGGGGCGTAGTCCACGCCGGCGCGGTGCAGGGCGGCCGCCTCGAACGCCTCCACGGCGTCGACGTCCGCCGGCACCTCGTCGGGGGTCAGCCGGTACCAGGCCTGGTCCAGCAGGGCGGCGGCGAGGTACTCCGTCGTCGCGAACCCCTCACCGTCCTGCCGTGCCGCCAGCAGCGTGTCCACCCACTCCGCCGGCATCGGCTCACCGGTCTCGTGGTGCAGCGCGAACGCCCGCACGATCGACGGCTCCCACGCCCACATCTCGTTGACCTGGGACGGGTACTCGACGAAGTCGCGCGGCACCTCGGTGCCCGACTGCGACGGCCAGCGCACCGCGGAGAACAGGCCGTGCAGCGCGTGCCCGAACTCATGGAACATCGTGATCAGCTCGTCCCACGTGAGCAGCGTGGGCTCGCCCGGAGGCGGCTTCGGGATGTTCAGGTTGTTCACCACCACCGGCTGCTCGTCCAGCAGCGTCGACTGGTCCACGAGGTTGTTCATCCAGGCGCCGCCGCGCTTCGACTCGCGCGTCCAGTAGTCGCCGAGGAACAGGCCGAGCCCGCTGCCGTCCGCGTCGAACACCTCGAAGACGCGGACGTCCGGGTGGTAGCCGACCAGGTCGTGGCGCTCGGCGAACGTCAGGCCGTACAGCTCGGTGGCCGCGCGGAACACCCCGTCGGCCAGCACGCGCTCGAGCTCCAGGTACGGGCGCAGGATCGAGTCGTCGAGCGAGCGCCGCTCCTTCTTGACCTGCTCGGCGTAGAACTGCCAGTCCCACGGCTGGAGCTCCGCGCCGGGGTGGTCGCGGTCGAGCGCCTCGGCGAGGTCGGCCCCCTCGGCGCGCGCGTTGGCGACGGCCACCGGCGCCAGCCGCTCGAGGATGTCGGCGACGGCCTCGGCGGTCTTCGCGGTCGCGTCCGCGGCGATGTACTCCGCGTGGTGCGCGTACCCCAGCAGCTGCGCGCGCTCGGCCCGCTTGCGCGCCAGGCCGAGCAGCGACGGACGCGTGTCGTGCGGGCCGGAGGCGCCGCGACCGGCCGAGGCGCGGAACACCCGCTCCCGCAGGGAGCGGTCGCGCAGCACCGCGAGGGGCGCCTGCTGCGTGGGCAGGGCCAGCTCGAGGAACCAGCCGTCCTCGTGGCCCCGGTCGCGTGCCGCCTTCGCGGCGGCGGCGCGGGCGTCGTCCGCCATCCCGTCCAGCTCGTCCTCGTCCGTGACCAGCACCCCGGCCGCGTTCGTCGCCGCCAGGACGTCGCGCCCGAACGCGGTCTCCAGGCTCATGATCTCGGCGTTGAGCGTGCGCAGGCGGTCCTGGGACGCCTCGTCGAGACCCACCCCCGCGCGCACGAACTGCGTGTGGGTCCGGTGCAGGAGCCAGGCGGTGTCAGGCTCGAGCTCGAGGGCGCCGGAGTCGACGCCGGCCTGGAGCGCCGAGATCCTCGCGAACAGCCTGGCGTCCAGGTAGATCGCGTCGTGGTGGGCCGCGAACAAAGGCGCGATCTCCTCCTCGACCGCCTCGATCCCGGGGGTCGAGTCCGCGCTCGACTGGTTGTAGAAGCTGTTGACCGCGCGGTGCAGCAGGCGGCCCGACCTCTCCAGTGCCTCGAGCGTGTTCTCGACGGTGGGCGGGGCGGGGTCGGTGGCGATCGCGTCGATCTCTGCGCGGTGCTGCGCCATGCCGGCGAGCAGGGCCGGGCGGTAGTGCTCCTCGCGGATCTGCGCGTGGTCGGGAAGGCCGTACGGAAGGGTGGACGGTGCACCGAAGGGGTTGTCGGCGGCGAGGTCGGTCGGCTGCATGGCGGCAATCATCGCCGAGCTTCGCGGCCTCCGCTCGTCACGACGACCGTTCCAGGTAGACGTCCTCGGCGGCGTACGCGAAGAAGTCGCCCATCGCCTCCATCCGCACGAATCCGGGGAACGCCTCGCGCCAGTCGCGCGCCGACGCGGTCTCGACGAGCCACTCCACGCACGCGCCGACGGTGTCCTCGTAGCCGCCGGGAGCCACGTACCCGAGCTCGTCGGCTGCGCGCTGCAGGTCGAGAACGACCGGTCGCGGCACCGCCCACGGCGTGAGCCCGACACCGTCCACGGGGTCGCCCGGCACGGTGACCAGGCGGGACGTGACGCCCATCGCCGCGTCGACGGCGGCGGCGATCTCGACCACCGTCAGCGCGCGCGGGTCGGCGGCGTTGAGCACGCGGTGGCCCGGCCGCTGCGCCGCGAGCCGGACGAGCTCGCCCAGGACCGCGGTCGCGGTGGTGTGGAACCGGCTCGCCCCGTCGTACGCGAGCACCCGCACGTCACGCCCGTCGAGGACCCGCTTCACGAACGTCCACTCGCGCGGCTGGAGGCATCCGGGCCCGTGGATGGCGCCCGGGCGCAGGATCGTCGTCGGGACGTCCGAGGACGCCCACGCCCGCTCGAGCGCGACCTTGCCGGTGGCGTAGGAGTCGCGTCCGGGAGTGACGGTCGGCTGGTCCTCGGCGATCGGGCCGGGGAACGCGGCGAACTCGTCCGTCTCGAACCCGTTCCCCGCGGCGTCGACGTACACCGCGGCGCTCGAGATCACGACGGCCGACCCGATCCGGTCCGCCCGCGCCAGCAGCGGCGCCGCCTGCCGGTCGTCGTACGCCACGACGTCCACGAGCACGTCCACCCCGCCGGCCAGGGCCTCGTCGAGCGCGTCGGGGTCCTGGCGGTCACCGAGGACGACCTCCGCTCCCCCGACGTCCGCGGCGTGGCGGGCGAGCACCCGCACCTCCCACCCGTCCGCGAGCAGCGCGGGCACCACAGCCCGGCCGATCTGCCCGCTGCCACCGATCACCAGGGCCGTCGTCATGGGGCGAGGCTAGGCGAGGGCGGTGGTCCGCGCGGTGTGCGTCGGGTAGCCGTGCGCCTGACCGACCGCGTCGTTGTAGAGCTCCCCGGCGTGCGTCGTGAGTCCGGCGCCGAGTGCGGGGTCCGCCGCGACGGCCGCGGTCCAGCCGAGGTCCGCGAGCGCGCTGAGGTACGGCAGCGTCACGTTGGTGAGCGCGCGCGTCGAGGTGACGGGGACGGCACCCGGCATGTTCGCGACGCAGTAGAACACCGAGCCGTGCACGCGGTAGGTGGGCTCGTCGTGCGTGGTGGGGCGGGTGTCCTCGAAGCAGCCGCCCTGGTCGACCGCGACGTCGACCAGCACGGAGCCGGGCCGCATGCGGGACACCAGCTCGTTGCTGACCAGGTGGGGTGCGCGCGCGCCGGGGACCAGCACCGCGCCGATCACCAGGTCGGCGTCGAGCAGCTCGCGCTCGACGGCGTAGGCACTGGACGCCACGGTGCGCACGCGCCCGCCGAACGCGGAGTCCGTGTCCCGCAACCGCGGCATGGACACGTCGAGCACGGCGACGTCGGCGCGCATGCCCACGGCGATCTCGGCGGCGTGGCGTCCGACGACTCCCCCGCCGAGCACCACCACCTTCGCGGCGTCGACGCCCGGGACCCCGCCGAGCAGCACCCCCGAGCCGCCCTCGTTCTTCATCAGGTGGTACGCCCCGACCTGCGTGGACAACCGGCCCGCGACCTCGCTCATCGGGGCGAGCAGCGGGAGAGTCCCGTCGCGCAGCTGCACGGTCTCGTACGCGATCGACGTCGTGCCCGCGGCGAGGAGAGCGTCGGTGGCCGGACGGTCCGCGGCGAGGTGCAGGTAGGTGAACAGCAGCAGGTCCTCGCGCAGGTACCCGTACTCGGACGCCACGGGCTCCTTGACCTTGCAGACGAGGTCGGCGCTCCCCCACACCTCGGCGGCGTCGGCGACGACCTGCGCCCCGGCGGCGGCGAACTGCTCGTCGGTGATCGCCGACCCGGCACCGGCACCGGCCTGGACCAGCACCTGGTGACCGGAGCCGACCAGCTGGTGCACGCCCGCGGGCGTCACCGCCACGCGGTACTCGTGGTTCTTGACCTCGCTGGGGATGCCGACCTTCATGGTGGTCTCCGTCCGGGCTGATCTTCGGCAGTTGCCCTGATTCTGAACTTCCTGTGTTGCAATCACATGACGAAGATCGAGGATTCGCTAGATTCACCACATGTCCGTTGCCGATTCGTTCCAGCGCCTCTCACCCGGTCCGCACCGAAGCGCGTTCGGCGCCGTCGTTCTCGACGAGGTCGACCGCCGGCTCCTGAGCGAGCTCGAGCGGGACGGCCGGATCTCCAACAAGGAGCTCGCCGCCCTCGCCGGCATCGCCCCCTCCACCTGCCACGCGCGGGTGCGGGCGCTGCGTGAGTCCGGGGTCCTGCGCGGCTTCCACGCCCAGGTGGACCCCGAGGCGGTCGGCCGCGGCCTGCAGGCGATGATCGCCGTCCGCCTGCAGCCGTCGGCGCGCGCACGGCTCGCCGAGGTGGCGCACCGGTTGGCCCAGCGGCCCGAGGTGCGCGACGTGTACCTGCTGGCGGGTGTCGACGACGTGCTCGTGCACGTGGCGGTGCGCGACTCCCCCGAGCTGCGGGCGTTCGTGCTCGAGCACCTGAGCACCCGCCCGGAGGTGGCCCACACGCAGACGAGCCTGGTGTTCGAGCACGTGCACGCCCCGGGCACCGCCTCGCTCTGATCAGGCGAGCAGCCCGCCCCAGACGGCCGCCTGCCCCAGGATGCGTCGGGCGCCGGGCTCGTCGCGGAGCTCGTCCCAGACCCACAGGGCCGACTCGGTGCACCGCGCGTGCCCCCACGCGGCCACCCGCTCGGCGTCGAGGTCGAGCAACCCGGCCAGGTGCTCGATCCGCTTGCGCAGCAGCACGGCCGGGTCGGGGTGCGCGAACGGGTCGTCGACCTGCTCGAGCAGCGGCCACAGGTCGTACGCGGGGTCCCCGCGCAGGGGCTTCGGGTCGATCGCGAGCCAGCGCCCGTGCCCGGCGGCCAGGATGTTGCCGGGGTTGAGGTCTCCGTGCACGAGCACGTCCGACGAGCCGGGCAGGGTGCGCAGCAGGTCCGCCGCGACCCGGACGTCGACCCCGTGCCGGGACCCGCGCTCCTCCAGCAGGTCCGCCCACCCGGCGCAGACGTCCCGCAGGTCCGGCACCACGACGTCGGACCGCGCGGACCACAGTGCCCGGGCCACCGAGGCCGCGGTCCCCAGGCGCTCCTCGGCCGCGCCGGGCGCCACGCTCAGCGCGGTACCCGGGATGACCCGGTCCACGAGCAGGGCCCAGTCGTCCCGGTCGGACCCGAGCAGCTCGGGGACGCCGTGCCCGTGCCAGGCACGCAGCGCCGCCGCCTCGTGCCGCGCCTCGTCGTGCGGGAAGGAGATCTTCAGGACGACAGGCCGCCCGTCGGGGAGGGTGCCCGGCGCGCACCACGACGCCGCTCCGCTCGTGAAGGGATCGTCCAGCGCGAGCGCCCACCGCCCGGTGGCGCGCTCGACGAGGTCGGGCAGCCGGTCGATCCAGGCGCGACCGGCGGCGGTGCGACCCGGCCCGTCCCACAGGATCGCGGGGACGACGAGACCGGCCACGCGCTGCTCCTCCCCCGGTCCCGCTCCTGGCACCGACGCGACGCCAGTATCGCCGCAGCAGCCCCGTTGCTCCTGCCGGGTGAACGCCGAGCCCCGGGCCGTACCGTGTGCGATCCTGCGCGCACCGACGGGCGGAACCACAGGGAGGGCACGGCGTGAGCACTGGCGAGCCGCAGGGGCTCAACCCCTGGGTCGGCGCGCGTGGTGCAGATCCGTTCCCGGTCCTGCTGCCCCGGCCCCACGGCCCCGCCGAGGATCGCGTCGTCCGGTTCCTCGGTCCGGCAGTGCGCGTCCGGCGCGGGCCGCGGCTCGGCTTCCTGCTGGTGATGGCCCTGCTGGTCGGCGGACTGGTGCTGGGTGGCCGGTGGTGGATGTCGACCTCCTCCGCGTTCGGACCTCCGGCCGGGCTGGAGGAGGCAGCGAACCCGCTCGGCGCGCCGCCGCCGGCGCCGGCCACGGCGGGAGCCTTCGCCTTCACCGGCCTGCAGCCGGACGGCGGCGGACCCGTCGCGTACAGCCCGTGCCGACCCATCCACTACGTGGTCCGCCCGGACGGCGCGCCCCCCGGCGGCGCGGAGCTCCTCCGAGGGGCGATAGCGAGCGTGTCGGCGGCGACCGGCCTCCGGTTCGTCGACGACGGCGCGACGCGGGAGGCCCCGAGCGCCGACCGCGCGGCCTACCAGCCCGACGCGTACGGTCGCCGCTGGGCACCGGTCCTCATCACCTGGTCCACCGCCGCGGAGTCCCCCGAGCTGGCCGGTGACGTCGCGGGTGTCGCCGGCTCCGCCTCGGTGACCCGCGCGGGACGCTCGGTCTACGTCACCGGGTCCGTCACGCTCGACGGCGAGGACATCGGGGCGCTCGCCGCGGTGCCCGCCACCCAGCCCACCGCCCGCGGGATCGTGACCCACGAGCTGGCACACCTCGTCGGGCTCGACCACGTCGACGACCCCACGCAGCTGATGTACCCGAGCACTCAGCTCCACGTCACGGACCTCGCCACGGGCGATCTCACCGGACTGGCCGCGCTCGGCACCGGCGGGTGCGCACCGCACGTCTGACCGAACCCTTCACACCGGGCGCGCACCTCCACCCGGGCACCTCCCAGGTCGCGCGCGTACGCTCGCCGGAGGCCACCCCCCGCCTCTGCCCCCGAGGAGTCCCTCATCCACCGTCGACCCATCGTCCTGGTGCACGGCACGCGGACGTCGTCCGTCATCTGGCGGCGACAGGTGGAGGCGCTGGAGCGCTCGGGTCACCCGACCGTCGCGCTGGACCTGCCCGGGCACGGGCTGCGGGCGCACGAGCGCTTCAGCCTCGTGGGCGCACTGGCCGCCATCGACGACGCCGTGGACTCCTGCCCCGAGCCGCCCCTGCTGGTGGGGCTGTCCCTCGGCGGCTACACGAGCCTGGCGTACGCGCGCCAGCACGGGGAGAAGGTCGCGGGCGTCGTCCTGGCGGGCTGCTCGACGGAGATCAAGGGCAAGCCCCTGCGCGCGTACCGGCGCGCCTCCGGCATGGTCACGCGTGCGCTGCGGATGGGCGGTCCCGACTGGCACGTGGTGACGGACATGCTCACGGAGCTCGCCGGGTACTCCCCGCTGGCCGACCTTCGTCGCACCGCCGTGCCGGTCTGGCTGGTCAACGGGCGCCGCGACCCGCTGCGGCTCGACGAGCGCCGGTACCTCGACGCGCGTCCGGGTACCCGGCTCACCGTCGTCCCGAACGCCGGCCACGACGTCAACTCGCACGCGCCCGTGGCGTTCAACCGCATCCTGCTCGACGCGCTGCACGAGCTGCGCAACCGCGGCGGGCTCGCGATCGCCTGAGCGCGCGCGGCGCAGCGAGGCGCCCACTGCCAGGCACAGTAGGGGTGTGGACCCCGCGCAGCTCGCCGACGCCTCGCGGCTGCGGACCCGCGCCACCGTGCTGCACGCCGACGCGGACTCGTTCTTCGCGGCGGTCGAGCAGCGCGACAAGCCGTCGCTGCGCGGCCGCCCGGTGCTCGTCGGCGGCACCGGACCGCGCGGTGTGGTCTCCACGGCGTCCTACGAAGCGCGCCGGTCGGGGGCCCGCTCCGCGATGTCGATGAGCCGGGCGCGCCGGCTCAGCCCGGCCGCCGCGGTCCTCTTCCCCCGGTTCGAGGCGTACTCGGCGTACTCGCGGATCATCATGACCACGCTGGGCACGCTGTCCGAGCTGGTCGAGCCGCTGAGCATCGACGAGGCGTTCGTGGACCTGGAGGCGGGACCGTTCGCCGACGACCCCGCCGGCGCGGCCGCCGACGTCCGCGCCCGGATCCGTGAGCGCACCGGCCTCGCGGTCTCGATCGGCATCGGCCGGACCAAGCTGATCGCCAAGCTCGCGTCCGACGCCGGCAAGCCGGACGGGCTGCTGGTGGTCGAGCCGGCCGACGAGGACGACTTCCTCCTGCCCCTGCCCGTGCGCGCGATACCCGGCATCGGACCGGCGACGGCGGCGGCGCTCGAGCGGCTGGACGTCCGCACGGTGGCCGACCTGCGCCGACAGGAGCTCGACGTGCTCACGATGACCGTCGGCGAGTCGTCCGGGGTCAACCTCTTCCGGCTGGCCCGCGGCATCGACCTGCGTCCCGTCGCACCGGGTGGCGAGCGCAAGTCGGTCGGTGCGGAGCGCACGTTCGCGGAGGACATCTTCGGTGCCGACCTGATCGCCGCGGCGATCGACCGGGTGGCCGACGAGGCGCTGCGGCGCCTGACCGCGCACGGCGGCGGCGCGCGGACCGTCGTCGCGAAGGTCAGGTTCGCCGACTTCACCACCCTGACCCGCTCGGTCACGCTCCCCCAGCCCTCCGCCGAGCCCGCCGAGCTCCGGGCGGCCGCCCACCAGGCCGCGCGCGCGGCAGGCATCAGCGACTCCGTGCGGCTGCTCGGGGTGTCGTTCCACAACCTGTCCGCGCACGCGCAGCTCACCCTGCCGTGGGGCGACGACGAGCCGGCGCCGCCCGTCGACGACGACCTCGACGACACACCCGCGACCCTCGGCCTGCTCACGGAGGAGAACGCGCGGCCCGGCCTGGACGTGGAGCACCCGAGCCTCGGCCGCGGCTGGGTGGTGCACGTCCGCGGCCGGCAGGCCACCGTCCGGTTCGAGAGCGTGGACACGCCCCCGGCGCGATCCCAGGTGGTCGACCTCGACACCGACCCGCTGCAGCTCGTGCCGCCGCTCACCCCGGGGGAGATCGCCTGATCCGCCGCGCCCACGCGGCCGTGGGCCGTTGGTCACTGGTTCAGGGCGCGGCGCCCTCGGACGATGGCTGTGTCCCTGTCAGCCGGTCGCCGGACGTCCGCGCCCTCGGGACCTCGGGCGACGGCGCCCGAGTCGTCGCGACGAGCGGGAGAGCAGACGTGTCAGGCAGCAAGGCGCAAACCAGGCCCGGGCACGTCGAGATCGAGAGCGCGCACGGCAGGGTGGCCGCGTACGCACGGCACCCGAACGGCGGCGGGCTGGTCGAGGTCACGGCACGCGTGCACGTCGGCGCCACCGTGCACGAGTCCGCGTACGTCGAGGCCGGTGCGGTGGTCGGCGACGGCACCCACATCGGCGCCAGCAGCTGGATCGACTCGGACGTGATGATCGGCGCGCGGGTGCACATCGGCCGGAACGTCCACCTCGGCGCCGGGTCGCGCGTCGCCGACGGGGCGCAGATCAACGCCGGGGCCCGCATCGGGGAGGCCGCCGTCGTCGCCACCCGCGCGCGGGTCAGCACCGACACGGTGGTCCCGCACGGTGCGGTCGTGCTCGGGCCCGCCCGCCGGTCGCCGCGCTCGGACTTCGGGACCGCCGCCTAGTCCCACGCCGGACGGGCCGGTCTACGCTGGGCGGGCATGAGCTTCCTCTACGAGGAGCGCACCTCGCCGTCCCGCTTCGTCGACGTCGTCTGGCACACGCTCGACACCACCGACGGCACCTACCTGGCGTCCGCCGACGCGCGCTGGGACCTGATCTTCACCGTCACGGGCCACGGCAACCGCGTCCTGCTCAGCGGCCCGTCGTCGCAGCCGACCGTCGTCCACTACACCGCGGGAAACCGGAACCTCGGCATCCGCTTCGCCGCAGGCGCCTATTTCACGCACGTCCCCGTCGAGGCGATGCGCGACCGCACCGTCACGCTCCCGATGCCCTCCCCCGCGAGCTTCGACCTCGGCGGGTCGCACTGGCCGTTCCCGGGGACCGACGACGACCGCGTCGACGCCCTCCTCGAGTCGCTGGCCGACCGGGGCCTCCTGGCGCTCGACGACGTCGTGGGCTCCGCTCTGGCCGGCCGTCCGGTCCCGCTGTCCACCCGCAGCGTCGAGAGACACTTCACGCACGCCACCGGGATGAGCCCGCGGCGCGTCCGGCAGATCGCCCGGGCACGCGAGGCGGTCGGACGGCTCCAGCACGGCACCGGCATCGCGGACGTGGCGCACGCCCTCGGCTACGCCGACCAGTCGCATCTCACGCGCGACCTCAAGCGGCTCACCGGGTACACCCCCGCGCAGTCCCAGGACCGCGACGAGCCCGTCTGAGTGTCGCCCTGGTTCAAGACACGGCGCGCGGCGCGTGGCTGACTCTCCAGGTCGGACACCAGCCCGAGGGAGAGGACGCACGCCGTGGACATCCGACCGTACGAGATCGCCATCCCCGCCGCCGAGGTCGACGACCTGACCGAGCGGCTGGCCCGCACCCGGTGGCCCGCCGCCCTCACCTCCGGGTGGGAGCGTGGCACCCCCGTGCCCTACGCGCAGCGCCTCACCGAGCGCTGGCGGACCTTCGACTGGCGTGCCCAGGAGGAGCGGCTCAACCGCCTGCCGCAGTTCCTCGCCGACGTCGACGGACAGCCCGTCCACGGGCTGCACGTGCGGTCGAGCCGGGACGGCGCCACCCCGCTGCTCCTCTGCCACGGCTACCCGGCGTCGTTCGTCGAGTTCGCCACGCTGGCACCCGCCCTCGCCGAACCCGAGGACGGTGGACCCGCGTTCCACGTCGTCGCGCCCTCGATCCCCGGGTTCGGCTTCTCGACCCCGCTCACCGGCCACGGGTGGGACCTCACCCGGACCGCCTCGGCGTTCGACCGGGTGATGGTCGGGCTCGGCTACGAGCGGTACACCGTCTTCGGCGGCGACGTCGGCGCCGGCATCAGCGAGCAGCTCTGCCTCGACGCGGGTGACCGCGTCATCGCCACGCTCGTCGCCACCGATCCCGGCGCGATCGCGACCGCCTACACCCCGCCGACCGACCACCTGACCCCCGAGGAGAGGGAGCGGCACGAGGCACTCAAGGCCGCGCGCGCCGAGGACTTCGGCTACCTCCAGGTCCAGACGACCCGGCCGCTGAGCGTCGCCTACGGGCTCACGGACTCGCCGGTCATGCAGCTGACGTGGATCGCGGAGAAGTTCCAGGAGTGGACCGACCCGTCGCGCGAGCTGCCCGAGGACGCCGTGGACCTGGACGACCTGCTCACGCTGGTCAGCGTGGCGTGGTTCGGCCGGGGCGGGGACGGCGGCGCGAACCTGCTGTACGAGGCGGCGCACTCCCCGATGGCCTGGGGCCGCACGCACGACCGCCCGCAGGGCATGGTGGCGTTCGGTGAGGAGCCGCTGATGCGCCGCATCCTCGACCCGCACGGGCACCTCGCCTTCTGGGCCGAGCATCCGCGGGGCGGTCACTTCCCCGCGATGGAGCGCCCGCAGGAGCTCGCCGGGGACATCCGGGCGTTCCTCGCGTCGGTCCCGGTGGGCTGAGGGTCTGTCCGGATGTGGGTGGTGTGCGGTCTGATCGTGTCGGGCGGTCGCGTGGGCGGCCGCTGACTACCCAGGAGGACGCACCATGGCGACGATCGTCTCGACCCTGTTCATCTCGCTCGACGGCGTCGCCGAGATCGACCCGGCGTGGCACTTCCCCTACTTCGACGAGAACATGGGCGCCGCGGTCGGCGAGGACTACGAGGACGTGGACGTGCTGCTGCTCGGGCGCGTCACGTACGACAGCTTCGCGGGCGCCTGGCCGGAACGGGAGACCGCCGGCGGCCAGGACGCCACGTTCGCCGCGCAGCTCGGTGACGTCCGCAAGGTGGTGGCGACGCGCGGTGCGCAGGAGCTCGGCTGGCGCAACGCCGAGGCGGCACCCGACCTCGTCGAGACCGTGACCGCGCTGAAGGCCGACGCCGGCATCGGGAAGATCCTGGTCGCCGGGTCGATCTCCGTGGTCCGCCAGCTGCTCGCCGCCGGACTCCTCGACGAGCTGCGCCTGCTGGTGCACCCGGTCGCCGCCCGCACCGGCGAGCGGCTGTTCGACGACGGCGAGCCCATCTACCCGCTGCGGCTGCTGCGCTCCGACGTCTTCCCCACGGGCGTCGTCCGGCTCGTCTACGCGCCGAGCCAGCTGCCGGGGACCCAGGGGTACGACGACGTCACGGACAAGGTGCCCGGTGCCGCCTGACCGGGTGACGTGGCCCCAGGCGCTCGCCTGGCGGATGCGGCGACAGCTGCTGGACCCGGTCGGCGACGCGTCGGCCGCCGACGTGGTCCGGACGCTGGGAGCCGTCCCCGCGCAGAACGACGCCACGACGGAGCTGGCGATCTGCGCCCGGCAGCGCAGTCCGCGGCCGGGCGAGCTGGTCCACGCGATCGCCGAGGGGGAGCTCGTCCGCACCTTCGCGTTCCGCGGCGCGGTCCATGTGGCGACGCCCGAGGACGCCGGCGTGTACCTCGCGCTGCGCGCCGCCAGCCGGATGTGGGAGCTGCCCAGCTGGCGGACCTACTACGGGCTCGCCCCGTCGGACTGGCCCGCGTTCCGGCAGGCGGCGCGCGACGCCCTCGCCGACGGCCCGCTGACACCGACGGCCCTCGGCGCCGCCCTCACCGCCGAACCCGCGTTCCACCACCTGGAGACGGTCTTCGCCGACAACCCGTGGTCGCTGCTCAAGGCGCTCGCCTGGCAGGGCGACCTCTGCTTCGGCCCGTCACGCGACGGCCAGGCGACGCTCCAGCGGCTGGACGCGAACCCCCGCTGGGCCGGTCTCGTGGACGTCGACGACGCCGGCCCGCGGGCGGTCGAGTCCTACGTCAGGGCGTACGGTCCGACGACCCCCGCGCACCTGCAGTACTGGCTCGGTGAAGGGCTGGGCGTCCGGCGCGGGCACCTCCGGACCTGGATCGCCGGTCTCGGGGACCGCCTCGCCGCCGTCGAGGTGGAGGGCGAACCGGCCCTCGTCCTGCGGGAGGACCTCGAGGAGGTGGCGGCGGCCCGGCCGACGACGGCCGTCCGGCTGCTCCCGCGGTACGACCAGTGGGTGCTCGGACCCGGCACCGCCGATCCGCACGTCGTGCCGCCCACCGAGCGCGCGGCGATCAGCCGGGGCGCGAACATCGCGGTGGTCGGCGGCGTCGTGCGCGGGACGTGGTCCCAGACGGGCGACGAGGTGCAGGTGACCTGGTTCGACGCCGAGCCCGCGCGTGCGCAGGTCGAGGACGA
Source organism: Cellulomonas sp. Root137 (assembly GCF_001426725.1). Lineage (NCBI taxonomy): Bacteria > Bacillati > Actinomycetota > Actinomycetes > Micrococcales > Cellulomonadaceae > Cellulomonas > Cellulomonas sp. Root137. Next base: position 67,843 of record NZ_LMFG01000003.1, on the reverse strand, counting down.
GGTCGAGCGGCTGGCGACGACCCTCGCCACACCGCTGCGTCTGGCCGCCACGCCGCGTTGAGCCACCCGGGACCGCGTCGCTGGCGCAACCGCTGGCCGCGTTGCTAGCGTCCGCGTGCCGCACAGGTGCGCGGGGGCGACCGCTGCCCATCGACTTCGACGAGTAGGGACTGCCCCATGAGCATCGGATGGCGTCTGCACGGTGACGGACGGACGGTCCCGGTCGGCGAGGTCGTCGCCCCCGACGAGCGCCTGAGCTGGCCGCGGACGATCGGCATCGGCATGCAGCACGTCGTGGCGATGTTCGGGGCCACGTTCCTGGTCCCGCTGCTGACCGGGTTCTCCCCGGCGACGACCCTGTTCTTCTCCGCCGTCGGCACGGTCGTGTTCCTGCTCATCACGCGCAACAAGCTGCCGAGCTACCTGGGTTCCTCGTTCGCGTTCATCGCACCCATCGCCGCAGCGACCGCCACCGGCGGGCAGTCCGTGGCGCTGGGCGGCATCGTCGTGGTCGGTGTGCTGCTCGCCGCCATCGGCGCCGTGGTGCACGTCGCCGGGTCGGGGTGGATCGACACGCTCATGCCGCCCGTCGTCACGGGCACGATCGTCGCGCTCATCGGCCTGAACCTCGCCCCGGTCGCGTGGGGGACGTGCTCGCAGAGCGTCGTCGACGGGGCCATCGTCGAGACGTGCAGCAACGGCTTCCGGGCGGCGCCGATCACCGCGCTGGCCACGCTGCTCGCGATCATCCTGTGCACCGTGCTGTTCCGCGGCATCCTCGGGCGGCTCTCGATCCTGGTCGGCGTCCTGGTCGGCTACGCGGTGGCCAACCTCCGCGGCGAGGTCGACTTCTCGGGCGTGCGGGCCGCCGACTGGGTCGGGTTCCCCCAGTTCCTCGCCCCGTCGTTCGACATCGCCGTCCTCGGGCTCTTCGTCCCCGTCGTGCTGGTCCTCGTCGCCGAGAACATCGGCCACGTCAAGTCCGTCGCCGCGATGACCGGGCACGACATGGACCCGCTGGCCGGACGCGCCCTGTTCTCCGACGGCATCGCCACCACCCTGGCCGGGCTCGGCGGCGGCTCGGGGACCACCACCTACGCCGAGAACATCGGCGTCATGGCCGCCACCAAGGTGTACTCCACGGCCGCGTACTGGGTCGCCGCGGCGACGGCGCTGGTGCTCTCCCTGTCGCCGAAGTTCGGTGCGGTGGTGGCCTCGATCCCCGCCGGCGTCCTCGGCGGGGCGACCACCGTCCTCTACGGGATGATCGGCATCCTCGGCGCCCGGATCTGGGTGCAGAACCGGGTCGACTTCTCCGACCCGAAGAACCTCACGACGGCCGCCGTCGCCCTGGTCATCGGCATCGCCAACTTCACCTGGGCGCCCGGCGACCTCGTCTTCGGCGGCATCGCACTCGGCACCGCAGCCGCGCTGATCATCTACCACCTGATGCGCGTGCTGGCCGACTGGCGCGGCACCAGCCAGGAGCCCGCCTCCCCGGCCTCCGTCCCCGCGGGCGACCCGGTGGACCGGTAGCCGCCTGCGGGTCCCCCTGCGCCGAGCCGGCAGGTCCGGATCCCAAGACGGTGGGTGACGTCGGCGGAGTCTGGTCGCATCATGGCTGCACGTCGGCAACGAGGCCGGCGTCGCACCGGTGACGACACCGGACCCGAGCTGGGCGGTCGACGATGACGAACCCGCGAACGACGGCCCTCTGGGCAGCCGCTGCCCTCGCTCTCGTGCTCCTGGTCGTGCTGGTCTCGTCCAGCGACACTCTCTGGACGTCGTGGCCCGGCGCCGCGGTGCGCTTCGGGGGCGTCGCCGCCGTCGCGGTGGGGCTCTACACGCTGGCCGGTCGCTGGGACCGCCGAGCCCGGTCCGAACGGGCCTGAGACGAACAACCCCCCGATCCGCGTCTCCGCAGATCAGGGGTAGCTCGTCGCTGTCTCAATGAGCGCCCGGAGCGTGACGAGAGGTCTGGTGTCCCAGTCTCGGCCTAGAAGCCCATGGCCTCGCGCTTCTTCATCTCGAACTGATCCTGCGACAGGATCCCGGCGTCCAGCAGGTCCTTCAGCTTCCTGACGGTCGCGATCTGCTCGTCCAGCGAGGGGCCCCCGCCGGGTGCGACGGGAGACGCGGTCTGCGGGGCGAGCGTCTGAGCGAGGTTCATCCCGAACACCATGCCGGCCCCGTCGCCGAGCCCGTGGTCCTGGACGCCCTGGGCGATCTTCTGCTGCGCCGCCGCATTCGACGCCTGCTGCGACAGGCCCTCGTACGCCTTCACGTTCATCATGTTCGCCGAGTACTGCTTGACGAGCTCCCGCGACTCGGGTGAGAACTCGAGGCTCTCGATGCCGACGTGGACGACGTCGAGCCCGAACCGGGTGATCCATGCGCCGAGAGCCGCGTCGTCGTCCGCGATCGCGTCCGAGATCGCTCCGGCGCGGGAGGGCAGCTCGGAGATCCGATACGTCGAGGACAGCGAGTTGACCGCGGCGACGAACGCCTGGATGAACTCGGAGGAGATCTGCTGCTTGGCTTCCGCGCCGTCGAACGCGTAGCTGCGGGCGTTCGGCGGCATGAAGTTCCGGACGAAGGCGACCGCGTCGACGATCCGCAAGGAGAACGTTCCGTACGCCAGGATCTCCAGGTCGGCGCCGTAGAACCGGTCGTGGTAGACGGTCGGTCCGCGGGTACCGAACTTGATGCCGCGAATCTCGCGCAGGTTGACGAAGGCGATCTCCTTCTGGTCGGAGGCCTGCCCCCCGTAGCCGAACCGGTTGACCGCCTGCTTCAGGATCGAGCTCGTGACTCCCTCGCCGTTGAAGACGCTGCCCTGGCCCGCCTGGTACTCGTAACCTCCCGGCGCCGTGATGACGTCCTCGATCCCGGCCTGGCTGAAGATGAACGCCGCGGTGTTCTCGGGGACGAAGATCTTCGAGCCGTTGGAGATGACCCCGACGGAGCCTCGATAGTTCGAACCCCTACCGTTGTTCGTCTGCTGGTAGACCCCGGGCGCCACGACCGTGAACTCCCCGAAGTGCCCGGCGGTGATGATGTCCTTCCACTGGTCCGCGACCGTTCCCCCGAGCGCGCCGGCGAAAGCCTGGATGATGCCCACAGTCGACTCTTCCTCTCTGACGTCACGCGTGCTGTGCGGTGCCGCAGTATCCGCAGGTCGCCACGACTCCGCTGACGCCCGAGATCGGCGCTCCGCACGCCGTGCACTTGCCCGCGACGACCACAGGTGCTCCCACCGGTGGCTTCGAGCCGAATGTCCCCTTGAGCACGTTGAATGTGCCCTGGAGCGCACCGAGAACGTGCTCAGCTCCCGGCAGCGCCGGCCCCGTGTCGCCCGCACCCGGCGACGACTCCTGACCCGTCACCGCCTGGTTCACCTTGGCCACCCAGGCGAGGACCTTCTTCCTGCCGGACGAGAACCTGAACTCCTCCTGACCGCTGAGGAAGTAGACCTCGAGCACGGACGATCCGTTGCTCGACTGGCCGGCCAGCGCCTGCGCCTGCCGGTCGTGCACCTTGATCTGGTTGAGCGGGAAGGTCAGCACGCGCTTGGTGTTGCCGAGCATGCCCTTCTTGACCAGCACCAGGTTCACGCTCGTGAGGATCAGCTCGTCGGTGAAGCTCGAGAACGTGCCGCCGTGGGCGACGCGCTCCTCCTTCAGGAGCAGGACCTCGTTGGGCTGCAACGTGTAGCTCGCCACGTGAACTCATCTCTCGACTCGCATGTCGGACGACGCCGCGCTCACGGGCCGGAATCGCACACCATCGAGCGGGACCCCACTGTCGGGTGGCCCCCTGCCCGCCATCTTCCGATCGGCAGATGACGGTGCGCGCTTGAGCGGCGCCTGGCACCGGGTCGATCCCGGGTTCGCGTGTGGGTTGGCATCGCGGACACCCGTTGGCGCTCGCGCAGCAGGAGTGTCGGACCATGAGTCGACCGCGACGCCACCTGCGGATCGCCACCGGCCTGTGACCGGATCCGTCGTCGCGGTGTCACCGAGACGGAGGCTCCCGACCTCGCCGACTCGGCGGCGCAATGGCATCCGCGCCGACGACAAAGGCCCCGACCCGCATCTCTGCTGGTCAGGGCCTTGTCGTCGCTGTCTCAACGAGTGTCCGGAGGGGGACTTGAACCCCCACGCCCGTTAGGGCACTAGCACCTCAAGCTAGCGCGTCTGCCATTCCGCCACCCGGACAGGTGGACCGCAGGGCACCCGGAGGCGCCCTCAGGTGCGGCAGAAAAGATAGCACGGCGCGGCGGGCGAGCACGCATCGGCCCCCCGAGGCAGACTGGCGGCAGACGCCGAGACAGCAAGCCCTCGGCCGCGAAGCAAGGAGCCCGATGACCGACACGAGCACCTCGACGGGACGGGCTCAGGCCAGCCCCACGGCACGCAAGGTTGCCGGTGCGCGCCGCAACCCCAGCGCGTACGGCACGGAGCACACCGCCCCGCGCTGGTTGCGCGGTGCGGCGGGTGTGTCGTGGCGGCTGCTCGTGGTCATCGCGATGGTGGCGCTCATCTTCTTCGCCACCTCCAAGGTGCAGCTGCTGTTCATCGCCGTGTTCCTCGCCTTCGTGTTCACCGCCGTCCTGCGGCCCGTGGTCGACTTCCTCGCCCGGTGGATCCCCCGCGGGCTCGCCACGGCGCTCGGCATCCTCGGCGGGATCGTGTTCTTCCTCGGGCTGCTGACGTACGTCGGCTACTCGATCGCCAACCAGTGGACCGACCTGACCAAGCAGTTCAGCGACGGTATCGACCAGATCACCGAGTTCCTGGAGAACGGGCCGCTGCCGTTCACCATCACCAACGACCAGATCGCCGAGTGGATCAGCAACGGTCAGCAGTGGGTGCAGGAGCACGCCGGCGACCTCGCGGGTCAGGCAGCCGCGGGCGCGGGGTCGGTGGTCGAGGTGTTCACCGCCCTCGCGCTCGCGATCTTCTGCACGGTGTTCTTCCTGGCGCGCGGCCGCGAGATGTGGACCTGGTTCCTCAACCAGCTGCCGTCGCGCGTGCGGGAGAGCTGGAAGACGGCCGGTGGCGCCGGCTGGTACACGTTCTCCGGGTACACCCGCGGCACCGTGATCATCGCGGTCACCGACGGCATCCTCGCGTTCATCCTGCTGAGCATCCTGCGCGTGCCCCTGTCGGCGCCGCTCGCCGTGCTGGTGTTCATCGGGGCGTTCATCCCGCTGATCGGCGCACCGCTGGCGATGGTCATCGCGATGATCGTGGCGCTCGCCGCGAACGGCCTGCTCTCGGCCGCGATCGTCGGCATCGGCATCGCCCTGATCGGGCAGTTCGAGGGGCACATCCTGCAGCCGATCGTGATGGGCAAGCAGGTGTCGATCCACCCGGTCGTCATCGCGCTCGCCGTCACCGCGGGAACCCTGACCGCCGGCATCCTCGGCGCGGTCATCTCGGTGCCGCTGGTGGCGGTGTGCTGGGCGATCTTCTCCCGGCTGCGGACGCTGGACCCGCCGATGGAGGAGGACGAGTCGGACGACGAGGTCGAACCCGTGGAGAGCGTCGAGGAGATCGACGACGACGAGGCCGTCAAGCAGCCCTGAGCCTCAGCGGAAGTCGCGCGACGCCGACCTGACCTTCAACGACATCGGGGCCAGGTGCTCCGCCACGAGGTTGGTGGCACCGTCCGCCCGTTCCAGCCGACCGCGCACCACCAGGGCGCGCGACGTCCGGGCGACCTTGCGGAACTTCTGCCACAGGCCGGCCGAGCAGATGACGTTGAGCAGCCCGGTCTCGTCCTCCAGGGACAGGAACGTGGTCCCACCGGCGGTGCCGGGGCGCTGGCGGTGCGTGACGACGCCGGCGACGGCCACCCGTCGGCCGATCTCGTGCGTGTACGCCTGCTCGACCCGCAGGACGCCGGCCGCGTCGAGCCCGTCGCGCACGAACTGCGTCGGGTAGGAGTCGACGGACACGCCCGTGGCCCATACGTCCGCGGTCGCGATCTCGACGTCGCTCAGCCCGGGCAGCATGGGCGCGCTCACGCCCACCGAGACGCCCGGCAGCGTGTCCGGCCCCTCCTGCGCGAGCGCGCCGGCAGCCCACAGCGCCTCTCGCCGCGTGACGCCCAGGCTGTCGAGCGCTCCCGCGGTGGCGAGCGCCTCGAGCTGTGCGGTCGACAGCTGCACCCGCCGCACCAGCTGCCGCAGGTCGGCGAACGGGCCGTGCGCGCGGCGCTCGTCGACCACCCGCTGCGCGACGTCCTCCCCCACCGACCGCACCGACGCGAGCCCCAGCCGGACAGCGAGGGACCGGTCGCCGTCCCCGGTCCGCACCCCCGGCGCGGTGACCGGCCCGGTCCCGCTCGGCGTCGGGACCAGCCGCGGCTCCCCGCCCGTGGGCGTCGGACCCAGCCGCTCGACGCACGCCTGCACGTCGGACGCCTGCACGTCCGGGCGCAGCACCTCCAAGCCGTGCCGGCGGGCGTCGGCGGCCAGGCTCTGCGGGGAGTAGAAGCCCATCGGCTGCGCCGCGAGCAGCCCGGCGTAGAACGCGGCCGGGTGGTACACCTTCAGCCACGCGCTGGCGTAGACCAGGAACGCGAACGAGTACGCGTGCGACTCCGGGAACCCGAAGTCGGCGAACGCCTTGAGCTTGTCGAAGATCTCCGTGCCGGTCTGCTCGTCGATCCCGTGCCCGGCCATGCCTGACATCAGGCGCCCCCGCATCGCCTCCATCCGCTCGGTCGACCGCTTCGAGCCCATCGCCCGGCGCAGCTGGTCGGCCTCGGCCGGGGTGAAGTCGGCGACGTCGATGGCCATCTGCATGAGCTGCTCCTGGAACAGCGGCACGCCCTTGGTCTTGGCCAGCGACTTCTCCAGGAGCGGGTGCAGGTAGGTGACCGGTTGGCGGCCGTGCGCGCGCTCGATGTACGGGTGCACCGAGCCGCCCTGGATGGGACCGGGGCGGATGAGGGCGACCTCGATGACGATGTCGTAGAACGTCCGCGGCTGCAGGCGCGGCAGGGTGCCCATCTGCGCGCGCGACTCCACCTGGAACACCCCGACCGTGTCCGCGGCGCTGAGCAGGTCGTACACCCGGGGGTCCTCCGCGGGCAGCCCGTGCAGGTCCAGCTCCTCGCCCTCGTGCTCGCGCACGGACGTGAACCCGATCCGCAGGGCGGTGAGCATGCCGAGGCCCAGCAGGTCGAACTTCACCAGCCCCGCGTCCGCACAGTCCTCCTTGTCCCACTGCAGCACCGTGCGCCCGGGCATCCGCGCCCACTCCACCGGGCACACCTCGATCACCGGCCGGTCGCACATGACCATGCCGCCCGAGTGGATGCCGAGGTGCCGGGGCAGACGCAGGAACCGGTCGGCCAGGTCGATGACGTGCTCGGGGATCTCGTCGAGGTCGCTGGCCGACGGCGGCAGCACGGCCGGGACGACGTCATGGCCGTCGGCGGTGGCCAGGCCGGGTGTGTCCACGCCCTTGGCGGAACGCAGCACCGACGGCGGCTCCCACGTGTTGCCCCACATCGACGCCTGCGTGCGTCGGCGCTCGTCGCGCGCGGTGGTCACGGAGGCAGGTGTCTCGGGCGCCGGGCCGGTGTGCCCGACGTGCGGACGTTCCTGCCGACGGCTCGGCCCGGCGGACGGCTTCTCGGGCGACGGCGTCGGCGCGGGCGACCGCAGGCTCCCCCACCGTTCGATCGACGACGCCCACGCGTCCTGCTGCCCCGCGTCGTACCCGAGCGCCCGCGCCGCGTCCCGGACCGCCGACCGCGGCCGGTAGGAGATCACGTTGGCCACCTGGGCGGCGTGCGACCGGCCGTGCTTCTCGTAGACGTACTGGATGACCTCCTCGCGGCGCGCGGACTCGATGTCCACGTCGATGTCCGGCGGCCCGTCCCGCTCGGGCGCGAGGAACCGCTCGAACAGCAGGCCGTGCCGCACCGCGTCCACGGCGGTGACCCGCAGCGCGTAGCAGACCGCCGAGTTGGCGGCCGAGCCGCGGCCCTGCGCGAGGATCCCGTTGCGGCGGCAGAAGTCGACCAGGTCGTAGACCACCAGGAAGTACCCGGGGAAGCCGAGGTCCTCGATGACGGTCAGCTCGTGCGCCAGCTGCGCGTACGCGCCGGGCACCCGCTCCGACTCCGGCGGTCCGTACAGCTCCAGCGCACCCCGGCGGACCAGCTCACGCAGCCACGTGGCCTCGGTGTGGCCGGGCGGCACCGGGTAGGGCGGGAGCTGGGGCGCGACGAGGGACAGGTCGAAGGCGCACTCGTCGGCCAGGTCCGCCGCGGTCACCACGGCCGACGGGTGCCGGCGGTGCAGCGCGAGCATCTCGGTGGCCGACCGCAGGTGCGCCATCGGGCCGCCGGGCAGCCAGCCGTCCAGGTCCTCCAGCGACGACCGGGCGCGCACCGCGGCCAGCGCGGCGGCCAGGTCGGCGTCCCGCGGGGTGGCGTAGTGCACGTTCCCCGTGGCGACGAGCGGGAGTCCGGCGTCGGCCGCGAGGTGCGCGAGGGCGTCGGCACGGTCGGCGTCGTAGGGGTCGCCCATCGCGGTGACCTCGACGGCCACGTTGTCCCGGCCGAACAGGGCCACGAGCCGGTCCAGCTCGGTCCGGGCCGCCTCGATCCCGGCCGCGGTCACGCCGGTGACCCCCGACGGGTCGCCGCCGGCGAGCGCGCGCCGGACCGACCCCTTGCGGCAGCCGGTGAGCACCAGCCACTGCCCCGCCGCGGTCGCCGCGAGCTCCTCAAGCCGGTAGTCCGCGGCACCCTTGCGGCCGGTGCGCAGGTGCGCCTCCGCGATCGCCCGGGACAGCGCGCGGTAGCCGTCCGGGCCGCGGGCGAGGACGAGCAGGTGGGACGCCCGCGGGTCGGGGATGCCCGTCGGCAGGTCGAGCACGGGCGGCCCGGGAGTGACTCGTGCGGCCTCTCGGGGGTGCCGCCGACCGTCCGGCGCCGGCAGGTGCAGCTCCGCCCCGAACACCGTGGGCAGCCCGACCGCCTTGGCCGCCTGCGCGAACCGCACCACGCCGTACAGCCCGTCGTGGTCGGTGAGCCCGAGTGCGCGCAGGCCGAGCCGCGACGCCTCCGCGGCGAGCTCCTCGGGCTGGCTGGCGCCGTCGAGGAAGCTGAAGGCGGAGTGCGCGTGCAGCTCGGCGTACCGCGGCGGGAAGGCCGCACCCCGGTCAGCCACGTCAGTCATACGTCGCCTCGCACGTCCAGCCGGTCGCCGTGCAGGCCAGGAGCACCGCGCGGCCGTCGTCGAACGTCACCTGCAGGTGCGCCCGCAGGCCGGGGCGGTCGTCGGCCGCCACCCACCAGCGCTCGCTCAGCAGCCACGGCCCGGCCCACCCGGCCACGGCGCGCGGCCCGTCGGCGGCGGACCGGACCCGCTCGACGGCGACGTCCCACGCACCACCGCGGCGGGTCGGGCGAGTCACCGCGACCTCCGGCTCCCTCGGCAGCCACCGCACCCACGCCGGCTCGCTGCTCATCCCGCTGCGCACGTCGAGCACCACGGGCGCCCCCGTCGCGTCGCGCACGTCCACCCGGTCGGGCGGGTCCAGCACGGTGGCCGGCGCCGGATCGGGCAGCCGCCCGGGCCAGGGCCGGTCCACCGGCCGCGCCGGCTCTGTCTGCTCGCCCCACGGCTGCAGGTGCACCTGGTCGCGCACGTCCCGGCCGCCCTGCAGCGTCGCGACGAGGATCCCCGCCCCCCCGACGATCCCCTGCACCCGGTCCAGCGCCCGGTGCGCGCGCAGGTCACCGCCCGACGGTCCGCCCCACAGCCGCCCCTGCTCGGCGCCCGCCGGGGCCACGTCGAGGGCGGTGATGGCGAGGTGGACCAGGGTCACCGCGTGGGACTCGTCGTCGGGCCACGGGTTCGTCGGCAGGTCGTCGTGGGCCCAGGGGTCCTTACCCGAGGCGACGGCGTCGCGCGCCGTCCGCGACCGGGCACGGGCGGCGGGGTCGTCGGCCACCCGGCTGCGCGCGGTCTCGATCGCGCTCGACGCCAGCCAGCCCTCCAGCTGCCACCGGATCCGGTCGGTGATCCGGGCGGGGGTCAGCCCGCCCCAGCCGCCCAGGTCGGTCCGCCAGGTGCGCACCAGGTCGACGCCCTCGTCGGTGCGTGCCGCGATCTGCAGGCGACCGCACGTCACGGAGTGCTGCATGAGCAGCGCGTGCAGCTCCTCGGCCAGGCGGCGACCGGCGAACGTCGCCGAGTCGACCCGGTCGAGCGGCGGGTCGAGGTCGGTGGCCACCTCGAGGTCGGCCTCCGGTCGACGCCGGGCGGGCGGGCGTTCGTCGTCGCCGCGCGCGAGCATCTGCGCCCACGCGCCCAGCCGCCCGAAGCGGGCGTGCACGTCGGTGGGCGGCAGGGCGGCGAGCTGACCGAGCTGCCGCAGCCCCAGGCGGTGCAGCAGGTCCACCAGTGCGGCGACCGCGGTGGCCGCCTCGTCGGTGACCGCCGCGTGCACCAGCTCGCTCATCGCGCGCGGGGCCAGGTACGCCGCCGACGCCCCCGCGGGCACCACCGCCCCGGTCCGGGTAGCCAGCACCGCCGCGAGCAGCCCGTCGGCCGTGCCCACCGCGCACTCGTGCCCCGACCCCGCCGCGACCGCGTCGATGAGCAGCTCCGCGAGCGCCTCCTCCGACCCGTGGTACCGGCTGGCCCCGCCCGCGGGCAGCAGCAGCATCCCGGCGCGGACCACCTCGATGCCCGCCACCACGGTCTCCGCCGCCGCCGCGACCGGCTCGAACAGCCGCACGTCGCGGGCGTCGTCCGCCGGCAGCAGCACCAGCTCGGGGCAGACCCCCTGCGCCTGCCGTCGACGCATCCCCCGGCGCACCCCCTCCGCCCGGGCGAGCGCCGACACCGCGGTGAGCTGCCGCCCGTCGTGCACCGCGGTGGGCACGTGCGGCGGGACCTGCTCGGACGTCGCCGCCGCCACCACCGGCCAGTCCGGGACCCACAGGACGGTCGTGCGCGTGCTCATCCGACGAGCCTCAGGCCCGGCATCGGCGCCTCGACCTGCGGCGCCGCGGTGGAACCGATCGGCAGGGTCAGGTCGAGCGCGCGCGGCACCGCGGCGCTCCCTCGTCCCGTGCGGACCAGCCGGATCTCGTGGGTGCGCAGCCGTCCCTCGCCGGCGTCGACCCCCGTCCACCGGCCCGACTCGACCGTGAGCACCACGCCGGCACCGGGCCAGTCGGCGGTGGACAGGAGCACGGACCCGCGGTCCCGGGCGCGCGCGGACAGCTTCCGGCGGTCCGCGTCGGTCAGGGCTGCCTCGGGGCCGACCACCACCACGTCGACCCCGTCGAGCAGCGCGGCCACCACCGTCGGCGCCTCGAGACCGGGGCGCGGCACCACGGCCAGCCGGTCGAGCGACACCCCCGCCTGGGACGCGGCGAGCAGGCCGATGGTCGGCTGCCCGACGACGGCTGCCCACGCCCCGCCGGCGCACGCGTGGGCGAGCATGGCCAGCACCAGCGAGGTCGACCCCGTGACCACCGTGGTGCCGCCGCGACGCAGCCCCTCGGGCAGGATCGGGGCCAGCGGGGGCGGGACCGCCATCGGGGGGCGCTCGCTGGTGATGATGCCGGTGGTGTGGTGCTCGACCGGCACCTCCGGCAGGTCCGGCACCAGGGCGACCAGCGCGGGCGCGGGTGGCTCCGCCGGACCGCCCAGCGGCAGGACGCTGCGCGCCCCGGTGCGCTGCTCGGCGCGCGCGAGGGCGGCCCGTGCGAGCATGACCCGTTCCTCGCGCGACAGGGTGCCGACGGACATGCGGACCTCCCCTCGACCGGCCGATGAGAGGGTGCTCTCGAGACCTTCATCGAACATCTGTTCGAAGTATCTCAGTACACGCTGACACTCCCCGCACTGTCAATCCGCGGCGTGCCGGACGGGTGACGTCGCAGGTCTCGGCTAGGTTCTCGTCGCCCGGCAGCGTGGCCGGCGTGGGACAACAGCACGGAGGGCACGTCATGGGAGTCGTCGTCGGGATCTACCGCCTCGCGCTGGCGGGGATCACGTTCCTCGCACTGTTCTGGGCGCCGAGCACGGGCGTGACGTTCGACATCGAGGACTACGTCTACTTCACCAACCAGTCGAACCTGCTGCTGGCCGTGGTGATGCTCTGGGGCGGCATCGCCGTGCTCGCCCGGCGCGCCGAGCCGCCGCCGTGGCTGTTCGGTGCGGTGACGCTCTTCCTGCTCATCACCGGGCTCGTCTCGTACCTGATCCTCGACCCCGCCCCTCCGGGCGAGGAGGTCATCGCCCTCGGGCTCACCCACGACCAGCTCGTGCACCGCCTGACGCCGATCGCGACGTTCGTGCACTTCCTGCTCCTGGTCCCGCACCGCCGCCTGCGCATCCGCACCGCCGCGTACTGGCTGCTCTACCCGGTGGCCTACTGCACGTTCAGCACGGTCCGCGGCCTGCTGAGCCCCACCAGCGACTACCCGTACGGCTTCGTCGACGTCTCGGACCTGGGCTACGACGGGCTGGTGCTCAACGTGCTCATCTACGGCGTCGGGTTCTTCGTGCTCGGCCTCGTCCTGGTGGGCCTCGACCGGCTCCTGCCCGCGCGGGCGATCCTCGGCAGGCACGAGCCCGAGCCGATCCCGCGCGCGCCGCTGGTCCCCGCGGAATGATGTCGCCATGCCAGTGAACCTCACCCGTCCCGTCGCGCCCGACCCCTACTCGCTGCTCCCGGCGGTCCCCGACTTCACGCTGACCAGCGACGACTTCCGGGCGGGCGAGCGCCTGCCGGACGTGCACACCAACACCGACGCCGGCCGCAACGTCTCGCCGCAGCTGTCCTGGGAAGGCTTCCCCGAGGCCACGCGGTCGTTCCAGATCAGCTGCTTCGACCCGGACGCGCCCGGTCCTGCCGGCTGGTGGCACTGGACCGTCGTCGACGTGCCCGCCACCACCACCTCGCTGGCCCGGGGCGCCGACCTGCCCGCGGGTGCGTTCGCCCTGCGCGGCGACGACGGACAGGCCCGCTACGTCGGCGCCGCTCCCCCGCCGGGCGACCAGGTGCACCGCTACTTCTTCGTCGTGCACGCCCTCGACGTGCCGTCCCTCGGGCTCGGCCCGGACGCGATGCCGGGCGCGGCGAACACCGCCGTCACCTTCCACACGCTCGCGCGGGCGGTCCTCGTCGGGACCTACCAGCAGTGACGCTCGGCACGCTGACCTGGGTGCGCGCGCTCGACCGCCCCGACCTGCTCGCCGTCTCCACGCTCGCCGCGATCGAGGCGTGGGCCGCGACCGACCCGACGGTGGCCGAGGCGGTCCTCGTCACGGAGATCGACCCCGACCTCGCGGACACCGCCGCGCTGACCGAGGCCTACCGCCTGCCGCCTGCGGCGTCGGCCAACTGCGTGCTCGTGGCAGGCCGGCGCGAGGGCGAGGAGCGGGTGGCCGCGGCGGTCGTCCGTGCGACCACCCGTGCGGACGTGAACTCCACGGTCAAGCGGCTGCTCGACGTCCGCAAGGCGTCGTTCCTGCCCATGGACCACGCTGTCGAGGAGTCGGGCATGGAGTACGGCGGCATCACCCCGCTCGGGCTCCCCACCCGGTACCGGGTGCTGGTGGACGGCCGCGTGGCGGTGGACGACCCCGACGCGGGGGCGACCGTGATCATCGGCAGCGGGGTGCGTCGGTCGAAGATCGCGCTGCCCGGGGCGCTGCTCGCGCAGGCGCCCGGCGTGGGCGTCATCGAGGGCCTCGCGCTCGCGTAAACTTTCTTCGAGTAGCATCGGAGGCAAGTTTACGAGCCGGGGAGGTGGGCATGGGCACCTACGTCACGCAGCAGTGGACACCGCGCGCGACCGACGGGGTCCCCCGCCGGTTCACGCGCTCGGGCAGCTACCAGGCGTTCGTCCCCGACTCGCTGCTCGACCTCGACGTACACCTCGAGGCGGGCCTCTCGGGGCTCCTCGACGAGGCGGAGAGCCGCGCCCGGGAGGCCGCCGACCTCGCCGCGCACGCGGGGCTCGGACAGATCGGCGACCTGCTCGTCCGCTCGGAGGCCGCCGCGTCGTCCCTCATCGAGGGCTACGAGCCGACGCCCCGCGCGGTGGCCGTCGCCGACTTCGTGGCCCGCGGCCGCGAGTCCGCCGTCACGGTCGCGCGCACCCTGCACGCCGTCCGCTCGTCGGTGGAGCGGGCCCTCGACGCGGACGTGTCCCTGGTGTGGGACGCCGTCGAGCTCCAGCGACTGATCGCGCCGCGGCACGCGGGCGTCCGCACCGAACCGGTGTGGATCGGCGGCCGGACACCGCTCGAGGCGCACTACAACGCCCCGCCGCACGAGCTGGTCCCCGGGCTCCTCGACGACCTCGACGCCTACCTGGTGTCCCGTCGGCACCGGCCGGTCCTCGCGGCCGCCCTCGCACACGCGCAGCTGGAGACCATCCACCCGTTCGCCGACGGCAACGGCCGCGCCGGCCGGGTCCTCATCGGGACCGTCCTGGCCCGGTACGGCGTCGCGCCCCGGATCACCCTGCCCGTCAGCACCGCCCTCTTCCGCGACCGCGAGCGCTACTACGCCGCGCTCGACACCTACCGTCGCGGCGACCACGGTGTCGCGATCGTGACCGTGGTCGCCGAGGCGGTCGTCGCGGCCGCCGCCGACGCGCTCGCGCTCTCGGGCCAGGTGACGGACTGGCAGCGCCGGCAGACGGACGCTCTCGACGCCTACCTGCGGGACAGGTCGCCGACCGGCCGCGTCCGGCGCGGCGTCGCGCACCGCCTGGTCTCCGACCTCCCGACGCACCCCGTGCTCGATGCGGCCTCCGTGGCGGCGCGGTACGAGATCAGCGCCGTCGCCGCACGCAACGCGCTCGACTCCCTGGCCGCGTCGGGGGTGCTGCGCACCGACCGGAAGGCCGACCGCACCCGCACCGTCTACGTGGCCACGGAGCTGCTCGACCTCGTCGCCGAACCGGGGATCGTCCCCGACGCGGAGCCGGCATCGGCCGTCGACGTCCCCGTGGCCGCCCTCGACCTCGAGGCCGAGTCTGCGTGCGGCGCCTGGCTCCCTCGCGCCGGGCGCGCCTGCCGCCTGCCCCGCGGGCATCGCGGCCAGCACCGCTGAGCGTCGGTGGCCGTCGCTAGGGTGCGCCACATGAGCCGGACGACCCACCGCGTCATCAGGGACCGGACCGTGTGTCGCGCGCACGGGATCGCCGGCGTGCTGGCACGGCCCGCGGCCGGCGCCGAGCGGGCAGTCGTGGTGATCGGCGGGTCCGAGGGCGGGATGCACGAGCGGGACGCCGTCGCGCTCGCGGAGGAGGGGTTCGCCGCGCTCGCCCTCGCCTACTTCGGCACGGCCGGCGTCCCGAGGATGCTCCTCGACGTGCCCCTCGAGTACTTCGGCCGGGCGATCGACCTGCTCGAGGCGCAGGGGTTCGCACCCGGCTCGATCGGTCTGCTCGGCGGCTCCCGCGGCGGCGAGGCGGCGCTGCTGGTGGGCAGCCGCGACGAGCGCGTGGGGTCGGTGGTCAGCGTCGTCGGCAGCGGGGTCGTCACCGCCGGCATCGACTACGACGTGGGCCGGCTGGACCGGATCCTGCGGTCGTCGGGACCGGCCTGGACCGTGGACGGCGAGCCGCTGCCGTTCCTGCCGTACGCGGTCACACCGGAGCTCGAGGACGCCATCGCACGCCACGACCCGGTCGCGCTGCGCGACGGGTTCGCGCCGCTGCCGACCGACCACGACGCGCTGGAGCGGGTGAGCATCCCGGTGGAGCGGATCCGCGGCGGCGTGCTGCTGGTCGCGGGTGGCGACGACCAGATGTGGGACTCGCCCGGGTACCACCAGGTGGCTGCCGACCGCCTGGCTGAGCACCCCTACCCGTGGGCGAACGTGGTGCTCGACAGCGCCGGCCACATGATCGCCGGCCCGCCCGGCGGCGTCGCGACCAGCCAGGGCCCCGGTCCTGGCGTCACGTTCCGCTACGGCGGCGACCCGGTCCTCACCGCGCACGCTCGCCGGGAGACGTGGACGCGGACCATGGGCTTCCTGCGCTACACGCTCCCCCGCGACGACCCGGCGTGAGTCAGGCCCGGGTCGCCCAGAACGCGACCGCGGCGGCCGCGGCGACGTTGAGGGAGTCCACCCCGCCCGCCATCGGGATCCGTACCACCAGGTCGGACTCGGCGACGGTCACCGGCTTGAGCCCGTGCCCCTCGGCGCCGAGCACGAGGGCGAGCCGCTCCGGCGGGTCGGCCACCAGCTCGTCGAGGGTGATCGAGTCGTCCGACAGGGCCAGTGCCGCGGTGACGAACCCGGCGTCGCGCAGCGCGGAGATCCCCTCGGGCCAGGGGTCGATGCGCGTCCACGGCACCTGGAACACCGTGCCCATCGACACGCGGACGGACCGGCGGTAGAGCGGGTCGGCGCACCGCGGCGTGACCAGCACGGCGTCGACCCCCAGCGCCGCAGCCGACCGGAACGCGGCGCCGACGTTGGTGTGGTCGACGATGTCCTCCAGCACGGCGACCCGCCGCGCGCCGGCGAGCAGCTCGGAGACCGGCGCGAGCGGGGGCCGGTGCATCGCGGCGAGCGCCCCCCGGTGGACGTGGAAGCCGGTGATCGCCTCGAGCACGGGCTCCTCGGCGACGTAGACGGGGACCTCGGTGTCGTCGGACGGCAGGCTCGCCAGCAGCCGCTCCAGGTCCGGCAGCCAGCGCGGGGACAGCAGGACCGAGCGCGGTCGGTGACCGGCCGCGAGCGCGCGACCGAGGACGGTGGAGCTCTCGGCGATGTAGAGGCCCTTGGCGGGTTCCTGCCGCGAGCGCAGCGCGACGTCGGTCAGGGAGACGTAGTCGGCGAGACGCTCGTCGGCGGGGTCGGTCACGGGCTGGACGGAGGCGACGGGCACGCGCTCATCCTTCCAGCCGGACGACGACCTCCCCGTCGCGCTCGAGCGAGAACGGCGTGCCGTCGACGGAGTAGGCACCGAGCAACCCGCTCACCGGCACGCGTCCCGTGGACGAGGTCCGCCGTGTCGTCGGCGCCAGCCACCACTCGTCCTTCACCAGCCGCCGCAGCGCGTCGTACGCGGGCTTGGGGGTGCCGTCCGCCCGCACGAGCCCGCCGGGCGCGCCCAGCCACGCGCCGTCGTCGGTGATCCCCCAGTACGTCGCGGCCTGCACCGCGGGGTGCCCGACCAGCGTCCGGTAGTGCCGCTCGATCTCGTCGGCCTGGCGCGCCTCACCCTCGGGGGTCGACGGCCACGACGCGACCTGGTGGTCGTTGAGGTCCTCGATGTGCGCAGGCATGAGCTCGCCCGACAGCAGCGTCGTCTCGGTCAGGTGCAGCGGCAGGCCGAACCGTGCGAACCGGTCGAGGATCGCCAGCGTCTTCTCCTCACCCCAGTACCCCTGGTGCATGTGACTCTGCAGGCCGATCGCGTCGACCTGGATGCCGGCCTCGAGCACGCCCTCGATCAGGCACTCGTACGCGGTGGACATGTCGAAGTCGTTCAGCAGCAGCGTGGCCGACGGGTTGGTCTGCCGGGCGGCGTCGAACGCCAGCCGGATGGTCGGGATGCGTCCGCGGTCCCACGCCAGGCGCGTCAGCCCGTTGGGCTCCTTGTCGAACACCGGCATGATCACGACCTCGTTGATCACGTCCCAGGTGTCGATCACCCCGGCGAAGTCCGCGACCTCGCGACGGATGCGCGCGTCCTGCACGTCCGCGATCTCGTCGGTGCTCAGGTCCAGCAGCCACGGCGCGCACACGGTGTGCCAGGCCAGCGGGTGCCCCTTGACGACCACGCCTCGCTCGGCGAACCAGCGGGCAGCCCTCAGCAGCCGCGCGGTGTCCGGACGGCCGCGCACGGGCTCGAACGTGCCCCAGTAGAACGGCAGCGTCGCGGCGTTGAACACATCGAGCCAGAGGTCGGCGAGCGCCGCGGACCGCTCGTGCGCCTCGGCCTCGCCGTTGGCGAGCGCGACGAGGTCGAACCCGATGTTGCCGAACAGGAAGGCGTGCCGCTCCTGCGCGACCACGACGTCGGTGTCGGCGAGCGGGTGGCCGTCGGGGCCGAGGACGGTGACGACGGCGTCGGCGCGCCGGTGCTGCAGCGAGGACATGCGGGCCAGCCTGCCACGGCCGAAAACGTTATCGATCCGCCGCCACGCCGGGCTCGAGCTCGACGGCCGGCACCGGGCGAACCCGGATCGCGCGACCGCCGAGCACCGCGCCGACCGCGCCCGCCACGGCGACGACGGGCACCACCAGGAACGCCTGGTGCGTCCCGACGACGTCGGACAGGGCTCCGAGGGCGAACGGGCCCACCCCGATCGCCAGGCCGCCGACGAGCGTCGCGCGGGCCTGCATGGCGTCCGCGCGGCCGGGTGCTGTGGCCAGCAGGAGCGCGATCGACAGCGGGTACGTGGCGCCGTACCCGAACCCCGCCACCACCAGCCCGACCATCGCGACCCACGGTGTGGTCGCGGTCCACAGGATCGCCCACCCGCCGATCGCCACGACGAACGCGACGGCGAGGAGCATCGCCGGCGGCACGCGCAGCGACAACGGCCCGACGACGAACCGGATCGCGGACATGCCCGCCACCAGCCCCGCGGTCGTCGCCGCGGCGATGCCCGCGCCGGCACCGGTCTGCTCGATCACCAGGCCGGTCGCCCAGTACGTCGTGGCGAACTCCATCAGGATCGCGGCCACCAGGGTCACCAGGAAGCACCAGGTGGGAACCCGGCTCCCGGTCTGGACCCCGGACCGGGGCGCGACCACGGTGTCAGGGGCGTGCGGTGGGGTCATCGCCCCGCCCACCGGGATCCGCGCCACGACGACGGCCGTGGCGAGCGCCAGCACGGCCGTCACGGCCACGGCGGGCCGCCACCCCCAGCCGACGGCCACGCACGCGCCCACGGCGAGCGGGCCGAGCAGCCCGACCGAGGACCCGACCCCGTTGCCCTCGGTGAGCGCCGCGGACGCCTTGCTGCCGTGCTGCAGCGCGAGCCCCGCCTGCGTCGAGCTGATCGCGACGTTGCCGCCGAGCGACACGACGACCATCGCGCCGAGGCTCCAGGCCAGACCCGGGGCCGCCACGATGCCGCACGCGCCGACGGCCACGAGCGCGGACGCGAGGACGATCGCCCCCCGCCGACCCCGAGCACGCACGAGCCGCGGTGTGGCGAGCGACGCGACGATGGCTCCGACGGCCATCGCCGTCCCGTGCAGCCCTGCCTGCGCAGCGGAGATCCCCAGCTCGTCGGCCAGCAGCGGCACGCTCGGGTTGAAGCTGTAGAGCAGCCACCCCCACACGACGAAGGGTCCGTAGAACGCGATCGTCATGCGGTCGCGCGGGAACCCCTCGGAGGACATGCGCCCGAGCGTACGTGCCTGATCAGGGCGTTCTCCGGGACGTCAGTCCACCGGCGCCACCGCGGCGGCGAACTGGCTCGCGTACAACCGGGCATACGCACCGTCGGCGGCGAGGAGCTCGTCGTGCGACCCCTGCTCGACGATCGCGCCGTCCTCCATGACGAGGATCGTGTCGGCGTCGCGGATGGTGGACAGCCGGTGCGCGATGACGAACGACGTCCGCCCGTGCCGCAGCGCGTTCATCGCCTGCTGGACCAGCACCTCGGTGCGGGTGTCCACCGACGAGGTCGCCTCGTCGAGGATGAGGATCGCCGGGTCGGCCAGGAACGCGCGCGCGATGGTGAGCAGCTGCTTCTCGCCCGCGGAGACGTTCGAGCCCTCGTCGTCCACAGTCGTCTCGTAGCCGTCGGGCAGCGTCCGCACGAACTTGTCCACGTGCGTGGCCTCGGCCGCGGCGACGATCTCCTCCTGGGTCGCGCCGTCGGCGCCGTAGGCGATGTTCTCCGCCAGGGTGCCGCCGAACAGCCAGGTGTCCTGGAGCACCATGCCCATCTGCGAGCGCAGCGCGTCCCGGGTCAGCTCCCGGGTGTCCACGCCGTCGAGCGTGATCCGGCCGCCGTCCACCTCGTAGAACCGCATGAGCAGGTTGACCAGGGTCGTCTTGCCGGCGCCTGTGGGTCCGACGATCGCGATCGTCTCCCCCGGCTCGGCCACCAGGGACAGGTCCTCGATGAGCGGCTTGTCGGGCGAGTAGCTGAACGCCACGTGATCGAAGGCGACCCGCCCCCGGGTGGGCTGGACGGGCGGTGTCGGCTCGGCCGGGTCGGGCGACTGCTCGGGCGCGTCGAGCAGCTCGAACACCCGCTCCACCGAGGCGACCCCGGACTGCAGCAGGTTGGCCATCGACGCGATCTGCGTGATCGGCTGCGTGAACTGCCGGCTGTACTGGATGAACGCCTGCACGTCACCGAGCGTCATGGTGCCGGACGCGACCCGCAGCCCGCCGACCACCGCCACGATCACGTAGTTGAGGTTGGCGACGAAGCCGAGCGCGGGCTGGATGATCCCGGAGATGAACTGCGCCCGGAAGCTGGAGTCGTAGAGCTTCTCGTTGCGCTCCGCGAACACCTCGGCCGCCTCCGCCTGCCGCCCGAACACGGTCACGAGGGCGTGCCCCGTGTACATCTCCTCGATGTGCGCGTTGAGCTTGCCGGTCCATGCCCACTGCTCCATGAACTGCGGCCGCGACCGCTTGGCGATCGCCCCGGCGATCATCACCGAGAGCGGCACGGTGACCAGGGCGATCACGGCCAGCAGCGGGGAGATCAGGAACATCATCACCAGCACGCCGACCACGGTGAGCACCGAGGTGATGAGCTGCGAGAGCGTCTGCTGCAGGGTCTGCGCGACGTTGTCGATGTCGTTGGTCACCCGGCTCAGGAGCTCGCCACGCGGCTGGCCGTCGATGTACCGCAGCGGCAGGCGCGACAGTTTGGCCTCCACCCGCTGACGCAGCCCGTACACGACGCGCTGCACGACGACCGCGGTCAGCCGGCCCTGGAGCCAGCCGAACAGGAACGAGCCCACGTAGATGAGCAGCACGACCATGAGCAGCTGCCAGAGCCGGTCGAAGTCGATCCCCACCCCGGGCACGGCCCCGCTGCCGGCGACGACGTCCGCGAACGTGTCCTGCCCGCTCGCGCGCAGCGCCGAGACCGCCTGGTCGGTGGTGGTCCCGGCCGGGAACGCGGATCCGAGCTGGGTGCCGACGACCCCGTCGAAGATGATGTTGGTGGCGTCGCCCAGGAGCTTGGGGCCGATGACGGCGAGCACCACCGAGGCGACGGCCAGGGCCACGATGAGCGCCATCGGTGCCCGCTCGCCGCGCATCTCGCGCAGGAACCGGCCGGCGGACTCGCGGAAGTTCATCGACTTCTCGACGGGCATCCCCATCGACATCATCGGCCCGCCGGGGCCGCGGCGGGCCGGAGGGATGCGCTGCGTCTGGGTGCTCACGCCGCCTCCTCCACGCTGACCTGCGAGTACACGATCTCCCGGTAGGTCTCGGACGACTCCAGCAGCTCCGCGTGCGTGCCGACGCCGACCACCAGGCCGTCCTCCATGACCACGATGCTGTCCGCGTTCCGGATGGTCGCCACGCGCTGCGCGATCACCAGCACCGTGGCCTCCCGCGTCTCGGGGACGAGCGCGGCCCGCAGCCGGGAGTCCGTCGCGTAGTCGAGGGCGGAGAACGAGTCGTCGAACAGGTAGATGTTCGGCCGCCGCACCAGGGCGCGCGCGATCGCGAGCCGTTGACGCTGGCCGCCCGACACGTTGGTGCCGCCCTGGGCGATCGGCGCGTCGAGCCCACCGTCGAGCGCCTCGACGAAGTTGCGCGCCTGCGCGACCTCGAGCGCGTGCCAGAGCTCGTCGTCGGTCGCCCCTGGCCTGCCGTACTCGAGGTTGGACCGGACGGTGCCGACGAAGAGGAACGGCTTCTGCGGGACCAGGCCGATCTGGGTCCACAGCTGGTCGGGGTCGAGCGCGCGCACGTCGACGCCGTCGATGAGCACCTCGCCCCCGGTCACGTCGAACAGCCGGGGGATCAGGTTGAGCAGGGTCGTCTTCCCGGCACCCGTGGAGCCGATGATCGCGGTGGTCTTCCCCGGCTCGGCGACCAGGTCGACCCCGTGCAGCACGGGGCGCTCGGCGCCCGGGTAGCGGAACTCGACGCCGTGCAGCTCCAGCAGGCCGGGCCGCGACTCGGGCCCGGTCCGGAGCACGGCCGGCTGCGCGGGCGGGACCACGGAGGTGCGGGTGTCCAGCACCTCGCCGATGCGTTCGGAGGACACGACGGCCCGCGGGACCATCACGAACATCATCGTCGACATCATCACGGCCATGAGGATGTAGGCGATGTACGAGAGGAACGCGGTGAGCTGCCCGATCATCAGGTGGCCGGCGTCGATGCGCTGCGCGCCGAACCAGAGGACGGCGACCGTGGTGGCGTTGAGCACGAGCATGACGGCCGGGAACATCAGCGCCATGAGCTTGCCCACCCGCAGCGAGGTGTCGTAGAGGTCGGTGTTCGCCCCGTCGAACCGGGCGGACTCCCGGCGCTCGCGCACGAACGCGCGCACCACCCGGACGCCCGCGATCTGCTCGCGCAGCACGCGGTTGATGGCGTCGATCCGCTTCTGCATGGACCGGAAGTACGGGATCATCCGCGTGACGATCAGGGCGACGACGATGCCGAGCGCGGGCACCGAGACCAGGAGCACCGCGGACAGCCCGACGTCCTCGCGCATGGCCATGACCACACCGCCCACCAGCATGATCGGCGCCATGATCATCAGGGTGAACGTCAGCAGCACCACCATCTGCACCTGCTGCACGTCGTTCGTCGTGCGGGTGATGAGCGTCGGGGCGCCGAACTTGGCGACCTCCTGGGCCGAGAACGTCTGCACGTGGCCGAACAGCCGCTTGCGCACGTCACGGCCGAACGCCATGGCGGTGCGGGAGCCGAAGTAGACGGCGATCACGGCGGCGACCACCTGCACCAGGCTCACCGCGAGCATCACGCCGCCGAGCCGCATGATCTCCCCGGTGTCGCCCTGGGCCACGCCGTCGTCGATGATCCGCGCGTTGAGGCTGGGCAGGTAGAGCGTCGCGATGGTCTGCACCAGCTGGAGCACGACCACGGCGACGACTGCGCTCCGGTAGGGCCGCAGGTGCTCCTTGAGCAGGGTGATCAGCATCGCGGGGTCCCCTCGGCCAGCACGCCGTGCAGGACCAGGTCAGCCAGCCGCTCCGGGCTCGGGGGCGGGACCTCCAGCCCGCGCCGCAGCGCGTCGACCGTCCGCATCGACGAGCCCATCAGCACCGTGGTGAGGAGCTCGATCACGTCGTCGACGGGCAACCGGAACTGGTCGGCGTCGGGCTCCAGCAGCCACGCGAGCGTCGCGTTCACGGCCGCGGTGCCGGCCTCCTGCCGCCGCCCCCACATCCGCATCGCCGCCTCGCGGTGCTCGCTCGGGGACCTCCCCGGCTCGAGCCGGCTGATCTCGTGCAGCAGGGCCATCCACCGCATGGACTCGCCCACCCGCCCGAGTCCCTGGGCCAGGATCGCGACCAGGCGGTCACGCAGCGGCAGGGTGCGGTCGATCGTCGCAAGCTCGGGTACCGACGCGGCCGGGTCGACCGCGGCGAGGACGGCCTCGCGGACCAGCGTCACCTTGTCGGTGAACACCCGGAAGAGCGTGCCTTCCGCCACGCCGGCCGCGTCGGCCAGCTCGCGAGAGGTCACGGCGGCGCCGCGCTGCAGCAACAGGGGCCGCACGGCGAGCAGGATGGCCGCCCGGCGCTCGTCGGGCGGCAGCGGCGTCGCCCGTCCCGTCGGCGGTTGGAGAGTCGTGTCCACGACGCGACCGTAAGTGAGTGAGCACTCACTCCGGAACCATGTTCGCTGTGGGCGAACATGGGCCAGGGGAGGACCCTCGTCGAGATCCGGCCCTGTGCGTCAGGCGGTCGGTGCGTCCTCCGGCGGCGGCTCTGGCGCCCGCGGGGGCACCGCTCCCCCACCAGGACGCTGCCCGAGCTCGACCGACGGGTCGAACGGGAGACCGCTCAACGTGCCCGAGCTCGTCGCGTCCGCGGTCGCCGCGGCCGACTCGCGCCGCGCCTCGGCGAGCGCCTCGGCGGGGTCCGTCAGCGTCGTCGGCGGGAGGTCGTCACCCAGGGGCGAGGTGCCGGCCGGGCGGCCCGAGTCGGAGACTCCCCCGTCGCTCCCGGTGAACGCGCCGCCGAACCCCTTGGCGAACGTGCCGAGCGCGCTGGTCAGCTCCGACGGCAGGAACCACATCTTGTTCGACGGGGTCGCGGCGATCTTCGGCAGCATCTGCAGGTACTGGTACGCCAGCAGCTTGGGGTCGGCGTCGCCGCGGTGCACGGCGTCGAACACCTGCAGGATCGCCCGGGCCTCGCCCTCGGCCGTGAGGATCGCCGCCTGGGCGCCACCCTCGGCCCGTAGGATCGCGGCCTGCTTCTCGCCCTCGGCCGTGAGGATCTGCGACTGCTTGAACCCCTCGGCGGTCAGGATCGCCGCACGACGGTCACGCTCGGCGCGCATCTGCTGCTCCATCGACCCCTTGATGGAGTCCGGCGGGTCGATCGACTTGAGCTCGACGCGGTTGACGCGCACGCCCCACCGCCCGGTCGCCTCGTCGAGCACACCACGCAGCTGGCCGTTGATCTGGTCGCGGCTGGTCAGCGTCTGCTCGAGGTCCATCGACCCGACCACGTTACGGAGCGTCGTGACGGTGAGCTGCTCGATGCCCTGGATGTAGTTGGCGATCTCGTAGACCGCCGACTTGGGCTCGGTCACCTGGAAGTAGATGACCGTGTCGATGCTCACCACGAGGTTGTCCGAGGTGATCACGGGCTGCGGCGGGAACGACACCACCTGCTCGCGCAGGTCCACGCCGGCGCGCACGCGGTCGACGAACGGGATCAGCAGGTGCAGGCCGGCGTCCAGCGTGCGGGAGTAGCGCCCGAGCCTCTCGACGATGATCGCGACGGCCTGCGGGACGATCTTGACCGCCCGCACCAGCGCGATGACGACGAACAGCAGGACCAGCCCCAGCACGATGTAGAGGGCGATCTGCCCACTGCCCAAGCCGTCCATGAATCCTCCAGAGGGGTCACTCGCGGGCGAGCTGCCCGCGGTCGTTCAGGGCTCAGGCGCCGACGACGGGGACGACGACTGCCGTCGCTCCGTCGATCCGGGACACCCGCACCTCGGTGCCGGGCGGGATGGCCTCCGCGGCATCCGCCCGGGCGCTCCACACCTCACCGTTGAGCTTCACGCGGCCACCCTCGACGGTGACCGTCGAGACGACCACCGCGTCGCGGCCGACAAGCGCTGCGGCGTTGGTCTCCACCAGCGGCATCCGGTCCCGCAGGTGCCGCAGGAGCCACGGACGGAGCGTGGCGAGCAGGATGACCGAGGTCAGCGCGGCGACGACGAACTGCACCGGCACCGGGGCTCCGAGCCAGTACGCGATCGCCCCGGCGATGGCGCCGCCGGCGAACATCGCGAGCACCAGGTCGAGCGAGAGCATCTCCAGGATGCCCAGCGCGAGCGCTGCTCCGATCCACCACAGCCAACCCATCGGTGCCCACTCCCTCAGTCAGGCAGGTCCGGACGCCGGAGCCTGCTGTCCAACCGATACTAGACGGGTTCTTTGCGAACCTGTGGGGAAATGCTCAGCCCTCAGAGGAAGCCGCGCGCGCCGACCAGCGACCGTCGGTCTTGGCCACGACGAGAGGGAGGTCGAACGCGCCCGACAAGGTCTCCGGGGTGAGGACCTCGTCGATCGGTCCGGCCGCGAAGGCCTTGCCCTGGCGCAGCAGCAGGATGTGCGTGAACCCGGGCGGGATCTCCTCGACGTGATGCGTGACCAGCACCAGGACGGGCGAGCGGTGGTCGCCGGCCAGCTCGGCCAGGGCCGCGACCAGCTCCTCGCGACCCCCGAGATCGAGACCGGCGGCAGGCTCGTCCAGCAGCAGCAGCTCGGGGTCGGTCATCAGCGACCGGGCGATCTGCACACGCTTGCGCTCCCCCTCGGACAGGGTGCCGAAGGTGCGGCCGGACAGGTGCGCCACCCCGAAGGCGGCCAGGAGGTCCGCGGCACGCGAGTCGTCGAGCGCCTCGTACTCCTCGCGCCAACGCCCCGTCACGCCGTACGCCGCGGTGAGCACGACGTCGCGCACGCTCTCCCCCGCGGGGATCCGGTCCGCGAGCGACGCGCTCGACAGGCCGATGCGCGGGCGCAGCTCGAAGACGTCGACCCGCCCCAGCCGCGAGCCGAGCAGGTCGGCGGTCCCGCTCGTCGGGTGCATCCGGCCCGAGGCGACCTGCAGGAGGGTCGTCTTGCCCGCACCGTTGCGGCCGAGCACCACCCACCGCTCACCCTCGCGGACCGTCCACGTCACCTCGTCGAGGATCGTCGTCGTTCCCCGGCGGATCGTCACGGCCTGCAGGTCGAGCACGTCGGTCATGGGCATGACCCTAACCGTCGAGCCGCACGTCGGCGGCCTGCGACGGGCCGCTCGTCGGTGCGCTGGGTCACGTCTACCGTTGTACCGTGGACCTGACCCTGGAGCTCCCCCGCTCCGTCCTCCTCGCGCTCTGGCTGGCGGACGAGAGCATCGACCGCGCGGTGCTCGTCGACGCCGTGCAGTCCGACGACGAGCCGCACACGGTCCAGCGGCGGCCGTCGCACGACGAACCGCTCCGTGACGACCTGACCGACGAGCCGCTGAGCGTGCTCCTCGACGCGTGCGCCGGCTCGCCCCGGGACGTCGCCGCGGTGCTGCCCGTGCCGGGTGACCCCGGAGCCACACCGGCGTCCGTGAGCTCGGCGGCGACCGAGGCCGGCGAGGCCGTGCTCGTCCGCACCCCGCAGGAGTGCCTCGTCGCGGTCCCGGTGGTGCAGCGCTTCGGCTCCGCACTCGAACCCGGGCACCTGGTCACCTGGGAGCTCTCCGACGTCGCCGACTGGCGCCACGCCGTGCACGCCCGCACGGGGTCGCTGCAGGACGCCGAGCGCGAGCTGCGCCAGGGGCTGCTCCAGGCGACCGAGGCACTGGTCAAGCTCGACGTCGCGCAGTGGCGTCCCGACGCCGCCGAGACCGTGGCGGCGCTGCGGGAGCTCGAGCTGCCCGCGTGGCGGCTGCCGGACAGCCTCGACGGCCGGCGCGTCCGGGTGCTCGCCAGCGCGGCGCGCCTGCGCGCGATCGTCGCGCTGGCCACGCAGGACGACGGCGCCGCCGTGAACCTGTGGCAGGCCGACCAGCGGTCGACGGCGCTGCGCGAGGTGGACCGGATGGCCCGCCGCGCGATGGCCGCGGCGGCGTCCCAGGTGACGGCCTGACGGTCAGCCGAGCGCCGCTCGATACACCTCCAGCGTCCGCTCGGCGATCGCCTCCCACGTGAAGTGGTCCTCGACGCGGCGGCGCGACGCCAGCCCCCACTGCGCGGTCCGGGCCTCGTTGCCGACGACGTCGGTGAGCGCGTCTGCGAGGTCGTGCACGAACCGGTCGGGGTCGACCGGGGTGCCGGTGCCGTCCTGCAGCTGGTCGATCGGGACGAGCCGGCCCGTGACGCCGTCGTCGATCACCTCGGGGATGCCGCCGGTGGCCGTCCCGACCACGGGCAGCCCGACCGCCATGGCCTCGAGGTTGACGATGCCCAGCGGCTCGTAGACCGACGGGCACGCGAACACCGTGCCGTGCATGAGGACGGCGATCAGCTCGTCGCGCGGCAGCATCTGCTCGATCCAGACCACGCCCGACCGCTTGGCGCGCAGCTGCTCGACCAGCCCGGTGACCTCCGCCATGATCTGCGGCGTGTCCGGCGCGCCCGCGCAGAGCACCACCTGGACCTCGGGCGGCAAGAGCTCGACGGCACGCAGGAAGTACGGCAGGCCCTTCTGCCGGGTGATCCGGCCGACGAACACCACGCTCGGCCGGGACGTGTCGATGCCCAGCGCCGCGACGGTCGCCGACGCCTTCGCCACCGCCTCGTCGCTCGTCGGCCGCTGCCACTGGTCGAGGTCGATGCCGTTGTGCACCACCTTGACCCGTGCGGGGTCCACGCTCGGGTAGGCCCGCAGGATGTCCTCGCGCATGCCGCCGCTGACCGCGATCACGGCTGCGGCACCCTCGTACGCAGTCTTCTCGGCCCAGCTGGACAGGGCGTAGCCGCCGCCCAGCTGCTCGGCCTTCCAGGGGCGCAGCGGCTCGAGGCTGTGCGCCGAGACGACGTGCGGGAGCCCGTGCAGCAACCCGGCGAGGTGGCCGCCGAGGTTGGCGTACCAGGTGTGCGAGTGCACCAGGTCGGACGCGACGCCGTCGGCACCGACCGCGCCCACCGCGTCGGCCATCTCGAGGTCGACCCCGAACGTCTGCAGGGCGGCGTTCGCGCCGGCGAGCTCGGTGGGGACGGTGTAGCCCGTCACGCCGGGGGCGTCACGGGGGCCGTCGAAGCAGTGGACGCGCACGTCGATCGTGCGCTCGAGGACACGGGTCAGCCCCGCGACGTGGACGCCCGCTCCGCCGTAGACGTGCGGCGGGTACTCCCGGGTCAGCAGGTCGACACGCACAGCAACCATCCCCTCGCCACCGGCACCGACGACCGGTTCTCCCGCCGACACGCTAGCGCGTGAGCGACGTCACGCCTCGCTGGGACCGCGCCTGGGGCCTAGGGTCGTAGCCATGGCAGCGCCGCGCGTCCTCGCTATCGTCCTCGCAGGTGGGGAGGGCAAACGTCTGATGCCCCTCACCGCAGACCGTGCCAAGCCGGCGGTGCCCTTCGGGGGGTTGTACCGGCTGATCGACTTCGCCCTGTCGAACGTCATCAACTCCCGGTACCTGCACGTCATCGTGCTCACCCAGTACAAGTCCCACAGCCTGGACCGGCACGTGTCCAAGACGTGGCGGATGTCCCCGCTGCTGGGCAACTACGTCGCCGCGGTGCCCGCGCAGCAGCGCGTCGGCAAGCACTGGTACCTCGGCAGCGCCGACGCCATCTACCAGTGCCTCAACATCATCGAGGACGAGCGCCCGGACATCGTGGTCGTCGTCGGGGCCGACCACGTGTACCGCATGGACTTCTCCCAGATGGTCGACGCCCACATCTCCTCGGGTGCCGAGTTCACGGTCGCCGCGATCCGCCAGCCCATCGAGGAGGCCGACCAGTTCGGCGTCATCGAGGTCGACCCGACGGACGCCACGCGCATCAAGGCGTTCCTGGAGAAGCCGACCGACCCGGTGGGCCTGGCGGACTCCCCCGGCGAGATCCTCGCGTCGATGGGCAACTACGTGGCCAACGCGGACGCGCTGGTCGCCGCGGTGACCGCCGACTCCGAGAACGTGAACTCGCGCCACGACATGGGCGGAGACATCGCCCCGTACTTCGTGGAGCGCGGCACGGCCGGTGTCTACGACTTCCTGCGCAACGACGTGCCCGGCTCCACGCCGCGCGACCGCGACTACTGGCGCGACGTCGGCACCATCGACGCGTTCTACGAGGCGAACATCGACCTCATCTCGATCGAGCCCGTGTTCAACCTCTACAACGACGAGTGGCCGCTCTACAGCGGGTACACGAGCCTGGCACCCGCCAAGTTCATCCACGCGGGCGCGGGCAGGCTCGGTCACGCCGTGGACTCGGTGGTCTCTCCGGGTGTGCTGGTCTCCGGCGCGACGGTGTCCGGCTCGGTCCTCTCGCCAGGCGTCCGACTGCACTCGTGGGCGCAGGTCACGGACTCGGTGCTCTTCGACGACGTCCACATCGGCCGGTACGCGCAGGTCCACCGGGCGATCATCGACAAGAACGTCCACGTGCCCGAACGCGTCCGCGTCGGCCTCGACCACGACCACGACCGCGCACGCGGGTTCACCGTCACCGAGTCCGGGATCACCGTCGTGCCCAAGGGAACGATCATCGCGGAGTGAGCACCGGGCACGTCGCCCGGCGCGCGCCACTACCCTGCCGTCCGTGAACCAGTCGCCGCCCCGCCTCGTCGTGATGGACGTCGACTCGACGTTCATCACCGGCGAGGTCGTCGAGATGCTCGCCGCCCGAGCGGGCTCCGAGGAGCTCGTCACCGAGATCACCGAGCGGGCCATGCGCGGCGAGATCGACTTCGCCGAGTCCCTGCACGAGCGCGTGGCGACGCTCGCCGGCCTGCCGGAGTCCGTGCTGGCCGACGTGCTCGCCGAGGTCGAGCCGTCCCCCGGCGCCGCGGAGCTGGTGGCCGAGCTGGCTGCCCGCGGGTGGCCCGTCGGCCTGGTCTCCGGCGGGTTCATCGAGATCGTGCGCCCCCTCGCCGCGTCGTTCGGCATCACGCTGACCAGGGCGAACGCCCTCGAGGTGGTCGACGGCCGACTCACCGGCCGCGTGAGCGGAGCGGTCGTGGACCGGGCGGCGAAGGCGCGCACCCTGCGCGAGTACGCGGCCACGGTCGGCATCCCGATGGAGCGCACGATCGCCATCGGCGACGGCGCCAACGACATCGACATGGTGGTCGCCGCCGGCTTCGGGATCGCCTACAACGCGAAGCCCCTGCTGTGCGCAGCGGCCGACGCTGTCGTGCGCGACCGGCTGGACGCCGTCCTCGACCTGCCGGTCTTCGCGTCGTGACCTCGACGGATGCCACCGGGCCGGTCGACCACCGCGTGCGGATCCTCACGCTCGACACCCACGCCCTGCGCCGGCTGTACTGACCTCAGCCCAGGTCTGGCAGGGACCTTGCCGTCCCGGCCGGTACGTGGTCAGCCCTGGCGAGCCTGCTGGCCGGCGCCGTGGGGATCGGTTCGTTGCGTCGGAACGTCGCACGCCAGGTCGACGTCGACGAAGAGTCGCAGCCGGTCGTCCGCAGCCAACGATGCCAGCGCCCACTCGCGGCGGGCGGCGGTCGCGGCGGTCTCGACGTGGTCCGCCGTCGCCTCCAGTGCCTGTGCCTGTCGCAGCAGCCGCTCGTCGTCGGGGGCGGCGGCTGCGGCGACGGCTGCGGCGTCGGCACCGTGGCGCGCCCGGCGGGCCGCGAGCATCAGATGGGCGGCCCGGGCTCGGGCCACGTGCTCCTGCCGACGCGCGCGGAGCTGCTCGGCGGTCGCGCCGGTGTGCGTGGCGGTACGGACCTGCTGCGTGGTGGTCATGTGGCTCGCCTCCCTGTCAGGAACTACGGCAGACGGCACGCCGCGCTTGAGGGTTTCCACCGCCTGGACTGACGGCTCTGACGCAGTGCGACCGTGAAGAGAGCGATCGTCGCCGCCCTGGCCGTGGTCGTCGTGGCGAGCCTCGCGGCGTGCGACCCGTACGGGCCATCCGGCCAGACGGACGCCGTCGACATCCAGGTCGTCGTCAACACGGACGGTTCCACCACCGCCCAGGTGTTCCTCGACGACACCGCCGTCCGCAGCGATGCGCAGCTTCTGGCATGGGGCCACGCAATCGGCACCCGGCTGTTCCCCTCCGCGACGTCCCTCGCCGTCCGGGTCGAACCGAACGGCGCGGGGTACCCCTTCGCCGTCATCGACGCGCCTGACGTGTACGAACCCGGGCCGCACCCCCGTGTCTCGCTCGATACTCGCGACGCCGTGACCTGGATCTTGGCCCAGGATGCGGAGCTGGTCGACGTCTACGTCGATGCCCCCGGTATCGCCCTGACGGCGACCTGGGAACCGTCCCGCGGCCAGGACGTCGCCGAGTGGGCGTGGATGGACGTCGCAGACGCAGCGGACGCCCCGGTCGGCGTCGTGGTGATGTCACCCGAGCCCTGGATCGGCCTCCTGGCCGTCACGCTGACGGCGCTGGGTGTCGCCGCGCTCATCGGAGCGTTCGTCGTGCTTCGGCGTCGCCCGCGTCGCCACCGCGTGATCGCGATCACGCTCGCCAGCGGCGCGTTCGTCGCCTCCTTGGCCGTGCTGCTCCGCGGAGGAGCGAACCTCCCGGAGAACCTCGGCGTAGCCGGCGTCGCGTCGAACACCTGGGTCGAGGTCGCTGCGATCGTCACGGCACTGGCGGTGCTCCAGATCCCGGCCGCCTGCATCATCGTCGCGGCCGCCGCCTCGCAGCGCACACCCTCCACCCAGCAGTTCGTCCCAGCGCCCGGGTGGCCACCGCCACCCGCCGGCTGGCGTCCGCCGCCGCGGTGGCGGCCCGACCCGAGCTGGCCAGCGGCCCCGGCGGGGTGGAAGTTCTTCGCGGATCCAGCCGAGGAGCGGGCGGACGGGCAGACGCCGCCGTCGTAGGTCGGCGGGCCCTCCAGCTCGCCGACCTCCGGCAGCTGCCCCGGCGGCGCGGCCAAGACTGGCGCCCTGAGCAGACCTCAGCCCGGCAGCACGAGCGTGCGCAGCGTCGCCGTCCCGCTCTCGAGGGCGTCCCACCCGGGGACCTCGAGCAGCGACCAGCTCGCGGTCGGCACTCCCAGGCGCACGCGCGCGAGCGTCGCCGGATCCGAGTCCGGACCGGCGAGCGCGGCCGCGGACTGCGACATCGTGGGCTCGTGCCCGACGACGAGGAGGGTCCGGACGTCCGCCTGCACCGCGCGCACCAGGTCGATCAGCGCGCGCGACCCCGCGTAGTACAGGTCGTCGAGGTACTGGACCGTGGGGTCCGCGCCGAGCGAGGCACGGGCGAGGTCCCACGTCTGGCGCGTCCGCACGCTGGCCGAGCAGAGCACGAGGTCCGGGACCAGCTGATCCTCCGCCAGCCGTGCACCGACGCGCGCGGACTGGCGCCGGCCCACGAGCGAGAGGGGCCGCTGGATGTCCGCGATGAGGTCCGGGTGCTCCGCCTTGGCATGGCGCAGCAGCAGCAGTCGCCGGGTGCCGGTGTCGGGCCTCACGGGCTCAGAGTGCCATTCGGGGGCGCTCCGCGCAGCAGCGGTCACAGACCCATCGCGTGGTAGCCGCCGTCGACGTGCACGATCTCGCCCGTGGTCGCGGGGAACCAGTCGGACAGCAGCGCCGCCACCGCGCGAGCCGTCGGCTCCGGGTCGAACGCGTCCCAGCCGAGCGGTGCGCGCTCGGGCCAGCCGCCCTCCATCGCCTCGAAGCCGGGGATCGACTTGGCGGCCGTCGTGCGGATCGGGCCGGCGGAGACCAGGTTGATGCGGATGCCGTGCGGGCCGAGGTCGCGGGCGAGATAGCGCGAGGTCGACTCGAACGCCGCCTTGGCGACACCCATCCAGTCGTAGACCGGCCAGGCGTAGCGGGCGTCGAACGTGAGGCCGACGATCGCGCCGCCGGAGCTCAGCAGCGGCTGGGAGGCGACCGCGAGCGACTTGAGCGAGTAGGCGCTGACCTGCAGGGCCGTCGCCACGTCCTCCCACTCGCCGGCCAGGAAGTTGCCGCCCATCACGGACTGCGGCGCGAAGCCGATCGAGTGGACCACGCCGTCGAGCGAGTCGAAGCCCGCCTCGCGCACCCGGTCCGCGAGCGCCGCGAGGTCGTCGGCGTCCGTGACGTCGAGCTGGAGGACCGGCGCCTCCTTCGGGAGCCGTCGCGAGATCGCCTGGGTCAGGCGGAACTGGCGGCCGAACGAGGTGAGCAGGACCTCGGCACCCTCCTGCTGCGCGAGCCGCGCCACGTGGAAGGCGATCGACGCGTCCGTGAGGACACCGGTGATCAGGAGCTTCTTGCCGTCGAGCAGACCCATGTGCGTTCCGTTCTGTCGTGTCGCCGTGCGTCAGGAGAGTGGTCAGTGGCCCATGCCCAGGCCGCCGTCGACGGGGATGACCGCGCCGGAGATGTAGCCCGCCGCGTCCGACGCGACGAACTCGACGACGCCGGCCACCTCCTCGGGCAGCGCGAACCGGCCCAGCGGGATGGACTCGCGGTACGCCTTCTGCTTGTCCTCGGGCAGGGCGCGCGTCATGTCCGTGTCGATGAAGCCGGGGGCGACGACGTTGGCGGTGATCGCCCGCCCGCCGAGCTCACGGGTGATCGAGCGGGCCATGCCGACGAGGGCCGACTTGGACGCCGCGTAGTTCACCTGGCCGGCCGACCCGTACAGGCCGACCACCGAGGAGATGAAGATGATGCGTCCGCGGCGGAGCCGGATCATGCCCTTGCTCGCGCGGCGCGCGCAGCGGAAGGCACCGGTGAGGTTGACGTCGATGACGTCGTCGAACTCCTCGTCGGTCATCCGCATGAGCAGCTGGTCGCGGGTGACGCCCGCGTTGGCGACGAGGACCTCGACCGGACCGTGCGCGGCCTCGATCTCGGCGAACGCCGCGTCGACGCTCGCGGTGTCCCGCACGTCGCCGACCACGCCGAGGACGCCGGCAGGCAGGTCGCCCGAGCGGTAGATGGTGGCGACCTTGTCGCCGTTGGCCACGAACCGCTCGGCGATCGCCCGTCCGATGCCTCGGTTGGCCCCGGTGACGAGGATACTGCGAGCGGTGGCTGTGTTGTCGGAAGTCTCAGGCACGGGACACGACGCTATCCGACGACTCCCGTGAGTCGCGGCAGGGTCCGCGCCCACGTTCGTCGCGCCACGTTGTGGGACCTGGACAACACGTCTCCTCAGCGCCGCCACAGGCTCACCGGACTACGATCAGGTAGTGAGCAGCATCCGTCGGCGACCGGACCTCCCCTCGGCGGAGGTCCCCAGCATCACCAGCGCGCCCGAGCCGCTCGCGGACGACCTGGCGCGCCGCCAGAAGCGCTATCTCGTCCAGATGGGCATCCGCATCCTCTGCTTCGCCGGCGCCGTGCTCACCTGGGGCCGGATCCCGATGTGGGCGTCCCTGCTGCTGATCGTCGCCGCCGTCGTCCTGCCGTACTCCGCGGTGCTGTTCGCCAACGCCGGCCGCGAGCGCCGCGACTCCGACGGGACGTTCATGGCCGCCCGCGAGATCGGTCCCGGCTCGGGCGCACCCCGGGGTCTCGGCCCCTCCGACCACCCGGAGGGTCGCGCGTGAGCCTCTTCGGCCCGGTCCCCGACGCGGTGGACGAGCTGATCTGCAGCGGGCGCGGCTGCCGTGCGGACGCGACGTGGGGGCTGCTCTGGAACAACCCGAAGCTGCACACGCCGGAGCGCCGCAAGGTGTGGCTCGCCTGCGACGACCACCGCGAGCACCTCAGCACGTTCCTCGACACGCGCGGCTTCCTGCAGAGCGTGGTGCCCGTGGCGGAGCTCGAGTCCGCTCCCCGGTCATGAGCCCCGCGGCACGCCGCGCCACCGGCCTGGTCCTCGTCGGCCTGGTGCTCGCGGTCACCTGCACCCTGCTCGGCCGGTGGCAGTGGAACCGGCACGTGTGGCGTGACGGCGCGATCGCGGTGGTCGAGACCAACTGGTCGGCCGAGCCCGTGCCCCTGGGCAGCGTGCTCGACTCCCCCAGCACCGCGCTCACCGACGCGGACGTCTGGCGCCGGGTCACCATGGTGGGGCACTACGAGCCCGACGGCACCGTCCTGTTGCGCAACCGCCCGGTCGACGGCGCCCCCGCCTACCACGCTCTCGTCCCGTTCGTCGTGGAGGACGCCGACGCCCCCGCGCTGTCCGGGAGCGTGCTCGTCGTGGACCGCGGCTGGGTGGAGCCCGGCGCGGACGGGAGCGTCGACGTCGTTCCGCCCGCGCCCCCGGAGGGCACGATCACGCTCACCGCTCGGCTGCGGCACGACGAGCCGGCATCGAACCGGGCCGCGCCGTCGGGACAGGTCCAGGCGATCTCCGTCGACCAGGTGCTCGTGGCCGGCGGCGTCGAGGGTCGGTCGGTCGACGCCTACGTCGCCATGACCGCCGAGGACCCGTCCGTCGCGACGGCCCCCGGGCAGCTGCCCGCGCCGAGCACCGACCCGGGCTCGCACCTGTCCTACGCGTTCCAGTGGTGGACGTTCGCGCTCGGTGGCCTCGTCGCGTTCTGCCTCGGCGCGCGCCGCGAGCTGCAGGACGAGCGCGCCGCGGACGAGGCCCCGGCGCCGCCGCCCGTGACCACCGCCTCGGGCGTCGAGCTGTGGCCGACCCGGGACACCCCCCGACCGCGCCGTGCGCCCACGGCACCGGACGTCCCCCACCGCCGCGGCGGGCGCGACGAGGACCTCGAGGACGCGCTCATCGACGCCCAGCTCGCGGAGCCGACGGGACGCGACGAGCGCTAGGCGAGCGCGATGAGGTCCAGGTAGGCCGGGTTCCAGAGGTCCTCGTCGCCGTCGGGCAGCAGGAGCACCCGCTCCGGGTCGAGGGCCGCGACGGCGCCCTCGTCGTGCGACACCAGCACGACGGCGCCCGAGTAGCCGCGCAGGGCCGCGAGGATCTCCTCGCGGGAGGCAGGGTCGAGGTTGTTGGTCGGCTCGTCGAGGAGCAGCACGTTGGCGCTGGAGACCACCAGGGCGGCGAGCGCCAGACGGGTCTTCTCACCACCGGACAGGACGCGGGCAGGCTTGTCGGCGTCGTCCCCGGAGAACAGGAACGAGCCGAGCACCGACCGGACCTGGGTCTCGGTGAGGTCGGGCGCGGCGGACTTGAGGTTCTCCACGACCGTGCGCTCGAGGTCGAGCGTCTCGTGCTCCTGGGCGTAGTAGCCGAGCTTGAGCCCGTGCCCGGGGCGGACCTCGCCCGTGTCGGACTTCTCGATCCCCCCGAGGATGCGCAGCAGGGTGGTCTTGCCGGCGCCGTTGAGTCCGAGGACGACGACCTTGCTCCCGCGGTCGATGGCCAGGTCGACGTCCGTGAAGACCTCCTGCGACCCGTACGTCTTGGACAGGCCCGACGCGGTCAGCGGGGTCTTGCCGCAGGCCGCCGGCTCGGGGAACCGCAGACGCGCGACCTTGTCCGACGCCCGCACGTCCTCGAGCCCCGACAGCAGACGCTCGGCCCGACGCGCCATGTTCTGCGCGGCGACGGTCTTGGTGGCCTTGGCGCGCATCTTGTCGGCCTGCGCCATCAGGGCGGAGGCCTTCTTCTCGGCGTTGGCGCGCTCACGACGGCGGCGCTTCTCGTCGGTCTCGCGCTGCTGCAGGTACGCGTCCCAGCCCAGCGCGTACTGGTCGAGCTGGGAGCGGTTGGCGTCCAGGTGGAAGACCTTGTTGACCGTGGCGCGCAGCAGGTCGGCGTCGTGGGAGATGACGACGAACCCGCCGGAGTACGTGCGCAGGTAGTCGCGCAGCCAGAGGATCGAGTCGGCGTCGAGGTGGTTGGTCGGCTCGTCGAGGAGCAGCGTGTCGACGCCCGAGAAGAGGATCCGGGCCAGCTCGACGCGGCGGCGCTGACCGCCGGAGAGCGTGCCGATCGTCTGGCCGAGCACGCGCTCGTCGAGCCCGAGGTTCGACGCGATCCGGTGCGCCTCGCTCTCGGCGGCGTACCCACCGGCCGCGTTGAACCGGGCGTCGAGACGCGTGTAGCGCTCCATCGCCTTGTCGCGCACGTCGTCGTCGGTGCTCGCCATCGCACCCTCGGTCACGCGCATCGCGCGGACGATCTCGTCGAGACCGCGCGCGGAGAGCACCCGGTCCATCGCGAGCGCGTCCAGGTCACCCGTGCGGGGATCCTGCGGGAGGTAGCCGACCTCCCCCGACCGGACGATCTGGCCGCCGGTGGG
Organism: Cellulomonas sp. Root137; assembly: GCF_001426725.1. Classification (NCBI taxonomy): domain Bacteria; kingdom Bacillati; phylum Actinomycetota; class Actinomycetes; order Micrococcales; family Cellulomonadaceae; genus Cellulomonas; species Cellulomonas sp. Root137. The sequence goes on along the minus strand of NZ_LMFG01000003.1, from coordinate 30,354 downwards.
CTGGGTCTCCCCCGCCAGCGTCTTGGTGAGTGTGGTCTTGCCGGCGCCGTTGCGTCCGACCAGACCGATCCGGTCGCCGGCCGCGATGCGGAACGACGACTCCTCGAGCAGCACGCGTGCGCCGATGCGCAGCTCGACAGCCTGGGCAGTGATCACTTGACGGTTTCCTCCGAGTTCGCCGCGCTGGCGTTGGCCGCGGGCACAAACGCCAGCAAGTCTACGACCGGCTAGCGTGGCGTCCGGTCGCAAGGGTCCGAGGACGTGCCCCGGGATCGCACCGATACGCCACGACGATCAAGGGGTAGCCATGACCAGCGCACCTGAGAACGAGACCGCCGCCGCACTTCCCGCCCCGATCACGCGCTCCTCCGTCGCGACGGACGTCGCCCTCATCGCCACGTTCGCCGCGTTCATCGCGGTGTGCGCGATCCTGCCCGGCATCCCGACCCCGTCCGGCGTGCCGATCACCCTGCAGACGTTCGCGGTGATCCTCGCGGGCCTCGTGCTGGGCTGGCGTCGTGGCGGCCTCGCCGCTCTCCTCTACGTCGTCCTCGGGCTTGCCGGTCTGCCGATCTTCTCCGGTGGCGTCGGTGGGGTGGCCGTCCTGGCCGGGGCGTCGGTGGGCTACCTGCTGGCCTTCCCGTTCGCCGCCGCCCTCGCGGGCGTCCTCGGCGGCGTCGCGCTGCAGCTGGCCCCTCGGCTCCAGGCGTCGCGACTCGCTGCGCGCCTCGGCGACTGGGCGGTCCGCTCGGCGTCGGCGTGGCGGTACCCGCTCCTGGTGCTCGCCGGCCTGGGAGCCAGCTTCCTGACCATCCACCCGGCCGGCATCGTGGGCCTGATGGCTCGCCTGGGCATCTCGTTCGGGGAGGCCCTGGCCATCGACGTCGTGTACTGGCCCGGGGACGTGATCAAGAACCTCGCCGCCGCCGCGGTGGCCGTCGCGATCTTCAAGGCGTTCCCCGACATGCTGCGCTCCCGCCGCTGACCTGGCCCATGATCGCGCTCGACGACGTCCTCGTCACCGCGTACAGCCCCGACCCGGCCGGCGGCGCCGACCGCGTCGTCCGGCTGCTCGGGCCGGTGACCCTGGAGCTCACCGAGCGTCGCATCGCGATCGTCGGCGCCAACGGCTCGGGCAAGTCGACGCTGGCCCGGCTGCTCAACGGCCTCGTCCTGCCCTCGTCGGGCACCGTCCGCGTGGACGGGCTGGACACCGCGCGGGACGGCGCCGCGGTCCGCCGCACGGTCGGGTTCATGTTCACCGACCCCGACGCGCAGCTCGTGATGCCGACGCCCGTCGAGGACGTCGCCCTGTCGCTGCGCCGCCTTCCGATGACCTCGGCCGAACGGGACGTCGCCGCGCGTGCTGCGCTCGCCCGGTTCGGGCTGGCCGACCGCGCGGAGGTGCCGGTGCACGCCCTCTCCGGGGGCCAGCGCCAGCTGCTCGCGCTCACCTCGGTCCTCGCGACCGAGCCCGCGGTGCTGGTGTGCGACGAGCCGACGACGCTGCTGGACGTGCGGTGGCGCGGCGTGGTCGACCGGCTGCTGGACGATCTCGACCAGCAGGTGATCACGGTGACCCACGACCTCGACGCCGCGCTCCGGGCCCAGCGCGTCCTCGTGGTCGACGGGGGCGTCGTGGTGTTCGACGGAGACCCGACGGAGGCGGTCGCGTCCTACCGGGCGCTGATGCAGGTGCCGACGTGAGCGGGCCGATCCGCCCGCCGTGGGCCGGCCCTCTCGGCCTGTACCACCCCGGCACCACCGTCATCCACCGCGCACCGGCCGGGTTCAAGCTCGCGTGCCTGGCGCTCTTCGCGATCGCCGTCGTCGCCGTCCGAGGACCCCTGTCCGCGCTGGCCTTCCTCGGTGTCGCCCTGCTCGCGCAGCTGGTCGCCCGCCTCCCGTGGCACCGGACCACCCGCGGACTCGTCCCCGCGCTGCTCACCGCGGCACTGATCGGCGTCTACCAGTGGTGGGCGCGGGGGTGGGCCACCGCCGTGGAGGTCGCCGTCGACCTGGTGGCCCTCGTGCTCCTGGCCGCGGTCGTCACGGCCACCACCCGGGCGGACACGCTCCTGGACGCGCTCGCCCGTCTCGCGCGCCCGCTCCGGCACGTCGGCCTGCGCCCTGAGACGTTCGCCCTCGCCGTCGGGCTCTTCCTGCGCACCATCCCGGTCCTGGCGCGGATGTCGCTGGAGACGCGCGACGCCGCCCGCGCCCGCGGCCTCGACCGCAACCCGCGCGCGCTCCTCGTCCCCGCTGCGGTCCGCATGGTGGCCCACGCCCGCGCCACCGGCGACGCGCTCGCCGCCCGCGGCCTCGACGAGAACTGATCACCCGCTCTCGACGGGCGGACGCACCTGCACCCGGCTAGGTTGCCTGCGTGACGTTCCAGGAGGGTGGCAGCTTCGGTGGCGGCCGCGTCCGCAAGGGCGGCGGCGGCAAGGTCGCGGCTGGTGGCGGTGCCATCGGCCTGCTCGCGCTCGTCGTCTACCTGTTCACGGGCGTGGACCTGTCCGGTGTCACCGGCGGCGCCCAGCAGCCCGCATCGGAGACCGGGGAGACCGTCGGAGCGTGCACGGCCGAGCAGGCCAACACCGACCGCGAGTGCCTGTACAGCGCGACCCTCGACTCGCTCGACACGTACTGGGGCGCGACCATCCCGGCCGCCGGCGGCCAGTTCAGCATCCCCGAGGCGGTGTCGTTCAGCGCCGCCGTCAGCACCGGCTGCGGAAACGCGTCGAGCTCCACCGGCCCCTTCTACTGCCCGCCGGACGCCACCATCTACGTGGACGTCTCGTTCTTCGACCAGCTGGCCCAGCTCGGCGCCGAGGACGGGCCACTGGCCGAGCAGTACGTGATCGCGCACGAGTACGGCCACCACATCCAGCAGATCACCGGGGTGATGGACCAGGCCGAGCGCCAGGGCACCGGCGCGGACTCCGACTCCGTCCGCGTCGAGCTCCAGGCGGACTGCTACGCCGGCATGTGGGCGGGGAGCGCGGCGAACACCGTGGACCCGGACACCGGTGTCACCTACCTCGAGCCGATCACGAAGGAGCAGCTCCAGAACGCCCTGGGCGCGGCCGAGGCCGTCGGCGACGACAACATCCAGGAGCAGTCCGGCGGCGGCGTGAACCCGGACTCGTGGACCCACGGGTCGAGCGAGCAGCGGGAGCGCTGGTTCACCACCGGCTACCAGCAGGGCTCCCTCGCGGCCTGCGACACGTTCGCCACCGACCAGCTCTGAGGTCTCAGGCGCGGGTGCGCCCCACGCGCAGAACGACGAGCGCTGCCCCAGCCATGCACAGGGCGACGGCCAGCATCGCGACACCGTTCGAGCCCGACGTGTTCAGCGACTCCGCATCGACGAGCACGGGCCGGAGCACCGACGCGGCCGAGTGAGCGGCGAACCGGCCCGCACCCACCAGGGCCAGCAGCATCGCGGTCACGCACAGGAGCACGGCGACGACGCCCGCCCCGCTCCGCGTCCCTCGTCGCCAGAGCACGACGCCCACGACGGCGACGCCCGCGAACCCGGCACCGAACAGAGCGGGCACGGCCTCCCGCAGCACGCTGTTCTCCGCACCCGGCACGTCCGCGAGCATCCACCCGACGCTCCCGATCGACCACGCCACGGCGAGCAGCGCGACCCCGGTCGCAGCCGTCACCGCACTGACGACCACGGCATCGGCGCGCAGCCGGAACGTTATCGGGGCGGCGGCGACGTTGCCCTCGAGTGCTCTCATACCCTCAGGATGCTCCATCGAGCTCCCCGCCGACCGCTGTTCCTGCACGCAGAAGCCCCGGTCGGCACGAGCTGACCGGGGCTCCGGAGACGGCGACCTCAGATGTTGAACCCGAGGGCACGCATCTGCTCGCGACCGTCGGGCGTGATCTTCTCGGGACCCCACGGCGGCATCCACACCCAGTTGATGCGGAACCCGTCCACCAGGCCCTCGAGCGCCTGCGCCGACTGGTCCTCGATGACGTCGGTCAGCGGGCAGGCCGCCGACGTGAGCGTCATGTCGATGACGGCCGTGTTGGTCTGGTCGATCGTCAGCCCGTAGACCAGCCCGAGGTCGACGACGTTGATGCCCAGCTCGGGGTCGATGACGTCGCGCATGGCCTCCTCGACGTCGGCCACCGTGATGGGGGCGGGCGAGGGTGTGTCCGTGCTCATGAGTTCTCCCGTGCGCCGGTCTTGATGAGTGCGTCGGTCAGCGCCGCCCAGCCGAGCAGGGCGCACTTGATCCGCGCGGGGTACTTGGCGACGCCGGTGAAGGCGGTCGCGTCGCCGAGTGAGTCCTCGGCCTCCTCGTCCAGGCCCGCGCCGCGCGTCTGCATGAGCGCGCGGAACGTGCCGCCGAGCTGGTCCACCGTGGCGAGGTCGTTGCCGACCACCAGGTCGTGCAGCACCGAGACCGAGGCCTGCGAGATGCTGCAGCCCTGCCCGTCCCAGCGGACGTCACGGACGACACCGTCGTCCGAGAGGTCCACCTGCAGGGTCACCTCGTCGCCGCAGGTGGGGTTCACCTGGTGCGACTCGCCCGTGTGCAGGTGCAGGTCGGCCGCCGCGCCCAGTCCCTTGCCGTGCGGGAACTTCGCGTGGTCGAGGATGACCTGCTGGTACAGCTGCTCCATCGATCCCGTGCTCATGACACCTCCAGACCGAAGAACGCCCGGACCCCCGTCAGTGCTTCCCGGAAGACCTCGATCTCCTCGTCGGTCGTGTAGACCGCGGCGCTGGCGCGTGACGTCGACGCTACGCCGAACCGGCGGTGCAGGGGCTGCGCGCAGTGGTGGCCCACCCGCACGGCCACCCCGGCGTCGTCGAGCACCTGACCGACGTCGTGCGCGTGCACGCCGTCGACGACGAACGACACCGTGGCCAGCCGGTCGCGGGTGTCGGTCGGGCCGATCACCCGCACGCCGGGCACGGAGGCGACCGCGTCGAGCAGCAGCCCGGCCAGGTGCGCCTCGTGCGCGGCGACGGCGTCCATGCCCAGCTCGGCCAGGTACGACGCCGCGGCGCCCATCCCGACGGCCTGCGAGACCATCTGCGTGCCGGCCTCGAACCGCTGCGGCGGCGGGGCATAGGTGGTCGACTCCATGGTGACGACCTCGACCATCGACCCGCCCGTGGTCACCGGCGGCATCGCCTCGAGCAGCTCGCGCCGCCCGTACAGCGCGCCGACACCCGTGGGGCCGAGCATCTTGTGCCCCGAGAACGCGGCGAAGTCGACGCCCAGGGCTGTCAGGTCCACCGGCAGGTGCGGGACCGACTGGCAGGCGTCCAGCACCGTCAGAGCACCCACTGCGCGGGCGCGGGCGACGAACGCCTCGACCGGCGTGATCGCACCGGTGACGTTCGACGCGTGCGTGAACGCGAGCACCTTGGTGCGGTCGGTGACCACCGTGTCCAGCTCGTCGACGCGGATCCGCCCGTCGTCGTCGACCCCGAGCCACCGCAGCGTCGCGCCGGTGCGCAGCGCGAGCTCCTGCCACGGCACGAGGTTCGCGTGGTGCTCGGCCTCGGTGACCGCGATCTCGTCGCCCGGGCCGAGGGCGAACTGCCGGGCCGCCGCTCCCCCGCGGCCGAGCGACGCGTTCGACATCGCGTACGCGACAAGGTTGATCCCGGCCGTCGCGTTCGACGTCCACACCAGCGACCCCGGCGACACCCCGACGAACGACGCCACGCGGCCGCGCGCGTCCTCGAACGCCTCCGTGGCCTCCTCGGCGAGCTGGTGCGCCCCCCGGTGCACGGCCGCGTTGCGCTGGACGTAGAAGTCCTGCTCCGCGTCGAGGACGACCTCGGGCTTCTGCGAGGTGGCCCCCGAGTCGAGGTACACCAGCGGCCGGCCGCCGCGGAGGGTCCGCGCGAGCAGCGGGAAGTCCGCGCGCACGGCCGCGAGCTCGGACGCGTCGAGCGTCCGGGCCGCGTCGTGGAGGAGGCTGGTCATCAGGTGCTCAGAGAACCGTGGCGCTCGACAGGAAGCGGTCGTAGCCCTCGTTCTCGAGGCGGTCGGCCAGCTCCGGGCCGCCCTCCTCGGCGACCTTGCCGTCGACGAAGACGTGCACGAAGTCGGGCGTGATGTAGCGCAGGATCCGCGTGTAGTGCGTGATCAGCAGGACGCCGACGTCGGGGTTCTGCTTGACGCGGTTGACGCCCTCGGACACGACGCGCAGCGCGTCGACGTCGAGGCCCGAGTCGGTCTCGTCGAGGATCGCGAACTTCGGCTTGAGGAGCTCCATCTGCAGGATCTCGTGGCGCTTCTTCTCGCCACCGGAGAAGCCCTCGTTCACGGACCGCTCGGCGAACGTCGGGTCCATGCGCAGGTTGTCCATCGCGGTGCGGACGTCCTTGACCCACGAGCGCAGCGGCGGGGCCGTGCCGTCGATCGCCGTCTTGGCGGTGCGCAGGAAGTTCGACACGCTGACGCCGGGGACCTCGACCGGGTACTGCATGGCGAGGAACAGGCCGGCACGAGCGCGGGCGTCGACGGAGAGCGCGAGGACGTCCTCACCGTCGAGGGTCACGGTGCCGCTGGTGACGTGGTACTTCGGGTGGCCGGCCAGCGAGTACGCGAGCGTGGACTTGCCGGAGCCGTTGGGGCCCATGATGGCGTGCGTCTCGCCGCTCGCCACGGTCAGGTCGACGCCGCGCAGGATCTGCTTGGGGCCTTCCTTGGTCTCGACGCTGACGTGCAGGTCGCGGATCTCCAGGGTGGACATGCTGTTCCTTCCGGGCTGCTTCAGAGCGGGGCGTCGACGTCGACCAGCACGCGCTGGCCGTCGACGGTCACGGGGTAGACGGGGACGGGCTGGACGGCGGGCGGGCCGGTGGGCTTGCCGGTGCGCAGGTCGAAGCGGGAGCCGTGGAGCCAGCACTCGATCGTGCAGTCCTCCACCTCCCCGTCCGACAGCGAGACGGCGCCGTGCGAGCAGATGTCGCTGATGGCGTGGAGCTCGCCGGCCGAGTCGCGCACCAGCGCGACCTCGACCGTGCCGTGCTCAGCCTCGAGCTCCACGCGAAGGGTGCCCTCGACGGGCACGTCCTCGTCGTAGCAGGCCAGCTGGGCGCTCATGCACGCTCCGTCGTGAGGGACACCTCGGAACCCTCGACGTGGCCGCCCTCGGAGAGCGCGTCCAGCACGCTCATCGACTTCTCGAGCTCGCGCTCGATCGCCTCGATGAGGCGCTCCTCGATCGACGGGACGCCGATCTCGTGGATGAGCTCCGCGAAGAAGCCGCGCACCACGAGGCGACGCGCGTCGGTCTCCGGGATGCCGCGGGCGCGCAGGTAGAAGAGCTGCTCGTCGTCGAACCGGCCGGTCGCGCTCGCGTGACCGGCGCCCTCGATGAGACCGGTCTCGATCTCGAGGTTGGGCACCGAGTCGGCGCGGGCACCGTCGGACAGGACCAGGTTGCGGTTGAGCTCGTACGTGTCGGTGCCCTCGGCGGCCGCGCGGATGAGCACGTCACCGACCCACACCGTGTGCGCACCCTCGCCCTGCAGGGCACCCTTGTACGTGACGCGCGAGATGCAGTTGGGCACCGCGTGGTCGACGAAGAGGCGCTGCTCCTGGTGCTGGCCGGCGTCGGCGAAGTACAGGCCGACCATCTTCACGTTCGCGCCCTCACCGACGAACTCGGCGTCGGGGGTGATCCGCACGACGTCGCCGCCGAGCGTCACCGCGATGTGCTTGACCGTGGCGTCGCGGCCGATGCGCAGCCGGTGCGAGGAGGCGTGGATCGACCCCTCGGCCCAGTCGTGCACCGTGACGACGGTCAGGTGGGCGCCCTCGTCGGCGACGATCTCGACGGTCTCGGTGAGCGCGGCGTGGCCGACGTGGTCGATGACGACGACGGCCTGCGACAGCGCCTCGGCGTGCACCAGCAGGTGGGTGGCGCTCGGCTCGAGCGAGGCCTCGTGCGTGCCGGCTCCCTCGACGCCCTCGATGCGGATCGACGTCACCTCGGAGGCGACGGCCTCGCGCGGGATCGTGACGATCGTGGCGCGCGGGAACGAGGCCCACGCGACGGCCGCGGTGCGGTCGCCGGGCTCCCCGGCCTTGCCGAGGCGGGTGTCGTCGCGCTCGACGATCTCGACGCGCACCTCGGGCGCCTCGACGACCGTGGTGAGCACGCCGTGGCCGCTGAGCACGCCGTCCGAGTCGGCCGCGAACAGCGGGGCGAGCCGGCCGACGGGGGCGAAGCGCCACTCCTCCTCGCGCCCGTTGGGCACGGCGAAGTCGGCCACGTCGAACGACGTGGGGCGGGACGCGCGCGAGGCCTCGGGCAGCGGCCCGACCCCGTGCGAGTGGCTCCCGTCGGCGGTGGCCTTGGAGTGGTCCGTCGACAGGGAGTCTGTTGCGGTCGTCATCAGCCGACGGCCCCTTCCATCTGCAGCTCGATGAGGCGGTTCAGCTCGAGGGCGTACTCCATGGGCAGCTCGCGGGCGATGGGCTCGACGAACCCGCGCACGATCATGGCCATGGCCTCGGTCTCGGGCATGCCTCGGGACATCAGGTAGAACAGCTGGTCCTCGCTCACGCGCGACACGGTCGCCTCGTGGCCCATCGACACGTCGTCCTCACGGACGTCCACGTACGGGTACGTGTCCGAGCGGGAGATCTGGTCGACCAGCAGGGCGTCGCAGAGCACGTTCGACGCCGAGTGGTGGGCGCCCTCGAGCACCTGGACCAGTCCGCGGTAGGACGTGCGGCCACCGCCGCGCGCGACCGACTTGGAGACGATCGAGCTGGAGGTGTGCGGCGCGGCGTGCACCATCTTGGCGCCGGCGTCCTGGTGCTGACCCGCCCCGGCGAACGCGATGGACAGCGTCTCGCCGCGCGCGTGCTCGCCCAGCAGGTAGATGGCCGGGTACTTCATGGTCACCTTGGAGCCGATGTTGCCGTCGACCCACTCCATGGTGGCGCCCTCGGCCGCGGTCGCCCGCTTGGTCACGAGGTTGTACACGTTGTTCGACCAGTTCTGGATGGTCGTGTACCGGACGCGCGCGTTCTTCTTGACGATGATCTCGACGACAGCGGAGTGCAGCGAGTCGCTCGAGTACACCGGAGCGGTGCAGCCCTCGACGTAGTGCACGTACGAGCCCTCGTCCGCGATGATCAGCGTCCGCTCGAACTGGCCCATGTTCTCGGTGTTGATCCGGAAGTAGGCCTGCAGCGGGATGTCCACGTGGACGCCCGGCGGGACGTAGACGAACGAGCCGCCCGACCAGACGGCCGTGTTGAGGGACGCGAACTTGTTGTCCCCGGGCGGGATGACCGAGCCGAAGTACTGCTCGAAGATCTCCGGGTGCTCCTTCAGAGCCGTGTCGGTGTCGAGGAAGATGACGCCCTGCTCCTCGAGCGACTCCTGGATCTGGTGGTAGACGACCTCGGACTCGTACTGCGCGGCGACGCCGGCGACGAGGCGCTGCTTCTCGGCCTCCGGGATGCCCAGGCGGTCGTAGGTGTTCTTGATGTCGTCCGGCAGGTCCTCCCAGCTGGTGGCCTGCTTCTCCGTGGAGCGCACGAAGTACTTGATGTTGTCGAAGTCGATGCCCGACAGGTCCGAGCCCCACCAGGGCATGGGCTTCTTGTCGAACAGGCGCAGCGACTTCAGGCGCGTCTTGAGCATCCACTCGGGCTCGTTCTTGAGCGCGGAGATCTCCCGGACCTTGGCCTCGGACAGGCCACGGGTCGCGGTCGCGCCGGCCGTGTCGGCGTCGTGCCAGCCGTAGTTGTAGTTCCCGATGGAGGCGATGGCCTCGTCCTGGGTCATCTGCGGCGCGTTGGCCGCAGTGCTGTCGGTCTGTGCACTCATGCTTGATGTCCTTCCACGGAGAGCACGGGGTGGGCAGAGGCGTTCGTGTGGGTGGCGTTCGAGATCGGGATGTTCGTGGTGCAGACGTGGCCACCGCCGGCCAGCGTCGAGAGGCGCTGCACGTGCACGCCGAGCAGGCGGGAGAACGCCCGCGCCTCGGCCTCGCAGAGCTGGGGGAACTCGTGGGCGACGTCCTGCACGGGGCAGTGGCCCTGGCACAGCTGCATGGCGGCTCCACCCGGGGCGGGCCGCGCCGTCGCCGCGTAGCCGTCGGCGGCCAGACCGTCGGCGAGCACACGCACGCGCGCCGCGACGTCCGGTCCGGCGGCGGCGACGGCCTCGGCGTGCCGCTCCTCGAGCTCGCGCACCCGCTGCTCCGCGAAGCCCTGGACGGCCTGGGCCCCGGCGGTCTCGGCGAGGAAGCGCAGCGCCTGGCTGGCCAGCTCGGAGTACCGGTGCGACAGCGCGGACTGGCCGCGGTTGGTCACCACGTAGCGGCGTGCGGGACGGCCGCGACCCTTCGGGCCGTTGGCGGCGTCGTGCATGGCGATCTGGTCGGTGGACTCGAGCACGCCCAGGTGGCGACGGATTCCGGCCGGAGCGAGGTCCAGCTGCGCGGCGAGCTCGGCGGCCGACACCGGGCCGGCGGCCGCGATGATCTGCAGCACGCGCTGGCGGGTGCCGGCGTCCGGGTCCGGGCCGGTCGCGTCGGGCAGGAGGTGGTCGACCGCGGGCAGCGTCGCGTTCATGCACACCTCCGTCGGATCTCGTCGGGCAGAGCAGCCGCGCACGGGTCGCACGAGAAAAGGGGCTGCGATATTGGCAACATCCTTGTTGTCAATATCCATCCCCGCAAGCAAGGTGAGCCTTCGCTCAGGGTCGCGTCCCTCACACCGGGCGACGTCCGCGTGCGCCCTAGACTTCCCTCTCGTGCCCGACTCCCCCGCGCTCGAGATCTCCGGGCTCGTCAAGCGCTACGGCGGCCGTGCCGTCGTCGACGGGCTCGACCTCGTCGCCCACCGCGGTCAGGTGACCGCCGTCCTCGGGCCCAACGGTGCAGGCAAGACCACGACGATCGAGTGCTGCGAGGGCCTCCGGGAGCCCGACGGCGGTTCGGTACGCGTCCTGGGCCAGGATCCGCTCGCCCACGCTCGCGACCTGCGGCCCCGGGTGGGCGTCATGCTCCAGGACGGCGGCCTGCCGACGGGCGTCAAGGCGCACGAGATGCTCGCGCACGTCGCGCGGATGTACGCCGACCACCGGGACCTGGGCGAGCTGACCGAGCGCCTCGGGCTCGCCTCCTTCGCCCGCACCACGGTTCGGCGACTCTCCGGGGGTCAGCGCCAGCGCCTCGCGCTCGCCGCCGCGATCGTCGGCCGGCCCGAGGTCGTGTTCCTCGACGAGCCCAGCGCCGGCATGGACCCGCAGACCCGGCACGCCGTCTGGGACCTCGTGCGCGAGCTGCGCGACGAGGGCGTCGCCGTGGTCCTCACCACGCACCTCATGGACGAGGCGGAGGACCTCGCCGACCACGTCGTCGTGGTCGACCACGGACGCGTGATCGCCGAGGGCTCGGTGTCCTCACTCGTCTCGTCCGCCGACGACCGCACCCTGCGGCTCGAGACCACGCCCGGGCTCGCCCTGCACGACGCGCTGGGCACCGGCTTCGACGTCACCGAGCCGCGCGACGGCTCGTACACGGTCACCGGTGCCGTCGACCCCGACGCGGTCGCGGCGGTGACGTCCTGGCTCGCCGCGCAGGGGGCGCTGGCCACCCGGTTGACCGTCGGGCGACGCACCCTCGAGGACGTGTTCCTCGACCTGACCGGACGGAACCTGCGATGAGCACCGCGGCACCCGCGTCCCAGCGCGTCCTCGCGCAGACCGCGTTCGAGGCGCGCGCCATCCTGCGCAACGGCGAGCAGCTGCTCGTCACGATCATCGTGCCCGTGCTGGTGCTCGTGGGTCTGTCGAGGGTGACCGCGATCGACCTGGACACCGGCGGCGCCAGCCGGATCGACTTCCTCACGCCCGGCATCCTGGCGCTCGCGGTGATGACCTCGTCGTTCACCTCGCAGGCCATCGCGTCCTCGTTCGACCGCCGCAACGGGGTGCTCCGACTCCTGTCCACCACGCCCCTCGGGCGCGGCGGGCTGCTCGCGGGCAAGGTGCTCGGCGTCCTCGTGGTCGAGCTCGTGCAGGTCCTCGTGATCGGCGCGGTCGCCCTCCTGCTCGGCTGGCGCCCCGACCCCGCGGGCATCGCCCTGGCCGTGGTGGCGATCGTCCTCGGCACCGCCGCCTTCACCGCCCTCGCGCTGCTCGTCGCCGGGACGCTGCGCGCCGAGGCGGTGCTCGCGCTCGCCAACCTGCTGCTGCTCGTCCTCGCGGTCGCCGGTGGGGTGGTCATCCCCGCCGAGCAGCTGCCCGGCCCGATGGCGCACATCGCCCTGCTGCTCCCCTCGGGCGCCCTCGGGGAGGCGATGCGCGAGACGCTGATGCACGGCGTCCTGCCCGCCTGGTCGGTCGTGGTCCTCGTCGGCTGGACTGCCGCGCTGGGCTGGGGTGCGAGCCGGCTGTTCCGCTGGCACTGAGCGCGGCTCCGCCGGCACGGAGCGCTGTGACGAGCCTCGCCCGCGGTCCGGTCCGGCGCGCGGTGACCGGACCGTAGGCTGGTCGTCGTGAGCTCGTCCCCCGCCCTCGACACCCGCCAGTCGACCCTGGACAGGTTCCGCGACCGGTGGACCTGGACCGCCGTCGTCGCCAACCTCGTCGGGCAGATCGTCATCATCGTCACCGGCGGCGCGGTGCGGCTCACGGCCTCCGGCCTCGGGTGCTCCACGTGGCCCCAGTGCGAGCCCGGCCAGTTCACCCCCCAGCTCCACAGCGCGACGTCGTTCCACCCGTACGTCGAGTTCGGCAACCGGACCGTCAGCGTGCTGCTCGTGGCCGTCGCCGCCGTCGTGGCCGTGCTCGTGGTGCTCGACCGGCGCCGTCCGTGGTCCTACCGGCGCCTGGGCCTGGTCCCCGTGGTCGGCGTGCTGATCCAGGCGGTCATCGGCGGGATCACCGTGCTGGTGGACCTGCACCCCGCGATCGTCGGCAGCCACCTGCTCATCTCGATGGCGCTCGTCGCATTCTCGGCGTGGCTGGTCGTGCGCACCCGCGAGGGTGACGGCCCGGCCGTCCCGCTCGTCGACCGCACGACGACGCTCGTCGTCCGCGTGCTCGTCGCGCTCACCGCCGTGGTCCTCGTCCTGGGCGTCGTCGTCACCGGTGCCGGGCCGCACTCGGGCGACGACGAGGTCGGCTACCGGTTCGACGTCGACCCCTGGACCATGTCGAAGCTGCACGCGGCCTCTGTCTGGGCGTTCGTCGCCGTGCTCGTCGTCGTGCTGGTGCTCCTGCGCCGCCGCGGGGTCACCGGGCGCCCCTGGACCACCGGGCTGGTGCTCCTCGCCGTGACCCTCGGCCAGGGCGCCATCGGGTACGTCCAGCTGTTCACCGGCCTGCCGATCGCGCTGGTCAACCTGCACATGCTCGGCGCGGCGCTGCTCGCGACCGCGGTGACGTTCTTCGTCGGGAGCCTGCGCACGCGCGACGCCTGACCAGGTTCGTCCTGGTATCTGGTGTTGTCGTGTCGGTGGTCTCTCCTAGCCTCGAACCATGGCAGACGCGATCACCGCCCAGGGACTCGTCAAGCGCTACAAGACCGTCACGGCCCTCGACGGGGTCGACCTGGCCGTGCCCACCGGCTCCGTGCTGGGGCTCCTCGGCCCCAACGGGGCGGGCAAGACGACCATCGTCCGCATCCTCACCACGCTCCTGCAGCCCGACGCCGGGTCCGCGACCGTGGCCGGGGTGGACGTCCTGACCAAGCCGCGGGACGTCCGGCGCCGCATCGGCCTGTCCGGCCAGTACGCCGCCGTCGACGAGTACCTCACCGGCTTCGAGAACCTCGACATGATCGGCCGGCTGTACCACCTGGGCGCCAAGCGCTCCCGGGCGCGGGCTCGGGAGCTGCTCGCGTCGTTCCGGCTCGAGGACGCGGCGGACCGTCCGTCCAAGACCTACTCGGGAGGCATGCGCCGCCGGCTCGACCTCGCCGGCGCGCTGGTCGCGGACCCGCCGATCATCTTCCTCGACGAGCCCACCACGGGGCTGGACCCGCGCGGCCGCACCGAGATGTGGGAGGTGATCCAGAACCTCGTCGCCGGCGGCACCACGCTGCTGCTCACCACGCAGTACCTCGAGGAGGCGGACCTCCTGGCCGACGACATCGTGGTCATCGACCACGGGCGGATCATCGCGCAGGGCACGGCCGACCAGCTCAAGATGCAGGTCGGCGGCGAGCGGCTCGAGCTCACGGTCCGCGACCCGGTGACGTTGTTGCGAGCCCGCGACCTGCTCGAGCCCCTCGGGGTGGGCAAGGCGGCGCTGGACGAGGGCCGCCGCACCCTGCTGATGCCGATCAGCGGCGGAGCGCAGGTGCTCACCGAGGCGCTGCGTGTCCTCGACGACGCGCAGATCGGCATCGACGACGTCGGGCTGCGCCGGCCCACGCTGGACGACGTGTTCCTGTCGCTCACCGGGCACGCGAGCGAGGAGCAGGACGCCGGCCCCGAGGAGTCACCGCCGCCACCGCCGGCCGAACCCACCGGACCGGGCCGTCACGCGGCCGCCGCCCACGAGTCCTCCACCGGAGGTGCCTGATGGCCGCGCCCACCGTGTTCTCGGACAGCTACGTCGTCGCCAAGCGCAACATCATCAAGATCAAGCGCGTCCCCGACCTGCTGGTCTTCACCACGCTCTCGCCGATCATGTTCGTCCTGCTGTTCGCCTACGTGTTCGGCGGCGCGATCGACGTGCCGGGCGGTGCCGACGCCGACGCGTACCGCGAGTTCCTCATGGCCGGGATCTTCGCCCAGACGGTCATCTTCGGCGCCACCATCACCGGCGCCGGGCTGGCGGAGGACATCAAGAAGGGGATCATCGACCGGTTCCGGTCGCTGCCCATGGCGCCGTCCGCCGTGCTGACGGGTCGCACCATCTCGGACGTGGCCAACAACATCCTGGTGCTCATCGTCATGTCGCTGACGGGACTGCTGGTGGGCTGGGGCATCCACAGCTCCGTCGCCGAGGCGGCGCTCGGGTTCCTGCTGCTGCTGATCTTCTCGTACTCGATCTCGTGGATCATGGCGTGGCTGGGGATGCTGGTGCCCAGCGTCGAGGTGTTCAACAACGCCACGTTCATCGTGATCTTCCCGCTGACGTTCGTCGCCAACACGTTCGTGCCGCTCGAGACGCTGCCCGCGCCGCTGCAGACGTTCGCCGAGTGGAACCCGGTGTCGGCGGTCACGCAGGCGTCCCGCGAGCTGTTCGGCAACATCCCGGAGGGGGTGCCGACGCCGGACGCGTGGCCGCTGCAGCACTCGGTGGTCTACACGCTGATCTGGTCGGCGATCTTCATCATCGTGTTCGTCCCGCTGGCCAACCTCCAGTACCAGCGCTCGACCAGCCGCTGAGCCCGGGCGTCGACGGTGCCGACCCCGGCACCGTCGACGCTCAGAGCGTCACAGCCTCCAGCGTCGACCACCCACGCGCGCGCGCCGCGGCCGCGGCGAGCACGCCGGTGACGGCCGTCGGGCTGTGCAGGTGCCCGGACAGCGCGGCCTCCACGGCGTCGTCGAGCGGGACCCAGACCGGCACCATGCCGGCTTCCTCGTCCGTCCGCGTGTGCAGGTCGGCCTCCGCCACGGGCCGCAGGTCGCGGGCGAGGAACACCCGGATCCGCTCGTTCGAGCCGCCCGGCGTGGTGAAGAAGTCCACGAGCCGCCACCAGGAGCCCGCCACCAGGTCGGCCTCCTCCGCGAGCTCGCGTGCGGCGGCCACGGCGAGCTCCTCGTCCGGGACGTCGCGCAGCCCCGCGGGCGGCTCCCAGAGCTCGGAGCGCACCGGGTGCCGGTACTGCGAGAGCAGCAGCACGCGGTCGTCGTCGTCGAGCGCGATGACCGCGACCGCCCCGGGGTGCGACACGTACTCGCGGAGCACCTGCGTCTCGCCGAGGTCCACCACGTCGCCGACCAGGTCGAAGATCTTCCCCGCGTGGATCACGTCGTGCGACACGACCGGGCGGGGCGCCTCGACGTCAGCGAGCATCAGGACTCGTCACCGCGCTGCGCGAGGGCTGCCTCGACGAGCCCGGCGAACAGCGGGTGCGCCCGCGTCGGACGCGACTTGAACTCGGGGTGCGCCTGCGTGGACACGTAGTACGGGTGCACGTTCTTCGGCAGCTCGACGAACTCGACCAGCGAGGTGTCGGGCGAGACCCCCGAGATGACCAGGCCGGCGTCCTCGAGCTTGTCGCGGTACGCGTTGTTCACCTCGTAGCGGTGCCGGTGCCGCTCGGACACCCGGGTCGCCCCGTAGGCCTCGGCGACCACGGACCCGGGCGTCAGGACTGCCTCGTAGGCGCCCAGACGCATGGTGCCACCGAGGTCACCGTCGCCACCGACGATCGCGAGCTGCTCAGCCATCGTGGCGATCACCGGGTGCGCGGGGTCGGCGTCGAACTCGGAGGACGACGCCCCCTCGAGCCCGAGGACCGTGCGGGAGTACTCGATGACCATGCACTGCAGACCCAGGCAGATGCCGAGCGTCGGGACGAGGTTCTCGCGCGCCCAGCGCAGTGCACCGAGCTTGCCCTCGATGCCGCGCACGCCGAACCCGCCGGGCACGAGCACCGCGTCCACGCCCTCGAGTGCGAGCCGGGCACCCTCGGGTGTCTGGCAGTCGTCCGAGGTGACCCACCGGATGACGACCTTGGTGTCGTGGTGGAAGCCGCCGGCGCGCAGGGCCTCGGTGACGGACAGGTAGGCGTCGGGGAGGTCGATGTACTTGCCGACGAGGGCGACCTCGACGCGGTGGGCGGGCTGGTGCACACGGTGCAGCAGCTCGTCCCAGCCCTTCCACTCGACGTCGCGGAACGGGAGGCTGAGCCGCTGCACGACGTAGGCGTCGAGGCCCTCCGAGTGCAGGACCCGCGGGATGTCGTAGATGCTCGGTGCGTCCTTGGCGGTGACGACACCCTCGATGTCGACGTCGCACATGAGCGCGATCTTGCGCTTGGTGGACTCCGGGACGTCGCGGTCGGCGCGCAGCACGATCGCGTCGGGCTGGATGCCGATGCTGCGCAGCGCGGCGACCGAGTGCTGGGTCGGCTTGGTCTTGAGCTCGCCCGAGGGGCCGATGTAGGGCACCAGGGAGACGTGCAGGAAGAAGCAGTTGTCGCGGCCCAGGTCGTGACGCACCTGGCGGGCGGCCTCGAGGAACGGCAGCGACTCGATGTCGCCGACCGTGCCGCCGATCTCCGTGATGATCACGTCGATGTCGGAGTTCGCCTGCTGGCGCATCCGCGTCTTGATCTCGTCGGTGATGTGCGGGATGACCTGCACCGTGTCACCGAGGTACTCGCCGCGACGCTCCTTGGCGATCACCTGCGAGTAGACCTGGCCCGTGGTCACGTTGGCCGAGCCGACGAGGTCCACGTCCAGGAACCGCTCGTAGTGCCCCACGTCGAGGTCCGTCTCCGCACCGTCCTCGGTGACGAAGACCTCGCCGTGCTGGAACGGGTTCATGGTGCCCGGGTCCACGTTGAGGTACGGGTCGAGCTTCTGCATCGTGACGCGGAGGCCACGGGAGCGAAGGAGTCGGCCGAGGCTGCTCGCCGTCAGGCCCTTGCCGAGGGAGGAAGCGACACCCCCGGTGACGAAGATGTGCCGGGTCGTGGAATCCGACCGCCCGGAGAGTCGATGCGCGCGCTCTGTCACGGGATTCCAACCTACCCGACGAACGCCCTCTCCCGGAGCACGGCGCGGGGTGAGTCCGGACACGTGCTGCCCCTACAGGAGCGGCGCGCCCGGGTTCGCGGGGTCGGGGACCCGGTCCGTGGCCGGCCGCGGTTCCGCCTCGATGCGCCGGAAGTCCCGCAGGGTCCCGCGATCCCCGGCGGCGAGCGCGCCCGCGACGACGAGGGCGGCGATGATCCCGCCGCCCGCGGCCGCACCGAGCGCGGTCAGCACACCGTGCCCCGCCAGCTCGATGACGGCATCCACCACCCACCGGCCGACGAGGGCACCGAGCCCGGCACCGAGCCCGAGCACCAGAGCGCTGCGCAGCAGGCCTGCCGTGGCAGCACGGCCCGCCGCGCGGCGCAGCAGGACCACCGCGACCGTGCCGCCGACGAGCATCCCGAGGGAGCTGGCCTGGGCGAGCGCGAGGAGCGTCGCCTCCGGGTCGTTCCCGGCGGGCGCCCGCGCCGCGGCGAGCAGGGGCGTCGCGACGGCGACGGTCCCCCAGCCCGCGACGTTGGCCGTGATGGCGGCGCGGCCCCGCTCGAGCGCGTAGAGGGCGCGGGATGCGTGGAACATCAGCGCGAAGCCGAGCAGACCCGGCATGAGCCAGGTGATCGTCAGCGTCATGGCGCGCATGCCGGGGCCGCCGTCGGCGATGAACACGAAGACGTTCGTGACCGCGGGAGCGGCGGCGGCGAGGGCGGCCCCGCCGAGTGCAGCGGCGGCCAGGACCGCGCGCGTGGTCCCGGACGCCATCCGCGCGAACGACTCGTGCTCACCGGACGCCGCACGCTGCGCGAGCCGGGGGAACGTCGACGTCGCCAGCGGCACCACCAGCACCGCGTACGGCAGCAGGTACACCTGCTGCGACCACAGGTAGACCGACCAGGTGCCGGCGTTCCCTCGGTCGGCGGCCACCAGCAGCGCCACCAGCACCGAGAGCTGCTGGGCCACCAGCGAACCCACCCCGGCGAAGGCGAGGGCAGCGAGGCGTCGACCCGTGCCCTCGGGGAAGCGCAGGGTCGGCCGGATGCGCACGCCCAGGCGCCGGACCGGCACGAACATCGGGAAGCACATCGCCGCGACGCCCAGCGTGGTCCCCCACCCGAGCACCGCCAGCGCCTCGGACGTGACGGCCGCAGGGTCGTCGAGCTCCCCGCCGGCGAGCGCCGCGTAGACCAGGTAGGTCGCGATGACGACGACGGACGACAGCACGGGGGCGAACGCCGGCCAGAAGAACTTCTTGTGCGCCTGGAGCACCGCGTAGAGGAGCACCGCGATGCCGTACATGGGCACCTGGACCGCGAAGACGGCGATGAAGTACTGGAGCAGGTCACGCTGCGCGTCGTCGAGGCGCCCCGGCCACACCGAGGCGATGAGCCCGCTGGAGGCGGCGAGTGCGGCGCCGAGAGGCACGAGCACCAGGAGCGTCCAGCCGAAGGTGGCGGAGGTGATCGCGTCGATGTCCTTGCGCAGGCCACGGGCGACCGGCAGCGCGAGCAGCGGGACGAGCGCGCCGGCCAGCGCGCCGCCGGCTGCCACCTCGAACAGCACGTTCGGCAGGGTGTTGGCCGCGTTGTAGACCCCGCCGATAGCGCCGTCGTGGAACGCGTGGGCCTGGACGAGGTACCGGCCGAACCCGAGCACCCGGCTCAGGACGGTGACGGCGGCGATCATCGCGGCCGCGCCGCCGAGCCCGGCGAGCGTGCGCCGCGCCGCGGGGCTCACCCGGACCGGTCCGCGGGCGGGCCGACGGGCCGCCGGCCCCAGCCGTCGATGTCGCGCAGCACCGGCGTGCGCTCGATGACCCGCGTGAAGCTGATCTTCTCGCTGGCGACGGTGAGACCGACGACGACCGCGAGGCAGGCGAGCCGGACCGGCCGCGGGGCGCTCAGCACCACGGCGGCGCCCAGCGTGGCGCCCACGGCGTTGGCACCGCCGTCGCCGAGCATGTCGGCCTCGGCCAGGTCCTGGTCCATCGCGGCCCCGACCACACCGAGCACCGAGGCACCGGCCCCCGCGCCACCGCCCGGCCCGAGCGCGAGCGGAGCCGCGACGAGCGTGGCCGCCTTGAGGGCGCGTCCCGGACGCAGGTCGAGGAGGTTCACCAGGTTGGCGCTCGAGGCGATCAACGCTCCGGATGCGGCGACGTCCGCGAGCCAGCCGACCGTCGAGCGCCGCGTGCCGTCCGTTCGGTGCACCGGCGTCGCCGCAGCGGCGGCGACGAGCGCGCCGCCGCCGATGCCGAGGACCTTGAGGCCACCGGTCGTGAGCTGCCCGCGCGCGAGGGCGCCGAGGTGGCCGCGCAGACCCTTGCGCCGCGATGAGGAGTCCTCGCCGAGGTCGTCGACCAGGCCGAAGGCCGCGCCGGACGCGGTCGCGAGCGTGAGCGCGACGGCCGCTCGCGGCGACGGCGCGCCGACGAGTCCGGCGGCGAGCAGTCCCGCGGCCACCGACGGCCCTTCGAGCAGGCTGATCGGCTCTCCGCGGTGGTTCGTACGGGTCCAGCGCGCCTGCCCGCCGGGAGCCTGGTGGTCGAACGCGCCGCGCACGACCGCGGTCACCGCACTCGCGACGGCGCCCGTGAGGACGCGACGCGCGACGCCTACCGTCATCCCTCGGTCCCGGCAGTCGACTCCGCACCCTCGGGCAGCCGCGGCGTGCGGTCGACCGGCGGGAGCACCACGGCCGCCGGCAGCGGGGTCTCGTCGTCACCGAACCCGTAGTGACCGTTGGTGCCGGCGATCCGACCGGCCAGGGCGAGAGGCACGTTGACCTGCCCGGTGACGACGGCGGTCCCGGAGACGGTGGTGATCGTGGCGGCCAGGTCCTGGTCGGCCAGCACGGCGTCCGTGAGGCTGCCCTCGCCGCGCGGCCCGTCGGCCAGGACGGCCCCGGTCGAGAGCTCCTGCGCGGCGCTGAGGACCGCGAGCTGGGCCACGACGGTCGACTCCGACGGCGCGGGGCTCGGGGTCGCGTCCGCGGCGGCCTCCTCCCGGGGCACGCCGATGACGACGATCGCGTCGGCAGGCACGGTGACCTGGTCGGCCACGGTGACCAGGGGGCTGTCGCTCTCGCTCGACGAGAGGAGCTCGAGCAGCACGGAGGCGTCGTCGGACAGCACGTCCGGGTTGCTCGGGTCCGACGTGACGAGGGCCTGCACCAGCGCCGAGGCGAGCTCGTCCTCGACGCCCGCGTCGTCGGCCGGCACCGGGTCGAGGTACGTGAGCAGCTGGCCGACCAGCGCCTGCCGGAACGTGCGCGCGTCAGGGTCCATCCACGTGTCCGTCAACGTGACGTGGGCCGTGACGCTGGCGCCCGACTGGGTCAGGCGCGTGTCGATCGCGGTGCGGACCGCCTCGTCGACCTCACCGAGCGCGATCACGGCGACCCGGCGGTCCGGCAAGGTGCCGTCGAGGAGCTGCGGACCGGCGGCGTCGATGTAGGTCTCGGCGTCCTGGAGCTCGCCCGACGTGGTGTCGAGCTCGGCCCGGAGCGCGTCCTTCTCGCCGCGGAGCTGCTCGACCTGGCCGGTGAGGGTGTCGCCGATCGTCTCCTTGAGCGGGCCGGCACCCAGGGCGATGCCGACGGCCAGCGCCAGGAAGACCGAGATGAGCGAGACGATGTGGTAGCGGAAGTCGATCACGGTGCGAGGTCTCCGTCGGGTACGTCGCCGGCGTTCACCGGGACCAGGTGCAGGGCGGGGGCGGCGGTGCTCATCCGAAGAGTCCGCTCACCCACGACGTGATGTCGTCGATACGGGCGCCCGAGAGGCCGATCAGGGTCTGGCCCGCCGCGGTCGACGCGAGCGCCACGCCGAGGGCGAGCAGGCCCGCGAGGACCAGGAGGGTGAGCTGCAGGTTGGAGATGCGGTTCCGGTAGAGCCGCGAGACGCCCTTGGCGTCGACCAGCTTGCTGCCGACCCGCAGTCGCGTGAGGAAGGTGCTCGCCATGCCCGACCGGCCCTTGTCCAGGAACTCGACGAGCGTGGCGTGCGTCCCGACCGCCACGATCAGCTCGGCGCCCTTGTCGTCGGCGAGCAGCATGGCGACGTCCTCGCTGGTGCCGGTGGCGGGGAATACGACGTGCTTGACGTCGAGCTGTTCCACTCGCGCGAGCCCGGGCGCGCGACCGTCGCGGTAGGCGTGCACCACCACCTCCGCGCCGCACGTCAGGGCGCGGTCGGATACGGAGTCCATGTCTCCGACGATCAGGTCGGGCTTCCAGCCGGCGTCGAGGATCGCGTCCGCTCCCCCGTCGACGCCGATGAGCACCGGCCGGTACTCGCGGATGTAGGGCCGCAGCGTGACCAGGTCTTCCTTGTAGTGGTAGCCGCGGACCACGATGAGCACCTGCCGACCGTCGATCACGGTGGAGATGTCGGGCACGCCGACCCCGTCGAGGAGCAGGTCCCGCTCGCGGCGCAGGTAGTCCATCGTGTTCGCGGCGAACGACTCCAGCTGCACGGAGAGGCCGGCACGGGCCTCCTCCATCGCGGCGGCGACCGTCGCCTCGGTCTGCAGGACACCCTCCGCGACCAGCGTCTCGCCCTCGTAGACGGCACCGTCCACGATCCGGAGCCGGTGGCCCTCGGTCAGGGACATGACGTCCGCACCGAGGTCGTCGATCAGGGGGATGCCGGCCTCGATGAGGATCTCCGGGCCGAGGTTCGGGTAGCGACCCGACGTGGAGCGCGCAGCGTTGAGCACGGCGGTGGGCTGGCACGCGACCAGCGCCTCGGCGGACACACGGTCGAGGTCCAGGTGGTCGATGACGGCGATGTCACCGGGGCGCAGACGCTTGGTCAGCCCCTTGGTCCGGGGGTCGACACGTGCCGGACCGGCGACGACGCCGGCTTCGGGCAGGGCGGTGCGCTTGCGCAGGGAGGCTCTCATCGCCGCTCATCGTCCCACGGACGAGAGCTCGAGCAGTTCTGCGGCGTGCGTCCGCGCGGCGTGCGAGTCCTCCTGGCCGGACAGCATGCGGGCGAGCTCGCGCACACGGTCCTCCTGCGTGACCAAGCGCACGTCCGACTCGGTGACCACGTCCACCCCGTCGGCCGTCGACTTGGTGACGACGAGGTGCCGGTCGGCGAACGCCGCTACCTGCGCGAGGTGCGTCACGACGAGCACCTGGCTGCCCTGCGCGAGTGACGACAGCCGACGTCCCACCTCGACCGCGGCCCGACCGCCGACGCCCGCGTCGACCTCGTCGAACACGAACGTCCCCGGCCGTGTCGCGCCCGGCGCGGTGGCCAGCGCCACCTCGATGGCCAGCATGACGCGGGACAGCTCCCCACCGGACGCGCCCTTGCCCAGCGCGCGAGCGGGCGCGCCCGCGTGTGGCACCAGGAGCATCTCGACCTTGTCGGCGCCGTGCGGTCCGGGCTCGTCGGCCGGCTCGACGACCACGCGCAGCTCGGCTCCACCCATCGCCAGGCCCGCCAGCTCCTCGGACACCACCGCGGACAGACGCTCGGCGCCGGCGCGTCGCCCGCTCGTCAACCGGTCCGCGAGCGTGTCGAGCTCGGCGCGCAGGCGAGCGCGTTCCTCCCGCAGCTCGTCGATCCGCTCCTCCCCGCCGTCGAGGTCGAGCAGACGGCGACCGGCGGTGTCCGCCCAGGCCAGCACCTCCGCGACCGTCGACCCGTAGCTCCGGGTGAGGCTGCCCAGCTCGGCGCGCCGGCGCTGGGCTGCCTCGAGGCGCAGCGGGTCGGCCTGCAGGTCCTCCAGGTAGGCGGCGAGGTCCGTCGACACGTCCGCGAGCAGGTAACCCGCCTCCGCGATGCGGGTGGCGAGCGCGGCGAGCGCCGGGTCGTGGCTGCCCTCGTGCTCGAGCAGCCGGCGCGCGAGCTCGATCGTCCCGACCGCCGTCCCCTCGTCCGTCCCGTCGTCGCCGCCGACGAGCGCGGTGTGCGCCCCGGCCGCGGCCGTCCGCAGGTCCTCGGCGTGCGACAGCCGCTCGACCTCGTCGGCCAGCGTCACGTCCTCGTCCGGCTGCGGGTCCACCCGCTCGACCTCCGCCAGCCCGAGGCGCAGCAGCTCCGCCTCCCGCGTGCGGTCCCGCGCCCGGTCGACGAGGTCCGTGAGCTCCGCCTCCACGCGTGCCCGCTGCGCCCACGCACCGCGGTAGCTCGCGAGCACCTCGCGGTGCGCCGGACCGACGAACTCGTCGAGCGCCTCCCGCTGCACCGCGGGCGAGCGCAACCGGGCCTGGTCGGCCTGGCCGTGCACCGTGACCAGCTCGTCCGCCAGCTCCGCGAGAAGCCCTTGAGGCACGGACCGACCGCCCACGAACGCACGGGAGCGGCCGGTGGTGCCGTCCGAGCCGGCACCGACCGTCCGCAGGAGCACGAGGCTCCCGTCGTCGTCCAGAGCGGCACCGGCCTCGGCGGCGCGCGCGAGCGCAGGAGCACCGGCGTCGAGCACCACCCGGCCCTCGACGGAGGCCGACGCCGACCCGACCCGCACGGTCGCCGGGTCGGCCTTGCCGCCGAGCAGGAGGTTCAGCGCCGTCAGCACCATCGTCTTGCCCGCACCGGTCTCGCCCGTGAGCACCGTGAGCCCCGGGCCGAGCTCGACGTGCGCGCGGCCGATGACCCCGAGGTTCTCGATCCGGATCTCCTCGATCACGGTGCCACCTCCGGCTGCACGGCGCGCACGGGCCGCGGCGCGCTGGGCCGCCCGCGCCAGCCGTCGACCGGGAGACCGAACTTGTTCACCAGGCGCGTCGTGAACGGCGCCATCGTGAGCCGTGCGAGTCGCACGGGGACGGGGCTGCGGGTGACCTCCACCCGCGACCCCTTGGGCACCTCGAGCCGGCGGCGGCCGTCGAGCGTGACCAACCCGGCGGCGGGCGAGCGCTCCAGCACCTCCACCGCGAGGGTGCTCCGGGGACCGACCACCAGCGGCCGGGCGAACAGGGCGTGCGCCGACAGGGGCACCAGGATCATGCCGTCCACGTCCGGCCACACCACGGGGCCGCCGGCGGAGAACGCGTGCGCGGTGGACCCGGTGGCGGTCGCCGCGACGATCCCGTCGCAGCCGAACGACGACAGCGGGTGGCCGTCGACCTCGACGAGCACCTCGAGCATGCGCGATCGGTCCACCTTCTCCAGCGCCGCCTCGTTGAGCGCCCACCCGGTGCCGACGCTCCCGTCCGGCCGCAGCACCCGGACGTCGAGGGTGACGCGCTCCTCGACGACGAACTCGCCCGCGGTCAGTCGTCGAACCGCCTCCCCGAGGTCCTCACGCTCACTCTCGGCGAGGAACCCGACGTGACCGAGGTTCACGCCCAGCAGGGGCACGGACGTCCCCCGTGTGAGCTCGGCGGCCCGCAGGATCGTCCCGTCGCCACCGAGCACGATCGCCAGCTCGAACGCCGGCAGGTCGGCAGCGTCGGCGTCCTCCGCGGCCAGCACCGGCTCGACGCCCGCGCGCTCGAGCTCGCGCACCACCTCGCGGGTGGCCGCCACGGCTTCCTCGCGGCCACCGTGGGTGACCACCAGGGCGCGCCGGGTCACGGGGCCACCTCGGCGTCCGCGAGCACGGCGGCGGTGATCCGGTCGACGGGGACATCGACGGCCGCGTCGCCCTCCGGCCGCCGGAACCACACGAAGAACTCGACGTTGCCGCTCGGTCCCGGCAGTGGGCTGCGGACGACGTCGCGGACCTCCAGACCGAGCTCGGCACCGGCGCGCGCGACACCCAGGACGGCGTCGACCCACAGGCCGGGCAGACGCACCACACCACCCGAGCCGAGTCGCTCGCGCCCGACCTCGAACTGCGGCTTCACCATCAGCAGCAGGTCGGCGTCCGGCCGAGCGACGTCGACGAGCGCGGGAAGGACGAGGGTGAGCGAGATGAACGAGAGGTCGGCGACGACCAGCTCCGGGGCGGGGCTGACGTCCCCACGCGTCAGGGTGCGGACGTTGACGCCCTCGCGCACGTTCACCCGCGGGTCCGCACGCAGCTCGTCGACCATCTGGTCGTGACCGACGTCGACCGCCACGACGCCCGCCGCCCCGCGGCGCAGCAGCACGTCGGTGAATCCTCCGGTGCTCGCCCCCGCGTCGAGGCAGTGCCGGCCGGCGACCGCGGGACCGTCCGCGCCGAGCGCGTCGAGGGCACCTGCCAGCTTGTGCCCTGCGCGCGACGCGTAGCCCGGGTCACCGTCGTCGGACCGGACGGCGACCTGGCGCTCGTCCGTCACCTGCGCGGCGCTCCGCGAGACCGCGGAGCCATCGACGGTCACCCGACCGGCCGCGATCAGCTCTCCGGCGTGCCGCCGCGACCGGGCCAGTCCGCGGCGCACGAGCTCCGTGTCGAGGCGTGTGGTCACCGCGGGTCAGCCCTCCGCGTCCGCGAGCCGGTCCTGGAGCGCGCCGTGGACCGCGTCGAACACGGCGACGTGCGACCGCAGCGGCTGGTCCTCGAGGCCCACCAGCGTCGACAGTGCTTCGTCGACCGCCGCGTCCGAGGTCGAGCTCAGCCCGGGCACCTGTCCCGGTGTCACGTCCGTCCCGCCGGTCTCGCTCACTGCGCCGTCTCCTGAGGTGGTCGTCGTCCTGCGTCGGTCCCGGTCACGCGAGGATCACCGGCGGCGCTGCCGCCCGAGTCCGAGGTCCGGGACCGCGCCCACGCTACCTGCCGGAGCCGACCTCGACCGGTCGCCACACACAGGCGACCCCGCTCGCGATCACTCGCCGTCGAGCGCGGTCGCCAGCTCCGGGACCGAGGACGGGTCGAGCTCGACACCGGCGTCGACCGCGGTCCACGCCGCAGCGCACGCCGCGCGGACCACGTCGACCTGGCCCTCGACGGACGTGTCGGAGCCGCGACCCAGCTCGAGGCGACCCTCGACGACTCGCGCCGACGCCTCCCGCACGGTCCACCAGCCGTCCTCTCCCTGCTGGGGCTCGGGGTGGGCGACCAGCAGCGAGCGCAGGTCCGCGCCGATGAGGTGCGGCCGCTCCCCCGGCACCGCCAGCACGTCGTCGCGCGCCGAGCTCACGCCGGTCAGCACGTGCAGCCCGATGTAGCCGCCTGCGCGCGCACCGCCCAGGTCGGTGTCGAGCCGGTCGCCGATCACGAGCGTCTCGCGCGCGCCGACCCGCTCCACGGCCATCTGGTACATCGTCGGGGACGGCTTGCCCGCGCTGTCCGGGACCACGCCCGTCGCCGCCTGGACGGCGCCGACGAGCGATCCGTTCCCCGGCGCGAAGCCCCGCGCGGTCGGCAGGCTCAGGTCGAGGTTCGACGCCACGTGCCACGCACCGCGGCCGACGGCGTACGCCGCCTCCGCGAGCTGCGGCCAGCCCACCTCCGGCGAGAAGCCCTGCGCGACGGCTGCGGGCTCGTCGTCGGCGGAGTGCACGACCTCGTACCCGGCCAGCCGCACGGCGGTGACCAGCCCGGCGCCGCCGACGACCAGCACCTTCGACCCGCGCGGCAGCCGGGTGCGCAGCAGCTGCGCAGCCGCCTGCGCCGCGGTCATGACCTCGGAGGCGTGCGTGACGATCCCGAGGTCCGTGAGCTGGTCCGCGACGGACTCCGGCTCGCGCGACGCGTTGTTGGTGACGAACACCAGCCGCATCCCTCGCTCGCGCGCCGCCGTCAGCCCCTCGGCCGCACCGTCGATCGGCTCGTGACCGCGGTAGGCCACGCCGTCCAGGTCGACCAGCGCGAGGTCGAACCGGTCCGCGAGCGGTGTGGCCGAGCCGATGAGCCCCCCCGTCACCGACCGCCCTCCGCCTCGTCCGACCCCTGACCGCCCAGCAGCTGCTCCGGCTCCTCGTGCGGGCGGTCGCCGTCTGCGGGTGCGTCGGGCGTCTCGTCGAGGGCTCCGGCGACATCGTCGACCGGCTGCTCGGACTCGTCGGACGACACGTCGACCGACTCGTGCGCGTCGTCGGCGACGACATCGGTCTCGTCGTCGTCCTCGACCTCCTCGTCGTCCTCGTCGTCGTCGGCTGCGGCCGAGTCGTCCGCGACGGCGGGCGCCTCGAACGCGTCCTCGTCGTACTCGCCGTCCGCGTCGAACTCGCTGAGGTCGAACGAGACCACCTCGTCCTCGACCTCCACGTCACCCGCGGCTTCGTCGAGCTGGTCCTGCGTGTACGGCGCCAGCTCGGCCGCGGCCTCGTCGGTACGTCCGGCCGCCTCGAGCGCGGTCGCCCGCGCCTGAGCCACCCGCACGGCAACCAGACCGGTCGCGGCACGTACCGCCACGGTCGACAGGGCCGCCACGGCGGCATCGGCCTGACCGAGGTCCAGGCGCGCACCGCTGACGACGATCGCCAGCTCGATGCTCGACTCCGCATCGAGCGTCTCGGCCTCCGGCTCCTGCGCCAGGGCGAGCGCGCGCTCGGGCCTGCCCAGCCCACGCTCGCAGTCCGCCATGATCGCCAGGTGCTCCGACGACCCGTTCAACCGGCGCACCGTCCGCAGCTCGCGCAGCGCCTCGGCGTACCGACCCGTCCGGTAGGCAGCCAGACCGGCGGCCTCCCGCACGACGTCGACGCGCCCGGCACGGCGAACCGCGGCCTGGGCGTGCTCGTAGGCAAGCTCCGGCGCGGCGTCGAGCAGCCGGCCCACCATCACCAGGTGACGGCCGACGCCATCGGCGTTGTCCTTGCTCAGCGTGCGCAGCCGGCCGCGGACGGAACGGTCGAGGTCGCTGAACACGACCTCGTCCGGGATCTCGGGCGCGACGAGGCGCTCCTCCTGCGGCGGACGCGTGAGCCGCCGGTCGTCGGTCGCCGGACGCTCCGCGCCCGCGCCGTACCCAGCGCGCGGAGCGGAACGGTCGTCGCGCACGGGCCGTCCGCCGGGGGGCCGACGATCGCCCGTCGCGGGGCGGTCGCTGCGGTTGCCCGAGGCGGGCGGACGAGACGACGAGCGCTCGGGGCGGTCGCTCCGGTCGGAGTACGAGGGGCGCTGACCACCGGACGCCGGACGGTCGCCGGACGGACGTCGGTCGGCCCCGCCGGCCGGACGGCCTCCCCGATCCGGTCGGTCGCCGCTCGAGCGCCGGTCATCGGCCGGACGGCTGCCGTAGGACGGCCGGTCCCCGCCGCGGTTCCGGTCCCCAGCGGGGGGACGGTCGCCGTAGGACGGGCGGTCCCCGCCTGAGCGCTGCCCGTACGAGGGACGGTCGCCACCGGAACGGTCTCCATAGGAGGGACGGTCACCCGAGGGGCGACCACCACCCGAACGATCACCGTAGGTGGGGCGGTCACCCTGGGGACGACCACCACCGGAACGGTCACCGTAGGACGGGCGGTCACCCTGAGGGCGGCCACCACCGGAACGGTCACCGTAGGAGGGACGGTCACCCTGAGGGCGGCCACCACCGGAACGGTCACCGTAGGACGGGCGGTCACCCTGGGGACGACCACCACCGGAACGGTCACCGTAGGAGGGACGGTCACCCTGGGAACGACCAACGGAACGATCGCCGTACGACGGGCGGTCTCCGGAAGGTCGGTTGCCGTACGCGGGACGGTCCCCGCCGGAGCGGTTGCCGTAGGACGGGCGGTCACCCTGGGGACGACCACCAGAGCGGTCACCGTAGGACGGTCGGTCACCCGAGGGGCGACCACCACCGGAACGGTCACCGTAGGACGGGCGGTCACCCTGGGGACGACCACCAGAGCGGTCGCCGTACGACGGGCGGTCTCCGGAAGGTCGGTTGCCGTACGCGGGGCGGTCCCCGCCGGAGCGGTTGCCGTAGGCGGGACGGTCGCCGCTGCCAGCTCGCTCGCCAGCAGGGCGGTTTCCGTATGCCGGGCGGTCACCCGAGGGGCGGTCTCCGTACGCGGGCCGAGCGCCGGAAGGTCGGTTCCCGTAGGACGAGCGGTCGCCGCCGCGGCTGGTTCCACCGGAGCGATCTCCGAAGCCCGTTCGATCGCCCGACGGACGACCGTAGCTCGGCCGATCCCCGCTGGGACGGTCACCGTACGACGGTCGGTCGGCTCCACGGCCGCGGTCACCCGCGCCGGAGCGGTCACCGTACGGGGGGCGGCCGCTGCCGGAACGGTCGCCGTAAGACGGGCGGTCCGCACCCGGACGCCCGCTGCCGGACGGCCGGAACCCGCGGTCGTCGCCGGCCGGACGCCCGCCGGACGACGGGCGGTAGCCCCGGTCTCCGCCCGAGCTCGGACGCGCGCCACCGTAGGAACCGCCGCCACGACCGGACGAACCGCCGCGAGGCGCGCCGCCGCCCTGCGAGCCACGCGGGCCTCGTGCCGAGCTGCTGCGTTCGCCGTCGGGTCGACCGCGGCTCGCTCCACCCGATCGACCCCGGTCGTCGGGTGTGCCCTCGGCACGATTCTCGCTGTTCATCTGTGTGCTCTCCTCGTCGCGATCGACCGCCCCATCGTCTCATCCCCTGCTCCGGACGCCGAACGGCGGCCGAGTGGGCCGCGCCGAAAATGGCGGAGCGGGGACGACACTGCGGTGAATAGTGCTGATCAATACGCCCGACGTCGCGCGCACAGAACATTCTTGGGAAACAGAAGAAGCCACCCCCGTCGGGGGTGGCTTCTCCTGAATGATGTCCGGCGGCGTCCTACTCTCCCACACCCTGGCGAGTGCAGTACCATCGGCGCTGAAGGGCTTAGCTTCCGGGTTCGGAATGGGACCGGGCGTTTCCCCTTCGCTAT